>NZ_JAAOIY010000002.1 GCF_013184495.1 Sporosarcina jiandibaonis | reverse complement strand
ACTCACCCATCCGCCGCTAACATTTAAAGAAGCAAGCTTCAATAAATGTTCGCTCGACTTGCATGTATTAGGCATGCCGCCAGCGTTCGTCCTGAGCCAGGATCAAACTCTCCATAATAGAGAAACTTGAATAGCTCAAATTTCATTTGCTGACTTCGAATCCGAAGATTCGTTTTTGTTTCGAATTTACGAAACGTTATATCTTGACGTTTTGCTGTTCAGTTTTCAAGGTTCATTATATAAGTAAAAACTTAACTTGCACATTCACTTCTGCGCCGCCGTCTCTCTGACAGCAACTATTCTAGTATAACATTTACAAATCACAATGTCAACAAGTATTTTCGAAGTTTATATTGTGTTAATAAAATTTGGAGCGAGTGAAGGGAATCGAACCCTCATCATCAGCTTGGAAGGCTGAGGTTTTGCCATTAAACTACACTCGCATTATAAGTTAACGCGCCCGGAAGAATTCGAATCCACAACCTTCTGATCCGTAGTCAGACGCTCTATCCAATTGAGCTACGGGCGCCCTGTTAGAATTGACAGCAAGGAAATAATAAGTTCCCTTATATTTGGTGCGGTAAAGAGGATTTGAACCTCCACAGGGTTAACCCCTACTAGGCCCTCAACCTAGCGCGTCTGCCGTTCCGCCACTACCGCATTATTTTAGCGACAATCTTTATTATATAGTATTTTAGAAGTTTGTCAACACTTTTTTATAACAAGTGTAATGAGCCATACAGGATTCGAACCTGTGACCCTCTGATTAAAAGTCAGATGCTCTACCAACTGAGCTAATGGCTCTCGATTATATAAATAGGCAAGTTCAACTCGGAACGCATTTGTTTTACATCTAAATAAATTGGCTGGGGTAGCTGGATTCGAACCAACGAATAACGGAGTCAAAGTCCGTTGCCTTACCGCTTGGCTATACCCCAATGCTTTTATAATTAAACATCAACAATTCTATTGTGGTATCTTAATTCATTTCTATACTATATTTTTTTCAAATGTAGAAGTTCACGTTTGTAAAGTGCGTTCAGTCTCATATCAACATCAAGTACGCGATTGAAGAGTTTTTCCGGCAATTACATTTTTCATAAGCGCCTGAAAAATTGCCTCAATATCAAAACTTCGTTTTGATAAGTAATTAGAATTTTGAAAGCGAAGCGCACTTTCAAAATTCTCTAATGACCCCTACGGGATTCGAACCCGTGATACCGCCGTGAAAGGGCGGTGTCTTAACCGCTTGACCAAGGGGCCTCAGTTTAATAGATATAAAAATAACGGCTAATAAATTACTTACAATATGTTGTTTTCTTAAGCCGACCTTTATTATTATAGACAGGTAGTTAGCTTTCGTCAACCCTCTTTTTGATTTTCTTTTAAATTAACAGTTAGACCGCGTTTTAACGCGGTCTAACTGTTTTCTATTTACTTATTGGTCTGCATCGAGATCTCTCCGGCACATTTTCCGCATCGATATTTTTGAACGTTTATTCTTCTTTTACGTTTATACTTCAATTCACATGATTCACATTCGTATATATAGAAGGAAGTCGATTTCTTATTTTCCGCACCTAACGGTTTGCAAAATCTTGGGGAGGATGTATCTTTTAATGATTCCCTAAAATCTTTGTCTCGATGTTTGTATCCCTTTCCTTCTAGATGCAGATGATAATGACAAAGTTCATGTTTGATTACACCTATCAGTTCATCCATCCCATGAACTTTTAATACTAATGGGTTAATTTCAATTGTATGATTAGCAAGCATATAACGCCCGCCTGTTGTTCGTAACCGCGGATTATGCTCTGCTTGATGAAGGAAAGGCTTTTTAAAGACGTTTATAGAAACGGTCTTGACAAGTGCCTGTAGTTCATCATTCGTCATCGCAATCCCCCCATTTATTTTTCAGTTTTTTTCGGTGGAATCATCGTTAAAGCAATTCTTCCTTTTTCACGATCCACTGCATCTACCCATACAGTCACTATATCACCTGACGCGACCACATCTAATGGATGTTTTACAAAACCTTTTTTCATTTTGGAAATATGAACGAGCCCGTCCTCAGTGACGCCAATGTCAACAAAGGCACCGAAGTCAACTACGTTTCTCACGGTTCCTTGCATTTCTAGTCCTTCGTAAAGATCTTTTGCATCAAGAATGTCCGCTTTCAATAGTGGTTGTGGATAATCGTCACGCGGATCTCTATTTGGCCTTTGCAAGGTTTCGATAATATCTTTCAAAGTAACTTCACCAACATCGAGCTCGATCGCCAAATCCTTTATGTTTAATCGGGATAGTGCTTCGGCAGTTTCTTTTTTGCCTAAGGATTCTTTCTTTACTTGCGCTTTTTCTAAAATGAGTTCTGCTGTCTTATAACTTTCCGGGTGAATACCGGTTGAATCGAATGGATCTTTCGCCTCCGGCACACGCAAGAAGCCAATTGCTTGCTCATATGTTTTTGCGCCTAAACGAGGAACTTTTTTCAATTCACTTCTTTTCATATAGAGACCATTCTCTTCTCTTGACTTAACGATGTTTTCCGCGACGGTTTTTGAAAGGCCCGCTACATATTGAAGCAGTGAAGAAGATGCTGTATTAACGTTAACGCCAACCCGGTTCACTGCAGTTTCAACTACGAAAGTAAGGGACTCAGACAACTTTCTTTTCGCTACGTCATGCTGGTATTGACCCACGCCTACAGAACCCGGATCAATTTTAACGAGCTCGGACAATGGATCTTGCAGTCTCCGAGCAATTGAAACTGCGCTTCGTTCTTCGACTTGGAGGTCAGGAAACTCTTCTCTCGCTTGTTCAGACGCCGAATACACACTTGCTCCGGCTTCATTTACAATAACGTACGAAACGCCAGCTCGTCCTTCTTTCAAGCAATCCGCGATGAACATTTCTGTTTCACGGGATGCGGTTCCATTTCCGATTGCTATAATCGAAATTGGGTATTTCTCCAAAATATTAATAATCTCGCGTTTTGATTTTTCTTTTTCCGGCTTTGGCGGATGCGGAAAAATAACTGAGACATCAAGTAGTTTTCCCGTTTCATCTACAACAGCAAGTTTACAACCAGAACGAAAAGCAGGGTCTACTCCAAGTACGAAATTCCCCTTTAAAGGCGGTTGTAGCAACAGGCTTTTCAGGTTCTCAGAAAACACATGAATCGCTTGCTCTTCCGCTTTTTCTGTAAGTGTTGACCGAATTTCACGTTCTATCGAAGGTGCAATTAATCGTTTAAACGAGTCTTGAATAGCTTCCTCCACCTGTGTTGCAGAAGGAGAATGCGGTTTGTTAATAAATTCTCGGGTCATAACACCGATAATTCGTTCCTCTGGAAAGGATACTGATAACCGTAGAACTCCCTCTTTTTCACCGCGATTAAGCGCAAGCGTGCGATGAGGTACAATTCGTTTTAACGGTTCATTATAGTCATAGTAGTTTCCAAAAACTTTACGTTGATCTTCTGCGTCTTTTCGTACTGTAGATACTATTGAAGCATCGGACCAAGAGATTTTTCGTATCGTTTCTCTTATGGCAGCGTCATCGGCAATGTTTTCGGCTATTATGTCACTAGCACCAGCTAACGCATCTTCAATGGTTTCTACTTCTTTTTCTGCATTAATGAATTTTTCCGCAAGCTCGTTCGGATCTGTTTCAGATAGTTTCAATAGTAATTCAGCAAGAGGTTCGAGACCTTTTTCTTTCGCCATTGCGGCACGCGTTCTTCTCTTTTGCATATAAGGTCTATATAAATCCTCGACTCGTTGAAGGACAGTCGCACCCTCAATTTTCTTTTTCAATTCTTCGTCGAGCTTGCCCTGTTCCTCAATTATTCGTAACACTTCTTCTTTTCTTTGTTCTAAACTTTTTACGTATCCATAAGAATCTTCAATCGCTTTAATTTGCACTTCGTCCAATGAGCCAGTTGCTTCTTTACGGTACCTGGCAATAAAGGGAACTGTATTTCCCTCTTCCAATAATGCAATTACTTTTTCAGTTTGACCAACTGGGACAGATGCCCGTGCTGCAGTCAGTTTTAAAATATGCTTCAATACATTTCCCACCTTTCATCATGTCCTCTATTTTAACACAAAAAAGCCTGCTTCCGTTTAATGAAGCAGGCTTCCCGCTATGAATGTTGCATCGTCTTCATGATTTATCGTTTCTATAACGCTTTGACTAAGTTGAGCAAGGCATTTCGTTTGTTTCAATAAGGCCTTTGGACTTGGCAATTGAATTCCATCAGAATGGAGAAAAAAGATGTCCCCTATATGGTAGTCATATTCTTGAGTATTCAATTTCTGGGGCTTCCCTGATAAATACCCCATTACTGGGAGTGGATAAATCATCTTCTTCCCATCTTGCAGCATATAAAATCTGACGTTTCCTACACAACTATATTGGATCATCATGCTTTTGTAATCAATCTTTACGATTGCAACAGCAGCGCCGCGTTTTTGAATCATATACTCATTACATCGGCTAAGCAGTTCATCGAGTGATTCATCATGATGCTTTTTAATGACATTCGGAATTATTTCCGCTGATTGACGCGCAATTGGCCCGCTGCCAAGTCCGTCGGCAATCGCACAAATGAAATAATCTTCTGTTGAATGAACAAAATACGTATCCCCGGATTCTCTATTCCCTGACTTTGCTCTATGATATATATTTATTTCGACATGTTCATTGACAACTGTCTCCACTAAGACACCCCACCAGTAGTAGATGCTGATATAGCTTCTTGTAATTTTTTAATCGCTTTTCGTTGGAGTCTTGAAACATGCATCTGTGAAATACCAAGTAGTTCCCCGGCTTCTTTTTGGCTAAGCTGATCAATATATGTATATTGAATAATTTGCTTCTCCCGTTCCGAAAGTACGACGAGCGCATCTAAAACTAGCATCCGTTGATCGGTTGCTTCGTACCCTTCGTCAGTAGAACCAATAAGATCAAATAGCGTTACTGTACCGCCTTCCGAATCGGCATCTAACGTATGATCCATCGATAGAGCCTGGTAACTTCTTCCCATTTCCATCGCTTCCAAAACATCATCTTCATCAATATCTAGATACTCCGCAATTTCATGAATTTGAGGGGAGCGTTGTAGTTCAGTCGTCAACTTTTCGACAGTCGCCCTTATTTTAGGTCCCAGTTCCTTAATGCGCCTAGGTACATGAATTGCCCAAGTCTTATCGCGCATAAATCTTTTGATTTCTCCAATAATCGTCGGAACAGCAAATGCTTCAAAGCTACGGCCGAAATCAGGGTCATACCGACGAATCGCACCTAATAAACCTAGCATTCCAACTTGCACTAAATCCTCATGATAGGATTTCCCATTCGAGTATTTGTGTGCAAGTGATTGCACTAACCTTTCATAATGAAGAACTAAATTTGTCTGTGCTTCTTCATCGTTCGTTTCTTGACATATCTTTATCCATTGTAGAACCTCATCTTTAGTATCGGATTTAGGAGGTGACTGTTTTGACATCCTTACCCACCTGCTCTTCACCAAGATATTTTGTCATAAAGACTGTCACACCCTCCTCGTGGTGGACTTTAACTTCATCCATGAGGGTTTCCATTAAATAAAGACCTAGTCCGCCCTCACGAAGGAATTCGACTTCCTCCGATTCGTTGTATGGTCCGATATTCTTTTTCGTTTCTTCATAATTAAAGCTTTCCCCGTGGTCGGCTATCATGATTTCAATTTTATCTTCAAAAAGAGCACAACCTACTACAACTTCACCTTCATTATCTTGGTACGCATGTTGGACTGCATTTGTCACAGCCTCACTTGTTGCTATTTTCAAGTCTTCAATCTCGTCGTAGTTAAATCCAAGTCGGCTCGCGAGGCCGGAAATCGTCAGTCGGGCAATCCCGATATACTGCGCTTTAGCCGGTACTCTAATTTCTACATAGTCATAGGGTTGCATCGCGATTTTCACCTACTCCCTTCTCGATGTCAATAATTTCATCAAGACCAGTAATTTCAAATAATCGTTTAACTCGATCATTTACACCAATAATTTTCATATATCCATCGTTTGCTTTTAATGTTTTATAAAATCCAACAAAAACACCTAGTCCAGTACTATCTATATAAGTTACATCTGTTAGATTTAATTCAGCTTGTAAGCCCGGTACATCTTGAACTTCTGCTAGTTTATCTTTTAATACCGGAGCTGTAAACGCATCGATTTCACCTGCAATATGAAAACGTTGAACACTATCTTCCTTTGACAATTCTACTGATAAGTTCATTTCCAACCCCCCGAATTTCTATTGTTTTTTTAAAGCTAAAGGTTCTATACCCTGCCTCTAAATAACTTAAACTAGTTTTTATAACCTTTTTTAAAAATCACGATAGAAAAGTCGTCATGTAGATGAAAGTTCTGCATTTCACCAAGTTGTTGGTATACGGTATCCGCAATTTTTTGGGCTGATTCATCTTTAACAGTTGTCAAAATCTCTTTAATAATTTCATCGTCAATAAATCCATCTTCAGTTCTTGTTTCAGTTACTCCATCGGTCATCATCGCAATAAAGTCGCCTTCATCTAATACAACACTTCGCTCTTCATAAGTCGCATTTGGCTGAACTCCCAGTAATAAACCTTTAGCATCAAGTTCGATAAAAGTATTTGAAGCCGCTTTATATAACAGTACAGGTTCGTGACCCGCAGATGCATAGGAAAATACCGAGCCATCGACTTCATATTTTCCGTAGAACATTGAAATAAACATCGAATCATCGACGCTTTCTTCTACAATTCGATTAACAACATCAAGAACAACATGGGGACTTGAATTTTGTTTTTGCATATTATCCATACCAAATTTAATCATGGACATGCAGAGTGCAGCGGGAATTCCTTTTCCAATGACATCGGCAACGGCAACACTTGCGTAGTTCGAATCATCGCTGAGAAAGTAAATATAGTCGCCGCTCATTTGCTTAGCAGGCACAGTCAAAAAGCCTATATCCAGATCGCTAAATGTCGGCACCCTAGTTTTCAGCAATGTATTTTGAACTTTTTCCGCAATCTTCATTTCCAATTCAAGTTCCTCTTGTTTTCGGATGAGACTTTGATGCTCTTGTAGTGCAAGCCCATAATGAATCATCATTTCAATGAGGAAATCAAAAGAATGCCAAAAGTCTTCAGGGGCATCTGGAAACAACTCCATTAACGCTGATTTATGAATTCCGATTACTTCTTCTGGCGATATTTCTTTTTCGATAAATCGTCTGCTAAACTTCTGACCCGCATATAAATCATTTTCACTTTTCGTATTGATATATCGATTCACTAATGCTTTATACTGTTTTTCTACCTCTTTTGGCATTTGCCCTCACCCCCTCAACGGAGCCATTTCACCGCAGTTATTGTCGTTCCTACACCTTGTTCGGACTGTACATTAAATTCATCCATAAGTCGTCGGACTCCTGGCATTCCTGCGCCCAATCCCCCCGAAGTCGAATACCCATCATTCATTACTTTTCGAACATCGGCGATACCGGGTCCTTCATCGGACGCAATAATCGTAATTCCATATTGGTTATTGTCATAGGTTCGTTCAATTTTGATATTACCTTTTCCTGCATATAAATAGATATTACGGGCCAGTTCGCTTATCGCTGTCGTGATACGAGCTTGGTCAACGGTACCAAAACCGATGCTTTTTGCTTCGTTCCGACCAAGCTGACGGGCAGCGACAATGTCCCATTCTGTAAAAATGTCCACAGAAGATCGGCACTCCATAGTTAGGCCTCCAATTCTATTTGAAGTTTATCCAGTCCGTTTTCCAAATCTAACGCTGTCATGACGTTTTCCAAACGTATTCCAAGCTCTATGAGTGTTATTGCTACTGCAGGTTGGATTCCGGTAATTACTACTTTCGCTCCCATTAGGCTAGACATGTTAATCACATCACCCAGGACTTTCGCGATGAACGAATCAATAAAATCAATCGGAGTTAAATCTATCAAGACGCCGCGCGCATTTTTCGAGTGCAATCTATTCAGCAAATCTTCTTGAAATTGAATCGCATTCTGATCGTCTAGTTCCCATTGAATGGATACGATTAAAATGTCGCCTAGTTTTAAAATCGGTATTCGCATATTCATTAATTTTCTACCTCCACTATTTTGCGATTCGTGAGTTTGAGCGCCTCCTGCATTCCACGTTGCAAAGTGCTTGTAGTTGTGAAATCTTTTAATTCAATTCCTAGAGCGACAATTGTTTGAGCTATTTCCGGTCGAATCCCGACGAGCATACATTTAGCTCCAATTAGTCGGACGGCATCTGCGGCCTGTATTATATGATGAGCAACCATTGTATCAACAACAGGAACTCCTGTTATGTCTAGTAATACAACTTCGGCGCGTTGTTTCACTACGCCATCTAGAATGTTTTCCATGATTAGCTTTGCACGCTCAGTATCGATCGTACCGACCAACGGCATAACCGATATTTTTTCGAAAACCGGGATTAGTGATGCTGATAGTTCTTGCAGTGCAATTCGTTGAAGCTTCACAGTACGTTCCCACTCAACGGCATACGCATCAATGATACTATTACGATGAGGAGATATCCATTTGCTGAAAGTTTTCATATACTCCCTAACGTTCGACTGATCGATGACCCCCTCTTCTTCCATTATCTCAAAGGTAATATCTGAAAAGTTCTCTATGGATTTATTGACAAATTTTATTGACCAACCAAAACGAACAACTTTTTCCGTGAAATCTGCTAATTTCTCAGGATTAATAGCTTCGGAATATTGTAAATTGGATGTCATTAATTCCGCAAATTCTCTGCTTGTCTTGTCAATTAGCTCGTCCGGCATAAAATGAAAGAAGCGTTCTTCCTCAACATCTTTCATGCGATACTCCCATCTTTCAAGAATACTGTCTAAATTTTCGTGAATGCATTTTGCCATTTTTTTATTCATGTTCGGTTCTTGCTCCTCCCTCTTATTTCTTAAATACGATAGTTCCCTCTATTGTAACGAATATATATTAAAAACACACTCTTTTAGTGGATCAATTGAAAAAAACACCACAGATAAAGCTTCTGTGATGTTCTTGTTTACTATATGTATTGTTAGAATTTGACGAGGCCGAAACTCACTTCTAGTGCTTCATCGACCTGTTCCATCAAAAATTCATCTAGATGTGTGATTCTATCGGTTAGCCTCGACTTGTCGATTGTACGGACTTGTTCGAGCAGGATAACTGAATCCCGCTCGAAATTATAGCGTTCCGCATCGATTTCAACATGTGTCGGCAATTTTGCTTTTTGAATTTGCGCTGTAATAGCCGCTATGATAACTGTCGGACTAAATCGGTTTCCAATATCGTTTTGAATTACCAGAACAGGCCTTGTTCCACCCTGTTCAGAACCAACGACTGGCGACAGATCTGCAAAAAAGACGTCTCCACGTTTTATTGCCAACTTCTCATCCTCCGCTAACGAGACGTTCCATCGTATGCTGGGCTTCAAACTCCACATGCAAGCATTCCTTGGCAATTTTCAAGTTGATTTGCGACATTTCGACATAACCCTTTATCATCGCTTCGCGAATCGTATCCGGTTCGTAATCTGATTCATATCTTTTTGTCGAAATATAAACAAAACCACTACGCTCCGGCTCCCGATGGACGACCGTATGTTCATTTTCATTCAACATTCGTTTCGGAATCTTAACAATGACTTCTCTCATGTTCTTTTTTGCACGCAATGTCAGCACCTCCAACAAAACCGTTCAATAGTTTACCTACCAATTCATCATAGCATCATTTGTCGACATTGAGAAGACATAGATACAAATAGATTGACAGGAATCTTTATGTTTCGTGGTTTTTTGTCGAAATTAGGCACTTGCTAGCGTGGAAAAGAACTTAACCATACACTCTAGGAATTCTTTTGGATAAGGAAACCGCTATTTCATATGGAATTGTGTCTAATCGTTCCGCCCACTCTTCCATGTTGATTTCCTCATTCCCTTGCTTACCAAGTAAAACAACTTTTTCGCCTACTGGCATTTCTCCAGGAAGCTTTACCATGCACTGATCCATGCAAATCGTTCCTACTATCGGGACTCGCATACCGCCGATTAACACTTCTTGGCCACGGAGCCCTCTACGCAATCCATCTGCATAACCAATCGGCAATGTGCCGATCCACTCATCTTCCAACGACTGATACGTTGCCCCGTAACTGACTGAACCGCCTTTTTCTAACCGTTTCACATGCGCTAATTCAGTTTCAAGCGATAGAGCTCGTTTGAGTGAAAAGGGCAACTTTTGCTGTACAAATTCGGATGGAGCTATCCCATACAACCCAATGCCAAAGCGAACTGCATCGAGTCTATAGTCTGGATAAAGCAGAGCAGCAGCACTATTCGATGCATGAACCAGACGAGGCTTTTCTGGAAATAATTCGACTAACTCCATAAAACGTTCATATTGTTCATCCGTTGTCTTGCATTGATCCATGTCTGCACATGAATAATGTGTAAAAACGCCATCCACTATCACTTGCTTAGACTTTTTCGCGAAGTTTATAATTGCGTTTAAGGACTCAGCATCTCTAACCCCATAGCGACCCATACCCGAGTCAATCTTCACGTGCACTTTTAAAGCATGGTCAAATTCTTTTGTTAAACAAACTTCTTCTAACCACTCTACCCCTGATACAGCAACCGTAATACTTAAATCCTTTGCTGTTTCAGCAAAGCCAACGGGGGATGGGCCCATGACGAGAATATCTTCGCTTATCCCGAATTCACGAAGCTTCACCGCTTCTTCCGGCGTTGCAACTGAAACCATTTTCGCTCCAGCTTCTATTGCCGCACGTGCAGTTTCAACATCGCCATGGCCATATCCATCCGCTTTAACAACCGCAATAATGGATGTCTTATCACCTAAATAGTTGTTTAAAGCCTTTACATTGTCTTTTATTGCGTCTAAGTTGATCATTGCTTTTGTTGGTCGAAACAACATCCTATTTGGCATATCTTTGACCTCGTTTACGGTGTAGTTCTATCTATTATCAATCTCCACCGCTTCTTCGTCAACAACTTATTTCATCTCATCAACTGACATGGATAAGGCAACATCGATCAATTCATCTTTTGTCAACGTCTCCGATGCAATGAAAAACGAAATACCGTCACTTTCCCAACGAATCGATTTATCTGTAATGGCTGCAACAGCAAAACCTAGATCTACCGGATCCCCTTCTATGGAAACAGGCAATTTATGTTCAGGTCGTTGCACACGCTCTTGAACAATCGTAAATTCTTTTTCGCCGCCAAATGTCATAAATGAACGAGTGCCATTCTCAGTCTTTATAGCTTCTTCAATTTCAAGCGTGACCCCTTGCCAATTGACAGTAGGATAATATGTTTCAAACCCATCCTCCTTGGCAGCTTCGTCATCCGCTTCATCCTCGGCTGGCTTAGACTCTTCGTTATTTAACTCAACCGCGTATTCCTTTGCATCTCTTGCTGTACCCAATGTGATTTTGTTAAATGTAATTCTTATTTGCTCTTCCTTGTTTTCATCTAAAACAGAGACGTAAATCGGCAACCAAGTTTTTTTGTTAATGTAAATTTTTTGGGACGGCAGAACTTTTCTGTGATTGTTTCTTGTTTCGGTTTCAAAGACGAATGCATCATCCTCTTCAGTCATCGTCGCATTTTTATCAGCTTTAATGTCTTCTGATAAAGCGCCGATTAAGTATGCTTGACTGTTTTGTGCTGGCCAATCACTTTGAAACTTATACGTTTTCCCCAAAGACGGGGTGACAACGAAAACGCCATCTTCATTGCGGACAATCATTTGGGATTCTTCTTTACCGTTTTGCGTTACATGTACACGATAGAAATCGGGTTTCGTATGCCAGACATCCACGTCATACAACCTCGGTTCTGATCCAGTCTTAATTTCCATCGTTGCTTGCAACTCATACCCTTTCGAGTCATTCCATTTGTCACTGAGCTTCTTCGTTACATTTTCTTTCGATGGCGTCCCACATGCTACGAGGACAATTGCGACTACAACAACTAACAAAAGAGAAAATATCCGGCTACGCATATCTTTCATCCTTTCTCAATTCAATCGGGTATGACATCTTATGAGGAAGGATTCGTGATTATGCTTCTAGGATTACTTGAGCAGCTGCAATATTCTTTGTATGCGTTATTGAAATAAAACCAGAAACTAATGAACCTTGGAAATAAAGACGCGGTTTCCCGCTGGATTCAGGGATTATTTCAATGTCCGTGAAGTTGCACCCTTCACCAATTCCTGTTCCACGCGCTTTTGCAAAAGCTTCTTTTCCTGCAAACCGACCTGCTAAAAATTCAGTTCGACGGTGTCCAGTCAATGACCGATAAATATCGGTTTCTGAACTCGTCAATATTCTAGCCACAAACTTATCGGATTTTTCTTCTAGCTTTGCAATTCGGTCTAGTTCAACGATATCTAAACCGATTCCTGAAATCATGAACCTCCCCCCTTCCCTTTTCGAGATGAAAATATGTATAATGATGAGTAGATTGAGGTGAAAAAATGTTTACTCGTACAGAAAGCTTTTCCGAATACATTCGATTTTATCCAATAGTAACGATTTTCCTGTTTATAAATATAAGTCTTTTCCTAATTACGTTACTGCCTGGCATAGGTGTCATCGTTCAAACAAGCGGGATAGGTATAAACTATCTAATTGCTGACGGCGAATGGTGGCGTTTTGTTACGCCCATGTTTTTGCATGGCGGATTTATGCACATTCTTTTTAATATGTTTTGTTTATTTGTATTTGGTCCCGAACTTGAAAAATTAACTGGTAAAATGCGTTTCATAACGCTATATATGCTTTCCGGTATCTTTGCAAACGTAGCGACATACTTTTTCCAAGATCTCGGATACGCGCATTTAGGTGCAAGTGGTGCCATTTTCGGTATGTTCGGCGCATTCGGTGCGCTTGTTTATTATACAAAACACGCAATGCCGCAACTTCGCCAAATCATTTTACCAATTATCGTTATTAGCGTTATTATGACGTTCATTGGTCCTAACATAAACGCAACTGCTCATATCGCTGGACTTGTTGTCGGATTTCTTATCGGTTTGAGTTACTTTAATCCGAAAAGAATTTTGAGTTGGAAAAATAATAAGCGATAGAATGCAGCCTAAGGAGAATTTCCTTAGGCTTTTTTTCATTCTAGGATGTCGTCAACAATTAAGTTTGACTCAACTTTCTTCTCTACTGATGGTTCATACCAATCAAGGATCTCGTTTGCGTCTTTTTCTTCTATATAGCTGACTTGTGCGTTAAATACACCCATACCTGATTTTACGCGCGCTGATACAATCGCGACGTTCTTTTTTCGATGGAAGTAATTTTGTTTGATTTCCATTGACTGTATGCGATTTTTCATCATATAAGCTGTCTGCAGACTAATTCCTCGAAAGCGCATTGTCAGTTGGTTTCCAAAGGTCTCGAACGCTGCGGAGCGATGTTGGAATAACCCCCATAATACGATAACAGGTATTAGCAGCAATGAAAATAAACCATACGGAAAGAAAAAGTATGCCAGCGCGCCGATGACAGGAGCCATCCAGAGAAAATCGATGCGGTAATAATAACGTTTGCCGCGGGACGGGACTTTCCGAGTCGGTTCTTCTACAACTAAATCTGGAAATATTGCTTTTAATGGACCATTTATGTCAGTTTTCTTGACAAGCGGCAATAAATTTATGCGAGCACTATCCCCAAGACCCCCACCCGCATTGTCAATGACGACATTTGCATATCCAAAAAGCTGTCTAAACGGATTTTCAATAATACGGACGCTTTGCACGCGGTTGAGCGGTACTGTCACTCGCTTTTTTTCGATTAATCCGCGAGAAATCACTAGATCTTCTTTATCTAGCTCCACTGTAAATCCGTAATAACCCAAAAACGTCATGAGAACAGAAACACCCCAAATAACTAGCAATCCGAGCAATACAACGATGACAACGATTATGACCCCGTACTTGATGAACTCGGAGATTTCCACATACATTTTGTCAAATGGAATGAATTCTGCGAATTGAACCAGGAATATTAAAACCCCAGACAATATCAGACCTATTCCACCCGATGTTGTCGCTAGAACAAGCAAATCTTTCCGATCCATTTTATAAACTGCTTTTAATTTTTGCGACGGCTCGGCTACAGGCTCAAACTCATCAAAGTCATCAATTTTGTGGATCTTTCTTTGTTTAGACTCTGCCATTTTCTCTTCAATTCGCTTTGCAGCTTCTTTTGTAATCGCGGTCAATTCTGCATCTGATTTAGATATATCCGCCCCTCCTGCAGTTTCCACTTTTACTTTCACCAACTTAAGTGGGCGATGCAGGATTCCTTCTGTATAATCAAGGCTCTGGATACGATGAAATGGAATATATCGTTTCTTTTTCACGAACAAACCATATTCGATTCGAAGTTCATCGTCTTCAAACCAATATACAAACCGTTTCCATTTAATAATTCCGGTAATGAAAAATACGATGATCAGTACGCCCAAAATAATGAATGACAGATAATCCCAATACCATTTACCCGTGCCCGAATCTTGAAAGCCATTTGCAAAAATTAGGACGATTAATGGAAATATCATTTCTTTCAACGTTTTGAGTACTTCTATGAGTGCCGTAATCCAATGCAGTTTGTAACGTTCCTCAGACATCATCTTCCGCCACCCTTGCAAGCACGGAAATCCTACTTCTTAACTCATCCGCCTCTTCCATGACAAGTGCTGGAATCGTATGGTTCGTCGCTGCAGTCGATATCGTGATGCCCGCCAAATTATACTTTCGCAGTATAGGGCCTTGGGACGTATCGACATGTTGCACGCGGACCATCGGAATTAATGTACGCTTCACGATAAATAACCCGTGTTGCAATTCAATTTCCGATTCACGTACTTCATAACGCCAACGCAACCAACGTATTTTGGGGAATAAAACAATAAAAAGATATGCATAAATCAAAACAACGCCCGCGGCTATCGCATAAATTCCCCATGACCATTCGAATATGTATGTTAAGACCCCTGCGCCGGCGGCTAAAAGCAATACTAAAATCGTTTGCATAATCCCGTATAGGCGCCAAACGCGTAATCCTTTTTCTGAAATCCTATTCATTGGTTGTTTTCTCATTCGAGTGCCCCTTTCCTTCTTCTAGTCTATACGAAAACGCAAGAGAAATGTTTCACTTTTATGAAAATGTTCCTAAGCGAACAAAGAACAAGGTGAAACGACTAAAGATGAATTGATACGACCAATAAATTACTCTAGCCGACTAAATATAACTCGCAAACGATCAAAGAAAGAAAAAGTCCGGAAACGCGTAAGCGATTCCGGACTTTTTGCATAGTCTATTATTCAGGTTTGCGTGAACGGCTTGCACCGCTACGGCTTCCGCCTTCGCGGCCACGACGTGATCCGCCGCGTCCTCCAGCAGAAGAACGGCCTCCGCCGCCTCCGCGGAATGGGCGTCCGCCGCCGCTGCGATTTCCGCGGTATCCGCCGCTACGTCCACCGCCGCCGCTACGACCGCCGCCTCTTGACGGAAGTGGTCGTTCTTCAGAAATCGTAACTGGTGTATCATTTGGTTCGCGTGTTAAATTTCTAAGCGCTGCTGCAACAATGTCTGTCGCATCATATTTCTTAAGCATTTCAGAAGCGAGATGCGTGTAATCAGTTAACTCGCTTTTCTCGATAATTTCAGAAAGCTGCTCGACAGCAAGGCGTTGCTGACCTACTAATGCTTCATCCGATGATGGCGGAACCATTGGCGTCATACGCTTTTTCGTTGTTTCTTCAACGATACGCAGGTATCCCATTTCACGTGGAGTAACAAAAGTTACAGCAATTCCGCTTTTTCCTGCGCGTCCTGTACGACCTATACGGTGAACATAACTTTCCGGATCTTGTGGAATATCGAAGTTGTATACATGTGTAACACCTGAAATGTCAAGTCCGCGTGCCGCAACGTCTGTTGCAACAAGAATATCGATTTTACCTTCTTTAAATTGACGAAGGACCGACATCCGCTTCGCTTGCGTTAAATCTCCGTGAATTCCTTCTGCTAAGTAACCACGAATCGTCAATGCATTCGAAAGCTCATCAACGCGGCGTTTAGTACGCCCGAAAACGATAGCCAATTCTGGTTGTTGCACGTTTAGAATACGAGTCAGTATGTCGAACTTCTCGCGCTCATGCGCTTTAACGAAATACTGATCAATATTTTCTACAGTCATGCCTTTTGATTTTATTGCAACGATTTCAGGATTTTTCATGAATGTCTCTGCAATTCGGCGAATCGGTGCCGGCATTGTAGCCGAGAATAGAAGTGTTTGGCGTTCTGCCGGAACACTTGCCATAATTTCATTAATATCTTCGATAAAGCCCATGTTTAACATTTCGTCAGCTTCATCTAGGACGAGCGTTTGAACATTGTCAAGCTTCAAAGTTTTACGTTTAATAAGATCGAGTAGACGTCCCGGTGTACCAACAATAATTTGCGGATTATTGCGTAGTGCTCGGATTTGTCGACCAATTTCTTGTCCACCATATACGGATAGGACTTTCGCGCGTTTGTCTTTACCAATTCGATAAATCTCTTCGGAAACTTGAATGGCTAATTCACGAGTCGGTGCGATGACAAGCGCTTGTACAGCACGATTGCTTGTGTCGATATTTTCAATGATAGGGACTCCAAATGCCGTCGTCTTTCCTGTACCCGTCTGTGCTTGTCCAATAATGTCTCTTCCTTCAAGTCCGAGTTTAATCGTACCTTCTTGGATTGGTGTAGCTTCTTCAAACCCCATGTTGCTTAAAGAACGTTGTGTTGATTCGCTAATATTTAGCTCTGAAAATTTAGTCAAAAATTTCAATCTCCTTTTTCTCCATTTGACAGTTGGTTACATTTGCAAATGAAAGCGCGGCAAATTCGAGCCTTTAAAGGGAACGTTTCCGATATTTTACATCCTCAGTTTTTTGAGGGTATGGTTGAAAAGGAAAGCCCGGTCCTTGCCGAGCGGTTCGGTCAACGAACGCGAGTCCGCAAATAATGAACAAACCGTTTTATTCAAAAAAAAGTACTCTTCATGATTGAAGAGTCTCAGTGAAATGTATCCAATGCTCATCAAAGTGTACCATGCGAAAACCTCTCCTGCAAACAAAGAGCTTAAGTAATATTAATCAGTTTACTCAATATGTGTCACTACGCATGAAATCGAGAACCTTCGGAAACCAATCATGACAATCATCGCTGTAACAAATATGATGTTTTCCTACGGATGATTTAATAAAGAACTTATTTTCCGATCCAAGGTTTTTATATAAATGTTCAGCAGAGGAAAAGGGGACGATTTCATCCTTTTCTCCTTGAACTAGGCAAACCGGTATTTTAATTTGACTATAATAAGGCTCCACCATTTTTACAATCCTCAAGAATTCAAACATTGCGCGAAGTGGCGTATGCGTTAATTTATAGTCATATAAATGGCGAAATGTGTTCGGCGTGTATTTTTTTGTAATCGATTCTCTCAGCATCTCTCGCACATCTTCGAGAAGAAATCGCGGACTGATATATTTCGCGGCGGCACTTAACAATACGAGCCTTGATACCGGATAGCGAAGGGTTAGATAGAGCGCTATCAATCCGCCCATGGAAAAACCGACGATTATCACGCGGTCCACTTTTTTCTGCAATCGCCTCATCGCAAGTTCCGCCTCCATCATCCAGGATTCCGCCGACACATTCGACAAGTTTAGCGTCACGCCGTGTCCCGGCAAGGTTGGAACTTCCACTGACCAATCTGTATGTTTTTTTACAAATGTGATCAGCGGTTGCACTTCATACGTTCCGCCCGTGAAGCCGTGGATGAATAAAACCCCCGTTTTCATGTATTTGTCTCTTGTAGAAATGGGGTGAGAATACTTTCAAGCGTCATACCTCTTGATCCTTTTAAAAGAACGACTGAGTCCGCGTCTGTATTTCTTCGCAATTCGTTTATAAGCGGTTCGTAATCGTCTTCTGACCAAAGAAGTTTAGATTTTAAGGAACCAGCTTGCAACCGATCATAAAGCCACTTCATTCGTGGTCCGTATAGAAGGATGCCTTTTAGTTCCGCGTCCGCAAGTTGGGAGGATAATGATTCGTGATAAGCTTTTTCCTCATCTCCGAGCTCCAGCATATCCCCGAGAACTACCCATTTTTCCGGACGAAGCGGCGTTTCTTTTAAGAACGAAAGTGCCGCTCTCATCGATGTCGGAGCCGCATTATACGCATCATTAATAAACAGGGCTCCGTTGTCGGCTATAACTGGTTGCATGCGCATATCAGTCAAACTAGCCGCTGAAAGGGCTCCGCGGATATCCTCTGTCGATAAACCGACTTCTTTCGCAATTAAGATTGCGGCGAGAGCATTTTTCACTTGATGCGCGCCGTAGACTGGAATTGTGAATTGGCCATCGTAAATTCCTGTAACGGTAAAATCGCTGCCCGCAGCTGTAGAATGAACATCTTTGAGCGCTAAATCATTTTTGGCCTGATAACCGAATGAAGCTCTCTGGATGTTTTGTTGTTTTTCGACGAGCGGATTTAATAAAGGTTCATCCCCGTCGTAAAATAACATGCCATTTGACGACAGACCGTCAATGATTTCAAACTTCGCTTTGGCAATCCCTTCCCGCGACCCCAAATCTTGCATATGGGCTTCACCGATATTTGTAATGATGACATAGTCCGGTTTTGCTAACTTCGATAAAAATGAAATCTCGCCAAATCCGCTCATTCCCATTTCAAGCACAGCGTATTCCGTTTCTTCTTCAAGCGATAAAAGCGTCAGCGGCAGACCGAGTTCATTATTGAAGTTCCCTTCCGTTTTCCGGACATTGTAATAAGGAGACAAAACACTGGCAACTAAGTCTTTCGTGGATGTTTTTCCGTTAGATCCAGTGATGCCGATTACTGTGCAATCAAGTAGTTCTCGGTATGTCCTAGCCATTTTTTGCAAGGCTAGTTCCGGATCATCTACAAAGATTAGCGGGATATCTTTCGGCGGATTCGGTTCATCTTTCATCCATAGAGCCGCCGCTGCCCCTTTTTCAATCGCATTTTTTACATAACGGTGCCCATTTACTTGCTCCCCTCGAAACGGGATGAATAAATAGTCCTTGCCTACAGT
This sequence comes from Sporosarcina jiandibaonis, assembly GCF_013184495.1. Classification (GTDB taxonomy): domain Bacteria; phylum Bacillota; class Bacilli; order Bacillales_A; family Planococcaceae; genus Sporosarcina; species Sporosarcina jiandibaonis. Next base: position 466,984 of record NZ_JAAOIY010000002.1, on the reverse strand, counting down.
TCGGGAATCGATCGAGACGCCCTTAATCGTAATGCGTTCTAGATGCTGTCCATCTTCTTTCAGCCAGCTTGCAATAGTAGTTAATGGTTGTTTCATTGTATATCACACTCAATCCATCGTATATTGTATTTTTGATTTTTCAGCATGACGTTCAAGCGCTAATTCAATAAGTTCATCAATGAGTTCCGGATACGTTACGCCCGAGTTTTTCCATAATAATGGGAACATGCTCGTCGGGGTGAAGCCAGGCATTGTATTCACTTCGTTGATGAGCACCTCATCGTCTGCGGTTACGAAGAAATCAGCACGGACTAATCCCGAACAATCGAGTACTTTAAAAGCACGGATCGCCATGTCCTCCATTTTCTCTTTCACTTCTGGAGTTACGGCTGCAGGAATAATGAGTTCCGTGTTACCGTCTTTGTATTTTGCTTCATAATCATAAAAGTCCGTAACAGGTTTAATCTCTCCTGGTACTGAACACGTTGGATAATCGTTCCCTTTTACGCTTAATTCTACTTCGCGGGCTGTGACGCCTTGTTCGACAATTACCCGGCGATCGAATTTCAATGCAAAATCCACCGCTTCGATTAAGCTATCACGGTCGGTCGCTTTGCTGATCCCGACACTCGACCCCAAGTTTGCCGGTTTGACAAACATTGGCCAGCCTAATTCCTTTTCCATTTGATCGAGTAACATATCACGATCTTGGTTCCAACCGCTACGCACAAAATGGACGTATGGCACCTGATTTAGACCTACTTGAGCGAATAATTGCTTCATGGAAACTTTGTCCATACCTGCAGAGGATGCAAGCACGCCGTTTCCGACGTATGGAATATTCATCACTTCAAAAAAACCTTGAACAGTTCCATCTTCTCCGTTAGTTCCGTGCAGAAGTGGAAAAATCACATCGGGTAATCCGGTCTCGCCATTTAAAAAGTCATGAATGCTGTCGGGTTTTCTTTCGCCGCTACCCGGTAGACGAAGTTCTTCAATTGTTTCTACTGGACGCTCTAGCGGCTGTCCTTTTCTCCATTCGCCTTCATACGTGATATAAACCGGGATTACTTCATATCGGTCAAAGTTGATCGCCTGAATGACTGCACGCGCAGTTGATAATGAAACTTCATGTTCAGCGGATTTTCCGCCATATACTAAACCTAAACTTTTTTTCATAGTTTTTCCCTCGCCGTTCATTTGAATTTGTATCACTAGTTTACCATGTGTACCCAACGAGCATGAATGAATAACTCAAAAATAAATACTAAGTCATATAAAACTAAGCAACTTCTTTCATGCTGAGACGTCTATTTTCCTGTATACTATAGAAAACTTCTTTATATTAAAGGTGATTAATCTTATGAAACTATCAGACAAACCCGCCGAGCGCTTTGATTGGACGCTCGCTTTTATCTTATTGCTCTTTTGCATCGTGAGCTTGACAGCAATCGCTTCTGCACAAACAACTGGACAGTACGGCATCAACTTTGTTCCGAAACAGATTCAATGGTATGTAATCGGTTCGATAATCGTTGCTGGCGTTATGTATTTTGAGATGGACCAGTATAAAAAGATTGCATGGTATGCCTATGGACTTGGCGTATTCATACTCGTCTTCCTTCACTTCGCACCGGGTGGAGAAGATCAAATAGCTGAAGTGAAAAATAATGTAAAAAGGTGGCTCAACCTTCCTGTTATTGGACAAATCCAACCTTCGGAATTCATTAAAACATTTTTCATTCTTGGCATGGCTAAATTAGTGAGTTCTCATCATGAGAAATTTGAAATTAAGACTTTGAAAACAGATTTTTTGCTTCTCGGAAAAATAATGCTGACTCTCATTGCGCCGCTCCTATTCATTATGGAGCAGCCAGACTTGGGTACTTCCATCGTATTTATCGCAATTACAGCCGCAGTTATTCTTGTAGCGGGAATTTCTTGGAAGATTATCCTTCCCTTATTTGTTAGCGGGGCTGCTGCTGTAACCACTTTACTATGGGCGGCGATTTATGCGCAAGACTTTATGAGTGAGACACTAGGCTTTGACCTTTATCAGTTTAAAAGAATTTATTCTTGGTTAGATCCTTACTCCTTCCCTTCCAATGAAGGGATGCACCTGATCCAAGCGATTACGGCCATTGGTTCGGGCGGCATGTTCGGAAAAGGTTTTCAAGGTCGTGAAGCTTACGTTCCTGAAAATCATACGGACTTCATTTTTGCGGTCATTGGCGAAGAATATGGTTTTATTGGTTCTTGTATCGTCATCAGTCTATTTTTTGTTTTGATTTATCATTTAACTAAAATTGCGCTCGAACTTAAAGATCCGTTTAGCATGTATGTTTGTACGGGGATTATTGCGATGATTACTTTCCACGTCTTTGAAAACATCGGCATGAACATTCAAGTTCTTCCGATAACCGGTATTCCTCTTCCTTTTATTAGTTATGGGGGAAGCTCGTTGATGAGTAATATGCTCGCAATCGGCCTTATTTTCAGCATGAAGTTCCATCATCGTACGTATATGTTCGGGACGGATGATGATGATTGATAACATATATAAAAAGCTCCAGCGGAATTCACCCGCTGGAGCTTTTTTCTATTAGTTTGATTGAATTTGTGTGTTTTGTACTGACGGTGCGAGGACTTTCAGCATTTCTAATCGGGATTTTGTTATTGTAGCCGAAACACCTAATTTTGCCAAATTGGCGATAATTCTTTTTAAATCCATTTCGTTAGCCATATTCTCCACCTCGACCTTTCATGTATATTTATAAGACGTTCGTAAGCAATAAAAGTTGCAATTTTTATAAGAATTATGTTATTTATTTCGGCATTAGTTTTAGTATACCACCTCAGCACCGCCCTAAGTTTATCAATTGTGTTACAAAATCAGTTTGTACGTTCGGTTATGTTCTTATACTTCTGATTTGGATTTCTAGAATTAAAATAAAGTTATATCAGGAAAGTGAACGATTCATTATTTAATTACTTAGATTTCCTTTTATATCGTTGATTTCCGTTCCGGGCGGACGCTTTCCTGCGGGCGAGCGCCGAGCCTCCTCGTCCGCTTCGCTCCCTGCGGGGTCCCGGCTGTCTCGCTGATTCCGCGGGAGTCGCCACCCTACACTCCAATCAACTGCAGATTCCATTATATTTATAGAGTAATTAATATTGTCACTACCTGGGCCCACCCAAAAATATTAATAATATACTTTTATGTGCACTTTGAATCTGGTTGTTGAGCGGGAAGTAAATTCCTTTCTTATTGCTTCCAGATAATGAACCCTTTTCTTTGTATACCCAATTTACGAAAGGTATAATTGCGGTATTGATTTAATAGAAGGCGGTTGGCATTGTGAAAAAATCCATACTCTTATTAATGTCCGTGCAGTTTTTTGTTTATCTGGGGTTCGGCATTATTATTCCGATATTACCTGAAGTTATTATTCAACAAAACTTGTCTGAGATACATGTCGGCGGACTCCTTACGATTTATGCGCTCGCTTCATTTTTTACGGCGCCGCTATGGGGTGCGTTGTCAGATCGTACGGGACGGAAAAAGCTGATTTTAATTGGCTTGCTAGGTTTTAGTCTTAGCTTCTTTTTATTCGCATTTTTCATTGAAAACATTTTTTTTCTATATGCTTCACGCGTGGTTGGCGGTGTCTTCTCCGGGGCTTTGTATACTGCCGTAACTGGTTTCGTCGGGGATATGACTACTGAAGAGAACCGCAATAAATATATGGGTTTCCTTGGTATGTCTATTGGATTAGGATTTATTTTCGGTCCTGCAATCGGCGGCGTGCTTGGGGATATCAATCTTCAGGTGCCGTTCATTGCATCTGGTATTTTGACCTTGCTCATTCTTGTTTATGCGGGAATTATTTTGAAAGAGCCAGAACGTGTTGGCGAAGCGAATAAGCGCCAGCTGTTGCCAAAAGGCGGAATGATGTTTTGGCAGTATCGGATTCGAAACTTGTTCTTGCTGTCGTTTATGGTGACATTGATCCTTGCGGGACTCGAATCAACATTTCAACTTTTCCAGATTTCAAAAATTGAAATCACGCCTATACAAATCGGATATTTATTTATGGTGAGCGGTTTTGTTGACGCTGCAATTCAAGGCGGCGTCGTTCGGAGAATCAAAAACGGTACGGAGACTCAGTGGATTTTAGGTGCTCAAATCGTAACTGCAATTGGACTTATTCTCATCCCATTTTCATCGAATCTTTTTTTGGCAGGATTTTCACTAAGCGTTTTCATAGCTGGAAATGCATTGGCGCGGACCGCCCTTGTTTCATTGACATCGAAAGAATCGGGTGGAAAGTACGGAACCGCTGCCGGGATGACGTACTCGATGGATAATATGGGACGCATTATTGGGCCGCTTTTATTTACATGGCTCTTCACAATGATGAACGGCGATATCTATTATATTTCCGCAGCACTAGCCATCATCTCGATTGCGTTAATCTTCTTGTATAGAAATTCGAAAAAATCATTGCGCAGTGCTTAATTCAAAAAGGCGAAGTTCTCCGTTAATCGGAAATGAACTTCGCCTTTTTTATATAAGCTTTTTTAGATTCTTCCTGACATAGTCCGGCAGCTGATTTTCTGGTACTGATGCGGAATGGTTTCCATCTACTACACCTCATTCTATTGTTCTTGGATCACTGTCGTAGTGACTGTTTTTGATTTGTCGAGTTCTGGATGCGCTTTTCGAATGACAGATGGCCTTGCGAGTATGAGTACGAGCCCGATAAGCATTACACTCGAACCGATCAAAATCCACTGGGCTGGCCAAATATCATATAAAAATCCATAAACGACCATTCCAAGCGGCATTAGCGCCATCGCCATCGTTTCGAGTATCGAAAATACACGACCTTTGTAATCGTCGTCGATCCTCTTTTGCATCATGACCATTAGCGGCGTATTCACGACAATTTGAGTCACCCCGAAACTGAACATAAGCGTTGCATAATAAGCAAACATAAAGTTGTAAGGCATGGTATAAATTAAAGGCAACCCAATGCCCGCCATAATTAATCCCATTACGATAATTCCTCGTTTTCCAACAAGGAGCGGATACTTCACGTCTTTTCTCGTCGATAAATAGATCGACATGAGCAACATCCCGACCGCGAACGCACCTTCAGTCAAACCAAAGTGCTGAGACAACATCTTCATCTTTTCGATGAGAATGAATGCATACCCCACCATGAATGCACCGAACAGCAAGTTGATAAATAATGATATCCAAATAATCGATAGCAGCACGGGTTGTAACTTTAAATATGACAGGCCCGCCTTCATATTTTGGAACATTGTTTCTTTCGGTTTCCCTTCGACGAGTTCTTTTCGTTTTGCAAACAGCTTGAAATTCATTGTTGATTCGAGAATAACAGCTATTATCGATGCCGCCATATACATAATGAGGAAAACAGGCATTGAAACGGTCCCGTACAAAAGCCCGCCAACTGCCGGGCCGCCAATTGCCGCAAATGAAATCGACATCTGGTTCATGGACATCGCTTTTTGAATACGCGCTTCATCGATGAGTCCAGTAATGGATGAGGTAAATGTAACACCTGAAAAAGTTGATGTGATTGATAAAACAACAGTTGTTGTGTAAATGGCTATGAGCGATAAACCAGATATAAGGCTCACCGTTAATAATCCGCCAATGGCAAGGGTCGTTGCAATCTGGGCTGCAATGACGATTGTCTTTCTTGAATACTTATCCGCTACATAACCTGCAAATGGAGCCATAAGCGTCCGCGGTAAAATATTGCAAATCAGATTTGTCGCGAAACTTGTTGCGGATCCAGTCAGTTGTAAAATGTAAAAACTAATCGCAAATGTGTATACTTGCGCTCCGAAGGAAGAAATAATCCTGCTCGTTGTAAAGGTCCATAAGTTATGCGTCGCGCGTTTTAATTTTAAAGCCTCATCCATAAAATTCCCTCCATTCCGAAAATGTTGCTTAATCAGATTAAACAAATAATAACATGCCCACACTATCTTTTCAAGGAAAAGTTTAATATAATTAAACTATGTTGTACTACATGGAGGTGCTACTCATAAATACATTAGGTGAAAGAATTCGCAAACTGCGAAAAGAGCAGAAATTCACATTGGAAGCATTAGCTGGTGATGAGTTGACGAAAGGCATGCTCAGTTTGATTGAAAACAATAAGGCGAATCCCTCAATGGAAAGCCTTACTTACATAGCGAGGCGCCTTGGCGTGGAAGTTTCTGAGTTGTTGGAAGAAGTGAGTAGTCAGGAACTAAGAGAAGTATTAGAAAAAGCGGAAAAGCTATTTCATACTAAAGTTGACGAGGTAACGGATGAATACGACCAGCTTATTGCGTTAGTTGAACCTTATATTCCGAAATTGGCTCATGATTATGAAGCTGCGCGCTTGCTAGAAATGTACAGCCGTACGCTAAGCAGGTTAAATAGAGGGGGATGGCAGGAACCTTCTGACAAAGCTGCTAGCATATATGAAGAAATGAATATAATTCCCAGACGCGCAGACATTGGTATATTTCGTGCGATGGTGAAATTCACCAAACGCGATTATGAAGGTTCTCTTAAAATAATGTTGCAGGAAAGACGGCTGATTGAAGAGAAAGCTGCTTTTATCGATCCTATGACTAGAATCGATCTTGACTATCATGAAGCCATTTTGCATTATGCTGTTGGAGATGCTCAATCCGCTAGACGTCTTTTGGAAACCGCTATCGATTTTTCAAAAGAACAACGCGTATTTTACAATATTGACAGCCTGTATCGCCTTTCCGCTGTTCATGCGATGATGACGCTCGATGAAAAACTGACGAATTATTATTCGGAAAAACTTAAGTTGTATGGAGATTTCACTGATGATGAAGAAGCATTCTATTTCCCGATCTTTTTGGAGATACATTATTTAAATTCGTATAAAAAATCGTATGAGGAAGCATTACAATTACTCAACCCCTATATTGAAACGCATGGAAAAGATAATAGTTATAGTCCCTATATGAATTTAGAAAAAGGAAAAACGTTTTACGGATTAGGTCGTATTGAGGATGCTTTATCTTCGCTAGTCGCGGTAGAAATCCCCGGATATGTTCATCATCCGCTAGATCTATCATTACTTTTTGAAGCAGATGTCTATATAGCTTTATGTCATCTAGCGCTTGGCAATCAAGAAAAAGCTTTAGAGCACGCCAAATTAGCTTTTAACAATATTGCGCCGATGCCGCATTCGCCATATAAAGATTTTATCAATGAAACCTATGAAAAAATCCGCAGTCGACACTGATGTCGGCTGCGGATTTTTTATTTATGAATGTTATTTTGTTGCGTTAGTCGTTTGAGAAGCGGGTTTGGTCGTTTGAGCTGCCGCTTTAGTCGTTTTGATAGCAGGTTTAGTCGTTTCGACGGCTACTTTAGTCGTTTTCACGGCAGCTTTGGTCGTTTCGTGCATTTTTAGTCGCTTTGCTTAAGCTTCGACCGTTTGCCCTTCTACATTCCCATTATAAATATCCGTATCTAGTTCTCCAGACATGCGTGCTGTTGTGACGCCGGCTGTCATTGAACCGCTGACGTTAACTGCTGTACGTCCCATGTCAATTAGCGGTTCGACTGAGATGAGTAGTCCTGCGAGCGCGACTGGCAAGTTGAGTGCGGATAATACTAGAATTGCTGCGAAAGTTGCTCCCCCGCCTACACCAGCTACGCCGAATGAACTGATCGCGACGATAATAACTAATGTTATAAGAAATTGTGCGTCGATTGGTTGGCCAACTGAAGGTGCTATCATTACTGCAAGCATAGCCGGATAAATTCCCGCACAGCCGTTTTGGCCGATTGATAATCCGAATGCACCCGCAAAGTTTGCAACGCCATCAGGAACACCTAAACGGTTCGTTTGCGTATTGATGTTGAGCGGTAAGGTTCCCGCGCTTGAACGGGACGTGAATGCAAATAGTAACGCATCACCGGCTTTTTTCACGTAAGTAATTGGGTTTAATCCCGAAAGCATGATAATAATCAAGTGGATTCCGAACATAACACCTAACGCTACGTAAGAAGCCATTACGAATTTCCCCAAACTGTAAATTGCGCCGAAATCAGATGTTGCCACAGTACGTGCGATAATCGCTAAAATTCCATAAGGCGTCAAACGTAATACAATTCGTACAATCCCCATTATTAGCGAATAGATTGCGTCGATTCCTTTTTTCACAGTGGCAGCATTTTCAGGTTCTCTGCGTGAAACTGCTAAATAAGCAAATCCTAGAAAAGCAGCGAAAATAACTACGCCAATTGTTGACGTCGGACGTGCTCCCGTGAAATCAAGAAAAGGATTAGCTGGTAAAAGATCTAATATTTGATCAGGAAGCGCGCGATCTGCGACTTCACCTGCTCGTTCCTCGATTGACACCCCGCGCGAGAGTTCTGCTTCGCCTTGGACAATTTCAGATGCGTCAAGTCCAAATATAAGTGTTGCTGAAATCCCGATAATTGCGGCAATCGCTGTCGTTCCAATAAGCATTCCTAAAATTCTTCCTGCCATTTTCCCGAAATCTTTCCCGATTGTCACTTTCGTAAAAGCCGCAAGTATTGAAATAAACACTAGAGGCATAACAATCATTTGAAGAAGTTTCACATAACCGACACCGATTATATTAAACCAAGGCATTGATTCTTGTAGAACGGCGGAATCTGTTCCGTATGCAAAATGTAAAATCAGACCGTAGGCAATTCCCAGCCCAAGACCAGTAAAAACTCGTTTTGAGAATGAAACATGTTTACGTTGCATTATATAGAGTAAACCCACTAATAGTAGAAGACCTACTATATTTATTATCAGTAATAGTGAAGACACATTTTTTCCTCCTAAATTATAATACTATCAATCACACTTTATACCAGTAATTCATATCAGTCAAGTAGGAATTGATATAAATATAATATATGTGCGTCTTCCTAATTCTGTCACATTCCTTACCCCATCAGTTATACTATAGTGAGTAATAATATGTTGAGGAGGCACTTATGTCGAACTTCATAAGTTTTACAGTCACCGCAATTTTAGTATTAAACATTTTTCTTGCTATCGCTCTTATATTTCTTGAACGTCGTGACGCCACATCAACATGGGCTTGGCTGATGGTCTTGTTTTTTATTCCGTTTTTTGGTTTCTTCATTTACCTCATGTTGGGACGACGTTTTCGAGAAAAACACCTTTTCCGATGGGAAGGCCGAAGTAAAATCGGCATCGACCAACTTATCAATTATCAAATTGAAGCAATTGAGGATAATACGCTTGATTTTCGAATTAAAGAAACCGAAAAGCATAAAGATATGATAAATCTTCATCTTCGAAACAATCACGCCGTGTTAACACAAGACAATGACGTTGAAGTTTTTAATGACGGGGCAGCAAAATTTACAGCGCTCATTGAAGACCTTGAAAATGCGAAAGATCATATTCATTTCCAATATTATATTGTCAGACTTGATAATTTGGGAAAGCGACTGTTGGATGTGCTCATTCAAAAAGCGAAACAAGGGGTTCAAGTGCGATTACTCTATGACGACATGGGGTCACGCGGTGTTCATAAACGACATTTCAGAGAATTGATACGCCACGGCGGACAAGTTGAGGCTTTTTTCCCTTCGATTCTACCACTCATTAACCCTCGTCTAAATTACCGGAATCACCGGAAGATTGTCGTTATCGACGGGCGTATCGGCTATATTGGCGGTTTTAATGTAGGGGATGAATATCTAGGGCTTAAAAAGAGGTTTGGTTATTGGAGGGATACGCATTTGCGAATTGAGGGAAGTGCAGTTCATCCCATTCAAACAAGGTTCATCTTGGATTGGAATCAAGCATCAGCAAATCAGGATATAGAATACAATGATGCCTTTTTCCCGGCTATTCCTCAAAAAGGATCTGTCAGCATGCAAATCGTTTCCAGTGGGCCAGACTCTGAGTGGGAACAAATTAAAGACGGGTACTTAAAAATGATATTCCGGGCAGAAAAGTATATTTATATTCAAACGCCTTATTTCATACCGGATGTCAGCTTCGTAGATGCTCTTCGAATCGCCTGTTTGTCAGGGGTCGATGTACGAATTATGATTCCAAATAAACCTGACCATATGTTTGTTTACTGGGCAACGTATGCCAATGTAGGGTATTTATTGAAAGCCGGGGCCAAAATTTACATTTACGATAACGGGTTTCTGCATTCGAAACAAATTGTAATTGATGATGAAGTGTCAACTGTCGGAACAGCAAATATTGATGTTCGAAGCTTCAAGTTGAATTTTGAAGTGAATGCCTTTATCTATGATCGTGATAAATCACATGAACTTGCGGAACTATTTGAACAAGATATGTTGCTGTCAACTGAACTTACGCTAGATCTGTACAATAAACGGTCAACAATGATTAAATTAAAAGAGTCGATCGCGAATTTAATTTCTCCGATTTTATAATTAAAAGGACGCCCAATGAAGAAGGGGCGTCCTTTCTATTTGATTAAATCCCTAAATATTCTTCAAGAGATATATTTTGCTTATAGATTTCTTCTGCGATTTCGATTCCGACGTAGCGGAAATGCCAGGATTCGTGCATATAACCGGTGATTTTTTCTTTGCCTTCAGGATAACGCATGATAAAGCCGTAAAGGTGTGCATTTTCGGCTACCCATTTACCGGCATCCGTTTCGCCGAACTTGGCGGATGCATAGTATTGCTCATTATCCACTTCGCCGATGTCGAAAGCGAGACCCGTTTGGTGTTCCGAGTAACCCGGGCGTGCGCTGTAACGATCGGCGGCTGCACTTCCATCCCGTTCTACATAACGTTCGTATAATCCTGTCTGGTAGTCATAGGAGCGATATGTGCTGAATGCGATAAGTTCAAAGCCGTCTAATTTAGCTGCTGCCGCCATTTCGTTGAATGCCGCTCTCGCCTCTTTACTTTCGCCGGGTGCATACGTCCTCGGGAGAGGATATTGTTTATTTGCGATAAGTATGCCTTTTATATAGGTCGGTTCTTTCGGCAACTCTTGGCCTTCAATGTATTTACGATTATCTTTATCGGGAGTTTTTTCAGGCATTTCTTCTTCTGGAGTTTCCCCTTCAGGAACTTCATCCTTAGGTTCTTCACCTTTATCATTTTCATCTATAATTTCAGAATCCGAATTTTCATCTGGATTAGTCGGCTCGGTTGTTTCATCCTCGACTTTATTATCATCTTTATAGATAACTAGTGTAATTGCGTCTTCAACTTTCTCGTAACTCTTTTCTAAATTCCAATCATTCATGCCAATCCATATGATTATCCCTGCAACTATAACCCCAAGACTAGTAAGGGTTATTGGTAGCGCTTTGCCTTTTTTCTTTTGTGATCTATACTGATAACTTTTTTTCCTCTTCATTTCATAGCCTGCCTTTTCGCAATATCACCTAAGTTTATCATTATTTCTAATTCAAGTCGCTAATTAATTGATAGCGAAAAAGGATACTTTTCGCGAGCACAGAGTCATATTACACTATAAATGATTATCAGAACGATAAAAGCGAGAACAAAAAAGTAGGATACCCATTTCATCCATTTTGATTCGCGCGCTAGCCCTTGGTCGTGGAATGTTTTTGCACGCATCCCGTTCGTTAACGCAAACAAACCTACCATCGATAAAACAGCCATATTCAAATTGAGTTGAATAACAAAATAAAATGAGGCGATTATTGCGATTCCAATTCCAATTCCAAATATCCATTTTACATTCATTCGGAAAACCCCCAAAAAAGAAGCCGAAGATTCCTCTTCGGCCTCGATCATTCTTTATTTTTCATCTGTTTTTACATCATCTTTTTTCGCTGATTTTGAATCCTTTTTCAGCTCAGTCTTCTGTTCACTCTTATCCGGAGTTCCAGCTGGTAGAACTTCTGGTTCCTTATAGTATAACTTCCGTCCGAGGTAAGTTTGGAAAATCAGAAGGATTCCGCCGATTGCCCAGTAAAGCGGAAGTGCAGCTATCGCTTTGAAAGAAATGAACATAATCATGATTGGTGATAAGTAGATGAACATTTTCATCTGTTGCTTTTGCTGATCTGGCATTGTCCAAAGCGAAACGCGTGCTTGGACGAAATAAACAGCACCTGCAATTAGCATCATGATCATATCGGGACTGCCTAAGTTGAACCAAAGAAATTTAGTTTCTTTTACTTCTGGCGAATATAAAATCGCAAAATAAAGACCCATAATGACCGGCATTTGAAGAATGAGCGGTAGACAACCCATATTGAGCGGGTTAACCCCATGCTTTGAATACAGACCCATCATTTCTTGTTGAAGTTTTGTTTGTTCATCTTTATTTCCTGATTCTTTCGCTTCTTTTAATTTCTTTTGGATATCTTCCATTTCTGGTCGAAGCGCATCCATCTTAATCTTCATTTCTTGTTGCGACTTATAATTTTTAAGCATAAGAGGCATAAGAATCAGCCTTATCAATATCGTGATCACTACAATTGCTAAACCGTAACTGCCACCAAATTGACCACTAAAAAAATGAAGTAACCACTCCATCGGTTTGACAAGAAGCTCGTAAAACTTACCTTCTTTGTTCTCGACTCCAGCACATCCGCTTAAAAATACAGCTGCTGTCATTAATATAGTTAACAATCCAAATCGTTTCATCAATAGATTCACCTTCACTAATTCAAACTACTGAAAAGTATACAACAAATCTACGTAGGAATACAATCTTTCTACGTTTAATTGTATTTTTCTTCTAGTGGGAGTGTGCAGTGGAAATATTTTCCGGCTAAGTTGTTGCGGAATCTTCGTGGTGTTTCACCTGTATACTTTTTGAATATACGTGTGAAGTAGCTTTGATTACAAAAGTTGAATCTATCTGATACATCCGAAATTTTCATGTCCGAAAAACGCAAATAATATTGTGACTCTTCAACTTTTTTCAAATTGATATATTCTACTAGTGTAATTCCAGTGTGTTCCCTAAAAATTCGCGATAAATGGCTAGTACTGACATCAAACATCGAGGATAGCCCTTCAACTGACATCGGCCCTTCAACTTCTTTGTCAATATATTGAACCACTTTGTTTACGGTATGATGCATTAATAATGAAAATTGCTTTTCCGCGACGATATAGATAAAGAACTCGATTAATTCTTCCGCTAACTTTTCTGCATTATCTTTTGTCAAACGTTGTTCAATTAGCATTAGGCATGTCGCATTAAACGATAATGCTTTTTTCGGCTCTGAATATTCCTTGCTAATATGTCTCGCAATGATTCCAGCTAACGTAATAAAATAATATTTTAATCCTATTAGCTCATTATCTTTAGATGTTTTGCTAACAATCTCAACCATCTTTTTCGCAGATTTTTTTGCTTCCTTCCTATCAAAACGATATAACTGCTTTAGTAGATTCTCTTCCGTTTCAAAAAACTGCTCATCAATTTCAAAGTAATTACTTTGCTCAATTTCATCAAGGAATTTACTTTCAGAAACGGGGTTTTCGCTCATCATTACATTCATCATTCTCACCTCTCAACAAAATTTGATTTATACTAGAAAGCTAGTTTGGTTCAATACTTTTGAAAAGGCGCACCCCAGGTAGGGCGCGCCCATTTTGCTTGTTATTGTTGTTTATTTTCTGGTTGCGGTTTATGGTTTTCATTGTAAAGTCCGTCTAAATCCACTTCTGAATTATGCTTATCTTGAACTTCTTGGTTATAGTAATGCACGCTCGTTTGAGCACCTTCACTTACCATTTTATTATCTTGCGTATCGTATGGATCTGAATGACCGACTTTGGTTTCTGTTGCACGGTTCATCTTCTGTGTATCGATAAACGATTCCACTTTTGTTTTCATGTTATTGAATGCAACCTGCGCTTTATCACGATTTTCTTTTTTACTAAAATAAGCATATGCACCGGCAGCAAGTGTCGCAAGCAGAAAAGTATTCTTTTTACGCGCCATAACAATCATTCCTCCTGAATTATCAAAAATTGTAATAAGTTTATATTATAAGTATACCCGAACCGAAGTAATTAGAAACTTTTTTTAGTAACATCTTGATGCTTGCAAAATTTCTTAGGTAGTTTTTAGCGCATTTATTTGTTATGATTACTAAAAGAAATACTGAGGTGACTAGGGCATGATTCGACCGATGACATCTAAAGATATTGAATATGTGCAACAAATTGCGCATGTCACATGGCGTGAAACGTATCGCGGCATCATTCCCGAAGAGCTCCAAACAATTTTTCTGGAACATTCTTATTCGGATATGATGCTTTTGATGCGAATGGAGAAAACGGAGATGTTGATTGCCGAAAGTGACGGGGTTCCTGTTGGCTTTGCGAATATAACAAAAGTTGACGAGGACGGCGATGCTGAACTTACAGCCATGTATATATTGCCGACCCATCAACACATTGGTTACGGGACGAAGTTGTTCCATAATGCACTTTCTACACTTAAATCTGCATCGCAAGTATTCGTTTATGTCGACGGAAAAAATGAAAGTGGACGAGCATTTTATGAAAAGCAAGGCTTTAAATTATTAGACGTTTTTGAAGAAACTTTTGAGGGACATCCGGTGGAAACTGCTCAATATGTATATTCATGCAAAAATCAATAAAAACCGCTCCCTGTTATCGGGATGCGGTTTTATTTTTATAAATTATAGTGGACGTAATGTGTCGTCGTATTGATTTTCAACAAATGTTGTTTCATCAGTAAGCGGCGCTTTTCTTGTGAAGCATAAGATTCCGGCTATATAAAGAAGGATTGATGTTGGCGATAAAACAAATGCGAATAATCCTGCCAGTATAAACATTGTACCCGCTAATTTCGGATTTTTATTATTCCATATGAAAATGATTCCCACAATCGTGGCTACTAAACTAATAACTAATACGATTACAAAAAGCCAACTAAAGTCAGCAAACGACTTGATCATGCTGAAAAATAAATCAACATCCTCCGCACTCAACGTTGGATCCGCTAAAAATTCAGCTTCCATCTGACTTCTAAGTGTTCCATCTGATAAAGCCACTTTCATAATTGCTGCAAAAACGAAAAATCCAATGATACCCAGCAAAGTAAACACTGCACCAATAATCGATAATACTTTTTCCGCGGTACGTTTCATTGCATAACCCCCTATTATTCTAGTTCCCTATTCTATACGTACATAATATTAAATAGTTTCATCTATTATTATTTCCGCACAGATAATTTACTTATAACATAGCAACAGAGACGTGACAATACAAAAAAGCAATCCGCTACTATTTATATGGCGGATTGCTTTCACTTAGACTTTTAAATCATTGTAATCGCCATAGCGCTCGAAAGCTGTGACAACATACGAACAAATCGGTTCCATCTTGAAATTTTTCTCTCGTGCATATTCTGCGGCACGGTCAAGTAGTTTTTTCGCTACGCCTTGGCCGCGTAAATCTGGCGATACAAAAGTATGATCCATTACCATGACATCGCTCAACATCGTCCATGATATTTCAGCGATAACCTTATCATTTTGTGTATTGCGAAACGCATATGCGTCCCCATCTAATTCTACCAATTCAAATTCCATATGATTAAAACCCCTTTCTATCCTTTGTTCGTAATGATCGGGCGTAAGGAAGCTTCGATTTCCGCCCTGCGCGGCTCTAGAAATGGTGGTAAGGCCAGCGTTTCTCCTAGTTTATCAATGGGTTCATCACTTGTAAACCCTGGCTCATCGGTTGCCAGTTCGTAGAGAATTCCATTGGGCTCTCTGAAGTAAATAGATTTGAAATAAAAACGATCGACTAAGCCGCTCGTCATAAAACCGTTTTTCCGTAAATGGTTTTCCCATTCCTTATATTCTTCCATTGTTTTCACGCGAAATGCGACGTGGTGCACGCTGCCGCGCCCGGGTCTTTCCACAGGCAGGTCAGTTCTTGTTTCTAGGTGGACTTCCGATGCAGGACCGCCTTCTCCCGTTGAAAATACGCGTATTTCAGGCATTCCTTCTACAATTGATGGATAAGATCCTATCTCTGTGAAATTAAGAATTTCAACAAGAACTTGAGCGGTCGATTCTGGTTTTCGTACAGTTAACGTCACAGGCCCTAGTCCAACAATAGAAAATTGTTCTGGAATATCTTCTTTCACCCAAGGAATACCATATGGAACACCTTCTCCATTATCAACGACGAGCATAAGCCGCGATCCTTCATGGTCTATAAATGATAATGTTTTACGTCCAAATCTTTCTCTGATTTCATCATGTTCGATTTGAAATGTCTCAAATCTCTTTTTCCAAAAGTCCAATGCTTCATCGGACATGACCCGAAAGCCGGTATTGCTAATACTCGAAACGCCAGGATACGTCCTACCCGCATTCGGAATATCAAAATAAGTCATATCTGTACCTGGCGTGCCTTCTGCATCTGCATAAAACAAATGATAAGAAGATGTCGAGTCCTGATTCACAGTCTTTTTAACAAGCCTCATCCCCAATATACGTGTAAAAAAGTCGTGATTTTTTTCAATGTCAGCGCTTATGGCTGACACGTGATGGATACCTGCAAGATTCATAAAAGAACTTCCTCCTCAACATGCCTCGAATTCAAGATACTTAAAGTTTACCATCTGATACTTCGCTTCACAATATATTTGTTTTTGTCACGTTCTGTACTTAATGATTACCTTTTTCGTCTTGAAACAAACAATTATAGAGTCTCTTTGGTCGTTTCGGCATCTGCTTTAATCGTTTTGTTGCCTGCTTTAGTTGTTTCGCCGCCTGCTTTAGTCGGTTCGCTGCCCGCTTTAGTCGTTTCGCCGCCTGCTTTAGTCGTTTCGCCGCCTGCTTTAGTCGTTTCGCCGCCTGCTTTAGTCGTTTCGCCGCCTGCTTTAGTCGTTTCGCTGCCCGCTTTAGTCGGTTCGCTGCCTGTTGTTTACTTTTTCAAATAAAAAAACAAGCCTGGTAAAACGGCCTGTGTAGAAACCTTATTTATTTATTCAAACCAAGTTTTAATTGAATCAACGAGATTCGCAAAGAACTCTTTTACTTTATCCCAGAATCCAGGATCGATTTCACCGATTTTCTCTTTGATTTTATTGCTCATATCCTCGAGTTGAGATGATAATTTGCTAAAGTCAATATCGAGACTGCGAATCTTATCCATCAAATCGATCAGCAGTTGACGGTCTGCTTCGTTCAACTCGATTTGCAGCTTCGATAATTGCTCATTCACAATTCGTTCGACATCTTCTTTGGTTGCAGGGTTTTGCTCAGCAATTTGTTTTTTAAGTTCCGTTAAAAGTTCTGAAACCTTATCTTTATCAATCCCGGAGCCTTCAGAGAACTTCGTTGCCAAGTTCAGTTCATCATTGGCGACATCTGTACGGTCCGTATCTAATTTTTCTCCGCTTACTTCATACGCTTTATAAATTCCTACGAGTGCCGAGTGTCCTGTTACTGGTTTCGGCGACGCCACTTCAACAATTGCATCTTCAATTCCAGCAGTTAACATTGCATTGGCGTACATATCCGCTGTTACTTGCGTGATGTTATCAGGGGTCACAATCGTAATAACAAGTCCTTTTCCAGCATCGCGTCTCGTAATTTTCGCTGATGAATACATGCGGGCATTTTTATTGCCATCTTTTATATAAGTCGTTAAGTCACTGCCATCAACCGTTACCTCTTCAACTTCCGCTTCATTGGCAACATCCAGACTTTCCTCTACGCTTATCTTTTCTGTTGCAGATAGATCCGCGCCGTAAACGACAATCGGCACACCTAATTTTTCATCAATAACCTTATCTGCATAAGTCGTTTCGGGTACTACAAACGCAACTAAAAGCGCAAGAGATGCAATGAACATCATTAACCTCTTCATAAATTCAACCTCCTTTATCTACCTATTAGTACGTCTTGGCTAAAAAAAGGTTCCTGCCTACTCGGATATTTTGGTCCAACCATCTTCCTGCGCAACTTTTCGTTCCTTCATCAGTCGGCCAAGCGCTCGTTTAAAAGCACCTTTACTCATGCTGAACATCTCTTGGATTTCATCCGGCGTAGACTTATCTGTAAAGGGCATTTTCCCGCCGACCTTTTGTAAATAATCGAAAATTATTTCAGCATCTCCCGACAAACGTTCTTCGACACGCGGAAGCATTGAACCGTTCATCGTTCCATCATCATGGACTTCGATTACGCGAACATCGACTTCTTGTCCAAGACGCGGCTCCCTTTCCTGCTCCGTGTTATGAACGAAAATCCGATAATTTTCAGGAATACTCAACATAAAGGAACCTACCGGTAATAAACGGTATGCTCTCGCTTTCAAATTCGTATTGAATAGATTTGGTTCTGCTTTCGTGTAATGTTCCATCACTCGTTCTTCTGTTGCGAGCCTGCCGAAAATCTCTCCGCCTAAATCTGTACGCAACGTCATGTATAATTCATCGCCCGGCTTCGGCCACAATGAGCGAATTCTCGGCATATCAGCGCCGTTAACAAGAACTTCAAAAGAAGAACCAATATCAACATAAACGCCTTCGCGATCATCTATGCGGATTACTGTTGCCCAACCGAATGTATCTGCTGTCATATTCGGCATTTTCATTGTAGCCGTTAATTCGCCGCGACGATTGGCATATAAAAATACATGCACGAAATCCCCGACTTGCACGCCTTCTTCTGAATCGGAAACGTTTAACATAATATCATTTTCATCGCCGCGAAGAACCCATCTCGAACCTTCTTGACCGATTATTTCCAATTCTGCTGTCTTTCCAGACTGTAATTGTTCCATATACTATCATCCTTTTTCTACTGTTTCTTATCATTTAATTTTTTCACGAAGTCAGTTTCCTGTTCTAATGTCTCTACTAAAGCGGTGATGCGGTCAATCGCATTCCAGCTCAAATGATGTTCAATTCCTTCTACATCACCGTAAATATTTTCTTCTTTTACACCGATAATTCGGAGAAAGTCCTCCAGAATATCATGGCGTTTCACTAGTTTTTTTCCGAATGCGAGACCCTTTTCTGTCAATTCAAGACCTTTATATCGTTCATAATGCACATAACCATCTCGGTCTAATCGTTGAACCATTTTTGTCACTGATGAAGGAAGTACATCGAGTGATTCCGCAATGTCAGATGCTCGCGCAATTCCGTTTCTTTCAATGTGTAAATAGATTTGTTCTAGGTAGTCTTCCATACCTGGTGTAGCCACTATAGATCGCCTCCAGTATGTATTCCCCGACTGATACTCATACTCCTTTTTTATTCTTCGTGTTTAGCATGTAGATAGAGGGGGTAAATTCATACTAATATCGAAAAGGAGTGAAGATTGTGGGCCGAATTCTTTGGTTTATCATAGTTGCGCTGATTGTATTTTGGTTGTTAGGACTGATATTTAAAATCGGCGGAGGGCTAATTCATATTATCCTTGTCGTTGCAGGAATTATTTTCATCCTTCAACTTATAACCGGCAGAAGAGCTGCATGACGAAAGGGATGTTGACTTCACAATTCGTGGAAGCTCAGCATCCCTTTCCTATTTATCTAGCCTTTAGCAATCATACGCCAACGCACTTTGCCTTATTCAATTTTCGCATAGATGCATGTGTTTCGTAAACTATTTCCATCAATCCCTATAGAATCTTGCTTTAAAATACCTTCTAACTGAAAATTAACACGCTCTGCCAACAAACGGCTTTTATGGTTTTCCTCATCGCAACGAATTTCTATGCGACGCGCACCTAATTCCTCAAATGCAAACTGTGTAATTCTTTCAACCGCTTCTGTCATATACCCTTGACCTTCAAATTTAGTATCCAGCCAATAACCGATTTCAAACTTCGGTATGCGCCAATCAATTCGATGAAGCCCAGATGAACCGATAAACTCTCCCGTTTCTTTTAAATAAAGATGCATTCGCAAATCTTTACGGGTTATAAAGTCAGCAATCGATTGCCTCAAGCTCTCTTCCGTTTCATGCAACTTGAGTCCAGGCGTTGCCCATGGCATCCACAAACGAAGTGAATCCATCGATTGTTGGATTGAATTCCAGACATCGAGTCCGTCTTCAATTTTCGGTGCACGAATAATGAGTCGTTCGGATTCAAATGCATCCGGAAAGTTGGGTATTTGAGAAGATGAAAGAGACGGATTTATCTCCGTGTTGTCTCCGTCTTCCCAAACGACAGGAGTTGTCGTCCCTTTATCAAAATCTTCTCGTGTAATGCCATAAGTAACAGCATCATAATACGAATTTTCTTTTGGTGAAAACCAAGCATTTCGCAGATGCGCCTCTTTAACGAAACCGGCACGCTCGAATGTTTTTCGCATAGCAAGATTATCCTGTCTCGTATGTCCTTCGAGTCGTATTTTACGCTCTTTCAAATTAAAAACGTATTTAGCGACAAGACGAAGTGCTCGTGGCCCGTAGCCATAACCCCTTGACTGATCGGCAATTCGTAAATCGAAGAGTGGAATTTCGTCTTGTAAATCGTAAATTTTCACGATGCCTACTTTTTCGTTGTCTTCATTTTCCACCCAAAATGTTTTTACTTCATCCGATTCATATCCGCCTTCTTCAATCGCTTTTTCAATAATATCACGACCGGGATGAGAATGGCCGTGGTAAGGCCATGTATTGGTCGTCATGAAGTGAATCAGTTGTTCTTGCTCTTCCATCGTCCATTCTTTTAAATGCATTAACATCCGTCCCCCATTTTCGAACTATCTATTTATGCGTATTAATCTAAGCGAATTCAGGACGACTAGGATTGTCGCGCCCATATCCGCGAAAATCGCAATCCACAAAGTTAACCATCCTGGAATAATTAGTAACAGGGCGATTAATTTCAGGCCTAATGCAAACATAATGTTTTCTTTAATAATTCGCAACGTTTTTCGGCTTAATTTAATCGTATAGGGCAATTTTTCAAGGTC
Organism: Sporosarcina jiandibaonis; assembly: GCF_013184495.1. GTDB lineage: Bacteria > Bacillota > Bacilli > Bacillales_A > Planococcaceae > Sporosarcina > Sporosarcina jiandibaonis. The sequence continues at coordinate 445,971 of NZ_JAAOIY010000002.1, read as the reverse complement.
GTCGGCCATCAATGCAATGTCTGCTGTTTCCAACGCGGCGTCAGTTCCTGCCCCGCCCATCGCAATCCCGACCGATGATGCCGCCAATGCAGGAGCGTCGTTTATGCCGTCTCCAACCATCCCGACACGACCGTACTCTTCTTCAAGTTGCTTAATCGCCGTCAATTTATCTTCAGGCATAAGTCCTGCGCGAACATCTGTCATGCCTAGTTTTTCTGCAATTGCTTTTGCTGTTTGTTTGTGGTCGCCGGTCAACATGACAGTATGTCGAATTCCGATTTCCTTTAACTCTTTAAGAATTGATTGGCTTTCTTCACGAATCGGATCGGCTACCGCGATCAAACCGCTGTATTCCGTTCCAGATGCAATCGCCATGACCGATTTCCCTTCTCGTTGGAGCGTTGATATCTTCTCTAAAGCTTTAGGCGGTACAGAAGAAATCTCTTGAATCCAATCGATACTTCCGACGTAAATCGGAATTTCACCGACCGATGCAAATGCGCCTTTTCCGGTTACTGATTGAAAATCAACAGCTTCGATTATTGCTAATCCTTTTTCACGGGCATAATTGACGATCGCTTTTGCAAGCGGGTGTTGGGAAAGCGACTCGACTGCGGCGATTTCTTGCAGAAGCCTTTCCTTTTCCACACCTTCATTCGGAATGAAATCTATAACTTCAGGGTATCCCTTCGTTAATGTCCCAGTTTTATCAAAAGCAATAACGTCTAAATGGCCTGTTTCTTCTAGATGCACCCCGCCTTTAATTAAAACGCCTTGGCGCGCGGCATTCCCGATTGCTGTAACAATCGCGACAGGCGTTGATATCACAAGTGCGCACGGACAGCCTACGACGAGGACAGCAAGGCCTTGGTAAACCCAAAGATTCCAGTCCGCGCCTAGAAGTGGCGGAACAACTGCTACAAGGAGCGCTAACACCATAATAGCCGGGGTATAGTATTTTGCAAAGCGATCGACAAACTTCTGCGATGGGGCTTTTTCCGCTTGCGCTTCTTCTACCAGATGAATAATTTTCGCAATGGTCGTGTCGCCTACTAATTTCGTTACGGCTATTTCCAATGCGCCTTCTTCGTTTAGCGTTCCAGCGAAAACTTCATCTTCTTTTTCTTTCAATACTGGAATTGATTCGCCGGTGATGGCTGCTTGGTTGATGGTTGATGAACCCGCTATCACCTTGCCGTCCATCGCGATTTTCTCGCCCGGTTTCACAATGAGTACATCGCCAACCCGGATATCCTCGGTTGGCAATTCAACAAAGCGTTCGCCTCTTTTTACAGTAGCAGTAGAAGGTGCAGCGTCCATCAACAATCGAATGGATTGCCTAGCTTTATTCATTGAATATGCTTCTAACGCCTCGCTCACTGCGAAAAGGAAAACGATAATGGCACCTTCTCGCCACTCGCCGATGATTGCTGCTCCGATAATCGCAATCGTCATGAGCGTCTTCATATCAAAATCTAAGCGAAATAGATTTTGTATGCCGATCTTGAACATGCTTGCGCCGCCAATGGCAATCGAAATTGCAAAAAATACAATCGATGGAACATATTTTTCGGAATGACTGATTGATAGCACAAAACCGATTGCTAGGAAAAATAATGATAAAGCTGAAATAATATTTTCTTTCCGTTTATAAAAAGGAATTAATGGTTCTAATTTCCGTTCGCTTGTCGACCTAACTTTTATGCCGTCAAAAGCGCCCGCTTCTTCAAGCTCTTCAATTGTGGTATTTCCTGTAATCGATAATTTTGAAGCGCCGAAGTTCACGTTCGCGTCTTCTACTAATGGTAAATCTTTGACGTTTTTTTCGAATTTCATGGCACAGCTTGCGCAAGTCAAATTTTCGAGCCGATATTCTTTTTTCTCAGTCGTTGTCACTGTCATCACCTTCTGTAGCATGGTCATAAGCGATTTTCACGAGTTGGTGTATGTGATTATCGGCTAATGAATAATAGACCATTCTTCCTTTACGCTTTGATTTGGCTAAAGAGTGGTCCCGTAAATAACGTAAATGATGAGATGCAGTTGCGTCTGAAGAATTGATAACCGCCGCCACATCACACACGCACATTTCTTCTTCCAAGGTCAAGGAATAAGCAATCTTTAGTCTTGTGTCGTCTGCAAGCGCCTTGAAAATTTGCACCATGCCGTCCAGGTTCGGAAGCAGTCCTTGAACGCGCTCGACAACATCTTCATGTACACTTTTGACCTCACATATATCTTTAATCGTCATCATGTTCACCTCATTCAAATGGTCGTTTGATTATAGAATAGTATATGCAAATTTTTTTGATGTTGCAAGGATTATCAAACGAATGTTTGAATATGTTTTTCGACGTTTTTTCGCGGTCTTTTCCAGACTAAGAAGAGCATTGCAGTAAAGCGTTGTAGGTGACCATTGCAAACTAATCATGTAGTATTTTATATATCGCTATCTTTTATTCTAAGTGAAGGAAGTGTATTTAATGTATAAACGAATTCTAGTTGCAGTCGATGGTTCAGAAAACTCAAAGCGGGCAGCGCAACATGCCGCAAAACTGGCAGCATTGAGCAAGGAGACGCATGTCGAAATTTTATACGTCCAAGACTTTGAAAAAATAAAATCCGATACACAAATAGCACGGACCGCTACGATCGATAGCGAAAGACAAAAAAGAATCGCCCCGATTAAAGGCGTATTTGAACAGCCGCCCGTCAGTCACGAGTTAATCGTCAAGCAAGGAGAGCCGGGTTCGACAATTGTCAGTTTCGCTAATCGAGGCGGTTTCGATCTAGTTGTCATCGGCAGCCGCGGTTTAAATTCATTTCAAGAAATGGTGCTCGGCAGCGTGAGTCAAAAAGTAGCCAAACGAGTCAATGCACCAGTGATGATTGTTAAATAAGATTAAAAACAGAGCCCTAATTCGATGATGAATTAGGGCTCTTTCATGTACCTGTAATTACGAAGGGAGATTTAATTGCCACGATACGCCATACCGGTCATTTATCCAACCAAACCTCTGACTAAACCCATAATCGCCAATTGGCATAAGCGCTTCTCCTTCTTCAAGAAGTTTCTCATAAAGGTCGTTAATTTCCTCTTCAGTATCGCAAGTTACAAAAATCGAGAAGGAAGGCGTAAAGGTAAACTGATGTTTCACATTACTGTCAATGCACATAAACGCTTGTCCTTTCAAGGAAAATGTCGCCTGCATGACAGTTCCTTCGTCTCCGCTTTCACCTGCTCCGTAACGAACAATACTTGTAATTTCCGAATTGTCGATGAGTGAAACGTAATAATTCATCGCTTCTTCCGCCTTGCCGTCTTCAAACATCAAGAATGGTGTAACTTTCCCCATTATCAATCGACTCCTTCCCTTCAATTTTTTAAAATAGAACTAAGCCGATTAATGACCCTATTCTACTTCTCTTCTTTATGCAAAACATCATGTAGATCATCCGTGCCGGATATATCCGCTAATTTCACATTCGACCGATAAGCTGCACGAACGAGCAAATGCCCCGCTACGGGAGCCGTCAAAAATACAAACACAATTCCCAATAATAAACGGACACTGATAAAGTGAGCCGTCGACCAAAAGTAAATAAAGGCGCCTAATAATGTCAGTAATACCGCTAATGTCGAACTTTTCGTCGCTGCATGGGACCTTGTGTAAACGTCAGGCAAACGAAGCAATCCATAGACGCTAATGACACTCATAATTCCACCCAATAAAATAAATAAAGCTCCAACGAATTCACCGATCTCGCTTGCGTTCAACGACAACACCCCTCTCGATAAACTTTGAATAGGCGATTGTTCCGATGAACGATAAAATCCCTAAAATAAGAATAGCCTCAAGAAAGGCTTTTGTATTCATCAAGACTGAAATGACAGCGATTGAAGCGATTAAATTCACGCCGATCACATCAAGCGCTAAAACTCGATCAGGCATCGATGGCCCGAGAATAATACGCAGTACAGCCATCCCGATGGCAATTGCAAATAAAACAAGCGCAATTGTAATCATCATTTGTATCATTAACGGGTCACCTCCATGATTGCTTTCTCAAAATTTTTCAACTGACTCAAAATCGCGCCGCGCTCACTTTCAACATCCATCGCATGGACGTAAAGGACATTGCCTTCCGGCGAGACTTCCATTACGACGGACCCCGGCGTCAAGGTTAGCAATAGTGAAATCATTGTAATCTCAAGGTCGCTTCGCAACACAGTCTCATGCCTGAAAATGCCAGGTTGTATTTTCAGCTTCGGACTTAAAATTTGTTTCAAAACGAGCACGCTCGATTGGATTAATTCCCAAATGAAAATCAAGAGCAGTTTAAACGTCGCGTAGACTCGCCGCAAATAGAACCGGGTACCGAAAAAGCGATGCATGAGAAAGATAACGCCAATCCCAACGAGAAAGCCTGCGAAAAATGTAGTAAGGATTATTTCGTCTTCATCGATTAACAGCATCCACAGAAATGCGATCACGATATTCAATAACAACTGGGCCAGCATGACTCGTCCACCTCACTTTCCATTACCGATTTCCATTCATGACCGCGTCTATGTAAATCTGAGGATTCATCAATGTTGTCGCTGCATCGCTGACATAGGCGGCAATGCTTTCCGCGCCGATTCCGAGCGCAATCGTCCCGATCCCCAGAACGACGCACGGCAACAACAATCTATTCTGTAGCGGGGTTTCTTCATCCTCACTAATAATTGTTTCGCCCCAAAAAGCATTCATGAAAATTTGCAGGAGCGAGTATAGAACGAACATGCTCGACAGAAAAGCGATTGCCAAAAGCGTGTAAGACCCCGCTTCCACAGCACCTTGACCAACATATAGCTTTCCTATGAATCCGCTGAGCGGCGGAATGCCGGCAAGCGACAAGGTCGTTAAGAAAAACAACCATCCCAATGCCGGATAATTTCGGATTAACCCGCTCATCTCTTCAATACGCGAAGTCCCCGTCAAATAAATCATCGTCCCTGCAAGTAAAAACAATAAAGCTTTAATAATCATATCGTGGACGAGGTAATAGATTGAACCCATTATCGCCACTTCTGTAGAAACTGCTAGTCCCACTAATATAAAACCAATCGTAATGACAACATTATACGTCACGATTTGACGAACATCTTTATACGCAATCGCGCCGATACTTCCGCCAATCATCGTGAGTGCCGCCATGACACCGATCAGCGTATGTGTAATGGATGGTTCGTGGTAAAAAATAAGCGTGAATGTCCGGAACATCGCGTAAATGCCGACCTTGGTCAGAAGCGCGCCAAATAACGCAGCAATCGCTGTTGGCGGAGCACTATACGAGCCCGGCAACCAAAAGTAAAGAAGAAGACCCGATTTCAAACTGAAGACGATTAAAAAGATCAGACTAATTGTCGTAAGTAGCGGGCCTTGCCCCACTTCCGCAATCCGTTCGGACAAATGCGCCATATTGAGCGTTCCTACTGAACCGTATAAATATGCGATACCTAGCAGGAAAAACCATGATGACAAGACATTGATAACCACATATTTAATTGATTCAACAAGTTGAACTTTTCGTCCCCCGAGGGTGATCAGCACATACGAAGCCAATAGCATGACTTCGAAACAGACGAACAAGTTGAAAAGATCCCCCGTTAAGAAAGAACCGTTCACACCCCCTATTAAAAACAACACGAATGAGTAAAAGTACATATTTTCACGCGTCGCTCCAATTGTGGAAAACGCATAGAGCAAAATAATTGTCGACACAATCGCTGTCGTCAAAACTAAAAGAACTGAAAAGGAATCAGCGACAAACAAAATCCCATACGGCGGCAGCCAACCACCGAAATCGAGGCGCAAAATACCCTCCGACTGGATAGCATTTAGAATAGAAATGCTGACAACCCCTGTTGCGATAACCGCGAGAAGACTTAAGACGCGCTGCACTTTTACGAATGAACGTAGAAAAATCAGGATAACACCCGCCAACAATGGAATAACCATTGGAAGAACTACGATATTATTCATCTGTAAAACCCCGCAGTTCCTTGGAATCGTCCAAACCAGTTTCTTTATACGTTCGATACCCAAGCACCAACAAAAATGCAGTAACCGCAAAGCTAATCACAATCGCTGTCAAAATGAGCGCTTGCGGAAGCGGATCCGTATAGCTAGTCGCATTTTCATCTAATAGCGGCGCACTTCCTTTTTTCAACCCGCCCATCACCATTAATAAAAGATGGACCGCATGAGATAACACAGCACTTCCTACTATTATTCGTATCAAACTCCGGGACAGTAGCAAGTAGACAGCTACGGTCACAAGTATTCCAACCAGAATCGTTATTAACGTTTCCACCTGCTACACATCCTCACTAATACTTAATATGATCGTTACAACTGTTCCGACAACTGTCAACGCAACCCCTACTTCAAATAAAACAACGGTCGCTAATTCTGTATCACCGAACACCGGCAAATGAAAAACGCCGAATGTTTGAGTTAAAAAAGCTGCGCCAAATAAAACCGCCCCTACACCCGTCCCGACTGCAAAAATAACGCCGACGGCCGCAACCTTCTTGAAATCAACCGGGATACCTTGTTGAACAGTTTCGATATCATGCACCAAAAACAATAAGACTAAGGCAGACGAAAGAACAAGACCTCCGATAAAGCCGCCGCCCGGGCTATTATGACCGGCGAAAAACAGCTCCACGCCAAAAGTTAAAATGATGAAAACAACAGCTTTTGTTACTGTACGCAAAATGACATCATTAGTCTTCAACGTCTCGTTCCCCCTTCCTCGCCTTGAGTTTAATCAATGTATACACACCAATACCAGCGATGAAAAGCACGACGACTTCCAGCATCGTATCGAACGCACGAAAATCTCCTAAAATCGTATTGACGATATTTTTACCGCCTGTTAATTCATACGCATTTTCAAAATAAATCGAGATAGAATCGAATAATTTATTGCCTTGAACTGAAAGCGCAATAACCGTGACAAGCACACCAGCAGAGATTGCGATAATTCCATTCAGGATTTTCGATGAACGAACCGATTTTTCTCGCTTTAATTCCGGCAAGAAATAAAAGCATAAAAGGAATAATGCAGTCGTCACCGTCTCGACAACAATTTGCGTCAAAGCCAAATCAGGTGCACGGAATATGACAAAAAACAATGCGATTGAATAGCCCAGAACGCCGTTCAATAAAATGGCTGTGACACGCGATGGAACGAAGACGATGCACACAGCAGCAATCGCCATGACTAAGACTAGAATCACTTCATTGATCAATATAGGCGCGTCGTTTGAAACGTCAAATGAAAAACCGCCGAGTAACACTAGACTCCCACCCACCGCAAACAGAAAGAATCCGAATATATATGTAAGATAATCGCGAAGATGTCCTGACATATAATAATTCGTGATTGCGGTTGAGCTGCTTTCCATTTGCTTCAAAGACCAATTATAAAGCGTGTCCAAATTCCAAAGCATCGGACCAACTGAATATAGCGAACGCCAACGATGCAAAGAAATGTACAATAAAAACCCGATAATCACCACGCCGATTGTCATGAGAAGCGGCATATTGTTTTTCAGTCCGTGCCAGGCCGAAATATGGGGTGTTAACTGATCAACATCCAAGAAAGTCGGATAGATCGCGGCCATCGCAGGTCGCAACAAATAGTTTCCGATGATATTCGGAAAAAAGAAAATTCCAACCACAAGTACTGCCAAAACAGATGGCGCGATCAGCATTCCCTTTGAAGCTTCATGCGCTTTTCTGTCCAGTCGATCCGGTTGATGTTCGCCGAAAAACGTTTGAAAAACAATGATCATACTGTAAACAAACGTAAAGATGCTGGCTATCCATGCGACAATCGGAAAAATAGTTCCCAATGAACGAATTGATAAGACATCGAAATCGCGCATCATTAACATCGCTTCAAAAAACATTTCCTTACTAAGAAAACCATTAAACGGCGGCAATCCGGCCATTGAAAAACTTCCGATCAGCGCGATTGAAAATGTCACAGGCATAAGAGACATTAGTCCCCCGAGTCTTCGAACGTCACGTGTACCGACATTATGGTCGACAATTCCGACGACCATGAAGAGTGCGCCTTTGAAAGTTGAATGGTTGATTAAATGAAACAATGCAGCGAAAGTTGCTTGCGTATACAGAATTGAATCCGAGGAAACGCCGGCGTTTAGTGCTACAGAGCCCAGTCCAAACAAACTCATCACTAACCCGAGTTGACTAATTGTCGAATAGGCTAACAGCGCTTTTAAATCAGTCTGTCTGATCGCGTTTAATGAACCCCAAAACAAAGTAAGCAGTCCGATACCGCTGACGGCATAAAACCATACTTCTTCACCGCCGAATATCGTTGTAAATCGTGCGACTAAATAGATACCAGCCTTTACCATTGTTGCTGAGTGTAAATAAGCACTCACTGGTGTCGGTGCTTCCATCGCGTCTGGTAACCAGATATGGAAAGGAAATTGTGCGGATTTCGTAAATGCACCGAGTAAAACGAGAACTAAAGCCGCGACAAATAATGGGTGATTCGTAAAATCCCCTATCGCTGCGATATTTTCTCTAATGCTGAATGTTCCAGTCATCGCATACAACATGACAAACCCGATAAGCATCGCCAATCCGCCTGTAACTGTGATGAGCAAGGACTTTTGCGCGCCGTATCTGGATTGTTTCCGGTGGTACCAAAATGCAATCAATAAGAAAGATGAAATGCTCGTTAATTCCCAAAAAACGTAGAGCACCATCATATTATCCGAAAATACTACGCCGAGCATAGCGCCCATGAACAAGAGTAAATACACATAGAAATGTCCTAACGACTCCCGATCGGACAAATAATAAATCGAATAAAGAATAACAAGACTTCCCACTCCCGTAATCAGGAGTCCGAATATTAAACTAAGACCATCCAAATATGTAGTGAAATTAATACCTGCGGAAGGAATCCAAGATATTGTTTTTATGTATGTTTCGCCAGCGGCAACAGAGGGGACGTATCTGACCAACCCTATAAATAATAAAATAGGAACAACGAGTACGAACCAACCAATATTAATACGTGGGATGAATTTATATATGAATGGAATGAGGATAGCAGCAATAAAGGGAATAAGTATTGCCATTAATATTGTTAACAAATGCTTACCTCCAATCTAAAACTTTTGAATTATAAAGAAAGCTTGACTCATGCGGTGACTGAGCGCATAATAGGATGCCATAGAGGACTTCAAATATCGACATATGTTATTAAGTGGTTTTTCTGCCTAGGGTTACTAATGTACAGTGGAAATTATACACTAAAATCGCTTTGTTCGCACTTAGAAGCATTTTGATCAATCAACTTGTCCTATTCGGCAATATCATATATACTAGTTAAGTTTTCATATACAGGAAAGTTTTCGTTCATGATTATGGAAAGACTATAATTAAACAAGAGGTGAATACCACCATGGGCAAGGTAAAAGGTCGTATGGACGAGGCTATACTCGTTTGTGTCTACTACGGTCCAAATGGTGAACGTCTCATAAGACGAGGACATAAAATGGCGAGTATCATGAATTGTCCAATTTATATTTTAACCGTGGATCCCCTTCCTTTCGACGAGTTCGATGCTGAGAAATCCGATTATGTGGAACGCTGGCAAGCACTTGCGGAGGAATTGGATATTGATGAATTTATTATTCGCGACAGCGAAAAACGTCCGTCTGCTAAAGTGATTGCGGAAGTTGCGCATGAGCATAATATTACGCAAATTATTATCGGACAAACTGCACAGAGCAGATGGGAAGAAATTACGAAGGGATCTTTCATGAATGTGTTATTGCGTGAAATTACTTTTGTCGATTTCCACGTTGTTTCCGTTGACCGTTCTATAAAAGATGAAATTGAAGGGATGTTCGAAAAGGGCGTCCGTGCTTATTTAGTTAAGGAAGGCGAGGATTATCGCGTGAAATTCACCTTGTCTAAAGATGCGTGTTATAAGGGGATTTTCTTTAAAGAAATCGGCACTGATTTTAACAATGGAATTTTCAAGTTCTTTAGCAACCATAAGATGTGCCAGGTTCATATAACTGATGATCTGGTTGCTAATCCTTCGTTGATTCAGGAAAATAAAAAAGTAAATTGAATTCGTTGTGGACATTTGTCCAACGTTTATAACATTTTCGAGTACTTGAATTATACATTATTCAGGTGCTCGTTTTTTTAATTCGTTGATTTCCGTTCCGGACATACACGTTGTACTTCATCCGGGCCGAGAATATCTAAAAGAGCCCGAATTCTTATGCGAATTCGGGCTTCATTTATGTTTTTAATTTTGATTTTGAATCAGAAAAATGGACGCGTGACTAGTTAGTCAATTGCCTCTTTTTCTTCTCCAACGATTTTCACTTCGAGTTCAAGGTCTACGCCGAAGTTCTTTTTGACTTCGGCTTTTACCATTTCAATGGTTTGTATATAGTCCGAAGCAGTTGCGTTGTTTTTATTGACGATGAAACCTGCATGTTTGACGGATACTTCTGCTCCGCCGAATCCTCTTCCTTGGAGTCCGCTGTCTTGAATGAGTTTTCCCGCAAAGTAGCCAGGCGGACGTTTAAAAACGCTACCCGCTGATGGGAATTCAAGAGGCTGTTTGGATTCTCTTTGGTAAGTAAGGTCTGCCATTTTGGCGTTGATTTCTTCTTGGCTGCCGACTTCAAGTTTGAAATCTGCCGATAGAACATAATAGCCTTTTTTCGTAATAATGCTTTGGCGATAGCCAAGTTCTAGCTCCTCTTTGGAAAGAACGATGCGCTTCCCTTCTTTTGTGAGCACGGTTACTTGGACGATAATGTCTTTAATTTCCCCGCCGTACGCCCCGGCATTCATCGCCATCGCGCCGCCTACTGATCCTGGAATGCCGCAAGCAAATTCGAAACCAGTTAATGACTTTGCGCCCGCAAGTCGGGACACGTCGAAAATATTCGCGCCGCCTTCTGCGTGAACAGAAGTGCCTTCGATTTTTATTTGATTAAGTTTTGATAAATGAAGAACAATTCCTCTGACTCCGCCGTCCCGCACGACCATATTGGATCCATTTCCAAGAAGGAGCAGCGGAATGTCATGCTCATGGGCATAACGCACGGTAGCTTCTGTTTCATCTATTGTAGTTGGGATGACAAGAATGTCGGCGGAACCGCCAAGCTTCGTCATCGTATATTTGCATAAAGGTTCATCGATTCGGAGTACACCGTGTTTAATTTTCCCTTGTAAATCTTTATACCACTGATGCTTTGACATCAACATCCAGTCCTTTCAAATTAGCCTTTCACCTCTATTAGTATGCTTGGAAATTGTTTATTTGACAAGGATTGTTTATTGAAAGAAAAAGAACACTTCTTTCTGACTACCTTTGGACGAGGGAAATAGTGATAACGCTGCTTTTTTTAGAGATCTATAATTAATTAAAACAAATAGCTTGAATTCAAGATACTCTCCCTTTATAGTAGATGATAGCTTCAAAAATAAAAGGAGGAATTTTAACATGAGTAAATGGGTAGTAGATGCTTCGCATTCAAACGTCGGGTTTTCTGTAAGACATATGATGGTTTCAAAGGTGCGCGGACGTTTCACGGGAGTCGAAGGCACGATTGAAGGGAATCCTGAAGATTTGACAGGGGCTAGCATAAATTTCAAAATTGACGCGGCGACAATTCATACAAACAGCGATGATCGCGACAACCACCTTCGTTCGGCGGACTTTTTCGATGTTGAAACATATCCGAATCTATCGTTTGTCTCTACTAATATCGTTAAGTCTGGCGACAATGAATATGAGATTACAGGAGATATGACGGTTAAAGGCGTTACGAAACAAGAAACGTTCAAAGCTGTTTACGAGGGCAGCGGAAAAAATCCATGGGGCGTGGATGTTGTTGCTTTTGAAGTTGAAGGTAAAATTTCAAGAAAAGAATTTGGCCTGACATGGAACCAAACGCTTGAAGCTGGCGGCGTTCTTGTCGGCGATGATATTACGATTACAATTGAAGTGCAAGTAAACCCTGCACAGTAATATAAATGAAAACGGACATGCGGCTTTAAAACCGCATGTCCGTTTTTCATATGTCGCAATTATCGTCTTTACAAGCGCCGTTTGCATCGCTGTTTAAAATTGTAAGCTTAGGTTGAATGCCTTCTTCTTCGGCAACTTTTTGAAGCGCCTCGGCAAAGGTTTCAGCGGGTTGTGCCCCGGATATCGCATATTTACGATTAATGACGAAAAACGGCACGCCTTGAACGCCAATTTGCCCTGCTTCGGTAATATCTGCCTTCACATCATCCGCGAACTCCTCCGAATGAAGGACTTGTTCTGCCCTTTCTTTTGAAATGCCTACATTTTCACAAATATCGATAAGCACATCATCTAAGCCAATTCGTTTTGATTCAATAAAATATGCATGGAGTAATTCCTCAGTCATCTTTTCTCCAAGCCCCTCTTGTTCAGCAAGTTTTGCAAGACGGTGGGCATTGAACGTGTTCGCTGGATGCATCGTATCGAAATTGTACTTTAGTCCAACAGTCTCCGCTTGCACGACGACATTATCGGTCATTCTTTTCGCTTCTTCTACGCTTATATTATATTTCTCTGCAAGTGATTCTTGCATTGTTTCATCTGTTGTTGCCGGAGCATTCGGGCCAAGTTCATACGCTTTGAAGACAACTTCCACTTTATCCCCTAGACCCGTTTTCTCCAAAGCTTCTTCAAATCTGCGTTTGCCGATGTAGCAAAAAGGACAAACGTAATCGGACCATACTTCAATTTTCATTGGTGAACACCTCTCCTTTTATTTATCATAAATTCTTTGAATTAAGGTAACAATGTATATGCCTGCACTAAAGTTCAAAAAGGAGGCTTTTTTGGATGTCGAAATCATTATGGCTTCGAACTGCTTATCCACGTGACGATTATCCTTCACTTGAGGAAGATCGACATTGCGATGTTTGCATTGTCGGTGGCGGTTTGAGTGGAATCGCGAATGCCTATTTCCTCGCAATGGAAGGAAAAGATGTCATTCTTCTAGAGAAAAACCTGATTTTAGAAGGAGCGACGGGAAATTCCACAGGTAAACTGACCGTCCAACATAATATCGTTTATGCGAATCTAATTAAAAAGTTTGGACTAGATGCAGCAAAACTATATTACGAAGTGAATAAAGAAGCAGTTCATTTCGGACAATCAATCGCCTCGGATGAAGAATTAAGGACCGCGAACTCCATTCTTTATTCTCAATCGAATTTCGGCACCCAAGAACTTCGGAGAGAATTTGACGCTTATCAAGAAATCGGCATTCCCGGGGAACTCGGCAGAAATTCAGAGCTGCCTATTCCCTTTGATGCAACTCTGACTTTGAAAAATGAAAGCCAAATACATCCAGTGCGATTTGGACAGAAGTTGGCACGATTGGCAGTCGAAGCCGGTGCACGAATTTTCGAATATACAGATGTTATCGAAATGGATTTCAACAGTAAATACTTGACGACTAAAACCGGTAATACGGTCCATTTCAATGAACTCGTTTTATGTACGCATTATCCCATTGAAGCACTTCGAGGTATTCAAGTTATGAAGCTAACCGTTGATCGTTCTTATATTGTTTCTGCCGAGGCGGATATGGCGTTGCAAGGACAGTATATTTCCGTTGATTCGCCGAAAAGATCTGTTCGAACTGCGAAAATTGACGGAAAAACTTATATTCTACTATCAGGCGCGAGCCATCCTGCGGGAATGAAAGAAAATACGGAAGCGCATTACACTCGTTTATATGATGATATGGAGGACACTTTTAAACTATCTAGAACTAAGCTGGGTTGGTCAGCGCAAGATCCTGGGACGCCTGACATAATTCCTTATGCCGGAATAATATCTTCTGACATGCCTCATATCTATTTAAGTACGGGGTACAGAAAATGGGGACTTTCAAACTCGCTAGCTTGCGCAAGAATTATTAGCGATCAAATTGTCGGGAAAAAGAACCGCGCGACTCCCCTATTCGCGCCAAGTCGTACTGGATTCGGGGCATTTGTACTTCAAGCATTAAAATTAACCGGGCTAGTCACCAAAGAATTCGCAATCGGACATATTACAAGGAGAGAAGCGCCAATCTGTACACATATGGGTTGTAGAACGCGGTGGAATAATGCTGAAGAAACATGGGATTGCCCGTGTCACGGCTCACGCTTCAGAAAAGACGGTTCCGTTCTCGAAGGGCCTGCTACAAAACCGCTGAATCTATCCCGCAATAACGTTCCGTAAAACCCCATCAACGGCACCAAAGTGCGGAGGAATAAAAATCAATTCCTCCCTATTGCCCGATTGGTTCAACTAACAATCAGTTGAGAAGAATTGAACTGCATTCTTCCTTAAAAACCACTGATTGAAGTTTCACTTTATAAACTAATCCCTTCCCCTTTGCGGTATACTACCCTAAAAGGGGTGTTTCAACTGACATTACGTGAAATAAGGCGCATTCGCTGGTCGAAAGAAGACCGTTATCCGTTCAACCCTGAAGTTGTTCAAAACTTCGATTCACTAAATTTGACCGCTCCCGTGACAATAATTGCTGGTGATAATGGAAGTGGCAAAACGACGCTCCTTGAAGGAATTGCTGCTGCCGCTGGAAGTATTTTGATCAGCGGCGAGCATATGGAAATGGATCGTTCTTTTTCCCCGGCATTTGAATTAGCGGATGAGTTAAAATTAATTTGGTCCGTGAAAACAGGCAATGGTTTCTTCTTCAGAGCATCCGATTTCATTACATACACACGCAGCCTCGCAAACATTCGTGAAGAGGCGCGAATTACGATGGAAGAAATTAAAAAACGCGACCCGAACAGTCTTGAAATATTACCCTATGCCCGCACCTATTATGAACTTCGCCATTTATACGGCGTGGGGCTCGATAAAAGGTCCCACGGCGAAAGTTTTCTGGATTTATTTCAAGCGCGTTTTAAACCCGATGGATTCTACATACTTGATGAGCCGGAAGCACCGTTGTCGCCAAACAGGCAACTAAGTCTGCTCGCCATGCTCCATGACATGACAAAAGACGGGGCTAAATTTCTAATCTCGACCCACTCGCCGATTCTCATGGCCTATCCCGATGCGGATTTATATGAAATCCAAGACGGCGAACTTGTAAGTCGTTCGTTTGACGAAATCGAACATGTTCAGCTAACGCGAAACTTTTTGAATGAACCTGGAAGGTATTTGCGACATTTGTTGGATTGAAAATATGAATTCCAAACCTCGCATTTCTGCCAATAAATTAAGTAATAATGATTATGTTCATTGAAATTCGCTTCAGCGCTAAGGAGGGATTTAACTGTATCCCTCTTTTTTGTGCCATCGCTACCACTTACAAGATACTTAATTCCTCGTAGATTTATAAATGAAGTCTTTCATTCTAGCTGACTCGATAATCAGTCATATTAATACAAAATCCACCTTTTAGTTCAGTCCGAATTAAATATCACCTGAAATTTTGTTTCAATATTTTCGCTATAATATGAAACTTTACTTTATTAATTTCATAAAGATAATATTCCCCTTGACACCTTGATGCGACTCACTTCCTTCCTCTTTCCCAAAGTTATACATATGCCGTTACTCCCGGTACTTTTCAATCATAATTTCATCGATAATTACAAATTATAGTTCTCAAGTGGCGTAGACAGTTTTTTAACTATCCTATATCTTTAAAGTGTTGTAAGACTTTTTCAATATTTTGTTTATTCTATTAAAATTAGTCAGGAGGAGACGTATGCGACGCAATGCAGTGTATTTTTCGATGGCTGCGGTCTTAACGACGACATTACTATTCAATACGGGGACCGCGACAAATGCCGAAGATGGGAAGATTAATAGGTCTACAGTCAAAAAGAAAGAAAACAAGTTAGCAACATCTAATCCGCATCCTGAATTTTCTTGGGGTAATTCTGGTCCCGTTTCACCGGTTCTGCATCCCGGCTCAGTCAAAGGTGCCGGCATGGTGGAAGAACCATTACTGGAGATTGATTCAGTTATAGAGGAGATGATCGAAAATGGAACAATGCCTGGTGCCGTGACGTTCGTTGCAAGACGCGGTCATATCGTTCAACATGAAGCCTATGGTCAAGCTGTATTGTATTCAGATGACACCGGGACAGAGGTTGAAAACCCCATTTCAATGGATAAGGATACAATATTCGACCTCGCCTCTATCAGTAAAATTTTTACAACTACTGCCGCAATGATGCTTTATGAAGATGGCCATTTTGATCTGGATGATCCTGTTGCAACCTATATACCCGAGTTTGCGCAAAATGGAAAAGGCGATGTAACAATTCGTCAATTGATGACACATACATCAGGTTTTACTGCTTGGGTTCCCTTGTACACGATTGGTAAAAGCCGGGAAGACCGCATACAATACGTGTTTCAATATCCATTGGCGAATTCACCGGGAACGAAATACACATATAGTGATTTGAACATGATTACTTTAGGAGAAATTATTGAACGAATTTCCGGAAAGGGTCTGGATAAATATATAAAAGAAAAAATTACTGGACCACTCGATATGAAGGATACAATGTACAACCCTACTGCAGAATTGAAAATGCGAATTGCTGCAACTGAATATCAGCCCGGGATAAACAGAGGGCTTGTCTGGGGCGAAGTCCATGATGAAAATGCATGGTCACTTGACGGGGTTGCCGGACATGCCGGGGTATTCTCCACCGCAAATGATTTGGCAAAACTTGCCCATATGTATGTAAATGATGGCCGTTATGGAGACAAACAGCTGCTGCAGCCTGAAACAGTTCAATTGTTGGTTGAAAATCAAATACCTGAATTCCCTGGAAACGACCATGGCTTAGGATGGGAGCTTTCACAAATGTGGTATATGGATGGATTATCAGAAGCCTCGACACTTGGACATACTGGTTATACGGGAACATCGATCGTTATCAATAAAAACAACGATACAATCGCTATATTATTGACGAATCGTGTTCATCCGACTCGTGCAACCGTCTCAACCAACCCGGCCAGACGTCAGTTCGCTCAACAGGTTGCTGATGCCATCCCTGTTTCTATGCCGAACAAAAAAGACGGCGCATGGTTCTCGGGATACGGCGGCCTTTTAGATAGAACCCTGACTGGAGAAGTCCATCTGGAAACGGATGCTACACTTTCATTCGACACATGGTATCGAACAGAACAAGGCTATGACTTTGGTGTTGTTGAGGTATCGAGTGATGGCGTAAATTGGAATACTGTAGTGGATCCATATACAGGCAGCAGCATTGATTGGCAATCCGATGAAGCACGCATACCTGCAGGCACTACCCACATCCGCTTCCGATATGATACAGACACTTATAATAATGGGCGCGGCTGGTACGTAGCCAATCTTAAGCTTACAGGACTAGGAAATGAAAGCTTGCCACTTGATGTAAGCGGTGACGGCTGGACGAAACGCAATTACTAAATCTTAGGAGGAGAAGAATTGAATTTATTTCGAAAAGCTCCATTTGTTTTAGTAGCTATATTTGCATTGCTGATCAGTCCTTTTAGCTTCTCGGGGAATGTCGTTAATGCGGAAGCTGGCAATCATGTGAAGGACCTGATCATTTTTCAAAACATCCCCGAAGCAACGATTGAAGTGGAAAATAACCAAATTGAACTTAAAGCCTTGCATCTATTTGATGACGGACATTTTAAAACGACATCCGGAAATTTGACTTGGCATTCCAAGAACAAAAATGTGGCTTCTGTGAATGAAGATGGTGTCGTCACATTTACAGGACAAAATGGACGAACGTTTATTACTGTGACGGATGGCGAGTTTACAGATGAAATCGCCGTTCACTACAAAGCGAGTGAATCCAATAAACATTCAGTGATCAAAGAAAAAGGTGATCGCTACAATGTCATCGATCGTGCAATCAATGGTATGACATTGAATGAAAAAGTCGGCCAGATGCTTATGCCTGATTTCAGGAACTGGAAAGGTCAAAATGTGACGAAAATGCTTCCGGAGATTGAACAGTTGATCCAAGAGTACCATCTTGGCGGCGTTATTTTATTCCGGGAAAACGTTGTTACAACCGAACAAACTGCAAGACTAGTAGCAGAATATCAAGAAGCTGCCGAAAAGTATGGTCTTCTGATGACAATTGACCAGGAGGGCGGAATTGTAACACGTCTTCAATCAGGTACGGACATGCCTGGTAATATGGCACTCGGGGCGACACGCTCCTCTGAAATTGCCCATGATGTCGGTCAAGTCATTGGTGAAGAATTAAATGCACTCGGGATCAATATGAATCTTGCACCTGTTTTGGATGTCAATAACAATTCAGATAATCCGGTCATAGGTGTCCGTTCCATTGGTGAATCGCCGGAATTGGTGGCGGAATTAGGTGTTGCCTATACGAAAGGTCTCCAAAGCGCCGGTGTCGCGGCGACTGCAAAGCATTTTCCGGGTCACGGAGATACGGCAGTCGATTCGCATCTTGGATTACCTGAAGTTCCACATGATAAAGAACGATTGATGGAAGTGGAGCTTTACCCATTCCAAAAAGTAATGGAGGCAAACATTGATGCGATCATGACCGCGCATGTTACATTTCCGAAAATTGACGATACGAAAGTGATTTCCAAAAAAGACGGTACGGAAATTTCCTTGCCAGCCACGCTGTCATATAAGGTTCTAACCGAATTGATGCGCGAAGAAATGGGCTATGAAGGGGTAATCATTACCGATGCCTTGAATATGTTGGCGATTGCCGATCACTTCGGTTCGGTTGATGCGGTTATCCGTTCTGTTAAAGCAGGAACAGACATCATACTAATGCCTGTAGGACTAGAGGCTGTTGTTGATGGTTTGCTCGAGGCTGTCGAAACGGGTGAAATCAGTGAAGAACGCATTGAAGAATCGGTAAAACGAATCTTGAAGTTAAAAATCGAGCGCGGCATTGTAAAGGCCGAAAACCCACAGCCTATCGAAGATGTGGTAGCCAATGCCGAAGCCGTTGTGGGATCCTTTGCACATAAGCAAGTCGAAGCAGAAGCAGCCAATCGTTCGATCACACTTGTTAAAAATGAAAATGCACTTCCATTGAACGTTGCGAGCAACGAAAAAATTGTTGTTGTAGGCAACACGTATATTGAGGATTTGTATACTTCAGTAAAGATTCACCATGAAAATACGGTGCTTATCAAGGCTTCAGGACCGTTAACAGATGCACAGCTACAACAGTTACAGGATGCAAGTGCAGTCATTGTCGGAACGAATACATCAACCGTTAGCGCCCGTGATCCTAACAGTGCACAAATGAGAATGGTGAATCAACTGATTGAACATGCAGATGCACCTGTCATCGGTGTTGGAATACGTAATCCATATGATATTATGGCCTTCCCCAACGTCGATGCTTATTTGGCACAGTATGGATTCAGGGATGCAAGCTTCAAGGCAACTGCTGCAACACTGTTTGGGGAAAACAATCCTACAGGACTGCTGCCGGTAACCATTCCGGGTCAGAACGGCGGCGTTTTATATGACTATGGTCATGGACTTTCATACTAAAAAGGAGTTGAATGAAATATGAAGAAAACGCTTGTAACATTGTTTGCATTTCTTTTGGTGCTCAGTTCCCTTACCGTGGCTTTTGCCGATAAGGGCGACAATGGCAAAGGGAAAGATAAGGGAAATTCAAATGAATTTAAACTTGGTGTCGAGGTTTTGCTGGATGAACAAAAGGATTTGATCCAAGGTAAACGTGTCGGTTTGATCACAAATCCGACAGGTGTCGATCAAAACTTGAACAGTATTGTCGACCTGCTCTACAATGATCCTGACGTTGAATTAACCGCATTATACGGCCCAGAACATGGTGTCCGCGGCGATGCGCAGGCTGGTTCCTATGTCGAGTACTATATTGATGAAGCAACAGGCTTGCCTGTTTACAGTCTATACGGACAAACGAGAAAGCCAACACCAGAAATGCTAGAAAATATCGATGTACTTCTGTTTGATATCCAGGATGTAGGAACGCGTTTCTACACATACATCTACACGATGGCCTACGCGATGGAGGCAGCTCAGGAAAACGATATTCCGTTTATTGTTCTTGATCGGCCGAACCCATTGGGCGGTCAGAAAGTTGAAGGACCAGTGCTTGACCCTGACTATGCATCCTTTGTAGGGAATTATCCTATCCCGCTGCGTCATGGCATGACTGTTGGCGAATTAGCAACATTATTTAATGAAGAATTTGAAATCGGCGCTGATTTGACTGTAGTCCAAATGAATGGCTGGAAACGCAATATGTATTACCATGACACGCCATTGCAATTTGTCCTGCCGTCACCAAATATGCCAACATTTGAGACAGCGTTGGTCTATCCAGGCGCTGCTTTAATTGAAGGTACAAACGTTTCAGAAGGACGCGGAACGACTAAACCGTTTGAATTGATCGGCGCTCCGTTTGTCAATAGCACAGAATTCGCTGCAGCCTTAAATGATTTGAATCTGCCTGGCGTAACGTTCCGTGCAGCATCGTTTACACCGACATTTTCAAAGCATAGCGGCAAATTAAGCCATGGGGTTCAAATTCATGTTACAAACCAACAACCTTATGACCCGATTGTAACAGGGCTTCATATCGTAAAAACCCTTCATGATATGTATCCGAATGACTTTGAATTCAGAGCTAGAAACAATGCCGGCATTTCATTTTTCGATAACCTGATCGGAAATGGCTGGGTAATGGACGCAATTAAAAATGGAGAATCAATCAAATCAATCGAGAAACAATGGGAAGATGATCTGAAAGAGTTTGAACAGTTACGTCAAGCGTTTTTACTCTATTAAAATAGGAAAAGAGACAACCGATTGTGGGAATGGTTGTCTCTTTTCTAATTCGGTATTTTCTTATTTCAATGCATCCGTCAATACTGGAACAATTTGCTTCTTCCGTGACACGACGCCTTTTAATGTCGCTGTGTTATTTATTGGCGAGACATTAAATGCTGCGCATGCGCGGTTTGCTTCCTTGCCTAGTGCTAGGACGATGGAATCGTTGTTGATGATATCGGTTACGACAAATAAGAATAATCCAAGATCTTTCGCCGCGATTACCGCATCGATTGCCGCTTCCAACTCTGGTTGTTTTTCCATGACTTCTTCAATATCAACTGCATTCACTTGCGCAATTTCGATTTTCAAGCCGTCTTCCAATGTGAATTCCTTGGCGTCTAGCGAAATGAGATCTGCGATTGTTTTATCACTTAGGTCAGCGCCGGCTTTCAGCATTTCAAGACCGTATGCTTCCGCGTCAACCTCTGCGATTGCCGTTAATTCTTCCACTGCTAAACGATCTTCTTCTGTAAATGTAGGCGATTTAAACAATAGTGAATCTGATATTAATGCAGAAAGCATAAGTCCTGCGATATTTTTAGGCACTTCCACGCCGTTTTCTTTAAATAATTTATTCAAAATCGTAGCTGTGCAACCTACTGGTTCAGCGCGGTAATAGAGCGGATCACTCGTTTCAAAGTTTGCAATGCGGTGGTGATCGACAACTTCAATGACTTGAACTTCGTCAAGATCGTCCACGCTTTGTTGTTTTTCATTATGATCAACTAATATTACTTTTGACGCTTCGGGGGCCGCTTGTTTGATTAAACGCGGTGCTTCAAAGCCAAAATGCTCGAGTGCATAAGCCGTCTCGCCTGTAACCTCGCCAAGGCGAACCGCTTCTGCATTCATGCCCAATTGTTTTTTAAGGTATGCATAAGTAATCGCTGAAGTGATTGAATCCGTATCCGGGTTTTTATGTCCAAAAACTAACACTTTTTCCATGAAGTAATTCCTCCTGATTATCTATCGTCACATATATATTATCACAATGAGGTATCCTGTAGAGTGATATTTTTACCTACAGATATATTCTGCACTCTTTCATTGAAAAGAATCGCTCTAAGTCCATCATTATTTTCCACGAAGTCTGCCAATGTGTAACTATCTAGCACTTTAAAATAAGCAGCGAGCGCTTCATGCAACACACCTTTTAATCTGCAAGCGGGCGTAATCACGCATTTATTCAACTCGCAATTAAAACACTCGACAAGATGAAAATCATCCTCAGTTTTTCGTACAACCTCACCGATATTTATATCGCTCGGTTCCATATTTAATCGAATGCCCCCACCGCGACCACGCACAGTTTCAATTAAACCATGCTTGCCCAATTCGTGGGCGACTTTCGTTAGATGATTTTTTGAAATTCCATAAGCATCTGATATTTCTTGAACAGTTGATAACTCATCTTTACCTTTAATGCCTATATATAAAAGAACACGCAGGGAAAAATCCGTGTACATCGTTAAACGCATCTTTTGTTTCACCGCTCTTTCCTACCCCATTATACCTTTTGTGTCAGTCACGTGAAAGAAATGTGACCAAAATAGCAACCAATTCTAAAGTTATATATTTTATATAGCTTTTAATTTTTGTCTGCGTTATTCTTAATTTATTAACTAAAACTAAAAGGACGTGTTAATATGCTATCACAAGAAACGATTAACATTATTAAATCTACTGTTCCCGTGCTGGAACAACATGGAAAAGCGATAACAACTGTCTTTTATAAAAATATGTTCGAAGCCCACCCGGAGCTTTTAAATGTATTCAATCACGTTAATCAATCACAAGGACGTCAACAAACGGCTTTAGCCAATGCGGTTTATGCAGCTGCAGCAAATATCGACAATCTCGGTGCCATTTTACCAGCGGTTGTTCAAATTGCGCACAAGCATAAATCACTCGGGATTACAGAAGATCAGTATCCGATAGTTGGCCATCACCTATTGGGCGCGATAAAAGAAGTTCTCGGAGATGCCGCTACACCTGAAATTATCGAGGCATGGGGAGAAGCATACGGCGTAATTGCAGATGCCTTTATCGGAATCGAAAAAGAAATGTATGACGAAGCAGAACAACTTGACGGCGGTTGGAGAACATTTAAGGACTTCACGATTGTCAATAAGGTCGTTGAAAGCGAAGTCATTACTTCATTTTACTTAGAAGCAGCGGACGGCAAAAAACTTCCTGCTTACAAACCGGGTCAATACCTGACTGTTCGGGTTAATATCCCGGGCGAAAATAATACATTTAATCGTCAATATAGCCTTTCCCAAGCATCAACTGGCGATGTTTACCGAATTTCAGTTAAACGTGAAGATGAAATTGAGCCATACGGGAAAGTATCTGTTTTCCTTCATAACCATGTAAACATTGGAGATACAATCGAAGTTAGCGTACCAGCCGGCGATTTTTATCTAGATACTGAGAATACGGCACCTGTCACGCTCATAAGCGGCGGTGTTGGCATTACCCCAATGATGAGCATGTTTGAAACAATTGCGAAAGATTCGCCGGAACGTCCTGTCGCGTTTCTTCATTCGGCACGAACACGAAAACACCAAGCATTCCATGAGCGCTTAGTCGAATTAAATGCATCTATGCCGGATTCAGCGTACGATGCTCTTTATTCAGAAGAAGGAGATGGCTTCATCACGCGTGAATTCCTAGCTGAACATGTGCTTGAAGGCAGCGATATTTATGTGTGCGGACCGGTTCCATTCATGCAAGCTGTCATTAGCAGTTTACATGACCTTGGAATTCCGGAAGAGAAAGTCCAATTCGAATTCTTCGGTCCAGCTGTACAATTAGAACTCGTAAATGCTTAAGAACAAAAGCGCAAGGCGCCCGTCTAGCCCCGACAGGCATAAGCAATCGAGCGACGTGGCGCTCTTTGCCAGGGAAGAATGCAGTTCAATTCTTCTTTATAGCTCGATTGCTTATGACCCGAGGGGCTGGCGCCTGGAGCTAGACGTGAAATCTCAAAAGCCGTTCCTCATCATTGAAGAACGGCTTTTTTTTGTTCGATTTTTGCAATATAGTCAATGGATATTTTGTTGAAGATTTCAGGCTGATCAATATTGCATACATGCCCGCTGTTTTTAATCTTGATAAATTCAAATGCGTCGCTTTTCCGAATCGCTTCTTCAATCGGCGGGATGAATAAGTAATCTTCGTCTCCCATGAGGAAAAGTGTCGGAATGTCTGTTGTTGAAGTCTGAAGACGGGTTAAATAAGGATTGATGAGCTTCGTTAGAGAGAACCATTTAATGAATTCTTTCTGATACATTTTTTTCGCTTCATTGACAAAAGCTAGACGGGATTCTTCATGTTGCTTTCGCGGCATGATAATATAGGCGAATAATTTATAGAGGAACATATAAGGCACGAAGCGCTTTGTAGCACGGCCAATCCATAACAGTAGTTTCGTTCGAATATCAAAACGGATAATCGCGCCGCCGAGGATAAGTGACTTTACACGTTCGGGATAATTATCTGCCATCGTTTGGGCAACAATCGTGCCGAGCGACATGCCGATAACATGCGTTTTTTCTACATTCAATTCATCTAAAACATCGATGACTTCTCTTGAAATATCTAAAAAAGTGTCGCCTTTTTTCCAGCGACCACCTTCCGATTTTCCATGTCCGCGCAAATCGATAAGAAGGACGTTATGTTCTTTTCTAAATTCACGAATTTGTTTAAACCAAGTCGAAGAGCTCCCGCCTGCCCCGTGCACAAAAGTAACCCACGGCGCATCTTGGCCAACTTCGTAAGTTCGATAATGAAGCATAATTCCCCCCCTAGACTATTGATATTCTTTATAAATTAATTTGATTAAAGTTTAGTAGTTAATTTCAGTTGACACTTCTACAATTTATCATATCTAAGGGGTTTATTCAAACTGAAAGAAGGCCAGTTTCCTGACCTTCTACTGGTAATTATTATTTTTTGAAATTGTTATTTTTCTAGTAATTTTAGCGACTCACGGTTGAACGCGGGCAAATCATCGGGGGTTCGGCTTGTTACGAGTTGGTTTTGGCAAACGACGACTTCTTGATCTAAATAGTGGGCGCCCGCGTATTCCATATCGACTTTAATGGATTTGTATCCTGTTGCATGTCTTCCTTCGAGCGATTTGGCCGAAATTAATAACTGAGGACCGTGGCAAATTGCGAATACGGGTTTTTTATCATCCATGAACGCCTTTGTAAATTCTACAAAGCGATCATCTGCACGCAAAATATCTGGTGAAAATCCGCCAGGTAAAAGTAATGCATCGAAATCTTCAGGTTTCACATCATCGATGCCGTGATCTACTTTGAGCGACTCACCTTTTTTCCCAGTAATCTCCACGCCTGATTCCTTTTCAATTGTTACGACTTCATGACCAGCGTCTTTAAATGCTTGTTTCGGCACTGTGAACTCCGAGTCTTCGAATTCATTTGTGATTAATGTTGCGATTTTAGCCATGTAATTGAGACACTCCTTTGTTCGTTATACTACTTGTTTACCCTATTTTTATATAAGAAAACTTAGCGGTATTTCGAAACAAATGGATTATCTTTTTCATGAAAACGCCAAGGGTAATGGACCGCTTCCCCAGAATTCCCGATCCCGACTCTCGGCCCGGCAACGATTTCCTCGACCTTCTTCCCTTCGGCAATGAAAAGCGGTTCGTGTGACCAATGGTGGCCGTAATAGTCCATGGAGATGTTCATGGCTTTTGTCAATTTACCCGGACCATTCGTCCAATCGATCTCTCTCATATGTTCACCGCGATTTTTCCTCATTACTTCATGACCGAGAACCGGTTCAACAGCGCGGATAAGAATTGCGTGCGGCGTGCCGACTGGACCGGCAACGACATTGATAAGTGTATGGGTATGCATTTGGTAGGTATAGACGAGTCCCGGACTGCCAAACATGATTTCCGTTCTTTTTGTTCTTCGATTGTTAAAACTGTGGGCAGCTTGATCTTCCGGCCCTTGGTAAGCTTCAGTTTCAACTATTCTTCCTACCAACAGGCCTGAAGGTTGTTCGTGGACGATATATTGTCCTAATAATTGCTTTGCAAGTTCTAATCCGGGTGACTCGAAAAATGATTTATCGACTGGTTTATACATATATAATCGCCCCCTTCCATTTGCTATTATTCCCTTCAATTTGTTTTACTAACACGGTATAATTAAGAAAAAAGAAATGCGGGTGGGGTCTTCGTGGAACGACTGCAAAAGGATATTATACAATTTAC
The DNA here is from genome assembly GCF_013184495.1 of Sporosarcina jiandibaonis. Classification (GTDB taxonomy): domain Bacteria; phylum Bacillota; class Bacilli; order Bacillales_A; family Planococcaceae; genus Sporosarcina; species Sporosarcina jiandibaonis. Next base: position 419,713 of record NZ_JAAOIY010000002.1, on the reverse strand, counting down.
CAAGGCGCGCAACTGGGACGGGAATCATGATGCACGAAATCTCGCCATATCCATCTCACTCGAAGCCAGCGAGCTACTTGAACATTTTCAATGGCAATCAGCAGAAGATGCGCTTGCTACTAACAAGCAGGAAATTGCTGAAGAAGCGGCAGACGTCTTTATTTATTTGTTGCAGTTTGCAGATTTACTTGGGATTGATTTGAAAGAGGAAGCTCGGAAAAAGATTGAGAAGAATGAAGCGCGGTTTCCTGTTTAATTATTGGAAAAGTCGTCTAGGGTAGGCGACTTTTTTTGTTGCGTTGTAATTTGCTTGCACTAAAATGATTTTGCTTGCAAGTTGGGATTTTATGCCTACACAGATTCCGATACACGCTGAAACGGAAGTCTACAATACAAATAAAAACAAGTACTCGAATAACAAACTCTTCCAAGTACTCGCTTTTTAGAAAACACTGATACCTATTCCTCAATCAAACCTTTTTCAATCAGAAAATCCCTCGCCACATCTTCTGGCTTCTTTTTATCCAAATCCACACGGGAATTCATTTTCAACATATCTTCTTCTGTGATTTTCCCTGCTAAGCTGTTAAGTACTTTTTCTAGCTCCGGGAACTTTTCCAGCGTGTCTTGACGAACGACTGGTGCTGCGTCGTATTTCGGGAAAAACCCTAAGTCATCTTCTGTCGTTGCCAAGTCGAAAAGTTGAATTCTGCTATCCGTTGTAAACGCTGGAATCACATCGACATCGCCGTTCTTCACCGCTTCATACATCACATTTGGATCTAAACTCTTGGCATCTGCAAACTTAAATGGGTACGCATTGACAAAATCATCATACCCGTCACCTTTACGCTCGTAAAAAGCGTGTGGCGCGCCGAATACCATATCTTCTTTTGACGACTTCTCAGCTAGCTCTGAATATGTGGCTGAATCGTAGGATTTTTCTTTTGTGTAGGCTAATGTATATCCATTTTCAAATCCGAGCGGCTCCAACCATGTAACAGCGAACTTGTCTTCGTAACCCTTTTTCACACGATCAAATACGCTTTCGGAACTCTCGCCAGCCTCCGACTCTTCCTTTAATACATCTTTAAGGCCTGACCCCGTATACTCGACGTATAAATCGATCTCGCCTTTTTCAATGGCAGGCGTCAGTATCCCTATTTCACCTAGACCATCTTCATATCTCACCTTGTAATCCGTTTCAGATTCAATATAGAGACCTAATATATGAGGCAAGATATATTGTTCTGTCCACGGCTTTCCACCGATCACTATCTCATCTTTCGAACCACAAGCGCTAAGCAAAAGTGCTAGTGAAAGGACGATAACTCCCATAATTTTCTTCACATGAATTCCCCCATCCTATTGATTGTTGATACCTTTAGGTGTTACTCTCTTCTCCACCCATTTCAAGACTAAATCGAACATGATTGCAAGTAGCGCTACAGGCAGCGCACCTGCAAGAACTAAAGCGTTGTTATACGATTGAAGTCCTCTGTAAATGACATCCCCTAATCCGCCTGCTCCCACAAATGTTGCGAGCGTTGCGATGCCGACCGTCAAAACGGTAGCTGTTCGAATCCCAGCCATAATGACCGGCAATGCGATCGGCAGTTCAATCTTTTTCAATATTTGATTCGGGGTCATCCCCATTCCACGACCGGCTTCGATAATCGATTCATCTGCGCTAGTCAAACCGGCATATGTATTGCGAACAATTGGTAATAAAGCGTAAATAACGAGTGCAATAAGTGCTGTTTTTGATCCTATTCCGATTAGCGGCACTAAAAATCCGAATAAAGCTAAACTCGGTATGGTTTGTAAAACTGCGGTCACGCCGATAATCGGCTCCGCAAAACGGTGATACCTGGCAACCAGGATTCCAGCGGGAAGCGCGATTAGAATTCCGATAGCGAGCGCTACAAAAGATAAATAGATATGTTGAAAAAATGCTTCCGTTATTAAATCTGAACGGCTGCTAATCGTCTCAAGGAAATTACTCATACCGAAAGCTCCCCTTCCCGGTCTTTCATGGCCGCCTTCAAAAGAGTGTGATGTCCGAGATATCCTATAATAAGGTCATTGCGCTTAACAGCAATTCGTTTATTTGAATTATCGGCAAGTAAATCAATTGCTTCTTGGACCGTTATCATCGAGCTGGCTTCCGCGTAATCGCCTACCCAGGTTTCATCCAATAGCTCGTCGAATTCCTCGAGTGTTCTCTGTGCAAAATCCCGTCTACGCGCAATTCGATCTTGACCGATGAAATCACGTACAAAATCCGTTGCTTGATGTTCGATTAATTCATCAGGCGTTGCCATTTGTTCAATTTGACCTTCACGCATAATGATGATTTCATCAGCGATTTCTAACGCTTCATCCATATCATGCGTGACAAACACAATCGTTTTCTTTATTTTCTTTTGGAGTTTACGTAACTCCACTTGAAGTTGCTCGCGGCTAATCGGGTCCAGCGCGGAAAAAGGCTCGTCCATCAAAATAATATTGGGATCGCTTGCTAATGCCCGACTTACCCCGACTCTCTGTTGTTGACCTCCAGATAATTCAAACGGGTAGCGACTTCTATATGTTTTCGAATCCAAATCGACCAATTCAAGCAATTCATCAACTCTAGCCGTAATCCGACTCTCATCCCATCCCAACATTTCGGGGACTATCGCAATATTTTCTTCAATTGTCATATGAGGAATCAAGCCGATCCGTTGAATTACATAGCCGATCGAACGCCGGAGTTCGACTTCATCTCTTTCGGAAACAGCCTGTTCATCGATGAATATCTCGCCCGATGTCGGAAGTTCTAGTCTATTGATCATCCGCATGAGCGTCGTTTTCCCACAACCGCTCGGACCTATAATCGCGGTTAATTTATGAGTCGGGATTGTTACTGTAACCCCGTTTAAAGCTTTCGTTCCATCTGGAAACACTTTTGTTACGTTGTCAAATCGAATCACGTCTTCACTCCTATAGTACTATCTTCAGGATAGTCCCTGTCCTTGTGCAAATTCGCGGTACAAATCATGTGTTGCAATGAGCTCCTCATGTTTTCCTATGCCAGTAACCTTTCCTTTTTCCAGAAAGATTAACTGATCCGCATGAATGACCGTCGCCAATCTATGTGCGATAATGAGCGTTGTTCGCCCTTCCATGAGACGAACGAGCGCCTCTTGAACATGAGTTTCTGAACCACTGTCTAAATTCGACGTGGCTTCATCGAGAAGTAATATTTCAGGGTTGTAAAGTAACGCTCTAGCAATCGCGATGCGCTGGCGCTGCCCACCCGATAATTTCATTCCGCGTTCGCCGACAAGCGTTTCGAACTGTTCAGGCATCTCTTCGATGAAATTGACTGCATTCGCCGCTTCTGCAGCACGCCTCACTTCTTCAGTCGTCGGTCTTAAATCAAGTCCATATGCGATATTATCCATGATTGAACCACTAAGTAAAGGGCTTTCCTGCGAAACATACCCAATTTTACCGCGCCACTCGGACAGAGCGATCGTATGAATCGATTTACCTCCTATTGAAACTTCCCCACTTGTCGGCGTATAAAACCTCTCCAACAATGAAAATACCGTCGTCTTGCCTCCTCCGCTCGGCCCTACCAAAGCGGTTACCGTTCCGGGATTGGCCTCAAAAGAGATTCCGCTAAGAATTTCCTTTCCAGGTTCATAAGAAAAATGGACATCTTCAAATTTAATGATTCCTTCAGGAACAACTTGACTCCCCGTCGAAACTTCACTTTGCATTTCAATAATATATTGAATGCGTTCCGTAGCCCCAACCGCTTTTTGGAATGAAGTGAAAAACGATGCCATCTGCGCGAACGGCACGATAATCTGAAACATGAAAAAGATAATGGCAACGAGCGTGCCAGCCGATAAAATTCCTCGTGATACCTGAGAGCCGCCGTATCCTAATATAACGACTAGAATACTCATCATCGTTAACGTCATGATGGGGGATATGACAGCTTGTATTTTTGCTTCTTTCAAACCAAATCCAAATAATGAGCGAATTGCTTTTTGGCCTTGCTCCGCTTCCGTCTTCTCCGCACGGGATGCCTTTACAAGTCTTATATCGCCGAGAACACGACCTAAATGACCTGAAAACCTTGCCATTTCTGCTTGTGTAGCCTTCGCAACTTTATGCATTATGCGACCGAGCGGAATGATAATAGCCATGCTGATCGGAATACTGATCAGCATAATCAATGTCATTTGCCAGGATAGAAAAAACAATATAATAATCGATCCAACAATCGATATGACGCCAGATACAAAGGTCACGAGATGATTCGTCACTAATTCCTTCAGCGTTGTCGTGTCTTGTGTAATCCGGCTCATCGTTTCGCCGGTTTCATTCGCATCATAATACGAAACCGGTAGACGGAGCACTTTATTCCACAACTTCCCGCGCAGATCCGCGACAACCGTTTCTCCTATATATGTCAATAGATAATGAGAAACGCCGCCGGTCAGTGCTTGCACGATAAAAATCACAAACAAAAAAGCAGCCGTTTTCCAATTAAATAATGCATCAGCCAACGTATCTACAAGCGTTTTCGTGATAAGCGGAATGACTAGCCCCGCAATCGTCGTCATCAATGAAAGAATGAGTGCGACGACGGTAACGCCAATTGGCCATTTCAGCTTTTTTAATAAAGCGAAAAAGTCCTTTGTCGAGGATTTTTTATTATCTTTAATTTGTTCTACCATTCATGACTCTTCCCCTTTGGAGTGCGATTCTCTATGTGTTTGAAATGTTACTGAGTATGCGTCCGATTTCCAACCAGTCTGCATCTAGTGATGGTCGATGTGAAGGACGATAAAATATGGATGCCGGATGAAAAGTCGGGACGATTGTATATGTTTCACTCGTCCAATTAAATTTTGTATCGTCTAGTTCCTTTAAATACTGTATTGGTCTCTCTAACAGTTGTCCATGCAATTCGGTGACTTTCGTATCTTTTCCTAATAAACGTTGCAACCCGACATTGCCTAGCGTGACAATTAACTTCGGTTTAACCGTCAATAATTCATAATCGAGTACAGGCGCGTGTGCCAAAATTTCTTTTTGCGTGGGCGGCCGGTTATATTTCCGCTCCGTTAACGTGCCATCACGCTCTCTTTTCGTTCCCCATCTATACGGTCGACTCCGCACAGCACTGGTAATGTAAACATCTTCCCTCGATAAACCAATCGTAGCTAGCGATTTCATCAATTCTTTGCCGGCACGGCCAATAAACGGGATTCCGTCCACGAGTTCGAACTCGCCGGGTGCTTCGCCGATCAGCATCAGTTCGGGATTTCTCGGACCTTCACCGTAAATAAACCCTTCTACCGGGAACCCTTTGATGCGGTCTTTTCCAAGTTGTGCAATCGATTCTGGTATGCGGAACATTGAAACACCCCTTTCCTTTGTTTTACTGTAACAAAAATAACCTCTCCACTAAAGGAAAGGCTCTAGACTTCTTAGATTATGAACGGATTTAGCGCATTTTCTACACTGTTGGAAAAGTTCTTACCTGCGCCCCAGTCAAAACGCATCACGAGGCCTTCAGACGTACCCGCAGCCACTGCGCGCACATTGGTCTCGCCATCGAAATTATCGATGGTCACCGTAAGCGATGCCCGATTATTCGTGCGCATATAAAATTTCTCTAGAATAATAACAATTACTATTTTATCATCTACAGTTCTTTCATATTGATCGACAAGTGTACCACTCACACTTCTCCCGAGAACCCAATCTTTAATCGTTTCCATCGCTTCAGTCGGCGTTAAGTTAACGAGGAAATTTCTTACAGCCATTGTTAATTCCTCCCCCAGCTTTTATTCATTATACGTATTGATTCGGGGAGAAGTTTCATTATAACGGGGGTACAGTGCGTTTATTCTCGTTACGGGTGGCGTTGTTCTCGGTGCGCTTCCAGTTATGCTCGTTGCTACTCGGTTTATTCTCGTTGCTCATAGATTTATTCTCGCACCGAGATTTTCAGTTTTTTCGCCGAGGATTTGGAGCATGAAAAAAGTGCTTGAACAATTAATCGTTCAAGCACCAAGTGTGTTTTATTCCAACTCCAATTGCTTCGTCTCTGTTCCTAGGAAAACAACCGCCAGGACGCCGATGATGATGGCTCCGCAGAAAATCCCGAAGATCAGGCCGAAACCGTATCCCGCCGCCAATAATGAACCTACGAGGAGCGGGCCGAAAATACCGCCGATTCGACCGACTGCTGCGGCCATTCCTGAACCTGTCGCGCGAATAGATGTCGGATATTGTTCTGGTGAATACGCATATAATGCACCCCATGCTCCTAAGTTAAAGAATGATAACAGCGCACCTGAAACGAGTAACAAGCCAAGTGTTTCCGCATTTCCAAATATGTAAGCACTTGTAGCTGTTCCAAGAAGATACGTTGCCAATACAAATTTTCGCCCGACTCTTTCGATTAACCAAGCCGCTGTAAAATAACCCGGCAACTGCGCGAGCGTCATCAAAAGTACATAGCCAAAACTTTTAATCATACTGAAACCTTTCATCACCATCACACTCGGCAACCAAAGGAACATTCCGTAATACGAGAACACAACCATGAACCAAACAATCCATAGCATCACCGTGCGCTTCGCATATTTTTTCGACAAGAGCAGCTTCATCTTCGCACCGGCAGATTGCTTCGGTTTCCCGTCTTCCACATACTTCGGTGAGTCCGGTAAGTTTCTTCGAAGATAAATCGCATAAAATGCTGGTAGTGCAGTAATTATCAAGGCGACTCTCCAACCAAACGAGGGAATAACGAAATAAGCGATCAGCGCAGCGAGCAACCATCCTGCCGCCCAAAAACTTTCAAGTAACACAACAACTCGTCCACGTTCTTTCGCATCTACACTCTCAGATACAAGCGTCGATGCCACTGGCAGTTCCCCGCCTAGGCCGGCCCCAACAAAGAAACGTAAAATTAAAAAAGCAGTAAGCGTCATCGTTAATGCTGACAAACCGCTCGCGACCGAGAACAAGACAAGTGTTATCATAAATACATTCTTTCGACCGATTCGATCCGCTAACAATCCAAATCCGAATGCGCCTACTGCCATTCCGATTGAGTTCACGCTACCGATCCAACCCATTTCAACCGATGATAAATTCCATTCGAGCGCAACTGCTGCGATAACGAATGATAAAATTCCAACGTCCATCGCGTCGAACATCCAACCTGTTCCAGCCAGTCCAAGCAAGCGATTCCGTGATATTTCTTTTTTCTTCTGCTTCAAAATTCTCTACTCCCCGTGTTCATATTCATGTGTCATGACACATGTCATTATACTTCACTTCTTAATCAAACACAAAGGTTTTTTTGAGAGCACTGATTTCAGCGCTCTCGTTTTTCACACGATCAATACAAGACTTACGGCCATAACCGCCATGCCGGCCATCATTCCGTAAATCGACGAATGGGCTTCGTCGTATTTTTTGGCGGCGGGCAGTAGTTCATCAATTGAAATGAAAACCATAATCCCTGCGACAGCTGCAAAAATTACGCCGAACATGACCCCGTTCAAATACGGCATGAGAATAAGATAAGCCACAATGGCACCGACAGGTTCAGCCAATCCTGAGAGGAATGACAACTTGAACGCTTGCATTCGATTACCCGTTGCATAGTAAATTGGAATCGCGACGGCAATTCCTTCGGGGATGTTGTGAATGGCAACTGCAATGGCAATCGCTATACCGAGCGTAGGATCTTGCAAGGCTGAAGTAAACGTCGCAATGCCCTCCGGAAAATTATGAATCGCAATCGCTAACGCAGTGAACAAGCCCATTTTCTTCAATTTGGCATACTCGGCATTCGTCGGGCCTTCATTGACATCCTCAACGCTTTTCACATCATGCGGATTTCCGATAGCTGGAATAAAGTGATCAATAAGTGCGATTAACAGCATACCTCCGAAAAACCCGGCAAGTGTCATCCAATATCCATTTTTCGCGCCGAGTTCGAGTACTAACTCAGCTTTCGCCTTAAAGAAGATTTCCACCAATGAAACGTAAATCATCACACCGGCTGAAAATCCGAGAGCCACCGATAAAAACTTGGTATTCGTCCGCTTTGTAAAAAAGGCAAGCAAACTTCCAATACCAGTCGCCAAGCCTGCAAATAGGGTTAACGCAAATGCAAAAATTATACTTCCATCCATACACACATCTTCTTTCTAAGTTTTCGTTAATGCTATTGTATGCCAAGAGTTTCCCATGTGCAAAACTTTAAATAATTCTCTCAATGATTAATTTGTAAGACAAAAAAGAATCGGCCTATAGAAGACCGATTCTCATGTTTTTCTAAAATTAAAATGCTTCTTCCATCTCGCTAATCATTTCTTTCATTGACTGAAGACCCCCGCCTGATAAGTACCAGTAGTCAGCGTTTAAATAAATTATTTTATCATTTTTATAAGCATTTATTTTCTTGACAAGGTCATTCTCAATTGAATCTTTTACGCTCGATTCCGTACCGACCGCGGCATCACGATCTACTACGAAAAGAATATCTGGATTTGTTTCCACAATATATTCAAACGTAACATTTTGACCGTGCGTAGATACTTCAATTTTTTCATCAGCAGCCTTGAAACCAAACACATCATGAATTAAACCGAAACGTGAATTAGGTCCGTAAGCACTTACTTTCCCTTCGCTTCCAAGAACAATCAATGCTTTTTCATCGACATTTGAAGTTTTTTCTTTAATCGTAGCAATTTGCTCGTCAATTTCGGCTAATTCTGTTTTCATTCCATCTTCTTTATCAAATATTTTAGCGACAAGATCCATATTCTCTTTAAATGAATCCATATAGTGCGCCGTATCTAAACCGACGTAAACAGTAGGGGCAATTTCACTAAATTCTTTGTAAAGATCTGCCTGACGTCCAGAGATGAAAATTACATCTGGTTTCATCGCATGGATCGCTTCAAAATCAGGCTCTTTCAAGCTGCCAAGGTTTTTATATTTTGCATCTTCAAATTTGGACAGGTAACCAGGAACGTTTGCTTGCGGTAGGCCCGCGATTTCAACACCAAGTTCGTCTAGCGTATCAAGTATGCCAAAATCAAACACAACAACTGTTTCAGGATTTTTTTTCACTTCTACTGGCTCTTTATCGAGTTCATGAGTAACTTCAACAACTTCACTGTCAGCTTTCTCACCTGTCGAACCGGATGTTTCAGGTTTTTTGGTATCAGTTCCACATGCCACAAGAAAAGCCATTAATGCAAACATCATAACTGCTATAGATAATTTTTTCATCATTTGTTCCCATCCTTTATTTTATGAGTTGAAATAAACGCAAATACGGCAGTTGCTTAATTGTTTAATCGGGATATCCATGTCGTATATTTCTTTCAATGAATCCGAGTTAATAATATCATCGGTCGGTCCATCTTTAACGACGCGGCCATCTTTAAGTGCAACGATTCGATCAGAGTATACAGATGCAAAGTTAATATCATGCAAAACGATGATGACTGTTTTTCCAAGATCATCAACAAGTCTGCGCAAAATCTTCATAATTTGTACCGAATGTTTCATATCCAAGTTATTAAGTGGTTCATCCAATAAAATATAATCAGTGTCTTGTGCAATAACCATCGCGATAAATGCGCGTTGACGTTGACCGCCAGAGAGTTCTTCCAAATAACTATCTTGCATGCCCATTAAATCCATATAATCGAGGGCTTGATCGATGATACGAATATCTTCTGCGTTTAAACGACCTCTAGAATATGGATACCTGCCGAAAGATACGAGCTCGCGAATTGTTAAACGGACATTCATGAAATTTGATTGTTTTAAAATCGAAACTCGTTTCGAAAAATCATTCGACTTCATTTTTTTTACGTCTTTTTTATCGACAAGCACCTCTCCCGTGTCCGCATCGAGAAGGCGGCTTACCATCGAAAGGAGCGTTGACTTTCCAGCACCATTCGGCCCGATGAATGAAGTGATTTTTCCGGGATGTATATTCACGCTAACATTTTCGACGACCGCTTTTTTACCGTAAAACTTCGTTAGCTCACGGACTTGAATCATGTAGATCGACTCTCCTTTAATAATAAGTAAATGAAGTAAATGCCGCCGACGAAGTTGATGATGACACTTAACGTCGTCGAGAACGTAAATACGCGTTCCACAACCCATTGCCCGCCAACGAGAGCGAAAACACTCATAAGCGACGCGCCGATAATGAGAACAGAATGCTTATATGTTTTAAAGAATTGATAAGATAAATTTGCAACGATGAGTCCAAAAAAAGTAATCGGTCCAACGAGCGCTGTTGAAACAGCGATTAACACCGAAGAAATGATGAGCGTCTTTTTAACAACTTTATCGTATGATACGCCCAAGTTGATGGCAGTGTCTCTCCCTAGCGACAAAACATCAAGGTCATTTATCGATCTCCAGCCGATAATCATTGAGATAACAATAATGGCAAGCGCCCACCAGACAAGGTCTCCACTAACATTGTTGAAGCTCGCGAACATTTTGTCTTGCACCCGCAAAAACTCATTCGGATCAATAAGGACTTGCAAAAATGTTGAGATGCTACCAAAGAATGTTCCAACGATAATTCCGACAAGCAACAGGAAATAGATTGGTCTCTTCCCTGATTTAAATAAAAACTGATACAACAGGAGCGCAAACACGATCATTGCCGATACGGATAAAATGAAATTCACGTGTTTGTTGACAATCGTCACATGCGATGAGCCGAGAAAGAAGATTCCAACTGTCTGCAAGAGTAAATAAAGCGAATCGAACCCCATAATGCTCGGTGTTAAAATCCGATTATGTGTAATCGTTTGGAAAATAACTGTCGAATAGGCAATCGCGACGCCTGTTAATACCATAGCTAGCACTTTGATTCCGCGGCGCGGCAATGCATAATCGAAACTTCCGTTTAATCCTTGAAATAAGTAAAGACTGCAGAAAAGTACGGCAAATGCACCGAGAATAATCATTTTTGTTGAATTACGCATACGATTTCCTCCTAAACAACAAGTAGAGGAAGATACCGCTTCCAATGACGCCTACCATTAAACTAATTGAGATTTCATAAGGATAAATGAGAACTCGACCCAAAATATCGCAAATAAGGAGAAATATCGCTCCAAGTAGCGCAGTATGCGGCAAAGTCTTTTGCAAGTGATCGCCTTTAAAGATTGAAATGATATTTGGGATTATTAAACCTAAAAAAGGAATCATCCCAACTGTTAAAACGACAGTTGTCGTAATAAGCGCAACAAGTATAAGACCGATATTTACGACTCGCCGATAAGCAAGCCCGAGGTTTTTAGAGAAATCTTCTCCCATTCCCGCAACCGTAAATCGGTTTGCAAAGAGATAAGCAATTAGAATAACCGGAATACTTATGTAGAGAAGCTCAAAACGCCCTTTCATTATCATAGAAAAATCGCCTTGCAACCACGCTGACATATTTTGAATAACGTCCGCCCGATAAGCTAAAAACGTCGTTACAGATGACAGTATACTCCCAAACATAAGCCCTACTAGCGGTATGAAAATCGCGTCCTTGAACTTTATTCGATCAAGAATTTGCATAAACAAAAGCGTGCCGGCAAGCGCAAATGCAAATGCGACAATCATCTTTTCAATTGTTGATGCGTTCGCGAACAAGAGCATTGAAACGAGGATTCCAAGCTTTGTTGCGTCGAGCGTACCAGCAGTCGTCGGTGAAACAAATTTATTTCTGCTTAGCTGTTGCATAATTAGTCCCGAAATACTCATACCAGCACCTGCTAGAATGATTGCGACGAGTCTTGGCAAACGGCTAATCAAGAATATTTCCGTTTCTTCCGATTTGAAATCTAGCAGACTCATCGGAGTTATATGGCTGACTCCTACAAATAACGAAAGGAAGGAAAGGCCTATTAATGCAACTATCAAATAACGTTTCTTCATGAGCAGCCTCGATATCGATTATTTAAATCTAATTGAGAATATTGCACTGAAAACCATTATCAATTAGACTTAATCTCAATTATAGCACCGGTTAAATCGATGTCAATAATAAATGAAAATGATTATCAATTGGATTTCTATGGACTATATGAGAAAAGTATACAAAAAAGAAGCGCATATTATGTACAAATATATTTCGTATATCGAATCTAAATGTCGTTTTAAATGGCAGAATCCGCTATACTATCTTTTAGTGAAGGAGGAATAAATACTTTATGTTAAAACAATTCTTTTCTTATTATAAACCCCATAAAAGGCTATTTATCATAGACTTTTCGAGTGCCGTATTCGTCGCTTTGCTCGAACTTGCATTTCCATTGGCGGTTCAGTGGTTTATTGACGTCTTGCTTCCTGGTGGCGATTGGGGAAAAATCGTAACGGTTAGTATTTTATTACTACTGGTCTATTTATTAAGTACTTTCCTTCAATATATCGTCAGTTATCTCGGTCATAAACTGGGTATTAATATTGAAACGGATATGCGTCAACAACTTTTCAACCATGTACAACGGCAATCGTTCAGATTTTTTGATAATACGAAAACTGGACATATCATGAGTCGAATTACGAATGATTTATTTGATATAGGAGAACTTGCACACCATGGTCCCGAGGATCTGTTTATCGCGATCATGACGCTCGTCGGAGCATTTATTCTTATGTACAATATCAATCCGGAACTCGCCATCATTGCAATCGTTATCGTTCCGCTCCTCGTGGTGCTTGTTACATTCTGTAATATTAAAATGAATCAGGCGTGGACAAATATGTATGGGAAAATTGCAGACGTTAACGCCCGTGTCGAAGATAGCGTTTCGGGTGCGCGCGTAGTTCAATCATTTACGAACGAAGAATTTGAAATCTCGCGTTTTGAAACGGATAACGGCAACTTTCGAATCGCTAAACTAGTTGCTTATAAAGTGATGGCGTGGACGCATTCGAGCATGTATATGATGACCCGATTGATGACCTTAGTCGTTCTCGTGGTTGGCGCTTGGTTTTCTTTCAACGGAAAACTATCGTATGGTGAACTCGTCGGTTTTATACTTTTTGTTAACATCCTTATCAAACCTGTTGATAAAATCAGTGCATTACTCGAGCTTTATCCAAAAGGAATGGCTGGTTTTCGCCGTTTCCGCAATTTGCTCGAACAAGAACCTGAAATCGAGGACCATCCCAACGCAATTGCTGTTAATCATTTAACTGGCGATATCATCTTTAAAGATGTTTCGTTCAATTACGACAGCACGAAAGTTGTTCTAAAGGACGTTAACTTGAGTATTCGTGCGGGCCAAACGGTTGCTTTCGTCGGCCCATCCGGCGCAGGTAAAACAACGATTTGCTCGTTAATCCCTAGATTTTATGATGTGAATGAAGGATCCATTTCAATTGACGGGATCGATGTTCGTGAAATGACGCAAAAATCGTTGCGAGCACAAATCGGAATTGTTCAGCAAGATGTCTTCTTATTTACGGGAACCATTAAAGAAAATATTGCATACGGAGACTTAGAGGCTTCAGATGAAGAAGTTTATGAGGCTGCGCGTAAAGCGCATCTTGAGGAATATATCGCCTCCTTGCCAAATGGGTACGAAACTCAAATTGGCGAACGCGGATTAAAGCTTTCCGGCGGACAAAAACAACGACTTGCCATTGCGCGCATGTTCTTGAAAAATCCTCCGATACTCATTTTAGATGAAGCCACGTCTGCGCTTGATACGGAAACGGAGCGGATTATTCAACAGTCACTTAATGAACTCGCCGAAAATCGCACGACGCTCGTTATCGCTCATAGACTTGCGACAATTCGCGATGCGGACCGCGTCATCGTTGTCACGGAAGATGGGATCGCAGAAGATGGAACTTATACTGAACTCCTTGAAAAAGACGGGATTTTTGCACATTTGCATAATATTCAATTCCAAAAAGTTTAAGTTTCGATTTTCTGGACAGTATAAGTTCATCCCCCTTTCTCAAAAAAAGAATGCACCGCATTTGACCTCCCCCCGGTCATGCGGTGCATTTTTTGCTTATTAATAACTGGTCACGAATTCTTCGAAACGTTCTCGGTCATACTTCAACATTTCCACGGTCATGACAGTTCCATCTTCGTCATAAGACGTTTTTTTCACATTGGCTTTGTCATTTAAATACGCGACGATATCTCCGCGGTCAAATGGGATGAGCACTTTACACGTAACGTATTGATCGAAAACATATTTCTTGATTAAATCGACCAGTTCATCGAGACCTTGTCCCTCTTTCGCCGATAACCATACATTATTTTCACTCACATGCGGATAATGCACTTCAGCCAAATCCGATTTATTGAATACGTTTATGGTCGGTACGTTTTCGACCCCGACGTCATTGAGTGTTTGATCGGTGACGTCCATCATGAACCGATATTCAGGATGCGAAACATCAACGACTTGAAGCAGAAGATCCGCGTCACGCGCTTCTTCTAATGTAGAACGAAATGCCTTCACCAAGCTATGCGGTAGTTTACCAACAAAACCAACTGTATCGGTTAATAGAAATTCCTTATTATCCGGTAACTTGACATTCCTCACGGATGTATCCAATGTCGCGAATAACATATCTTTTTCAAACACTTGTTTTTCTACGGACGCATTCATCTTTTCGAGCAGCCCGTTCATAAGCGTTGATTTTCCCGCATTCGTATAACCCACGAGTGATACGACAGGCAAACCACTTCTTCTGCGCTGTTTTCGCTGTGTTTCCCGTTGCGCTCCGACACTTTCCAAATCTCGTTTCAATTTGGCAATTTGATCTTCAATCACTCTTCGGTCTAGCTCAAGCTTCGTTTCACCAGCACCTTTGTTTTGAAAACCTCCGCCCGTCCCGCCGCCTTGTCTGCTTAACGACGCGCGCAGTCCGACTAAACGAGGCAACATATATTGTAATTGCGCTAAATCTACTTGCATTCTCGACTCCCTGGAACGAGCTCGTCTCGCGAATATATCAAGGATCAGCATCGTTCGGTCGATGACTTTGCACTCCAGCCCATTTTCCAAATTTCGAATTTGTGAAGGCGATAATTCATCATTGAATATGATTAAGTTCGCATCGGTTCCTTCAAAGTAGTTTCTAATTTCGCCTATTTTTCCCGTCCCTACATAATGAGAGGGATTGACACGCTCCATATTTTGAACGACGGTACCGACGACTTCCACGTCAATCGCTTCGGCAAGATTTCCCAGTTCCTCCATCGAGTATTCAAAATGATCATCTGTTTGAACTTTTACACCGACAAGCACTGCGCGTTCGACTAATATATCCAAGAAAACGACTCCCTTCAACGACTTACCTATATTAATTTTACCATATACAGTTTTTTGCAACAAACGGAAGGGAATCTAGTATGTTATCTTATACATGCTCAATAACGACTTCTATTAGTCTTTCCTCTTTCACTTCTCGGTCCTTGCCGATGAACTTCAAGTTGACATTTGGTAACGCTATATTATTTTCTGAATGTATAGTCGACAATAATGACGACCATTCAGCTGCAGCTTTGACAGGCTCATTCACACTGAAAACACATTCCGTAATGATCAGCTTTTCATTGTCCGGCAAAATTGTACCGTCTTCACGCAGCTCATTGAAGCGCTCTTCATCATCTTTTTCCCATTCTATAAAGAATGGGAACGGCAAATCTGCTGATGGCTGTTGATCGACGAAGAGCATTTTCCACCTGCGGATATCGCCGGTCACCGTCTTTCTTTCAGCTTCTATAACGCCCGAGGTCTCATAACCAGCTGCACGAAGGCGCGTATCAAAAGCATTTAGATTTTCTGCAGAAAAACAAATTGTTCCCCAAGCTTCCCCTTTAGGAACATCACGCAACAATAAATTAACGAGTTGATGACCGGATTTCTCTGCAATGTCTTTATTTTCAACTGAAAGCCATTCAATATACGCATTTTCCACATACATGAGTGCATTATGCGTTCCCCATTTTTCATGACTTCCCCCGATTACTGCATGCCACCCCATCTTTTCTTGTTCAGCGACAATTTCATCAGGCGACTTTTCCGTGAAATAAACAACATGATCAAGTTTGACCATCCCCATCCCTCTTTCAAATTGTTATCTTTCTCGATTAAGTTTTTCTAACGTATCCGTAAATTCTTGTTCGATTACAGGATCCTTTTTATAGGTTAATAAACTTATGAAATACGTCACAAGAAGACATAAAATGAACCCGGGAACAATTTCATACAGCGTATTGGTAAGGAATTTTATATTCCCCCAAATAATGACTGTAATCGCGCCGACGACCATACCAGACAACGCCCCGACAGTCGTAATTTTCCGCCAGTATAGCGATAACAAAATAATTGGACCGAATGACGCCCCGAAACCAGCCCATGCGAACGACACGAGTTTCAGGATCGTGTCATGGTCGCCCCACGCCAAAACTGCGGCTACGATTGAGACTAGCAAGACAGACATCCTGCCTAAAAACACATAACTTTTATCAGATGCATCTTTATTAATGATTGCTTTATATAAGTCCTCGATTAGCGCGGAGGATGTTACAATTAGCTGTGAAGAAATCGTGCTCATAATTGCGGCTAAAACCGCTGCAAGCATGATACCGGCCACGAACGGATGGAAGATGATTTGACCAAGAGCAATAAACACCGCTTCCGAATCCACCAACTTTGTTCCTGCATTTTGTTGGTAATAAGCAATTCCGACAAGCGCAGTCGCAATAGCTCCCGCCAGACTCAGCATCATCCAACCTATCCCGATTCGTCTGGCACTTTTCGTCTCTTTTACGGATGTAATCGCCATAAATCGAACAATAATATGCGGTTGACCAAAATAGCCCAGTCCCCAAGCAACTGAGGAAATCACGCCAAGCGTTGTCACACCCGAAACCAAATTCAATAAGTTCGGGTTCACTTCCCGGATACTTGCTGCTGTTTCTCCAAATCCTCCTGTAATGAAAACACCGAATAGCGGGACGAGAATCAGCGCTAGGAACATTATCAATCCCTGAACGAAATCCGTATAACTTACCGCAAGGAATCCCCCGAAAAGCGTATACGCCAAAACTACAGCGGAAACGATTAGTAGTCCAGTATGGTACTCGAGTCCAAACGAGCTTTCAAAAAACACGCCGCCCGCTACCATTCCTGATGAAACATAAAAAGTAAAAAATATTAATATGATTATCCCGGAAACTATACGGAGAAGACCCGATTTATCCTTCAATCTGTTTTCCAAAAAGCTTGGAATCGTAATGGATTCATTTGAAACTTGGGTATACACACGTAAACGGGGCGCAACGAACAACCAGTTTAAATAGGCACCGACCGTAAGACCAATCGCAATCCATGCTCCTCCTAACCCTTTCAAATAAATGGCTCCCGGAAGCCCCATCAGAAGCCACCCGGACATATCTGCTGCCCCGGCACTAAGCGCAGTAACTGCAGGACCGAGAGATCTTCCGCCTAACATATAATCTGTCAGATTCGATGTCCGTCGAAAGGCATAATACCCGATAATTAACATGGCAGCCATGTATAAAATAATTGCAATTAATTGATAGACGTCGCTTGACATTAGTATCCACTCCTTTTATGTTATATTCTAATTAAAACAGGTTTCCCTTCCATAAGATACAGATTTTCAAAAATCAGTTTTGGAAATATAATACACTAGTAGACAGGATTTGCATATTTCCCCTAATTCCCCGGGAAATATACACGAAACGACAAGGAGGAAATAAAATATGATACATACTAAATGGCTCGATAAAACGGTAGAAATGGCAATCGAAAATGTGCGCAATGGAGGAGGTCCCTTTGCGGCAATCGTTGTGAAAGACGGCGAAATAATTGGAACCGGAACAAATCTTGTCCATGTCAACAATGACCCTTCAGCACACGCAGAACTACTAGCCATTCGTGAAGCATGTGCGGCTCTTTCATCAGTCGATTTATCCGATTGTGTATTATATGCGAGCGGAGAACCATGTCCAATGTGTTTAGGCGCCGCCTATTGGTCGACAATCGGGAACATTTACTATGCATGCAGCAAGGCCGATGCATTAGAAAGTGCAAATTTCGACAATCCGCTTGCCGCATTCTTTTCTGATCAGTCCAAAGAACCTGAAAACCGCGAAGTTCCTTTTATTCAAATGAAAACAGAGAATTCACTAGCCCCGTTTCATGAATGGAATCGTAAAAATACGAACACTTAAGTTTTGATTTTGTTTTCAGTGGGTATCGTGTTCCTAAAGGAGGCGATTTCACGATGCCCTGGAATAATAATGATTATCCCGCGTCGTTCAAAAACCTTGAACCCGATGTTCGAAATAAAGCTATTGAAATAGCGAATGCACTCATAGAAGAAGGCTATGATGATGGACGCGCAATTCCAATCGCAATGTCGAAAGCACGTGAATTTGTTCACGGCGATGACGTCAATAGACCAGAATATGAAGTGATCTCAAAATCCGATCAATGGATTTTCAAAAAAGTCGATGGTAAAAAAACAATTTTCAAGAATGATACCAAAAATGATTTATTAGAGAAAGCGAAGCCTTATGTTAATAAACAAAACGGGATTTTAAGAATTTATCATGAAGACGGTTCGCATGAAGATACTTTGTATGATTGACTGAAATAAGCGTATCCCTCTCTCAGGGATACGCTTATTTTGTTAGTTAATTTTCACTTCAGCCATTTCCTGCAGTTTAAATTTCATAATTTTTCCCGATGCGGTCATTGGGTATTCATCGATAAATTCAATGTAACGCGGGATTTTATGGAATGAGATTCTGCCTTTGCAAAATTCCTTCACAGATTCCTCGTCAATTTCCGCCCCTTCTTTCGGGATAATCCACGCCATTAATTCCTCGCCGTATTTAGGGTCCGGAACGCCGACAATTTGTACATCTGCTATCGCCGGATGCGTATAAAGGAACTCCTCGACTTCGCGCGGATAGATATTTTCACCGCCGCGGATGACCATATCGCGAATTCTTCCCGTAATACTGAAATAACCTTCCTCATCCTCAATGGCAATGTCTCCTGTGCGCAACCAACCTTCTTCGTTGATAACCTCTTTTGTGGCTTCCTCGTTATTGTAATAGCCTTTCATGACATGATACCCGCGCGTCCATAACTCTCCTGGTTGACCGACTTTCACTTCTGCCTCGGTAACAGGATTGACAATTTTCACTTCAACATTCGGATGCGGCTTCCCTACCGTTGATACTTTCTTTTCAATCGGGTCGTCCGTTCTTGTTTGCAAGAAGACGGGCGACGTTTCCGTTTGGCCGTAGCAAATGGTTATTTCGCTCGCTCCCATATCATTAATCACGCGGCGCATGACTGCAATCGGGCATGTTGAACCGGCCATAATGCCCGTGCGCAGTGAAGAAGTATCATACTTTTTGAAATTCGGATGGTTTAATTCTGCAATAAACATAGTTGGAACACCGTGAAGCGCTGTGCATTTTTCATCTTGAACCGCTTGCAATACTTTTTCCGGATTAAATTGCTCGATAATAATCATGGCGGATCCATGTGTCACCGCTGCCATCGTCCCAAGAACGCATCCGAAGCAATGGAAAAACGGGACTGGAATACAGACTCGGTCATGTTCGGTCAGTTTCATGAAGTCTCCAATCTGCTTCCCGTTATTGACGATGTTATTATGCGTCAGCATTACTCCTTTCGGAAATCCTGTTGTACCCGATGTATATTGTATATTAATGACATCATCCGGACGGAGCCCCTCCAAGTGCTCATTTAAAACAGTATCTGTAATACCATAAGCATGAGCCATAAACTCTGACCAATTGTACATCCCTTGTTCGCCGCGGTCGGACATAAGAATGATTTTCTTTAAGTGAGGGAGTTTCTCACTCGAAATAACGCCCTCTTTACTATGTATGATTTCGGGGCATATCGAACGGATGATATCTATATAGCTTGTCCCTTTAAAACTCTCATCTAGAATTAGCGTGGTTGCCTCGGATTGCTTAAGTAAATATTCTAATTCCGCTGCTTGGTAATTGGTATTCACCGTGACAAGAACAGCACCCATTTTCCCTGTCGCAAATTGGCTCAATAACCACTCGCGTTTATTATCTGACCAAATCGCTACATTATCGCCCTTCTTGATGCCCATGCCAATGAACGCCTTCGCTAGCAAATCCGTTTCTTCATCAAATTCTTTGTACGTTTTTCGAATTCCATGTTCAGGATACACATAAGCTTCTTGATTTGGATAAAGTTCTGCTTGCTCTTTAACAATTTCCCCTACCGTCTTTTGCAACAATGCCAAGACCATCCCCCCATTTCTAATTTCTTCTATAAGTCTATTTTATCACAAGATTCTAAATGATTGTAGAGGCTTTTGAATGTATATGGAGGTGATAAAAAGTTATTTTCACCAATATATAGACATAAATATCTAAAAAAACCGTTTCACCGACTAGCAGCGAAACGGAAAGTTGCTCTTTATTCGACAGGAAACACTCTTCCCCGTTCATCTTTATACACGACATGCTCTCTTTCAAACTTTGTCGGCGAATCAAGTCCCGCCGCTGCCGCGATCCGAAATAAGCCTTCCCGCATCGTTAAAATGTAGTTCGTCACGCGGAACTTTTTCTCTTCAACAACAAGCCCTTTTTGCAATTTCGGATCCGTCGTCGCAACACCTGCGGGACAAGTATTTGTATGGCAACGTTCCGCCATGATGCAACCGACTGAAATCATGAAACCGCGGGCAATTTGAACGAGATCGGCTCCCATCGCTAAAACAATCGCGGCACGATCCGGCGTTGTCACTTTACCTGATGCAATGATTTTCACGCGGTCACGGACTTCGAATTTTCGCAGCGCATCATCTAGCAGAATGAGTGCGGAACGAAGCGGCAATCCGACTCCGTCAGCAAGATCTTGATAAGTTGCACCAGACCCGCCTTCAGCACCGTCTAGGGAAATGAAGTCAGGCCCTAAACCTGTTTCCTGCATAAATGACGCAAGTTCTTCCGCGTCTTGCTTCCCGCCGATAACTAATTTAATGCCAACAGGTTTACCTGTGTGATCTCGAATTTTATCAATAAAATCGAATAGAGTCGGATAATCACTGAACTGATTAAAACGATTCGGGCTGTTAATGGTCGTAAATGGGACGACGTTTCGGATTTCCGCGATTTCTTCCGTTACTTTCTCCCCTTCGACATGCCCACCGCGCATCTTTGCCCCTTGCGCTAATTTTATTTCAAAAGCTTTCACTTCCGGAATCTCTGCTTTTTCGCGTAATCGTTCCCAGCTGAACTCGCCTTCTTCCGTTCTAAACCCGAAGAGGCCTGAACCGATTTGCGCGATAATATCGGCGCCCCCAGCCAAATGATATTTGGATAACCCGCCTTCTCCTGTGTTCATCCAAGCCCCTTTTGCCATGCCGATGCCTTTTGACAACGCTGTAATCGCATTTTCACCAAGTGATCCGTAACTCATTCCAGACTGACCCAGCAAACTGCGAACGTGAAAAGGGTGTTCGCAATCTGGACCGATAATCACAGCATCTTCTTCTGGCAGCAACCACGGCAATGCCGGAATTTCTTCACGATGCTCGCGTCTTGCGAATAAGCCGTCTTCATCCACGATATAGCGCATCGTGTCGACAAGTGTTTCATTATCCACGCGCATTTCTTCGTTCTGTTTTGTAAACATTGCATTGCGAATAAAATAACCAGATTCATCGAAATCGCGTTTTGATCCAAAACCGATGACGCTGCTTAAATATTTTCCTGGGAGGACCATATGTAAGTATTCTTCACGATTAAACGGCTCCCCGTCATTGTCATCATTGAATAAGTATTGCCGAAGCTCTGGCCCGGTCTTCTCTAGCATATAACGCATACGGCCTAAAATAGGAAAGTTTCTTAATATGGCATGTTGTTTTTGCCGACGGTCTAATAAGTATAGAAAAACCACAATTATAATCGGAACAATCACTAGAATCGAGATGACAATCATCGTCGTAATCGATACTCCTTCAAACCAATTCATACCCCACACACCCTTCCCAAGCTTTATTAGTAGTTTACCACGAATGATGTCTGATACTCTTGAATTATGTAATTACTCAATTTTAGGAGGAAATTGTTATGACGATCAAACTATTAACAGCGCATGCTTCAGTGAGAAAATATAAGGACTATACGCTATCCAAGGAGGAACTTCATGAAATAATACGTGCAGGGCAACATGCTGCAAGTTCCAATTTTGTACAAGCTTACTCTGTCATTCATGTGACGGAAAAGGAAACACGGAACGAACTTGCGCGCTTGTCAAAAAATCCAGGACAGATTTTATCTGCTGGCGCGGTTCTCGTACTGTGCATGGATTTTTATCGTGTAAAACAAGGCGCAAAAATGTTAGGTAAAGAAATCGACTTCTCTCTTGCCGAACACTTACTTGTCGGTGCTACAGACGTTGCTTTATTCGCACAAAATATTGCGATTGCGGCTGAATCGAAAGGATACGGAATTTGTTATATTGGCGGCGTGCGTAATGCTCCCGAGGAAATCAGCGAACTCCTAAATTTACCGGAAGGCGTCGCGCCGATGTATGCGATGACAATCGGCGTGCCTGATGAGGCAAATGAAGTGAAACCGAGACTGCCAGTAGAAGCGATCATTCACGAAAACAGCTACGATGGCGACAAATATGACGCGATCATCCCAGCTTATGATAAAACGATGAATGATTATTACATGAGTCGCGGCTCCAATCAAAAAGATGCCGCATGGTCTGACTCTATGGCCGCATTTTTAGGAGAACCTCGACGCACATATATGAAAGAATTTCTTGAAAAGCGTGGATTTGAGTTTAACTAACGTCAAGCGCTCGACAATCAAAATCCCGATAATTAGTGTAGAATACTGATCATATCAATGTTTCATTAGGAGCGACTGACCATGCAATTTGAAGAATTAGTAAATACACTTACAGAACAACTATCAAACGGATTGTTTATTAGCGGGACGATTAGCCAGCCGCGCATGAAATCAGATGAGCTAAAGCGTGTTCGGCTCAAGCCGGTGAAGCTACGCGACGAATTGCACATCCAATTTGAATTTCAATACGAACGGATCTTAAATCATGAAAACATTCCACTCAACGATTTACATGATAAATTGAAAGGTCTACTTGAGCGATTTCGCCAAGTACATCTTGAGTTTTCGAATGAAAAAGTTCATATCCAAATTTCAAAAAAGTTTAAAGTGCTATGGAAAACCGAAAAAACGGCATCGGAGAAAGTTGTTGATTTATCGCATAATCGCAAGAAAAACTACTTGCTCGATGAAAATACGCCCTATCCGTTTTTAATACGACTTGGCGTTCAAACCCCCGAAGGCAAAGTGCGGAATCAGCATCATGATAAATTCAGGCAGATTAACCGGTTCGTCGAATTCATCGATGACAGCCTAGCCCATTTACCAACGGATCGGACCATCCGCATTCTCGACTTTGGTTCGGGAAAATCGTATTTAACATTTGCGCTCTATCATTATCTACGCATTGAAAAAGGGCTGGATATTAAAGTGACGGGGCTCGATTTGAAGAAAGAAGTGATTGAGGAATGCAACTTGATTGCAAAAGACCTTAACTACGATAATCTCGAGTTTCTTGTCGGCGACATCAATGAGTACAATGAGGAAACCTCCGTGGACATGGTCGTCACGCTGCATGCTTGCGATGTCGCGACAGATATGGCACTTGCTCGCGCCGTCAAATGGGATGCAAAAGTTATATTAAGCGTGCCATGCTGCCAACACGAGCTGTTCAATCAGATCAAATCGCCAGCGCTCGACGTCATGCTCAAGCACGGACTAATTAAAGAGCGTTTCTCTGCACTCGCAACTGATTCAATCCGTGCGGAACTATTATCGCTTGTCGGCTATGAAGCGCAATTACTCGAATTTATCGACATGGAACATACGCCGAAAAACATTTTGATTCGCGCGTATCAAACAGGTCGTAAAGCGACAGATGATGAATTCAATACCTATAAAGAGTTTCGAAACTTATTAAGTGCAACCCCATTCTTGGAGAATGAACTGAAAGACTTATTACCATAACGAAAAGCATTCACATTCAACTGTGGATGCTTTTTTTGATATGACGTTCAATCCAACATTTTTTTCAAATAAAAAAAGTGTTTCACTGTTATTATGATTGGCAGAAACAAAACGGTGTTGTACGACAATTCTACTATTTATAGAAAGTCATGCTATTATTGTAGGAAGATATCTGTTCATTCATAAAGGAGTTGTGGGTATGCCGGTTTATAATAAACTTGTACGCGATCGCATTCCGGAAATCATCGACTTGTCGGGAAAGTTTTTTACGACTCGCATTCTTGAAGAAGATGACTATTTGATTGAGATCAATAAAAAGATGCATGAAGAACTTGCTGAATATGAAGAAGCAACGTCAAACGAAGATTCGATCGAGGAACTTGCGGATTTACTCGAACTTATTTATGCAGCCGCGAACACTTATGGGATAACTATTGAAGAACTCGAGAAAATTCGTCTCGATAAAGCAAAGAAACGCGGCGGATTCGATGAACGCATTTTTCTTGTGGATGTAGAAGATGACTGAAGTATGCAACTATCGTCTACATTCTCATTTCGAAAGAAAATATATAACTGCCAACGATTAACTTTCGTAGGCAGTTTTTCAATGGCTGGAAACCTAGTGCTAATTTGCCAGAAATGGTGTATACTAGATTAGCTGATTTGGAGCACCATACTGTAACCAAAATAATTTTCGTCAACACGAGTCCGTTTAGTCATATGACTAACGTGGGCTTTTTCTTATGGATTAAAATAATTGAATTGAGGGATTGTTAGTGAAGGTACAAGATTATGAGCGATTGCTTCGTATTAAAACAACGGGTATGCGTAGTGGTTTGAAGAAATCGGCTCACCATCACCGTTATGAAGCGACGCCATATTCAGCATTGGATGAACTTTTCTTCGAGTATGATTTAAAGAAGTCAGATGTCGTTGTCGATTTTGGATGCGGAAAAGGGCGGGTTCCCTTTTATATTCATAGCCGCTTCCAGACTCTGGTGAAGGGTGTTGAGATGAGTGAAGAACTTCATCAAAAAGCACTTAAGAATAAAGCGAATTACCGTCAACGGGTAAAACGCGCAAAGGGATCTATCCGCTTTAAAAATAAATTGGCCGAGAATTATAAAGTAAAGCCTGAAGATAATCGTTTTTATTTCTTTAATCCGTTTTCAATCGAGAACTTCAGAAAAGTTGTGAATAATATTTTGCTTTCTGTTGAAGAAGAAAAGCGCACAGTCGATATTATTCTTTATTACCCAACGATAGAATACATTCGGTTTCTTGAAAGAAGCACCCCTTTTAAAGTCGTGAAAGAAATTCGCGTGCCTAAGAAATACGAAAAAGACAATCATAAACGATTTTTGATTTATCGATATAAAGCTGAATAAACATAGGAAAACCGGGCAAATGGGCTCGTTTTTTTATTTATCGATTCCTGCAAGAAAATATTATCAATTAACAATCGAATATATTTTCTTCTTGATGGCATCGATGCTTGTAAACAAAATATAAGTTTCAGTTGTCGTTTTAATGACTATTCTATCGACAGTACCATAAGGAAACCCTATTCGAATAGCATCCTTTTCTTTACCAATATATGTATCGTCTTCTGTCACCTCTATAATTTCAGAAATAGGAATTACTATTTTAGCTAGTTGCCATTTAATAATGATATTATCGTTAAGTTTTTCAACATTAAGTTCAAACAAATTATGATACCTCCACTATATTTAATTAAGCGTTATATTAATCAATACGGAAATATACACCAATAGTTTCATAGATATCAATAAAAAAGACAGCATAGCTGCCTTTGTCAAAAACAATTAAATTTTCATTTCACAAACAATGCATCGCAGCTTTCGCTTCATACCACGGGACAGTATACCCTTTTCCCTTGGCGCAGAAGATCGATGAGGATGTGTACGCTGGGTCAGCATTTTTGTCGTATCCAATTTCTTCGATTACTTGTTCAGGGTTATGGCAACAATCATAACCGCCAAATTGCAATGACAATACCCCTTTTCCATTCGTAATGGATGCGAAAATGGGACTGTAATTCATGAAGGTGGCGACGGGCACCCGACCTTTTATGATTGTTTTGTCTCCCACTGTTTCTGGTGAATGGAATGTGCCGTGCGCTTTTTGGATATCGGTAAGAACACGACCCATTACATCGATATCTACTTTTATTTTTAAGTCATAATAAGGTTCGAGTAAAATGTTTTCGGCTTGTTCTAAACCTTGTCTCAAGGCGCGAAACGTCGCTTCCCTAAAATCCCCGCCGGATGTATGTTCATTATGGCCTCTTCCTGTTAGCAATGTGATTTTAACGTCAGTTAAGGTCGATCCTGTTAATAAACCATGATGATTTCGTTCAAATAAATGACTTTGAATCAGGTTTTGATTACCAATAGACAGATCATTGGCATGGCAAATGTTGTCGAAAGCGATGCCGCTATTTCGCTTAGCCGGTTCAATTTTAAGATGCACTTCAGCGTAATGCCTTAATGGCTCAAAGTGACCATAGCCAATGACGGTTGATTCGATTGTCTCTTTGTAAAGAATATCTGGATCGCTAAATGAAACCTTATAAGCAAAGCGTTCTTTCACAATTTGTTCGAGGACTTCGAGCTGGATAATGCCCATCACATGAACGTGGATCTCTTTAAAGTGTTCATCCCAAACTACGCGTAACGAAGGGTCTTCCGCATCTAATAGTTTGAAACAATGCAGCATTTCTTTCGGATGGATAGATGAATCATAGTCAACTTTGGATGTCAGTGTTGGCACTAATTCGAAACTCGCCTTCTCCTTTATTCCCCCTACCCCATCACCGACATTGGCATTTTTCAAACCTGCCACAGCGAATAGTTGACCGGCTTTCACTTGATTGACCGATTCGAAATTACGACCATTATAAAGTCTGATTTGCGTTATTTTCTCCGTATGCTTTCCAATTTCCACATCGTCTCGCACGGAAAGTAAGCCACTGATTGATTTTAGATAGGTGATTCGGTTTCCATTTTCGTCATGCCTAATTTTGTACACGCGTGCAGCGAAATCGTCGTCGTCCGAATACGATGTTTCTGTTAATCGATCCAACAAATCAAGAAACTCTGCCACACCACGATCATGCAATGCCGACCCTGCTGAACAGGCAAAGATTTGGTGATGTTGAATCATTTCTTTTGCCTTTTCAAGCCATAGATCTTTGTCATATCCTTTTTCCATATAATGTTCAAATAAGTCTTCATCGCGTTCTGCAATAAATTCAATTAAATCTTCTTCCATTACACCCTTAGCAAAACTATCCGTGAAGTCATAAACATCCTCCGTTAAGTTTTCTCGAATCTCTTTAATGACATCGGCAACAATCGTTCCTTCTCGATCGATTTTATTCAGAAAGAAAAAGGTTGGCACTTTGAGCTTTCTTAGCAATTGCCACACCGTTTCGGTATGCCCTTCGACGCCGTCTACAGCGCTAATAATAATGACTGCGTAATCCATCACTTGTATCGCGCGTTCCATCTCCGGCGAGAAGTCTACGTGTCCCGGTGTATCGATGATTGTGTATGTAGAATTGTTGTATGTAAATTGAGCTTGATCTGCAAATACGGTTATGCCACGGTCTCGCTCGATATTATGGCTGTCGAGAAATGCATCTTTGTGATCAACGCGGCCTCTTTGTTGAATGCTATTTGTATGATAAAGTAGTTGCTCGGAAAAAGTTGTTTTTCCGGCATCTACATGCGCTAGTACTCCGATTATTTTGTACATCCATACCCACTCCCGCTACTTTTTCTTTAGTATATCATCGCTTTGATAAGGATAATTACGAATACACAAAAACCGAGCGAATGGGCTCGGTTTTCTTGTACACTTATTTCATTGTTGTCAGCACTTTACGAATCACTTCTTTTTAAGCTCCGCTTTGAATAAATAACTCAATTCCCTACTTTTAATATCGTCTAAATCACCGTCACTTCCTTTTAACATGTTCCCGGAACCGGTGTACCAATACGCCAAATAGACGGGTTCATCAGTTTCGACCGGGATTTTTCCTTCAAACGTTTTAGCACTCGATGAACCCCCTCGAAGCGTTTTCATTTCCTGCGTCGTCACGCCACTTGGGTGTCCGAAAAGAACCTTTCCTTTTTCACTGTCTGTAATGACAGCGAAACTCACCGCGCGATCTTTAGTGTCTAAATTGACTGGATTAGGTGGGAGATTGTTTTGAATAAACTCGCCGTTTTCGTATTGCTCAATTGCAAAATAGAGTTCATAGCCTTTCGGAATTTGACCGATGATTTCAAAATGGTCGGCCCATTCACCACCTGAATTCTTTATGAGTATCGATTCTTCTTCTGTCAAAATACGTTCCGAAATCATCAAGTCGTTTGAACAAGCAGATAGCGCTAAAGTTAGAAGCAGTGCAAAAAAGAGTAGTCGTTTCATTTAATCCCTCATTTCATTCAAAATAGGAGAAGCTTTTGTTCATTCCAACATTACATCTAAAAACACATAACCATCACGTTCATGTTGATCAGAAAATACGATGGGCACGCGTTCGCTGAATATCGGCCCGTCTACGACGACGGTATGAAATTCACCGGCTTCACCGCAAGAATCTATGCCGAGCGCCTCTAATTCATCAATTAGTTCGGTCGTGAATTTCCTTCCGACAAATTCGCTTGGCATCATTGTTGTATTCACTACGACAATGTATGCTTCAAATCCTGCTTCTACGAAATCTTGTACCACCTTTGTTCGTGACTCCATCCATAACGGATGAATTGCTTCGATACTGACTTTCGCGCAGGTTTCCTGAATCCATTTTAAATGGTCTTCTAAATCGATGTCGCCGAATACGCCGTGATTAATTCCCGCATCTTTGCATTCTTTCATCGCATCTAAAAACTGTTCTTCGTAGCCATTCCAATCCGCACCGCGAATCATTAGCGGAACGCCTAAACTCTTTGCTTGCGCTTTGACTATTTCAATTGGAAGTGCGTGGGATTTCGATCGTTCCTGGTCCTCTTCAAACATCGTCCATACTCTTTTCGGAACAGCCCCAGATTCTAGTGCCCGGTAATAAGCCATTGCGGAATCCTTGCCTCCGCTCCATGATGCTACAAAAGGTAGTCCTGTCATTCTAATCATCCTTTTTTAGATAAGTATATCATTGGAATTAAAAAACGCAGGCACCTTTTCGTGTCTGCGTTCCTTGATTATGACGGCATTGGCGTGTCTGTTGGTTCCGCGTAGCCTTCTTTGTAGGTTTCATCAATAATCGTGCGAATTTCTTTGAGCGACTTGCCTTCTTGGGTCATCATGACTGAATCTACCGCGGTATCCAGGCATACTTGACAACGCGTGCTGTGATCGTCCCACACGACTGAACCATCTTCACGGATTTCATCAATGAAACAGTTCATATTGCTTCCGTGATTCGCGCTTTCACCGCAGCCGCAGTAGCACGGCATCCACTCGATGATATCGGTGGCGGTAGCGGCGACTTGATAAACGAGTCTCATACCTTCGGGTTTATCATCAAGAAACGACGGCAAAATATCAGTTGAAGCGGTCACTTCTTGTAGATCACCATTGGGAAGCTGATGCTGCTCGCCGACTGCCAAATCGTGCTTTTCATGTGTTGTATTTGTATTTTTTCCACAAGCTGATAGAACGAGAACTATCGCTAGGAAAATCAATAGTAATGTTTTCTTCAAGTGTCATCACTCCAAATTGCATAGTTATCCTTCTAGCATAGCCAAAATTGTCCGTTTTAGGAGTTACAATTTCGTGAACAATTAGCAGAAGCTGAAAAGCCTCTTGACTAATAAATTAGCAAAAGGCGTAACAATGCATGTTAGTTAGTGCTGACAGCTTTGATCGTTAAGTCTAGCAATCTTAATATTTCTTCTTTCTAAGCAGTAAATTCATCATCAACTCTTGCTCCTCGAGTAGCGTTAGTTCCGTAAGTGTTCTTACCCCAATGTTCCTCTTACTGCTTCGTAAACAAAGCTATCAATAGAATTAGTCTTCCAACAAAAATCCATCCCATAATTAAAGAAATAATCAATAAAACCGATTAATTTTCTTCGAAATGATTGATTTGTCTCAGGTCGAAATCTTCATATTTTGTCCATTGTATTCTTATTCTTTATGTGATATCTTTCACAATAACGAATAGTTCCTAGGAGAGGTTTAAATGAACTACTATAATCCAAAGGAAATTGCAGATATCGCCATTCAAAAGGGGACTGAGAAGGCAAACATTTCAAATACTGCAGTTGCCTTATTAGGTTTTTTGGGAGGAGCATTTATTGCTCTAGGTTATCTTGCTTGTATCCGTGTAACGGGTACAATGCCGAATGAATGGGGAGGACTAGTGACACTTATTGGGGCTGCTGTTTTCCCTGTAGGGTTAGTCCTAATTTTACTTGGCGGAGGAGAGTTGCTGACAGGCAATATGATGGCAGTTAGCATCGCTTATTTCGCTAAAAAGGTAAAGCTTTCACAGTTAGTGCGTAACTTGCTTCTTATCACTTTCTTTAATTTTCTAGGTGCATTGTTTATTGCTTATTTCTTTGGGCATTTTGTTGGTTTAACAGAAGGTGCCTTTTTAGAAAAAACGGTTCTTACAGCAGAGTCAAAAATTAATGATACTTTTTGGGTCGCGTTTGTCTCTGGAATTGGCTGTAACTGGCTTGTTGGCATGGCCGTTTGGCTATGTTATGGGGCAAAAGACTTTTTCGGGAAAATCTTAGCCATTTGGTTCCCTGTTATGACATTTGTATTAATAGGATTTCAGCACGTTGTTGCCAATATGTTCGTGATTCCAGCGGCTATTTTTGCAGGGGAATTATCATGGAATACATTCTTGCCAAATATCATTCCTGTCTTTTTTGGAAATTTGGTTGGTGGAGCTATTATAGTCGGTTTATTCTATTTTGTGGTTTATAAACAAGATGAAGTGAAACTAAGATCAGTCGATCAAAGAGATGAAGTGAAACTTAGTTCAGTTGATCGAAAAGAGAGGAAGGTTGGTTAAAGTTTAAAATATGTTGATTGGATGGAAGCTGTTGCAAAAAAATGATCATATGCCAATTTGATATAATGATGAGTCGACAGGAATTTGGCTTTTTATTAACCCCCTCCTGCTTAATTAATAAGTATAGGGCATTGTGCGGTTTCTCCTTTCATCTTCCAGAATATATTTATAAAAGACAACCTCAATATATTAAGCGGTTGTCTTTTAATTATCTTGGAATTTATTAATAATCCAATTACAATATTTGTTCTTCGATGAGTATATCGATTAGGTCAGACCAGTCTTCAATCCGTGGTATGTCCAAATGTTTATTGTAGGACTGCGTTTTTGCATACAACTTTAATGGGTGGTTTCTTAATGTCTCCAAAACGGCAGGCTTGTCATCAAAGTAATAATCAAGTTCTAGATCATTGATAATATGAACCTTGTCTTCATCATTCATTCCGTAAAAAAACCTGTCTTTGCGAACCGGAAACTTGTTGGCAATCATCCATTCCATCGTACGCTGACCATGTTCTTTCGGCCTTGCCGTAATATAATAAATTTCATGCCCTTCGCTTTCTAGCCTTTGCAATATTTCCACGGCATCCGGATAGGGCGGGCATGATGTGTAATAGATTTCATCTAATGAACTGTTCCACATCTCGCTTCCCTGCTCGGCTGTCATGCCGAAAAGCTCGTGAATCTCAACTTTATCCAGCGCATGAAAGAGATCTACTTGCACATCACGATTCAGTTTTTTATTGTATAGATTAAAAGCATGTTCTCTCAGGTTAATCAATGTATCATCGATGTCAAAACCAAATTTCATAGTAAACTCCCTTAGTTTGTTTTATATTTCGGATAGCCAGTGAACTTGATATCTTTACCGATTTGGGTAACTTGAAGATTTTCCAAGTCCACGGCATCACGCATTAGTTCGACGCCTACACCTTCAAGAAATGTAGGCGCCTGTGAGCCTCCGACCAGTTTCGGAGCGAAATAAATCTCCACTTTGTCGACGAGCTGGTTTTCAAGAAATGCAGCGTGAATAGTTCCGCCCCCTTCAATCAGGACCGAGGAAACGAGCTTTTCACCAAGAATACGGACGACGTCATTCGGGTCTACATGCTTGATCCCTGATGTTGGATAAATTGAAATTCCTCGTTCCTCCAATATCCTCTTGGCTTTTTGGTCATATTTATTGGCCGTGAAGATCCAAGTGGGTGCCTGTTCGTCGGTAACAACCTTCGAATCCAGTGGAATTCGTAATGTAGAATCTAAAATGACGCGAATCGGATTCCTTCCATTCGGTATCCTTGTCGTCAATTCAGGATCATCTTCGATTACCGTATTTACGCCGACTAAAATTGCCATATGTTCATTGCGCAGCATATGTACATCGCTTCTCGCCTCTTCAGAAGTAATCCACTTGCTATCGGCCGTATGGGTAGCAATCTTCCCATCTAATGTGCTTCCGGCTTTCATCGTCATGAACGGCTTTTGTTCAACGATGAATTTGTTAAATACTTCGTTCATCTTTCGAGATTCCTCTTCCATTACACCGATGACGACTTCGATTCCCGCATCTTCCAAAATCTTAACTCCGTTGCCTGCGACGACTGGATTCGGATCCAGTGTAGCAATCACTGCTGTCTTGATACCAGCTTCCACAATAGCTACTGCGCACGGGCCTGTCCGTCCGAAATGCGAGCACGGTTCAAGGGTTACATAAATCGTGCCGCCTCTCGCCTTATCACCGGCCATTCGAATCGCATGTATTTCAGCATGGGGTTCTCCAGCCTTCAAATGCGTACCGATACCAACGATTCGATTTTCATTGACAATAACTGAACCTACAAGCGGATTCGGATCAGTCTGTCCTTTCATCGCACGTGCATTCTCAATGGCTAATTTCATATAAAATAAATGATTAGTCATTTGGGCATGTTCCTTCTTCTTCCAAATGGCCAGAACGCATAATCTTTGTCTGCAAATACTTTTCGTTATACTCTGACTTATCGCCCCATAGCGGTTCGCGTCCTGATATTGGAAGACCAGCGTCTTGCAGTGCTTCTAGCTTTTTCGGATTATTCGTCATCAGCTTGACGGGTTTTGTTCGTAAAGCTTTAAGGACTTGAATTGCATCCTCATAATTTCTGGAATCATCGACAAACCCGAGACTTTCATTTGCTTCCACCGTATCGTAACCATTCTCTTGAAGCACATACGCCATCGCCTTGCTAAATAAACCAATTCCGCGCCCTTCATGGTTCGCCAAATAAAACAACGCACCTGTCCCATGATCTGCAATGTTTTTCATCGACTGCTTTAATTGGTAACCGCAATCGCATCTTTTACTGCCGAATATGTCTCCCGTATGACAAATAGAATGCATCCGGATCAGTGCATCCTCTGCGTTTTCAAAATCTCCGTAGACAAGCACGCTTGACTGTTGGTACTCCGCCAAATTCTCGGATGATAGCTTATCAATGATTTCTTGGTAATTTTCCGTTACCTGGCATTGGCTTAGCCAACAATACCACTGGAAAACAACCGTTTCTCCGTACAGATTAACGGGTAGTTTGATTGGACCTACCAAGTAGATGGCGCCTTCACCGGTCTTTATCATTTTGATTTTCCCTTTTAAGACCTCAAGGATTTCAGGTTCCAGCTTCGCATGCAACATAATAATCATTCCTTTTATTTTAATTTAAGTTATTGTGCAAATTTAGCCGTTCGATACTATGCTTCAATAAATCATATATAAAATCCAATTCACAGGGATAGGATTAAAGCATTTACTTGAAAAAATAATGTCTATCTTATGTGTATGAAAAACGAATGCTATAGCAACGTCACTTTGCCCGGGGTACATAATTTATTCGAGCGACCCGTACTATTACAATCCATTGTTTCTCTAAAAACCGAATTATAGACCTACTCATTCGTTCTTTATTTATTGAAAACTGTTCTCAATTAGTTGTTTTTATTATAGCACTGCGATAAATATAAATAATAGCAAAAGGCAACTGTTACTTAGAAACAGTTGCCTCTTGCTATTGTTTTATATGAGAAATGATTCTACTAAACTTACGAATTGCCAGTCATTTTCGATGGGTCAACGTATTCGTCGAATTGTTCTTCTGTTAATAAACCTGTAGCAAGCGCAGCTTCTTTTAATGTTGTGCCGTTTGCGTGCGCAGTTTTCGCGATTTTTGCTGCATTTTCATATCCGATATAAGGATTGAGCGCAGTTACGAGCATCAAGGAGTTGTTCACGTGATGCTCGATGACTTCGCGGTTCGGTTCGATTCCTACCGCACAGTTGTCGTTGAAACTAATTATTGCATCCGCCAGTAGTGTCACGGATTGCAAGAAGTTGTAAATGATAACCGGTTTGAAAACGTTTAATTCAAAATTACCTTGGCTCGCTGCAAATCCGATTGTTGCGTCGTTCCCCATTACTTGGGCGACTACCATTGTGATCGCTTCGCTTTGTGTCGGGTTCACTTTTCCTGGCATAATGGAGCTTCCTGGCTCGTTTTCCGGGATTGTAATTTCACCAATACCCGAGCGTGGACCGCTTGCTAACCAACGTACGTCGTTTGCGATTTTCATGATGTCTGCTGCAAGCGCTTTAACCGCACCGTGAACATAGACGATTTCATCATAGCTAGTCAGTGAGTGGAATTTATTTTTCGCAGACGTGAATTCAATGCCGACTGCACTGCTGATTTCTTCAGCAACACGGTCGCCAAATCCTTCAGGTGCGTTCAATCCAGTACCAACTGCTGTTCCGCCGATTGCGAGTTCTTTCATTGATTCGACGCTATCTGTAATCATTTTTTCAGTTTTTTCGAGCATGCGGTGCCATCCGCTAATTTCTTGACCAAGCGTTAATGGTGTTGCGTCTTGTAAATGCGTACGGCCGATTTTAATAATGTCAGAGAATTCCTCGGACTTTTTCGCGAAAGTTTCTTTTAGTTTTGCAAGCGCTGGAAGTAGTTGCTCTTGTACCGCGATTACCCCTGCGACATGAAGCGCTGTCGGGAATGTGTCATTCGAGCTTTGAGATTTATTCACGTCATCATTTGGGTGAAGGCGTTCTTCTTCATCCCATGATTTAAGTAATTGGTTGCCGCGATATGCGATGACTTCGTTGACGTTCATGTTCGACTGCGTGCCGGATCCTGTTTGCCATACGACTAGCGGGAAGTTGTCGTCAAGTTTTCCTGCGATGATTTCGTCTGCTGCTGTTGAAATCGCATTCATTTTAGCATCGGAAATGGCACCGTTTGCATGGCTTGCAATCGCTGCTGCTTTTTTCAAATGTGCAAATGCGCGAATGACGCCAATCGGCATTTTTTCGCCGCCAATTTTAAAGTTTTGTTTACTGCGCTGTGTCTGCGCACCCCATAGTTTGTCCGCTGGAACTTGAATTTCACCAAATGTGTCATGTTCAATACGATAATCCATCTTTCATCCGCCTTCCGTTATGTATCATTACATTCCTTTCTATTATAACATGACTTTTTAGTATGTTAACTTCATTCAGAGAATGCTTATTAATAATTGGGGGATTGAAAAAAATGCGGTAAATATAGTCCATTAAAAAATGACTATCAAATATACACACACTTTGATAGTCATTTATAATTTTTCTTTCAAAACCTTGATAAACGCGGCTACGATTTTTGGGTTGAATTACTTTCCTTGTTTATCATAATTCAGTTCTCAATGCATTGATGACATCGATTTTCGTCGCTTTTCGTGCTGGACGCCAGCCGGAAATCATTGCAACGCTAATACTGATGGTAGAAGCGATAACGACGAGTTGCCATGGAATGATGGAAAACTTGACTTGGATGCCCCCAAGATCTTCTTCGCCTAATGCTGCAGTAACAATAATCGGGAGGACGAAGTTTGCGATTATGCTGACACCGTATGAAATCACGATGGCAAGGAATGTACCTAAAATTCCAATCCACGCACTTTCCATGAGGAAAAGTCTCTGAATTAACTGCGGCTTTGCCCCAATCGCTTTCATAACACCGATTTCACGAGTTCGTTCCGTCACCGCCATTGTCATTGTGTTGAAGATCCCGATAGATGAAATTAATATTGCAATCGTACCCACGAAGATTAGTCCTGCTTTTAACGCAAAAAAGAATACGTCGAGCTGATCCAACTCTTCTGTAACGGAATAAACACTATGTCCTTGGTCTTTTAGCGTTTTTGTAATAGCTTTTACGTTTTCCAAGTTATTGGCGTAGACCATCACGTTATTATAAAATAAATGCATGGCATCTGGATGATCATCTAGTTCCACTTCCGTGTTAGCCTTGTAGATTTTTTCGATTGTCGGAATGAGAGATGCATTTGTATAGATGCTTTGATCTGTGAACCAGTCTCTAGCAGGCGGTGCCGCGACACCAACAATTGTTAGTTTGAGTTCGTCCTTTTCGAACATATCACCATTGAAATCGCCTAATCGGACTGTAAATTGCTCACCGACTAAATTTCCTTCGTAGCCTTTGAAACCCTCTTCCCCTTCTTCGACTTCGCCATTCGCCTCTTCCTCTGTAAGGAGGAATTGACCAAAGTGGCTTCCCACAACAACTTCGTTCGGGTTTTCCGGCAATCTTCCTTCAGCTAGTTTAAATCCTACTTTTCCCTCTTCAATAAAATCGGTCGCTATGATGCCATTATTCCCTTTCATGTTTTTAAAACTTGTTTCTGTTTGCGCATTGAATTCTTGTCGATTAACTACTGCACTGACGTGATCAATTTTCTTAAATTCATCGGCTATTTCCTGTGACATTTCACTCGCATAAACTTGAATTTCGGTTACTTTTCGATCTGATAAAATCTCTTTGGTGATTGTGTCGTGGATGCCAAAGCCGACTGAAGCGAGTACAATCAGAAATGCTGTACCCATCGTTGCAGCAAGAACGGTCATAAACACGCGTAATTTATTTTTCGAAATATGTTGTCGAACGAAATCGATTTGATCTTTAAATTGCATGTTGAACGACCCCTTCCTTTAATTCGCCATCGTGCATTGTATAAACCCGATTTGCGGTTTGGGCGACTTCATCGTCGTGGGTGATGATGACGAATGTGATGCCGCGGTTTTTATTCAGCGATTGGATGAGTAACAGAATTTCTTGCTCTGTTTCAGAGTCGAGGCTTCCGGTTGGTTCGTCCGCTAAGATGATTGGCGGATCCGTGATGAGAGCGCGCGCGATACTTACCCGTTGTTGCTGTCCGCCCGATAATTCGTTTGGGTAGTGGTCTTGAACTTCTGTTAGACCGACGTATTTCATTAACGTGTTCACTTTTTCTTGGCGCTCCGCCTTTTCAATTCCTTTGAGCTTTAGCGGTAACTCGACATTTTCAAACGCGTTCAGTCCAGGCATGAGTTGAAAGTTTTGAAAGATAAACCCATAATTGTTCAATCTGAATTCTGCATTGTCCGTTTCATTGAAAATAGAAGTTTCAATTCCGTTCACTTTAATTTCTCCGCTTTCCGGC
The DNA here is from genome assembly GCF_013184495.1 of Sporosarcina jiandibaonis. GTDB lineage: Bacteria > Bacillota > Bacilli > Bacillales_A > Planococcaceae > Sporosarcina > Sporosarcina jiandibaonis. Next base: position 381,938 of record NZ_JAAOIY010000002.1, on the reverse strand, counting down.
GCCATGAATCCAGCGAGTATATGTAAAAGCGTCGATTTACCGGAACCGCTTTTCCCGACGATTGAAACAATCTCTCCGTCGTTGACATCAAAATTTACATCTCTTAACACCGGGATATGCTTCTCTTTCCCTTTTTTGCCGATTTTGAATGAATGATTTAATCCTTTGACCGTAATCATATTTTCCCCTCCATCTGATAGTGGTTTTATTATAGAGGATTGTTCTTAAGGTTGTGTGAGGATAAAAATGAAGAAATTCTTAAGGTTTTTGGGGGAACTTGGGAAGCTTGCTAGTAGATTGCGCTCTTTCTATTCCCGTATCGAGCCGACTCTTCCTTTTATTCACGTTGCGGCGTGGGTTGCTCTCGCTGCGGAGCTGGTTGTGCTCGGTGCTCCTACGATTATTCTCGTATCAAGCCGACTCTACCTTTTATTCTCGGTGCGTAGCGGGTTGCTCTCGGTACGGGGCTGGTTGTGCTCGGTGCTCCAACGTTTATTCTCGTATCAAGCCGACTCCAGATTTTATTTTCGTTGCGTTTCGGTTTTCCATAGCGTTTAAGCCCGTATTAAACTGGGTTGCTCCCGTTACGAATTTGGTTATGCCAATATAAAAACGGAACCCGACATTTTGGGTTCCGTTCGATGAAAATATTATTCTTTTGTTGTTGCAGTTTCAGCTTCGACCGGGTCGCTGTTTTGTACGGCGTGTGTTAGTTGGTCGATGCTTGGGCGCAGATTGTGTTTGCCCGCGTAGCTTTCGAGCATTTCTTTGACGTCGATGCCTGAAGTGGCTTTTAATGTTTCTTGGAGTGTTGACATTAGGTCGGTTGCGTAAGATGTTACTTTGTTCGCACCGCCGCCTTCTCCGCCACCTGTGTCGACGACTGTAATTTTGTCGATGTTTGAAAGCGGGCTGGCAATTTGTTTCGCGTACTCAGGAATCATTTCAATGACCATATCAAGCATTGCAGCCTGGCCGTATTGTTCGAACGCTTCAGCGATTTTGCGTTTCGCTTCGGCTTCTGCGAGACCTTTCAAGCGGATGATATCTGCTTCGGATTCACCTTGTGCACGTTGAGAATCCGCTCTCGCCTGACCTTCAAGGCGCACCTTTTCCGCATCAGCTGTTGCTCTAGCTTCAATACTATATTTCTCGGCATCTGCTTCAGCCATTTGTCTAGATTTTGCGGCTGCTGCATTTTGTTCGATTGCGTAACGATCCGCATCCGCTTTCTTCTTAACTTCGGAGTCGTACTGCTTCTCGCGACGCAAGATTTCATTTTCTTCAAGTTCGATTTGCTTTTGACGCTCGATGATTTGAATTTGCATTTCTTGCTCCATAACTTCTTGTTTGGAACGAGCTGATTGCAATTCGTATGCTTGGTCCGCACGTGCTTTTGCGCGGTCTTGCTCAAGACGATATTCCGCGACTTTTAACTGATTCTCTTTTTCTGCTTCAGCAATTTCAGTTGCACGTTCAAGCTCCGCTTTTTGTGCTTCTTTCGATGCTTCGGCATTTTTAATACGCGTTTCTTTTTCCGCTTCAACGGTTGCAATATCTGCATCGCGTTTCACTTGTGCAATACGCGGTTTTCCGAGTGAATCGAGGTAGCCGTTTTTATCGCGAACATCTTTAATTGTAAATGAAACGATGACGAGTCCCATTTTGGAAAGGTCCTGTGATGCGACACGTTGCACTTCCTGGGAGAACATATCACGGTTCTTATAAATCTCTTCAACGGTCATTGATCCTAAAATCGATCTCAAGTGACCTTCTAAAACTTCTTTCGCTTCATTTTCACGATCTTCTTTTGATTTTCCTAAAAACTGTTCAGCCGCAGTTGCGATTTCAGTAATCGATCCACCGATTTTAATAATCGCAGTTCCATCTGCCATTACCGGAACGCCCTGCTCTGTATAGACTTCAGGCGTTGTCACTTCAAGCTTGCTCGATAAGAGGCTCAGCGGTTTTGCTTGTTGGAACACTGGAAATACGAATGTACCTCCACCACGAATGATTTTCACGCGGTTTCCTGAATCGTCTGTATGGACGTTTTTGGTCCCTAGATAACTACCAGTTACGATAAGCGCTTCGTCTGGACCGACTGTTTTGTATTTTGAAATGTACACAAGAATTACTGCCAATAAAACAAATACTACAATTCCAATTGCTAACCAAGTTTCCGGCATTGTGTTTCCCCCTTAAGTTTTTATTTAGAATCTGCGAAACGGAATGGTTCATATTCTTTTACAATAAGCGTGCCTTCTTTTACATCAATTACAAGTACTTCTTTTCCGTAATCAATGCTGCTGTTTTCATAACCGGAAGCACGTTTTGAAATAAGTCCATTCACTGTTTCAATGACGACCTCGCCGAATCCGTCGACTGGCACGGGTACGATTACCTTACCAACTTGCCCAGATAATGAAGCATCCGTGTAGGCCAGTGACACTTCTGCCGACGAAAGCGGAAGTAAAACAAAAAAGTAAAGTAGTAAATCGAGTACAAAGGCGATGGCTAAAGCTACAATTATAATGATGCCGCTATTCCAGTCCATCGTGAGTTCCAGAATATAGCCGGTAGCAGCCGTGAACGTTAGAAAAGAAAGTACAACCGCTGGATCCAAAAATGGACTTCCTTCACCGATTCCTTCCGCGATATCACTGAAAAAGACATACAAAATTGTAATCAGACCTAAAATGATTAACGCATACAAGTAAAATTGCACGATAGGTAAACCAAATAGTTCCATTTTCCACACCCCTTTACACTACTATACTCTTCTTCCAATACAGATACGTATGAAGTTCGCGAAAGTTTCAAATTAAATAAGTTTTATTTTCCATAATACAGATTCTATTTATTAAATCTTCTAAACTTTTGATTTTTGAGTTTATTTGGTATAATCAAGTTGTTCATAATTAAATTCCGGTAATACGGATGGAGGCTTTATAATGTTTAGTTTACGAAAAACAGATCCCTTTTTCACGGCTTTATTGGCGATCGCGGAGCATGTTCAGGAAGCTGTTCACTATGCAGATGACTTCAAAATTAATAATATTGCTGATTTGAAAGAGGTAAGTATAAAACTTAAAAATTATGAAAGAGAATGCGATTCTCTTGTTTATGAGCTAACAACGAAGCTTAATACATCATTTATGACACCCATTGAGCGGGAAGATATTTTGCAACTTTCGATTAAAATGGATGACATCCTTGATGGGATCGAGCATTTTTCAGCACATCTCGAAATGTTTTCGCTCATTGATGTTGATGAGTATGTTCATTCTTTTATGGACAACATTGTGAAAAGCACTGATGAAATAGTCTTAGCAATGCAATTACTATCCAAGAAAAAACTTGTCGAGATGCGCGAACATGCTGTTAAAATCAAGGGATTTGAGAGCATATGCGATGAGATTTACCGAACATCTATTAAACAACTTTTCATAACTGAAAAAGACCCGATTCGAATTATTCAATTCAAAGACATTTATGAACAACTCGAAGATGTAGCAGATTACTGTGAAGACGTTGCAAATACAATTGAAACCATTATTATGCGTAACGCATAAGGGGGAGCTAAATGGATACGATTCTACTCCTCACAATACTTGTCGTTATATTCGCGCTCACATTTGATTTCATTAACGGATTCCACGATACCGCAAATGCAATTGCAACTTCGGTTTCAACACGGGCATTAAGACCGCGAACGGCTGTTTACATGGCTGCGATCATGAACTTTATCGGAGCCCTGACTTTCACTGGTGTCGCGAAAACAATTTCCAAAGACATCGTTGATCCGTTCCATCTTGATAACGGGGCACTTGTCATTTTAGCGGCGTTAATAGCGGCCATTGCTTGGAACCTGATTACTTGGTATTTTGGGATTCCATCGAGTTCTTCCCATGCCTTGATCGGATCGATTGCCGGGGCCGCAATTTCCGCTGCTGGATTCGGCATTTTAAATTACAGGGGCTTCAGTAAAATTTTACAGGCGCTTATTATATCGCCTTTTATCGCTTTAATTGTCGGATTCTTAATGATGTCGTTATTCAAGGTTTTATTGAAAAATAGAAATTTATTCACGGCGAATACTCGAATCCGTTATTTGCAAATCGGGACAGCTGCCCTTCAAGCGTTCACCCACGGAACAAATGATGCGCAAAAAGCGATGGGAATCATTACAATGGCCCTTATCGCAGGCGGACTGCAAGCCGGCGAAGACATTCAACTATGGGTCCGGGTTTCGGCGGCTGCAGCTATGGGACTAGGAACTTCTGTCGGCGGCTATAAAATCATAAAGACGGTCGGAACTAAAATCATGAAAATTCGTCCTGTTAACGGAGCGGCTGCTGACTTATCTTCTGCTGGTATTATTTTCGCCGCAACATTACTTCATTTGCCAGTTAGTACGACGCATGTTATTTCTTCAGCTATTATGGGAGTCGGAACAGCGCAACGTGTTCGCGGAGTCAACTGGGGCGTCGCGCAAAGAATCATTTTAACATGGATTATTACATTGCCGATTTCTGCTGCACTTGCCGCAATTGTATATAAAGTTCTTGAATTGTTTTTTTAATTTAAACATTTCACTTGCATTCTGCGAATATCCCTGTTATGATAAAGAAGAATTATTTTTGTTCGACAACATGATGGTCTCGGAAATCTTGACCGCTTCAAGACTTGAGCAAGGATAGTAACACAATGTGTGTAAACATTACACACGAGGAGGAAACAAACATGGAACAAGGTAAAGTAAAATGGTTTAACGCAGAAAAAGGTTTTGGATTCATCGAACGTGAAGATGGGGACGACGTATTCGTACATTTCTCAGCTATCCAAGGCGAAGGATTCAAGTCTCTTGAAGAAGGCCAAGACGTAACTTTCGAAATCGAACAAGGCGAACGTGGACTTCAAGCTTCAAACGTTGAAAAAAACTAATTTGAACTAACCATTCAAAAGCCATTCCCTCAGGGGGATGGCTTTTTTTCTTTGTTTATTTTTTATAAATAAACGCATATCTATCGTATGGATAAAAGACTTTTTAAACTATTTCCGTTATTATATAAGAATAAAGTTTAATTTTACCAACGGAAGGAATGACTACCTTGCGCACACTCGCTCGCTTTGTTACAAGTAGCTATAAATACATAATTATTTCATGGATTGCCATCTTTATCATCATGGCACTTTTCGCGATTCGCCTCCCTAGCATGTTGGAAGGCGACGGCTTTGAAATGAACGGAGATCATGCGGCCGTCATGGATATTGTTTCAGAAGAATTTGATATGCCAGCCGAAACCATGTTGCTCGTATTCGATCGTGTCGATGATGAAATGATTTCATATACGATTGAAGATATCGAAAAACTTGATGTGACCTCTGCAATTGATTCACCGCTAGAGGATGAATCACTCTATAAAGAAGACGTGTCCTATGCTCTTCTCCACTTTGGAGATGAAACCGATAATATGTCCGATGTCGTAACGGATATCCGCGACGCCATCGGGGATAAAGACGGAATTACGTTGACAGGTGCCTCTGCAATTTCTAAAGATATTAACACAGCAAGTCAGAAAGACCTTATTACGGCTGAGGCGATTGGACTTCCGATCGCGATTATTGTATTGCTGTTTGCATTCGGGACTGTAGTTGCATCGATGGTTCCACTTATGATCGGAATCGTCACAGTCGTGTCATCCTTTGGTATCTTGACGATTTTAGGCGCTCAAATCGATTTATCTATATTCGTATTAAATATTATTCCGATGCTTGGTCTCGCGCTTAGTATTGACTTCGCCTTATTATTTATTAGCCGCTTCCGTGAAGAACGAGTTCATAGCGATATACTCGATGCGACAACCACCACGATTCTCACTGCAGGGCGTTCGGTTATTTTTTCAGCGTTTTGCGTGTTTATCGGGCTCGGGGCGATGTTATTGATTCGAGTTGACATTTTCCAAAACATTGCAGTCGGCGGGATGATTGTTGTTGCAATGGCGGTGCTTAGTTCCGTGACACTGCTCCCTTCCGTTCTTATTGCACTTGGTGATCGAATTGAAAAACTGCGCATTTTAAAAGTAAGCTCGAATGGCTCGAATGCTTGGCGTAGATTTGCCAATGCGGTGATTAAACGTCCGGTTCTAATTACACTTGTCGCTGTAATTTTACTCGGCATCGCGGTAATTCCAGTGAAAAACATGGAGTTGTCGATTCCTGAAATCGATTCTCTCCCGGAGTCGTATGATTCCCGTTCTGCTTTTGAATTGGTCGAAAAAGAATTTGATCTTTCAGGTGAATCTTCACTTTATGTGATTGCCGAGCGGTCTGGCGGTTGGGAAGATGAAGATGGTTTAAAGTCGATGAAAGAACTTGAAGATCAATTGCAAAGTGATAATCTCGTTAAAAATGCAACCACGATTTTTAGCGCGAGCGAAATCGGCTCGGTTGACGAGTGGAATCAAGCTATGCAAGTTCCTGAAATGGCGGCGGGACTCACCCCGCTGCTCGAAACATTCGTGAAGGTTGAAACACTCATGATTCCTGTAACGCTTTCAGCGGATGGTTCATCCGAAGAAGCGCAGGATTGGGTTCGGGATTGGTCGGATTTGGAGACTGATTGGAATTTACTGATTGGCGGAGCAGCAAAATTCAACCAAGAAATCTTCGATGAAATCTGGGATAAAATCGGCTATGTTCTCGGATTAATTGTTGTAACGACTTTCTTTATTCTCATGATTGCATTCAGATCTCTGTTAATTCCTATTAAGGCGATACTGATGAATATCATCGGATTGTCCGCTACATTCGGGATTCTCGTGTACATCTTTCAATACGGGCACTTCGGACTCACCGCGGGATCTATCGCGCTCATTATTCCTGTCATCGTCTTTAGCCTTGTCTTCGGATTAAGCATGGACTATGAAGTCTTCTTAATATCAAGGATGCAGGAAGAGTATGCGAATTCCTTCGATAATGACAAAGCAACGGTTGAAGGACTCGCGACGACGAGTAAAGTGATTACGTCCGCTGCGCTAATTATGATTGTGCTAACGGGGGCCTTCGCCTTCACAGATGTCATGCCCGTGAAGCAAATCGGGGTCGGCATCGCCATCGCAGTCGCTATCGACGCGACGATCATTCGCCTGCTGCTTGTTCCAAGTTTGATGAAGTTATTCGGCAAATGGAACTGGTGGTTGCCGTTCGGGAAAGGGCTTTATAAAGGTAAATAAAAAAGTTGTCTGTACATCGGGTTCCCGAAAGTGCAGACAACTTTTTCTTTTAGACGTTCAGTATTTGCGAATCAACATCCACATCAATAATGGATACATCCTTCTCTTCACCATTCCGATCTTTATCATACTCAGCCATGACTGAAAAATAAATGGCTGCGACAATCACGATCACGAAAAGGACGATTCCAATCACTAGATGCTTTCCTTTCATTTTCAATCACTCCTTAACTTGTGTAAACTGCTCGTCTTTCAAGTAACTTTGCGCGTAGCCGTAGTTACCGAAACTTTCTTCTAAGTTCAGTCCGTGATAAATATTCCAAGCGCCTTCTTCTTCGACTAATTTCAGCTCGACGCCTTCACCGTTGACCCATGTTTCTTCGACAGCTGGTGTTTCTGCTTCTTCCTCTTCTTTTGATAATAAAGCAATGGAGTCCGCAATCGTTTTGCGAAGCTCTTCTTCTGTCGCCTCTCTTACATTAACCAGTCCTCGGTCATCCGCGCTGTAGCCAGGAAGTCCCGCGACATACACGAATGCATTGCCGTTCGGATGGAGATGTTGCACGACGACTGTTTTGTCTAACACGCTATCTTCGTAATGGTAATTCACGCGCTTCATGGATACTTCTTTTCGTGTCAATTCTGGAAATGATTCAATAATTTCTTGTTTTTGTTCAAATGTTAGCATAGGGTTCTCTCTTTTCATTTTATATTTTAGAATAGCATTACGATTCTTTTACTGTTAATCCCAGAACGCGGGCAAAGCCAATCGCTTGTTCTTTTGAAACGATACAGCCTGTGATGTTCGGAAGCGTGACTTCAATTCGCTCATAGGTGCTATCCGATAAATCCACGCCTTTTAAATCCGTTTCGGAGAAATTAATATTGTCCATTTTGCATTTGGAAAAACGAACTTCTTTAAAAGTGCATTCATAAAAATCGCTGTCCGATAAATTACTATTCGCATAGTCGACTTCTTTCATTCCAGAAAAACTGAAGTTGCTATAGCGTGCCTCGCACTCATCGAATAATGTATGGCTCACTTTCGAGTTTGCAAAATCAGCGCCCGTTAATTTAGAATTCACAAATTCACAACGATGGAAAAATGCGTTTTGAAAATTAGCATTCGAAAAATCGCAGTTTTGAAAAACAACGTCAACGAATTCAGCTGCTCTTAATTCGCAACCTGAAAAGGATACCTCTTTAAAGTAGACATCATCAAATGATAGCCTTTCATCTTCAGAACCTTCTAAAGTCCCGCCGGTAAAGCTAGATTTTTCTATGTGCCCATCAAAGCTCCAGACATCAGCGACCGACAGCTCTTCATGAACTAGCGAGACTTTCGGCCGTTGCCGTTTGCCTATTTTCTTTTTAGTCAAGCCTAATTCCCCCTAACGCGTTTTCCATTCTGTGAAGATGATGAATAAAACTACAACTGCAATGGCAAGAATATAAAACCAACCTGGAATACTGCTCAACATTCAAATGCACCCTCATTTCTCTGTGTAGCTATAATAATAGTAAAGTCGATTGTAATTGATGGAATCCCGATACGGAGCGCTTCGTTCACCTTTTCTCCGCTCGCTCCCCAGGTCAACGGCGTCATGCGAATTAACTTCGCGAGCAGTTCCTGATCGAGCGGGAATTGATATGTGATTCGTTCCGTCTTTACATCGCTAAAATGTTCCGCCACTCGGGCGGCCGGATCTGCATCTTGTTCGCGCCCGGCTTCATCGTAAAATACAGCACGCAACTCTTTCAAATAGTCCTGTTCCGGTACGACTTTCAAAAACAATCCATCCGGTTTGAGGAGCCGAGTAAATTCAGCGTAGTTTGCGGGCGATAAAATATTGAGAATGACATCAAATTGTTCATCGGCAAACGGGCAATTTGCAAGGTCCGCCACAGCCCATATATTGCCGGGATGATCCTTTGCAGCGGCTAGAATTCCTTCTTTTGAAAGATCAATTCCAACGCCTGTGACATTTTTTCGGAGTTTAGAGAGTATGGTCGATAAATGGGATCCTTCACCGCACCCCGCATCGATGATCACCGCTTCTAGTTTATCTTCTAGTTGTTTTGAAATTAAATTTGTACTACTATCTAGCACCGGATTAAAAAATCCGCTATCGATTATCGTTTTCCTTGCTTCAAAGAGAGCTTTATCGTATTTCGTGAGATGTCCTCCCGAGGTCAGATTCACATAACCTTGTCTCGATAAGTCGAACGAATGATTTTTCGTGCAGACAAGCCGGGACTTGTCGATAAGTATTAGTTCCGTCCCGCAAACTGGACAACTAAATAGATGGGCGTTCTTTTCAATTTGTTCCGCATTCATCATTTTTTTAGATATCATTACTTTTTCTCCGTTCATCAGTTGTCTCTCTAGTATACATTTTGTGGACCGCGATAGGAAACCTTTGTGGTAAAGGTTTCCGCTATAATCACAACCTTATCCGGGTTATACTAATAAAAAGGAGTTTATATTTATGAGGAGATTATTTCTTTTACTATTATTAATTGCCACAATTTATTTTATAAAACCGCTTTGGGAAGAACCTGTCTCGAAGTATTTTGATATTTCATTTCTAGAGCCTTTCGATGAAAAAGTTGCAACGTTTCTGACGAGCGAATCAGTAACTTCCGCGATAGATTCGATAAACGATACGGTCGATAAAGCTTATTTTTTCTTATCTTCAAAAACAGCGGATAAAAGCATGATTGTTGATCATGTCGATAAACCGAAGTTAGTAAAACCTCTGAACACTAAGCTTGCGATTTATAATATAGAACTAGGAACGCCGGAAGCTGATGTCGTCGAGAAGCTCGGTGAACCAAACCGCGTTTCTCTGAATGAATACGGATCCACTTGGAATACGTACCACGACGGCTATCATAATTTCATGATGCTTTCTTATGATAAGAACGGAAAAGTCGACGCCATCTACACGAATGATGATTTAATCTCGTCGGATATCGGTATTGAGTATGGTTCTGCAAAATCAGTCGTGCGAGAAACGTTAGGCGAACCTTTGAAGGAAATTCGAAAAGGATTAAATATATATATATTGCAAGACAGTGAGGAATTCGACTTGTTCGAGGTAGACGGCATGTATGCGTATGTATTTTATGATTTGCATAAAGACGACACCGTTACTGCGATGCAACTCGTTTCTACTTCACTTGAACGTAAAAAAACCGGCATGTACGCCGGCGGTAATAAAACGCTTCGAAACGGTTTCGAAGTTCAGCTCTTCGACTTGACGAATGCTGCGCGTGTCCGAAATGGACTAGTCGCGCTCGAATGGGATGACCGATCTGCCGAGACGGCAAGAATGCATAGTATCGATATGGCTGAAAATAATTATTTCAGTCACGATAACTTGGAAGGAAAATCCCCATTTGATCGCATGAAAGACAATGGCATCAAGTTTCGCGGCGCAGGCGAAAACCTGGCTTATGGCCAAACTAGCAGCATCTTTGCACATGAAGGCTTGATGAATTCGAAAGGCCACCGTGATAATATCTTGCAAGATATTTATAGTCATCTCGGGACGGGTGTTGCATTTAACGAAAAATCAACGCCGTTTTACACAGAAACCTTTTTGTTGAAATAATTTACTTAGCAGTGATTGCCGCGCATGCGATTCGCGCGCCGGAATTACCCGCAGGATCTGTTTCGTAATCGTCTGGACCTTCATGAATGACAAGTGCGCTGCCGTCCTTGTCTAGGATTGAATTGTCCATGCCTTGTTTCAGTGTAATATCGGTTAAATGCAAGCTGACATTCACTGTTCCGTCTTCGGCAACTTCGATATTTGGCAAATCGCCTAAATGGAAACCTTTCGGGTTATCAAATCCATGTTCCTTACTTGTCGGGTTAAAATGACCGCCCGCTGACTCGAATGTTGGCGTTGCGCACTCGCCTTTTTCATGAATATGGGTGCCATGTATACCTGGTTTTAGCCCTTCTGCCCTAATGTCGATGATTAAGGCTTTGCTATTTTCAGTGAACGCCACTTCCCCGATCTCGTCCCCGTCGACATTAATAAACGGGGCACTCAGATTTTCCGTTTTATCTCCACTGACTGGCAGTTTGGTTTTCTTTTGCAAGCAACCTGACATGACAAACAATAAACAACAGCTTATGAACAGTAGTAATATGCGTTTCAATAGAATTCCTCCTAGGAAAATGTTTTCATTTTCTTAGGTTGTCCAAGTTTTCAACATTTTATGTATAGAAAACTATTTTCAGACAAAAAGCGACTCTTCCTTATTTTTCGTAAGGAGCGAGTCGCTTTTTTCAATCAAGAAATAATTTTTCTAAATCAAGTGGAACAATTGATTTTCCGTCTTTGTAAACGCGCATATTCCCGCCAGAAATTTCGTCTATGAGCATGATTTCGCCCGTTTCGCTGTTACGTCCGAATTCCAACTTAATATCATAAAGTTCCAGTCCTTTGGCAGCAAGTTCATCTTTGACAATTGACGATACATCTTTCGTCAACGTTTCGAGTGTTTCATATTCTTCATTTGTTAACAGACCGAGCTGATTGAGCGCGTCTTGACTGATCGGCGGATCGTTTCGCTTGTCATCTTTTAATGTCACTTCAACAAAGGCATCTAGCGCTTGGCCTTCTTCACAATATGCGCCGTATCTTTTAAGAAAACTTCCGACAGCGCGGTACCTGCAAATGACTTCAAGTCCTTTTCCGAAAGCGGTTGCCGATTTTACGGTCATTGATACATTGTCGAGATCCGTATTGACATAATGCGTCGGTATGCCTTTTTCCATCAATTTCTCGAAAAAATATTTTGTCATGCGCAGCCCCGATTTCCCCATTCCTTCTATGGTCAGTCCAACCTGGTTCGCACCTGGATCAAATACGCCGTTTTCACCCGTTACATCGTCTTTAAACTTTAAAAGTACATTTCCGCCGTCTAATTTATAGACATCTTTTGTTTTGCCTTTATAGAGAAGTTCCATGAGCTCGTCCCTTTCCGTCCAACTTTATTCTTATAGGTCTATTATAAAGCAATTTTGCGGGAAGAAAAAGAAATGTGTGGTTTTTTGTCTTTTTAGTTGTTGTTGGTTGATGCGTTGTTATGTGGCTTTGGTCGTTTTACGCGCGGATTTGTTCGTTTACGCGCGCTTTATTCGTTTTACGCGCGGATTTATTCGTTTACGCGCGGATTTAGTCATTTCGCCGGTCCCTTTACAGTTCAATCTTTTCCACTTTACTTGATGTAGGTCAAGGATTCATTATCGAAGCCGTCTTATGATGTATATAGAAAGTAAATAAATTATTGGAGGATGAGGAAAATGAAAAAAGCAGTATTTGGTTTGGAGCCGTTAAGCTGTCCGACTTGTATTAAGAAAATCGAGATCACTGTTGGAAAATTGAATGGTGTGGAAGAGGTAAAGGTTTTATTTAATTCCAATAAAGTCCGTGCACAGTTTGATGAAAATATTGTGAAGGCGGATCAGATTAACGAAGTCATTACGAAGCTCGGCTATCCCGTGTTATCGCAAAAAGTTTCTTAACTAACGAGAGAGGTGGAAAAATCATGAATGCAAAACGCACTTCACAAATTACCGCGTTGACCGGTATTCTTCTAGCCATTGCAGTCGGCCTCCATTTCGGGGGCCTTCACGAATGGCGCCAAGGAACGCTTATCGCGGCGACGATTATCGCTGGGATTCCAATTGCAATAAAAGCGTTTCAAGCATTACGAATGAAAGCCTTCAGTATCGAACTTCTTGTCACAATCGCTGTTATCGGTGCCCTCTTCATCGGCGAATACGTTGAATCAGCCGCCGTAACATTTCTCTTTTTATTCGGCGCATTCCTCGAAGCGCGCACGCTCGAAAAAACACGTTCTTCCCTTCGCTCCCTCATCGACATGGCACCGTTGGAAGCGACAGTCATGCGGAATGGAGAAGCAGTTATCGTCTCTGTAGATGATGTTGAGAAAGGCGACCGCATCATCATTCGTTCCGGTGAAAAAGTTGCCATTGACGGTGCAATCGTTTCAGGTAAGGCTTCATTGAATGAAGCTGCGATCACCGGTGAATCTGTTCCAGCAAATAAATCCATTGATGACCGTGTATTCAGCGGAACGATTGTCGACAACGGATTTATTGAAGTAATTGCCGATAAAGTCGGTGATGATACAACATTCGCTCGCATTATTGAACTTGTCGAAGATGCGCAAGAAGCGAAATCAAAAACACAAAAGTTCTTGGATCGATTCGCGAATGTTTATACACCAGCTATCGTCATCTTGTCTGTGGTCGTTTATATTTTCACACGCAATATCGAAATGACACTAACCTTCCTAGTCGTCGCATGTCCTGGGGCTCTCGTTATTTCTGCACCCGTTTCCATCGTTGCGGGAATTGGTAACGGCGCACGAGACGGCGTGCTCGTTAAAGGCGGAGACATTATGGAAACTCTTGCGAAAATCGATACCGTTGTTTTTGATAAAACAGGTACGCTCACAAGAGGACGTCCTGAAGTGACAGATATTCATACGTTTTCGGGCGATAAAAACAATCTGCTGCGTATCGTCGCGGAAGCTGAAATGATTTCCGAACATCATCTAGGGCAAACAATCGTGAAAGAAGCTCGTAAACGCGGCATTCCCCTTTTGAATGAACCCGAAGAAGCAGAAGTCATTGAAGGAAATGGCATTCGTGCTCAAATCGAAGGTAAACTTCTCACTATCGGAAACCGCAAATTGATGGCCGCTAATGGAATCAATGTGGACGATGCAGTCGAAAGTTATGCTGTGAAACGTGAAAAACTTGGCAACACTGCAATTTTTGCAGCAATTGACGGTGTCGTTGCAGGGATTTTCTCCATTGCCGATCAAATTCGACCAGAAGCCAAAAGCGCTTTGAATGAACTCCGAGCAAGTGGCGTTAAACAAATTATCATGATGACTGGAGACAACCGCCATACTGCGGAACTTGTCGGTAAACAGCTAGGATTAGATGGGGTCTATGCCGAACTACTTCCAGAAGACAAAGTAGCCATGATTCAAAAATTGAAAGAAGCAGGCCATAAAGTCGCAATGGCTGGTGACGGCATTAACGATGCACCTGCAATCGCAACAGCAGATATAGGACTCGCTATGGGTGAAGGCGGAACGGATATTTCAATGGAAACGGCGGATGTCGTCTTAATGGCAGACAGACTCGACCAATTTTCACATGCTTACTCGCTCGCCAAAGCAACGATTAGAAATATGAAGCAAAATACGTATTTCGCGGTTGGCACAGTCGTCCTTCTTCTCGCCGGCGTGCTCTTAGGCAAAGTGTTTCTCGCATCCGGTATGCTCATCCATGAATTGAGTGTACTCATCGTTATTCTAAACGCGGTGCGATTAATACGGTATACTAAAAAACAAGTAAACATTAAGCAGCCGGTGCCGATTTTACAAACAGAATGAACTTGGGGGGTACAATTGAGATGCAAAAAATGTGCATCTCAATTGTACCGATTTTCAACCATTTAGATGCGAATGAAATGAGCGAGATTGTAAAGGAAACCAATTCTGTAAAATATCCGCGCTGTCATACGATACTTCTGATGGACTCTATATCGTTCACAAAGGTCGTGTAAAGATTTACCGTTTATCCGAAACGGGTAAAGAACAACTAGTTCGGATTTTAGGACCAGGAGATTTTACGGGAGATCTTTCATTATTCACGAAATCGGTTCACGATTCTTATGCAGAAGCAATGGAAGCCGTTGAACTATGCGTCATGAGTCGAGATAATTTTCAACAGTTCATCTTAAAGTACCCGGCAATATCACTAAAAGTCCTAAGCGAGTTCTCTAAGAGATTAGCGAAAACTGAAAAACAGGCGGCAAATATTGCGATGGAAACTGCGGAAACGCGCATTGCGATGTATTTAGCGGAGATTGCCGACGAGACAATGCGTAATACTGAAAACGCTTCCATTATTATCACCTCCTTTCCACACAAAATGGAAAGAGAGGATTGATAACCAACCACCCTCACAATATTCAGTTGTAATTTAATAATACCATATTCCGATTATTTTAATAACTTTTAATGTGTATTACTCAATCTTTCGACAAACGCACTGACCTCACAATAAAATACACCATCGAACCGAAATTAATCAGTAAGAATGCAGGCAAAAACCATGCGCCTAATGAATCATGCTCGCCAATGGCAATTTGAACGCCTTTCCAAGTCAAATAAGAAAATAAAAGGACAATTTCATTTTTCAATACATTAACAAGCAGACGGCCATTCAAATATTGTGCACGAACATTATCTTTTGTTAAATTCATATAGTTATACACATGTGGAAACTTTTCCAAAACCGTCATCCCAATCCACATCACTAGCCCTATTATGGGTAGAATAAGAATCTCGCCTTTGCCGCCCCAACGATCTACCTCGCCAGCTGCATTATAATGCGCAGGAATCTCACTCAGTATTACTGTCCATGATGAGATAAGATATACTATCGCACCGACAAAGGCCGCTAATGTAATGACGTTAAGAAGCAACTCTAATGGAGTCATTTTCAAGTTCAAAATGGGCCTATTATTCAATTCGACCAGCTCCTCTCTTTCTCTATATACTTACTACGGAAAATTAAACGTTAAGTTTCAATAGTTTAGGGAATACCATAATCTGAAGACATGAAATCATTTCATGCGCTTTGAATTACTCCCCTTCGTGTGACATAATAGAACAGTTACAGAAATATACATACCGTAAAAAGGAGGTCCCAAAATTGTTTTTTATAGAATCAAAACGAATTGCTGTCGTTATTTTCGGATCATTATTACTTGCAATTTCTCTAAATTTTTTCTTGATCAATGCTAATGTCTATGCAAGCGGATTTGCTGGGGCTGCCCAGATTACATCTAGTGTATTCGAGGACTATTTAAACATTAAATTAAGTACCGGAATTTTATTATTACTATTTAATATCCCGGTCTTTATATTAGGATGGTTCAAAGTAGGAAAAGGATTTACCATCTACAGTATTGTTTCCGTTGTTTTCACTACAATTTTCTTAGAAATCTTGCCTGTAATTTCGGTGTCCGAAGACATTATATTAAATGCAGTCGTTGGCGGGGTCATTGCCGGTATCGGTGTAGGCATATCATTAAAACTAGGTGCATCAACAGGTGGTATGGATATTGTTGCAATGGTCCTGTCGCGATTACAAGACAAGCCGATTGGAACGTATTTCTTAATACTTAACGGAGTCATTATCGTTGCAGCAGGTGTTCTTTATGAACCGGAAAATGCCCTTTATACAATGCTTGCGCTATATGTAACAACTGCGGTAATTGACACAATCCATACGCGTCACGAGAAAGTTACAGCAATGATAATTACACGAAAAGCCGACGAATTGCAACAAGCCATTCACCAAAAGATGGTACGCGGGATAACAATTTTACCCGCAAAAGGGGCTTACTCGAAAGAAGATAGAAATATGTTGTTCCTCGTCATCACTCGTTATGAATTATACGATTTAGAAACGATCATTAAAGAAGTCGATCCGAACGCTTTCACAAATATTGTGCAAACGGTAGGGATTTTCGGATTCTTTAGAAGAGAAGGCGATAATATCGCTTAATGAAATAAGGGCTTAATTCCAACAGGGAATCCATTGAATTGGGTTCTCTTTTTTATTGCTAAAATCGGATAGTTACTCTGATTTAGGGGAAAGTAATTTCAAAATGGTTCGTAGGAGAGATTAAATGAGAGCTGTTACCTATCAAGGTCCAAGAGACATTAAAGTGAAAAAGGTCGATGCACCGAAAATTGAAAAGGCCGATGATATTATTATCAAAGTCACTTCAACAGCAATATGCGGTTCTGATTTGCACATCTATTTAGGGTCGGTGCCAACTCACAAGGATTATGTTATCGGGCATGAACCAATGGGTATTGTAGAAGAGGTTGGCCCCGCGGTGACAAAGTTAAAAAAGGGTGACCGTGTCATCATCCCCTTTAATCTATCGTGCGGGGATTGTTTTTATTGCGACCATGCAATGGAAAGTCAATGTGATAATTCCAATCGAAACCCGCATATCGATACCGGCGGATTTTTAGGTTTTACTGAACGCTATGGCAATTATCCCGGTGGGCAAGCTGAATATTTACGCGTTCCTTACGGCAATTTTACGCCTTTCCTCATTCCCGAATCATGTGAACTCCCCGACGAAGCCCTTCTTTTTCTTTCTGATGTTCTACCGACTGCTTATTGGAGCGTCGAAAACGCCGGGGTTAAAAAAGGTGACACAGTAGCGGTCCTCGGATGCGGACCAGTCGGACTTATGGCTCAGAAGTTCGCTTGGATGCGAGGGGCAGAGCGCGTAATTGCTGTCGATCATGTACCTTATCGTTTAAACCACGCCGTTAGGATGAATCAGGTAGAAGCGTTAAACTTTGAAGACTTCGACCATATGGGAGGACATATTAAAGAAATAACGAGTGGAGGTGTTGACATTGTTATCGATTGCGTTGGTATGGACGGTAAGAAAAATATTTTCGAAAAAGCAGGACAAAAAGTTAAACTGCAAGGCGGTACGTTGAGCGCGATCGATATCGCCCATAACGCCGTCCGTAAATTCGGAACTATTCAACTCACAGGTGTCTACGGGCTACTTTACAACATGTTTCCACTCGGTGATTTATGGGAAAGAAACATCACTTTAAAGATGGGTCAAGCTCCAGTCATCCACCACATGCCAACACTTTTTGACATGATTAAGAATCGTGAATTCGACCCGACTGAAATTATCACGCACATCGTATCACTCGAAGAAGCCGCCATCGCGTATCAGCGTTTTAATGATCACGAAGACGACTGTATTAAAGTAATATTGAAACCTTGATTAAATTAGGAACTATAAACCTTCTTTGGTTATAGTTCCTTTTTTATCGTCGTTAGTTGATACAGTTAGCATTTCCCTCTTTTACTCCTTTAATTTATATCACCTAAATAGGTTGGAAGTTTCTTTCCGTCAAAATAACCAATTAAATATTTCCTAATGGTTTGAGGATATAGCCTATATTGCAGCAGTTCTGCTACAGACAGCCATTCTACGCCAATCTGCCCGACATCCGGTAATATTCCATTTTTGATATGCTCGTTTCTTTCTTTTAATCTGCACAAAAACATAAATTCCATTTGATGAACTTGAAAGTCGAACGCTGCATGTTCATGATTCTTCCCAATATATTCGCGAATAAAAATCATATCGCCAATCTCTATTTCTTCACCAATTTCTTCGATGCATTCTCTTTTTAAAGTTTCATGAAGGGTTTCTCCATGTTCTTGTCCGCCTCCAGGTAAAATGAAATAATGGCCGTCCTGGTCTGCTTTTTTATTGTCAACAGCTTATTATCTTGAATGATTACTGCTTTGGCTGAGTTTCTAATTGCCATTTAGCCGCCTCCTATCAATACAGGCACTGTTCGATATCTTTGAACAGTGCCTGTTTAACAAATTTTTATTTAGTAATGATGAACACGCCACCACAATGCGAGATTGGATAGAATTCCGATGTACAAACATCTCCAAACGCTGAATAAATTTCATCTGCGACAAAATAAAATTCATCGTCATCCCAATATCCAGCACTTTCTTTTCTGCATTTATCAAGATTCTCTCGTGTTTGAAAAGCGATGTCGCCAATGAGAATCTGCCCGTCATTGTTCAGTAATAGCAGTAGTTTTTGAATGAATGTAATTTTGGCTTCATCTGTTAAATGGTGCAGTGCATAGGTACTGACGATTGCATCATATTTATTAGTTAAAATCTCTTCAGGTAAACCATTTGAAATATCCCACTCGATTAAATTCGCCTGCGGCATTTTAGATTGAGCTATCGCAATCATTTCTCCTGAAAAATCTATGTCATCTATTTGATGACCATTTTCGTATAGTTTACTTGTTAAAACGCCAGTGCCAAATCCGATATCTAACACCTTAGACTGCTTTGTTTGCATCACTTCGTTAAATATTGTATTTAATATTTCTTTATATCCTGCGAATGGATACAAATTACTCTCTTCACTTATTTGTACCGTTTGATCGTATTCGTTTGCCCACAAATCAAATCCTTGCTTGTTTAGCATAAATGCCCTCCTAGTAGTAGCACGACTAGCGAGCATTCCATTTGCTCAATTAGTCGCCCATCATTTCTCCAAAGATAGTCTGAATTTGAATCGTTGTGTTATTTTTCATAGCACTCTCCACCTTCCTTAATTGATTTAATAGTACCACAATTTTTTGTATAATACGGATTTTATTTTTGGGTGTTTACAGGACATTTTTTTCGCTTGCACTCGATGACTGTTTGCTTGTGCTTAATCTAATTTGCTTGCAAGTCTTGACCTTCGACCCTTTCAAATATAAGAAAAACCCCTAGGAAAGGTTTCCAAAAAGGGTACGGAAGAGATAATATCGTTTCGAAATTATATAATTCAATAGAATGGAGATACACCACCAAAATCAATAACAAGCATTGCATTTCCATATTAATGAAATACATATTTGGGTTAATTCTTGAAAGAAACTTCAAACAAATAGTCTTCCTTTTGAAATGTGCATAATATTAATCTTGTAGTTTCTAGATATAAATCAAATTGTTAAAAAATCCGTCCTTATGGTGCTACCAATTCAACCTTTATTCGATCAGGATCTTCGAAAAAGACAGCATAATAATCTTTCCCGCCGGAGTATGGATGCCTATCAGTATAGAGTATCGTAACTCCCTTATCCTTCAACTTCAGAGTGATAGCATCAACTTGCTCCCGTGAAACTGCATGAAAGGCCAAATGATTAAGACCCACCCGGCGTCTATGGTAAGGAACATCAAGAAATCTTTCTTCTGTTTGAACAAAAACGATATACGTTTCACCAAGCCGCCAGCTCTTTCCGCCTTCCCACTTTTGGAACTGATCATAGCCCAATTCCTCCAAAAACCAAATCCAAAATTCAACCGTTCCCTTTAAATCAGAGACATTTATCTCTACGTGATGAATAACTCCTTTTGGCAATAGAAATCCTCCTAACTAAACGCATCAATCCCTTACAAATAGGCAAGTAAGTCTTTTATATGTTTTATTTCATAAATATCCTCATTACAATAAGTAGAACCTACACCTATGCCGAACCCCTTCATTTTCATATTGATGGCTAATTCAATGTCTACCACTGAATCACCAACCATGAATGATTTATTAATATTTATATCTGGATATTTTTTTAATGCTTCTGTAATCATTCCTATTTGTGGCTTAATACAAGCACAACCTTCACTTCGTTTGTGTGGGCAATAGAATATATCTAAAACTTCAATTCCGTGAAGAGCCAACTCATTTAGCATCATTTCTGTAATTTCTTTGTACTGTTCCATCGATATAAATCCTTCATTTAGTAAATATTGATTCGTAATGATAATAATTTCATAACCTTTTATCTTAACAGATTTTAAAGTCTCAATTGAATCTGACAAAATTACCGGTTTTTTTATATATGTCCATTGATGATCCGGATAGTCTTCAATGATCGTTCCATCCCTATCAAAAAATGCAACCTTCAAATTAGACACCCTCTTTCAATTAATCTTTTCATGAAAATTTCCCCGACTACAGATAATTACTTCCAAGTTTGATCTAATATATCAGAATAAAAATCAATTGCTTTTTTATAATCTAGTATTTCTTCATTCTTCGTGGTACTTATCAAGGATTTCAGCAATAACTCCATTGCACGACCGTGCTCATTTAAATTGTATAAAGTCATGGCATAAAAGACTTTGATCGCTTCATTATTTGGATATAATTCAATTCCCTTTTGAAATACTTCTCTGGACTTTTCGTAATCACCTAATGTTCGGTATGTACTTCCCAATCCTATGATGGCACCTTCTAAGTCTTTTCCTGATAATCCGAGTTGAATGGCCTTTTCATAATAGGCCACTGCTTTTGATTCCAAACCTAATACATCATAGCTCCACGCGCATTGATAGTTGATGAATGCATCTTCGGGATATTCATCTACTAACTTAATGAGCAATTCGTTCGATTCCTTTTGTTTACCTGTTTTTCTCATTTCAATTGCTCTATCTATTTCTATTTGCATCGTATTTGCCCCCCCTGATATTTTCTAATTGAATTAATATTAACACAATTCTGCGCAAGTTTTTACTAAATAAAAAAAGTCGCCTAAGCAACCAGTTAATTTACTTCTATAACGAAAGCATAGTAGGCATCAGCGTGCGATACGTTCGCTTCTTTTTCATCCATCCACATCACACTATAGATGTAATAGTAGACTCCTTTTTCCATCGGCGCTATGAATCGATTATTTTCTATCTTTACTTCCGTGCTATCATTCTTGTTCTCCATCTGTCCCACATAGATCTCATTAGGCTGCGGGTTATAGTCCATCTCGATGGTAATTTCCTCACCTGGGCTTACCTTTATTGGTTCCTTTCCTTCTAAAAGTTTATGTGGTCCAACAGTATCTGCGCACATGTTTTTCCAACAATAGCTGCCAAGCACGGTTGCATAGGTATCATTTTTAATTTTCACAACGGTTTTTGGCGGCTTTTCCCCTGACATTGACTCTCTATCACTTGAACATCCAATCAAACCGATCCCTAGAAACAGCACGAGTAGTAACAACCATTTTTTCATACAATTCCCCCATTTATTGAGTAGACGGAATTGTCATCGTTTAGTTACTAATTCGCTAGATTAAATTTTAATAACATATGTTTTCGCGATAATATCGTAAAGGGATTGTTTCTTTTTCGTGAAGATTGCAGTCAGTATATAAGCAAACATGAGTGCATAAATGACGCCGTGGAACAGTCTATAAAGAGTGCTGCAGGTTTACAAAGATACACTTTGCATCATATGTTTAAACGAATGGAAGAAGCTACTTTTCGTAAATAAATTTAGGGCGTAACGTCAAAGTTACCCCCTGTTTTTTTAGGTTTTAGTTGCCCGATACCGTCTGAAATGGAACTTCTGCGCCGTTGGCAAAGACCTGGATTTTGTCGTACTTTTGATCTGGCCTAATTTTATATAGCACCTTATGCTTTAAGTTTTCATTGGAATAGTCTTCCGTATACTCTACTTCGTATAGAAAACTACGGACATCTTTATTGGCCTTTTCGCTTTTTATTTCAGTAAATGTCAGATTTGAATTAACCACTAATGCGATAACAATGAACATAATTGCAAAAAGGATTGCACCAAAGGTTTCAAGAATCCATATATTTGCATTTCTGTTATATTTCCATTGCATGAATCCGCGGATGAACGAAATGACCATGAGAAATGGAAATATAACAAAGAATATATTGAAATCATCGTACTGAAAAATCAGGGTAGATGAAACGACTAGATAAATAATGAAGCAAAACGTTAATAAGATGAATTGACGTTTCTTAATTGACTTACTTAAGGGGTTTCCCTTTCGATCAATGTTAAATTTTCTTTTCAGAAAGTATTCCATACTGAATGCAATAACAATAAATAGAATGCCTAAAAGTAATAGTTCTTTCATAATTAAACACCCCTTAACTTCCGCTTGTTGCGGATTACCTGTATGAATGATAGGACTAGTAATAGAAACGATATTATGGAATCATAAAAAATTTTTTACAGAAAATCCCCTTCGCCATGCCAATTTGCTGTCATTACTATACGAAACAGGTAGTGGAAAAGATTCAAAATCGGTTTATTTGAAAATGTAAAAAGTGAATTTGCTTACGCTAAAGAAAACCCATTTACAATGTAACGTGCAAATTGTACAATTGAGCGTAATTCATTACTCAGAACATTACAGATACAAACTTAAGGGGGTTCCAAAATGCCAGTCGTATCTATGCTCATCTATGCTTTTGTTGCTAGTTTTACACCGGGGCCAAATAATATCATGTCTTTAATGTTCGCCAATCAATATGGTTTCAAAAGGACGGTTCGATTTTGTTTGGGTGTGGGTACTGGCTTCTTTGCCCTCTTATTAATAAGCAGTTATTTTAATTTACTTCTGAAAAACTACATTCCAAAAATCGAGTTCTTTATGGCGATAGTGGGAACAGCGTATATGTTATACCTTGCTTTCATTATTATTCGGAGTAAAGGAGATAGTGAGGATTCAAGTGGTGGAAAATATAATAGTTTTGTTGCGGGTGCGTTTTTACAATTCGTCAATCCAAAAGCCGTGCTCTATGCGCTTACTGTCGTTTCTACTTTTGTCTTGCCTTACCATATAAACCATTCAAGCTTATTATTTTATTCAGTCATACTTGCAGTTATCGGATTTTTGGGCACCCTCAGTTGGAGCATCTTTGGATCACTTTTCAAAAAGTTCTTAGCGAAATATAGAAGTCAGTTTAATATTGTGATGGCTTTGTTGTTGGTGTATAGTGCTGTATCGATTCTAGTGAGGTGAAATTTATTAACAAGCAACCAAAACACAGCCATTATGGATGCTCATTAGATTTAACATCACATCAACTGGCGTCATGTTTCCCTTCTACTAGTTGTTATGAAAAGGTCTATTCAAACATCGCGGAGCGTATTAATTTATAGAGAATCCAAATTCAAAGATTGAAGATGTGTTCTTCGACTTTATATTTCCATTTTCTCTACTGAATACATTTTTTCAATAATGAAAGGAGAGGTGCAGCATGGGTTTACTATTATATTTAATCATTGGCGGTATCATCGGTTGGTTCGCGGGCGTAATTTTAGGAAAAGATTTGCCGGGCGGAGTCATAGGTAATGTTGTTGCCGGTATTGTCGGTGCATGGATTGGAGGCAGACTACTCGGTTATTGGGGTCCCAAACTCTCTGACTTTTACATTGTCCCCGCAATCATCGGAGCAATTATCTTTATTATCATCTTAAGTTTTGTTATGAAATCCATGCGTAAGAGTTGGTGATCTCTTGATATGAAAGAAAATGTGAAATCATATGTAAAAATTATTTTAAGCCAATCCAAACTTAAATCTATCAAAATATAAAAGGAAGAACACTACCTTTCTCTGTTCAGTGTTCTTTCTTTTTACTCAGTAAGCTCTTCCCGCAACTTGTAAGATTTCCTCAAAAACAGCATGCCACCCTTTATGGTATTTTGAAGCCTCTTCAGGACGGATAAAAATACGTCTACTTGATTCAAATTCCGCGTCAAAATGGTACTTGCGTGAAATGTTCATCCGATAAAAAACTTGATAGCCTATTTTCGGATAGGGACTTTGTTCATTCCACAATGGATTTTCATTATGATCGATTTCAATCGCTCCTAAAAGCTGGCACTCTCCTTCGACATAGCCTTCTTCCATGGCCTCACGTCTAAAACAATCTTCAGTTGTTTCACCAACTTCGATATGGCCGCCTGGGAAATCCCATCCTCGGTCATTCAAATCGACCATCATTAACTTTTCATCTTCAAAACAGAAGCCATGTACACTCGTGATAAGATCATTTTCCGGCAGCAGACCAGGTTTCCACGTCAGTTTCAGTTTATGCCCACCCCAATCTACGTGAGTTGTTGTTGTCTGTATGCTGTTATTTGAACGCCATGCCTTCGCTTTTTCCACGAGCTCATTTACAAATTGTTCTTTTCCATCCTGATATTGATGCGTGTCATGAGGAAACTGTTTGGCAAGTTTCCTTTTTAAGTCGCCATATTTTTCTGCTTCAAGTGGATGTGCTATTAAAAACTCTTTGAAATCCAAATGGGTTTGTATGGCTTCATGTCCAGCTTGAAATATATGCACATGATGCGTTCTATTGCCTTTCCCCTTTGGAAAATACCTTCTGCCCGGGATTCCAAATTCGCCTCTTGGTTCATACCCCATGGCCCTCATCTTATTGTTATATAAATCTACTGCTGCAATGTTTTTTACAACAATTAAAATATCAATTATCGGTTTCGCATAGCTCACTGGCGGGATTGATGTACTTCCGATATGAAAAATATCTATCAGTTCATCTGTAAATACTTCTTTCAGAACTTTTTCTTCCTTGTGATATAACTTTTCCCATTCAGTCGTCCAAGGAAGAATAAGTGTTTTCCTCACTGGTGCCACCTACCTTTTGCTATATTCCATCAACCAACAATCGCGATACTCTCCTTCATGAAGCTCCCTTTTCGGTAGCAACTTCACTTTTTCAAAACCACATTTTTCATAACAGCGAATAGCACGTTCATTCCACGTTTGTGGATCCATCACTAACCTGTCAGCCCCTTTTTCGCGAATTAAATACTCCGTGACAGAACTGATAAGCTGCGTACCTATTCCCTTATCCCAATACGCAGATTCCGCGATAAACTGATCCATCCCGTAAATGACATCATTTAAATCCGAATAGCCATAGAGTTCTCTTTCTTCCTCATCTATTTCATAAAACTGAACATAACCAATCGGTGTTTCATCAAATTCAATTATGCAACGCGTCACACCTTCTTCATCATCAAAATATTCCCGCTCGACTTTATCAGCGTCAAAAGGGTTATCGCGGCCTTCGTAATACTGGAGAACTTCAGGATTTGAAAGCCATTTTGCTAATTGGGGTTTATCACTATCTACTAATGCACGAATCCGCAAGATTTTATTTTCTATAATAATCTTAGCCTTTGAAATTAACCCAACATCCTCACGAATTGCTTCCACAATTTCAGCAACCCTTAACTCATCAGTAGAAATGAACTTTCCAAAACACGCATCTTCAAATGCTGCTATACATTTGTCTGTTTGTTGAAAGCACCAATTCCCTTCAGTTTCACCCCTATCTAAAAGCCTCTGATGAATTGTCTCTTTTTTAGCAGTTAAACAGAAATGAAAAGTTTGCTTATCTATCTTTTTGAGTCCGTTCAAAATGTACTCGAAATAATCCTTATTGTAAATTGTCATCGGGACGATTAAATTCTTTTTAGTTTGAAGTTGTTCTGCAATATTAACAGTTAAACTTCTCCACATTTCCAGGTCTTGAAAATTGTCTGTTTGTTCATTTTGTTTCTTAATTTCATCTGGAATAACATTGCGTAACATGAACCCGATATCTTCTGGATCAAACAACATGAAATCATCAAGATCCTCTAGTAATTTATTCGCGACAGTTGTTTTTCCAACACCGAATGCGCCGTTAATCATAATTATCATTGGAATCCTCCATCATTTCATGCTATTTCCCTTCATATGTCAAAAACGGCTCGTACATCATAATCGCATGGTTTTCTGTGATGAATTCATCATCGATTAGCTCGCCGCCCATATTGTATACCTCTCTATAAATCGCATTGTGCCTTACGTAGCCGCCCCATAATTCCAACGAATATCGATGATCTTTTTCGTGCACTTTATAAGTCTTTGTTGATGGTGCCGTAGCCCGCCATTCACCGACTAAATCATGATCCGTCAAATAAATGACGAGCTGATAAGGTGCGTTTGTTTCGTTCTTTATTTGCAAATCGAGATAATTGTACGCACATGTAGCACCGCTTCCGAATGGCTGCCGCCTATTTGAATCCGGAAACACGTCATAGCTATGGCGATACCTTTCCGTCACTGTGAGGGGGGTGTGGAGCGTCATCCAATAGATCAAGTTCGATAATTGACACAGTCCGCCGCCAATTCCTGTCCTCACTTTCCCGTAATGCAGCACCATGCCATCGACATAACCTTTACGTTTTGTCGGATTTCCGATCAAACGCCAATAAGAAAAAGTTTCACCCGGTTGAATTACAAGTCCATTCATACGCTTCGTAGCAATCTTCAAGTTCGTGATCTTGTTATGTTGCAGCTCCATATCGACTTCCTTCAACTTGCGAAGCAATGGTGTTCGATGTTGGATAATCATATGGCTAAGTTTTTCAACTGATAACTTTTTCGCGTATTTCTTACCATCTGTATACCACTCCGAATAACGCTTCAGTCGATAAGCTTTCTTTCCGAAATAAATTCTAAACTTGCTTCTTTTTTTAGGCTTCAATGAAATCAAAATCAGCGGCCCCCTTTTTGATTACAATATTTTCTATAGTAATTCGATACCGACGCCTATTTCCCCTTTACTCTCCGACAGAAAATAAATGCATTTCACCTGCTAATTACTGCAAGTTATATTCGTAATTGTGCCACTCGCCGAAATTACCACGACAGCAGGTTACATAACACATATACTTTGGTTATAAAGAGCATTAAATTGGAGGCGTTACAATGGCGATTGTTACGATTAGTGACATGGAGATAGTTGAAAGGGGCGGGATTATCATGTGCGGGTGGGAAAAGTGATCGGGGTTATCAGGAAAAACGGCGTTGGTAATCGTTAGGTTCTGGAACAAAAGGCTGATTTCCTAAAGACATTGATCGTCTGAACAGATAAACTAATGTCAAGAGAGGTGTCTGAAATGAAAGTATCTTTGATGATTGATAGTGATTATAAGGAAACAAAAGTGACGATAGAATGTCCTGAACTGGACGATTCCGTGCAAGAAGTACTTGATTTTATTAAAGGAAGAGAGACGGAGTTCCTTATTGGCCGAGATGGAGAGATGCAGCATATTATGAAGCCCGACGACATCCATTATTTTCACACGGAAAAAGATAGCGTAGTAGCAGTAACGGCTGATGGGTCATTTAAGCTAAAAGAGAAGTTATATGAATTGGAGGAAATTCTTCCTTCGGCAAAATTCATTCGGCTGTCGAAATCGGTGATCGCCAATCTTTACGAATTAAGCCGCTTTGAAGCGTCGTTTAACGGCACACTTTGCGTGTATTTCAAGTCGGGTGTGAAAGAGTATGTATCGCGGACATACGTAAATGCCATTAAAGAGGCATTGAAAATGAATAGGAGGAAAAACGTATGAAAACTTTTTTATTCAGAAGTATGATTGGGATATTCTTCGGTGCGTTTTTAGCTGTAATAGTGACGAATTCAGTCGTATACTTTGGAAATCAAGATATGCTAGATGGGCAATTGTTTATGAAAAACTCATTGGGATCTATATTTTGCGGGTGGTTTTTTACGGTCTCTCCACTTTATTTTGAGAATCCCAAATTGCGACTTACACAACAAACTGGTCTACATTTCGCGACTGTTGTTGTTTTATACTTCATACTTGCGTTTGGGATTGGATGGGTTCCGTTCACCTTGAAAAGTTTCCTAGTTGCGTTATTAGTATTCATTGTCTTCTATTTATTTTTCTGGATTGCCTTCTACCTGTATTTTAGAAAACAAGCACAGAAATTGAATGAGGAACTTAAGGGTCTATGAATAGCAAAATTCCGCACAAGTTATTTAACCGTGCGGATTTTCGTTGCGTATTAACTAATGTTCCCTATCAGGCGGATTGCCATATAAACCGCGACTCCCCAAACGACGAGAGCAGAAACTTTATTTAATAAAGCCATGAGTTTCCCACTCTGATTCAATTTACCAAAATAGCGCCCTGCTATCGCAAGTCCTAAAAACCATAACCAGGATACAATAATTGTTGTAAGCGCGAATGCAAATCTGGCATCCCCGGAATAGCTTAATGAATTCGTGCCGATGACGCCGATAGTGTCGAGGATTGCATGCGGATTTAGAAGAGAAACAGACGCTGCGAAGATAATTTGTCTTTTCATTGAAAAAGTCTGACCCTCAACATCAGTTGTCGAAACCGTCGTCTTCCATAAAACAAATCCCATATAAATTAGGAAAATAATTCCAACATTAAAAATTATGTTCTCGAGCCAAGCTAACGTCAGCACGAGAAGTGATACTCCTGAAACTGCAGCGACAATAAGTATCGTGTCACATATTCCAGCTGTTATTACGACTGGCAACGCCCTAGAAAACTTTGGTTGCAGTGCGCCTTGATTGAAAACAAAAACATTCTGTACGCCCAACGGAATAATAAGCCCAAATGCTAGAATAATTCCATGCAAAATTGCTTCAGTCATTGTTTCCTCCACTTCCTTTATCTATGTATAAAAAAGTCACACCAGGGATACTCCCAGTGCGACATTATTGTTACTTCGTCTTTTGCAGAATGACGACTTTTAAATAGTTGAATTCCGGGAAATCGCGATTTGTACGGAAATCTTTCGGTAATGATGATTCCTCGAGAATTTTGTATTTTGAACCCGCATCTGTAAATGCTTTTTCAATAAATGTTTTGAATCGCTTCATTCCGAAACTTGCGTTATTCGTCGATGCGACGATAATTCCATTTTTCTCTGTAATCGCGATGGCATCCATCAGTAATTCAGGATAGTTTCTGGCGGTACTAAACGTATATTTCTTGGAGCGTGCGAAACTTGGCGGATCAAGAATAACAAGATCAAATTTCAATTCATGTCGTTTTGCATAGCGGAAATAATCGAAGACATCCATTACACGGATTTCTTGTTGTTCATAATCAAATCCGTTCACGCTTAACTGTTCGATTGTTTTTGCTTCGCTTCGACTTGCCAGGTCGATATTCGTTGTTTTTTGTGCGCCGCCATGTAGAGCTGCAACGGAAAATGCACCTGTATACGAAAATGTGTTAAGTACATTTTTGCCTTCGGAATAGTTTTCACGGATTGATTGGCGAACGTCACGTTGATCAAGGAAGATGCCCGTCATTGCACCATCATTTAAGTCGATTGCAAAGTTCATGCCGTTTTCTTTTATGATGATAGGAAAATCTCCTTGTTCGCCGCGAACGAAATCGTCTTGTTCGATGTATTGACCTTTCGTATCGAAACGTTTCTTTTCATAAATTCCTTTGTAGTCCACGATTTTCTCGAGAACTCCATAGACATGATGCTTGAGCGAATAAATTCCTTGGCTATACCAACTCACCATGTAATACCCATCAAAGTAATCAATGGTTAGTCCACCGATTCCGTCGCCTTCACCGTTGAATACTCGAAATGCTGTCGTGATAGGATCATTGAAAAAAGACTCACGTCGTTCAAGAGCTTTTCTAATTTTTGATTCGAAAAAGTCAAAGTCGATTTCCTCATCTTCATTTTTTGTAAGTACCCAGCCAATCCCCTTGTTTTGCTCACCGTAATAGCCTTTAGCTACAAATCGCCAATTACGATCCACTAGTCGAATAATGCTACCTTCTTCTTTTAGCACTTCCGGGTTCATAACTGCCTCTTTTAATATTAGCGGGTAGCCCTTTTTTATATCTGCGATACTTTTTGCGTTTAGTTGTAAATCAATTGATTTAGTCATAATTTCATCCATTCCATCTTTTTCTTTATTATCGCATGTTTACCCTCAAATTGCGAAAATAAAAAAAGCTTTCTTAAAAAGAAAAGAAGCTTTTTTTATTATGAAAGTATACGTACTGCCAAGTGCCGCCACATACCTATTTTCGGGGGCAACCGTTCTTCTACCCCTCTTACATTTTGCAAATAACTTTGTAGTTCTCCTTCATATACAGGTTTGAGATTAGGTAATTGTGTAAAATGATGCGGTTGCACTAAATTCGGAGGAATCGAAAACATTTGTATTCCACTTTCGTTCACAATTGTCGCTACGAATTGGGAGCAAAAATATGCATGGTTTCGGTTAATACTCTTGTTCATCGCCACAGCAAATAGCCCAATGAAATTATATTTATAATGATCCTGATTTAATTCAATTTGATGGATCCGCCGACGCATACATTCGTATTTTTCGTTGGAGACTTGATAGCTAAAAATTGCACAATCTGCATCTATAAATATTCCATCCGTAACATTTTCTCGAACAAATCCACCGACAAAAGGATTATGCTTATTTTTTCTTCCAAAGCTATACACTTCTTTTAATTCCTGA
Organism: Sporosarcina jiandibaonis; assembly: GCF_013184495.1. Classification (GTDB taxonomy): domain Bacteria; phylum Bacillota; class Bacilli; order Bacillales_A; family Planococcaceae; genus Sporosarcina; species Sporosarcina jiandibaonis. Next base: position 350,863 of record NZ_JAAOIY010000002.1, on the reverse strand, counting down.
TCAAAAGCAATTGATGCGTGATTTAAATCTTTTCGTGTATACATACCAATCGCCCTCGAAAGTAATGTCCCGGTGTCAGTTAATACAATATATATTGTTTTTTGCCCCATGGCACCCTCCTACTTTCCCCGTTCCCGGGAAGCAATTCGCCTCCCTATCTTTTCTATATCTCTAATCATGCCCTATTTTAAATTCCATGTATACGGGCCGCAGAGGGAATTTATCTAGGACCCGCGACTTACTTTTCACTTGAAAATTAAAACCGATCTTGAGAAGCTTATCTGTCTAGTATAACCATTATACGTTTATAAATGGGAAAAAGTTTCAAATTTTAATATATTTCGTATGACGAATCAATCTATATTTATAAATTTTTGTTATCGAAATATAAGTAATATTTTATTCCGTGTGTACTTAACTAATTCTACTTTTTTTTGTAAATACCTTCATTGAAATATCTTTTTATTCCCCGATTCCATCCACCCTTCGATTAAGAACTCTCCTAACAATCATAGCAACTCCCATCCCTACAGATATAATTGCAATTAACAACCCCATAATTCGGTCACTTAGCTGTCCATTTTCAATAAGAGGATACTCTTCACTAAAAATAAATGGAACAGTTGAAAAAACGCCCATTGTCGCTGCTAATCCCAATAAAAATACAAGAGCAATCGGATAATCATTCTTACTAAAATAAGCATTTTTAGAGATTGACATGACCGCAAAATATAGGCCCGGAATCCAAACCATTATAAACGCCTCTAGTAAAGGAGATGCCCAAATTCCATAACCCGCCTTAATGTAACCGTTAAGTCCGATTAGTATCATTGCTAATATAAATGACTGAAACCCGATTCTATGTCTGTTCGAAATTTGAAATTCATCATATCGAGCTTTTTTCATTTTGACTCCTCCCAAAATAAATCATTTAATGTTAAATCGAGCGCTTTGCAAATTGCGATGCAAAGATTTAATGACGGATTGTAGTCCCCATTTTCGATCGCATTCATTGTCTGGCGTGTAACCCCAACGGTGTTCGCCAATTTTGCTTGCGACAAATCTTTTGCTGCGCGTGCCGCCTTTAATCGTAAATTTTTATTCATCGCAAATCCTCCTATTAATTTGATATTAGTAAAAATATAAAAATATGTCAACTATACCCGACATTCCGCATCATATATATGACACTAAGTATAAAAAAAAGAAGCACAGTGACAATTCATCTGGACTTCTTGTATCAATTACTATCGCCAACCACTAATACGGTCCGCTTTTTCAACGAAAGCCGCCGACAAAGCAGTCAATCGTGCGGAAAGAAGTTCTTTTCTGCCTTCAAATGTCCGGGTGTATACTAGTTCAGCCTCTCCGACACGTTTTTTCCACTCTATTTGCAAGAACTCAGCATGCTCTTTTTTTCGACCTAGTTCTTGCGGAACCGCATGGACATCTCTTCTCTTAATCAACTTTCCTGCTCGTCGAATAAGCAAGTACCTTGGATTTTCAATTGGATCTATAAACTCTTTCAATGCTTTCATAAACACATTTTTATCGTGCGTTGTTCCGTCCATAAGCCAACAAGTATACTCGCTAAGTCTATCTTTTGTGACATGAATCATTCCTTTTCGATATGGCGTACTAACTAGTTTTGCATTATGCAATGAAACATATAACGCCTCGCCTATCTCTTTCATACTCGATTCGACAGAAGGATTCCTGAAATAGAGTTTTCCCACTCTCAAGATTGAAGGCAATCCAAAAAGAAAACCAAGAATGATTCCGTAAAACAACCCCATACCGATCGATACACCATCGAACTTCCATAGAATTTGAGCGGCATCGACAATTCCGCCTACTGTAGTAAATCCAGCAAACCATAGTAATCCTCTCAAAGAGTGTTGCAGGTAAAATGGGCGCGGCCATGATTTTCTATCCGCCACAATTTCTTCTGTCATTTCACTCCCATTGAAAATTGCACGTTCCCATCTGACAAATAACCCATCAAGATTAGATGATCTTGCAAATGTTTTTGCATTCATTAACCTGATTTTTTCTAATGTAAAAGGAGGATAATCCAATCTCAAGCGGGCGATTCCGGTTTCAATCACATCTTTTTCAACGCCAACACCGACGAGCGAACGAAAACGCCTATCCATTAAGTCGTAATCATAGCCCCTATCCTCTATATCACGATTAACACAAACCAGATGCCAGATAGATGATGTTTTTTCTGGATTGTTACGGTCCACGCGAATCGCTCGTCCTCGCATTTGATTTGATTGCATAAATGAGCCGACATAAGAGGCCATAATCAGTGAATTTACACACGGCGCATCCCAGCCTTCCCCGAGAAGCGCTGCAGTTCCAATCAACACATCGATTTCACCTTTTGTAAACACTTCAGTCAAAATTGAAACCACTTGTTGGCGATTCCCTGCGTTCAACTCTGTGCGAATGAAAGTCGGATCATGCGTCAGTTCTTTCCATCGTAACTGACAATCTTCGCGAATCGCTATATCTTCGACAAGTTGTTGCGCGTTCTTGGGAATGATGACGAGTGAACCTGTTAATATCGCTGCCTTAACATGTATCCCGACACTTCGTCTAATCATTTCAAAAATCGGTACTACTCCGATGCGAGTGAGCGGCAACTCATCGTCAGTACTATTCGGGAGATCGGTTAATCGAATATAATCAGTCAGAATGACCATCCGTAATTTTTCTTGCAATGAGGTCTTTTCGTATTTTATAATTTCTCGAATGCTGTTCAATTTCGAAACACTTTGGGTGAGTTTTCTATTCATTCCGCTGGTGGATTGTAAACGAACCTTTCTCCGCTCAATCGCGCCCATTCGAGCTAGCCGGTCTTTAATATTTTTTCGGAATTCCTTTTCGGCTGAAATACGCTTATCTGTATATAAAATCCCCGTTAAAAGTTCTTCCAACCATTCGGATGATAACGCAGGCATATCTTTTTCAGAGACACCAATGATAGGCAATGCATCCAAATATTTGTCGCTACCGACATGGTTTAAAAAGATTAATATGCTCGAAAAATAAGCGGGTTGTTCTAAAATTTCTCCGACATATTCCATTGGATCCATTAACCAAGGATGGCTTTCAAGCAAGTTCTTGCTTCGTTCATCATGAATAAAGGATTCGATAAACTTATGCGCTTCATCTCTAAAATGAAGAATCATTTTCAGTTCCTCATCTTGAGGTGCAGAAAAATGGACATAGTCTTGATGCGGACATAATTCTTTTGCTTTGACTAGTTCAGGCACGCTAATTTCAATGTCAATCGTTCCGCATAATTGAATATAGCGCTGCCATTCCGATGCTGAAACATCGAAAGGCGGTGTTGCGGTCAAGGATACTACATTGCTATTTTGAAGTTCGTTACGAAGTTGCATCATCGAATGCCACCAAGCAGTCCGTAAATGATGGGCTTCATCTAAAATAAGCGTGCCAAAACCGATTGCTTTTATTTTTTGTTGGATCCGTGCACTTTCACTCAAGACGATAGGTTCCTCTTCTAGTAGCTCAGCATCATCGACGAGTTCGTCATCTTCCTCTTCAAGATAATCATTTTCTTTATAAATGGAATGTAAAGATTGATAGGTTGTGATTGTGATAAATTTCGGGTTTTTAATGTCCATGGAAATCCAATCCGGTTGTTCGTCCTTTAAGAATAGCTCCGTAAAACGATCTTTCCATTGTTGTTTAATCGCCAATGTCGGCGCTACGATTAATGTTGCTTTATTCATCCGCAACATGACCTCCAACCCGAGCACCGTTTTCCCTGATCCGGGCGGTGCGATAAGGTGAAGTTTTTTGCTTTTCATATGAGCGTTAAGTTCGTTCAATACCCTTTTCTGATAGGACCGCCATTCATAGCAAAACTGGATCCCTTTCGGAAATGTTTTCATTCGACAATCCCCCTCTATGTTCATATACGGTTTCACTTGTATCGAAGTTTCACATTCTTTCCATAGAATCAAAAAGACATCCACTAGATAGCAGATGCCTCCATAAATTTTATTCTTTAAACAAACTCTTCGAATAAAGCAAACCGACAACACCTACAATCGTAAACAAGATTGCCCGGATCAGTATCGAAACAGCCCCCAAGTCAATGATGAATAACTTCAGCACGCACAACACGATTAATCCTGCGCCGATGAATTTTACGTATTTCCAACCGAGTTTCCTTCCGATGCTGACTGACGCAAAGGCGAATGCGAATAACAGGAATGTGTGTGCGAGAAGGATGTATTCCGTATCCCACTCATAAGTTTGCGTAAATGTCAGGAACCATTTATTCAAAAAGATGAAGTATACGACTTGCATAATGATCGCCAGAATCGGCAGCTTAACTTTGAATTTTGCTAGTGTGATCATGAATTTATCTTTCATGATCGTTATAAATAAGAATGTGAGTCCGATTAGATAAAGTATTTCAACGGATAGATTGAAAAGGTAATGTTCAAATTCAATGTAAGTTGCCAACCGGACACCCATTGTGATTAATCCTAAAAATAGATATAGAATTACAGCGGAATATGCTAAGTACTTCCCTCTTGCCCATTTTGAAAACTGCATCATACTGCCGATTGCGATAATCATGACCAGTAAATGAATATGTTCGTTTGTCGCAAAGCCGATTTTAAAGTCGGATAAAACGACGGTGGTCAGCTTCAACAGATAAACAAGCAAAATAATCTGGCCGACAATCAAACTTTGATCGATTTGCCTTAGTTCGACTTTCAAATTCTTAGGCAGAAATTGATAAGCTGTATAGTAAATGAATACAAGTGTCAGTATTAACACAATCCAAGACAAATTTTCCAACGATATAAACTCATAAATTCCTGTCGCAAGAAAAACTGCGGAACCTGCGATCACATAAATAAACGAGCTCGTCGCAATGGTTCTTTTTGTTTTATAGCGAAATCCCACCCATAAACCGACAGCTCCGTTGACAAGCAACAAGATGACCCTCATTACGCCAGTTTCTATGTTAAATGCCAAGATAAATGCACTTACCGCAAGGACTCCTACCGCTGAAAATACGCCTAGCAGCAAATCGTCTTTTTTCGAAAATGAAAATACAGAAAGTGTGACATAAAGTGCTGCGAAAAGACCATATACGAGAATCTCCGGATTGTGCTCCAGCACTTTAATCCAACCTAGTGCGAATACGAAATTCGAATAAATCAGCGATTCGGTAAACACATGCCGCTCGATTTTCCCCTTTAAATAAAAGGCCAGCAGCAATACATGTTGAATTAAAACAGTGCCTACAATGATCGGTTCGTCCCCGACTTCCCCGCTTAATACGCCGTAAGTCACCAATGTTAAATGGAACAAAAGAAACGAAATGTAAAAGGATATTTTGTGTTTTTGTCTGAGCGATACATAAAACAAGGACAAGAACAAAATCAGGATGTAAGCGCAAAATTGAATGGAAGTCGCGCTTTCGCCTTCGAGCAGGAATGGGAGTAGGAATCCTGCGATTGCTGAAAAGATTGTCAGTGTTTCTGATTTTGTTTTCTCGGACAACCATAATCCCGCCGCAATATAAGCGACTCCGATAATAAATGCCACTATAAAACTAAAATAGCCGTAGAGGTGATGGGCTGCAAATGTCGTGAGAATCCCGAGCGCGATAAAACCGCCGAGCAAGGTTAAGCCGAATACTTTATTCTTTTTCCCGTAGTACTTCATTCCAAAGTAATAGAGAAGTCCGGTTCCGACGTACCCCATCACGATTCTGACAGGATTTGTGATGAAGCCGTTGTCCATGCCAACTTTCAGCCCCCACAGGACACCTAGTAGTAAAATGAACATGAACACGCGTGGAAGCCATTGACTCAGGGCTTTCTCGAAATCAAACTCTTTCCTCGCAGGTTTCGTTATGACAGCAGTCGCACTTTGTTTATCAGGAGTTACTAGTGGCCTAAAAGGTTTGATTTCCTTCATTACTGGTGCAGTTTTGCCAATTAACTGTGCTTGTTGTTCTTTTAGCAATTTCATTTCTCTTTCTAAATGCTCGAGCCTCTTTAAAATATCCTGATGATTCTCTGACATTTTCCCCCTCCTCCACCTAACCTATTTTATGAAATCAAAAAAGATGCTACCCTACTAATTAAAAAGTAGAGTAGCACTCTTCATTTTCCAAGTATTACTAATTATTTTACCAAACTATCAAACGAACATACAACATTAATCTACAGGTATATCTGTTTCAATTTTGTTTCTTTTATTATGCACTGCTTTAAAGAAGAACAGCACTGCAAGAAACACCGTTAGCACAATGCCGACGATATAAGATACATTCAAGTCTAAATTGAATCCGATTTTCTGATTTAGAATGTAGATAAACACCATATAGGTTATAAACAGCGCTGGCACTAGCGAAATAATATAATTCTTCCCTTTGATGAATAGATACATCGTCGCAATCCACAACGCGATCGCTGCAGTTGCTTGATTCGCCCACGAGAAATATCTCCATAATAGGTTGAAATCGATTTGCGTCAACAATGCTGAGACGATGAATAATGGAATCGCGATTACTAAACGTTTGACCATTTTCTCTTGATCGATTTTCAAATAGTCTGCAATGATTGAACGTGCAGCACGGAATGCTGTGTCTCCAGATGTGATTGGAAGTACAATCGCACCTAACACCGCAATCGTTCCACCGACAGCTCCGAGTAATGTCATTGAAACTTCATTGACAACAGATGATGGTGTACCTGTTTTAATAAATTCGCTTAAAGTCTGTCCATCTAGCATGCTCATCGCGGCTGCCGCCCAAATCATAGCGATGACAGCTTCAGCGATCATCATTCCGTAAAACACATAACGACCTTGTGATTCTTTTTCAACCGTTCTTGAAATAATCGGTGACTGTGTTGCATGGAAACCTGATAGCGCCCCGCAAGTGATCGTGAAGAAAAGAATCGGGAAAATCGGCAAGTTATCAGGATGCATATTTTGTAAACTCAACTCTGGAATTTTATAATCGGAGAATAATAATGCAATCCCGACACCTACTGTACCAAGTAATAAAACAGCTCCGAAATACGGGTATAATCTACCAATGATTTTATCGATTGGCAGAATCGTTGATAAGAAATAATAAACAAATATAACGCCGATAATCACCCATAAAGCAACTTTACCATTCACTAAGATGCTTAATAGAGATGCTGGTGTTGTTACAAACACAGTTCCTACTAATAAAAGCAGCAGTAACGCGAAAATATTTACGATATGTCTTGAAAATGCGCCGAGGAACTTGCCTGCTAATTCAGGAATATGCGCGCCTCGGTTTCGAATTGAAATCATGCCTGTCAAATAGTCATGTGTCGCTCCTGCAAAAATCGCGCCTAAAACAATCCATAAAAACGCGACCGGGCCGAATAGCGCACCCATGATCGGACCGAAAATCGGACCTGTTCCCGCTATATTTAAAAGCTGGATCAAAGCGTTTTTATGTTTGTTCATCGGTACATAATCTACACCATCAGCATTTGCGTAAGCCGGCGTTTTTCTTGATTCGATTGGATCAAAAACTCTTTCAACAAATTTACCATAAATAAAATAGGCCGCAATTAACACAACGATAGACACTAAAAAAGTAATCATATTACCAAATACACTCCCATTTCCTTGAATTGAATACGCTTTCATTATTTATAAAAAGAATTTATATCGAAAACGTCCTTTGCGATTTCTATCGCTTTTCTATAGTTTAACAGATGTTTTCTGATAAAGGCGTATTCTGTCGTAACATGTCGAAAATGATTGCTAATGTGTGATTGTGATTCATTTACGTATATTTCATTTTCATTCATATAAAAAAACCAGCCTCGATAACTCCGGCTGGTTGTTGAAGTTTATTTATTCTCCGCCTGATTTCCGCTCGGAATCATTCGCTCCGCGTGAATTAAGAGCCGGTGCGTGTTGCTTCCATAGGGGTGGCAGGTGATGAGTGTGGATAAATCTTGTTTTGGTTGAATTTGGAGCGAGTCGGTTTCATGAGGCAGTATGACTTCTTGGCTGGTGATGCGGTATGAGATTGTTTCATTTAATACATGGATATGAAACACGTCGCCTACATGTAATTTGTCTAGATGTTGAAACTGTTCCCGCGTGATGCCGCCGCGGTGTCCAGCTAAGACAGAATGCGTGTTGAGGCCCCCGATTGGGAGGGAGGATCCTTCTACTTGAGCGACGCCTACGCTTAAATTTTCTTGTGTTGCGCCGATATAGATAGGTTCTTTAATTTTCATTTTTGGTATTTCAAGAACTCCGAATATGTTCTCGTTAATCGCATGATCAGTGCAATCGATAGTTCCTTCGACTGTTGATTCGAAACTAAAAGGATCTTGAAATGCTTCCGAATTTTCGAAGATAGCATCGTTGCATTTTGCAATCGAGTCGATTCGCTGTTTCGCTTCTTGATCGGTCACTTGCCTAATTTCTTCTTGAAATGTTTGGATGATTGCTTCTTGTTCGATTGAATTGGAGTAGCGGGCGATGTGTGGATAGAGAAAAATGAGTAACCCGATACTAAAAAGCACGACAATTAGCCAATTTTTTCTCAACCTCATCACTCCTCGTTTTGCGCTTTCACAACTTTCTTCCGATAAATTAAGTAGGACACTGCGAGAATTATTAGTAGCGCAATCATGATGGCCCCAAATGGATTAAAAGCCTTCTTCATACCCATATTATTTTCTTCATTTAATCGCTCCATCACTTCGGACTCAGATCGGTAACCGATACGTTCACCGCGCACTAACATGCGATGGGTATTGATCATATAAGGTTCGCATGTAATGAGCGTCGCAAAGTCTTTGCCTTCTTCAATACCCAGAAGTTCCACTTCATTCGGCAAAACAACTGATACTTGGTCTACTTTGTAAACCAATGTTTCATCCAATGATTTGATGAAAAATAAATCTCCCACCTTTAGCTTATCCAAGTTCCGGAACATTTTTGCACTGGGCAGTCCACGATGTCCCGTCATTACGGCGTGCGTCCCTTTTCCACCAATCGGCAAAGACGTATTTGAAAGATGCCCCACTCCGCTTGCCAACACTTTTTCACCAGTTCCGTGGTAAATGGGAAGCTTCACATCAATTTTCGGAATTTCGAGACTCCCCATTGATTCACCTATATTTAACACGTTGAAATACCCCGTAACGGTCGTTCCTTCCGATTCTTCTGCAAAAGGGTCTTCAATTGGCACGGTTGAGTTTATTATTTTTTCATTATAGGCTGCGGCTTGGTCTTTCAAGTCTTTGATTTCCGATTTGGTCAGCTTCAGTATCTCTTCATCGCGCTCGCTAATGATCGTGTGATGCTCTTTTGTAGCAAGAACATTGCTCATTATTGGGTACGCGAAAATGGCAAGGCCGATAAGAAAGACTATCGCAAATAGGACGTTTCGCTTCATGATAGACCACCCCTATGTAGTAAAAACTTTGGTTTTAAAAAGATAGGGAGACAGGCTCCCTATCTCTTATTATTGCAAGTTACCTCTTACTTGATAGCTGGTTTTTCTCTGCGCGCGTAGATGAAGACTGCTGCTCCCATTAGGAGTAGCCCGATGCCAGAGAATAGCGTTGTTCCGATACCTCCGGTTTTTGGTAAATCCCAACCAGATTTAGAGTTCACTACATTAATAATTACGTTTGCTTCTGTTGCATCAATCGTAACCTCAATTGGTTTCAGCAATTTACGATAACCATCCGGTGCTATTACTTCGTGTAACGTGTATTCTCCATAATCTAGTTCTGTCCATAAAATTGTTCCACCCGTTCCCGTTTCAACTACATCACCGTTAGAATTTCTTAGTTCAAAGTTTGCTCCAGATAATGCATTTCCCTTTTCATCTACTTTATTTACCGTCAAAGATCCAGCTGTAGGAACTACATTTATTAGGTTTGATTCAGAATTCCCCTCAGTATCGTTTCCATTTTGATAATCAATTTTCCCGATGTTTGCAATTGGCTCTCCAGCCGTTGCTTCTGTTTTAACATTCGCTTTGAAATTAATTTTGATACTTTTGACTCCAGCGAGTGCCGCGAAATTATCGACTGTCCATTTAAGCATTTGGCCTTCTTGAGAAAATGCTAGTGCTGATTTATCTACACCTTCCACTGTCCATGTACCACCGTATGCTAATCTCGCATCTAATTCATCTTTAACTATAAAACTTTGATAATTTTGGATGTCAGATGGAAGTGTAATATTTAAATTGTATTCAAATTCTGTCTCACGGTTAATTGGCAAGTCTGCCTTCTTACCGTTGATTGTTTTTTCAATTTTAGGTTCGTGATAGTTCTTAACAGTAACTTTTACAATTGTACCGCGTTCGTCGATTTCCCCTGTAAACTTCCCACTGGCCTCAATTTTAAAGTGATGCTCCGCTCCATTAAGAACAAAACCTTCTACAGTAGCAGTCTCTTGGAAATAGTATTCACCATATAACAATGCATCAACTTGAATTTTCCCACCGTTCTCTGTTGGAAGGTCAGTTTTAATTGGAGTGGCATTATTTTTTTCATAAAGATCAAACATAACTCCATCTAGTCCAGTACCAGCTTCACTATTTTCTTTGAATAATTCTACCGCTCCGCGGATTATTTCGTTCTTCGGATAAATATGAACGTTATAATATATATCCGTCCCGTTTGCGCTTGTCATTGGGATATCCACGGAGTAGATATTTGTATTTAAATTAACATTCTTTGGGCCGGCTGTTTCTTCAACTGTATAACGTCCTAATTTTAAATTATCAAATAGTGCTACCCCATCTACTGTTAACTTTACATCAGAAAAGTCTTCTACTGTCGGTGTCCATTTATCCAATACTGGATCATAATCATGTGTTTTAATAATTGTAAATTCTACATCATCAATTAACACTGCATCGTCTTTTGGAATGTCCCCCTGTTGTCCCGCCGAACCATCACCATCTTCACCTACATAACCTGGTTCAACCTCATACTTGTAAATAGTTAAACTACCCGTTGTTCTAACTTCTTCATTAGCTTCCGCATTGGCAACCTCCCCCGTAGCCATTGTCATAAATGTGAGTAACGCAATCATCATTACAGCGATCAGTTTCTTGATCTGCATTTGATTTTCTCCTCTCCATTATGTGTTTCATTGAAACTGTTACCTACCTCATTCATTCGGCTTTCTTCTGCGCAAGAAGAAACCGAGCGTTAACACCATCAATAAAGCACCAAATCCGTAGAATCCAGCTGCTCCGATGCCGCCCGTTTTCGGAATTATCCATCCACTTAATGTATTGACCACAGTCTTTTCGATGTGCAAAAGATCACCTGGTCCAATCGTAATTTCAATTGGTTGCAGTAACTTTCGATAGCCATTCGGCGCATTAGTTTCTATCAATTGATACTCGCCCCATGCAAGACCCTCAAAATCGATTTCTCCGGAAGAGTTTGTTGTTTTAGTTCCTACATGATCTCCGTCTTTAACCCATAATTCAAATGTTGCACCTTCTAGGACTTCTCCACTCTCATTAACTTTTAATACTTTTAAAGAACCAACAACCTCAGTATTCGTTACAATAATCTTTCCATTAACTAATGGGCTATAACTAACTGCATAACCATCCGGGACATTTTGCTCCACTACTGAATAACGAATTTCTTCTCCTGAAATCGCATCGTATTTTCTCAAGTCCGAGAAGGAACCCTTCCAACCGTTGTTTTCATTAAGTAACAATGTTTGTGAGGTATCTTCATCATTTGCGAGTAATTTGATCGTGACTGAACTTGTTTTTCTTCCGTCCCATTCCTTAACCACATCTACTGAAATTTTTTCATCATTGGTGTTGGTGAAAATAAAACCCTTTTCTGTCATGGTTTTTAAAGTTGAATAACCAGCGATTGCAACTTCCTCAACTCTATAGTTAATTTTCTCACCAGTTATATGATGAAATTCTTTCAGATTTGAAAAGGAAGCACGCCACTCGTTTGCATCATTTAAATCCAACATTTTTCCTGTATCTATGTCATCAGCAAATAGTTTAATAGTGACGGAACCTGCCGCTGGACCAATCCACTTTTTCTCCACTTCAATGTTAAAAAGGGTTGGGGTGTAAGTATTCGTTACAATCCATTCATTCCCAATCAATTCAACTAATTTAACATAGTTAACAGGTACAGTTTTTTCATCGACAGTGTATTCATATTTTCGGCCATATGCATCAGACACAGGAACATCCGTCCAAGTATGAGCCCAAGCAGTGGGGCTTTCTGTTCCATTAACAATTGCCGATTTAAATTCCTTACCTTGCCTCATAAGCATCAAGGTGATTGCGGGTCTTTCCGTTCCACCTACCCATGTTTTCTTTCCTTTTACATCTTTCTTGGGAATCTTGAATAGAAGATTTCCTTCTTTGATGTCGTGTCCTCCACCTTGCACAGATGTCACCGAAAACTTATACACCTCAGAATCACCTAAGCCTAATTCCAATAAATCAAACTTGAAAACCGTCCAATGCGCATCGTCAGTATTCCCTTGTATTCCAACTTTCGGGTCATATTCAATACAATTTACATAAATTTTGGTCGTCGGATTATATTGATCCATACCCATCGATGATTTTCCATTGAGAACCATACTTTTGAGCTTGTGTGTTGAGTTGATTGCAGCGTATACGATGTTTCCATTCGTCCATATTATTCTCGACCTAGTGTGGTCATTTGTGGATTTTTCAATTTCAATAGGCACAACTACTGAGCTATCATCGAACTCATAAGTATCGCCTGGACAGGATGCTATTGTTGCAGTATTTACCGCTGTTTTTCTAGCAGAATCATCTATCCCTACCACCTTGTCGTCACCTAGTGAAATTTCTTCCTCTTTCTCCAACACAATATACGAATGTGTCACTGTATAATTTTTAACCGATGTTTCATAACCCTTAACCTCACCACTTTTTACCGCGTACTCAATTAATGCGCCATCACCGTCATATTTGTCCAATCCACCAAACAAATAGGATGTCTCCACATTTCCCAACGTCACCGACTTTACTTGTTCGCCGGTTTGCTTGTTTACTAGATACAGTTTCACTGACGGTGGATTTTCGCTTTCCGGAACATTTATCCATTGATTCGAAACTAAAATATCCACTTTCTCATCTACAACCGTTTTCTCTGGTTCGGTTGTTTCAATTGGTTCAGTCTTCCCGACTACCTTGACTTCCACTTCTTCTGCCGAATCCTCTATCTCCTCCGATGCTTGCGACGTGTCATCAGACTTCTCACCTTCTTTGGCCATGGCTTGTAGCGATGGTAAAACTATTGATAGAATGATCATCCCTATCAATAGCAAAACGGATGACCGTTTTAAAACCATGGATAAAACCCCTCCTTTTGCTGATCTATTTCAACGACAAAAATCCGGTCGCAATTGTAATCGCGACCGGACTGTCGTAGCAACTAATGCCGTAGACTCCAAAGTTTTGCGCCCTTTAATTTCTTAAAGTTTGCCTATTATTCTATGTTGGATGAGGACTTTTATTACACAATCATTGGTAGTATCTTCAGCATATAGAACATTGAAAGTTGCCGCTATTGACGAACGTCAGTAATCCAGTATTTTTTTGCATGGGATTTTCTTGAAATAAAAAATGCCATGCAAATATTGTCAATGACAAAATTTGCATGGCATTAATGAAATTAGTTGTTCTCTGCAAAGGTCTTCATGGCATCGCGCATAAATTCAGCGAGCCCCTCGCCAAACTGATCGATGTTTTTTGTGAACCGCTCGTCGGCGACATACATTTCACCGAGTCCCGCAAAAGCTTCTAGCGAATAGGTTCCAAAGTTATTGTTCAACATATCGAACCAGTCTTTAATAGCCACTTGCGCTTTTTCAGATTTTGGATCCGTATGACGCAACTCCGCTAGGTTAAAGTAAATACGATTCATTTCCTCTTGAACTTCGGGGCCAAACTGCGCGACCTTCTTCTTCGACTCGTCAACCGCTTTATCCCCCCACCGGTCCCTGGCTTCCTGTTCGTATGGGTTCGTGCTAAAATCAAATCCTTGAAATTTCTCTTCGTTCGTCATCCTTAACTCTCCCTTCTCATGGCGAATTGTTTTCTCAATCGTATCGATCATTTCATCCAGTTGCTGCCGTTTAGCAATCAGCATTTTTCGTTGCATTTCGAAAGCTTCCTGGCGATCAAACGATGGACTAGAAAGCAATTCCTTTATTTTTTTCAAAGAGAAGCCGAGTTCGCGAAAGAATAGTATTTGTTGTAAGGTTGCCAGATTTTCCTCTGAATAAATCCGGTATCCCGCTTCCGTCAAAACATCCGGCACGAGCAAGCCGATGTCATCATAATGATGGAGTGTGCGCACACTAACACCGGTCATCTGTGATACTTCTTTCACTTTCATCGCGATTCGCCTCCCTTCATTACCAACAATAAACTATGACGTAACGTGAGAGTCAAGGATAAGTTTTACTTTTCTTCTAGCTCGATAGTTGTAAAAAATCCATCCACTATTGGATGAATATCTGGATCAGTATGATAATAGTTGCCGTTTAAATAAGTTTCACTAAATTGAAATGTCCGATCATCATCTTCGAAAAAAGTAATAGAATACCTAAAACCATCTCTTTTCCCTTGATCATCGTCAGGGATAAATTTAATGTTTTTTATTTCACCAATAAAACCCTGAATCTTTTCATAATCAGTCGTAGTCACTTCATAGCCTGTACTTCCATCAACAATTCCGATTTTAGAAACATCGTTCAAGTCGTTCTCACAAAATTCCTCGAAGGTTTTAGTTTCCAATCCGCACCCCGACAGTAACAATAAAATCACTAACAATAAGGATAATCGATAAGATTTCATTACTAACACCCCCATCTACTTCTTCAACCAAAAAAAGAAAATCATCGTGTATGCGAGTTTTTCTTCATTTGAAATATGGGATCCAAAACGGATATAATTATGAACGCCCTCCGCTTCAAATGCTGGATGCAAAGCATAAGGAAAACGGCCGAATCGGTACTTCGCAGTCATTTTTCTTTTGTCATCTAAAACATCGATATCCCCTGCCATATTATTCGACCTGAGCTCCCGCCATACCCGATCATTTTCATGAAATAAAGTTCCCCTATTTTTAAGCACAGATTTCGTTAGCCATTGCTCGAAATAGCCGATTCTTTTTCCGTCTCTGCTATGGAGCGTCAGGAGAAAACGGTTACCGTTATTCCACATGGTAAATGAGGCTAAAAGTTCTTCTTTCATATCAAGAATGTCATATGTTGCAGGTAGAATAAATCCTTCTGAAAGAATTTTAACAGCGGTTAATTTGCGTGCAAAAGGTCGGCGTTTTGTAGGGAGGATTTGAAATAAAGAAATACCTGCAGCATTGACGTTATGCATGGTCGGATAAAATGACGGCATCCACTGCAAAATTAACTCATCAATATTTTCAAAATGGACGTCACTTTCGATTTCAGCCATCGTTTCATCTCTGAGGTTCTGCTGCGCATTATTGAAAAAAAGTCCCGCAATCAGTAAAGAAATTGCGGATACTCCTGAAACGATTAGCGATTCCCCGTTCACTGAAAAACCCTTGAACCAAACAAAGTAAAAAACAATGGCGTAAATCGCTGCGATGCTGCCCCCGACAAATGAAAAAATCGATGTCTTCCGGTAAATTTTCTTCATATCCTTCGCTCACCTTACCTTTTCATCCCACGGCGGGAGTCATCACTCAAGTTTACTTTTTCTGATCATCAAAAAACTAAATCTCGTTTCGGATAAAATGATCGCACTAAGTATAAGCACTGCCCCGATACCCATTCTGAGCGTCAATACTTCACTTAAAATCGCGACTGAAAATGCCATGCCCCAAAATGCTTCTGTCGAAAGAATGATGGCCGCTTTTGTTTCTGAAATATACTTTTGGGCGATTGTTTGAAGTAAAAAGGCAATCGTCGTTGAAAATATTCCGAGATATACTAGTGGATATAAACCTGCAGGCTCAAACGAAATTGATGTTTCGCCTTTTGAAAGTATGACGATAAAAGCTATGATTGCGGCAACCGCCATTTGAACGAGTGTCAGTAAAACCGGATCTTCGTCTTCTACGAATTTCGAAGTGTAAAAAATATGAAACGCAAACGCGAAGGCGCAACAAACCGTCAGGAAGTCCCCTAGATTAATTTCAAAGGATAATTGAAGCGATAATACCGCAACGCCGACAATCGCTAGAATCGCACCGCCCAGTTCAAATACATTAATTCTTCTTTTGTAAATTAAAAACCCGATAAAAGGAACAATGACAACGTTAATCGCGGTCAGAAAGGCATTTTTAGAAGGCGTCGTGAATTGCAAACCGACCGTTTGAAGCGCAAATGCCGCGTATAAGATGCTTCCTAAAATCGCGCCTTTAATGAGCGTCTTTCTCTTGATTGCTTTTAGTTTATTATTGAAAATCAGGCATAAAATGAGTGCGCCTATTAAAAATCTTCCCGCCATCAATTGATACGGCGTATAATATTCCAATGCCACTGCACTGGCTACA
Organism: Sporosarcina jiandibaonis; assembly: GCF_013184495.1. Lineage (GTDB taxonomy): Bacteria > Bacillota > Bacilli > Bacillales_A > Planococcaceae > Sporosarcina > Sporosarcina jiandibaonis. Next base: position 334,253 of record NZ_JAAOIY010000002.1, on the reverse strand, counting down.
AACCCACTGCCCCATATGATTGCAGTGATTGTCAGCCCGATCTCACCAATGTACTTTCTCATTTCATCCCTCGCAAGCTTTCTCAAATTAGCATCTATTTATATGAATTTCTCAATTATTTCTTTCACAGTTCCTGCGGTAGTTAAATGAACATTTTCACCCGACCATAGTGACATGAAATCACTCTTTCCTTGTATTGCCGCCTCTTTTCGTATTTCCTTTGTTAAGTCATTTTGATAAGGATAAGGCGCGATTTCTGCGTTTTTCATCTCTGAAATGAATCGATTTTCGATACCGCGAGCAGCTTTACCCGAGAATGCTGTTGTAAATGTTGTACATCCTTCGGTTGAATGTAGTATTTCCCGCTTATGCAACGGATTTGCACCGCTCTCGTTCGAAGCCAATAATGCGGTTCCAATTTGGACAGCTTTTGCTCCGGCGGATAACGCTGTTTCGAGCATCATTTTATTCGCAATGCCGCCAGCAGCGATGACTGGAATTTCGACTGCGTTTACGCAATCTATTAGTAGTTCATTTTGTGGACTGAGGGTTAATTCGCCGTGGAAAGATCCTCGATGTCCTCCCGCTTCACTACCTTGGACGACTACAGCATCCATTTTAGCGTCTACTACAAGCTTTGATTCTTGCACGGTTGTTGCCGTTCCGATTAAATATACACCATTTTCTTTCAATAAGTGAATGGTTTTTTCATCGGGCATTCCGAACGTAAAGGAACAGATTTTAATACTTTCCTCGATTAACACCTGGACTTGATCATCGAATTCGGAAGTTGAACGTTTCTGTATTTCCGAAGTGATGCCGAGTTCCCTTCGAAATGGTTCAAGTGCGTTATAGGCATCTTCCAATTGTTTTTCATTCGGTTCTATTATTTCAGGGATAAATAGATTCACCGAGAATGGTTTTTCCGTCCGGGCTTTTACTTCTCGAATAAATTTACGCGTATCCGCAGCTGATAGATAGCCTGCCCCGATTGAACCCAATGCACCAGCTTCCGCACAGGCTGCGACAAATTTGGGTGTCGTGACGCCTGCCATCGGTGCTTGAATGATTGGGTGTTTCATTTGTAAGAACACTAAATTCATTCCTTTCGAAAATCATATACGTCTTTTCGAACATCTAACTCCTTGCCATTGAAGGAAACTGTATGTTCATCAATCCAAACTATTTCTGCAGTTGATTCGCGGTAACCCCAGTAAATATTTTTCTCCCTATCCCTCTTTTGATGATAAACAGCTTCACCTCTAACGGCATCCGCAACAGTCGCGCCGCTCATTGACACATAGGCCTTGACTGTATACTCACCGGTTGGTGATTGGGATTCTGTTAGGAATTCTCCATCGGGAAGATTGGACATGCTGAAGAAAAAGTGATTGATGACCAATAACAAAATAATAATTGCACTCGCAAGACCTGCCAATAAAATCCCTAATACTTTCATGAAATACTTCATATTAAAGGGTACCTCCCTTTTTCCGAATAGGGCGTTCAGGAATGAGGCAATGTTACTTTACTGAATCGAAACATAACCCGTTTTCTCGATGATTTCCTGTCCTTGTTCGGATAACATCCATTCTATGAATTTCTCAAGATGCGGATTTTCACTACCTGCGGTTATTGCATAGAATTCCCCAGTAATCGGGTAAGCCCCAGAACGAATGGTTTCGATTGTTGGTTCGACATCATTCAAAGCCAGCAAGCGAATGCGCTTGTTTTGCGTCATTTCAGTGGAGTAATACCTGAATGTGTACCCCATGGCGTTGTTAAAATTTTTATAATCGGAAACTTGGTCGACAATTGTTCCCATGAGCGACGCGATATCTTCTACAGGCGGATCCATGATCGGCACTTCTCCCATGAATTGTTGAAGCGCGGTCTGGCTGCCGCTATCCTCAGGCCGTTGGAAAGCGCGAATCGTTTTATCTTTCCCGCCGACCTCTTTCCAATTTGTGATTTCGCCGGAATAAATCCCTTTGACTTCATCTGTTGTTAAGCCTGTTACAGGGTTTTTGGCATTCACGAAAAAGACGAACGCTTCTTTCCCGATTGGCGTCAGTTTTAATTCGCGACCTTGATCTTTCGCCCTGTTTAACTGTGCGTCAGACGGGGCCAATGCAAAAATCATATCGACGTCTCCATTAATAAGGTTGTCGTAGGCTTGACCTGTACGATTCGACATCACTTCGCTGTCATATTGATCGTATTCTTTTTCAGGATAAACCGCTTTAACGAACGCTGAATAGACCGGATAAAGTGCAGTCGCTCCGTCAATAATCGGCAGATTGTCTTCGATTTTATAAGTTGATGGTTCAGAAAGCGATACAACTTTGGATGCTTTGCTAAAAGGTGCATACGCATAGGTATCGACATCACCATCTTGAACGGTAGCTCTCGTCTTTTCGTAAAATCCTGGAATGGTGTAAATGAGCGATAAAGCGATTGTGACTCCTAAAATTCGGTAAATGGCATTCTTCGGTTTTTTCAATGAGAAAAATCGGATTGTGAAATAAAAGCCTGCGGAGATATAGAGAACGACGATAAATGGAATTAGAAAAGGCATCCCGCTCAAAAAGGCCACGGCCCCCCTATGAACGCAAAAGGGAATATGAGCCCCATAATCAATAAAATATAAATGACATTTAGCAAATGATTTTTCAACCCGAATTCCCCCTTGATGCGATTTTTGTTTATATTCCTATTGTACATGATATGGATAAGGAATTTTCAATTAATTTTCACTAAATAAAAAAGATCCGAGAAGGATCTTTACTTTATTCCAATATCTCCGCTACGCGGCCGACTTGACCATCTTCGAGTCTTACTTTAATCCCATGCGGATGAAACTTTGATTTCGTTAATAAATCTTTTACGACGCCTTCAGTTTTTGCGCCAGTGCGCTGGTCTTTTTTCAATATGATTGCGACTTTTATACCTGGTGTGATATCATCACGATTTTTTCCGTCCATTGTTCAATCCTCTTTTCTTTTTTGAAACATGCTTTGCACGACATGGGCAGTGCCTGTATGTAGCTGTCCTTCTTCACGATTCACTTCGCCAACGTGAAAATGCTTGATAAAATAGCCGTCAAATTTTTCGAGTATTTCCTTCGGGTTAATGAGCATGGACTCGTTTCTTGGTCCGCCTGTTCCATATGCAAGTTGTTCTTTTGTATACAATTCACTTATATAGTATCCGCCTGGTTTCAAAGATTTTTTAATTCCAGAAAATGTGCGCGCCATAACGTCTTCAGGCAAATGGCCAAAGATATGGACGATGGCATCCCATTGTTCGGCTTCCCATATAACGTCTGCAAGATCACGATATTCAGTAGTCACGACAACTCCTTTTTCATCAGCGAGTTGTTTTGTTTTATCAAGCCCTGCTTGTGCATAGTCCCACGCGGTAACATCGAATCCGAGCGAGGCTAAGTACACCGAGTTTCGCCCCTCGCCTTCCGCGATGCAAAGCACTTTCCCTTTCGGCATAAGCTTTGCGGCTTCGACCACGAATTCATTCGGCTCTTTCCCGTACACGTACTCATCTGTGGAGAAACGTACGTGCCACATATTCGACATTCTGCATCAATTCCCTTCGGATATGGTGGTTCTAGTTTAGCATACCGGGGGTTGTGAGGGTTGCGATTGCGTTTTCTGAGTTTGGTCGTTTCAGAGGTTGCTTTAGTCGTTTCACGCGCTGGTTTAGTCGTTTCTTCAAGTGCTTTAGTCGTTTCACTCAATACATTGGTCGTTTCGACCGCTAGTTTAGTCGTTTTCCGTCGTTTATAGTCGTTTCGTCAAATCAAGTGCCGTAAAATCACTTATACATAACGACACTTTCCACAAAAGCATCCATTCGCGATTCCATCATCCGATTTGTAAGTCCTTCAACTCCTAAATCCGTCCATCCTTTATAAACAGTCACTGGTCCATCGATGGCATCGAAAATAGATACGATATCAAAATAAGCATCATAGACGAATTCGGTTGCATGACGGCAGTACGCTTTTAAAAATAAATCCGCGATTTCTACTCCGTGCAATAAAGCTAGATTCACCCTACAATGACCGACGTCAATTCCAGCGGGGCCCAGGCAAGCATTCGGCCAATCCACAATACCGCTAACTTCGCCGCCTCTCCATAACACATTTGCTGGATGGAAATCTCGGTGGATGAATGTTTCATGGTATTTTGGTTTCTCACCGTGTAATCGTTCTAGTCCTGCCGCCCACACACCTTGCTTTCTTGTCCATTCTGGAATTTCAACATGCACATGATTCATATACGGCGCATACTTCCATGGAAACTCCCTCGCTTCAATTCGATGAATTTCACTAAGCGTTTTAGCCAATCCATCAGTCCAAGCATGAAAATCCAGTGGCTCTAGTACAACTTTCCCTTCTACTTTCGTCATCAGAATCGAAGGCAACCCACATTTTTCACCAGTTTCATCAGTTGCTATAAGTAATGGTGTGGATAAATCGCCTCTGGACGCTATTTGTAAATTTCCTGATTCATGCAACACAAGATCTGGTTCTTCAAGGAGCCATTCCTCGTTATTAAATTGGCGCAATATTATGGGGTCCTTTTCAGTTTCCACTTCATATATAAGAGATGAGGCACCCCCGTAAAGTCTTTTCATCGACTTGACCGCAACACCTAGTTCATGTTCTATCCAAAGTTTCCGTTTTTCATTTAAACTCAAATTCATCCCCCATTTAACAGTAAAAAAATCAACCCAGCTAAAGGATTGATTTTTTCCACAACTTATTTTCCCACCGGTTCAAAATGAACTTGTTTAGTACCGGTTATTTTCAGTTTTTGCCCCTCGACTAATTGAACATCACTTTTCGTTTGAAGTGATCCTCCGCCGACTAGCTCGTAAACACGGACCTCTTTTCCTGGATCAAAGACCTGTAAGTATCCCACCAACCTGTCATCGGTTGTAACAATATAATTGCCTGCGTTAATATCCAAACCGACCTCCCATATTCCCGGTGATAAGCTATTTGAGAGTTTCGTTTCAGCGTGACGAACCGTTGCGCCTTCCAATCCACCATCAAAGAAAATTGTATGGTTTTCACTAAGGTCGACAGTCAAAGAAGAGTCCACCCCGTAAAACCGATCAAACATTTCGCGGATCAATAAATCGCCCTGTTCATCATAAATAAATACATTTCCCGCCTCACCCGCAAAAATCTCATACCTGCCCTCAGGAACATTCACTTCCATTCCCGACTTTTCGATTTCACCCGTTTCTATGTTCTGCCCTTTCGAATTGTTGCGATCAACCGTGTCGAAAATCGTCTGACTTACTTTCCCGACAATCTCATCTTTTTCTTCTCCGACAATTTCACTGTTTTTTTCAGCATCAGTCATATTGTTGTATGTCGGGGCATTGAGTATACTTCCGCAACCGGCAAGAACTAGTAACACGGCAAAAAGCAAAGTAATCTTACTAACTACCTCTTTAATCGGTGCTGTGATAGTGTTTTTCATAATATTCCACCGTCCCTAGCGCGCCTATTGTCAGTTCTTCGTCATTCAATACGAGTAATCGTTCTATCCATTTGATTTGTTCCGGAATCGACATGCCCGCCAATGGTATGCAAAGTAGTCGCTTTGCGATATAAATATGATCATCTGGCAACGCGTATCTCAACTGTTCATACTCATCTGAACTAATGACAATCTTTATAAAGGATTCATTTTTCTCATTCAACATTTGTTGCTGAACAATTTTCCCTTCTTTTAAGAATAGCACGCGGTCCGCATATAAATCCAAGTTCTCGAGTAAGTGCGAGGAAACAAAAATCAGCTTATCTTCTTTTTTCATGTCGAGTAAATAGTCGGAAATGAGCGCTACGTTCGAAAAATCCAAGCCGTTCATCACTTCATCCATCAACATGATGGGCGTATCCGCCGCTGCCATCATCGCAAAACAAAGCCTTTGTCGCATACCGAGCGAATAGGTGCCAACTTTTCGCTTAACATAGTCGCCCATTTTTAACCTTTCAATAATCCCTGGAAGATGTTTTGTAGAGCCTTTCCACATGTTGCCGTATAATTTCAAGTGATCAACGCCCGATAATTCGTCAAATAAATCATCTTGATCTGGAAAAGTCGACATATGCTTATGGATATAAAGCTTATCTTTTTCAGTATTGAAACCATATTTATCATTGAATGTCACTTCCCCATTTGTCGGTTTCAGGAAGTTTGCCATGACGTTGAATAACGTCGTTTTACCCGTACCATTTGGTGCAGCTAGCCCGATTATTTCACCTTTATTCGCCGTTAACGATAAATTATCCAAGACGACTTTATCTTTGAATGCAACAGAAATATTCTTTAATTCTATCATCGTCTACCCCGACCTCCCCCGTTTTACACGCTTCTACTCAATGTTCTCTGCGTCTGTCGATAGCTAATTTTATTTTTCGCAAATAGTACGATGATCAGTAAGGCGCAAAGGACAACTAACCATAGGATTGAGTACCAAAAATCGATTTGGGCATTCTCCAACTGTTTCGCTAAAGCTCCAGAAAGGACACTTGAAAAGTCGATGTATTTTAACGGATGGAAGACCGAGAAATTCACTCCCCAGACCAATAGCAAATTCGGAACTAAAAACAAACTGAATCCAACCAACACGTTTGCAAAAGCATTTTTGAACAGGATATTGAGCAGGATGCTTAAATACAGAACGACTAATGTAATAGCTGCCAACGCCGCCAATGCATACAGCAAGTAATCGAAAATGATGACTGCTTCATAGCCGCCATTTCGGTAAATGACGATAGGATCCGTCAAATAACCCGTTCCGAACTCTTTTGATAAAAAATAATGCCCAAAAAGCAATCCTGCAATGAGAAATACCATCGTTTGAATGAAATGGATCAAAACTTTAATATTGATTTTATTCATAAATGAAATCGGAAATCCGCTCATGACCGTCTGATGCCTTTGTTCATAGACAATGATTTCGCTGCTGCTTATCAAGACAAAGAAAATAAACGGCAATCCGCTTAACAAAGCCAGTGCAGAAGCATAATGCGGTTCCGCTAAAAACTTATTTGAATCTAACTCCAATTTCTCTTTCTGAATAAATCGCAATAACGCATCTTCTTTTAAGATTTCTTCTTTCGGAACAATAAAATGCTGCGGAACACCCGGATAACCTAATTCATGCGCTTTGAGTCGCAATTCGTTTAGCTCCAAACCGTTTGCAACATAATCCTCAGTCACTTCGCCTTCCATGATATAGAATCTTTGAAAGTTCACCAATGTAGATTGCCGGGTCAAAATCTCATACATCGCTTGTTTTTCCGCATCACCTTCTTGCAAATCGTCACCATAAGACTTGAATAATATACTATTCGAATTTGCTTCCGCCCCTTTTAGGTCTCGCAAATTTTCCGCCGGCGTCTGATTTGTATAAACGATAAACAGCGGGAAAAATAGCATAATGACGATACCAAGAAACCAATTCTTCCGATTCTTTAATATGATTTTTGATTCAAAAAGAAAGTATCTCCAAAGCATAATCGTTTCCTTTCTTCCAAAAAGGCGTCAGTTTGTTTGATAAAAACGCTGTTTGTTTACAATTCGAGCAATAAGAACAAGCAAGAACTCAATAATAACGATTGAAATGATAAATAAAAGATAGCCTTTTGAATAAGTAATCGTTTCTAGATTCACCAAAAAGTTTTTTGCGCCAGTGATTACCTTTCCAAACTCAAAATAAGTCTGAGGGAAATGGCTGATTTCAACACCGAAAATATCTCTTAATGTTCTTGTGAAGTAAAGGCGTTCAGAAAAAAGAATGAGCGAACTGACAAGAAGGACAAGCCATTCGTTCTTCAACACCAAACTTAATACCATATTCAACCTAATAAATAAGTACACAAGAATCGGGATGAAACCTATTGCAAGTAACAGGAATTTCCCAATCGAAATCATTTCAGAGTCCATGAAATCGACTTCACTGCCCGGAACTAGCACAGGAATTTGTATATCAAAATAACCGAAACCATTTTGGAATGTTAATGCGGTCATTCCGGCAATGAATAGCGCTAATAGCACTAGCATCGTATAAGAAAATGCCACGAATGTTTTAAGATTGATAAGACGGTACCAAGATAAGGGGATCCCTTGTAAAACTGTCGGGTTTTTTCGATCTCGCACGAGCACATCACTACCGAAATAAATTGCGCAAAAAAAGATTAAGTAAATCATGGGACTTAACAATAAATTCGACAAAACCTGAAGCGCTGTCTTTTGCTCAATTATTTCATTAGAAACTGGAAGATCACTAGTTAAATAGCTGTCATAGCGTAAATTCATTTGCTGCAATAGATTTGAACGATCCTTGTGCGGAAAAGGTGACTTCGGAAATAATGTCTTGTCCTCTATAAAAGCCATTGAATCTATGTTCAGGATTTTAAAACGTAAATACCGAGTATATTCCTCATTTTCGAACGCATGAACCATCGCGTTACGAACTTTATTTTTATATTCATCTTGCGCATAGGCCGACATGCCAATAAATTGGATGATTCCCGTCGCGCCTCTGGCTTCCCTGCTTTCTTGGGAAGCCTTTGTGTCTGAGACGAGAACCTTCAATTCATCGACATCTATCGTGTCGATTGTTTCCTGATTTGGCAAAACGATAAAACAATAACTAAAAACCAATGCAGCTAAAAATACAATGAACATATTATTCTTTTTACTTTTTCGCATGAGCATGAACTCATGTTTTACAAAGAATCGATTCATCCTAGCCTCCCCTAACCTAACTTTAGTTCTAGGGTTTTCAACATTCTATCTACTCCCTATTTTTTACTAGTTTACCAAAGTGGCCGAAAAGTAACAAGGGTTCGATTATTAAATCAATTCATCTGCTTTTCACTTTTTCATAAACAATTTCGCCTGCAACCACAGTCATTACAACCTTCGCAGCAATTATCCCTTCATCTTCAACAGCGAATAAATCGGTGTCGAGAATCGTGAAATCGGCATCGAAGTTTTCCCCGAGTTTCCCGCGCACATCGCCTTTTCCGATAGTGGCGACACTTCCCGCTGTAAATAAATGAACCGATTCGAAACGACTAAGTTTTTCAGTAGGCAAATAGCCTTCATGGGTCTCACCTGGTTTTCGCCGAGTTGCAGCGGCATAGATTCCGAGTAAAGGATCCGCTTCTTCAACCGGCGCATCCGAACCGCCGCCGCAAATGAATCCGCGGTCGATCAACTTTTTCCAAGCGTATGCCCAGTCCAGGCGGTCTTCGCCTAACCGGTCCATCGCCCAAGGGAAATCTGACGATACAAATACCGGTTGTAGATCAAGAATGACTGGCAACTTTTCCATTCGCGCAACCAAATCGTCACGCAACACATTCACATGAATCAATCTGTCGCGCTTCCCTTCAGGAACAGGATGTTTTTCAATGGCATCTAGTGCCTTTTCAACTGCTGCGTCCCCAATGACATGGACAGCTATCGCTTCATCGTATTTCCTCGCTAACTTAACAAGTTCTTCAATCTCTTCATCAGTAAGGACTGCCACCCCAGATGTTTCAGGCGTATCCGAATACGGCTTGCTCAATAGCGCGGTTTTTCCACCAAGCGCTCCGTCGATGAAGAACTTCATCTCACCGGGCGTAATCCACGGTTCATCGTAAGTTGCCTTTTCCTCCATTAATTGTTCGAATACCGGGGATCTTCTTAGTAAATGAGCACGAAACTTCCGCTGTTCGCTGATCACATTTTTAAACGCTTGAAGCGGTTTCGTGTAATCGCCGTAATAACCGAGATCATCTGTCACTGCGCCGGTTAATCCCAGAGCGACCAGGTCATCGACGGATTTTGTTAAAGCTTTTGTCAACGATTCTACTGTTGGTTCCGGCAGTAAATTCAGCAACAGGTCCTGAGCGCCTTCATGAAGATAGCCCGTTGCTTCGCCGTTTTCATCGCGTTCGATAACGCCGTCTTCAGGATTTGCGGTGTCTTTCGTAATTCCAGCGAGTTCGAGAGCTTTTGAGTTTGCGAGGACTGCATGGCGGCATGTCCTTTTCAATACCATTGGAGAATCCGTGACCTTATCGAGTTCGCTCGCTCGGGGAATTCTTTTATCCGGAAAATTATTTTCGTTCCAACCTTCCCCCACAAACCACTCATCCGGCGATAGATCTTTATGCGCAGCGTGAAGCATGGCCATCATTTCATCCGCTGACTTTGCTTTTGCTAAATCAAGACTAAGTAGCTTTTCACCATGCCCGATCATATGCATATGGCTATCGACAAATCCCGGATAGAGAACCGCCCCTTTTAAATCGATTTCTTTACCCGCCTGCCCTTCTAATTCCTCATAGGTTCCAACCGCGATAATTTTCCCCCCTTCTGTAAGGAGCGCCTCGACTTTATCGCCTTCAAAACTCATCGTATACATCGTGCCGTTATGCCATACTGTTTTCATGTACAATTCCCCCTATCTATTTATATAGTCTAAACTTTCGGGCAATCCTCTGCAACGGCCGCGAAAAAAATGCTACAATTATAGTAGAAATATATTGGAGGGATTTCATTGAGATTAACTGTTTATTTAGCAGGAGAAATTCATAGTGCGTGGCGAGAAGAAGTCAAAGTGAAAGCTACAGCTTTAAATTTGCCCATTGACTTCGTCGGTCCGATGGAAGATCACGACCGTTCCGATAATATCGGAGAAGAAATTTTAGGTGAGCAGCCAAATGCCATCTATAAAGATGCGACGGCTTCGAACTTTAATAATTTAAGAACTGAAATTCTAATGAAGAAGGCTGATCTTGTCATCGCTTTGTTCGGCGAAAAGTACAAGCAGTGGAATACTGCGATGGATGCAAGCGCTGCTGTTGCATACGGAAAACCGCTTCTTCTTATTCGTCAAGAAGCACATCACCATGCGTTGAAAGAATTGTCGCGTAAAGCGCATGCTACTGTTGAGACGGTCGACCAAGCGATTAAGGCACTTCATTATATATTTGAATGAAGATTTTCAGGACTCCACTTTGATTAGTGGGGTTCTTTTTTTGATTTGATTCGATTGGGTAGGCATTAAGTATTGCGTTGCGGATATATGTATCAATCGTACAGATATACATGATAAAGCTTCTTATATCGCGTATTATCTGACGGACATCCACTCCAATTTACAAAATCTTTACACCTCCTTTATACTTCCTTAACAATCCATCTGTATTATTAGTACTAGATAAATCGAATGGAGGATTCTCATGACATTAATGAGTGAGCATAAAGAAGCTATACAACTTCGACTGATGGACAATGCGAACTGGAGAAAACCTGTTTATGAAACGAACGGATTGAATCTTTGGTACGGGGCTACGCATGCACTGAAGAATATCGATCTTTCCATTAATGAAAAAGAAGTAACCGCAATTATCGGTCCATCCGGTTGCGGGAAGTCAACTTATTTAAAGACCCTGAATCGAATGGTTGAAATGGTTCCTGATGTATCTATATCTGGACACGTTACATTCAAAGGAAAAAACATTCTCGGAAAAGCGATGCCTGTTGAAATGCTTCGGTCTAAAGTGGGCATGGTTTTTCAAAAACCAAATCCCTTCCCTAAATCGATTTATGAAAATGTCGCATTCGGGCCTAAAATTCATGGAATTCGAACCAAGGCGATGATCGATAATATCGTCGAAGATAGTTTGCGAAAAGCTGCCCTTTGGGATGAAGTGAAAGACCGCCTTCACAAAAGTGCTTATGGGCTTTCCGGCGGGCAACAACAACGACTTTGCATCGCTCGCTGTCTCGCGATTGATCCTGAAGTCATATTGATGGATGAACCTACTTCCGCCTTAGATCCAGTTTCGACGCACAAAGTGGAAGAGCTAATAAATACGATTAAAAACGATGTAACAATCGCAATCGTCACACACAATATGCAACAAGCAGCGCGGATTTCAGACCGTACAGCGTTTTTTCTAAATGGTGAAATTATTGAATGCGATCAAACATCCACAATCTTTAATAACCCTACGGACCACCTAACGAATGACTATATAAACGGCCGGTTCGGCTAACAATCAAACACCGTCTTTTATTCGAGAAGTTCCTATCTCCTCGAATAAAAGACGGTGTTATTCATTTTACTTTTATCTCCTTATTTACAAAATGTTTACATTAAACACATACTAGCTTAACAATCACTCTTTATACTAAAAATTAGAAAGAGCAAATCTTTCTACTAAAACAGAGATTAAGAGGAGGACTATTCAAATGAAATTGAAAAAGTATCTTTTATTCCTAGCTATCGCAGCTCTTGCAGCAGTTATTGCCGCATGTGGAGCTGAACCGAAAGCAAATAATGACGAACAATCTAAAGGTAACAACGAAGAGTCTAAAAGTAACAACGAAGAGTCTAAAGATAACAGTAACTCCGAAAAGCTAGAAGGAAGCGTTGTGATTGATGGATCTGGAACAGTTTATCCGTTGATGGCTAGAATCGCTGAAGAATACATGATAAATGAACAAGAAAATGTATCTGTTGAAGTTAGTCGTGCGGGAACAAGTGCAGGATTCAAGAAGTTTTTAGTTAAAGACGGAACAGACTTTAATGACGCATCCCGTCAAATAAAAGATGAAGAAGCAGCTGAAGCAAAAGATTTAGGTATTGAAGTAAAAGAATTAAAAGTTGCATTAGACGGCTTAACCTTTGTCATTAACAAAGAAAATGACTGGGCTAAAGAAATGACTCCCGAACAGCTCATTAGCATATTCAAAGCTGACAGCGGTGTTAAAAAATGGTCGGATCTTGACCCGAGTTGGCCTGATGAAGAAATCAAGCCTATGGGGCCGAACGAAAACCACGGAACGTATGAGTTCTTCTATGAAACCATTTTAGAAAAACAAGATCTCGTTGACACTGTAAATCTACAACAAGATTATTCTACACTCGTTAACTTAGTAGCTGAAGACGTTAATGGAATTGCATTCTTCGGATTTGGGTACTACGTCAATAATAAAGACAAATTAGAAGCAGTTCATGTAGATTTCGGGAGCGGCGCGGTAGAACCATCGCTCGATACTATTTCGGAAGACGGCGACTATGCGCAGTTTACTCGGCCAGTCTTCACATATTTGAACGTTCAACATGCAACAGAAAAACCTCAAGTTCTAGATTACGCGATTTATTTGATGCACAATATCAATAACTTTGCCGGAGAAACTGGATTCGCACCAATTCCGGATGAGGAAGTCAAAGAAGGCGTTGAATACTTGGATGGATTAAAAAACTAAAAATCTCTAAAAGAAGATGAGCGCGCTTCCCATGCCCTCATCTTCTTGCACCTTATAAATGATAAAGGAGTGCTCTGTGCAATGCCTATTAAGAATGAAATCGCAAGAAAAGAGATTGGCATCAGGGAATTAATCGAACAAAAGCAGCGCTCAAGAAATTTCAAAGAAATGTTCGAAAGAGCTATTCCAATATTTCTATTTCTAATAGCATCAATATCGATCTTAACAACCGCGGGTATCATCTACACATTGTTATCGGAAACGATCGAGTTTTTTAAACGGGTGCCAATGGCAGAATTTTTTACTGGTACTGTGTTAAAACCGCTTAGTCAAACACCGCAATTTGGTGTCCTGCCGCTTATTGTCGGTACGGTCACATCTTCACTCATCGCTATGGCAGTTGCCGCCCCTATCGGTTTAATGTCTGCAATCTATTTGAGTGAATATGCGTCTGATAAGGTTAGAAAAACGGTTAAGCCTTTACTTGAAATCCTCGCGGGGATTCCCACAATTGTCTATGGATTCTTCGCATTCACTTTCGTCACGCCGCTACTGCGCGAAATTATACCTGGGCTTGCAGCAACAAACATTTTAAGTCCCGGTATTGTGATGGGCGTTATGATCATTCCAATGATTGCGTCGTTGTCTGAGGATGCGATGAGTTCGGTTCCAAATTCGATGCGTGACGGTGCTTTAGCGTTAGGTTCAACGAAATTAGAGGTGACGAAAAAAATTGTGATTCCTGCCGCACTTTCTGGAATCATCGCCTCCTTTGTTCTCGGAATCTCTCGTGCGATCGGGGAAACGATGATTGTCACGATTGCTAGCGGAAGCACGAAAAACTTCACATTCGACATTACACAATCCATGCAAACGATGACCGCTTATATCGTCGAAGTAACCGGCGGAGATGCACCAGCAGGCTCCACAATCTATTACAGTCTGTATGCTGTTGCGATGACGCTATTTGCATTCACGCTACTGATGAATTTATTGGCAAGATCAATTTCCCGTAAATATAGGGAGGAGTATTAATAATGGAAAAAGTCTTAGAGCGTAAAATGAGCAGAAGAATGAATATGCGGTTACTGGTAAATTCTGTTGCCAAATATATCTTTCTACTGGCTACTCTATTCGGTCTCGTTGTGCTTTCAGTTTTAATTTACCGAGTCTTTTCCGAAGGGTTTGGGTGGTTAAATTTCGATTTTATAACAGGAAAATTGTCGACTCAACCTGAACGCGCGGGGATTATGGGCGCAATTTTGGGGACATTCTGGTTAATGCTCGTCGTCGCTCCCGTCACCATGTTTTTGGGCGTCGGAACAGCAATTTACTTGGAACTTTATGCGAAGAAAGGACGTTTGCAAGGTTTCATTCAAACAAATATTTCAAACTTAGCTGGAGTTCCTTCTATTGTATATGGGATTCTAGGATTGACTGTATTTGCTCGCGCGATGAATTTCGGTAATATCGTGTTAGCGGGCGGGCTCACAATGTCGCTCCTAATTCTCCCGATTGTCATTGTCGCAAGCCAGGAGGCCATTCGAGCGGTCCCGAATCCGTTAAGTGAAGCATCTTACGGAATGGGCGCGACGAAGTGGCAAACGATTAAGGAAATCATCTTGCCTGTAGCACTGCCTGGAATATTAACGGGTGCAATCTTATCGCTATCACGCGCAATTGGTGAAACCGCGCCGTTAGTAGTTATTGGAATTCCTGCGTTATTAATTCCTTTTCCGGGCGGGATTCTCGACAAATTTACAGTCCTTCCCATGCAGATTTATTATTGGACACTCGACTCATCCCTTACTGCAGAGTACGCGAATTTAGCGGCTGCGACAATCATTGTGTTGCTTGTCGCTTTATTATTGTTAAACACAACTGCAATTATCATTCGGAATAAATTCCAGCAAAAACACTAAATGAAAAAAGCTATCCAAGTAGCGTCTCGCACACGCTCACATTGGATAGCTTTTTGTTATTACTCCGTCAAACCCATTTCAGCTTGAACAACAGCGACAATTCGTTCTACATAGCGTTTACAGTCATCGATTGTAGGTGCTTCGACCATTACGCGAACGAGTGGTTCTGTACCTGAAGGACGAACGAGAACTCGACCGTTGCCAGCCATTTCTGTTTCGACATCAGCAATTATTTTTGCAACTCGTTCATTGGCTGTGACTGCATTTTTATCAGTTACGCGAACATTGATGAGTTCTTGCGGGTAAATCGTCATTTCGCTCGCAAGACTAGATAATGTGCGTCCAGTTGCTTTCATGATATTCACGAGTTGGAGTCCAGTTAGAAGTCCGTCACCCGTCGTATTATAGTCAAGGAATATAATATGACCAGATTGTTCTCCGCCAAGATTATAATTGCCTCGCAGCATTTCCTCGACGACATATTTATCGCCGACTGCGGTTTTCACGCTTGTCAAACCGTGTTCAGTAAGGGCTTTGTAAAACCCTAGATTACTCATGATCGTGGAAACGATAGTATCCTGTTTTAAACGTCCTTCAGATTGCAAGTAACGTCCGATGATATACATGATTTGATCGCCATCGACGATTTTACCGTTCTCGTCCACAGCAATGAGACGATCTCCATCGCCGTCAAATGCCAATCCGATATTCGCCTCTTTTTCAACAACAAATTCAGCGAGCTTTTCAGGATGTGTCGAACCCACCCCATCATTTATATTAAGTCCATTTGGAGATGCGCCCATCGTTGAAATGTCGGCATCTAAATCTGCAAAGACATGTGTAGCCAATGTAGAAGTCGCGCCGTGCGCACAGTCAACGGCTACGTGTATACCCGTAAAGTCTTCCTCGACGGATTGTTTCAAGTATTGAATATATTTATGGCCGCCTTCAAAATATTCCATTACAGAACCGACATCTGCACCAGTCGGGCGAGGCAACGTATCTTCCTGTTCATTAAGCAATTTCTCAATTTCTTCTTCTTGCTCTTCCGTCAGTTTGTAGCCGTCTGCACCGAAAAATTTAATGCCGTTATCTTCAACCGGATTATGTGACGCGGAAATCATAACTCCGCCATTCGCATTCATAACGCGGGTTAAATAAGCGACGCCGGGTGTGCTAATAACGCCGAGTGTCATAACTTCTACACCTGTCGATAAAATACCAGCAATTAAAGCACTTTCAAGCATATAGCCCGAAATACGTGTATCTCTACCCACAATTACACGCGGCTTCTCCTGCGAGTCCTTTGTTAACACATAACTCCCAATTCTTCCAAGTCTAAAAGCAAGCTCTGGGGTTAGTTCGTCATTTGCAATTCCACGTACGCCATCCGTACCGAAATACTTTGTCATTTCCATTCTCCCTTTCAAACTACACATTGTATCGAATTCATTAAGCGAGTTCAATTCTCATTGTTACTTCTTCTTCAGAAAGTGTCCACTGCAAATTCTCCGGACCTTCTACCGTAACAGGATAAACATCCTCGCCCTCTGCAACTGTTTCTGATGCATCAATTGAAACCGTAAAGTCAGTTTTTGCCAGTTTATCAATGATGTCAGGTTCTGCCACAACTGTCAATGTCACTAATCCATTTTCCGGTTTTATCAATGTACTTTTAAATTTTTGATCAAGACCGTTTACATGTATTTCAACGTTTTCAAAGCTGATTGTTTCGGTGGCCGGTTCGGCTTCCTCCGTCGCAATGTCATCGACTAAGTTATCTTCCTTTTCCGCTTCTGCTTCCGTTTCCTCTTCCGGTTCTTCAACCGTAGCTTTAACATCTACTTTCACTTTTGAAATCGACATTGCAGAAACGCCTTTTGGTTTTGGAATCGTAATTTCCATCGATTGTGACTCTTTTAACTTTGACATATCAACATCGACTGTAACCGCATCTATTGTGTCGAGAATTTTACTTGGACCAAAAATCGTTATTTTTTCCGATGCGGATGATAGCGAATCAATCGTCACATTATCTGGCGGAGTTCCCGTAGCTTTTATTTCAATCGGAACTTCTTTATTATTTTCAACAACTTCCACCTTGACCTTAACGGTTTCCGGGACTATCGTGACATCCAGCTTATTCAAATCTCGATCAAGCACTCTAATTTTAGCTTGTTGCTCGAATGAATCCCTAACGCCATTTTCACTAGAGACGGTCGCCTTCACAAAACTAATTGACTCGACGATGCTTTTAGCGCCCGTCACTTCAATTACAGATGGAACGACATCTATACTAGAAACATGAAAATCATCGGCAAGTAGCCGTTTATTGAATTCAGGTTCTACTTTGAACGTTTCAGTGATCTTCTCTTCGATTAATACATTCACCATGGCTGGATCAATGCGCACCTGTAATTTCTCCGAAATGTTTTCAGATTGTATACTAACCTGATGCCTGCCCATCGTCAATGTCCGCAAATCGACAAATAAAGAAAAATCTTTTAACATCTTGGTTGTTTGAACAAGATTGATCGGTCCTTCAATTGTTATATTAACTGTTTCAGGCACGCCGGTCACAACTAGATTTTCATTGTCATAATACACTTCAACGGGTACATCGCTGATCATATCGAGGTGGTCGCCGACTTTATTGCCATTCTGTTCTTTATCATCAGTCTGGACTGAATAAAACAAGATAACCGCTAGAAATAAGGCCGTGAAACGAAGAAACCATGGGTTGTCCATAATCCTATCCATTTCTTCTCACTCCCCATTTCCATTTGGAAGTATTTTTTTGCTCAGGTGTCACGCCGAACCAAACTCTTCGAAGTCTTACTTCGAACTCTTCAATACTAAGATCACGATGTAAATCACCGTCAATCGCTAAGCTAACCGCTCCCGTCTCTTCAGAAACAATTATTGTAATGGCATCCGTCACTTCACTCAACCCAAGAGCTGCACGGTGCCTAGTTCCTAGCTCCTTTGAAATAAAAGGACTTTCAGATAGCGGTAAATAACAACCCGCTGCTGCAATTTGATTTTTGTGTAAAATAACTGCACCGTCATGAAGCGGCGCATTTGGAATGAATATATTTATTAAAAGTTCAGATGTTACAACTGATTGAAGCGGTGTACCTGTTTCGATATATTCACTTAACCCCGTTTCGCGTTCAATTGAGATGAGCGCACCTATCCGACGTTTCGCCATGTAGTTCACGGATTTCGATAATGCTTCCATCAACCGATCGTGTTCTTCTTCTTCTTGCATCGCTGTCCGCGCAAAAAGTCGGCCACGTCCAAGTTGTTCGAGGGCACGACGCAATTCTGGTTGGAATATAATAATGATTGCTAGGAAACCCCAAGGCAATACTTGATCTAACAACCATTTTAAAGTGTCAAAATGAAAAACATCTGTTAGTAATCGAACAATAATAAGAACAAAAATCCCTTTTAATAACTGTACTGCTTTCGTTCCTTTAATAATCTTGAATAACTGATAAATAACAAACCAGACAAGAAGCACATCCACAATATTAATGAACGTTGCGACTGGACTGAGGTGAACAACTTTTTCCCAAAACGGCATGTGCTTCGCCTACCTTCATTGACGATTTCATATGTTTACTAGTATATCATATCGATGCCACTCTTTGCTTCTATAAAACATATGAAAAGCGACCGAATACCGCCACCCGCGGTTTTGTTCGGTCGCTAAATTTACTCTTCTGCAGGGTCATCCTTTTTCGATGATGGCCAAATATCTTTCGCCGTCTTCTTGATCTTATACCACAACCAGTCAAACGCCTGATCGATTTCTTCAATTTCTCCGGTTACTACGGCGGTGGAGGCCATATATTTTGACCCGCCAATGACTGTAATATTTCCATCTACTTCGCCATCGACTCGGAGTTCCCCATTTTTCACAACGACATCGCCTTTTACGACTTCTCCTTCAGGAACGAGAACAGTTTCTCCTTCAACGACGAGGTTTGGTTGTTTCGTTACTGAAAATTGTTGGTCATTGCCGAAACTTGAAAACGTTGAAACGCTCATCATTAGGAAGAATAACGCTACAGCTGCCATTAGCGGATGTTTCCTGAGCCACCTCTGAACTCCAGCTTGCTTTTTCTCTTTCGGCAGACGATTCATAACTCCTTCTACAAATCCCTCAGGTGCTTGTATTGGTTCTATATTCTCTAACAATGCGATCGTCTCGCTCATGCTTTTCATAAGTTCATCACATTCCGAACATGATTCGAGATGCTTCATCAATTCTCGCTCATCTTCACGGGTAATGTCACCATCTAAATACGCGTGCATAGAATGAACGATGTGTTCCGGACACGTATTCATATCAGATTCCTCCCTACAAATTGCCCATTTGTTTTCTTAAGGCAGCTCGACCGCGGTGTACGCGAGTTTTAACAGTTCCCAATGGCAATTCTAATATATCACTTATTTCCTGTAACGGTAACTCTTCAATATAGCGTAATATAATAACTGAACGGTATTTATCGGAAAGCTGACCTATTTCGTATTGAATGCGTTCCTGCGTTTCCATTCGTTCTATCTCTTCTTCTGGAAGTTCACCGGCTGCCGCAATTTGCGAATACATTGTGAGTCCTTCCGTTCCCGGGACATTTGCGTCTAGGTAATAATCAGGCTTTTTCTTTCGTATACGATCGATGCATAAATTCGTCGCAATTCTAAATAACCATGTTGAAAACTTTCGCTTCTGGTCAAAAGTATGAATGTTGATATACGCTCGGACAAACGCCTCTTGCGCAATATCTTCCGCTTCTTGCCGATTACTCAACATTCGATAACAGACATGGTAAAGACGGTGTTGAAATAGAGTCACAATTTCCTCAAAAGCATCTTGATCGCCTTTCAACACTTCATCTATTCGTTTATTAATCAAGTCATCCACAGTTTTCCCCCCGCTCTATGCGGCTGCCCCTTCTATACGGTTGAAGGTGTCAACAGGTTTCATTTATTTTTAAAATAGTTTATTTAATATTAACAGATTTTAGGAATAATTTCCCTGTTTATTTTATTTTCAATAAATTTATTCCATTTTCAGGTCTTTTTATCATGAAAAAAGGCTTATCCATTTAGTGGACAAGCCTTTTTTATATAAAAAGATTATATCGTTTACAGTAATTTTTCACCAAACAATGAACCAAGCAGACCGACTGCAACATCTGCAGTTTTATTTTTTTCATCTAAAATCGGATTTACTTCAACAATTTCAACGGATGTAATGAGTCTGGATTCTTCCAGCATTTCCATAGCCAAATGACTTTCGCGATAGTTAATCCCGCCTGGCACTGGCGTTCCTACACCAGGCGCATATAGCGGATCTAGCGCATCCAAGTCTAATGACAAATGCACGCCGTCCAATTCGCGGGATTGTAGATAGGCGATGGAGTCTTGCATCACCGCCGTCATGCCGTATTTATCAATTTCATGCATCGTGTATACTTTAATGCCTTTTTCTTTAATTAACTCCCGTTCTCCAGGATCGACTGATCTCGCTCCAATAATTACTATATTTTCAGGTTGCACTTTCGGACCATCTGTATGTATATTTACAAGTTGTTCATCACCGAGACCAATGCTTACCGCCATTGGCATGCCGTGAATATTTCCAGAAGGCGATGTTTCACTCGTATTCAAGTCAGCGTGTGCATCGTACCAAATTACCCCTAAGTTTTCGTATGCCGATGCAAGTCCCGCAAGCGTTCCAATCGCAATGCTGTGATCTCCCCCAAGTACAAGCGGAAAACTTTCACCTTCTACAATGTGGGACACTTTTTCCGCGAGATTTTTATTTGCTTTAATCACTTCAATCAGATTTTTCAGTTTGGAATTTTGTGTTTCTGCATCTTTCGCGATCTCAATTTGAATATTGCCTTCGTCGATTACTTCATGTCCAATTGCTTCAAGGCGATCGATTACGCCTGCATATCGTATTGCACTCGGTCCCATATCTACACCGCGTCGGCTTTGACCGTGATCTAGCGGAACCCCAATGATTGATATTTTACGTTTCTCCAACTTTAACTACCCCTTTCGCACAATACCTATAGTATAAATCGCAAAATGAATTGGCTCAACTCGACAGTATATCGAATTTTTATTCATTATTCGATCATGCGGGCGTGGAAACGACTAAAGATGCGAGTCAAACGACCAATGATGCATCCGAAGCGACTATTCACCTGGTTCAATCGACCAATAAGCTACTAGAAGCGACCAATCGCATCATTCAAACGACTAATGAGGGTGTAAAGGAGAATTTAAAACACAAAAAAAATCCTTCCCGAGTCATTGGAAAGGATTTTTTGAAAATTTACTGGGGTAGCTGGATTCGAACCAACGAATAACGGAGTCAAAGTCCGTTGCCTTACCGCTTGGCTATACCCCAAAGGTAGAGATTATTTTCCCGGCAGATCTATTTTTGATAAAACCCTCAAAAATATGCCTCAATTGTCAAAACAAGTTTTGACTAGTGATTTAGAGAAGAATTTTCAAATGCGAAGCATTTTAAAATTCATTGGTGGTGGGGGACGGATTCGAACCGCCGAACCCTGAGGGAGCGGATTTACAGTCCGCCGCGTTTAGCCACTTCGCTACCCCACCTGGTTATATATACCTTTTCCGGCAGTTCTATTTTTGATAAGACCCTCAAAAATAATGCCTCAATATCAAAACTTTGTTTTGATAAGTGATTACAAGGAAGAAATTTGAAACGCAAACGTTTCAAATTTCTTTATGACCCCTACGGGATTCGAACCCGTGATACCGCCGTGAAAGGGCGGTGTCTTAACCGCTTGACCAAGGGGCCTTGTGAAAAATAATGAAGTAAGGCCATTGATGGCAGCTTTAATACATTTGTTTACGTACTATCGACGAAACTTAATTGCAAAAATTCACGTTTGGCAATCCTATGTATTCTCTGGAGCTTCCAACCGGAATCGAACCGGTGACCTCTTCCTTACCATGGAAGCACTCTACCTACTGAGCTATGGAAGCGTATGGCTCCGCAGGTAGGATTCGAACCTACGACCGATCGGTTAACAGCCGATTGCTCTACCACTGAGCTACTGCGGAATAATCATTAATTTATCAACAAAATCTATTATAACAAAACAAATATAAAAAGCAAGCTTTTTGCTCTTTCTGACAGCGACTTTTAAATAATAACATGACTTCATCATATTTGTCAAATCATGCTCATATCGTATACATAGGTTGTGCAAAAGGAGGACAAGATATGTACAAGAAATTAATTATTTTATTTATTATTACTTGTGGTTTGTTTTTACTTTTTCCACCGTTGCCAAAAAACTATTCCCTGACAAACGTCTTCCGTATCACTGAAGAACCAGTTGCTATTACGCATGGTACATATGGTTCTGCACTTACTGTTAATATTTCGTTCGGTGATGACGAAGTACTGAATTGGATCAAGGAATTAAAAAAGCCCTATCCGACACTTTTTATTGACATGGATTGGGCTGGTCGGTTTCCAGAAACAGTTCGTATTATCAAAGATAAAAATATTCCTACCGCTCTTCTCGGACATGATGGTTCAGCTTACGAAAATGATGCAAAACTTTTAGTGCAACAACTAGAAGAGTTCGAAAAGGTCTTCGGCGAAAAACCATTGTGGTTTCGAACGAAAGACGAAGTGTTTTCTCATTTTTTACATGAACTTCTATGGGAGTCCGAAGTAAATGCAATTGGTTCTTCTTATGTATGGACCGGCGGCGATATTCCACCCGAAATAAAAGGAGAAATTATTTCTATACCCCATCACAGGAAACTACGCGTAAATTTAGCTGACATAAAAAGACTTTCCGAAAGTCGAGATTTCCAATCAATTGAAAATGTTATTTTTGGTATTCAGGGAAAAACGAAAAAAATTCCTAAATAATCATCTTCATTTTTACCGTACAAAAAAACAGCACAATTGTCTGATTCGACAAATTGTGCTGCTTTTTATTATTTAGAGGCTGCCGCTTTCTTTTCTTTTCGACGCGCTTCGCGACGAGCGTCTAATTTTGCCTTATCAATATCTGACATTGTATTATACTTTGGCAAAGCCAATATTTGATATGCATTCACCGCAAGAAGCGGGAATAAAAGTATTGTCACCCACGTATCGATATTACCAGAACGAACCATGAGTGCCGGCAACCATTCGAGTGTCGTAATGACAATCATAAAAAACAATGCTGATATGAGCGTATGTTTCTTCGTCCACTTCGCTTTAAAATAAGCTGTAATTGCAGAGACAATGACAAGTGAAGCGAGTAATGTTAAGTATAATAATGAACGACCCGTATCTTCAGACGTCAAACGGAACCTAAAGAAGATCAAGTCAAACAGAACCACCGCTATAATTAAAAGCTGCACCCAATTCCAAAGTGTCAGCGTTCTAAAAATATTCACGCCAAATTGATGAACTGTTAAGTAGGCAAAGAAACCCATCTGCGCCACGACACTCATTGTGAATCCCAAAAAGACCATCCATAGTAGCGCACCTATGAACTGCCAAGTTTCACCTGCAGCTAATAACTCCGAAAAGAATCCCCAACGGACAATCAAACCGGCTACCGCTGTAACGAATCCTCCAATTAATAACGCGTTAAAAAAGAATTTAACCCAATTTCGTATTGTCACGACAATTATTCCCCCGTTTTAGATTGCTCTTATTAGTGTAACAACGATTTCCCTAAAAATCTATTTATGAAAACATTAAATGCATATTATCCGCCTGAATGTGAACAATAGATGAAAACGGATTGAAGGGAATGAATTCCGTGAAGAAAAGCTTACTGAAAGTTTTTGCTGTCATATTTTTATTAGCCGGGTGCACTACGGAAAATACCGCCCCGAATTATGATGAGATTAAAAAGATGATGACAGATTCGCTTCAAACAGAAGATGGAAAGAAAACACTTCGCCAAATATTGTCTGAAGATGATTTTCGCGAATTGCTTGCACTGGAACAACCAGAAGTAAAAAAGTCGATAGAGGAAACATTGCTTTCCAAAAAGGGAGAAGACTTTTGGAAAAAAGCATTTGAAGATCCCAAATTTACGGAATCAGTCGCTAAAAGCATGAAGGAACAACAAGAGGACGTTATGAAAAAGTTAATGGAGGATGCTTCATTTCAAAAAGCAATGGAGGATTTTTTCGGACAACCCGATATGCAAAAACAAATGGAAACAATTCTCAAATCTTCAACGATGAAAGAGCAATACGAAAAAGCAATCGAAGAGACGATAAATAGCCCACTTCTTCAAACGAAATGGGAGAAATTAATTAAAGAAGCCGGAAAAGCAGAAGAAAAAGGTGAAAAAGGCAAAAAAGAGGAAGAATCTGGACAAGGAGGTCAAGGTGGTCAAGGTGGTGGCGGAGGAGGAGGCAAATAGCCCCTCCGCCATTATATGTTTATTTGTTCGTTTTTTCCAAAATGCGATTTGCAATTTCTGTATAAATCATTCCGATTGGATGGTCCTCCGCATAAACAGATGGAGCGAAATCTTCTTCATTCCAATCTGGTTGCCCAAGTGGAATTTGACCGATCAAATCAGTCCGAAGCTCTTCAGCTAATCGAGTACCTCCGCCTTTACCGAAAACATATTCACGCTCGCCAGTAACTTCTGATTCGAACCACGACATATTTTCAATAACACCTATTAGTTCGTGATCCGTCTGAAGTGCCATAGCTCCGGCACGCGCAGCTACAAATGCTGCTGTCGGGTGAGGTGTTGTAACGATAATTTCTTTTGATGCAGGAAGCATTTGATGAATATCAAGAGCGATATCCCCAGTTCCCGGCGGCAAATCGAGGAATAAGTAGTCGAGATCCCCCCACTCAACATCACGGAAAAATTGGTCCAGTGCTTTTCCAAGCATTGGGCCCCTCCATACAACCGGTGCATTATCTTCCACAAAAAAGCCCATCGAAATGACTTTGACACCGAGACGTTCTACCGGAATAATTCGATTATCGCGAACAATCGGCATTTCCGTAACACCCATCATATCCGGAACGCTGAATCCGTAAATATCAGCATCAATTAAACCGACTTTTTTTCCGAGCCGTGCAAGTGCAACCGCGATATTAACCGATACAGTTGACTTTCCGACGCCGCCTTTACCCGAAGCAATTGAGATAAACTCAACATTACTTAATGGCGATAATATATCTTGTGCTTCCGACTCAGTCGCCGTTCCGCGAAACTTATCCAGAACTTCTTGCGATAGTTCTTCAAATCGAATCCCGACGGTTTTGGCACCAGCCTCTTTTAAGATATCGACAACCTTCATTTGAAACGGCAATTGTTCTGCAGTATTGACTTTAGCTAGTGCAAGCTTGACGCTAACATGCTCTTTCTCAACGTTAATTGAAACTTCGCTTATTCCATCCGTCTCCGCAAGTGATTTATGTAAAAACGGATCTTTTAACTGACCTACTAATTCACGTACTTCTTGTTCATTGATCAACGTCAACACTCCTTGGAGGTTTATTCAATTCGCCTCCAAGTATACCACAGTCAATTATACGTTTCGATCGAACGAGCTCCTACATTTCTTCAGCATTCATGAAGTTCATGATTCCTTCGACAATCGCATCTGCAACTTTCCCTTGATACCCCGGATCTGTTAATAGCGCCCTTTCTTCAGGGTTCGATATAAAACCTGTCTCAACAAGGACTGATGGCATGGGCGCATGTTTCAACAAATAGACTCCGCTGATTGCAAGAGCTTCACGGTCAGTATTTTTCAAGTTGCTGCGAAAAGAATTTTGAATCGCTTTTGCCAGAAACTCTCCGCCAGGATCGCCGCCCTTATGATAAAACACTTGAGCCCCGCGCCATTTTTCCTGTGGAATCGCATTGACATGAACGCTAATAAAGACATCCGGGTTTTCATTTACAGTAATATCTTCGCGTAATTTAAGATCCGCCAGCTTCCGAGATCGTATAGATGGAAATTGATCTCCCGGCGCATGTTCCGCTAAGGCATCACCACTTTTTTCCCGCGTCATGACAACCGTCGCACCTTTTTTCTTCAATCGTTTAGCAACTTCATGCGAAATACTAAGTGTAATATCGCGTTCCACAACGTCGCCCGCCGATGCACCGCCGTCCAATCCTCCGTGTCCGGGATCAATCACAACTTTCACACCCGCAAGTTCCTCAGGCATAAAAAAAGCATTATCCGATGCCTGTACCCCATAAATGACAATACCAAGTGTGCAAAAAAAGATAAATCCAATTAGCCCCCACCGTTTCATATAGACACCGCCTTTTTCCTCCACTATACGCACGAAAGAAGAAAGATATGTCCACAAAAAAAGGAACCTCAAAGGGTCCCTTCTCACCTAAAATTATTCAGTTTCGCCTTCCCACTCAAGCATGCCGCCAGTCATATTGGTAGCATCATACCCAGCACCTTCTAAAAACTCCGTTGCACGCCCACTGCGTCCGCCTGAACGGCAAATGATTATGTAGGGCTTCGACTTCTCGAGTTCATCTACACGCCCTGCAACCTCTCCAAGCGGGATGTGGATAGCCCCTGGTATAATTCCTTCCGCCACCTCGTCATCCTCTCGAACATCCACTAAATTCAATTGTTCGCCGCTTTCCAACAATTCTTTTACCTCAATCGGTGTAATTTCCTTCATCTTACAGTCCCCCAATCATTATTTTATCTATTTTAACATAACCTGATTTTTTTATCTGTCCGGGTTTTTCAATTCTACAAACAAAGAACCGTCATCTTGGATTTGAGCTAGAAATACTTGATCAGCGGACTCCACGCCTTTTTTGCGAAGTTCTTTCATGAGCCACTCTTCCGTCAAACTCAATTCCGTCAGGGTTTTCTGCATCACTTTACCGTCTGAAATGAGTTCCGTCGGAAGGTATTTCGGGGCTGTTGTAGACGCTTTAACGTCTTGTTTCGTTGCGCCTTGTTGTGTAATCTTTTTCATGACGCTAAGTTGTCCGTTTGTTTCCAGTATGGCGTAGTGAACGTCCTGGAGAGTGAATATCGATTGCTCGCGCAACATCATCATCAAGTCATTGACATGCAGCCGTTCTTTCTTCATCGCATTCTCCATAATGGCTCCTTCTTTTACCACAATGGCTGGTTGATCATCCAATACGACTCGTAAGTTACTCGACTTAAGCGAAATATAACTCGCCAACAAAGTTAAAATCGCCCACCAAGCGAGTGCAACGAGCCCATCCATAAACTTCACATCAGTTTGGCCTGCAATTTCCGCAGCGATTGAACCAAATGCAATTCCCGTGATATAATGAAAAAAAGTTAACTGACTCAGTTGTTTTTTACCAAGCATTCGCGCCAATATTAGGAGCGCCACGAAAGCACCCGTCGTCCTAAAAATCATTTCCCAAAAATCAAATTTAAAGAATTCCACTTCAAACAACACTACCCTTCTTTTAATCCAATCGGGTGTAGTGTGTACTTAACTCGGTTCACGTATTCAACAAATCATTTTCCCGCTTCTGTTATCAACAGTTTTTGTAATTAGTCCACTCTCAAGAAAGATGATCTTATCTCCGAGTTTCTCCGCTTCTTGCATATCATGCGTGACGATAATGAAGGGAGTCTTCCATGTTGCATGCAGCCTTTGGAGTTCCTCCTGACATTCCAATCTCGTTCTTGAATCAAGAGCAGATAATGGTTCATCCAGCAGTAACAAGGACGGCTCAGTCGCAAGCGCTCTTGCAAGCGCCACTCTTTGCTTTTCTCCTCCGGAAATTTGATGAGGATATTTGCTTAGCAGATGATTGATTCCCAAGGTATTCACTAATCGTTCAATACGCTTCTCCGCCTCAATAGCGTTCATTTTTTTGACGCCGTACGCAATGTTTTTCTCCACAGTCATATGAGGAAATAGCGCATAATCTTGAAATAAATAGCCGATGTTACGTTGTTGCGTGGGAAGTGGTTTTTCATTATCACAAAAGAATATGTTTCCATTCAAGGTGATTCGTCCATCATCGGGATGATCTAACCCTGCAATTGCATTGAGTATTGTTGTCTTCCCAGAACCAGACGGTCCAACCAATACGAGAATTTCATCTTCTACTGTCAAATTAATATCCACTAAAAAATGGGGCAATTTCTTTTTGATTTGAACTTCAAGCATGTTATCGACCTCTTACGCATTGTCATTTTTATAACGTTCAATATTCCTTCTACTCCACCAGTTCAGCCACATAATCGTGCTAAACCCGAGCGCGACGATGATGACGACCCAGAAAGTCGCCTTTTCCATTTGCCCCGATTCAACCGCAAAATAAATCGCCATCGGAATCGTGTCTGTTTTCCCCGGGATATACCCTGCCAACATTAGCGTAGCACCGAATTCACCGAGACCGCGCGCAAAGGATAGGACAAGTCCCGCAAGAAGTCCCGGCCAGGCAAGTCGAAAGGAAATCGTCCAAAATACGCGCCAATTCGACGCGCCCATCGTCCGCGCCGCATTTTCCATTCTAGCATCCAAACTTTCAAATGCTGCCGCCGCGCTTTGATACATCAGTGGAAATGAAACGACAATCGACGCAATCACAGCCCCTATCCAAGTAAATACAACTTGGAAATCAAACCAATTCAACAGCCAACTGCCTATAAAGCCATTCTTTCCGAATAAAATAAGCAAGCCGAAACCGACAACTGTCGGCGGCAATACAAGCGGGAGCATGAATAATGATTCGATAATGCTTTTTCCAAAAAACTTTTTACGCGAAAATAGATGCGCGAAGAACACTCCAAAAATGAAGACAAAAAAAGTGGAGATGCCCGCTACTTTTAACGATAATAATAATGGTGAATAATCGGTCACGTACATCCCCCTTGCTTATTTGAATCCATGTTTATGTAATAGTTCTTGTCCTTTTTCACTCGTTAGAAACGCTAAAAACAACTTCGCTTCTTTGGAATGGGATGTATCTGAAACGACTGCACCCGGATACATGATCGGGTCATGCCAATCCGAATCGGCTGTAGCCACGATCGTCACTTTTCCCGAGCGTAACGCATCGCTCGCATAAACAATACCCACATCCGCATTCCCCAACTCGACATGCGTCAACACTTGACGCACATCCGAACTTAGCACTAAACTCCCCTGCAATGAATCCCATAGCTCTAGATGTTCCAGTACTTGTTTTGTATAACGACCCACAGGTACGCTTTCTGGTTCGCCAATCGCTAAATGTTCAACGGTAGCAGAACTAATCTCATCGAATGAAGAAACTTTGACCGGCTGGTTTTTATTTGCAATCAAAGCCAGCTCATTTTCAGCAAAGTTCACACGCGTTTCTTTTAGTATCATGTCTTCCACCTGCAGTTTATCCATATCGCTTTCGCTCGCCGACAGAAATACATCCGATGGCGCACCTTGAATAATCATTTGCGCTAATTTCCCTGAACCTCCGAAATTAAAAGTAAGTTCAATAGATGGATGTTCATCTTCAAACACCGGTTTCAGCTCATTCAACACATCCGTCAAACTAGCCGCCGCAGAAATCATCAAAGTGGTCTTTTCCTCTTTGTCCTCCGGCGTACAACCGATAAGTAATAAAACGAAAAATATCATAACAAGAAAATATATAATTTTTTTCACCGAAACATTCTCCTTAGGAGCAACATTACAAATCACTTTATCTACCTACGAATTATATCATTATGGAAAGAATAAGCCTATGGGAGAAGATGTGAGATGAAGAAATAAAAAAATCCTTTCAGGAGTGACAAGGATTTGTTGAAAAACCTAGGGGTCTTTGGTATTTATTTATTGACCAATAACCTACAATATAAAAAATACCTACACTAATAAATCCTTTTGATGTAGCTGTTCAGTTTGCAGAGGGTAAAAAAGGAATTCCCTAATGCAACAATAGATACTACTGGACATTCCTTAGGTGGTGCTCTCGCTACTTATGTACGGGTTTTAGCGAAATACAATGGACTGAAATTCATCAGGCAGACAACGACCTTTGCTGCGCTAAACGTCTATGGCATGTTCGCAGAAGATGTACAAGAGAAAATCAATAGCGATGCTTACCGACAGTATTCAATCGTTAGGGAATCATAGCTCGGAAAACTTTGGCCATGTTTTTATCCGATGGCGAGAACGTCTTACCCCCCGGACAGTCAGAAACTTGGCTAAAAAAGCTGATAACTTACAGGATAAAGTGAAAAATTCTTTTTAATGAAGTTACAACAAGCTGCGGATGATCGAATTATGCAACTTCAAAGGATGACAATTGGGCACAAATATTTCTTACAATGCAATATAATTATTATGGATTATTATTCCGAAGTGTATTATTATTTTTCCCGCCCGGAACAGAAATCAACGGATCAACTAAAAAACGAATACCAGAATAATGGATTGTTCAAGTAATCACTATTGTTATTATTAAAATTCACCACAAAAATGATTATCATTTTGAGAATTGTGGCGCTTACGTCCGCCTTTAAGACCGTATTTTTTACGTTCGTTCATTTATATTTTAAATATGAAGAAACTAGGACTAAAATGAATTGCAAAAGATGTTTTTTAGACATAAATCTCCTTCTCGATTATTAGTAGTGTACTTACTACTTTGCATCTTTACCTTATAGTAGGTGGCTCTAATTATATAAGTACCATTTTATTGATTAAACTTCACTCATGGAAATGACAAGTATTTATTGACATGAACACGGGAAGCAAACGTCACTATTATTTGGAGAAGGCATACAACGCTTTATATCTCCACCAGAAGGGTATTCTTCACATCTGAAACCTTTTCTTTCTTCACATAATCTCATACTAATACCAAGTCGTGCACATACTTCCTCAAGTTGTCTATAAGTTAGATTTTCCTCAAGAGATTCAAAATTTCCTGAACAAAAACCTCCATTAGAAGAAAAAGATACACTTTTTTCGAAATCCTGCATTGCTTTTTTGATTTTATTATCATTTATAAACCGTTCATTATCTTCTTTATAAAACCTTTGTAAGTCTTGAATATTATAAATTAAACCGTTTGGTTTATTTTTTATAAGTTCCTCAAATTCCTCAATCGTATCAGCAGGTTTAAAATTTAGGTTAAATTTGTTCAAATTCATCGTTAAATCATCCTTTCTTCAATATTAACACACTGATATTATCTATCCATTACCAATGGTTATACTTGGAACATTTTTCTATGTGATTTTATAACAGGATTTTCATTTTTAAATATATTTCATCGTATAAATTTATTGGGACATAATAAATTGGGAGGTGAAGAATGATGGAAAATGGATCTAAAAAAGAGGAGTCCTTAGGCGAAGTAAAAACAAAAAATTACCAATTAGAACTTTTGCCTTTAGGAGTAGTATTCCGTGAAAAAGCACCAAACTTTAACGGACTTGAGACTGGTACATCAGCTTCGGTAACAGTAACTGCAGGCTTAGATACTGATTCCGATCCCCCTGATACAGATTAAAAAAGTCATCAGTCACCAACTTTTAGTTGCTTAGCTAAATTTTGGTGACTTAATGTTTGATTACAATATTAAAGAATCAAGCTAGTAGCTTCTTTCTTTTTGGAGGAATGAATTATGAGTTACGTTTTATTGTTTGGAAGCGAACATGATCCACATATACAAGTAATACATTCTAAATTGGTTAACCATGGGGCACGTAGCATTATATTTGATATTAACAACCAAAACCATTTACTCTCTTTAGCTTTCAGTGATGGCCAATTCAACGGTACATTGAATGTGGATAATGTAAGAATAGATTTCAATGAAATATCTAAGGTTTGGTGGCGAATTAAACCTAATCCTTATCTTGGTGATGACATAAATCAAAAAGCTACTAGAGATTTTATCAGCACTGAGTGGCGTTCATTATTAAATAGCTTATTTCATTTTACTCCAAATTGCCATTGGATTAACTCTCCATTTCATCAACATCAGATAAACTATAAATCCTATCAGCTGTCGATTGCACAAAAAATTGGATTTTTAATACCTCAGACCGTAATATCTAATGATGTTGAAAAGATTATTTCTCATTTCAAGAGACATAACAGTCTCATCTATAAACAGGTAGGATGGACGATGTTTCCAAATGGAGACATTATATTCACCAACGAGGTTAGTAATAAAGATTTAGAAATCCATCATGAAAAAATACCTGTTGCACCAGGTATTTTCCAGGAGCTCCTTGATAAAGAGTACGAGCTCCGAGTAACAGTAGTGGGCGATATTATAAATTCAGTAAAAATTAACTCTCAACAAAGTGAGAACACCTTATTAGATTGGAGACACGATCAGTTATCAGAGATGTATGAACCATATACTATTGATTTGACATTAGAAAAGATGCTTTTTGAATTTAATTCTTTATCAGGAATATCATATGGGGCATACGATATTGTTAAAACCAAATCAGGTCAATACATTTTTCTAGAATGTAACCCAAGTGGACAGTGGTTATGGATTGAAGAGAAGGTAAAATCATATAAGGTAACAGATGCACTAGTTGAAATTCTTAGTTCTTAAATTATAACCCTTATGAATTGATGAACCAAAAATTCATTTTACATGTCCAATTACGAACATAGTATTAAGGCTCATGAAAAAACGGTTTATGGTTCTTATGAATTTGGTATGCTTTGAAAATGGACATTATTGAAAGGAACCCATTAGAGCATGTAACCATACGACATCCCCATGCTTCTCTTTTGTTTGAAGCGGGAGCTATATAAGAGGTTCAGGAACGATTAAGACACTCCGATATACAAATGACATTGAATATTTATATACACGTTACCGACTATCTTAAAGAGCAAACAGCAGAAAAATTTCAAAGTTATTGAGCTATGAAATTGCGGTCACTCGTGGTCAAATGCACTTTTCAAGCATAAAAAAGACCCTTTTCACATAAGTGAAAAGAGCCTTGAAACGTAGATATATTATCGTTTTGAGAATTGTGGTGCACGACGCGCGCCGCGAAGACCGTATTTTTTACGCTCTTTCATACGTGGGTCACGTGTCAAGAATCCTGCTTTTTTAAGTGCTGGACGGAAATCAGGGTCAACGTTTAGAAGTGCACGTGCGACACCATGACGGATTGCTCCAGCTTGTCCTGTGTATCCACCACCGTGAACATTTACAAGAACATCGTAGCTTCCTAGAGTTTCTGTAGTGTTAAGTGGTTGTTTAATGACTTCACGAAGTGTTTCGAATGGTACGTAGTCTTCTGCATCACGGTTGTTGATGATGATTTTTCCATCACCAGGTACGAGACGCACACGAGCTACTGAACTTTTACGACGGCCAGTGCCGAGATATTGTACTTGTGCCAAAGCTATTTTCCTCCTCTAATTTATCCGATAAGCTCGTAAGCTTCTGGATTTTGTGCTGCATGTGGATGATCCGGACCAGCATATACGTTTAGTTTTCTATAAACTTGGCTGCCTAAAGGACCTTTTGGAAGCATGCCTTTAATAGCAAGTTCTAGCATTTTAGTTGGGTAGTTCGTACGCATTTCAAGCGCTGAACGCTCTTTCAAGCTACCTGTATACCCTGAGTGACGGTAGTATTTTTTATCTTTTAGTTTATTACCTGTAAGATGAATTTTCTCAGCATTGATGATGATCACATGATCACCTGTGTCAACGTGAGGTGTGAATGTTGGTTTATGTTTACCGCGTAAAAGTGCTGCAACTTCTGAAGCAAGACGACCTAAAGTCTGTCCTTCAGCGTCGACAACGAGCCATTTACGCTCTACTTCGTGACCTTTAGCCATGAATGTTGTACGCATGTTTGAATCCTCCTAATTTACCTTAAATTTCCCGTTTTATATCTATATCCCTAAACACAAATAACCTTCCGGGGCTTTTTTGTGGGGTTTTAGAAATACCACTACTTATCTTATACCGAATACGCAAGTAAGTCAAGCATTTTATAAAAAAACACGTGGCAAAGTTGCTCTAATTATCATACGTCACGCTTTCCAGGTACAAACCGTGTGACGGCGCGGTTTTGCTCGCTTCTTTTCGGTCTCGTAATTCAAGAATTTCCTTGACGTTTTCGGGGGTATGCCAACCCACTCCCACTGCTAGCAACATGCCCGCAATTGTTCGTACCATATTGTACAAAAAACCGTCGCCTTCAATTGTCATGATGAGTTCATCATGACTTTTTTCAAGCGTTAATAGACGGATTGTCCGCACTCGATTTGATGTAGCTGTTTTAGATGAACAAAAACTTGTGAAGTCATGTGTGCCGATTAAATATGCGGCAGCTTCCTTCATCTTTTCAACATCTGGTCGCCATCTCTCAAGGTGTACGGAAAAGTTACGCTCAAACGGGCTATGTACTTCTGCATAAGACCATTTGTAGACATATGTTTTCCCAGTTGCAGAATAGCGCGCGTGAAAATTTTTATCTACATATTCTACTTCTACAATCCGGATATCCTTTGGCAGCAACACATTTAACGCCATCCGCCATCGATCCGCGGGCAATGTAAGCGGTGTGTCAAAGTGGATGACTTGTCCAAATGCATGCACCCCTGCATCCGTCCTGCCGCTCGCAACTGAGTGTATTGCTTTATCTTTATGAATTTTCACCAATGCTTTATCAATTTCCGATTGGACAGTCCGCATGCCAGGTTGCGATTGATAACCCGCAAAATTCGTCCCATCATAAGCGACGGTCGCTTTTACACGATTCATCTTTTCAACCTCCTACCCTTTCAACAAATAAAGGGCACCAATTAGCATGACGAGCAACACCATAGAAATTGTGTCACGCGAGCCCCATGTCAATTGTCTATAGCGCGTTCGTCCCTCGCCGCCGCGATACCCACGGACCTCCATCGCAATCGCAAGCTCCTCAGCTCGTTTAAACGCGCTGACAAAAAGCGGAACGAGTAGTGGAATCACCGCGCGAATTCGTTGTTTAATGGATCCCGTACTAATATCAGATCCACGAGCAAGCTGCGCTTTTAAAATCTTGTCCGTCTCATCCATCAGTGTCGGAATAAACCGCAACGAAATCGACATCATTAAAGCCAGTTCATGGACAGGCAATTTAAATCGCTTAAATGGATTTAACAAGTCTTCCATGCCGTCCGTAATGGAAATCGGCGATGTCGTCAGTGTTAAGATTGAGGTCATTAATACAAGGACAAGAAACCTTATAGAAATAAAAATCCCTTGACGCAGTCCTTCTTCATAAATTTTAATGATCTTCAAATCGACAAGAAGTGTTCCTTCTTTCGTAAAGATAATATGCATTAAAAAGGTGAAGATGATTAAAATAAGAATCGGTTTTAATCCGTTAAGCAAAAAATAAAGACGAATGCGCGAAATGAAAATGACGAATAATGTAAATGCCAATAATAATCCATAAGTCGCTACATTATTAGCAAGAAATACGGCAACGACAAAAAAGAGGACGAATAGCAACTTAGAGCGTGGATCCAGTTTATGAATAAATGAATCGCCAGGTATATACCGACCAAAAATCATTTTTTCTAACAAGAATCGGCACCTTCTTCCAAAGCTGCCTTGGCAATGAACTCGGCAAGTTGTTCTTCAGTAAGTGCAATGTCCGAAAGTTTGCGGCCAATCTTTTTCTCGAAGTCTCTTTGAAATTGGACAGAACGAGGCAAGCCCAGCCTGTAGGAAGCCAACTTTTCTTCATCCGCAAATACTTCTTCTGGCGTACCTGTCATTACGGATGTTCCATTGCTCATGATGATCAAATTATCCGCATATCTTGCCGCATCTTCCATACTATGCGTAACAAGGATCGTCGTTAAATCTTCTTTCTTATGGAGATGGTTAAACAATTCCATTATTTCCTTTCGGCCGCGCGGATCTAGCCCTGCTGTCGGTTCATCTAGAATGAGGACGGAAGGTTTAAAGGCGAGTACCCCCGCAATCGCAACTCGCCGCATCTGTCCCCCCGATAAATCAAAAGGCGACTTTTCGGCGACATCCTCTGGAAGCCCTAAAAGAGTAATCAGCTCATAGGCTCGCCTTTTCGCTTCTTCTTCGGACACGCCAAAATTCATCGGGCCGAACATGATATCTTTTACAACCGTTTCTTCAAATAATTGGTGTTCCGGAAATTGAAAGACGATGCCGACATGACGTCTTACATCCTTTAAACCTTTCGTCTTCGTACCAGCTGATATCGTAGTGTCACCAATCCTCACAACGCCTTCTGAAGGCTTTAACAGGCCGTTCAAGTGCATCAGCAATGTTGACTTCCCGGAACCCGTATGACCGATAATCGCGGTGTAGGAGCCTGAATGGATGGTCGCATCTACTCCTTGCAAAGCTCTTTTTTCAAAAGGCGTGTCTTTACTATAAAAATAACCTACATTTTGAAGTGAGATGTCCATAATTCATTCACCAACTCTTCTTCTGTCATATGTTCACCTTCAAGGCTCAATCCGTTTTTACGAAGGAGTTCTGAAACTCTTAAAGCAAATGGCATGTCAAGGCCTATCGATTCCAGTTGTTCGCCATGTTTAAATACTTCATCAGGTGTTCCTGTTTGCAGTATTTTCCCTTTATTCATCACAAAAATACGGTCGGCAAGAAGTGCTTCTTCCAAGTCATGTGTTATTGAGATGACCGTGAGGCCCGTTCTTTGTTTTAATTCCTGCACAATGCGAATGACTTCATCTCTTCCCTGAGGGTCGAGCATAGACGTCGCTTCATCCATGATCAATAGATTAGGACGTAATGCAAGAGCTCCCGCAATCGCGACTCGTTGTTTCTGTCCGCCAGACAAATGGTGTGGCTCATGGTCAAGGAATTCGCTCATCTTCACTTGTTTTAACGATTCGTGGACACGTTTGACCATTTCTTCAAATGGAATCCCGTTGTTTTCTAGTGCAAATGCGACATCATCTTGTACAGTCGAACCGACAAATTGGTTGTCAGGATTTTGAAAAACAATGCCCAATCGCGATCGAATGTCCCACAGGTTTTCATTCGTCAACTGTTCATTAAAAACATTTACTACGCCGTCCTGCGGGAATAGGAGACCGATTATCAATTTAGCCATGGTTGATTTGCCCGATCCATTATGTCCGACAATCGCAATCCATTCGCCATCCTTAACAGAAAGAGACACGCCGTCAATCGCTTTCACCACTTCGTCATCGTCCGTGGGATATGAGTACGATACTTGTTCCAGTGATAAGATTTCCTTCATTGCCATCACCTCCAGCATTATTTTTATGTATAGAAATAAAAATCCCTTGCTGATTGCCAAGGAATTCATAGTTTTTAAATAAAAAAAAGCGCGCACCTCATCCGAAGAAATGCGCTCATATCTATAACGAATACCGGAGTGCTCAGGTCCAGTACCGCGGACGAGGTGCGTAGAGCTAGACCAGGCAGTAAGTAACCCGCTGATCGTAACACTCAGCTTTAAATTGTCGTATAAATCTTTTAAAAAAGAGGGTGTGGACAAGCATTTGCCAGACACACCCTGCCTTAAATTTAAATCAAACACGCCTCGGCGTGTTTGCGTCGGGATTTTGAATTGAGCTAGCTCAATTGATTCCTTTCAAAATCCCTGACATCCGCCGGAGGCTTTAATTTTATTCAGCAGGGGTTCGCCCCCTGATGGATAAAATTAAACTAGTTCAATTACCACTACTGGTGCACCGTCTCCGCGACGGGGACCCATTTTCATGATACGTGTATATCCGCCTTGACGTTCTGCATAGCGTGGAGCTACATCATCAAACAACTTTTGGATTGCAAAGACTTCAACATCTTCGCCTTCCGCGTTTGTCATTGTAACTTGCTCACGGCGCATGTATTGTGCAGCTTGGCGACGTGCATGTAAATCTCCACGTTTACCAAGAGTAATCATTTTTTCAACGACTGAACGCAATTCTTTTGCGCGTGCTTCTGTCGTTTGAATGCTTTCATGTACGATAAGATCAGTTGTAAGGTCGCGAAGCAACGCTTTACGTTGTGAACTTGTACGTCCAAGTTTTCTGTATGCCATAAGAGTTTCCCTCCTTCAACCTATAAAGTCAATCAATCTTCTGTTCTTAAATCAAGATTAAGTTCATCTAGCTTCGCTTTCACTTCTTCAAGTGATTTACGACCCAGATTGCGTACTTTCATCATTTCTTCTTCTGTTTTATTTGAAAGCTCAAGGACAGTATTAATGCCCGCGCGTTTTAGGCAGTTATAAGATCTAACAGATAAGTCAAGTTCTTCGATCGTCATCTCTAAAACTTTCTCGATCTGATCCTCTTCTTTTTCCACCATAATTTCCGCAGTTTGTGCTTCATCTGTCATGTTGACAAATATATTCAAATGCTCAGTAAGAATTTTCGCCCCGAGTGCAACAGCCTCTTTCGGGCCAATGCTACCATTTGTCGTAACATCCAATGTCAATTTATCAAAGTTGGACAATTGACCAACCCGAGTATTTTCAACTTGGAAATTGACGCGTGATACAGGAGTATAGATCGAGTCGACTGGAATTACACCAATTGCAAGATCCTCGCGTTTATTTGTTTCAGCTAAATCGTAGCCGCGACCACGAACAGCATACATGCGCATGCGTAAGTGTCCATTTTTTCCGAGCGTTGCAATCTTTAAATCAGGATTCAGAATTTCTACATCACTGTCATGCGTAATATCCGCTGCAGTAACAACTCCTTCACCTTTCACATCAATCTCGATTACCTTCTCTTCATCTGAATAGATTTTAAGAGCTATTTTTTTCACATTCAAAATAATCGTAGCGACATCTTCAACGACACCTTCTACAGTTGAGAATTCATGAAGAACTCCGTCAATTTGAATGGACGTTACAGCAGCTCCTGGTAATGAGGAAAGAAGAATTCGACGTAGGGAATTCCCTAAAGTATTCCCGTAGCCACGCTCAAGTGGTTCAATGATAAACTTCCCGAATTTGGAATCATCGCTGATTTTCACTGTTTCAATCTTTGGTTTCTCAATTTCGATCATTCGTTTACCCTCCTTCAAAACGTCGTATAACTTGGCCGTTCCATATTGAAATCGATATTCACAGACGGCAAATTGCAGTCTTATAATTCATTTTTACCAAAAAATGTGTTTCTCAATCAAATGGATGAAAAGCCATTATACACGGCGGCGTTTTGGTGGACGGCATCCGTTATGTGGAACCGGAGTTACGTCTCTAATTGCGGTTACTTCAAGTCCAGCAGCTTGTAGTGAGCGAATTGCAGCTTCACGTCCAGCACCTGGTCCTTTAACAGTAACTTCAAGAGTTTTTAAACCATGCTCCATAGATGTTTTAGCAGCAGTTTCTGCAGCCATCTGTGCAGCAAATGGTGTTGATTTACGGGATCCTCTGAATCCTAGTGCACCAGCACTTGACCATGAAAGTGCGTTACCTTGCATGTCCGTAATTGTAACAATCGTATTGTTAAACGTCGAACGGATGTGCGCAATACCGGATTCGATATTCTTTTTCGTACGACGACGTGTTGTTTGTTTTTTACCTTTAGCCATGTTAAGAAGAAACCTCCTTTACGTATAATTTATCTTCTAACTGCGCGCTTAGCGCCTTTACGAGTACGGGCGTTGTTTTTCGTGTTTTGTCCGCGAACTGGTAGTCCACGACGGTGACGGATACCACGGAAGCTTCCGATTTCCATCAAACGTTTGATGTTAAGGGAAGATTCACGACGAAGGTCACCTTCTACTCTTAAACTGTCAATTTCTGTACGGATTTTGTCGAGTTCTGCATCAGTAAGGTCGCGAACGCGAGTTTCTTCAGAAACACCCGCAGCTGCCAATACTTGTTGTGCAGTCGTTTTTCCAATTCCGTATACATAAGTTAAAGATATAACAATGCGCTTATCGCGCGGAATATCTACTCCAGCAATACGTGCCATATTGATTGTGCACCTCCTTCAATTTAGCCTTGTCTTTGTTTATGTTTTGGATTTTCACAGATAACCATTACTCGCCCACGTCTGCGAATAACTTTACATTTTTCACAGATCGGTTTTACAGATGCTCTAACTTTCATCTTACCCAACCTCCTTCATATTCCGGAGTACAAAAGTTTATTTGAAACGGTACGTGATACGACCGCGCGTCAAATCATAAGGAGAAAGTTCCATAGTTACTTTGTCGCCAGGCAGGATACGGATAAAGTGCATACGGATTTTGCCAGAAACATGTGCAAGAATCGTATGGCCGTTTTCAAGCTCAACTTTAAACATCGCATTTGGCAACGTTTCGACTACAGTACCTTCTACTTCGATTACATCGTCTTTCGTCATCAATCCTGTCTCCCTTCTCTATCATTAAAGGTTCTCACCATCAATCGGCATCAGTCGCCTTTAAAGCTATCTTCAACATATGTCTGGAACACAAGAGTGATGTTTGAAAGACGTTTGTCGCATTACGCTTCCCATAGTAAATAAATCTTTCCACATATGTTGTGGTCGAATCGCTATTAGGAATGGACACGACCGTCCAGATTGCCTTGGATGAGTTCCTAAGCTACGTTATTCCAGTTCTATGCACAAGAGTAATTTTATCAATAAATGATCAAATAATACATTTTGCGGATTTAGAACCTTTACGCCTCAGAGAACTCCAGCAGTTCTTATCCCGGGCATCATATGCTTTTGCAGCTCTTTGTGTGAAATACCTCTCCGACTAGCAACCAGCATGAGCCCGGAAAGGTTTACTGTCCGTTCCCTTGCAGGATTGCGTCCAGTTCTTTGAAAACGTCATCGATGTCTTGTTCTCCATCGATATTAGAAAGCACATTTTTAGCATTATAAAATGCTAGCAGCGGTGCTGTTTGAGTCATATTTACTTCCAGACGATTCTTTACAGTTTCGGGATTATCGTCCTCGCGCTGATAAAGTTCGCCACCATCTTTATCACAAACACCTTCGACCTTTGGCGGGTGGAATTGTAAGTGATAAGACGTTCCGCATACTTTACAAATACGGCGACCCGTTAATCTTTTAACGAGTTCATCCGGATTCACTTCAATATTCAGAACGTGCTCGATTTTTCGGCCCATGTCCTCTAAAAGTGCATCTAACGCTTCTGCTTGAGGAACCGTTCGCGGGAATCCATCGAGAAGGAATCCTTTATCGCAATCTGGTTTGCTCAGTCGTTCACGCACGATGCCGATCGTTACTTCATCAGGAACTAAAGCTCCTTGATCCATATACGATTTCGCTTTTATACCGAGTTCTGTACCTTCAGAAATAGCGGCACGGAACATATCGCCTGTAGAAATATGAGGGGTCTCGTACTTTTCAACAATACTGTCTGCCTGTGTGCCTTTTCCGGCACCCGGCAAGCCCATTACTATGATATTCATACGGTTTAGCCTCCAAATCTATTTCATAAAGCCTTTATAATGTCTTTTTACAAGTTGTGATTCAAGTTGTTTCATCGTTTCAAGTGCGACACCTACAACGATTAGTAAACTCGTTCCCCCAATTTGCAAAGACTGCGGCAGATTAGCTACATTGATGAAAATGATAGGCATTACTGCAACTAACGAAAGGAAGATTGCCCCAACAAACGTTAGTCTATACAAAGTGCTTGTTAAATAACGCTCTGTATCATGACCTGGACGAATGCCCGGAATGTATGCTCCTTGCTTTTTCAAATTATCTGCGACATTTTCAGGATTAACCTGGATGAATGCGTAGAAATAAGTAAATGCAATAATGAGGCCTACATAGATAACCATCCCTACCGGATTAGTATAGTCGAATATATTAATTATTGTCGACGTTACTTTGCTTTCCCCGAAAAATGATGCAATTGATTGTGGTGTGATGAAAAACGCCACTGCAAAAATTACTGGGATAACACCCGCTGCGTTTAGTTTCAATGGCATATGCGTTTGTTGACCCGCTGTAGTTTGACCACGGCCTGTCGCACGCTTTGCATATTGAACCGGAATTTTACGCAATGCTTCTTGTACGTAAATAACTCCGACTGTTACCGCAACAATAACGAGAAGCAATAAAACCATAATCGCTAACTTTATGAATAATGCGTCACCCGCATCTTGAATTTGTGTTGCATACAACTGGTTTGCTGCAGTTGGGATCCCGGCGACGATTCCAGCGAAGATGATGATGGAAATACCATTTCCAACGCCTCTCTCTGTAATCTTTTCACCGAGCCATAATAGGAATGCAGTTCCAGCTGTCAGAACGATTGCAATCACTACGTAGGTTGCAATACCTTCGTCTTTTATGAGCGTTCCACCATACATTCTGTTAAAACCGAATGACATTGCGATTGCTTGAATAAAGGCTAGCACAATTGTGAAGTATCTCGTGAACTGTGCAAGTTTACGTCTTCCGACGTCCCCTTCTTTCGCCCACTCTGTAAACTTTGGTACGACATCCATCTGCAATAATTGCATGATGATGGAAGCTGTGATGTAAGGCATAATTCCCATTGCTAAAATGGAGAAGTTCGCCAAAGCACCACCGCCGAAAATATTAAGAAACCCGATTAAACTGTGATCTGATTGTTGCAAAGCAGTCGCATCGACGTTTGGCACAGGAATAAATGCACCAAGTCTGAATGCGATCAATACCAGCAACGTAAAAAAGATTTTATTTCTTATATTTCGAACGCGCATAAAGTTAGAGATTGTCTCAAACATTAAATCACCTCGGTATGTCCGCCGGCTTTTTCGATAGCTTCCTTAGCAGCAGCAGAGAATTTGTGGGCCTTAACTGTAATCTTTTTCTCAAGTGTTCCATTGCCTAGAATCTTGATTCCTGATTTAGTTTTGCTGACAATACCCGACTCAAGTAACATTTCGGGTGTTACTACTGTGCCTTCATCAAATAGGTTAAGTTTATCGATATTTACTACTGTATAGTCTTTACGGTTGATGTTTGTAAAACCGCGCTTAGGAAGTCGTTGGAATAATGGTGTTTGACCACCTTCAAATCCTAGACGTGTACCACCGCCGGAACGAGCATTTTGACCTTTATGCCCTTTACCAGAAGTTTTCCCAAAGCCAGATCCGATGCCGCGTCCAATACGTTTCCGTGATTTACGAGCACCTACAGCTGGTTTCATTTCATGTAAGTTCATTTCATTGGCACCTCCTTAATAAGAAAAACGGGATTATAGTTCTTTAACTTCAACCAGGTGGGATACTACGTTGACCATGCCACGAATTGCAACATTGTCTTCATGTTCAACCGTCTGATTAATTTTGTTTAGCCCTAAAGCTTCTACTGTTTTACGCTGTGCCGGTTTTGAACCGATCACGCTCTTTTTAAGGGTGATTTCGAGTTTGTTCGCCATTGTCTTTCCCCCCTTAACCTAACAGTTCTTCTACAGTTTTTCCGCGCAATTTTGCTACATCTTCTGCACGTTTCAAATTCTCTAGTCCTGAAATTGTTGCACGAACCATGTTGATCGGCGTGCTTGAACCAAGTGATTTTGAAAGAATATCTGTAATACCAGCTAGTTCGAGTACAGCACGGACAGGTCCGCCTGCGATAACTCCTGTACCAGGTGCAGCAGGTTTAATTAGAACTTGACCTGCACCAAAGCGTCCGAGAACTTCGTGCGGAGTTGTACCTCTAACCATTGGTACAAAAATTAGGTTTTTCTTAGCATCTTCAATTGCTTTACGGATAGCCTCTGGAACTTCCTGTGCTTTCCCAGTTCCAAATCCGACTCGACCGTTTTTGTCGCCGACTACTACAAGAGCAGTAAAGCGGAAACGACGTCCACCTTTTACAACTTTAGCAACACGGTTAATCGTAACTACGCGTTCTTCAAATTCACTTTTATTCTGATCATTACGACGCATTAAATATGTCCCTCCTTTTAATTAAAATTCCAGACCATTCTCACGTGCTGAGTCAGCAAGAGCTTTCACACGGCCGTGAAATAGGTAACCGCCACGGTCGAATACAACCGATTTGACGTTTTTCTCTCCGGCTTTATTCGCGATTATCTCGCCAACTTTAGCAGCAGCTTCAGTGTCCGCTTTAGACTCGAGACCAAAATCTTTGTCCATCGTCGATGCGCTAGCAATCGTTACTCCGTTCA
Source organism: Sporosarcina jiandibaonis (assembly GCF_013184495.1). GTDB lineage: Bacteria > Bacillota > Bacilli > Bacillales_A > Planococcaceae > Sporosarcina > Sporosarcina jiandibaonis. Next base: position 289,854 of record NZ_JAAOIY010000002.1, on the reverse strand, counting down.
CATCATCGATCAATTGAGCATAAATATGCTTATTTGAACGATAAACGTTTAAACGAGGACGCGCTGCAGTACCGCTAATTTTCGTACGTACGCGATAATGACGTTTTTTACGGACAGCGTTTCTATCATTTTTCGTAATCATCGTGGTCACTCCTTCCAAATACCTATGCGGTATTATTTACCTGTTTTACCTTCTTTACTACGTACCTTTTCGCCTTGGTAACGGATTCCTTTGCCTTTATAAGGCTCAGGCGGGCGTACTTGACGAATTTTAGATGCAAGAGCACCAACGCGTTCTTTATCAATACCAGTTATTTTAACTTTTGTATTTTCAGGAACTTCGATTTGTACACCATCTTCCGGTGTAAATTCAACCGGGTGTGAATAACCGACGTTAAGAACTAGTTTGTTTCCTTGAAGTTGTGCACGGTAACCTACCCCAACAAGTTCAAGTGAACGTTCGAATCCTTTTGAAACGCCTGTAATCATATTATCAAGAAGTGAACGTGTCGTTCCATGGATAGAACGGTGTTGTTTAGATTCAGATGGACGAATTAACGTAATAACGTTGCCTTCTTTTTCGATCTGAATATCTTGGTTAAATTTATTAGTAAGTTCGCCTTTTGGTCCTTTAACTGTAACAACATTACCTTCTGAAAGTGTAACTGTTACTTGTTCAGGTACTTCAATCGGCTTTTTTCCTATACGGGACATTCAATTGCACCTCCATTCAATTGTTGCGTATTACCAGATGTAAGCTACGACTTCTCCGCCTACTTGTTTAGCGCGTGCTTCCTTATCAGTAAGAACGCCATGTGATGTAGACACGAGGGCGATACCTAAACCATTCAATACTTTAGGAACTTCATTTGTTTTTGCATAAACACGAAGTCCTGGTTTTGAAATACGTTTTAGACCAGTAATAACACGCTCGTCGTTTTGACCATATTTAAGGAAGATTCGGATGATGCCTTGTTTGTTGTCTTTAACAAATTCAACATCACGGACGAAACCTTCACGTTTTAGGATTTCAGCAATTTCTCTTTTCATGTTTGATGCAGGTACCTCAAGCTTCTCGTGACGAACCATGTTCGCGTTACGGATGCGAGTAAGCATATCTGCGACCGGATCACTCATTGTCATTCCATTGACCTCCTTCCCATATTTGGGGATTACCAGCTTGCTTTTTTAACGCCTGGAATTTGTCCTTTGTACGCTAATTCGCGGAAACAAATACGGCAAAGCATGAATTTACGATATACAGAGTGCGGACGTCCACAACGTTTACAACGCGTGTACTCTTGCACTTTAAATTTAGGTGTACGTTTTTGTTTTGCAATCATTGATTTTTTAGCCATGATTTCGCCTCCCTCTTATTTACTTCTGGAATGGCATGCCGAACTGCTTAAGCAACTCGTGTGCTTCTTCATCTGAATTAGCAGTTGTTACGATGTTAATGTCCATACCACGAATTTTAGATACTTTATCATATTCGATTTCAGGGAAGATCAATTGCTCTTTTACACCAAGCGTATAGTTTCCACGACCGTCGAATGCTCTTTTTGAAACACCGCGGAAGTCACGAACACGTGGCAATGAAACGGAAATCAATTTATCTAGGAACTCATACATGCGTTCACCGCGTAATGTAACTTTTGTTCCAATAGGCATTCCTTCACGTAGACGGAATCCTGCGATAGATTTCTTCGCTTTTGTGATAACTGGTTTTTGACCAGAGATAATCGCTAAATCTTCCACTGCCGCATCTAGTGCTTTCGTATTTTGAACAGCATCGCCAACACCCATGTTGATTACGATTTTGTCCACTTTAGGAACTTGCATCACTGATGTATATTCAAACTTGCTCATTAGAGCAGGTGTAACTTCGTTAATAAACTTCTCTTTAAAACGGCTCATCTATTGGACCTCCTTTCAACCGCTACTTAGTTATCCAGTACTGCACCGGATTTTTTAGCAACACGAACTTTTTTGCCATCTTCAATCTTGTACCCTACACGAGTTGGCTCGTTAGTTTTAGGGTCGATTAGCATGACGTTTGAAACATGGATCGCTGCCTCTATGCTCATTATTCCGCCTTGAGGATTTTCCTGGTTAGGTTTCGTGTGTTTCTTAACGATGTTTGCACCTTCAACAATCACACGGTCCTTCTTAGGAAAAGCTGCTAGGATCACGCCGGTCTTACCTTTGTCTTTCCCGGATATGACCATAACTTTATCGCCTTTTTTTACATGCATTCTGTCGCACCTCCTGTTTTGCACTGTCATGTTAATTAAAGTACTTCTGGAGCAAGAGAAATAATTCTCATGAAGTTGCTATCGCGAAGTTCGCGAGCAACAGGTCCAAAAATACGTGTTCCACGTGGGCTCTTGTCGTCCCGGATGATCACGCATGCGTTCTCATCAAAAGTTATATATGATCCGTCGTTACGACGAACGCCGGTTTTCGAACGCACGATAACAGCCTTGACGACTTCGCCTTTCTTAACAACGCCACCTGGTGTTGCTTTTTTCACTGTACAGACAACGATGTCACCGATATTGGCTACTTTGCGACCTGTACCACCAAGTACTTTAATTGTAAGAACTTCACGAGCGCCTGAGTTATCGGCGACTTTCATACGACTTTCCTGTTGAATCATTGAGGCTACCTCCCCTCGGATTTCAGTATCCGATATCTATTAAATAACGATTGCTTTCTTGACGATTTCAGTTAGGCGGAAATGTTTTGATTTCGAAAGCGGACGCGTTTCCGCAATGCGAACGATATCTCCTATTTTCGCTTCGTTCAACTCGTCATGAACTTTATGCTTTTTAGAATACTTCACACGTTTACCGTATAAGGTATGCTTCTTTTGTGTTTCGACCAACACAGTGATCGTTTTATCCATTTTGTCAGAAACGACGCGCCCTGTATATACCTTGCGCTCATTACGCTCAGTCATAGTTGGAACCTCCTTCATCAGTTATTTGCACTGATTTCTCTTTGACGTATTACAGTTTTCATGCGCGCAATCGATTTACGAACTTGACCGATGCGTGCAGTGTTTTCTAATTGACCAGTCGCCAATTGGAAGCGAAGGTTGAAAAGCTCTTCTTTCAGTGATTTCACTTGTTGCTCAATCTCTGCAGTTGTTAAGTCACGGATTTCTTTAGCTTTCATTAGATTCACCACCAATTTCTTCACGTTTTACAAACTTACTCTTAATAGGAAGCTTGTGAGATGCAAGACGAAGCGCTTCACGAGCTACCTCTTCATCGACACCTGCAATTTCAAACATGATTCTACCAGGTTTAACAACTGCTACCCAGCCTTCAACAGCACCCTTACCGGAACCCATCCGAACTTCAAGAGGCTTTTTTGTATATGGTTTGTGTGGGAAAATATTAATCCAAACTTTCCCTCCACGTTTCATGTAACGTGTCATTGCAATACGCGCTGCTTCAATTTGACGGTTTGTGATCCATGATGCTTCAAGAGCTTGAAGACCATACTCGCCAAATTCAACAGTTGCTCCACCTTTTGTAGTTCCACGCATGCTGCCGCGGAATACACTACGATATTTAACTCGTTTAGGCATTAACATATTAGTTGCCTCCTTCCTCAGAGTTCTTCTTTCTCGCTGGAAGGACTTCTCCTCTGTAAATCCATACTTTTACGCCAAGCTTACCGAATGTTGTATCAGCTTCTGCATGAGCGTAGTCAATGTCTGCACGTAAAGTATGAAGAGGAACAGTACCTTCACTATAATGTTCTGCACGAGCGATGTCCGCACCGCCAAGACGTCCAGAAACTTGTGTTTTAATCCCTTTCGCACCAGCGCGAAGTGTACGTTGAATTGCTTGTTTTTGCACACGACGGAATGAAACACGGCCTTCTAATTGACGTGCAATGTTTTCTGCTACTAATTTCGCGTCAAGATCTGCACGTTTGATTTCGATGATGTTGATGTGTACGCGTTTGCCTGTAATCGCATTTAATTGTTTACGGAGAGCTTCGACCTCGGAGCCACCTTTACCAATTACCATTCCAGGTTTCGCAGTGTGAATAGAAATGTTTACACGCTTTGCAGCACGCTCGATTTCTACTTTAGAAACAGATGCATCCACTAGATGCTTGTCAATATACTCACGAATTTTCAAGTCTTCATGCAATAATGTTGCGTAGTCTTTTTCAGCGTACCATTTTGACTCCCAGTCACGTATGATACCGACACGCAAACCATTAGGATGTATTTTTTGACCCACGAATTATCCCTCCTTCTTCTCTGCTACCACGACAGTGATGTGGCTTGTGCGTTTGTTGATAGCACTTGCGCGTCCCTGTGCACGTGGGCGGAAACGTTTCAATGTCGGTCCTTCATCAACGAATACTTCGCTAACAATTAAGTTCTCGACATCCATTTCATAGTTATGTTCAGCGTTTGCGACGGCTGAATTTAATACTTTTTCTACAGCTGGAGATGCCGCTCTCGGCGTCAGACGTAGAATTGCCACAGCTTCACCGATTTTCTTACCTCTGATAAGATCAACCACTAGACGAACTTTACGAGGAGCAATACGGACTGTGCGGGCAGTAGCTTTAGCTTGTTGCATCAGATTTACCTCCTCTCAATTAACGACCTGTTTTCTTATCGTCGCCACCGTGATTTCTAAATGTACGTGTCGGTGCAAACTCACCTAGTTTATGACCAACCATATCTTCAGTAACGTATACTGGTACGTGTTTACGACCATCGTATACTGCAATCGTCATTCCGATGAAAGACGGGAAAATTGTTGAACGTCTTGACCATGTTCTAATTACTTGTTTTTTCTCTGAACCTTTTTGCGCTTCGACTTTCTTTAAAAGATGATCGTCTGCAAAAGGTCCTTTTTTCAAGCTTCGGCCCATGTCAGAACCTCCCTCCTTGATTTGACTACGGCCCAATAATTGAACCGCAGTGATTCTAACTTACTTCTTGCGACGACGAACAATATGTTTGTCAGAAGCGTTGTTTTTCTTACGCGTTTTGTAACCAAGCGTTGGTTTGCCCCATGGTGTAAGTGGTGATGGCATACCGATTCCAGTACGTCCTTCTCCTCCACCGTGCGGGTGATCGTTCGGGTTCATTGCGGATCCACGTACTGCCGGGCGTTTACCCATCCAGCGTGAACGTCCTGCTTTACCGATGTTGATAAGTTCGTGTTGTTCGTTTCCAACTTGACCGATTGTTGCGCGGCAAGCAGAAAGGATCATGCGCACTTCACCGGATTGAAGACGAATAATGACATATTTACCTTCACGTCCTAGAAGTTGTGCAGATGTACCAGCTGAACGTACGAGTTGACCGCCTTTTCCAGGTTTCATTTCAATGTTGTGGATTGTTGAACCCATTGGAATGTTTTCAAGCGGCAGTGCGTTACCTACTTTAGCGTCAACATCTGGACCTGACATAATTGTCATTCCAACTTGAAGACCTTTTGGAGCAAGGATGTAACGTTTTTCTCCATCAGCATAGTTAATTAAAGCGATATTCGCAGAACGGTTCGGATCGTATTCGATCGTAGCAACGCGTCCTGGTATGCCATCTTTCCGACGTTGGAAATCGATGACACGGTATTGGCGTTTATGGCCGCCACCTTGGTGACGAACAGTAGTCCTACCTGTATTGTTACGTCCGCCTGACCGTTTAACCGGCGCTAGCAATGATTTTTCTGGCTTATCCGTAGTAATTGCGGAGAAATCAGATGAAGTCATATTACGACGTCCATTAGAAGTAGGTTTGTATTTTTTAATCACCTTGTTTTCCCTCCTTCGTATAATTCGTGTTACTTAATAGTAGAAACTTATAGTTCGAATAGTTCGATGTCGTTTGAGTCCTCAGTTAACGTAACAATCGCTTTACGGCGTTTGTTTGTATAACCAGCGTGTTTACCCATACGTTTGAACTTGCCTTTATAGTTTTGTACGTTTACTTTTTCTACTTTCACTCCGAAGATTTCTTCAACAGCTTGCTTAACTTGTGTTTTGTTAGCGCGCGTGTCGACATCGAAAGTGTATTTTTTAAACTCCATTTGATCAGAAGTACGCTCGGTAATGACCGGACGTTTTAAGATATCACGTGCTTCCATTAACCAAGCACCTCCTCAATTTTTTCTACTGCTGCTTTAGTTACGACGAATTTCTCGTGCGCAACGATGTCAAGAACATTGATGCTGCTTGCAGTTACAACACTGATTCCAGGAATGTTACGAGCGGACAATGCCACCGTCTCATCAAGGTCTGCAGTGACAACCAATGCTTTTTTGTCGATTGAAAGATCTTTCAATACTTGTACAAACTCTTTTGTTTTTGGTGCATCAAATGACAATTCGTCAAGAACGATAATGTTCTCTTCGCGTACTTTTGATGAAAGTGCAGATAAAAGAGCGATTCTGCGAACTTTTCTTGGTAATTTGTATGCGTAGCTTCTTGGTGTTGGACCAAATACGACACCGCCTCCACGCCATTGTGGGGAACGGATTGACCCTTGACGCGCACGGCCTGTTCCTTTTTGACGCCATGGCTTGCGTCCACCGCCAGCAACTTCAGAACGGTTTTTAACTTTGTGGTTACCTTGGCGTAGTGATGCACGCTGTTGGACCAATGCTTCAAACAAAATCGCTTCGTTCGGCTCGATTCCGAAAATCGCATCGTTTAATTCGATTTCGCCAACTGAAGAACCTGTTTGACTTAAAACGGATACTTTTGTCATTCCAACTTCCTCCTTCCTTTATTAATTAGTTCCCTTTAATCGCGCTTTTCACTTGAATAAGAGATTTACGTGATCCTGGAACGTTACCTTTAATTAGTAGCAAGTTGCGCTCAGCGTCAACTCTAACAATTTCAAGGTTTTGAATTGTTACTGTTTGATTTCCCATACGTCCTGGTAGTTTCTTACCTTTGAAGACACGTTGAGCGTCTACAGATCCGATTGAACCTGGTGAACGGTGGAAACGTGATCCATGAGACATGGAACCAATTGAATATCCGTGGCGCTTAATAACACCTTGGAAACCTTTACCTTTTGATGTACCTACAACATCGACGATATCGCCCTCTGCGAATGTATCGACTTTGACTTCCTGACCAACCTCGTGTGCGTTAACGTCCAAACCACGAAATTCGCGGATGAAGCGCTTAGGCGTTGTATCAGCTTTCGCAACGTGCCCTTTTTCAGGTTTGTTCGATAGCTTGTCTCTTTTATCGTTAAATCCTAGTTGGATTGCTTCATAGCCGTCCGTTTCTGCAGTCTTCTTTTGAAGAACAACGTTTGGAGTAGCTTCAATCACTGTTACTGGGATCAGATCACCGTTTTCAGCAAAAATTTGCGTCATGCCGATTTTTTTCCCTAAGATTCCTTTGGTCATTCGTCACACCTCCTGTAATATAATAAATTTGTTCTATCGATTATAATTTCTATTATAATTTGATTTCAATGTCTACGCCTGATGGTAAATCGAGTTTCATTAACGCGTCGACAGTTTGCGGTGTCGGGTTAACAATATCGATCAGACGTTTATGCGTGCGCATTTCAAACTGCTCACGTGAATCCTTGTTAACGTGTACTGAACGAAGAATCGTGTAAACAGATCTTTCTGTCGGTAGCGGTATCGGACCCGATACACTTGCTCCAGAACGTTTTGCTGTTTCGACAATCTTTTCAGCAGATTGATCAAGGATACTGTGATCATATGCTTTTAAACGAATACGAATCTTTTGTTTTGCCATTACTTTCCCTCCCTTTCGCCTAATTAATAGACATTCTCCACGAAAATTTCCCACACACGCGCCATGGCAATGCGGCCGGGTGTGTCGGCAACCTCTCGCTTCATCGCAGTCAAAGAGCAACATTCAACATTATACACAAGGAAAAAGAATTTCGCAAGTGTTTTAACGAAATTCTTTTCAATGCTTTTATTATTATAGTCGCTTTGATAACTAGATGCAATAACCTAGCAATTAGTCGGAAAAGTTACTAAGCTCAATCTAGCAACATTACCGCAATCCAACCGAATACTAATAACGGAATACTGAAGTGAATAAAGGTTGGAACACAAGAGTCCCATATGTGGTTGTGTTGTCCGTCCGCATCTAGTCCCGCTGTCGGTCCTAACGTCGAGTCGGATGCAGGTGAACCGGCGTCTCCAAGCGCGGCTGCCGTCCCTACAAGCGCAATGATAGCCATTGTACTGAAACCGAAAGCGATACTTAATGGGACGAAGATGGACGCAATGATCGGAATCGTGGCAAATGAGGAACCGATGCCCATCGTCACTATTAAACCAACGAGCAGCATTAAGAGTGCTGCCAATCCTTTATTATCTCCTAACATTTCACTTGTACGCTCTACAAGTAAAGCAACATGGCCTGTTTCATTAAGAACCGCAGCAAATCCGTTCGCAGCAATCATAACGAATCCGACGAAAGCCATCATCTTCATGCCGTCGTTTAATAGATCATCTGCTTCCTTCCATTTTAATGCTCCAGTTATATATAAGATACCGATTCCGGTAACAGCTCCTGCAATCATGGATTGCGTCGGTATTTGTACAGCAAGTGTACCGATCAAGGCAATTACAGTAAATACGAGATTACGAGTTTTAATTTCTACAATGTTCTCGGACACTTCGATTTGTCGGTTTTCGTACTCTCTCGGTTTTCGGTACGAAATGAATATCGCGATTAACAAACCGATAACAAGTCCTAACACTGGAATAACCATCGCTTTCGGAATATCCGACATATTAATTGTCAGACCAGCGAGTTTCATTTGAGTTGCTAATATTTCATGGAAAATGAACCCGAACCCATACGGTAAAATCATATACGGCACGGTCAACCCGAACGTTAAGACAGAAGCGATCAATCGACGATCGATTTTCAACATATTCAAGACGTGTAAAATCGGCGGAACTAATAATGGGATGAATGCGATATGAATCGGTATTAGGTTTTGCGAGAACATCGCCATTAGAAGCAGGATTAAGATGACCAAAACTTTCCCAAGCGCTGTACGATCTTCTTCTCCGTCTTTCTTTACGATTTTCAACATTCCATTGACGAGCAACTGCGGAATCCCGGTTTGCGAAATCGCAACAGCAAATCCACCTAAAAGGGCGTAGCTTAATGCAATATTGGCACCGGCCCCGAGGCCCCCTGAAAACGACTCTATTGTCGCCTCAAACGTAAGACCGCCCGTTAGGCCCCCCGCGATTGCACCCACAACCAACGCAAGCACTACATTCACTCGAATTAAACTTAAAAACAACATAACTACTACTGCAATAAGAACTGCATTCATATATTTCACTCCTTAGAGATTTCATTCTGCTAAAGTACTAAAGTTCACTGTCCTAATTTAACAAAATACTCTTAGTCTGTCAATAAACAAATTTTAACAACCTTACCAGAGGAGTATAACGACTAAAATGCTGACCATTGCGATCAATATCTTCAGACAAACGACTAATACCGCAACGCAGGCGTCTAAAGAAGCTATATGTTTATTCCCGCACTAGGATTTCGCACAACTTTGTTACCTGATCGCCGCCCGTTGTTCCCGTAACGGATGTGTTTATTCCCGTAGCTCGCTTGTTTATTCCCGTATTGTGATTTTGCACAACTTTGTTACCGGATCGCAGCTCGTTGTTCCCGTAACGGGAGGTGTTTATTCCAGTAACTTGCTCGAAGCTACCAATGACGCCACAACGCAAAAAAACTCCCGCCACGTCTGGCAGGAGTTTTTCATATTAGTATAAATTATTTTTGGATTGAAGCAACTACGCCTGATCCAACAGTACGTCCACCCTCACGGATAGAGAAACGCGTACCTTCTTCAAGAGCGATCGGAGAAATAAGTTCAACTTTCATTTCTACGTTATCGCCAGGCATAACCATTTCTACGCCTTCAGGAAGTTCGATTACACCCGTTACGTCAGTTGTACGGAAGTAGAACTGAGGACGGTAGTTTGAGAAGAATGGAGTGTGACGTCCACCCTCTTCTTTTGATAGAACATAAACTTCAGAAGTGAAGCTCGTGTGTGGAACGATTGAACCTGGTTTAGCAAGTACTTGTCCACGTTGGATATCTTCACGTGCTACTCCACGAAGAAGAGCTCCGATGTTGTCGCCAGCTTCTGCATAGTCAAGAAGCTTACGGAACATTTCTACACCTGTAACAGTTGTAGATTTAGCTTCTTCAACAATACCGATGATGTCAACAGTATCGCCTACTTTAACTTGTCCACGCTCAACACGTCCAGTTGCAACTGTACCACGACCTGTGATTGAGAACACGTCCTCAACAGGCATCATGAATGGTTTGTCAGTTTGACGTGGTGGTGTTGGGATGTACTCGTCAACAGCAGCCATTAGTTCCATAACTTTATCTTCGTATGCTTCGTCGCCTTCTAGTGCTTTAAGCGCTGAACCTTGGATAACAGGAATGTCATCGCCAGGGAAGTCATACTCAGAAAGAAGATCACGGATCTCCATTTCAACTAGCTCAAGAAGTTCTTCGTCGTCAACCATATCACATTTGTTCATGAATACTACTAAGTAAGGAACACCTACGTTACGTGAAAGTAGAATGTGCTCACGTGTTTGTGGCATTGGGCCGTCAGCTGCAGAAACAACTAGGATTCCGCCGTCCATTTGTGCTGCACCAGTGATCATGTTCTTAACGTAGTCCGCGTGACCTGGGCAGTCAACGTGCGCGTAGTGACGGTTTTCAGTTTCGTACTCGATGTGAGACGTGTTAATCGTGATTCCACGCTCTTTTTCTTCTGGTGCGTTATCAACTTGGTCATATGACTGAGCTGTTCCACCTAGTCTTTTCGCAAGAACTGTTGCGATTGCAGCTGTTAGTGTTGTTTTACCATGGTCAACGTGACCAATTGTTCCAATGTTCGCATGCGTTTTGGAACGATCGAATTTTTCTTTACCCATTATGGAAAGCCTCCTTAAAATATAAACATTTAATAGTTTTTATAGCTATTGTAGCAATAAAGCTACAACAGCTTAGTGCATATAAATTATTTATACTAGAATCAACAGCGAATTACAATTATTCGCCTTTATTCTTTTTAATAATTTCTTCTGAAACTGACTTCGGAACTTCTTCATAGTGATCAAACACCATTGAGAAGACGCCGCGTCCTTGTGTGTTAGAACGAAGTGCTGTTGCATAACCGAACATTTCAGCAAGTGGAACCATTGCAGCAACAACTTGTGCATTACCGCGCGCTTCCATTCCTTCAACGCGACCACGGCGTGATGTAATATCACCCATGATATCTCCCATGTACTCTTCAGGAATAATGACATCAACTTTCATCATTGGCTCAAGAAGAACCGGGTTGACTTTTGAAGCTGCGTTTTTAAGTGCCATAGAACCGGCAATTTTAAACGCCATCTCGTTGGAGTCAACGTCATGGTAAGAACCGTCGAAAAGACGTGCTTTAATGTCAATCAGTGGATATCCTGCAACTACACCATTTTCTAGCGCATCACGGATACCTGCTTCAACAGAACCGATGTATTCACGTGGAACAGATCCTCCGACAATATTGTCGATAAATTCGAAACCTGCACCCTCTTCGTTTGGTGAGAATTCAACCCAAACGTGTCCATATTGTCCACGTCCACCTGATTGACGGACGAACTTACCTTCGATTTCCGCAGATTGACGGAAAGTTTCACGGTAAGATACTTGTGGAGCACCAACGTTTGCAGCAACGTTAAACTCACGACGCATACGGTCAACGAGTACGTCTAGGTGAAGTTCACCCATACCTGCAATAATAACTTCGCCAGTTTCCTCATCAGTATGAGCATGGAAAGTTGGATCTTCTTCTTGTAGCTTAACTAAAGCTTGACCCATTTTATCTTGGTCCGCTTTTGTTTTTGGTTCAATTGCAACTGAGATAACTGGTTCTGGGAAATCCATAGATTCGAGAATAACCGGAGCTTTCTCGTCACATAGCGTGTCACCTGTACCTGTATCTTTTAATCCGACTGCAGCTGCAATGTCTCCGGAATGCACTTCAGAAATCTCTTCACGGGAATCGGCATGCATTTGCAGAATACGTCCTACACGCTCACGCTTACCTTTAGAAGTGTTCTGAACATACGATCCAGATTTTAGCGTCCCGGAATATACACGGAAGAATGTAAGTTTCCCTACATATGGATCCGTCATAACTTTAAACGCAAGAGCCGAGAACGGGCCGTTGTCGTCTGCAGGACGTGTAACTTCCTCTTCGTCGTCAGGATTGATACCTGTCATCGGAGGGATGTCAATTGGTGATGGAAGGTAGTCGATAACTGCGTCAAGGACGAGTTGAACACCTTTGTTTTTGAACGCAGTTCCACATACGACAGGATAAAACTCTACGTTTAGTGTCGCTTTACGAATTGCTTCTTTAATTTCAGCTACAGATAGCTCTTCGCCGTTCAAATATTTTTCCATCAATTCTTCATCGAACTCAGAAATCGCTTCAATTAGTTTTTCACGATATTCTTCTGCCTTTGCAACATGTTCTTCAGGGATATCACGGACTTCAACGTCCATGCCAGTGTCATCGCCATAGAAAGTTGCTTTCATTTCGATTAAGTCGATAATCGCTTCAAATTGATCTTCCGCGCCAATCGGTAACTGGATCGGGTGTGCGTTTGCACCTAGACGATCATGGAGTGTACTTAGTGCGTAAAGGAAATCCGCACCTGTTTTGTCCATTTTGTTAACGAATACTAAACGTGGAACTTGATAGTTTGTAGCTTGTCTCCAAACCGTTTCAGTTTGTGGTTCAACACCTGATTGTGCATCAAGAACAGTTACCGCGCCATCAAGTACGCGTAAAGAACGTTCAACTTCAACAGTGAAGTCTACGTGTCCCGGTGTATCGATGATGTTTACGCGGTGACCTTTCCATTGAGCTGTCGTAGCGGCAGACGTGATTGTAATTCCACGCTCTTGCTCTTGCTCCATCCAGTCCATTTGAGATGCACCTTCATGCGTTTCACCAAGTTTATGAATACGACCTGTGTAATAAAGGATACGCTCAGTTGTCGTTGTTTTACCCGCGTCAATGTGAGCCATGATTCCAATGTTACGAGTATTCTCTAAGGAGAACTCTCTTTCCATGCTGTTTATCTCCTTCCGTGGATTAGACTTTTAATACTGTCCGATCTTACCAGCGGTAGTGAGCGAATGCTTTGTTCGCTTCTGCCATTTTGTGCAATTCTTCACGTCTTCTGACGGATGCACCTGTGTTGTTAGACGCATCTAGGATTTCATTCGCAAGACGCTCTTCCATTGTTTTCTCACCGCGTTGACGGGAGTAGTTTACGAAATAGCGCAGACCTAGAGTTGTACGACGCTCTGGACGCACTTCAACTGGAACTTGGTAGTTCGCTCCACCGACACGGCGTGCACGAACCTCTAGTACTGGCATAACATTTTCTAGTGCTGCTTCAAATACTTCCAATGGATCTTTCCCTGAACGTTCTCTAACAAGTTCGAACGCACCATAGAGGATTTTTTGAGAAGTACCTTTCTTTCCATCAACCATCATTGAGTTAATAAGACGTGAAACCAGTTTCGAGTTGTAAATCGGATCTGGTAGTACATCACGTTTAGCTACTGGACCTTTACGAGGCATATTGTTTTCCTCCTTTCGATTTCGATAAGTTACTTATATTTTTACTTCTTAGCTTTTGGCTTTTTAGCTCCATACATTGAGCGGCTTTGCATACGGCCAGTAACACCAGCTGTATCAAGTGCACCACGTACGATATGGTAACGAACACCCGGTAAGTCTTTCACACGTCCACCGCGAATAAGTACAACGCTGTGTTCTTGCAAGTTATGACCTTCACCTGGGATATAAGCGTTAACTTCTAGAGTGTTAGTCAAACGAACACGAGCATATTTACGAAGTGCCGAGTTCGGCTTCTTCGGTGTCATTGTACCAACACGCGTACAAACACCTCGTTTTTGTGGTGAGTTTACGTTTGTCATCGACTTTTTAAAGCTGTTATAGCTTTTTCCTAGTGCCGGTGATTTTGATCCAGCAACCTTCGTTTTACGGGGTTTGCGGACTAATTGGTTAATTGTAGGCATCGATTTTGTCCTCCTCTCAAATGTAAATTTGTAAGACCACACATCCAGGTGGTTCATTTTTGGGGTAAAAACAAAGTCTTTATGCTTTCTTGATGCATAAAAACGGTTATCCAGTAATCGCAACGACGGCTGTACCGACTTCAATACCGCATGATTCTCCAAGTTTTTTCCTTGAATCGACATAAGATATCGGAATGCGATGCAGTTCGGCTTCCTCCACTACTGGAGCAATCAGTCGCGTCTCAGAATCCTGAGCGATAATGATCTCTATAACTTTACCTGCACGAATTGCTTTTACTGTTTGCTTTATACCGATGATTGTTTTCTGTGCCTGGGCTACTTTTTCATAAGACATTTACATATCCTCCAAAGTACAGACATATTACTATCAACCTTTTGTATATTATCATCTAAATTTGAATATGTCAACAAGAATTAAAAGATACGGGGGGATTATTTTCGGCTCCCCCCGTAAATTCTAAGAGCTTACTCGGCTGCAGCTTTTTCGTCTGCATCTTCTAGTGTTTCATGATTCATCTCAATCTGGCGATAACGTTGCATTCCGGTTCCTGCTGGTACAAGTTTACCGATAATGACGTTTTCTTTCAGACCGAGTAATTCATCCATTTTACCTCTAATTGCTGCATCAGTCAGGACACGTGTTGTTTCCTGGAACGACGCGGCTGATAAGAAGGATTCTGTTTCAAGTGACGCTTTTGTAATACCGAGAATAACTGGACGGCAAGTTGCTGGAGCTTTTCCGAGTTCGAACATTTTGTTATTCGCTTCTGCAAATTGATGAATATCGACTAGAGATCCTGGAAGTAGATCCGTGTTCCCTGCCTCGATAATATTCACTTTACGAAGCATTTGGCGAACCATTACTTCGACGTGCTTATCACCGATTTCAACACCTTGCATGCGGTATACTTTTTGAACTTCTTTCAACAGATATTCTTGAACTGTAGCAACGTCTTTGACAACGATGAGTTCTTTCGGATCGATTGAACCTTCTGTTAGCGGTTGGCCGCGTTCAATTACATCGCCGACTCTAACCGTGAAGCGCGCGTTGTAAGGTCCAAGGTATTTACGTGTTTCCACGCTGCCTTCGACTGTAACTTCATGCTGGCCTTCGCGAATTTCATCGATCTCCGTAACTGTTCCGTTGATTTCCGAGATAACTGCTTTACCTTTCGGATTACGCGCCTCGAAAATTTCTTGAATACGCGGAAGACCTTGTGTGATATCGTCTCCAGCAACTCCACCTGTATGGAACGTACGCATTGTAAGCTGTGTACCCGGTTCTCCGATTGATTGCGCAGCGATAATTCCAACTGCTTCACCAACTTCGACTTGTTCACCTGTTGCCAAGTTAATCCCGTAACACTTCTTACATACGCCGTGCTTCGTATCGCATGTAAATGCTGAACGAATGGAGACTTTTTCAATCCCTAATTCCGTTATAATACGGGCAGTGTCTTCAGTGATTAACTCATTTCTGCCAAGTATCACTTCGCCAGTTTCAGGGTGATAAATTGTTTTCTTCGTGTAACGGCCGAAAATACGCTCATCGAGTCTTTCGATGACTTCTGCGCCTTCCATAAGTGCGCCGATTTCCAATCCACGATCCGTGCCGCATTCATCTTCTCGGACAATGACGTCTTGTGCAACGTCAACGAGTCGACGAGTCAGGTAACCCGAGTCAGCCGTCTTAAGCGCCGTATCTGCAAGTCCTTTACGGGCACCGTGCGTAGAAATAAAGTACTCAAGAACAGTAAGACCTTCACGGAATGATGACTTGATCGGAAGTTCGATAATACGTCCAGCCGGGTTTGCCATCAATCCTCGCATTCCTGCAAGTTGCGTAAAGTTAGAAACGTTACCACGAGCACCTGAATCACTCATCATAAAGATCGGGTTCAGATTATCCAAGGATTCCATAAGTTTAACTTGAATGTCATCCCTAGCAGCACTCCAGTAAGCAATAACGCGGTCGTAACGTTCCTCATCCGTGATCAGACCACGACGGAACTGTTTCAACACGTTGTCTACTTTACTTTGTGTTTCAGCAAGAAGTTCATCTTTATTTGGAAGAACGATAATATCGGACATTCCGATTGTTATTCCAGCACGAGTTGAATATTTAAAGCCAAGATCCTTCATCCGGTCAAGCATTTTAGAAGTCTCTGTAATGTGGAAACGTTTGAAGATCTCCGCAATGATATTACCGAGAATATTCTTTTTGAACGGTCCGACGAGTTCAGTGTTTTCGAAATGCTCTTTCACATTTTCAGTTCCTGAAATGAAGTACTTGTCTGGCGTCTTGATTTGCAAGTTGAAATCCGTCGGTTCATTAATATAAGGAAATGACTCCGGCAAGATTTCGTTGAAGATAACTTTACCAACAGTTGTTAGTAAGAGCTTTCCATTGTTTTCTTCAGTAAATGTTGGATTTTTCAGCGAACCTGCTTGAACAGCTATACGCGTATGAAGATGAACATAACCGTTTGTATAAGCGATCATCACTTCATCCGTATCGCGGAAAACTTGGCCTTCGCCTGTTGCTCCCTTACGCTCCAACGTCAAGTAATAGTTTCCTAAAACCATATCCTGGGAAGGGGTAACAACCGGTTTTCCATCTTTCGGGTTCAAAATGTTTTGCGCTGAAAGCATCAGAAGACGCGCTTCTGCTTGTGCTTCAGCAGATAAAGGTACGTGAACCGCCATTTGGTCACCATCAAAGTCCGCGTTGTATGCAGTACATACAAGCGGGTGAAGTGTAATCGCACGGCCTTCTACTAGTACCGGTTCGAACGCTTGAATTCCCAGTCGGTGAAGAGTAGGTGCTCGGTTCAAGAGCACTGGGTGTTCTTTAATAACATCTTCGAGAACGTCCCAAACTTCCGAATGGAGTCGTTCGATTTTACGTTTAGCACTTTTAATATTATGGGCAAGTCCCCGTTCAACGAGTTCTTTCATAACGAAAGGTTTAAACAATTCGATGGCCATTTCTTTCGGCAAACCGCATTGATACATTTTCAAGTTCGGACCAACAACGATTACAGAACGACCTGAGTAGTCAACACGTTTACCTAGCAAGTTTTGACGGAATCGACCTTGTTTTCCTTTCAACATATGAGAAAGAGATTTCAATGGGCGGTTTCCTGGTCCAGTAACTGGTCGACCGCGACGACCGTTGTCAACGAGTGCGTCAACTGCTTCTTGAAGCATGCGCTTTTCGTTTTGAACGATAATTCCCGGTGCACCAAGATCAAGAAGTCTTTTCAGACGGTTATTCCGGTTAATAACCCGACGATACAAGTCATTCAAGTCGGAAGTCGCGAATCGACCGCCGTCTAGTTGAACCATTGGGCGCAATTCAGGTGGAATGACAGGTAGAACTTCAAGAACCATCCACTCTGGTCTATTGCCGGAGTTACGGAATGATTCAACAACATCCAGACGTCTAATTGCACGTGTACGGCGTTGTCCTTGAACAGTTTTCAGTTCTTCTTTTAATGTTTCTGTTTCTTGATCTAAATCGATTGCTCTAAGGAGACGTTCAATTGCTTCCGCACCCATTAGCGCTTCGAATTTATTACCGTATTTTTGTCGATATGCACGGTATTCTCTTTCAGAAAGCAATTGCTTTCTTTCGAGTGGCGTATCTGCTGGTTCAACAACGACATAGGAAGCGAAATAAATGATCTCTTCCAATGCACGCGGTGTCATATCAAGAATAAGACCCATACGACTCGGAATTCCTTTGAAGTACCATATATGCGTGACTTGAGCCGCAAGTTCAATGTGGCCCATACGTTCACGACGCACTTTTTGACGTGTTACTTCTACTCCGCAGCGATCACAAACGACGCCTTTGTAACGAACGCGTTTATATTTTCCACAGTGACATTCCCAATCTTTCGTAGGACCAAAAATACGTTCACAAAACAGACCTTCTTTTTCCGGTCTCAATGTACGGTAGTTAATTGTTTCTGGCTTTTTGACCTCACCATAGGACCACGAACGGATTTTATCCGATGAAGCGAGGCCTATTTTCATATACTCAAAGTTGTTTACATCTACCAAGGAGCCTACCTCCCTTAAGTGTTATCGCTGGCAATTGGTTTTGGGGGAAAAGTGATTTTCTTTTCCAGGATTATTAACAAGGTTAATTGGTTATCGAAAGTATAGGGGAAACGGCAGCTTCCCCTATTCTTCTTTTATAATTATTGCTCTGCCTTCATAAGATTCAAAGCATCAGTTGGTTGCGTGTCATCATCTTCATCTAAGTTGCGAAGTTCTATTTCTTCGTACTCTGATGAAAGCATCTTGACGTCTAACCCCAAACTTTGAAGTTCTTTGATGAGTACTTTGAACGATTCAGGGATTCCCGGTTGCGGGACGCTTTCCCCTTTAACAATCGCTTCGTACGTTTTCACACGTCCGACGACGTCATCGGATTTCACAGTTAGAATTTCTTGCAACGTATAAGCTGCACCATAAGCTTCAAGCGCCCAAACTTCCATCTCTCCGAAACGCTGTCCGCCGAACTGCGCTTTACCACCAAGCGGTTGTTGCGTAACGAGTGAGTAAGGACCTGTTGAACGAGCATGCAATTTATCGTCAACCATATGATCAAGTTTGATCAAATACATAACTCCGACGGATACGCGGTTATCAAAAGGTTCACCTGAGCGTCCATCATAGAGAATTGTTTTACCATCTCGGTCCATTCCAGCTTCTTCCATCGTCAACCAAACATCTTCTTCGTTTGCGCCGTCAAATACTGGAGAAGCCATGTGAATACCAAGCTTTCTAGATGCCATGCCTAAATGCATTTCGAGCACTTGCCCGATGTTCATTCGGGAAGGAACACCTAGTGGATTTAGCATTACATCAATCGGCGTGCCATCTGGTAAGAACGGCATATCTGCTTCGGGTAAAATACGTGAAATGACACCTTTGTTACCGTGTCTTCCAGCCATTTTATCTCCAACAGAGATTTTACGCTTTTGAACGATGTACGCACGAACTAGTTGGTTAACTCCCGGTGGAAGTTCATCTCCGTCTTCACGATTGAACACTTTCACGTCGAGAACAATCCCGCCCGCTCCGTGTGGCACGCGAAGTGAAGTATCTCGCACTTCTCGCGCTTTCTCACCGAAAATCGCATGTAGAAGGCGTTCTTCAGCCGTTAATTCAGTGACACCTTTTGGCGTTACTTTTCCGACTAGAATGTCGCCGTCGCGAACTTCTGCACCAATACGGATGATTCCGCGGTCGTCGAGATGACGAAGCGCTTCTTCACCGACGTTTGGAATGTCGCGTGTGATTTCTTCCGGTCCAAGTTTCGTATCTCGCGCTTCTGATTCGTATTCTTCGATATGAACTGAAGTATAGTCGTCATCTTTCACGAGACGCTCACTCATGATGATCGCATCTTCATAGTTGAATCCGTCCCACGTCATGAATGCAGTAAGAACGTTACGTCCAAGTGCGAGTTCTCCTTTTTCCATTGACGGACCGTCTGCAAGAATATCATTTGGTTCAACTCGATCTCCGACGCTGACAATCGGGCGCTGGTTATAACAAGTCCCTTGGTTGGAACGAATAAAGTTGTCCAAACGGAAAATTGTCAAGTCGCCTTGAACTTCTTTTCCATCGATTGTTTCAATACGACGTACTCGGATTTCTTTCGCTTCGACATGTTCCACAATTCCAGTATGCGTTGCCAGAACTGCAGCTCCTGAGTCACGTGCAGATACGTGTTCCATGCCTGTTCCTACAACCGGTGATTGAGGATTGAGAAGCGGAACCGCTTGACGTTGCATGTTTGCTCCCATAAGCGCACGGTTCGAGTCATCATTCTCAAGAAACGGAATACATGCTGTAGCCGCTGAAACGACTTGCTTAGGCGAAACGTCCATATAATCGATTTGTTCACGTTTGAATACTGTGTTATCTCCTTGGAAACGTCCGACAACCTCTTCGTTGACGAATGAGCCGTCCTCGTTTAGAGGCGCGTTCGCTTGAGCAACTACGAAGTTATCTTCCACATCAGCAGTTAAATAATCAATTTGAGCTGTTACGCGACCCGTATCAGGATCGACTTTTCTATATGGAGTCTCAATGAAACCGAATTTATTCACTTTAGCAAATGTTGATAATGAGTTTATCAATCCGATATTCGGACCTTCCGGTGTTTCAATCGGACACATGCGTCCGTAGTGAGAGTAATGCACGTCACGTACTTCCATTCCAGCACGTTCACGCGTCAACCCGCCGGGTCCAAGTGCAGACAGACGACGTTTATGCGTCAACTCTGCCAATGGATTTGTTTGGTCCATGAACTGTGAAAGTTGCGAGCTTCCAAAAAATTCTTTGATAGATGCGATAACTGGACGAATGTTAATCAATTGTTGTGGCACAATAGACGACGTATCGTTAATTGACATTCGTTCTTTTACAACACGCTCCATACGGGAAAGACCGATTCGGAATTGGTTTTGTAAAAGTTCGCCTACCGAGCGAAGACGTCGGTTACCAAGATGATCGATATCGTCTGTATTTCCGACACCGTGCAATAAGTTAAAGAAATAACTAACTGACGCAAGAATATCAGCAGGCGTCACATTTTTAATGGCATCGTCGACATAAGCGTTCGAAATGACATTAATCGCTTGTGGTTCATCACCATTTGGATTCGGCGCATACACTTTAATAGATTGGATTACAGTTGGTTCATCCAGAACACCTTCCGCATGCGTGATTTCACGGAAACCTATTCCTTTTTCTAAATGAGGCAGTAATGTGTTGAGGGTACGGCGATCGATAACCGTGCCTTCTTCTAGAAGGATTTCGCCCGTTTCAGGGTCAACAAGCGTTTCCGCTACTGTTTGGCCGAATAGACGGTTTTGAATATCAAGTTTTTTGTTCATTTTATATCGACCCACATCTGCTAGGTCATATCTTTTCGGATCAAAAAATCTTGAGTACAACAGACTTCTTGCACTATCGAGCGTTGGCGGCTCGCCTGGACGAAGTCTTTCATATATTTCAAGTAATGCTTTTTCTGTAGTTTCGGTATTATCTCTTTCGAGCGTGTTACGCAAATACTCGTTATCGCCAATTAGATCGATGATTTCTTCATCGGTCGAAAAACCTAGCGCGCGTACGAGCACTGAAATTGGAAGCTTTCGCGTCCGATCAATTCTAACGTGGACAACGTCTCTAGCATCGATTTCATACTCGAGCCAAGCACCCCGGTTCGGAATTACAGTCGCTCCGAAACCGCGTTTCCCGTTCTTGTCGATCTTTGCGTTATAGTAAACGCTTGGTGAACGGACAAGCTGAGAAACAATAACTCTTTCCGCACCGTTAATAATGAATGTACCGTTTTCTGTCATGAGTGGAAAATCACCCATGAAGACGTCCTGTTCCTTCACTTCTTCAGTTTCCTTGTTGTGCAGGCGGACCTTGACTCGAAGCGGCGCTGCGTAAGTCACATCACGCTCTTTCGATTCATCAACAGGGTATTTCGGATCCTCAAGATGATAATCGACAAATTCTAATTGAAGATTTCCTGTGAAATCTTCGATTGGAGAGATATCACGGAACATTTCCCGTAAACCTTCCTCCAAGAACCACTCGTAAGATGCCGTCTGAATTTCGATTAGGTTTGGCAAATCTAAAACTTCACTAATCCGCGCGAAACTTCTGCGCTGACGGTGTTGACCATATTGAACTAGATGACCTGTCAACTCATTCACCCCTCATATACAATAATAATTCTTTTCAAATACAGAAAAACGGTGTACGATATAAAAAAACTAAAAAGAAAATGAGATCTACTGCGAGCTCATTTTCGATTTGACAATTTTCTATCCATCATAAGTATGCCAAATAATGTTAACTTTCATGCAAAAGGGCACACGATTGCATTATATTAATTTATCCATCTTTTAACGCTACCATATAAATAACACTGCGTCAAACTTTAATCGCCTTAATAATATGATAGCCTTTTTTCTTCATGATAATCTCCGCATTGCCAAAAAGTTTTTCAAGATGTTGAATCGTGGAAGGCGCGCCTTGTTTTTTCTGAATGACAACCCACAATTCCCCGCCAACTTTCAACTTCGAAAATGCACCATCGTAAAAACTAAAAACGGTACTTTTCCCCGCACGTATCGGCGGATTCGTCAGTATCGCGGCAAATCCTGTAGCCGTGACGTCATTAAGCGCATCGCTAGAATAGATTTCAACATTTGAAATGCCATTATTCTCCGCGTTTTTAGCACTTAATGCTAACGCGCGTTCATTCACATCGACCATATGGATTTTTCGTTCTGGAAATGAAGAAGCGATCGATAACCCAATGGGCCCGTATCCGCAACCCGCATCGAGCACGTCGCCTTCAATCTCTGGTATCACAAATGATTCCACAAGAAGCTTTGAACCGAAATCCACATCTCCTTTACTGAAAACACCTGCATCCGTGAGAAAACGAAATGATTTTTGTCGCAAAGCGGCAACTAATTCTTTCGGCTGACTCTTCACTGTTGGATCTTTTGAATAATAATGTTCAGACATTAAGATTCTCCTTTTATTGAAGTAAAGAAACGTCCGTTTCTTCAAAACAAAAGCGCAGAGCGAAGCCCTGAAGTTTTATGTAAACACTCTTGTTTTAAATAAGTTACCCATAATCCACCTACTCCATAATTCAACAGAGTATAAAATAACGAAGAAAAGCCCGTCTTCGCTGACGAGCTTTTCTTCACTATTCATAAGAATTACTTAAGTTCTACAGATGCGCCTACTTCTTCAAGTTTAGTTTTTAGCTCTTCTGCTTCTTCTTTAGCAACGCCTTCTTTAACCGGACCTGGTGCTCCGTCTACAACTGCTTTAGCTTCTTTCAAGCCAAGGCCTGTAATTTCACGAACTGCTTTGATAACTTGGATTTTTTTGTCTCCAGCAGATGTAAGAATTACGTCGAATTCTGATTGCTCTTCTTCAGCAGCTCCGCCAGCAGCTCCGCCAGCAACAGCAACAGGTGCTGCAGCAGTTACGCCAAATTCTTCTTCAATTGCTTTTACAAGGTCGTTTAGTTCAAGAACTGTCATTTCTTTAACAGCATCTAAGATTTGTTCAATAGTCATTAATAGTTCCTCCTAATGGTTTTTTATTGTCAAGCTAACCGCAACGGGCCCAGCTTGCATTTTTTTGTTCAGGCAGCTTGATTAAGCTCCTTCTTTTCCTTCTTTGTCGTCTGCAACAGCTTTCGTAATTGCAGCGAAGTTGCGCATTGGCGCTTGTAGAACGCTGAGTAGCATAGAAAGTAAACCTTCGCGTGATGGAAGTTCAGCTAACGCTTTCACTTCTTCTGCAGATGCAAGCGCACCTTCAATCACACCAGCTTTAATTTCGAGCTCTTTGTTCTTTTTCGCAAAATCGTTAAGGATTTTTGCAGGTGCAACAACATCTTCATCTGAAAACGCGATCGCGTTCGGTCCTGTCAGGTGTTCGTTCAACCCTTCAAGTCCTGCTGCTTCAGCCGCACGGCGAGTCATTGAGTTTTTATAAACTTTGAAATCGATTCCTTGGTCACGTAGCGTTTTACGAAGTTCCGTAACTTGACTAACATTTAGACCGCGGTAGTCAACTACAACAACTGTAGATGCTGACTTTAGCTTGTCTTCAATTTCAGTAACAACTGCTTTTTTCGCTTCTAATACTTTGCTCATCTGGACACCTCCTAAATAAATTTCTTACTCATACCATAATAAAAAGCCCTCTGTCTACATAGCAGACACGAGGGCAGAAAAAGTCGTCTTCTTTATTTAAGAAAGAGCGTCTTGTCCTCGGCAGGATTATTAAGCGGCAAGCCGCTCCTACTGTCTACGGTACAAATAATATATAATTAACAACGTCGATTATCTTATCACAAGATAATCCAGTCTGTCAACATTTATTTTTGAACTTTAACACTTGTTGTATCAATTTTCACAGCAGGGCCCATTGTAGTCGTTACGTTAACGGACTTCATGTATGTGCCTTTTGCAGCTGCAGGCTTCGCTTTTTCAATCGTATCAAAAACTGTCAAGAAGTTTTCTACTAGTTTTTCATTGTCGAATGATACTTTTCCGATTGGCGCGTGGATGATTCCAGCTTTGTCCGCACGGTATTCAACTTTACCAGCTTTGATTTCTTCAACCGCTTTTGCAACGTCGAATGTAACAGTTCCTGTTCTCGGGTTCGGCATAAGCCCTTTAGGTCCGAGTACGCGACCGATCTTACCAACTTCACCCATCATGTCAGGAGTCGCAACGATAACGTCGAAATCGAACCATCCTTGTTGGATTTTGTTGATGTACTCTACATCGCCAGCATAGTCTGCACCAGCAGCTTCTGCTTCTTTAAGTTTTTCGCCTTTCGCGAAAACAAGTACTCTTTGAGTTTTACCAGTACCGTTCGGCAGTACAACTGCTCCACGAACTTGCTCATCATTTTTCTTTGTGTTGATTCCTAGACGGAATGCAACTTCAACTGTCGCGTCGAAGTTTGCTGTGCTCGTTTTTTTCGCAAGATCAATTGCTTCTTGCACATTATATAACTTATTGCTATCGACAAGCTTCAATGCTTCAGCGAACTTTTTACCTCTTTTTGCCATTTGAAATTTCCTCCTTGTTGTGGTGTTAACGGATTGAACCTCCCACGAATAAAGGTTGCGAGTTCCGAGGAACTACCGCAACCTCTTTACTACAATGCAACTCTATATCAGTCTTCGATAGTGATTCCCATACTGCGCGCAGTACCTTCAACCATCGCCATTGCCGATTCAACTGATGCAGCGTTCAAATCTGGCATCTTTTGTTCTGCAATTTCGCGAACTTTATCGCGTTTTACAGTTGCTACCTTCGTTTTGTTCGGTTCACCTGAACCTTTTTGAAGATTAGCTGCAACCTTTAGCAATACTGCCGCAGGTGGAGTTTTAGTAATGAATGTAAATGAACGGTCTTCGAACACAGTGATTTCAACAGGAATAATTAGACCCGCTTGATCTGCTGTACGAGCGTTGAACTCTTTACAGAAGCCCATGATGTTCACACCTGCTTGACCTAGCGCTGGTCCAACTGGTGGAGCCGGGTTCGCTTTACCTGCAGGAATTTGTAGTTTTACAATTGTAGAAACTTTTTTAGCCACGTGATATACCTCCTTAAGTCCGTGATGTGGTAATCGGGTTGCCCCTCCCACTCAATATGTGCCTGCCGACTTGTGTCGGTAGAATCAGTAAAATAAATCAATCTGCCGATTGACAGCCTGACCTTTGAAATGATACCACTTTTTCGTTACTAGTGCAAGTGGCATTCATATTATATTTTTTTAACTTGGACGAAATCCAGTTCCATCTTCGTTTCTCGGCCGAACATATCTACAGCTACCTTAACTTTTCGCTTGTCTTGATCGATTTCTTCGACTTTTCCTTGGAAATCAGCAAACGGGCCTTCAAGGACTTGAACGAGTTCGCCAAGTGAAATATCCATTTGAGCCACACTTTCTTTTACGCCCATTTGTTTCAGGATAAAGTCTACCTCTTCCTCAAGAAGCGGAGTCGGTTTTGCGCCGCCGCCTGATGAACCTATAAAACCTGTTACGCCAGGAGTATTTCGAACGACGTACCATGAATCATCTGTCATAATAATCTCCACTAGAACATAGCCAGGGAAAGTTTTCTTCATGACTGTGCGTTTTTTGCCATCTTTAAAATCTGTTTCTTCTTCTTCTGGGACGATAACTCGGAAAATCTTATCCTGCATGCCCATCGTTTCAACGCGGGCCTCCAGGTTAGCTTTTACTTTATTCTCATAACCAGAATACGTATGAACGACATACCAATTCTTTTCCATTTCCATAAGTGCTAGGACTATTCGTCCATCCCTCCTTTTTCCATACAAATTAAAAAAACCCGTTATGTTCGCAGACGGGCTATTTTTCAGGAATTATTTATTCTACTTTATTATAACGTAAAGTTCCACACTATTAAAAGTTAATGTACCATTCCATCAAACTTGATATCCCTAAATCCGTAAGCGCGAAAAAGACCGCCATAAATACGACCGTCACAAGAACGACAATCGTGTACTTAGTAAGCTGCTGTCTCTTTGGCCAACTCACTTTTCTCATTTCTGAGACTACGTCTTTAAGAAAACCGGTAATCTTCCCCATTTGTATCGTGCCCCTTCGAATACAGATATATTGCTTCCCAATTTAGGTAGCTTTTATGCAGTTTGCCTATGCACAGTATGCGAATTACAGTGTTTACAAAACTTCTTTAACGTCAAACGCTCCGACGGATTATTATTGCGTGCAGGAACCGAATAATTGCGCGATCCACATGCATCGCAGCTCAATATTATTTTTTTAGCCATTTTATCACCCTCGGACCTTTAGTCTTGCTAAAGAGTATCACCTTGCATGTCCTCTGTCAACAACTCTCGTAATAAATTCCTATCTTACAGCATCAAATTGCATGTATCGTTCGAGTTTTCGTTTAATTCGTTGCAATGCGTTGTCAACTGACTTTACTTGCCGATTCAACTCGAAAGAAATTTCTTGGTAAGACTGGCCATCCAAGTATAGAGCTAGCACTTGTTTTTCGAGTGCGCTTAGTACTTTGTTCATTTCTTTTTCCATATGACTATAATCCTCTTGATTGATGATTAAGTCTTCAGGGTCGTCATGGACTGAACCCGATAACATATCGAGCAACGTGCGGTCGGATTCTTCCGAGAAGACAGGCTTGTCCAATGAAATCGATGAGTTAAGCGGAATATGTTTTTGACGTGTTGCAGTTTTGATCGCGGTAATGATTTGCCTTGTAATGCACAGCTCGGCAAAACCTTTAAACGAACTTAACCGATCCGGCTTGAAGTCGCGTATCGCCTTATACAATCCAATCATGCCTTCTTGGATAATATCTTCGCGGTCTCCGCCAGTTAAAAAGTAGGAGCGCCCTTTCAAACTAACAAATGAACGATACTTTGTAATCAGATAATCAAGCGCATCCGGATTGCCCTTATGAATAATAATAATGATTTCTTCATCGGACAACGCAGTGAAGTCTAAAACTCTATCATCGATGTATGTTTTTTCCACTATAGGATCACTCCGGTTCATCGTTGCTATAAACCTAGTATACCGTATGGAAAATTTTGTCGTCAACTGTTTATTTCATTCCGCGTCTCCATTTTTCAAATATTTCTTTAATTTCGTCAGTTAAATCGATCTTCGACACGGGTCGCTGTTCTTCAAAGTTTTTCACGCTTTTCGATATTAAGTTAGTAATCTCTCTCATTTCAATTTCGAGTTCACGCGCTGATTTCCGCAACGCACCTTGCGCAAAGATAATCCATTGCTCAGTGAAATCAGATGTGGCGACGTGAATTTGGACACGTCGGCCACTAAGTTCGGAAACAAGTTTCTCAATTCGCTCGTCGGCTGTTTCGTTTTCCCTTGTGAATAAAACTTCGACATCATGTCTTCGTTTCTTTTTCTCGATTCCAGGCATCATGTACGCATCAAAAACGACAATGACCCGCCACCCCATATAGGCCTTGTACTCGGCCATCCGTTCGATAAGTAAATCTCGTGCATCTGCCAACTGGTGTTTTTTCAGTTTTTGCAGTTCCCCCCATGCACCGATAATATTATAGCCATCGACAAGAAGAACATTTTGCTTTTCCATTGTTACTATTCGGCAGGTTGGCGCTTTCGCAACACTTCATACATGAGGAGAGAAGCTGCAACAGAAGCATTTAGCGATGTAACATGTCCACGCATAGGAAGGTTGTATAGGAAATCGCACTTTTCTTTTAGAATGCGCGACATGCCCTTACCTTCACTCCCGATAATCACAGCAAGGGGAAGGGTTGCATCCATTTTTCTGTAATCAGCAGAACCTTTTGCATCCGTTCCCGCAATCCAGACGCCGCGCTTCTTCAATTCATCGACAGTTTGCGACAAATTATTCACGCGTACGACAGGAACATGTTCGATTGCACCCGTTGATGCCTTTGCCACAACTGCCGTCAACCCAACAGAACGCCTTCTTGGAATGATGACCCCGTGAACCCCCGCTGCATCAGCTGTGCGCAATATAGAGCCTAAATTATGCGGATCTTCAAGTTCATCTAAAATGAAAAACAAAGGGTCTTCCCCGCGGTCAGCTGCAACTTCAAAGAGATCATCAAGTTCCGCGTAACGATAGGCCGCCACAGACGCAATAATTCCTTGATGATTCACATCCAACATGCTATCTAGTTTTTGCTTTGGAACTGATTGGACGATCACTTTCGCTTCTCTTGCAAGCGACAAAATTTCGCCGATGCTTTTTTTGTTTAATCCTTCGGCAATCCATATTTTATTTAATTCCCGACCTGAACGAAGCGCTTCGACTATCGGGTTTTTACCACCGAGCATTTCGGATTCAATTTCAGTCATAACGTTTCACCCTCCTTGGCATTCTCAATGATTCGAATGGATTCGACTATAAATTCTTCGGTTCTTTCGGTCCTGCCGAGCAGATATAAAAAGCCGAGAATCGCTTCGAAACCCGAGCTGTTTTTATAAGTGCCGACATCTGTATTTTTCGGAATCGAGCCCGACTTCGCATTGCGGCCGCGTCTCATGACGGCCGCTTCCTCTTCTGTTAAATAATCCGAAGCCAACATCTCTTGCAAAATAGCTGCTTGCGATTTCGCGGATACATATTTTGTCGCTTCTCGGTGCAAAACATTCGGTTTAACACGGCCCGAACGCAGTAAGTGTTCTCGGACCGCTTGCTCGTAAACCGCGTCGCCCATATACGCCAATGCGAGAGCGTTCAATTGTTTTACATCCATATCTCTTAATACGTACATACGAATTAGCCTCTTCTCCAGCGCGTTCCTTGCGCGGTATCTTCTAGAAGAATTCCTTTCGCGACGAGTTCGTCACGAATTTCATCAGCCCGCCCGAAATCCCGGTTTCGACGCGCTTCAAGCCGTTCTTCGATTAATTCTTCAATATCTGTATCTAAAAGGTCTTCTGCGTCATTGAAAGGCAAGCCGAGTACATTCATCAATGCATCAAATGTTGTCTTAAAGTATGCTAACACACTAGTTTCCGTATTTTTTTCCAATAAATAAACGTTAGCGAGTCGGACAAGTTCAAAAATCGCTGCAATTCCGTTTGCAGTATTAAAGTCATCATCCATCGCTACGGTAAAGTCATTTTTGCATTCATCAATCTTGTTCATCCAAATATCTTTTTGATCGCCGAGATCAGCAGAGTTTTCTAGTCGATGTTTAACATTATTGTAAGCAGTCGTAATTCGCTCTAAACCATTCGCCGCATTTCCAACAAGTTCTTCCGAGAAGTTAATCGGGTGTCTGTAATGGACGGACAGCATGAAAAACCGTAGCACTCTTGGATCGACTTGTTTTCGGATTTCATTGACCAAGACGAAGTTATTTAATGACTTCGACATTTTTTCATTGTCGATATTAATATAGCCGTTATGCATCCAATACTTCGCGAAAGGTTTTCCTGTCATTGCTTCAGATTGCGCAATTTCGTTTTCATGGTGCGGGAATGTCAAGTCTTGGCCGCCCCCGTGAATATCGATCGTATCGCCGAGGTGAACGCGCGCCATTGCCGAACATTCAATATGCCAACCCGGACGCCCTTCCCCCCATGGACTTTTCCATGAAACCTCATTTTCTTTTGCCGCTTTCCACAAGACAAAGTCCAATGGATCATCTTTCTTTTCGCCTTTTTCGATTCGCGCACCGACGATTAGCTCATCCGTTGATTGTTTGGATAGCTTTCCATACCCGTCGAATTTTGTCGTACGGTAATAAACATCGCCGTGGGATTCGTAAGCGAAACCTTTATCAATCAACACTTCGATAAATTCAATAATGTCGTCAATATGGTTTGTCACGCGCGGATGAACATCGGCTTCAGAGCATCCAAGTGCGGAGACATCTTCAAAATAAGCGTTGATGAAACGCTCTGTCAATTCACTAGTGTCTTCGCCGAGTTCATTTGCCGCCGCAATAATTTTGTCGTCGACGTCCGTAAAGTTGGACACGAACTTCACATCGTATCCACGGAATTCGAGGTATTTGCGAACCGTGTCGAATACGATGACAGGTCGAGCGTTTCCGATATGAATGTAATTGTAGACGGTTGGTCCGCATACATACATCGAAACCTCCCCTTCGACTTGCGGGATGAAAGGCTCCTTTTTTCGTGTTAACGTATTATAAATTTGTATGTTCATTGCAAATCCCTTCCTTGTTCATAGATTCTTCGAGTTCCTTAAGGCGTTCTTGGAGTTGGGAAATTTTATTTTCAAGCAAATCGCATTTATCGGCTATAGGATCCGGCATGTCTTGATGGTCAAGTTTTCGGTTTACCTTTACGCCGTTTGTAACGACTACTTGCCCCGGGATTCCTACGACTGTCGAATTGGCCGGGACATTCTTCAGTACAACAGAACCCGCGCCAACTTTACTATTCTCTCCAATTGTGATGGATCCAAGCACCTTGGCTCCCGTTGCAACAAGCACATTATCCTCAAGTGTCGGATGCCGCTTTCCTTTCTCCTTGCCCGTACCGCCTAACGTGACGCCTTGATAA
Source organism: Sporosarcina jiandibaonis (assembly GCF_013184495.1). Taxonomy (GTDB): domain Bacteria; phylum Bacillota; class Bacilli; order Bacillales_A; family Planococcaceae; genus Sporosarcina; species Sporosarcina jiandibaonis. The sequence continues at coordinate 259,004 of NZ_JAAOIY010000002.1, read as the reverse complement.
ATGGTGACGTCATTGCCGATTTCGCAAGTTTCACCAATAACGATTCCCATGCCGTGGTCGATAAACAATCGACGCCCGATTGTTGCGCCTGGATGAATTTCGATTCCGGTAAAAAAGCGGCTGATTTGAGAAACTGCACGCGCTAAAAATAGTAAATTCAGTTTATACAACGCATGCGCGATTCGGTGCGCCCAAATAGCATGCAAGCCGGAATACGTCAGTATTACTTCAAATACACTACGTGCTGCAGGATCCTGGTCAAAAATGCATCGTATATCTTCTTTCATTGTCCGAAACACCGGCTTCCCTCCTAATTTAATTTCGTGAAAACAAAAATACGCCCCTGTCAAAAATGACAGAGACGCATTGAATGCGTGGTTCCACTCCGCTTGAAAGGTTCGCACCTTCCCGCTTAATGCCTGTTAACGTTGGCGAAACGTCCGGCTTACTACGACTTCAGCGCGGCACTCAAAGGGGCATTTCCACATCGTAATGACTCGGATCACTTTCAGCCAGTGATGATCCTCTCTGAAGAGCTTACCTATGTGTACTTCTCCTTATCAACGGTTTAATCATTTAATTACTTTCAATCTTACACGCAAAGTCTGGAAAGTCAAAATTATTGTTCTGCGTATTTGGCAATGCGTGAAATTGCAATTTCTTTTCCAACGAGGGCGATGGCTGCAGGTAATTCAGGTCCGCTCGTTTCACCCGTCGTGACAACGCGAATCGGCATGAATAAGTTACGGCCTTTATGACCCGTTTCTTTTTGAACAGCGCTGATCGCCGCTTTGATCGACGGCGCGTCAAATGTTTCAAGTTCAGAAAACTTGTTTTCCAACGATGCCATTACTTCCGGAACTTGTTCACCTGCAAGCACCTCTAAGGATTGTTCATTATATTCAATCTCATCCTTGAAGAACTGGGCGGTTAGCTCGACGATTTCAGCCCCGTAGCTCAACTGGCCGTGATATAAAGCGATTAAATCATGTGCCCATTCTTGTTGTTCTGGAGACAATTCTGCTGGCAATGCACCTGATTTTTGCAAATGAGGCAGCGCCAGTTCAATTACTTTTTCGAGCGGCAATTGTTTAATGTATTGGTTGTTCATCCACGTTAGTTTGTTTTTATCGAATGCAGCCGGGGATTTCGATAAACGATTTTCGTCAAAAATCGAAATAAGCTCTTCTTTCGAAAACAGCTCATCTTCTCCTTCTGGCGACCAACCAAGCAAGACGATAAAATTGAATAACGCTTCTGGCAAATACCCAAGCTCCTTATATTGTTCGATAAACTGGATAATGGCTTCATCACGCTTACTCAGTTTACGACCGCTTTCATTCACAATTAATGTCATATGGCCGAATACCGGTGTTTCCCACCCGAATGCTTCATAAATCATTTGTTGTCTCGGCGTGTTTGATATATGGTCGTCTCCGCGTAAAACGTGCGTGATTTCCATGTAGTGGTCATCTACAACAACAGCAAAGTTATACGTTGGAATACCATCTTTTTTCACGATGACAAAGTCGCCGATTCCGTCTGATTCAAATGATACATTATCTTTTACGATGTCGTTAAACGTGTACACTTTTCCGCGCGGCACTGCAAAGCGGATGCTCGGTTCTCTGCCTTCCGACTCGCGTTCAGCTCGTTCCTCGACAGATAAATGACGACATTTCCCGCTATAACGCGGCATCTCATTTCTTGCAGTTTGCGCTTCACGTTCAGCTTCTAACTCTTCAGGCGTACAGTAACATTTATATGCTAAATCTTTCTCTAAAAGTTCATCATATAGTTTTTTGTATAGATCATTTCGTTCGGATTGACGATAAGGCCCGAAATCTCCACCGACGTCAACACCTTCATCCCAATCAAGCCCTAACCAATCTAAATACTTGAGTTGGGAGCTTTCGCCGCCTTCGATATTCCGGCTCGAATCTGTGTCTTCAATTCGGATGATGAATTTTCCGCCTTTACTGCGTGCAAACAAATAGTTGAATAGTGCCGTACGTGCATTTCCAATATGTAAATGCCCGGTTGGACTCGGTGCGTATCGAACGCGAACTTCCTTCGTCATTATTAATCCTCCTAAGTTTTCGTGCATATATCCTTTTTATTTTAACATATGTTTGATTTTACAGAAAAGATGTTAGCTCTTTTGCAATAGAATCGTTGCCATCGCTGCTATTCCTTCTCCGCGGCCCGTAAATCCCAATTTCTCTGTCGTTGTCGCTTTAACATTAACTTGTGAAGTCTCTGCTTTTAAAAGCTTTGCCACACGTTCTTGAATGACTTCGATATGCGGCGCCATTTTTGGTTGTTCTGCAATAATCGTGCAGTCAATATTCCCCAATTTATAACCCCGTTCAGCGACTAGTTTCCAAATCTCTTCTAGCAAAACTGCAGAGTCCGCATCTTTAAATGCCTGATCTGTATCCGGGAAATGTCGACCTATATCGCCTTCGCCAATCGCGCCCAGCGCCGCATCCGTAATCGTGTGAAGCAGCACATCCGCGTCGGAATGACCCGAGAGTCCCTTATCATGCGGAATTAATACGCCACCAAGAATTAAAGGACGGCCCACTTCAAATTTATGCACATCAAAACCTTGTCCAATCCGAATCATACAAAATCCTCCAGTTGCCTCTTAAGTATTATTTCACCGAACGCAAGATCTTCTTGCGTCGTCATTTTCACATTTTCATACGTACTTTCTACAATCTGAACTGGATGTCCCAGTCTTTCAACGAGCATGGACTCATCCGTTCCTAAAAAACCATCGCGAGCTGCCAGTTCCGATGCCGCTTTCAACACCTCATATTTGAAAGCTTGCGGAGTTTGAATGATCCATAGCTTTTCGCGGTCAACCGTCTCCTCAACAACTCCATCTGTCGCTGTTTTCATCGTATCTTTAGGTTGAACCGCTGCAATCGCCGCTCCAAACTCCGTTGCCTTTTGAACGAGATCAGCGATGACAGACCTCTTCAAAAATGGACGAGCTGCATCATGAACTAAAACAATTCCATTTTCCGCATGCGCTTCAATACAAGCCGCAACACTATATTGGCGTTCCGTTCCGCCGTCCACAATTACCTTGATTTTCGAAATCTCAAAGCGGTCAAGCATGGATTGAATTTCTTGTCGTTCATCCGGCTTCACCGCTAGAATAATTCCTTTACATGCTGGATCTCCTTCAAACACTAACAGCGTATGAATAATAATTGGTTTATGATCGAGTTGCAAAAAAAGCTTATTATAGCCGGCACCCATACGCTGTCCGCTTCCGGCTGCCGGCATCATTACCGTGTAGTCCACTTTTCCATCTTCCTCGTCTATCGTTATTAATTTGCCTTGGCAGATCGACCATTTTTCGGTTTCGCGAAAATCATTCGCCCTGCTGATGTTTGCAACACGCTCGTTACAGTCACATCAATTGCGTTGCCGATATGGAACTTCCCATCTTCAACGACAATCATCGTACCATCGTCCAAATAAGCAATCCCTTGCTGATGCTCTTTCCCGTCTTTAATAACGACGACATGCATGTCTTCACCGGGAATAACGACCGGCTTGACCGCATTCGCTAAATCATTAATGTTCAATACAGGAACACCGTGCAGATCAGCGACTTTGTTGAGATTAAAATCATTGGTGACGACAAGGCCACTCATCTCTTTTGCTAGATGGACGAGCTTAAGATCAACTTCCGCAACGTCCGCAAAATCCGTGTCCGTTATTAATATTCCTGGACCCTCATCCGTTTGCAAGCGCCTCAAAATATCTAGCCCGCGCCTGCCTTTTGTTCTCTTCAACGTATCCGAAGAGTCTGCAATATGTTGCAGTTCCGTCAACACAAACTGCGGAACAACGAGCACTCCTTCGAGAAAACCAGTTGCTGAAATATCTGCAATGCGTCCATCGATAATGACACTCGTATCTAGTATTTTATATAGGTTCCCCCGTGTAGCGGCTAACGCATCATCAGATTCTTTCCTCTTACTGCCGGTGTTTTTTGCAGATTGAATTGCATGGAGAAATTCATCACCTTGTTTAAAACCGACTTGAAACCCTAAGTAACCGAGAATGACGAATAACACCGTCGGCAACACCGAGTTGAGGAGCGGAATTTCGATATTCCCTAACCAAAAACTTATGAGGAATGCTACACTTAATCCAATGATTAAGCCGAGCGTCCCAAATAACAAGTCAAAAATAGGCGCTTTTAATAACCAATCTTCCATCCATTTGACAAAATTCACGACCGGTGAAGTTAGAAAAAGATTTAATAAGAAAAAAATAAGTGCGCCGATAATAGCGGATATATACGGGTTATTAATGAGCGGATTTGAAGTAAATGTAAATAACGAGAATAATTCCGGTAAAAATATGACTCCTAGCGTGCCTCCAATAAGTAAAAATGAAAGCTGAACAACTCTTTTCAACATATGAAACACCTCCTTAATTAATTATACATGTATTCCCAACCACCCGCCTTTAATAACCTAGTTAAATCCGTCTAAATGTGACTAATTTAACGCGGCGTTCTGACCCTCGTTGTCTAGCATGTGCAAAATGCACTAAATTCAAGCAAGTAATTCTAGGGACTAACACGTAGCCCCTATTTTGAAAAACCGACTTTCAAGGCATCGCTAACAGTTTCGACACCGATTACTTGAATTCCTTTTGGATAATCCCAACCGCCCAAATTTGATTGAGGGATGATTGCGCGTTCAAATCCTAGTTTGGCAGCTTCGGAGACTCGTTGTTCAATACGCGACACGCGCCGAACTTCCCCTGTCAAGCCAACCTCTCCAATAAAGCAGTCGGATAAACCAGCAGCCGCGTCGCGGTAACTAGATACAATACTTACTAACACGGCAAGATCGATAGCGGGTTCATCTAATTTGACGCCGCCTGCGACTTTAATATAGGCATCTTGCGCTTGCAGCAGCATGCCCATTCGTTTTTCTAAAACAGCCATTAAGAGAGATACCCGGTTTTGATCGAGCCCTGTCGCCATCCGTTTGGGATAATTAAAGCTTGACGGTGTAACGAGGGCTTGGATTTCAACCAGTATCGGTCGCGTTCCTTCCATGGAAGCGACGACTGTTGAACCCGCTCCGCCTTGCGATCTTTCACGCAGAAATAATTCCGAAGGGTTCAGAACTTCTTTTAATCCGGATTGCAACATCTCAAAAATCGCGATTTCATTTGTCGAACCGAACCTGTTTTTAACGCTCCGCAAAATCCGATACGTATGATGGCGTTCCCCTTCGAAATAAAGAACGGTATCTACCATATGTTCAAGTATGCGCGGACCCGCAATTTGCCCGTCTTTCGTTACGTGACCAACGAGGAATATCGCGATGTTTTGCGTTTTCGCGATACGCATGAGCTCGGCTGTACATTCACGCACTTGCGTAATGCTTCCCGGAGCCGATTTCACTTCGGGATGATGAATCGTCTGGATGGAGTCGACAATGACAAACTTCGGTTTTACTTCTTCAATTGTATGATGAATTTGTTCCAAATCGGTTTCAGCATATATGTAAAGTTCATCCGATAAAACACCAAGTCGTTCTGCTCGCATTTTTGTTTGACGAATCGACTCTTCACCTGAAATATATAAAACACGATGGCCAGCATTCGCTAGAAGTGAGGATACTTGAAGAAGAAGGGTCGACTTGCCGATCCCTGGATCTCCGGCAGTCAGAAGAAGTGAACCCGGTACAATCCCCCCGCCGAGAACTCGGTTTAGTTCACCTAAGTCAGTTTCAACGCGTGGTTCTGCTTGTGTTTCAACTTTGCTGATCGGCATAGCTTTTTGACGCACATTTTCAGAATGCTGGAATGCGCCGCGCGGACCTTTACTAACGACTTCAATTTCTTCGTTCATTGTGTTCCATTCGCCGCAACCTGGGCAGCGTCCCATCCATTTAGGAGATTCATAGCCACAATCTTTACACATGAATTTTGATTTTCTTTTAGACATATTTACCTCCAAAGACGGAAAGGACAGTCCTATCCCGCCGAAAAATCCGACGGAGGACTATCCTGATTCCACTATTACTTTTCTATTGTTACTTCTTCCGTTTCGATACCTTCTGTTCGAACGACAAATTCATCATTTTCGACATCGACTACAACTTTACCGCCAGTTAGGACCGTTCCTCTCAGGAGCTCCTCAGATAACCGGTCTTCAACATGTTTTTGAAGCGCACGGCGCAAAGGTCGAGCACCGTATTCAGGATCGTAGCCAACTTCCGAAATCTTCATTTTCGCTGCGTCTGTTAATTCAAGAACAATATCTTGTTCTTCGAGACGTTTCGCTAATTCGTTCGCCATCAGCGTAACGATTTTGCGCAAGTGCTCTTTTTCAAGCGAGTGGAAGACAATCATTTCGTCAACACGGTTCAAGAACTCCGGACGGAATGTTTTCTTCAACTCATCGAGCATTTTAGATTTCATGCCTTCGTAATCAAAATCCGAATCTTGCAAGTTGAAGCCGACATAGCGGTTCGATTTAAGCGATTGGGCACCGACGTTAGATGTCATAATGACGACCGTATTACGGAAGTCGACTGTGCGTCCTTTTGAATCCGTTAGTCTGCCGTCTTCTAACACTTGAAGAAGAATGTTGAAAACATCAGGATGCGCCTTTTCGATTTCATCCAATAAAATTACCGAGTACGGCTTGCGGCGAACTTGTTCGGTTAATTGACCGCCTTCTTCGTGACCGACATACCCCGGAGGAGAACCGACGAGACGAGATGTGGAGTGTTTCTCCATATATTCGGACATGTCGACGCGAATCATCGCATCTTCATCTCCGAACATCGTTTCCGCTAACGCCCGTGCAAGTTCTGTTTTCCCGACACCTGTAGGGCCCAAGAAGATAAATGAACCGATAGGTCGTTTTGGATCTTTCAGCCCAGCACGCGCTCGACGAATTGCTTTCGAGATGGCTGTGACGGCTTCCGCTTGACCAATAACACGGCCGTGTAATGTTTCTTCCATATTCAATAATTTGAGCGATTCGGTTTCAGCAATTTTTGAAACAGGGATGCCGGTCCACATGGCGACAACTTGCGCGATGTCATTCACCGTCACCTTCGATTCTGTCTTGCCTTGTTCTTCTTTCCACGCTTTTTTCGTTGTATCGAGCTCTTCTTTCATCTTCTGTTCTTTGTCGCGGAATGACGCAGCCTTTTCAAATTCTTGGCTTTGAACTGCAGCATTTTTCTCGGAACGAATAGCTTCTAATTTCGTTTCAAGCTCCTTTAAGTTTGGAGGTGTCGTATACGAACGCAAACGCACTTTAGACCCCGCTTCATCGATTAAATCAATCGCTTTGTCAGGCAGGAACCTGTCAGAAATATAACGATCCGACATTTTCGCTGCAGCTTCGATTGCCTCATCTGTAATTTTCACGCGGTGATGCGCCTCGTAACGGTCGCGTAATCCTTGAAGAATTTGAATGGATTCGTCGACAGTCGGTTCGTCAACTTGAATCGGTTGAAAACGTCTTTCAAGCGCTGCATCTTTTTCAATATATTTACGGTACTCATCAAGCGTTGTCGCACCGATACATTGGAGTTCTCCTCGCGCTAAGGATGGCTTTAAAATGTTCGATGCGTCGATGGCACCTTCTGCGCCGCCTGCGCCGATGAGCGTATGAAGTTCATCGATGAATAAAATAACGTTGCCTGCTTGGCGGATTTCTTCCATTACTTTTTTCATGCGATCTTCAAATTCGCCGCGGTATTTCGTGCCTGCGACGACCGTTCCCATATCGAGCGTCATCACGCGTTTATCGCGAAGGATTTCCGGCACTTCATTGTTCACGACTTGTTGTGCAAGACCTTCTGCGATCGCTGTTTTACCGACACCCGGTTCTCCGATCAGCACCGGATTGTTTTTCGTGCGGCGCGCTAGCACTTCAATAACACGGGTAATCTCATTGCTTCTTCCAATTACAGGGTCAAGTTGGCCTTCACGGGCCACTTCTGTTAAATCTCGCGCAAGTCCATCTAATGTCGGCGTTGCCGCGGAAGCAGATGCGTTCGAATTTGAACCGCTTGAACTTTCAGTAGTTCCCAGCAATTGCAATACTTGCTGGCGAGCCTTGTTAAGACTGACACCGGCATTGCTTAAAACACGCGCCGCGACTCCTTCGCCTTCACGGATAAGCGCAAGCAAAATGTGTTCTGTTCCGATATATGAATGATTTAACTTCCGTGATTCATCAACAGATAGTTCAATTACTTTTTTTGCACGCGGTGTATAGTGAACGATAGGACCAACGTCTTTTGTGCCGGATCCGACAAGCTTGTTGACACCTTCTTCAATCGTTACAAAACTGACGTCGATTGCTTCAAGCGCTTTCGCTGCGATCCCCCCGCCCTCGCGAATAAGGCCGAGCAAAATATGCTCTGTGCCAATGGACTCGTGTTTCATGCGAATCGCTTCTTCTTGGGCAAGTTGCAACACTTTTTGTGCTCGTTGTGTAAATCGGTTAAACATCATAATTCAGTCCTCTCCTTCTACTATATATAATCTATTCCACAACCTTATACGCCGTTAAACGAAAATAATTAAATCTTTATAAAGAAGGTCGGGTATAACACGCCTTGACCTAATTTGACTAATTATACGCCAATGAAATACAAGGTTCAAAATTTTTGCCTATTCTTCAGTTCCTGTTTCAGCTGACGGCCGAGTACCATCTATGGACAGTCGCTCCCGGAAGAGTTTCGCCCTGAAAATATCGCGTTCTTCTTGCGTTAAGTCCGTTTGGGCAAATTGCTGAAGAAAACCCGGCTGCATAAAAATCATGAGCTCATTGAGGATCGACATATCAACATCTTTAATAATCCCCAAATCGATGCCGAGCCGTACATCCGACAAGCAACGAGCGGCTTCGCCTGTTTGCAATAATCGTGAATAGACGAGCGTCCCTAGTGATCGGAACAATCGATTTTCAAGCGCGATTTGCGATTTTTCTACTAATAAATTTCGCGCTTTGCGTTCATGGGCTAGAAGATGCGACGTGATATTGCTGAGATCCTCAAGGATTTCGGCTTCTGTTTTTCCAAGCGTTACTTGATTGGATACTTGATAAACATTGCCGAGCGCTTTACTTCCTTCACCATAACTTCCCCGAACGACCAAACCTAAACGCCCGATTGCCGGGATGATTCGTTCAATTTGTTTCGTAATCGTCAATGCAGGCAAATGCATCATGACCGATGCCCGCATTCCCGTTCCCGTATTCGATGGACAACTCGTTAAATAGCCAAAATTCTCATCAAATGCATAGGGCAATTCTTTTTCTAATATATCGTCCACGTGGTTGGCTTGATTGAAGGCCTCTTCCAACTGCAAACCAGGATAAATGCATTGAATCCGAATATGGTCTTCTTCATTGACCATGACGCTTATTGACTCATCTGATGACAGTAAAACAGCGCCGTGTCGTTTTGGATCCGTCAAATGCGGACTGACCAGGTGTTTTTCGACAAGCACTTCCCGATCCAATGAAGACAGTTCGGACATTCTCGAATAGGTATAATCATCTTCATTGTCATCCAATAAAGTTCCCGCCACGAGTTTGTCGACGGCTAAAGCTTCTTCGTCATTGGCGGCGATTGGAAACTTATAACCTCTTAAATTTCGGGCCAACCGAATACGTGTGGAGAGTACAATATCGGAGTTTTCACCGTGAGCAGTCATCCAGCCTGTCGCTGCGTTTTGAATGAATTTCTCAATCGACATTGCGTTCTTCACCTCCATGCGCAAGCTGCTTTTGAAGTTCATTTGCCTGGTCGCGTAAAGCGGCAGCCTCTTCGAATCGTTCTTCCGCTACGGCAGCTTGCATTTTCGCGCGCACTTCTTCAACTTTTCGTTTGATCGCATAAACTCTGTTAAACGAAACAGGAATTTTCCCTGTATGGGTTGTATGACCGCTATGCAGTTTGCCGAAGACGTTCGGAAGATGTTGTCTGAACGTGTCATAACATGTTGCACAGCCGAATTTCCCGATGTCGAGGAACTTTGAAAATGTTAAGTTGCATCCCGGGCATTCAATACTTCCGAATTGATTGCCACGCGTTTGTTGCTGCTCCGTTTTGAATGGTTCCGTTCCGCCAAACCATTGAGATAAGAATTGCTGAATCGATAACGGTTCTTGATTTGGATCAAAATGGAACGTTTCCGATTGGAATGCGCATTTCTCACATAAGTGGCGTTCGACGGCTTCACCGATATACCCTTTTTTAATAATGACGGAAGCGGGTCTTTCTTTACAGTTTTCACAAATCATAGTGTGCCACCTCACTTTTGTTAGGTTCCCAAAAATCAGCTTTGCTTATAGTTGTTCATAAATAAGCGTTATGAGCATTGCGCGCAAAATACGCGCCCGGATTTCATCGCGTTCCGGCAGCGGAATACGGATTGTCGTTCGATCGACCGCTGCAAGAATCAACTTCGATTCGCGCTCCGATATCACTTCTTCATCGACGAGCCGATGCACCACATCTAGCGCCATCGTATGCGAAGTTCCGCCGTCCAGACCGGCTAAGATATGTTCAATTAATTCTTTACGGGAATTCGGGCGGACACGAAAAATACGAATATAGCCACCGCCGCCCCGTTTCGATTCAACCGCATATCCACGCTCCGCTGTAAAGCGGGTATTGATCACGTAATTAATTTGCGATGGCACACATTGAAATTTCTCTGCAACTTCATTGCGCTTAATTTCAATAATGCCATTCTGTTCCTTTTCGATAATCGCTTTTAAATACCCTTCAATAATATCAGAAATGTTTCGCACGTCCTCACCTCTTTCATCACGGGCGATAAGGTATTGACTTTGACTATCTTTGACTTAATTGTACAATCGAATTTACCGATTCGCAATTGATTTGCATTGGATTTGATGATCTATTTCAGTATCGGGTATGGGTTGGTTGTTTAGACATTGGATTGGCGCGGGGGGCGGAATTTAATGGAGTGAAGAGAGGGATGCACGTTGTTACCTGGTTTATAACCGCAACGGGCGGGGCGACAAGTTTGTTCCCGTATAGTGGCGGTTTGTTCCCGTAACGGGCTACTTTATTCCCGTATCTCGATAGTTTATTCCCGCAACGGGCGGGGCGGCGAGTTTGCTCCCGTATAGTGGCGATTTGCTCTCGATGCAGATCGGGTTGTGCTGGATGCTCCAGCGGTTATGCTCGTATCGAGACGGTTCCGGTTTTTATTCTCGTTGCGTCGCGGTTTGCTCTCGCTACGGATTCGGTTGTGCTCGATGCTCCAGCAGTTATGCTCGTATCGGTTGATGTTCGAGATGAGGAGTTCCCGTGGTGGCGATGAGTTGCCAACACGTCACCCGGAAACATAAAAAATGAGCTCCCCATAAAACCGGGAAGCCCATTCCAATTTATTTCACGCTCATATTCGTCAATTCCCTCACCGGTAAAAACAGTTCCCCGGTGTCTAAATACGTCAAGACTAGCTTGTCGCCTTCTTGAATATAGATCGCAAGCGGTTCAACTTCGGAGGAGACGAGAAAGTTTCGACCGTCATCTGCCAAAATCGACACTAACGTAAAGTCTCCGACACGTTCTTTAAACACACGGGAGACCGTGATTGTTGCTTTTGCCTCTTCCGCATTTGAACTGCCGTCGACTGTGCTGCCGCCTCGCTGAAGCGCGGTCTTATAAAGTTTCAACGCTTCGTTTGGCGTGTTCCCAAACACGGATATTTCCGGATTCGCTGCGGAAACGATAAAGTAATTTTGCAAAAATCCGTTAGAGTCCAGAACTGGCGTCAGCCAACTTGCCTCGCCGTAAAAATTATAAAGAACCGGCATTTCGCCAGACCATTTCTTCTCGATAAACTTCTTCTCGATAATTTGCAGGGCCCCTTGCGAATCCATATACGACTCTTCAAGATTCCCGGTGTAATAAGTCGCTTTTCCTGTACGGCCATCTGTCAACGCATAGCCCAGCATTGAATCGACGCCTTCTTTCGGACTTGTAAAGTCTGTGAAGTAATACATATGCCCCTCTTCATCAAATATCGGGCTCACATTTGCTTCTGTGCCTTCATCAGAAGGAAGTTTCACATCTTTCTTTCCGACAACAGAATTCCAAAAACCGTGAATGTAATTACCGAAATAACTATTTTGCAGGCTTACGGCTTCCGGAGAAACCGCGCCGTTAATAAAGGCAGGCACTTCAGAAATCGGGAATTTCTCAATATCGCCCGTCTCTGGATCCATCATGACAATGCCTTTAACGTCAAAACCGTTTCGCCCGGTAATAAATTCCCCATACGAACGAATGTAATGAGGTTTTCCTTCATCATCGACTTCCAGTTGAACATCACCGTAAAAGATGAGGTCCGGCATATTCATTCTTATGTGCCGCTCAACATTCTTGCCGAAAAAAGAGGACGGCGTGTATATCATTTCAGCTTTCACAAATTTCGGATTGTCTGCCGAATCAGTCGCGCTCATCGTGAAGTATCCAGGAGTCGTTTTCGCGCTCAACCATTTGAAGAACCCTGAAAATTCAACAGGTGCGATGTAGACGAAATCATCGCCCACCTTCTGGATTTGCAAGTTGCCAAGTTCATAGTAGCTCGTATTCGGCACTTGTCCGAACGCTTTTTTCATTTTATTCCGCGCGAACTTCGGCGGAACGCTTGCAGGTGTTTTCGTCTCATCAAATGCCGTAATTTCCACTTTCTGATCCATTTCAACCGCATTATATTTCTTGTCTGCGTTGAACAGCGGAGCACTTAGTAAATAGACAACAAAAACTGCTGCTCCGATAAAGAGGATGATTTTCGGTTTGCGGTCTTTCGGCCCCGCGAACGCAACCCCCATAAATGTGACGATAAGAAGCATCAGCCATAATGACGTCCAATTTCTATCTAAATTCGATAGGTAATAAACTCCGAACACGATGACTGCTATCAAAACTGCAGTACTAGCCAAGGCCGCCCATCGGTTGAACACTAACCCTGTTTCTTCATTTTCCTTATTCCTTTTCACAGTTGTCGCAAGCGGAACAATTATCAAACTCGATACAATTCCGACTATAATTGAAAATAACAATAGGTTGATCATATGATACACTCATTTCTCGTAAAAAATTTTAACTACTTCTTTTATACGATTGGAAGACGAAAGTGTTTCATTTCTTCTACAAAAAAATTCTTCAATAACAAAACGGACTTCCCTAAACTCTGGGAAATCCGTTTCGCTTTATACAGATACATTTCGTTTTAACGGTTCAAGATCAACTTCAAATCCTAAATCCTCAAGCATCTTCCGGTCTTGATTTCCTTCTTGACCTTCAGTAGTCAAGTAATCGCCTATAAAAATTGAATTCGCTGGAAATAATCCAAACGGTTGCAAGCTGCGTAAGTTTACTTCTCGGCCACCCGAAATTCGAATCTCTTTCGACGGATTCATGAACCTGAACAAACAAAGTACTTTTAAACAATAGCGCGGGGTTAACTCATCTACCCCACCAAGCGGCGTGCCGTCAACAGCATGTAAAAAATTTACAGGGATTGAGTCTGCATCCATTGCATGTAAACTGCGTGCCATTGCGATAACATCTTCTTTTGTTTCACGCATACCGATAATAACCCCAGAACAAGGCGAAATGCCCGATTGCTTTACTAAATCAACCGTATTGACTCGGTCTTCGTATGTATGTGATGTTGTAATACTTGCATGATGGGCTTCAGATGTATTGATGTTGTGGTTGTATCGATCGACGCCCGCTTCTTTCAATCGCACTGCTTGCTCTGCTTTTAATAATCCTAGACACGCACAAACTGTCATATGTTCATGTTTTGATTTAATTTTTTTAACAGAATCAATGACTATGTCAAGTTCACGATCAGCAGGCCCACGCCCGCTCGCAACGATACAATATGTACCCGCATTCAGTTTCGCCGCGCGTTCGGCACCGGCAATAATCTCTTCTCTTTTCATCATGGAATACTTTTCGATCGGCGCTACGGATACAATTGACTGCGCACAATACCCACAGTTTTCCGGGCATAGTCCTGACTTTGTATTAATGATCATATTAAGCTTAACTTTATTGCCAAAATAATGTTTTCGAATTTTATAGGATGCATGCAAAAGGAGCAGCAAATCGTCATCCGTGCTATTTAATATCGAAAGTGCTTCATCATCAGATAGTACTTCCCCCGCAAGGACGCGTTCGGCTAATTTATTATATTGCGTCATAAATTACGCCTCACTTTTAACACTTTATACATGCGGTGTCCGAAAATACCTGCCAAAACAGATAAAAATATATCTTTCGGCAATGGCGGTACCATCCATAACCAAGCGATTTTGTAGGTGAATGCATCGGGGGCAGCCGCCCAAAGTTTATAAGCGAAGTACATCCAGTTCGTCCCAAATCCGTAGTTAATCACACAACCAACGAGTGCCGCGAAAATATAACTGTTTAAATGACCATTTTTCTCAACGATTTTCCCGACTATGTACGCCACAAAAATAAATGAAACAATAAATCCGAAAGTCGGGCTAATAATCGAACCAATTCCTCCGCTAAACTTCGCGAAAACCGGTGCTCCTGCAAGCCCTACAAACATGTAAACAGTCATCGAAATTGCGCCTAACCGACTTCCAAGAATTAAACCTGCAAGAATCGCGAAAAATGTCTGAAGCGTGATAGGAACTCCGCCAACCGCCAAAAACGGGGCAAATGCCGTAATGTTTGCTCCGATCATCATGAGTGCCGCAAACATCCCGCTATAGACCAAACTTAATGCACTCATTCCACTTTTTGCTTTTGTCGTTGCTGTTGTCATAAGTCACCTCAATAAGTTATTTGATATTTTTAATAATAAGAGATGACCACATTTGTGTCAACATGAATTTACTTTAGGTTAACTCAAAAGTTTTACCCACAAAAAAATACCGACAGCTCGATGGCCGTCGGTACTTATTATTTCTTTTTAATTTCATCTTTCGGAAAGAGAAAGTATGAAATGATCCCGCTCACAACTAAAGCGCCAATCGTGATGAGGACGCGTGATGTTTCGGGCACTTCTGTATGGCTCCGATTTAACATGAACCAGCTACCCCAAGCAACGATAATCATTATCGGAACCGTGTACGCTAAAGCTCTCAACTTGTTCACCCTCAGTAAGTTTTAGTAGCTTTAGTCTATCATAATTCGGTTTTAGAACCAGCGTGAACGGCCTCTCCTGCCGAACTCAGGACCATAGCCACCTCCGAACTCCGGTCCAAAACCACCACGTGGGACGACTGGTGCTCCCATTACATCTACCGTCGTTTCTTCATAATAATGTCTTGGTATATCGACGTAATGATGTCTATTCACGTTGACAATCGGGTGAATAATAGGAACTTCCCGCGGCATAAATTCATCGTGACATCTATACTCCGGCGGGCATACAATCGGCATAACCTGATTGTCATGGCAATTTCCATGTTGCATCATACGATCACCTCCTCCCTCTAGTACATGTTTTTAAAAGGAAGACAGACGGGCGAGCGACTATAGGCTTTTGAAAATAATGAAGGGGGCTGCGGAACGGGAATAAAATCGGCGACCCGCGCGTTGCGGGACAAAGATAGTCCGGTACGGGAGCAAAAGTGGCGACCCACGCGTTGCGGGAATAAACCAGCGAGATACGGGAATAAAGTAGTCCGTTACGGGAGCAAACTGCCGCGATACGGGAACAAACTGTCGCGATACGGGAACAAAAGTGGCGACCCACGCGTTGCGGGAATAAACTAGCGAGATACGGGAATAAGATAGTCCGTTACGGGAGTAAACTGCCGCGATACGGGAGCAAAAGTAGCGACCCACGCGTTGCGGGAATAAACCAGCGAGATACGGGAATAAAGTAGTCCGTTACGGGAGCAAACTGCCGCGATACGGGAACAAAAGCGGCGACCCACGCGTTGCGGGAATAAACTAGCGAGATACGGGAATAAGATAGTCCGTTACGGGAGCAAACATCCGCGATACGGGAATAAAACTGGCGACCCGCGCGTTGCGGGAATAAAAAACGGGGGCGGATACGAGAAGAAACGTTGGAGCAACGAGAGCAAATCGCCACGCAACGAGAATAATAAATGGGTCGACTATATACAGGAAAAACAAAACACAATAATCCGCCGTGCACTTTATTCAAGAAGTCAAACTATTTTATTTTCCTGTTAGACACATTAGATGATTCATGGTATCATACATTCAGAAAATTATGTAAAGGGGAAGATGTCATTCATTATTAAAGCACGCCGCGAACCGATAATACTTGAAGGTCTTAGAGCGGCATTATCACGTATTGATCCAACGCATGAAAAATATGCAGTGCTAAATACCCCCCATTTGTTGGACGAAAAAAACTTTTCCCTATTAATCAATGATCTTCTTCATAGCGATAAAGAATTTATACCTAAGCCTCTTTGCGTAACTTACTCTTTACAAAAAAATGATGTTTTTACTGGCGTCTTCTGTCCCTCATGCAGTTTTTTAGGTATGACGAAATATAGGGGCGGTTGGCGTTGTCCAGCATGTTCACGAAAAGATTCGCATGCCCATTTCCAAGCCATACGAGATTGGTTTCTTTTATTCGGCGGTAAAATAACAAATAGAGATTGTCGCGAATTTCTTAACATATCACAACGGCAAACAGCTACCCGAATACTACAAAGCATGGAATTACACGCAGAAGGAGAAAAACGCAATCGTACTTATGCATTGACAACCTTCGGCAAAAGCGAACAATAGTATCCTAATAAAAAACGTGCACTAAATTCCCAGTGCACGTTTAAGGATTTATTAAAATATGAATAGGAAGATAGAAAACATAACCATAATTGTGACCACTATGATAGTCCCGAGGGTTATCATGACAACTCCAAAACCGCGCGTTGCTGAAAAATTATGCACGAGCCCGATTGCTTTTGACAGTACGACAATACCATAAATCGAAACACCCATTGCTATCAAATTGTTGATTAAATAAAATCCAGTCGACATATTTGTTATGGCGAAAACATCTACCGGCTGCATAAATAACTTCTCTCCATAGATGATAACGGCGATAAACCCAATTGGCATCGTCCAAATCATCGGAATTGACCCGGCCGCAACAGCATAACACATGTTCCGAATCGTTCCGGTTCCACCTAATAACTTTCCCAGCCAAGTATAAATAACAGATGCCAATCCCCAACCCGCTATATTGAGGATGATTGATATTACCGTGATAATCAATAGAATAGCTGGTAAGGAAAAACCTTCGAAAAAACCTAGATCAGCAAACATTAAAATCCCTGTAGCAAAAGAATATAAGATGGCTAGAAAAACTAAGTAACTGATCGGTTTATTGTCCATCATATATTGCACGGTGTTCTTTGGCTGAGACCAAATCGATAATAACGGATTCAT
Source organism: Sporosarcina jiandibaonis (assembly GCF_013184495.1). Lineage (GTDB taxonomy): Bacteria > Bacillota > Bacilli > Bacillales_A > Planococcaceae > Sporosarcina > Sporosarcina jiandibaonis. The sequence goes on along the minus strand of NZ_JAAOIY010000002.1, from coordinate 241,515 downwards.
ATGGAACCCCCCTTTTTTTAATTATCAATCTAATGGCAGGAAATGTCTACCTAATTTTCAAACTTCTTTCATGCACTTTGACCATTCTAATATATGCGGGAGCTTTCCATCGGATTTATCAAAAAAACATTAAATCCAACTATTTCACACAAAATAAAAAAGAGTCTTCCTGATTAGGAAAACCCTTTGTATGACACGTATAATTAGGCAACTTTATTATTGGTAAGTCTCAGGTAGTTGTTGTCCTTGGAAATAGTGTTCCTTTGCTCCCTTTGCGCTGGAATCAAATATTGGCGCGCCTTCACTGACCATCCGTAACGAAGCAATATGATCCTCGTCATGTCTAAGCGCCATTTCTTCCGGATCAACTGGTAAACGATTCATAAACGATCAGCCCTCCTTTACATAATAACCATGACTAAATGTGACAGGAAAAAAATCGTTTTAAATCAAATCAAGCATCTGTTTTAGTTACACTAAACTTTCTGTCACTAGTAAACTACTACGCTTTATTCATTATACTTTCGCGATGTAGGGTTATACTATGCAGTAGGGAGGGATTTTTATGCAGAGAGTTATCTTATTTGACGGCGAGTGTAATTTCTGTGATGCCAACGTGCAGTTTATCATCAAACGGGATCCATACGCACATTTCCATTTCGCATCATTGCAAAGTGAAATAGGTGCAGCGTTCACGAAAAAATACGGCATACTCGAAAGCGTAGACAGCCTAATCTTGATTGAAAACAATAAAGCTTACACAAAATCGGATGCCGCCCTTCGAATCGCGAAAAAGCTTGATGGTTTATGGCATCTGTTATTCATATTTATACTCGTCCCGCGGCCGATCCGTGACGGCGTTTATAACTACATCGCTAAAAATCGCTATAAATGGTTCGGCAAAAAGGAACTGTCATGTTCATTGCCATCCCCAGATGTTCGAGAACGATTTTTATAAATTAAAAAAGCCTTTTGGATTTCTCCAAAAGGCTTTTTATATTTACACTTGCAAAGTCTCATATTCTTCTTTGGTAAAGGCGCGCGATCTTACTAGGAAACGTTTTCCCTCAACACCTTCGAGTGAAAACATGCCTCCGCGACCTTCCACTACGTCGATAATGAGTTGTGTATGTTTCCAATAGTCGAACTGGTTTTTATGCATATAGAACGGCGCATCGCCAATGTGGCCGAGAAGGACATCTTGCTCACCGATTATTAATTCGCCATCTGGGTAGCACATCGGCGATGATCCGTCGCAACATCCGCCCGACTGATGAAACATGAGCGGGCCGTGCTTTTTCTTCAAAAACTCAATGAGTTCCAGTGTCGCGTCCGTTGCAATCACACGTTTTGTCATCGACCTGCTCGCTCAAAAGAATCCTTGCTTGTTTTCGTTGTAACTAACAAGCATATTTTTCGTCTGCTGGTAGCCGGACAACATAGCCAGATGGTTTTCGCGTCCGATACCGGATGCTTTGTAGCCTCCGAAAGCCGCATGAGCCGGGTAGACGTGGTAGCAATTCGTCCAAACGCGTCCTGCTTGAATGCCGCGACCGAAACGATAGGCCGTATTGACATCTCGCGTCCAAACTGCAGCGCCTAGACCATATAATGTGTCATTCGCGATTTCGAGTGCTTCTTCTTTCGTTTTAAAAGTCGTCACAGAAACGACAGGTCCGAAAATTTCTTCTTGGAAAATCCGCATTTTATTGTTGCCTTTAAAGACTGTCGGTTTGACGTAATAGCCTTCCGCCAACTCTCCTTCGAACTTATTCCGTTCGCCGCCCGCTAAACACTCTGCCCCTTCTTGTTTACCGATGTCTAGATAGGACAAGATTTTCTCCAGCTGTTCCGTTGAAGCTTGTGCGCCCATCATCACTGTTGGATCGAGCGGATTTCCGACTTTAATGGCTTCTACTCGTGCAAGCGCGCGCTCCATGAATTTATCGTAAATTGATTCGTGAATTAAAGCCCGCGATGGACATGTGCAAACTTCCCCTTGATTGAGCGCGAACATGACAAAACCTTCGACAGCTTTATCGAAAAACGCGTCGTCTTCGTCAGCAATATCCTCAAAGAAGATATTTGGCGATTTTCCGCCCAGCTCGAGCGACACAGGGATTGTATTTTGAGATGCATATTGCATAATGAGCCGTCCTGTTGTTGTTTCACCTGTAAAAGCAATTTTCCCGATACGCGGATTCGACGCGAGTGGTTTTCCTGCTTCCAATCCGAAACCATTCACAACGTTTACGACGCCTGCCGGAAGCAGATCTTCGATTAATTCGACAAGAACCATAATCGATGCCGGAGTTTGTTCAGCCGGTTTTAAAACGACGCAGTTTCCAGCTGCTAATGCTGGGGCGAGCTTCCAAACCGCCATTAAAATCGGGAAGTTCCACGGAATAATTTGACCGACTACGCCGATCGGCTCATGGAAATGATAAGCGACTGTGTCATCGTCAATTTGACTCACGCCGCCTTCTTGCGCACGAATTGCCCCCGCGAAATAACGGAAGTGGTCAATTGCGAGCGGGATATCCGCATTTAAAGTTTCGCGTACCGCTTTCCCATTTTCCCACGACTCCGCTACAGCCAACATCTCCAAGTTTTGCTCCATCCGATCTGCGATTTTCAATAAAATATTCGAGCGCTCCGTTACAGATGTTTTTCCCCAAGCATCTTTTGCGGCATGCGCTGCATCGAGAGCAAGTTCAATATCTTCTGCCGTTGAACGGGCTACTTCTGTGAAAACTTTCCCCGTAACTGGCGTCGGATTGTCAAAATACTCACCGTTTACCGGCGGTGTCCATTTCCCACCGATATAATTTTCGTACCGTTCCTTGAAATTCACTTTCGCTCCGTCCGTGTTTGGAAATGCGTAAACATGATTCTCTACTGCTTGTACCATTTTCCATTCCTCCCATTTCGATAATTTTCTAGTACATTTGTTGCGAATAAATTTTCTTGAATCTATTCGACTACCAAATTCCTGAAATTCTAAGAGGTTGCCCACTCATTATGTCAGATTAAATATAATATTTCAACTAAACAGATAGCGATTTTTGTTTTAATTCGAATTTACGACAAAATCTTTGATATTTCGTTTGTATTCCCCAGGAAATAGAACGAATAAATTCCAAATCTCGACCCGGCTATTGACCCTTCAATTCTTGCAAAAGAATTGAAGCCCACTATAAATATCTTTTAAAACCACTCACTACCACTAACAATTATTTGATTCACCTGACTCCACTCCCTGCTCTGTTGGGGTTATCTCCAACATGATGATTTGACGTGATTTTTTCACGCACTGCTATCCTATGGGCTGACACACAGGAATATACCAAAATAGTTAAAGTTTTTATTCTACAAAAAAACCTCTCCATCTTTTCTAGATAGAGAGGAAATACTTTTAAAATTATTAGTTGAACTGTTTTAGATAAGCCCAAGCATACTGTGCATATAGTTCTGCACCTGTGGCAAGTGCATCTTCGTCGATATCGAAGTTCCCATGGTGATGCGACCATTCAGTATCTTTACCGGGATTCCCACTGCCTACGAGCGCGAAACTTCCAGGGGCTTCGTCTAGATAAAACGAGAAGTCTTCAGCGCCCATCGTTGGTTTTTCAGCAAAGATAATTTCGGATCCAAATGCCTCTTTCGCAACTTGTTGAACAAGAACAGCGCTTTCTTCATCATTAATGACTGGTTGTGTACCGCGGATGTACTCAACTTCTACAGTAGCACCGTACGTCTCCGCCACGCTTTGTGCGTAGTGACTAATGCTCTTTTCAATATGATTTCGCGTCTCTTGATTAAATGTACGGACGGTTCCTTCTATGAGAGCATTCTCGGCAATCACGTTGAAACGAGTGCCTACATCCATTCTTCCGATGGTTAGTACAGCTGCATGTTGTGGATCAATTGTCCGCGAGACTACTGTTTGAATATTCATAACAAACGAAGAAGCAACGAGTGCAGCGTCGATGCAATCTTCTGGAATTGCTCCATGTCCGCCTTTCCCTACAAAATTAACCCTGAAAATATCAGCCGCGGCAAACGACGGCCCAGGGGTACAAGAAATTTTATGTGTCGGCATTTGTGACCAAATGTGGATGCCGAATACATTATCGACACCATCCATCGCACCTTGTTCGACCATCGCTTTTGCGCCTTCGGCAATTTCTTCAGCGGGTTGAAAGACAAGACGTACATTTCCTTGAAGTTCATCCTTCACTTCTGATAATGCTTTTGCAGCAATTAATAGCATAGATGTATGTGCATCATGTCCACATGCATGCATTTTACCACTCACTTTGGAAGCATAAGGGACATGAGTATTAAGCTGTTCAACAGGTAGCGCATCCATATCCCCGCGCAGTGCAACCGTTTTTCCGTCGGTTTGACCTTCTATCGTTGCAATGACGCCCGTCGGTTCGGCTCTTCGATATGTAATGCCAAGCGCATCGAGATAATCACAGATGAATTGGGTTGTTTGTACTTCTTCCCACGGCAATTCCGGTTCACTGTGTAATTTTCGTCGAAGCGCTGTGAGTTCGTCACTATATTGGGTAATTAAATCTTTAATTTGTTGATTAATCATGAAGACTCTTCCTCCATTAATCGTCTTACTGTTTCGAATAAAATATTCGTGCCGGCTGCCAAATCGCTTGCATCCGACCATTCTTCCGGGCAATGGCTAAGTCCGTCTTTACTCGGGATGAATACCATTCCACAAGCAGTGAAATCTGACAACACCATTGCATCATGGCCAGCACCGCTTTGCATGTTACAGTTCGTAATTTCTAACGAATCGCTAGTCTCTTTTAAAATCGAACGAATATTTTTATCCAAGAACTTCGGTTGAATGTAGAGCATTTCCTCCACGCTGATATGAATACCCTTCTTTTGTTGAGCAGCAATACGTTCTTTAGTACGTCGAACAGCGTCTAGTACATGTTCTTCCTTGCCCGCTCGTATATCGACCGTGAAGTTCACTTTTTCAGGAATTACATTCGCCCCATTTGGATAAACATTCAATCGACCCGTTGTAATGACTGCCCCTTCCCCGATGGAAGTTGCCAGTTCAGGCAAGTCACCAATAATTTGTGCGGCCGAAACAAGGGCATCAGAGCGCCGGTTCATTGGCGTTGTACCTGCATGTCCAGCTTGACCTTTCACTGTTACTTCCAATTGTGTCAGTCCCACAATTGCCTCAACAATACCAACCTGGATAACTTTTTCTTCAAGAATTGGACCTTGTTCGATATGCAGCTCAAGAAAAGCACGAATTGTTTCGGGATTGCGCACTTTCCTTTTCGAAGGATCCAGTCCGATACTTAACATCGCCTCTTCAGCCAAAATACCATCTTTATCCGCGAGTTCTTTAAAGTCCTCTTCAGAAAGTATCCCCATCATGCCTCTTGAACCCATGAGCCCCCCGCCAAACCGCGAACCTTCTTCTTCAACCAGCGCGATAATTTCGAGGGGGTACGCTGGTTGTATTTCGTTTTCTTTAAATAATGCAGCTATTTCCAACCCAACAACAACACCTGCGGTACCGTCGTATGCACCGCCATTCGGAACAGAATCAAAATGAGAACCGACAATAACAGAAGGTCTGTCCGGTAATATTCCCTCGAGTTTTCCAAAAATATTCCCGAATCCGTCCTCTGTTACTTCGAGATCGTACTCAATCATTTTTTCTTTAATATAGGTTCGTGCCTGTAAATCTTCTTTGCTATATGTAAGCCTTGTCACACCTCGACCTGGAGTTGATGTGAAACGGCTTAATAATTCGATATGTTGTTCAATCCGTTCTTGATTTGCCATCATAGACTTATCCTCCCATTACTTATAGAAATCCAACAAAAATACCAGCGAGAATAACAGATACAATTGTGACGCTTATAAAGCCGCCGACAAGCATCGGTGGAAGCATATGACTCGTCAATACTTCCCGCTCCTTTTCATCTTCAGTCAAGGAGACGATTACTTCGTTCGTAATGATGTAGTCCGCCGGGAAACCATACAATGCAGTTAAAGAAATAGCGAATGCCATCTCCTTACTTACTTTCAACACTTTACCCATGAAAAATGAAAATAGGTACATGCCGATTACCCCTAATCCGATACAAACAACAAGCGGATATAGAATATCCATCATCATTTCGGGTGTTGCAACTTTCAATCCGTCGAAGACGAAGAGCATTAACGCAAGGATCGCAAATCCGAATCCATTTGCTTTTTGCAATACTTGACGCTCCAAAAATCCAATACTCGTCGCAATGACACCGAATAATAAACAAAGAACATAAGGACTAATTGTAAAGAGTGGTGCAAGCAATTCAGATGTAAGGTATGCCAGATACCCTACAATGGCCAGTCTGAAAAACTTAAAGTAATCCGTATTATATTTCTCAGGCATTTTGCTAAATAACTTGAGTTCTTGTTGTTTTATATCGTCCTTACTTTCAGATTTCTCCGCCAGTTCCCCATTTCGAAGCTTGCTAAGAAGCATTTTACCTTCTTTCTTAAGTACAAATGAAGTCAATGGGTATCCTGCAAACCCTTGCATCACGTATATAACAATCGCGAAAACCGACAACATCGTCAGTCCAGCGCCAGCCGCGCCTTCTGACATAATTAACGCCGATACGATACCGCCGACTAATGGCGGAATTGCAACGAGAACTGTTTGAACGTCAAATAACAACGTGCCGATTCCAAATAATATGACAACAATCCCTAAAATTCCTGCCAGGGAAATTAATATTGTTTTCCACTGCCTTATCAATTCTTGAACAGAAAGCAATGTACCCATATTTGTTATCAGTAAATAGATTAACATTGTTGCAACAACGGGCGGTACACCTGCAAGAGCGACAATATCTTGCGGAAAAAAAGTCCAATAGCCAAGCAAAAATAGGACTGCACTGATAAACACGGAAGGGATCCAAGCTTTCGTGCGAACTGCGACAAGATCTCCGATGAATAGAATAGCTACGACAAGCACTAAAGCGAGCATTTGCGACACCAAAATCCCTCTTTTCTAATAATAAAGAATTAACTTACACTACCATAATAAATTGTGAAATAAAAGTGTATCTTTTTACCATTATCAAAAAATAATGAGATTTATATTTTCTTTATTTGTTCATTTCTCCTTAATAATTTGTTCATATTTTCCAAGTACTCTATATGTAACGAGAGAAAATATGAGGAGGAATTCAGATGGATTATGAAAAGAAGAGGAGTCCTTGGAAACAGTTTTTATCCACTGTGGGAGCTGGAGTCATTGGATCAGCGCTGACGCTCGGGGTTGTTTTTAACACGAATTTAGCTCCTGCGACTTCACAAAATGCTTCCGGTGTTCAGGCGGAAAATACCCAATCCTATAACATTGAACAAACTTCAGCAAAAAGCGCTCCCCTTTCGCTTTCAGACATGGTTGAACAGGCTTCGAGCGCGATTGTCGGTGTCGTAAAATATCAAAGTAGCGGAAACCGTTTTGCGCAAAAGGTAGAAGATGTTCAGAGCGGAACAGGATCTGGCGTTATTTATAAAGTCGATGGAAACGACGCTTATGTCATTACGAATAATCACGTCATTGATGGTGCGCAGAAAATTGAAGTTTCTCTTGAGAGCGGAGATACGACGACCGCTGAACTGATCGGTCAAGACGCACTTAGCGATTTAGCTGTATTGAAAATCGATGCCAAATACGCGAAAAGCGTACTTGAATTTGGCGATTCCGATGCGCTCCGAGCTGGAGACCCAGTTGTCGCAATCGGGAATCCGCTCGGTCTAGAGTTTTCTAGAACGGTTACACAAGGAATTGTCAGTGCCGTCGACCGGACGATAAATGTCGAAACAGCTGCAGGCGCATGGGAATTAAACGTCATCCAAACTGACGCGGCTATTAACCCTGGAAATTCAGGAGGCGCATTGTTAAACGCGGCTGGTGAACTGATTGGCATTAACAGCTTGAAAATCGCGCAAGGCGGCGTTGAAGGACTCGGTTTTGCGATTCCGAGTAATGAAGTCCTTCCGCTTGTCGATGAAATCACTAAAAAAGGCAGTGTTGAACGACCATATATCGGCGTTGGTCTTGCCAATCTCAACGAAGTTCCGGCAGAATTTGTGCAACATCTTCCTGATTCTGTCGAAGGCGGCGCCATGATTGTTAGCGTCGACCCTGAATCAGCGGCTGGAAAAGCCGGTATCAAGGAACAGGATATCATTACCGAAATCAACGGCACGGCCGTGAAAAACTCTACTGAATTACGAAAGTATCTTTATTCAAAACTTAAAGTCGGCGATAAAGCCTCTTTCACCATTTACCGCGAAGCCGATAAAATAACGATTGACCTTACTTTAACGAGCAACAAAAAATAACGATTCGAAGCTGACCCCTCCTCATATGAAGAGGGGTTTCTAGTTGCTAATTTATCGTTTTCGCTTTAATTTTAAAACAAAGAGAACTTTGGAAGGAGGCGCGGTTTGTTGAAAATTTTAGTAATCGAGGACAATGAAAGTGTCTCTTCGATGATAGAATTGTTTTTCTCGAAAGAAGGAATTGAAGGCGAATTCGTTAAAGACGGGCGCGAGGGCTTGAAACGAGCGAGAGAAGGCAGTTGGGATTGCCTCATCATCGACTGGATGTTGCCTGGCATGGAAGGCATTATGATTTGCCGAAAATTGCGCGCAGAAAACTATTCCGGACCGATTATCATGCTCACCGCCAAAGACAGTGAATCCGACCAAGTGCTAGGCCTTGAAATGGGCGCGGATGATTACGTAACCAAGCCGTTCAGCCCGCTGACATTAATGGCGCGAATAAAAGCTGTCACCCGTAGATACTCGACACATACAGCCGAAGCCGAACAACCGGGAATCGTCAAAACCAATCATTTCATCATTAATCAAAACACGCGGGAAGTACTTCTAGACGGAAAACCTATCCAAAACTTAACACCAAAAGAATTCGATTTGTTACTCCATTTTGCGCAGCATCCAAAACAAGTTTTTTCACGAGAACAACTACTAGAACGCGTTTGGGGTTTTGATTTTTACGGAGATGATCGAACGGTGGATGTTCATATTAAGCGTCTGCGCACAAAAATAGCGACCGATACGCAGCCGTTTTTCCATACGGTTTGGGGTGTCGGGTATCGTTTCGACGAAACTGTTGGTGATTCCACTTGAGGATTAAATACTTATACCAACAAATTGCGAGTCACTTAAGCGTGATTATTGTCGCATTTTTGATTTTAAGCTTAGTGTTTTCCCAGTACGTCGAGAAATTCGTTTACGACTCGAAAACTGAAGAACTCGTGACCTACGGGAAAAACATTTTGTCAGATATGGAAAGAAACCAATTTAATTCGAGTAGTATCTTAAAATCCTATGGACATATTCTCGACGGCCGAGATATTCAGTACAGCCTTTTCAACGAAAACTCAGTCATCACGTATTCAACCGGGCAGAAAACACCTCTTATTGAACTGCGAGACGAGGAATGGCAAAACATAAAAAGCGGAAATATCATCACTGTTAAGCAAGAATTCAACCGATTCGATGAAGCCGTCACTTTCGTCCTATTGCCGTATTTTCAAAACAATCGCTTCATCGGAGGAATCCTGCTCACTTCCCCCATTAAAGGATCGCGTCAAGTCGTCTCGCAAATGAATTCCTTTTTACTTTATACAACCGCGATCGCGCTGGTATTTTCATTATTGCTTAGCTGGATTCTATCCACCTTACATGTCCGTCGCATTAAAAGACTTCAAGAAGCAACATCGCTCGTTTCCGGCGGAGATTATTCCGTACGCATTCCCTCCTCCAATTTCGATGAAATCAGTGAACTCGCCGGCGATTTCAATACCATGGTGGAGAAACTGAATGACTCTATGGAAGAGATTGAAACATTGGAAAATCGACGACGTCAATTCATGGCGGATGTCTCCCATGAATTAAGAACGCCGCTCACGACGATTCGCGGAATTATCGAAGGAATGAGCAACGACATGATCACCGAAGAGGAAAAATCAAAAGGACTAGGACTAGCGAGCAATGAAACACGACGCCTCATTCGCCTAGTCAATGAAAACTTGGATTACGAAAAAATTCGCTCGAACCAGATCGAGCTGCATAAACAAGATATTCAACTCATCGAGTTATTCGAAATCATTAAAGACCAACTTGCTGATATGGCCGCACAAAGGAACAATGATATCGTTATTTCTGCTGAACCTTATGTAACTTTGCATGCGGATTATGACCGTTTAACGCAAATTTTGATTAACATCACCAAAAACAGCATCCAATTTACAGAGAACGGCGTTATATCTTTACGCGCTTATGACCAAAATGAACATATTGTGATTGAAGTTTCAGATACGGGCATTGGCATTGATCCCGCTAATATTGAAAAAATATGGAGCCGCTTTTATAAGGCCATTTTATCGAGAACGACGAACCCTTATGGAGAGTTCGGCCTAGGGTTATCCATTGTCAAACAACTCGTAATGATGCATAATGGAACAATTGACGTTGCAAGTGACAAGGGAAAAGGAACAAAATTTACAATTACATTGCCGAAATAGGGTATACTACTAATACGCAAACGGAAATTTCCATCAACTAATTCTATTTGTTAATAGTTTGTTCATATTCGGCATGTACAATCGAATTAAATCTAACATTTATGGGGGAGAAATAATGCGCAAGAAGTTCATGAAATCACTACTACTCACGGGTGTACTAGCTTTAGCATTTGTTATCGCAGGTTGTTCAAATGATGATGGTGGAGAAAAAGTAGCGACAGTCGACGGTCAAAAGATCACAAAAGATGAGTTATACGATGCAATGGTTAAAACAGGCGGTCAAGAAGCGCTTTCTGTACTAATTGACGGCAAATTGATTGATCTAGAAGTAAAAGATAAAAATATTAAAGTTTCCGACAAGGAAGTCGATGATGAGCTTGCAACATTCGTTGAACAAACTGGCGGCGAAGAAGCTTTCAAATCCGCTTTAGAAAAAAGTGGAATGAGCGAAAAAGAATTCAAAGAAAATATCATCGAATACCTGTCACTTCGTAAATTATTAGAACCACGCATCGAGATTACTGATGAAGAAATCGAAACATATTTCGAGGAAAACAAAGAACAACTGGACGAAGCTGAACAAGTACAAGCAAGCCATATTCTTGTTGAAGATGAAAAAACAGCGAAAGAAGTTAAGAAAAAACTTGATGCCGGCGAAGATTTCGCGAAACTTGCCGAAGAATATTCACAAGATCCATCCAACGCGAGTAACGGCGGCGAACTTGGGTATTTCGGAAAAGGTAAAATGGTTCCAGAATTCGAAGAAGCTGCATTCGCGATGAAAGTCGACGAAATTAGCGACCCTGTGAAAACTAGCCACGGTTACCACATTATCCACGTAACGGATAAAAAAGAAGCGAAAGAAGCTACTCTTAAAGATTCAAAAGAGCAAATTAAAGATGCAATTTTCGAGCAAAAAATGCAAGCGGAATATGAAGTCTTAATGGGCGAATTGAAAGAGAAGTATAAAGTTGAAAATACTTTGGAAGAAAAAGAAGGCAAAGCGTGAAAATAAGTTAGCGTTTAAAGGAAAAGCTCACGGGCTTTTCCTTTTTTTATTGGGAATTTGGCTTGTAACTTGTTGGCTGGCGATTGCTCTCGGTGCGATGGCCATTGCTCTCGTTGCGTTGCGGGTTGCTCTCGGTGCGCGACCGGTTGCCCTCGGTGCTCCAGCATTTATTCTCATATCGCACCGACCGCGATATTTAATACCGTTACTCGGCCCGTTATGACCGTTGAGCAAATTTCGATTCCTTCTTTTTCAGAATCAACAGATGCACAGCAAACATCACATAAATAAGCACCATCGAAATAATCCAACTTACAATTATTTTCCATTCATCATTAAACGACGTAAAACTAAACGCTATCTGTGGCCCGAATAATAAAATGGGAATCACAATGGCAATCCACTGTTTTAACCAAATTGCCCCGAGGACAAAGATTAAAGCACAAATAATCGCAATGACGATGTTCATCTTAGGCGACGCTACATACAATGGTTCGATAAAAAACATGCTTGAAAGCGCCACAACGAAAAACAAGAGCATGACGGAAGTGACCGCGAAAAATGATGCAAAAAAACTTTTCTTGCCAGTCCATTCCTTTTTCGCCATGTTTCTGAACAATGCCCAATAAATAATAAGCGAAACAATTGCAACAACCGGCACCCCGATTAGCTGGATGATATTTACTTCAAACGCACCGTTTATCGCACTTCCCATCACCGAATACGCTACAATAAAAAGCCCAATAAACGGCACGTATTTCAACCAAGCGGCATAATCATTCGTCATCTCTTTCTCCAATGACTCCATGTACTCGGCCGGCGATCCAGCCGTTATGCTCTCAACACTTTTCCCGCGACTTTCAGGTTCCGCGAGGTGATCTTCCAACTCCCCAGTAACTTCAACAATTTCCTGTTCATTTTTCCCCGATGTGAATAAATACATCCGAACGTTTTTGACAAACTCATCACTTCTCTTTGATAGCTTCATGATGCTCCCCCTCCCTTTCCAATAACAAATCAACACCTGTTGATAGCTCTTTCCAACGAGCTTTAAAACCTTCAAGCTCAGCTCTTCCTTCAGGAGTCAGCCAATAATACTTCCGTTTCGGGCCATTCGGAGATGGACGCATCGCTGTCGACACGAATCCTTCTTTTTGCATCCGAAGCAGCACGGGATAGATGCTTCCTTCACTGACCATCGTTAGTCCGAATGTCCCCAATCGCTCAATCATCTCGTACCCGTATGTTTCCCCTTTGCTGATGACTGCAAGAAGACAGCCTTCTAAAACCCCTTTTAACATCTGACTCGATGAAGCCATCCATTCCACCTCCATTGTCGCTATCTTGTAATACATACTAGCAGGCACAGTTTAAAATGTCCACTACATTGTATAGCAACATAGCCAACAAAAAAATCGACTCCAATCAGAGTCGATTTTCTGTAATTATGCTTCTAAATGTTTCAATGCTTTTGCAACTTGAACTGTACGCTTTGCTTGGTGCTGAACTGCGGCTTTAATTGCTGCTTCATCATCGGCGATTTTACCGTCTTGCCCAACAGTGACACTCGTTCCATACGGGTTTCCGCCGGCCGCAAAAGCAACTGGATCTGTATAGCCCGGTGCCGCTACAATCGCGCCCCAGTGGTAAATCGTCGTATATAAAGAAAGAATTGTCGCTTCTTGTCCGCCGTGTGGATTTTGCGCGGATGACATCGCACTCACCGCTTTATTCGCAAGCTTCCCTTGCGCCCAAGATCCGCCTGTCGTATCCAAGAAGTTTTTCATTTGTCCAGGCATATTTCCGAAACGCGTCGGTACGCTGAAAATAATGGCGTCTGCCCATTCAAGATCTGCAGGCGTCACTTCCGGAACGTCTTTCGTCGCCTCGACGTGAGCTTTCCAACCTGCATTCGAATCGATTGCAGCTTGTGGAGCTGTCTCGGGCGCTTTCAACACTCTTACTTCAGAACCAGCTTGGCTCGCTGCTTCTTCTGCCCATCGTGCAAGTTGATAGTTTGTACCACCCGAACTGTAATAAACGATTGCTGTATTTAAGTTTGACAAATTATCCATCTCCTTTGTGCTTGTATTCCCGAATAGTCTATATAAGTAACCCATTTTTTATTCACAGCTCCTGCAAGGAATTTGATTTAGAACTGGCTTCGGTACCAATCCGCTGCTACAGCGACTTCAGATCCTGTTAACGTATGCCCGTTCATCTCCCAGTGTACCGTTGTATTCGCGCCAGCACCTCTTAAAAGCTCATCAAGTTCTTCAGACTCCGCAGCCGGACAAATCGGATCATTTTTCCCCGCGGCGATAAACACTGGAACCTCGGAAAGATTCGGCATCCGAATACCGCGCAGCGGGACCATCGGGTGATGCAGACTCGCGCCTTTTAACGAATCGTCATAGTGGAACAATAAACTCGCTGCGATATTGGCACCGTTTGAATAACCGAACGCCACAATATTCGAGCGATCAAAACCGTGTTCTCTTGAAGCTTCATCAAGAAATTCATGCAGTTCTTTCGTGCGGAAAACTAAATCTTCCTCATCAAATACCCCTTCCGCTAACCGACGGAAAAAGCGCGGCATGCCATTTTCTGACACATTCCCCCGTACGCTTAATACCGAAGCTTCGGGGTCAATCATTTCAGCTAGCGGCAATAAATCTTGTTCCGTCCCGCCTGTACCATGCAGTAATAACAAAACCGGTTTCGACGAATCGCTACCTTGTTTGAAAATATGCTTCAAGTCACATTCCTCCTCCCAATTCTTTTCCCAGAATAGCTTAAATTAAACTATCTCGAATTCAAGGTAATGTTATCAAACCAGATTCACATTGTCAAAGAGGTTGTTTCATTCGAAATTTGAAAATCGCCAATATTGCCATGCGATGACGCCGGACATCCAAGCAAGTCCCTTACTCTTGCTTAAATGGATGGTGCGCCACCCACTACCTTCCCCGCGAGAGAGATAGATTTCGTGATGGGGCGCTTGATCATGAAAACCCGTCATATCGAATGTTCCGTCGCGCCTAAAGACAGCTCGCACTTCATAGTCAATAGTAGGCGCCGTAACGAGCGGATTGCCAACAGCATGCGTCAATAAAAAACCGACTTCTCCCGGTTGATGTTCACTTTTTTCCAACACGATACCTTCGTCTGATGCGACAGCGTCTCCACGAAGATTTCCGACACGATCATAAGCAATCGTGCGTCCAATATCTTTCGTGAACGTCATTGATTGGTGATTAGGATAATCGAGATTCACATTGACACATGTACGATATTTTTCACTTTCAGGATGAAAACCTCTGCCGTCACCTTTAAAAATATGATTTTTCGACAATGGATTTGGATTGACGACAAAATCTTCCTGTAAAAATGTAGCGTAGCGAAATTTCCAATAGTCCACATTTTTTCGATGTTTCCTTTTTAAGACAGGGACTAACAAATTCCTCGGCTCCGCAATCAACTTCGACACGGTATAACGTTCTATAGCCGGTTCTGCGCTGGCAGAATTTTTATCGAATCTCTCGAACACATTGGATAATAGCGATTTACTTCGGCTCATTCGCTCTTCAGATTTTTTTAACGGTCGTTTTGAATGAATTCGATATGTATATTGTTCATCTAATGAGAAGTCGCGGTCAATATAGCGATTCCCTTTCACTGTCTGCATATAAATGCCGTTACGATAAATTTCATAAGTATCGACATCTTTAATTTCTTCCCATGACAAGGCAATTTGCGTCTTTGCGACGATGGTCGTCATGACCAGGAACTGAAGCGGATTTTCAGCATTTCGCTCCTCTGCAAATGCCGAGGTTTGAAGTGCAATGACGTCTACAACTTCATCATTGATAAGCCGTTCAATCGAATAATTATACATTTTCGCATGTTTAAAATCACCGTCTGAAAATTCCGCGACAGTCCCTTCATAGAGAAGTTCCTCATCACGATAAACCTGATAAACTCCACCGATATCCTTCCATGCGAATGCGATTACGTCATGCTTATGCGTTACGGTTTCCACTTCGAAAAGGATTTTATTGTCCATACAAAAAGCCACACTCCCTCTAAAAGAAAGTGTGGCGTATTTTATAGTGTGCTATACGTCTTTACTTACATTTCGACACCGGTTAGTGCAAGCGTGACGCGGCCTTTGATATTTCGTGTCGCTTCTTCCGTATTTTCAGCTTTTGCAATCGCTGAAATGACTGCAACTCCAGATGCACCTGCATGGATGACCTTGCTCGCTTTCCCCTCAGTGATACCGCCGATTCCCACGATGCACAAGCCAGGAAGATGCGAGACGATTTCTTTAACAAGTTCCGGTCCTACTGCAGCTCCGGCATTTTCTTTCGAATCAGTTTCAAATAATGGACCGACGCCGACATAATTCGCTCCTGCGTCTGATGCGGTTAATGCTTCATTCACCGAATGTGTTGAAACACCGAGAATTTTGTCTGGGCCGATTTTTGAACGCACTTCTGAAACGACCCCGTCTTCCTGTCCGATATGAACGCCGTCCGCATCTATTTCGAGCGCTAAATCCACATCGTCATTGATAATGAATGGCACCTTGTATTCATCACAAAGCGCTTTACATTTCGCGGCTAACTCTTTCAATTCAGCACCGACGAGCGCGCCCTCTCCTTTTTCACGGAGTTGGAAAGCGGTTATGCCGCCTTTTAACGCCCCTTCGAGTACAGTTAGCGGATCTCTATCGCCTATGTTTGGTGTTCCCATTATAAAGTATAATTGTAGTTTGCTTTTATCCAATAATCGCAACCCCTTCTATATGTTTCTTGTTTTTCATGCGACGGCCATACGCCCAATGATTCGTTGGCCCATGACCGCCGCCGATAGTCAGACCATCTTCAATTGCCGCATGGATAAAATGCTTTGCAGAAACGACCGCATCTTCGAGTTTTTCTCCATTCGCTAGAAATGCCGTTAAAGCAGCTGCGTATGTGCATCCCGTTCCATGCGTGTCTTTAGTATTTACCCAAGAAGAGCGAACTGAAAACTTATTGCCTATTTCCGACATGAACACATCTTCAGCAAAAGATGCATTACGGCGATGGCCGCCCTTGATGACGACAGCCTTCGCGCCTAAGGCTAGTATATGCTTGGCCGCCTCTTCTATGTCTTTATCCGTTTCGATGGTCAACCCCGTCAAGATTTCAGCTTCCGGGATATTCGGCGTTACAATCGTCGCCAACGGTAGAAGTACGGACTTCAATGCCTCAACCGCTTCATCATGAAGCAAGGAAGCTCCGCCTTTGGCAATCATGACTGGATCGATAACGAGCGGAATCCCTTTTTCACGTATCGATTCAGCAACTGCATGTATAATCTCTGCTGAAAACAACATGCCTGTTTTTATAGCTTTCACTGTAAAATCATCTGTAACTGCTTTAATTTGTTCAGATATAATCTTTGGTTCTATTGCTTGAACCGCCGTCACGCCGTGTGTATTTTGCACCGTGATGGCTGTTATTGCTGATGTGCCGAACACGCCAAGTTCTTGAAAAGTCTTGATGTCCGCTTGAATTCCAGCGCCACCGCCACTATCCGAACCCGCGATTGTCATTGCTACATTCACCATATAGAAACACGCCCTTTATTAAAGTTAAAAAGCCGCCCCTGAAGACGATAGGAAGCGGCAACCATGAAAACAAAAGGCGCGGATGCCCACTTTCCTACGTCGGTATAATCCGAATCAGGTTCCAAGGGTCCGCGCATACTCGCACGTCTCAGCCTATATTAGGCACCCCTAGTGGTTATCAAACTATTCAGCTTTGATTCCACTATAACATACTTGAACGAAAATCCGAAATGGATATTGTGACGTGTTTTAGACTTTTAGGATTATGAAATATATTCTCTTGGTATTCGACTTCTAAATTTGCAAACCCTTTTTCACTTTTTATTAATCTATGATATAGTAGTTGTGAAAACTAATTGAATGATTTTGCCACTAGGGGTGTCTTTTTTAAAGACTGAGATGCATATGGATATGCGGACTCTTATTACCTGATCTGGTTCATGCCAGCGGAGGGAAGTGGGACTGCATATTATCACGTTTTTAATTCGAAACCGCAGGCCGCTTCCCGACTATCAGGAGGCGGCTTTTTCAATTCCAAAAATGAGTGAAGGCGGGAATCAATTGAAGAATCAAACCGAAAATCTCTTAACAAAACTACGTGCGGAGCAGCCACTAATTCACTGCATCACAAATATCGTGGTCGCGAATTTCCAAGCGAACGGCTTACTTGCGCTCGGCGCATCACCGGTGATGGCGGATGCAATTGAAGAAGCTGCGGAAATTGCGGCAGTGTCGTCTGCGACCGTATTAAATATCGGAACGTTAAAACGGGATACCGTGGAAGCAATGATTCTGGCTGGAAAAAGCGCCACAAAAAACGGCTCTCCTGTCGTACTTGATCCAGTTGGTGCCGGGGCTACTTCTTTCCGAAAAGACTGCGTTCGACAAATTTTGAATGAAGTCGATATAACGCTTATTCGATGCAATGCAGGCGAATTGGCAGCGATTGCGGGGGGTGTTTGGCAAGCAAAAGGAGTGGACGCGGGTGAAGGCGATGCCGATATCGAGGATATTGCGAAAGATGTCGCGCGTAAACATAATTGCGTCGTTGCCGTCTCTGGAACAGTCGATATCTTGACAGATGGTATTGAAATCATCAAAATAACAGGCGGTCATCCGCTTATGACACGCGTCACTGGCGTTGGATGCTTATTAAGCAGTGTCGTCGGTGCCTTTTTGGCGGTCGCCCGAGAAAATAAAATGGAAGGTGCCGCTACTGCATTGACTTTTTATAAACGCGCCGGTGAAAAAGCCGCGGAACTTGCTGAAGGACCTGGCGATTTTGCCGTCCATTTCTTGAACGCGCTTTATTCAGAGGAGGATATTGAAAAATGAGTACACGAAAAATAGCGATTATGACGATGTTTGTAGCGATAGCTGTCGCTGGATCAGCATTTGTTTCATTCCCCGCGGGTATCGCGCGGGCTTACCCAATTCAACATGCTGTCAATGTGCTGGCTGCGATTATGCTCGGACCGATTCCTGCACTTACGATTGCATTTGTGACGGGGCTCGTTCGCTTGTTAACCGGGACGGGATCGCTTCTTGCATTTCCGGGCGGCATGATTGGCGCTTATCTGGCGGGGGTGATGTACAAGCGGTTCGGAAAGACCGCGTTTGCCGGGATTGGCGAGGTAATCGGGACGGGCTTCATCGCCCCATTGTTTGCGGTTCCGTACGCAAAAATCTTGATGGGTACGACGGTCACGACCTTTTTCTTCGTCCCGCCGTTTCTCGTTTCTAGTTTCAGTGGAGCAGCGTTAGGATTGTTACTCGCTTCACGATTACAACATACACAGATCGGGAGAAAACTTGGAACGCTAGAGTAATATCAATAAGCCGCTTCAACGCTTAAGTTGCGGGAGCGGCCTCTTTTATGAATCATTCTCTTCAACTGAATTAACATTAAGCAGAAGCGTTTGTCAAAAACCGTTTCTTTAATTGCGTGGAGAATAGCTCGAGACCGATTGCGATTACTAGTATAAAGTACGTAATAAACCCAACTTCACGTAGATCGAAATAGAAACCGGAAGCCATTAACAATTCAAAACCGATGCCACCAGCACCCGCTGCAGCACCCATTGCTACCGCAACTGTAAAATTCGTTTCAAAGCGTAAAAATGACCAGGATAATAAGGAACTTGCAGTTGTAGGGATGACAGCATGCGTCACAATATGCCACCAATTTGCTCCGCTTGCACGCAATGCTTCGATTATTCCCTCGTCTACTTCCTCAAACGATTCAGAGAAGGCTTTCACCAAAAATGCAACCGAATGCAAGACCATTCCTAGTATGACCGCTTCGCTTCCAAGTCCTGCCGCAATCGCAAGAATCAATACCCACAACACAGTCGGTACAGCACGTATAAAAGTCACAACGACAATAATCGCGTTCGAAACCGTCTTTGTCGATAAATTTTTTGCAGCAAATAATGCAAGAAACAAAGAGAGGATTACCCCCAACAATGTCGAAAGAAAGCCAAGTCCCAATGTTATGCCTATTTGGCCAACCGCATCCAACAAAGTAAAATGACTAAAAGAGGGTTGCAAAAACATCACTTTCAAATTATATAACGTTTCGTTTGTCGCTTCTATTAGAGATATCCCTTTTAAGTCGAAGGTCCAAAATCCATAAACCGTTAATATAAAAAGTGATAGAAATGTAAGCAACATGACAATCTGCGACTTTCCCCAAACTTTAATTTTTATTTTTCCAGCGCTCGTCTTCTTTTTGAAATCATAGGTCAGATCATTACTCTTTATCGTCGTCATTATAAAATTACCCTCCTGACATAATTGGAAATGAGTTCAATTCCAATTACAACAACGACAATACTGATTGTGATCAAACTCACCACATTGTAGTTCATGCTTTTATAATATAAATCGAACATGAAGCCGATTCCCGTTCCTGTTAAAATCCCGACAAGCGTCGAACTTCTGATATTCGTTTCAATCATATATAAAATCCAACTAATCATTTGCGGCGAACATTCCGGCATGACCGCTTTCGCCACCATCTGAAAATAAGTAGCTCCCGATGCCCGTAAAGCTTCGACTGAACTACTACTCGTTTCATCAATCGTTTCAATAAAAGCACGTGTTAAAAATCCGAATGTGGCGAGAAATAAAGCAAAGTATCCTGTTAACGCATTTTGCCCGAATGACAAAAGCAGGATTAACGCCCATGCGACAATCGGAATGTTTCGATATACCGAAGCAATGATTCGGCTCAATGATGCGAAAAAGTTATTCACCTTCGTAGTTTGCGAACCCATTAATGCCAAGAACATCGCTACAACAGCGGCTGTTGTAGTGGAAGTAATCGACAGAAAAATAGTTTCTACTAATTTTTCTAAAACAGATGGAAATTTCTCTAAGGATTGCGCTGAAATATACAGGTTAGAAAACATCCAACCAATCGCTTTAGGCAAGGTTTGAATTCCATGCAAGAAATTGAAATTCGTTAACTTTGCAGATAAAAGCGTAATGCCAATAAGCGTGACAAAGAAAATTGTCAGTTGTTTTTTACTTTTCTTATAAGCATGAATCGTCATCGAAGGTTCCCTCCTATTCCATTATTAAACTTCCGGCTTCAGAACCATAAATTGCATGAATCGCCTTTGACGACAGCGCTTTTGACTCCCCGTCGTAAACAACACGACCACTATTCAATCCAATCACCCGGTCCGAGTATTTCCGGGCTACATCGACCTGATGAAGGTTGACAATACAGGTTATATTCATTTCCTTCGAAATGCTTTGTAAGTGATCCATAATTACTTTCGAAGCATTGGGATCTAACGAAGCAATCGGCTCATCACAAAGGAGCAACTTCGGGGATTGTATTAA
The DNA here is from genome assembly GCF_013184495.1 of Sporosarcina jiandibaonis. Classification (GTDB taxonomy): domain Bacteria; phylum Bacillota; class Bacilli; order Bacillales_A; family Planococcaceae; genus Sporosarcina; species Sporosarcina jiandibaonis. The sequence goes on along the minus strand of NZ_JAAOIY010000002.1, from coordinate 220,424 downwards.
AGCACGCGCAATACCGACACGTTGCTTTTGCCCCCCACTCAGTTGATCGCATCTTTTATAGGCGTGCTCGCTCATTCCTAACTTCTCAAGAAGATGAAACGCCTCCATTTTTTCATCTTCTGTAAACATTCCCAAGACACCTTGCAATGTCGATTTATGGCCAAATCTACCATGTAACACATTTTCAATGACTGTTAAACGAGAAACCAAGTTGTAATGTTGAAAAATCATGCCTATTTTCGTTCTATGTTTACGTAAACTTTTTTTATTTAACGACGACACATCGATTCCATCGAAGTGGATATCCCCTTCAGAAATATTAATCATTCGATTAATGCAACGAAGAAATGTTGATTTACCTGCACCAGATGGGCCAATAATCGATACAAACTCACCTTCAAATATTTCCATGTTAATATCTGATAAAACATTCTTCCCTTTTTCATAATGCTTAGAGACATCTTTAACATGTAATAAGGCCACCTGAAAAACTCCTTGCATCAATTTTTTTATCGGAAAGCATGTGCCTCATCATCGGCACATGCCCGCTCAGTCTAGTCATGATCTTATTTTGATAGTTCGCGGATTGGATTAAACCATTCGTCATCTACAGAAACAAATCGCTCTTCCGCTTTTTTTGTGAAGAGACCTGAAACTTGGGAATCCGCAGGAACAAAGATACTTTCGTTATTTGCAATCTCATCTGAAATTAAAGCGTCTTGAATTTTCTTGAAATCGTCCTCGCTTAACACCTCTGTGTTCGCAACAAACGGCGCATTTAAAACAGGTGTCACGTTAATCAATGTGAATTCTTCACCGTACAAATTATTAAATGGTTCTGCAGCATCATCTTTCACTCTGTAAATTGCGCCTTTTTTGTTCGCTTCACCTTCTGCAACTTCTACATAATTCCCAACACATGTATCACAGAATGCAGCAACGTCAGCACGGCCATTTAAAAGGTTTACAGCAGAACCCTGGTGCGAATCACCGTATAACACATCTTTGAAGAATGTTCCGCCCTCCATCAAATCCTCTTGCGTCAATTCTTTCCATTTATCTTGTGTTGAAAAATAAGAAACGATATCAGTTGAAGGAACTTTAAACCCTGACGTTGAACTGCTTGATACGAACGAGAAATCGGAATCGACAATATGATCTATTGAATAGTCACCATCTACTTTATAGTTCTCTGCATCTGCCTTTTTCACAGCCAACCAGCTATAGTAAACTGCATCATCAATTGTGCCTGATGCGCCACTTGGAACAACAATCGGCTTGATCTTATCATTCTTGTTACTTGCCTCGATATATCCCTGCGCCCCCATGAATGCAAGCTGTGCGTTTCCATTAGCGATTGTTTCAATAGCAACGGCATAGTCAGTCGTCAGCTTATGGTCGACCTTTTTTCCAGTTACCTCTTCAACTACCTCACCAATTGCATCACGTGCCGCTTTTAAATCATTGCCTGATTCATTTGGATACCAAACCATTACCAACTCATCTGAATTTGATGCAGATCCTGTGGAACAAGCTGCTAAAACCGACGCTATAACGATAAGTGTTAAGAAAGACAAAATTTGTTTTTTCATTTTTGCTCCTTTTTAATAGATAGTTTTTTTGCTAATGTCCTCATATATTGTAAGAGTTTGTAAGGACTAATTCGAAGAGTTGAGTCGGGCTTAACTGCTCTCCAATTTCAACTTGGCATCCATATCGACCATGAAAATCACTGCCGCCAGTCTGAAATAATGAATACTCATTTGCATATTGCGCAACTCTCTTCCTGTCTTCTGCTGTATGAGCGATGTGATTGCTTTCGATTCCGTCGAGTCCATTTTTCACAAGTTCAGGAATCAGGTCATATGAATCCAGTTGTCCAGGATGCGCCAAAACTGCATAGCCGTTATCTGCCTTGATTGCCCTGACAGCTGAAATGGCATCTACGTATTCAATATCTCTTGCACAAATTCCATTTCCTTTAAAAAGTTTCTTATACAGTTTCTTGTAGTAGTGCGTGTTAAATGGCTCATCAACTAAAGCCTCCATAATATGTTGTTTGTAAATAACACCTGACGTCATTGCTTTTTTTGCAACTTCTATAAATTCAATATCAAAATAATTCTTTTGCAATTGATGAATTTGCCACAAGGAATTCTCATGTCTTCTTGATAACAATGGATTACAAAGTCTTTTTATTTGGGTTGCTTCCTTATCAAAGGCATAGCCTAGAATATGCACTTTACGGTTCCTTGAAAAATCATAAGCCGATATCTCAATACCAGGGATCACTGTAATTCCATATTTTTTACCTGCAATTTGTGCCGGTTCGATCCCACGAACTGTGTCATGATCGACTAAACTGACATGAGTTAGGCCTTTCTTTGAAGCCATTTGAAGTAGCTCCTCCACAGAGAAAGAACCATCAGAGTAATTGGAATGAATATGTAAATCTGCCTTCATCAGTAAAACCTCCTTTTTAAACAACGATTTTCTTCTGCAAGTCATAGACTTTATCGCATAAGCCATCCATAAATTCTAAATCATGAAAGATGCCAATTAATGTTGTGCCACCAATTTTCAAGCGTTCAATAATTTCTCTGACTCTCAATTTAGAAGCATCATCCAAGCTCGCTGTCGGTTCATCCAATAGAAGGAGTCGAGGTTTTTTTACAATGGCACAGGAGATATTCAATCGTAACTTTTGCCCTCCTGAAAACGTATTTGGATAACTGTCCCATAACTCGGGATCCAGTTCGAAATGAGTCAACGCATCTTCTGCGGCTTGCCTTGCTTCATCTTTGGGCCGTCCCATTTCAATAACCGCTTGTTCTACAAGTTCGCGGGCAGTCGTTCGTGGCATTACGTTCAAGAATTGTGACACATAGCCAATTTCATGTTGGCGTAAATACAAAACTTCCCTTTCTGAAAGCTTTGCCAAATCCACCAATCCGAACTTCTCAGAGTTGTAGAGTATTGAACCTTTTTCCGGTAAGTACGTTCGGTAAATGCTTTTTAACACGGTCGATTTTCCACTGCCACTCTTCCCTACAATTCCGATAAATTCACCTTCTTCCAGTGAAAAGTTGATTGTTTCAATTGCTGTCATTTTTTTAGTTAAATGATGAATTATAAAGGATTTACTTAAATCTTTAACTTCGAGTAATCGCGACATGATACCCTACCTTTCATCGTATAATTTAATAAATTCTGCAATGTTCAGCTGGAAGTCATCTATTCTATTTTTAATTGTTTCAAAGGACCAATCCCACCAACTGATGCGACGAAGCGCTTCAATCTCGTCATCTGAAAATCGGTATTTAATAACTTTCGCAGGAACACCGACAACAATCGCATAAGGCGGAACATCTTTTGTCACAACGGCTCCACTTCCAACGATTGCCCCAATGCCAATTGAAATACCTGGCTGAATAATGGCACCATGACCGATCCAAGCGTCATGACCGATGTATGTGGTTCGGCTTTCACGTTCACCTAAATACTGTTCATCATCCCGATCACCAAATCCATACATGGCCTTACGGTAAGTAAAATGGTGAAGGGATGGCCTTTTATAAGGATGATCTGTTGGTCCTATTCGAGTCTTTGCAGCGATATTGACAAACTTTCCGATTTTCGAATTTTGTATGAAACAGAACTGCCCCGTGTATGAATAATCATCTAACGTGGCATTTTCGATGAAATTGTACAGTCCGATTTCTGTAAATGCACCAAGTTGAGTGTTTTTCAGTTCAACATTGTCATGAATATAAGGCTTCTCGGTTAAATGAAGTTCCTTTGTTTGCATCGACGCGGTACACCGTCCTTGTAATTAGTTTTCCATCCACTATTGATGTCGTAACCATCGGATATCCATCGTCCATTTTTTCAATAATAATGATATCTGCCTTTTTCCCTTCTTTAATGGACCCAATATCCTCATCCATTTGAACAGCTTTTGCGGGATTCAGTGTAACGAGCTGGAACATTTCATGTAGGTCCTGTCCGTATTCTTCATTTAATTTGAAAATAGAATGAAGCAATGCAGCCGGATAATAATCGCTACATAAAATATCAATTGTCCGTTTCTGAATAGCCTCTGCTGCCGATAAGTTTCCAGAGTGAGAACCTCCAAGCAACACATTCGGGGCTCCTGCAATCGTCCATAAACCCATTTCATTGGCTTTTTTCGCAACTTCTAACGTCGTTGGAAACTCACTAATCGTTGTACCGAAACTTTTTACGAGCGATAACTTTTCTATGTCATCGTCATCATGCGACGCAATCGCAATCTTGTTATCTAGCGCGATTCGAGAAATCTCCTTGATTTGTTCGAGTGTGATTTTTTCTGTGTTCACGTTACCCGCAATGATTTTGTCCAACTCTTCATCAGATAGTTCATTGAATCCCTGTAATGTCTTACGATAGATTTCCAAGTCTCGGTATTGTCCTTGTCCCGGTGTATGATCCATGAAGGATATCAAGTGAACTTTTCCTTCTGCAACGTTTTTGGTGAAACGCTCTACCTCATTAATATTGTCGATTTCAAAGCGGGCGTGAGTACGATTCCTGATTAAATGCTCACTCGTCGATGTGTCATTAATGGCATCGATAAGTCGATTCACGTTTTCTGGACTGCGTATCGGTTTAGGTGCAAATCCATTGCCCTTATAAATCGAGAGGGAGTGAAACATTGTTGTAATCCCATGGCTCACTAAGATTCGTTCAGCTTCCCGAATACCCATTTTAAAATCCATTAAGCAAGTCGGTCTCGGGGAAATAATTCCTTCGATATAATCCGAATGGATGTCTACGAATCCCGGTGAGATATATCCGCCTTGTGCATCGATTAGCGAATAGCCACTGTACATGGCAATATCCTTCGCCGGGATAATTTCTTGGATTCGGTCATTACTAATCACGACTGCATGGTTTTCAAGTATCTGTTCTTCCATAATAATTTGGCCATTTATCAGAATGTACACAGAAGCACTCCTTTAAATTAATGAATAAACTAGCTGTTGCGTATACGCATGCTGTGGATCTTCCAATATTTGATCAGTTAACCCTTGTTCAATAATTTCTCCGTTAAGCATGACAATGGTACGGTTTGCCAACATCCGAATAACTGCTAGATCATGTGATACAACAAGCATGCTTATTCCAAGTTCTCTTTGAATTCTTTTAATCAGATCAAGAACACTTGCCTGTACCGATAAATCTAAACCTGTTGTAACTTCATCCAAAAATAAAATCGGCGGATTATTGGACAGCGCTTTTGCAATCTGAACACGTTGCTGCATCCCGCCCGAAAACTTCTTTGGTTCATCTTTCATACGGGCTATAGGAATATGAACATGTTCAAGTAATTCTTTGCTTCTTTCTTCCATGCGTTTTACTCTACGGTCCCCAGCTGCAATAAGCTTTTCAGCAATATTTCCAACAGATGAAAAATCCATTTTTAATCCAAGTATTGGATTTTGGTACACCATCCCAAGGATATAATTTCGAATAAATCGGTGTTGTTGAGATGACTCTTCAAAAATATTCGTTTGCCCACCTTGATACGAACGAATAAAGGCTTTCCCGTCTGTTACAGCTTCATCGAAATACAGGCACTTCATCAGCGTCGACTTTCCGCTTCCGCTTTCTCCGACGATACCCAGTATTTCGCCCTCATGTAAATCGAATGAAATATTACGGCAAGCATAAACGGTTTGGCACTTAGGGCAATGGTTCTTCTCGATGATTCTATTCGCCGGATCCGCACAGTCGGCGCAACCTGGTCCGTACTGTTTCTTCAAATTCCTTACTTGTAAGATTGGTTTATCGTGCATGTGCGACCTCCACTTCTGCAGTAATCCCGTCTTCGTTCAACATGGATAGACAATAGCTAGTATCATTGCATTGATATTCAGTGCTGCCTGTTTCCTGATTTACCAATTCATCAAGAAATACATTCGTTGCAGAACACAATCGACATTGTTTACCATCAAACGTTTCGACTTCGAATGGGTAGTCTTCAAATGCAAGCGACACAACATTTGTGTAGGGAGGAATCGCATAGATTTTCTTTTCCCTACCAGCGCCAAACAAGATCAAAGCTTCCGATTGATGAATTTTCGAATTATCGAATCGCGGAATTGGACTAGGCGCCATAACATATCGGTCATGTACAAGTACAGGATGATCTGCATCCGTGGCTGTTTTTCCATACTTCATAATTTGTTCAAACAACATGAGCCATGCACCGCTGTAATCATTTTCAGCATGAAGTTTTTTCGTCTTGAATTCACTCGGTTCAACCCAGCGCAAAGGTTCAGGAATTGGAACTTGTAACACCATAATTTGCTCTTCCGTCAAAGGAACTTCTGGAATACGGTGTCGAGACTGAATGATTGTCGCCTCGCTTGTTTCGATTGTCGTTTTAACGCCAGTTGTTTTATTGACAAGTTTCTTTATGTTAACCGCATTGACCGATTCATCGGATCCTTGATCAATCACTTTTAAGACATCTTGTTTTCCGATTATCGATAATGTGATTTGAAGGCCGCCAGTCCCCCAACCGCGAGCAATGGGCATCTCTCTTGAAGCGAATGGCACTTGATAGCCTGGAATGGCTACCCCTTTTAAAATAGCTCTTCGTATTTCTTTTTTGGAACCTTCATCAAATAAAGCGAAGTGTGTTTGCAACTGCATTATTTTTCAGACTCCTTTTTTATTTTTCGCATGCTATCGAGCTTGGATTGAAATGTCACGTAATGCGGCAATTTCAAATGTGAGATAAAACCGCTAGACTCTACCGAATCTATGTGGAGCAGTACGAATTCTTCATCCTGTGTTGGATATTCTTTCTTCCCAACTTCTAAACTATGATCTAAAATGCTTATCGCAATGGCTTTCGTTTCGTTTTGTCCATAACAAATGCCATAGCCGATTTCAAATTCCATTTCTTCTGTATTGTTCTCGTTTTGAACAGAAACCGGTACAAACGATTCCACTTCTGTCACTTTGATTTCACCGATATAATAATCATTTTCTTCATCATCCGATTGTTCGGTTGGATGGCTAATCCAAAGCGGCAACTTGCCTACACGTAACTCCCCGACTGTTGGATGGACTTGACCGAATCCTCTAATGGCCGCATACCCTAGCGATGTAACAGCACCGGTTTGTCCTCTCGTCAACACCTGCAATCGCTCACTGCGTGTCGTCGGGAACTGAAGACTCTGTTTTGTTACGTCTATCGGTTCCGTGTTGTCGTCTTCAATTTGAGAAAACAACTTTTCCCCACGAAGATACTCAACAACTTTTGGTAGTGTGGTTAAGTCGGGATTAGTTGTTGTTTCAATTTCCTCGCTCAAAAATTGCGACACCCACTCTTTCATCCCTGCTTTTGATTCTCCAATCAAATCAAAGTCCATTAATCGATGCGTATAATCATAGGAAGCCCCTAATATTTGTCCTCCCGGGATATCCTTGAAACTCGCTGATATTCTCCGTTCGACAGCCATTGTATTTGTCTCGACAACCCGTGTATAATAAGTCCTCGGCAAAGTTGAACGATGAGCTCGCAACAAAAATACGGCTTCTTCCACATTGCCTTCCGACTGTTTAATCGCAATTGCTGCCAAAAACTCCGAGTATAGGCTACTTTCAGACATGACTTGGTCAACCATTCCACGCATAGTCGCCGTAATCGTTTCGAGTTCCAATAGTTCATTCGCATGGATGCGTTCATAAGTCAGGCGCTTAATCGACTCCTCTATCGCTTCAGCGCCGCCCTTTACAGCTACATAAGCCATTAGTACACCTCGCGCTTGTGAATAATCGTCGTTCTAGGCAGGCACATGATATTGCTTTTTCGATCGATTAAGATGATGTCTACGCCAAGCGGATATTCTTTCATGGCTTCCGCTCTTTCAGCTATCCAAAACTCACTATCAACTATTTCAGCGTTTTGCGTATGCGCAATTCCTGGACCCTCTAACGTAAGCTGATTTCCATTTGACAACCTATCTGTTTCAATTAGAATGGTTGCGGACTGCTGCGGATTCGTTAATGTGCCTTTTTTCGCCTCTTTAAAAACTTCTTTTATCATTTGTTTTTTAGCATCTTTCATAATGAAGATATAATCTGCTGCTTGAAGATCTACAACTTTTGAATAGGTAAAGGATGAAAGAAATTCTTCAATCAGATCAGCTTGTTCGCCAACGACATGAAAACGCGTCTCCGCATCCAACAATGTGATTGCACTAACGAAAATTGAATGCTGGCAATATTCGTGTTGTCCAATCGGTCTTCCAATTTCCTCAATATTTTTTATCGTTCCGGGTCTTGACATGCAATGAAGGAAAGTACGAAAAACTTCTTGTGTATCGTGTACTAAGTCAATGGCCATGATCTCACTCCTAGTTTGAATTTAAGTTTCATCATTCGACATCCATCATTTCAAAATCAACTTTCGTTTTTAAAATTGCTCTTTCTCTAGTCGTTTTATTTTCACGAATTCGTCTTTCTTCTTCTTCAAAAAGTAACGTCCAATTTTTAGTTTCCTTTAACGCGCCTTGGTATGCTGCATCAATCACTGCCAACTCATAGGAAAGTTCTTCTTCATTGCCCACCACGATGCCAATTCCTATTTTATTGTTGATTTGCACCTTTGTTTCAGTCACTAACACTTCACCAAGATAAAAAAGTGAATTTTTGGCTGTCTCCCTCAACTTGATCATTGTTAACGCATGTTGCGGTTCTGACAAAATTCGAACAGCATAGTTACGTTCAATTTCACGAGCTAAGTCTTTTGCAAAACTAGGTGAGCCGTCGATTAGAATTGCCGTTCGTCTGCGTCGATTCATCATCTCACTCCTTTACAACACAAGCTTATCTTGTTGCCAAGTTGCGTGGTGTTAAGGGTTTGTAAAAAAGATTGTTAAAGGAATGTAAAGATAGAGAAACAAAAAACCTTATCCAAGGATAAGGTTTTTACTTGTTTAGTCTTCCGCAATGACATATGTAAATAAGTCGCTACGATAAATAATTTTTGTATAGCCCAGAACCCTATTTTGATTGGCTTCAATGCAATCACTTTCAACAACCAATAACGGTACCAGTGCAGCACACTCGAATAGCGCACGTTCCACACTCGTTGGAAATGAAATACTTACACAACCTTTATTGCTTGAAAAATCCGTATAGCCTTGATCGGCATAATAAGAGAACATTGATTGAATATTGTCGCCATCTCGCTCAATTCTCGGGAAAACAGATTTTGAAACATATGAAATATGTAGAGCAGTGGGTTGTGAGTCAACAATATGAAGACGTGAAATCTTAATCACTTCATCATCCTGCCCTACTTGTAGTTTGGAATAGATTTTTTCATCATAAGGAACTTTTACATACCCGAGATTCTGTGTTTCCAAATCATGTCCCGCATGTTTCATTGCCTCGGTAAAACTTTTACTTCCTGTAAGATTCAATTCTAACTGATGCTTTTTAGGCTTCAAAAACCGACCTTTTCCCTGCTTTGAATAAATGTAACCCATATCTTCCAATTTTAATAATGCGTTTCTCACATTGATCCGAGGCATATTATAATAAATTGCCAATTCATTTTCCGAGGGTAGCCGATCATTTTCTTTATACTTTCCTTCGATAATCAATTGAAGTAAATCATCTATAATTTTCGAATCATTTTGAGCAAGCATTTTTTCACCCTTTTCAGCTAGTGTTTATTTTTATTTCGTCTCTGAGGTCGTCTTTTTCATCTCATCAAAGCTATTTAAAGTAGTGCAGGAGACGTCTGCACCCTTTCATTCCGTCAAAATTCATCGATACAAACTTCATATGATCATCCCAACTTTCTCAATATTTTTTCCGAATTAAGAGCATGTCCCATTAGTTATAGGTAGCAACTCTTTTTAATTTCTATTACTACTGTTTCTTAACTATATCTACACAGTGTTAAAGAAGTGTTAATGCAATGTAAAATAATTGTAAATTTACATAAAGTTGGCGAGAGTGTTAAACCATGGTTTTTAGAAACACTTGAGGCCGCTCCGGCAATTTATTTACCGGGCGGCTATTCTTTTTAATGATTTTTATAATAAAGAGCGTCAATCCCAAATTCGTTCTACAGAAACTTCTCCAGTATGAAATGTTATACGATAGACATCAGGATTTGTGAGATCCCGCCATTCTTCAAAACCAAACCTCTTATCAAAACATCTTAACAATAATGTCATCAGATTTCCGTGCGTCACAATGACCGTACGAGAGCCAACTTCCAATTCTTTCACGACTTTATAGGCGCGAGTCATTGCTTCTATCGAAGACTCGCCGCCTTTATATTTTAAATGGACATCCGAAAAACTGTCTCTTAATTTTCCTATCCAGTCTTTTTCATCTTGTGAGCTAAGCACGCGCTCGGTCAAATCACTATTTTGTTCAATACACAGTCCTTTCGATTCGGCAATCGGCATTGCCGTGCACCTAGCGCGAACGAAGGGACTTGATATGATTCTATCTATCTCGACATCACCGAAAAACGACACTAGTTTCTCAGCTTGCACCTTTCCTTCTGGCGTCAATTTCGCATGCGGACACTGCCCTTCAGCCTCGCAGTGACGCACGAGATATAATACTTTTTCCATAACCAACACCTCACTCTACTTTCCCCCGGAAACCAGTAATGGAAACATTTTCATTTGGATAAAAAACAGCGCTTACATTTTTTTAGACGCTGCTTTATAATCATCCTGTGTATTCAGTACACTCAAAACGGATAGGCATGAACTATATTCCCTTTTCGACCGGTTGTGGTTACAGCTTGCGACAAAGAATTTAATATCGCTTCTTCGGTAACTTCAGTGGCCGCAAGGAAAAGATCATTCATAATCGCGTGATCTTCTCTTAATTGAAAACTGCTTTCGACACTTCCCGTGGAGGTATGCTTTATTTTACGTGCTGTCGAAAAAGCAATGACAATGTCTCCACTTCCATTGCTGAAGTGGCTGCCGGTCTTGCCAAGCCCGATACCGCACCTTTTCGCTATTCTTCGCAACTGCCTGCTATCGACTGGAGCATCGGTAGCCAAAATAATCATGATTGACCCGTCTGCTGATTGGGGATAAGCCGGAACTTCTGATTCATCATCCAACTTATACTTTTCAATCTGAAAGTCCTCTTTTTCGCCGAAATTACTTAGAACGAGACAACCAATTGTATAATTATTCTTCGACCTATCATCTTTAACAACTCTAGATGAAGTACCAATCCCGCCTTTATAGCCGAAACAAATCATCCCTTTTCCAGCGCCGACCGCACCTTCCAATGAAGAATCAGTAGTTGCTGCTTTAATTGCAGCTATAGCGTCTTTTGGTTGAACCGAAAGCGCGCGTATCGCGTTCAATCGACTGTCATTGCACTCCCCGACAACAATATTAATTGTCCCAGTCGCGTCGCCAATTTCAGGGGTTTCTTCCAACATATATTGAAGCGTCCCATGAGTCACCGCGGGAACTCCAAATGTATTCGTTAACATAATCGGCGATTCAATGAGACCTAATTCTTCTAATTGGACAAGCCCCGTTGTTTTACCAAAACCATTCAATACATAAGTCGCGCCGACAACTTTATTTCGGAATAAATTATCTCCGTGCGGCAAAATAGCTGTCACGCCAGTCGCGGCGTATTCCTCTCCATCCAAAGGTTTATCAATCGTGACATGCCCGACCTTCACACCTTCCACATCTGTAATACAGTTTTTCGCTCCAACAGAAAGCCGTCCAATCGTTATTCCACGCTCTCGAATCTTCTTCGGTTCATTCATCTTTATCCACTCCGATTAACAGTGTTTTTATGAGTATACCAATAAATAGACAAAAAACTCAGCAATATTGAAATTGCTGAGTTTTCGTGTGTGATTATCACTTATTCATTTGAGCAAGAAAATCGGCAAGTGGATCGATTTCTTCTTCAACTGGCGTAGGCTCGCTCTTTGTCACCTGGGTCCAGTCAAAATTATCTAAATCATCATCTATGTCACGATAATCATTCGTTACCGGTTCGACGGTGGCTGCTGTTTCTTCTTGAAGATACAAGGCTTCATCCACTTCTAATGCATTACTGTTAAGGGATGCAAAGAGGGCTGCCGTACGGTTCGGATCAGACAAGAGCTGATAGACAATGCTCCCGAGAAGCGCCTCGGAATGTTCGTGTTTCAACCAATCTCGTTGCGCTTTCGACAACCCTTTTGGCAGCGGAATGACAATGGCTTCTCGGTGTTTTAATAGAGAATCATTCACCCCATAAATCACAAACTCTGCAATTTTACTGGAGAAGTTTCTTCTTTCAACTTCTTTCAGTTTTTGCAATTCTCGTAATGTGTGATCTGATGTGTCGGAAGGAATTCGAAACGTAATGGGTTGACCCCTTTTTAATCCTTTTTCATTCATGCACAATCACCCTATTTAGTTTTAGCCGCTACTTTTTCTTCTGCTTTCGGTTGTGCTTTTTGATTCTTTTTAGCGAAATCTGTAATCAGTTTATAATAGGCATTCGCCATCATCCAAACACTCTCTTTTTCATCTTCAAAGAAATCGATGTTATAGCCGTCTAAGCTATTATTCAACGTCTTCAGGTAATCCTTAAGAACAATCGACCCTCCACCGATGAAATAGCAAATTTCAGTTTGTGAATTTCTTGCCCAAGTATTCCGCAAGTGACGGTATTGCTTTTTCGCTAAATCCAAGAGAATCCGGTCTACGATATCATGCACGTTTGTACGGCTACCTCTCACCATGATGTGATTGCGGTCATTCTTACGCGTGAGAATATCCACTACATCCGCCCGGCTATCCAACTCAACTTCATGTCGAGCATAGATTTCTTCGCGAATCGCATCAAGCGACTCCGATACGCCCAAGTTAAATCCTTGCGCCTTATCATCATCTACTTTGCGGTTTTTAATAACTGCTACATCTGTTGAAAGGCCGCCAATATCTTGAATCAGGATTTGTTTGTCGATCAATTCTTTATTGATAACATTCAAATCATTGTCCATGACAAGGTTTATAAACGCTGCGAATCCTTCCGGATAGACTTTAACTTCGTCAAATTTGATATTCACTTTAATTCCTTGATATTTAGGTGTCACTAAAAACTCTACTTGGTGAACAGAACCAAGCAATTGGGAACGATAACCAACGTCTTTCCCTTCTTTCACTTCTCTCAGCGGAAGTCCTGTTCCTAATGTGTAAGTAGCTTCGATGACATTATCTTTGCGTTTGAAAACTTCATTATTCTCTTCTCGAGCCGCGTCCAATGCCAGTGCCGCAAATAACATGACAAGCGTTTGATCTTCTTCAGACTTGTTGCTCCCTGGATCAAGTTCAGTAGAATTTCCGCTTTTCGCCGCCAAGTTTCCAACACGGTAAATCGAATTGTTGTCTTTTAGTGCAGGGGAGTGCAAACGAATATGAATTCCATCAACCGATTCTTGTTTATCTAATTCTTCGATTCCGATAACTGGACGATCTTCGATATCCTGTGCAATAACATTCGGGATGTTAAGTTCTGCTTCTAATTTTCCGAAAATAGCTTTTAGTGAATCATTTCCTACGTCAACTGCTGCAATGCGCGAATTTGTCAAAATAAAACATCCTCTCTATTAACCTAGATTACTATATAAACTTTATCGAACTTCTATTAGAAGGTCAATGACTAGCAAAGATTTAACACACAACTGTAATGTGTTCACATTGATGTATACAAGATTACAATATCGTACACACGCGTCACCTATTGATGTGTACAGGTTTGTATACTTGTATTCTTTATTGTGTACACTTGTATACATAATTGTAAACATGTAACTATTTTTGTAAACATCGTAAATAGGAGGTTTAGAGAACCATTCAGATCCCCTCTCCTCCCCCTATTTTTTGCAAATAAAAAAATCGGCGCCAAATTACGCCGACTCTTGGAAAAATTCATTATAGTCGATAAATATGCTTTGAAATTAACTATGAAAAAATGATTGATTTACATAGTAAAAACCCGTATTTTTTATAAATGTACTCAAAAACCGACCTCACAGCATGCATTCTGAGGTTAATCAACGGGTATAGGAGTCATAGAATACCTGATTACACTAAAATCGCTTATATTGGCTACTGTGGCTTCAGGAATAATAGGGACAAAGCTGACGAAAGATTGTGATAATAATCGAGGTAGAATTAGAGTATATGCTTCTAATATGATAGAATAGAATGACAATTACGAAAGCAGGGTGGGCGGTTGGTTACTTCCCTTAAAGGGGGGTGATGCCAATGATAACAACTTTTGAGTTATTCAGTTTGCTAATGCAACTTTCCGTTGTATGGCTGACGATTATAACCATATTGTTATCGGTATTCTTTTTCCAAATGAAAAAGAAATAACCGTCCCCCGTGACTAGGTTCGGACGGTTATTTCTACACCTAACGGACCAGCCGCTCTTCTTGCGGTTAGTAGTTGTGAAGCCGGATGTTAGCGCACCCGGTCTTTTTCATGTTATGCACTTCTACTATTATTATACGCTAGGGATTACAAAAAATCCAATATTCTAATTTCACGCAAAAAGTCTCTATCCCTATTAGGCGATAGAGATCAATTTAAAGAATTAAACGATGATTCTTTCCTTCGCTTTCGCCTCAATTCGACGTTTGTGTAAAATTGGTTCAGTATAGCCATTTGGCTGATCTATCCCCTGCAAGACTAAATCGCATGCAGCGGAAAATGCGACAGAGTCGGCGAAGTTAGGTGCCATCGGACGGTATAATGGATCATTGGCATTTTGTCCATCCACCACTTTTGCCATGCGTTTCATCGTTTCAATTACTTGCTCTTTTGAACAAACTCCGTGGTGCAGCCAGTTTGCGATATGCTGACTTGAAATCCGTAGTGTGGCGCGGTCTTCCATCAATCCAACATCATTTATATCTGGCACTTTCGAACAACCGACACCTTGGTCTATCCATCGCACGACATAACCTAAAATCCCTTGGGTATTGTTATCGAGTTCTTCTTGAATTTCTTCCGGAGACCAATTTGGCTTTTCGACTAACGGAATTTGTAGAATCTCATCTCTTAAATCCAACGAACTTTCGATTCCCTTTTGGACTTCCCCGACATCCACTTGATGGTAATGAAGCGCATGTAACGTTGCTGCCGTTGGAGAAGGCACCCACGCAGTATTCGCGCCAGCTTTTGGATGGGCAATTTTTTGTTCTAACATTGCAGACATTAAATCTGGCATCGCCCACATGCCTTTACCAATTTGTGCATGGCCAGGTAACCCGCTATCAATTCCAACAGCTACGTTCGATGTTTCATAAGCCTTTAACCAATTTGCTGTTTTCATCTCATTTTTAGGCATCATTACGCCTGCCACCATAGACGTGTGAATCTCATCACCCGTACGGTCTAAAAACCCTGTGTTAATGAATGCGATTCTTTCTTTCACTTCATTGATACACGCTTTTAAGTTCAGCGATGTACGCCGTTCTTCATCCATGAGGCCAATTTTCAATGTATTTCGCTTTAAATCCACGATATCTTCAATGCGGTCAAACAGCTTATTTGCAAAGGCCGCTTCTTTAGATCCATGCATTTTTGGTTTTACAATATAAATCGAACCGTGATTAGAGTTTTTAAATTCCGGATGAGATAAGTTAAGTTTAGCAATTAACGATGTCATGACCCCATCAAGAATCCCTTCCGGAACTTCTTCTCCTTCTTTATCCAATATTGCACTATTGGTCATTAAATGCCCTACGTTCCGAACGTACATTAGAGAACGGCCAGATAATGTAATCGTTTCACCATTTGGAGATGTATACGCGCGATCCGGGTTTAATGTACGTGTAATCGTTTTGCCACCCCGTTCAAAAGTAGCCGTCAGGTCCCCTTTCATTAAACCTAACCAGTTGCGATAGACACCTACTTTATCTTCCGCATCGACCGCAGCAATAGAATCTTCGCAATCCATAAGTGTTGAGAGTGCCGCTTCTAAATAAACGTCTTTTACACCCGCTGCATCGTCTTTACCAATCGGATGCGCACGATCAATTTGAATTTCAATATGCAGGCCGTTATTCACCAATAATATAGCTGTTGGTTCTTGGGGATTTCCTTGATACCCTACCAACTTCTCGGCATCTTTCAACCCTGCTTTATCCCCTCCCTTAAGTTTCGCTGACAATTTACCGTCAACAATTGCATATTTCTCCACATTCGTATGGGAAGCATCCGCTAATGCTGCATGTTCGTCTAAAAATTGGTTCGCAAAGGCGACTACTTTATTGCCGCGGACAGGATTGTATTTTCCGCCAATTTCTGCTCCATTATCCTCGCTAATTGCGTCTGTTCCGTAAAGCGCGTCGTAGAGGCTCCCCCAACGAGCATTTGCAGCGTTCAGCGCATAACGGGCATTGTCTACTGGTACAACTAACTGCGGCCCGGCTTGTATAGCGACTTCACTGTCTACATCGGTTGTCGACACTTTAAACTCTTCAACTTTTGGTTCAAGATAGCCGATTTCCATCAGAAAAGCTTTATACTTTTCAAAGTCAAAGGACTTTTGATGTTCTGTATGCCATCGACTAATCTGTTTTTGTAATTTATCGCGTTCCACTAATAATTGCTTATTTTCCGGTGATAGTTCATGAATCAGTGTGCTGAAATCTGACCAAAACTTTTTTTGATCGAGTCCGGTATTAGGTAACACCTCTGAATTAACGAATTCATAGAGTAATTGCGAAACTTGAAGATCGTTAACATCAACATAATTTGGCATCTTTTTATCCCCCTACATTATTTTACTTTCGACAATGTTAAAAACGTCTCTATATCCTTTTAGTAGGAATAGAGACGCTTTATTTATTGGTCATGCCTACCGATACAACGTTCACACTCATATACGACTGATTCAATTTTTTCGGTAAATTTCTCTCCGCATTCCGGGCATTCTTTCTCTACAGACATCTTAACGTTTTCTTTTCCTCTCATTATGATCTCCTCCAATTTTTATGAACTTCCACCCTTTTTAAGGGGTGGAAGTTTTATTATTTCCGATTAACGATTAAGCAAATTGCGCTTCTTCAGTAGAACCTTTCATAGCCGTTGTAGATGAAGTTCCACCTGAAATCACTTGCGATACTTCATCAAAGTAGCCAGTTCCGACTTCGCGCTGGTGCCTCGTTGCTGTATATCCTTTCGGTTCGCTCGCAAACTCAGCTTCTTGCAGTTTAGAATATGCGGCCATGCCGTTATTTTTATATTCATGCGCAAGTTCAAACATGCCGTGGTTCAACGAGTGGAATCCTGCAAGTGTTACGAACTGGAATTTGTAACCCATTTTCCCTAGTTCTCTTTGATAGTTTGCAATTTCCTCATCGGAAAGCGCTGCTTTCCAGTTGAATGATGGTGAACAGTTGTACGCTAACAGCTTACCTGGGAACTTTGCATGAATCGCATCCGCAAACTGTTGTGCTTCTTCTAGATTCGGTGTTGAGGTTTCACACCAGATAAGATCTGCATAAGGAGCGTAAGCTAACCCTCTTGCAATCGCTTGATCAATACCCGCTTTTGTACGGAAGAACCCTTCTGGTGTCCGTTCACCTGTGATAAATTCTTGATCCACTGGGTCGATATCACTTGTCACCATATCTGCAGCGTCGGCATCCGTTCTTGCGATGATGATTGTTGGTACACCCAACACGTCTGCCGCTAGACGAGCAGCCGTCAAGTTGCGTACAGCGTTTTGTGTCGGCAGTAATACTTTCCCGCCTAAATGACCGCATTTCTTTTCCGATGCGAGTTGATCTTCAAGGTGAACACCAGCCGCACCCGCTTCAATCATACTTTTCATGAGTTCAAAAACGTTCAATGGGCCGCCAAATCCCGCTTCCATGTCTGCTACAATCGGCGCAAACCAATCGAATCCGTCTTCTCTTCCTTCTGAATGATCGATTTGGTCAGCCCGTTGCAGTGCTTGGTTAATGCGCTCTACAACTTTCGGAACGCTATTAACTGGATATAAACTTTGATCGGGGTACATCTGACCTGCTAGATTCGCATCGGCTGCAACTTGCCAGCCACTTAAATAGATTGCTTGTAAACCGGCTTTCACTTGTTGAACAGCTTGGTTTCCAGTTAATGCACCGAGCGCATTGACAAAATCTTCTTCATGAATCGATTTATATAGACGCTCTGCTCCTTTTTTTGCAAGCGTATGTTCAATTTGAATAGAACCTCTAAGTTTTACGACATCCTCACCTGTGTATAATCTCTCAATGCCATTCCATCTACCATCATTTCTCCAGCTTTCTTCTAATTGTTTAGCTTGCTCTTCTCTGTTTAACATACAAATCATCCTCCAATATTTTTTATTTAAATAAACTGTTCCATAACAGTTGTTGTTGATATATACTACTATATAACAGAATTTTTAATCTGTCACAATGTTTTGATAGAATCGCATAATTGCCGACAGAACCGCTTATATCAGGATGAAAGAGTTGACGAGTGTTTAGCTTCTTAAAACTGAAGGAGGAATTAGTATGACGAATGAAGGATTACAACAGTTGGTCAGTTTAATGAAAGATTGGATTCCGTACGATGCTTCCATAGTTGTTGCCACTGATAACGCTTATTCGCAATACATTTCTGGCGCACATGATATTCGCATTCAAAAAGGACAAATGATAGAGAAAGGAAGTGTCGCTGAAACAGTTATCGAGAAAAAGTGTAAAGTAGAAAAACTCGTAGATGATTCAATTTTCGGAGTTGCCTACTACGGAATTGGCTATCCTATCCGTATAGAGGAGAAAGAAGGGGCATTAATTATTATTTTGCCTGCAACACATTCGTTTACTAAACAGCAACCGCTCACCTTTTTAACAGGGAGAAATGAGGACCTTTGGTGTCCAATTGCAATAGAAGAAGTTTCTCATATAGAGAGCTTGCAAAAAAAGACTTGGTTTTATACAAATAACGAGGGTTATCAATCAATCTATACGTTAAAAGATTTAACGCTTCAGCTTCCTACTAGTTTTATACGAATCCATAGATCCTATATCGTGAATATATCGCATATCATGGAAATTTCGCGTGACTTTGCTTCAAACATTCAAATTACATTAAAGGACGGAACTGTGTTGCCTGTCAGCCAAACGTATTCTGCAGACGTTCGTAAAAAACTCGGATTTTAAAAAATCGCAAACTCGCTTTCTTTTTAAATTTTCGGAATCATGCACTTGTATTTAAAATTTAGATGTGGTAATAATTATTCATCTAAACAAATAAATCAATGGAAAAGAGGGTTAATTATATGGAAAGTGTAACTGCATTAGAGGTCCATCGAAAGCATAGAGGGAAAATGGAGATTAAATCTAAGGTTCCATTGGAAAACGATGTCGACTTGAGCTTAGCTTATTCACCTGGCGTTGCAGATCCTTGTGTCGAAATCCATAATGACCCTACCAAAGTGTACGATTATACAATTAAAGGGAATTTAGTTGGCATCGTAACGGACGGCACTGCTGTTTTAGGTCTTGGTGATATTGGACCGGCCGCGTCACTGCCTGTGATGGAAGGAAAAGCATTGCTACTTAAAAAGTTTGCGGATATCGATGCGTTTCCTATTTGCTTAGATACAACTGATACAGAAGAAATTATTCGAACCGTTAAATTACTAAGCCCCACTTTCGGCGGTATCAATCTTGAAGACATATCCGCACCGCGTTGTTTTGAAATTGAAAAACGACTGCGTGAAGAATGCGATATCCCGGTATTTCATGATGATCAGCATGGTACAGCAATCGTTGTTTCCGCTGGTCTAATGAACGCTTTAAAATTAGTGAATAAAACAATGCAAGAGATAAAAATCGTTGTGAATGGAGCAGGCGCTGCAGGTATCGCGATTACAAACTTGCTTATCTCCCTCGGTGTCAAAAATATAATGATGTGCGATTCAAAAGGAATTATTTATAAAAATCGTCCGCATGGGATGAATGAACAGAAGGAACATATTGCTGAAATAACAAATTCGAGCGAAGAAACAGGGACATTGAAGGATGCATTAAATAATGCGGACGTATTCATCGGTGTTTCGGTAGCGAATATTTTAACGAAAGAATTAGTCGAACGCATGAATCCAGACCCGATTGTTTTTGCACTTGCAAACCCGATTCCAGAAATTCTTCCTAATAAGGCCAGAGAATACGGAGTTCGGGTCATCGCAACCGGTCGATCGGATTACGCCAATCAAGTGAATAACGTCTTGGCTTTTCCTGGTATTTTCAAGGGCGCATTGAATGTTAGAGCTAAAGATATTAATGATGAAATGAAATTAGCCGCAACATACGCCATTGCTTCGTTAATTACCCCAGCGGAATTAACTGAAGAATATGTTATTCCCAATCCTTTCGATCCACGAGTTGTAGATGCAGTTTCTAGAGCTGTTAGCGATGCTGCTATTAATACAGGTGTCGCCCAGATTTGATCAATAAATCAAAGTACTATTGCGCCAAGCCCCCAAAATCTTCGGGGCTTCTTTTCTGTTTTCAAATCGTGTAACAGTCTCCTGACCTCCCGATTGAAAAACCAGCTATAAAGCTGAACACATAGATACCTAGTGAAGAAATCCAATACAACTGGTGGTTGTCTTTAATGGCAAAAAGTGCAATTACGTAGAAATCATCGTCCTCTTTTCCCTTCAATTCGCAACGCTTCAGCCATTTCGACACTGTCTTTCAAATAATCCTGTGCTTTTGCGTTATACACTTCTTCAGGCGTCATCCAATACACGACGTCCACCTCGTCGGCACTAACTGCATGAGCTTCTCCTTCTACTTCTTCACAAAGAAAAATTACATTTACAACATGAAATCCGTTATCTGTGACAAAATTTGTGCTTTGTATATAACGCGGCTTGCCTATTATTGAAAGACCAACCTCTTCTTTCACTTCCCGAATGATTGTATTCTCCAACACACCTGTAGAATTTTCCTCAATTTCCACCTTTCCACCGACCAAAGAAAGCTCTCCGCCAGCATGCGCTTCCTTTTCCCCCCGCTTGATGATTAAGTACTTACCGTCTTTGTAAATCGCTGCCTCTGTGTTAACGATGAACATAAAATCCCCCATCCTTTACTTCTATTTATAAACATTCACAGTTTATCCGTGACTTGCTAACACCTTCTAGTACCACTACTAAAAAACCTTTATATATATAAAAAACAGTACCCATTTCACGGATACTGTTTCTCATTCAAATACATCACTTTCGACTTTCAAAATCCTTTTCAATGTTTTCCTTCCAAAGACGGTCTATCTTTTGACCTTTTCGAAAAGATGTAACAGCCTCATTAAGCGCTTGGAAATTAACTTGAGTGCCTTCGCTGTCAGCATGATAGTTTACGGCATAGTCTTCTTGAATCCCGAACTTCGAAGCGGTAGCCAATGCGTCGATATTGGCACCGAGGAAGATAAACTCCCAGCCGTACTTAACCTTTTGGTGCTCAATCATTGCCTTTATCTTCGCATAATCGTATTCACGGCTGGCGTTCTCCATTCCATCCGTGGTGATGACAAAAAGTACTTTTCCAGCACGCTCTTCTTCACTCGTTCTCTTTTGGACATTGCCGATTTTATGGATAGTCGACCCAATAGCATCCAGCAATGCAGTCGTGCCGCCCACCTCGTATTCCCGTTCGGTAATCGGCGCAATCCCTTTGATCTTAATACGGTCATGCAGCAAGTCGATGTCGTGGTTGAATAAAACCGTAGTGACCGTCGCTTCGCCTTCTTCATTTTTTTGTTTCGCTAGCATCGCATTATAGCCGCCGATGGTATCCGCCTCAAGCCCCGCCATCGAACCGCTTCTGTCTAAAATAAAAACTAATTCCGTTCCATTCGCATTCATATTTGTCAGCCTCCTCGTTTGTTACCGGAACCTCCGTCCGGTTTCCTCTACAAATTAAGAATAACAAGTTATGAAATCGAATAGGTCGCTTCAGAAGCGACATTTTTACGCGCCTAACAACACTTGATCAAAACTAAATAGCACCTCATTGATTTCGTGAATATTATAGACTTCCTCTTCAATGAAATACTCAATAATCACATCGAATTTATAACTCCGCGACAACGTGTACCCCGCTTTCGCCAATAAATCGATTGTTTCATCAAGGTTTAATTCCAACGCGATCGCGAAAGCAATGACGGTTTTTTTAAGCGGCGTGTAATCGACTGAATTGCGGATTTTAGAAAATAAACGACGGTCGATATTCGCTTTTCGATACGCAGCCGCGTCTGTCATGCCCTTTTCATCGATTAAACGCAACAAGCTTTTGGAAAAAGATTCATCCATTTGCGCTAAAACGTCATCTAGACTTCTTTTGATAACGGGCGTTTCGATTGGATAAGCCTCTGATTCCTGCAAAATTTCGCTTTCCAACTGCCGTCGATTTCGAGGATAAGCGGCTTCATGCTCTTCCACATAATGCTCATCGATATACTCTGCAATCGATGTAAACAGCTTCTTGCTTATCCCGAACGCCTTCTTATCGAAAACAACAAGATAGACATATATATCATGCTCGCACAAGAATTCGCTTATGGTCGACATGGCGACTTGGAAGGCTTGTTCTCTGGGATAGCCGTAAATTCCAGAAGAAATTAGCGGAAACGCAATGGACTCATAACCTTCAGCAACAGCAAGCGCTAATGAGTTTTTATAACAATTTCTAAGAAGCGTTTCTTCATTCGCCGTGCCGCCTTTCCAAATCGGTCCGACCGTATGAATAATTTTCTTCACCGGCAATTGAAATCCATCAGTAATGACAGCCTCCCCTGTCGGACATCCGCCAATATCATCGCACGCCGCCTGCAACTCATCTGCGCCAGCAGCATTAAAAATAGCCCCGCAGACACCGCCCCCCATTTGAAGCGCGCTATTTGCCGCGTTCACGATGACATCTACACGCATCTTTGTAAGATCATTTCGCACAATTTCTAAAGGCATCGCTCAAACCTCCAATAGTGATACTTCTTTCTTCTATTCTACAAAAACGCCATTTATCCTCTGTAAAACTCGGGGTTCTGCTTTATAATTCGGCCATTCAGTTGTACACTTAACTTTGAAAGGTCGTGAATTGCCATGGAAAATCACTTAAAATCCTCCAAACAAGATATCAAACTAGGCATTTTGTTATGGTTTAGAATCACTCGATTTTACAATAAAAACATTAAATATACGAATCAACATCTAAAAAACTGGAACTTGACCGCAGCCCAATTCGATTTACTTTCCAATGTCGGAAAGAGCCAGCCGATTACTCAACAAGAATTAGGCGAGAAACTAGTCGTCACAAAAGGAAATATCACTCAATTACTGAACAAGTTGGAAAGCATGGATTTAATCCGTCGTGACAGAGAGTGGAAAACGAATTACATCTCATTAACGAATAAAGGAAAAGAACTTTATAACGAGGTCGTGCCTGAACAACAACTTTTTCAAGCAGAGCAATTCAATAACTTGGATCATGAAGAAAAGAAACAACTGCTTCATTTACTAAAAAAAATTCAAGGCTAAACTATACACTTGATTTTTCATCAGTTTAGCTATAAACTGATATTAGAAAAGGAGGATTAATGACATGAAAAATAACAATATGATTTGTGATTTAGAGACGGGTATTTGCGGACCAGGCGGCGATGCGGAAATGGAGATGATCGACCTCAACGCACCTGAAAAGAAGCTCACACTTTACTACGTAACGGATCCAATTTGCTCTCATTGCTGGGCGCTTGAACCTGTTCTGCGCCGCTTTGAAAAGCAATACGGCCACTATTTAAACATTCAAACCATCATGGGTGGATTATTGGAAAAATGGGGCGGTTTCGCGGACACCAGCAACGGCATTAACAAACCTTCTGACGTTGCCGGGCATTGGAGAGAAGTCGGAGACCATTCCCGCATGCCGATCGATGGCACTGTTTGGCTCGAAAACCCTATTTCATCATCCTACCCGCCGTCTCGCGTGTTTAAAGTGATTCAAAAAAAGAATGAGCAACTAGCATCCACATTTTTACGCCGAGCAAGAGAAGCCGTTTTTGCGTTTAATCAAAACATCGCTGAAGACAAGGTATTAATCGACATCGTCAACGAGTTAGGATTAGACGGCGAAGAAATCATTCGCGAAGCAAACCAAGCGAGCAGCCAAGCGCTCTTAAACCAAGATTTCGAACTGACAAGAAACTTGGGAGCCAGAGGGTTTCCAACAATCATTCTAGTAAATGAAGATAACAAAGGCGTTAAAATCGTCGGGGCACGTCCAATCGAATCCTACATCACCGCATTAACACAAGTTCTCGAGAATGAAGCACCGCAAGCAAAAGCAGTCCCTGCACTATCCAACTTACTCCAAGAAGAAGGATTGCTGTTCTCACGAGAAATCGAAGAGCTCTATGACATCGAACAAAAAGACATCGCTGCCTTTATTCAAAAAGAACTAACGACCGGGCAATATGAAGAGAAGGAAATTCTCGGTGAAGTTTATATTGAAACAAAATAAGAATATCGCTTTGCTATGCCCACTTGAATTCACGTGGGTATTTTTTATTTGCACGACCTGAATCAATTATCCACATGTGTATAAAATTGCTTGGTATACATATCGTGTGTAGACTAAGTATTGAATTAATTATTTCATGGAGGGGAAATTAATGAACTTAAAATTTGTCGGTATGATTATTTCAATATTCATTATTGCCTTCATGGTTATTATCACTATTAAAACTAATTTTGTAGGGAAAGATAAATCTGTTAAATTAGAGGAGTACCCCAGTGGTTTAATAAAAGATCAAGTTAATAAATTAGAAAAAGAAGGCTCAGAGTTTGAAATAGGGTCTGAAAAAAATAATGTCGCGCCTGATTTTGAATTAAAAAATTTATCTGGTGAAATGGTTAAACTCTCCGACTACAAAGGCAAGAAAGTATTCCTGAATTTTTGGGCATCATGGTGTCCACCGTGTAGAGTTGAAATGCCGCACATGGAGAATTATTATAAAAAATATAAGGACTCAGAGAATGTAGAGATTATTGCAGTCAATATGACTACCGATGAAAGAAATATTGAAAATGTTGAGAAGTTTGTTGAGTCTCTTGGATTATCATTTCCTGTGCTATTAGATCCTGAAGGTGAAATAAATGATTTATATGATTTTGATTATTATCCAACAACATATTTGATAAACGCCGATGGAATAATTGTGAAAAAATTTTGGTATGCAGTAGATGAAAAAAAGATTGAAGAATTGATAGATAATATTGAATGAGTTAAACCTGATCAACAGCACCAGTTAGTGGGGTTGATAGGTTTTTTTAATCCATTCAAAAAAAGTACTGATAAGAACCCCCAATCGACTATTATCACTCCACAAAACATATAAATCCTAATCAGGAGGAGATTCTATTTTACTCAAGTCAAAAAGTCGTTAAGCCTTATTTGATTACGCGTAGTTTGCAACCCGAAAATCAGGAAACGCCGACCCAATTCATCGAGACGGATTTAATACCTAGCCATTTATTTTATCGACGAAACCATTTCTCTTATCCAACGCTTTCTGCCGCTAACTATTGGATTCCGTTAAACGGTTCCGTCAACACACCTACACTGTTTTCCATGCAAGATATCCTTCAATTACCGTCTAAAACGATTAACGTAGTCCTCGAATGTGCGGGAAACAAACGCAGTTTATTTGAACCTAAAGTGTTTGGTGAACAATGGGGAAAAGGAGCAATTAGCCAAGGGGCATGGAAAGGAGTTCCGTTAAGGGCTCTTCTTGAACTTGCTGGAATTAAAGATGGAGCAAAAGAAGTTGTCTTTGAAGGATACGATTTTGGGAAAAGAACTGATTTAGATCGTGTATATACATTTACCAGGAGCTTGCCGATTGCAAAAGCACTTCATCCTGACACCATAATTGCTTATGAATATAATCACCAACCCATTCCATTTAAGCATGGTTTTCCCTTGAGACTAATCGTCCCGCAGTGGTATGCAATGGCTTCTGTTAAATGGATAAAGCAAATAACGGTAATTAATCAAAGCTTTAAAGGCCCCTATCAGTCTATTGACTATGTTTATTATCCGCATAAAGAGACGAACGAGGACGCCCGGCCCGTAACAACAATGAATGTCAACTCCACCATCCAAAAGCCGCTAGATCGGGATATCCTCGACACAGGTAAGCATTTGATTAAAGGGATTGCATGGACGGGTAAAGGCACTATAACAAAAGTAGAAGTCAGTACAGACAATGGGCAGACTTGGTCAAACGTGAAGGTTAATAAAGGCGACAATAAGGGCTATAAATGGGTATCTTGGTCTCATGTATGGGTAATTGCAGAGAAAGGCGAATACAGAATCATGTCGAAAGCAACCGATTCCTTTAACCGAGTTCAGCCATTAACCCCTCTTTGGAATCGAAAAGGCTATGGATATAATGCCGTCGATGAAATTATGGTTAAAGTAGAATAGCGACCTAAAAGTAGAGCAGGAATTAACATTCTCTGCTCTGCGGTAGGTTCTAAAATAATTGGGATTACCCACTAAGCCATAAGAAAATCGTTATTGGAAAGTTTGAAAGTAATTATTCATTCCCATTTATACACTTCATACTCTAGGTGATTTAACTAACTAGTCCATCTCAATCCTGAAAGTTCGGGTAAAATATCTCTGTGATGTCCCCAATTTAGAATATGAATATTCTGTAGTTCGGAATCGGGTAATGAGGATATACTCCGAGAGTTATAAGCAGGTTTGTGAACGTAAATTAATAAACGTTCAGCCAAATCAATATCTTTTGACCACATTTCATTTGTCGGCTTTTGCAGACCATGTAACCTTCCAACATAAACCTTAGTGTTATTCGAGGCATTTGTATCGAGCCAACCTTCTTGTGAAATTCTTTTTCCTAGAGTCTGAAAATCAGATTTGCCAATGTACAGCAATACATCGCTACCGTAAACCGGATGTTTCCCATAAATCTGATAAATACCGTAATCAGTCACGACATTCGTTAAATTCGGCAGGTCTTTCAGATTGTATGATCCTTCCCAATCAATTTGAATTAAATGTGTTTTTGCAATCACCATTTTTTCTATCCCCCCTCTAACAACAATATGTTTAGTATTGAAATTGTATTTTCATGTCAGGTGTTCAATGTTACTTAATTGTTTTAACCTCTTCAGATTTCTTTCCTTTAATAAATGAATATACATCTCTAAAGAAGCCAAGGTACGCAATCAATAACAGGATCGCCAGCCGCTATATGCAGGATATCCGTTTTAGTTAGTCCGATTACTCTATATTCGCCTATACATCAGCACAACAAATGCGATATATTAGCAATAGGTGATGAAATGAAAACGAAACTATACGTAAACTACGAAAACTCCATTGCAGGAATGACAATGAAAGATGAAACGGAACTTGAAAACAACAATATGGCGCTTCATGCATGTGAAAACCCTGAAAATATAATTATGAACAGAAAAAAACTAGCCGCGTCTTTACAATGCGACCTGGCGTCTTTTGTATGCGCTAATCAAACTCACAGTGCCCACTTCCACAAAGTAACCCTCACGGACATAGGACGCGGTTCTGAGCAGCTAGAAACCGCCATCCAGGATACAGACGCACTTTATACTTACGAACCGAACATAGTCCTGTGCAGCTTCACAGCGGATTGCGTACCTGTCATTTTTTATAATGAAAAAACAAATCTCATCGGAGTCATCCACTCCGGCTGGCAAGGCACAGTAAAAGAAATTACACCGAAACTGTTCGAGCATTTAAAACAAGTTGAACAATGCGATCCACACGATTTCCACGTTCAAATCGGCGCTGCCCTGAGCCAAGAAAAATTCGAAGTCGATGAAGACGTGTACCGTAAATTTAAAGATCTTGACTATGCGGACGAGTTTATGTATTTCAATGACAAAACCAACAAATACCACATCGATAATCAATTAACCGTGAAAAAACAATTGGAGCTAGCGGGCATCCCTGCTGAACAAATTACGATTGATCAAACCTGTACATATCAAGATCCGGACGGCTTTTCATATCGTGAAGACAAGCAGTGCGGAAGGCATTTGAGTTTTATCGTTAGAAAAAGTGACTGATTTAATGTTCGAAAATGTTTTGCTTGCACTTAGTCAAGGTTTGATTGCACATAAACGTTTTTTGCTTGCACTCAACACGATTCGCTTGCGAGTCGGGACTTTTCAACTACCTATATTCATCCTCAAATGTCGATGAATCTGACCAATTATCAGCTACATAAAGTCACAGAACTAAATTTAATTTTAATTAAAAAAATTGTATTAATTCACAATCGTTGCGTGCTATAATATACGAAACTAACAAGTCATTTGGGGGAGTCGCGACGTGAAACGATTGATTGTAATGATGGCTGCATTATTGATGGGGTTTGGCACGACAGTAAGCGCGGAAAGTGATTATGAATGGATTGAAGGCGGCACATCAGTAGATTTGGGCGACATCGTTTCGATAGACCTCGATCCAGAATTCGTCTTTTTAGACGCGGAAAATACGAAGCAAATGTCTATGGACTACGGGGATCCTGTTTCAGGGTACGAAATCGGAAGCATATTCCCGATGGACGAATCTCAAACATGGGCGGTCTTTTTCGATTATGAAGAGACGGGCCACATCAAAGATGATGAAAAGGAAAAGATCGACGCTAAAGCTTTATTGAAAAGTTACAAAGACGGGGCGGAAGACGCCAATAAAGACCGCCAATCAGGCGAGCGCTTTTATGTAACCGGATGGGACATCGAACCGCATTATGATGAAAAGACGCATAATCTGACTTGGTCCTTATTACTAGAAGATGACAATAAAGAAACCTTTTTAAACTATAATACTCGCTTACTGACAAGAGAAGGGAATATTTCAGTCGTTCTTGTGACTGACCCGGATAATCGAGAAGCGGATAAAAAGTTGCTGAACGAACAAATTTTGCCCAAGCTAGAAGTAACAGCCGGCAACAAATACGAGGACTTTGACAAGTCCACTGATAAAGTGTCCGAACACGGCTTGAACGCTTTAATCTTAGGCGGCGCGGGATTAGCTGTAGCCAAAAAGGTAGGAATTCTAGGCGTCATTCTAGTTTTCGCTAAAAAGTTCGGCGTGTTAATAGTAGCTGGTCTTGCGGCACTTTGGGGATTCATCCGAAAGAAGAAAAAGCAACCAGTTTCATTTGAGGAAGAAGTGGTAGCGACTGAGGAAGACGAAGAAAAAGATTCATTAAATAAATAAAAGAAGCTTAGTCGTCACTTTCTAACTGTGACGAACTAAGCTTTTTTATATCAAGTAGTTACTTTTATTCTAGTTTTTTCCTCCGAAACATCTTCGACAACCGGCTTTGCTTCTCTCAAACCCAATGTCTCTGCTGTCATCGCATGAATCTCTTCTAACAGCTCCGGGTTTTGCCCGAGTGACACGCCGTATGAAGGAAGCATTTCTTTAAGTTTGGGTTCCCACTCGTCCATATGATCAGGGAAGCATTTATTAAAGATCTCAAGCATAACGTGAACCGCAGTAGAAGCGCCTGGGGATGCACCTAGTAATGCTGCAATCGACCCATCTTCCGCACTAATAACTTCCGTGCCAAATTGAAGCGTTCCTTTTCCGGCCACAGTGTCTTTAATGACTTGTACACGTTGACCCGCGACGACCAAATCCCAATCCTCGACTTTCGCATTCGGGATGAACTCGCGCAATTCTTCGATACGCTGCTCTTTCGACAGCATGACTTGCTCGATCAAGTACTTTGTCAATGACATCTCTTTCGCGCCCGCCGCCAACATCGTTAAGACGTTATTCGGTTTTACCGAAGTGATTAGATCCATATTTGAACCAGTTTTCAAAAACTTCGGCGAGAAGCCGGCAAACGGTCCAAAGAGCAACTCTTTTTCATTCTCGATAAATCTCGTGTCAAGATGCGGAACAGACATTGGCGGCGCTCCGACCTTAGCTTTGCCGTATACTTTCGCATGGTGCTGAGCGATAACATCCGGATTATTGCATGCTAAAAATATCCCGCTTACCGGGAATCCGCCAATATGTTTTGATTCTGGAATGCCGGTTTTTTGTAGTAAATGCAGACTTCCCCCGCCTCCGCCGATAAAAACGAACTTCGCTTTGTGGCGTTCAAGTTTCCCGCTGCCGTTACGCACTTTTAATTCCCATGAGCCGTCTTCTGCACGCTTAATATCTTCAACGCTATGCTTGTAATTCATATCAACGTTTTGACCCTTTAAGTGGTCAAACAACATGCGCGTTAAAGCCCCGAAGTTAACGTCAGTTCCAGAGTCGATTTTGGTCGCTGCTATAGGTTCTTTCGACTTTCGATCTTGCATGATCAATGGAATCCATTGCATCAGTTTTTCCGGATCATCGGAAAACTCCATCCCTTGGAATAAAGGGTTGTTCGTCAATGCTTCAAAACGTTTCTTTAAAAACGCGACATTTTCTTCTCCTTGCACCATGCTCATATGCGGCAATGGCATGATAAAGTCTTCTGGATTACTGATCAGACCGCTGTTTACCAGATAAGACCAAAACTGCATGGACAGCTGAAACTGCTCATTAATCTTGACGGCTTTACTGATATCCATTGTCCCGTCCGGCTTTTCTGACGTGTAGTTCAGCTCGCACAAGGCCGCGTGCCCTGTCCCCGCGTTATTCCATTCATTGGAGCTCTCCTCGCCTGCCATTACAAGCTTCTCAAATACTGTAATCTTCCAGTCGGGCGCCAATTCTTTCAGAAGCGTCCCTAAAGTCGCGCTCATGATTCCGGCGCCTATTAAAATAATATCTGTTTTATTTTCTTTATTATTCATGTCAACGTCTCCATGCTCCGAATTTTCAAAAAGGATGGAGACAATTCCCCCCTATCACACCTTTTTTCTCCCTATGCCCCTATCACAATCTATCGTTATTATGTTCTCATAATTTTATCTACTATTTCTAATTATAGACTAGTTATGACATATAAAAAAGGGTGAAATTTATTTGGAGTTTTTGCACGAATTAAAAATTAACATTAAAATCACATGAAAATTAGCTCGTATTTTTCACCAAGCCATTTTCCACTCTAATATCTGTCATTCAATTAAATCAATCGTCCTGACTTTCACCTCTTTAATCGCCCTGACCGTAACCTTCCTCTGCAGCCATTGCATCTTCTTTCGTTACATGAACGGTCCCGAATGGATGGTTAGGCGGCGCATATATCGAGTAAAGTTTTAGCGGAACATTGCCAGTATTGATTACATTGTGCCATGTTCCCGCAGGTAGCACGATCGCAGAATCATCATAAATATTTCTTACAAAGCTTAAATTATCTTTACTCTTGCCCATTTGAACGATACCCTGACCTTGTTCAACACGCAAGAATTGGTCAACGTCAGCGTGCATTTCCAAACCGATATCTTCGCCAACATCGATACTCATTAAGGTAACTTGCAAGTATTCTCCGGTCCATAAAGCCGTACGGAAAGTATTGTTTTGCTGCGTAGCTTGATTGATATTAATGACAAACGGTCCTGCTCCGTAATCTTTTAATGCAATACTGTCATTACCATAGGATGAATGAAAATAATCAAATCTGTTTGCAAGATCTACCTCAACAGGAAGAGTCCAGCAACCACATTGTCTACCGTAACTATACATTGGCATATCAGCATAATGAGGATACGGATAATGATACATATTTGGAACGTAATACATTTAAATCCACCCTTTCATAACTAATGAATTATCCTATGCGTTATGTAGAGAGAATGTACTTAAATCCAGATTTCATAGCCGCAAGTCATTTCTGCTAAGATAAATTTTTCCATGTTTACTTTAATTACAGTAAGTGCAGGATATGTGTACAAAAACAAAGGAGTGTTATTTTCTATGGGCATGCAAGATAAAGTGAAACAGGAACTGTCGAAGATTAACGTCGAAGAGAAAGATCAGATTTTAGAGAATTTCAACCAATTCAAACAGTACCTCTCAGAAAAAGTAGAGCTGGGCGAAAATATGGGGTTAAGCGAAGAAAAGCTTGCGAAAACTGCCGAGTTAGTTGCAAATTATCTCGCCAACCACGAAGAACCTCGTAACCGTGAGGAAAAGGTTTTAATGGAACTTTGGAAGGCCGGATCCAAAGAAGAGCAAGGCGTGCTTGCACATATGCTTTTAGAAATGGTTAGAAGAGCTTGAAATAAATTGATCATGACCGTGTTTTGGTCTAATGAAAAAGGCGACCGCTCAAGTGGTCGCCTTTTTAAACGTATAAATTACTTGAAAGCAGAAACCTTCTTCAACAAAACACAAACCGGAAGCGCGATGGCCATCCCCACGACGTTTTGAACGATATTCCCTGGAATCGAAGCCAAAGGAATAATCCAACTGCCAAACAAGACCCGTTCACAAAGAAAATAAACGGCTAGCATAACCGGAATCGAAACGATGGCAGCAAGCAGATTGAATGGCATGCTATTTCCTCTCCGACCGTTCGACCAAGCAATTTTACCAACGATGTAACCTTGCAACCCGCGAGCTAGAATAGTGAAAGGCGCCCATAACGTCCAACCCGAAACCAAGTCAAATAACCCCATGCCGACAGCCCCGGCAATCGCTCCTTTTTTAGGCCCGAATAGAATCGATGCGATAAAAAGCATGCCCGTTCCAAGATGCACCAACCCGCCATTTGCCGCAATTGGCAGTCTGATATTCAACAAGAGTGTCGCCACAAATACAAGTGCTATTAGCATTGCCGAAAGAATAAGATCAAAAGTGCGCGATTTTGAATAACCAACTGTAGTTGCTTTCATTATCCACTAACCTCTTCCAAATTAATATTATAAATTTAATACTGATAACTTAGCACGGAGCTGACATGTTTAAAAGTATCAATCGCGACCATAAAGCAGGGGTCAGATTGCGGAATAAATAATATAGACCTTTTACTTCAAAGTAAATATCTACTATAATGAGAAGAAGTCAACTATAGTCAAAAGATTACAATATTACAGAAATCTATTCATTGGGGGAATGACCATGTATATCGGGGATTTATTATTAAAAAGAATCGCCGTCGCAACTGTGAACAGCGATCAAACAGTTACCGAAGCTTTAGCTAAAATCAATGATAGTGGCTACAGATCGGTGCCTGTCGTAGGTGCAGACGATACCTATAAAGGCATGATTTATAAAGTGGACCTGCTCGAATATCTTCTCGAGCAAAATGGCGATGGAAACGCATCAATTGGTCCATTAATAAAACACCAAGATATTTATCTAGACGAAAATGTCTCGTTCTTAAATGCGCTACTTGAAATTAAAGCATTGCCGTTCATCAGCATCGTGAAAGACGGAAAACTGACAGGGATACTCACTCATAACCAAGTCGAAAGCGTGTTAGAAGATGCATTCGGACTAAAAACGGGCGGCATCAATATGACAGTCGCATCGTCGGAAGCGGCGGGCACGCTCGAGAGATTGACCAAAACGTTGCGCGGCGAGCATATCGAAGGATTATTCACGCTAGACAACGGTTCAGTACTCGCGAGACGCGTCGTCGTCACCCTGAGAGGCGATAAAACTAACGAGGAAATCGATAAACTGAAAAATAAACTGGAGAAAAACGGCTTCAGAACTTTGCAAACGAATCGGATTGAAAAGAAATGGTGAAGCAGATGGATTCCTAATAATAGGGGGATTAATAATGAAAAGAGTTTGTCATCAATGTCAAACGGAAATGATAGATGATTGCAAAGTAAATGTTGAAGGCGGGATGTATGGAATTAAAATTAGTCAAAAGGGCAAAGGAATCTTCAATAATATTTCTGCAAAACCTAAAGCAGCTATCTGTCCAAACTGTGGTTATGTAGCTTTCTATATTGATGAGTTTAGAGAATTTAATAAGTAAATACACAATCTCGACAAACCAGAATATATATTATAAGCCTGATTCCTTAAACAGATAGAGGAATCAGGCTTTTTCATGTTTCAATATCCTTAACACTTTGTGCCATTAGTCATAAATCAGGCCATATTCTTGAGAAGGAACTTAGACAGTGAAGCTTTGTAGATGTAAAATAAAGCTGTACCAGAAGATATTTTAAAATATGATTGCTTAAGAAGCGGTTTGATGGTTAAGACAGCATGAAATGGAGAGTTAATCTTGAAAAAGTATCAAACTTTATTATTTGATGTAGATGATACACTATTGGATTTCGGAGCTGCAGAAAGTGAAGCTCTACGATTGTTATTTAAGGAACAAAACATTCCCCTGACCCCTGAAATCGAGGCATGCTATAAAAAGATAAATCAAGATCTCTGGAAGTCCTTTGAAGAAGGGAAAATTAATCGCGATGAGGTCTTGAATACTCGCTTTTCAATTTTATTTCAGGCATATAATCGAGAAGTTGATGGAGCTCTACTGGAAAAGAGCTACCGCAGCTATTTGGAAGAGGGAAAACAACTTGTTGACGGGGCTCTTGAATTGATAACAGAGCTACAAGATCAATACGACTTATATATTGTCACGAACGGTGTTTCCAAAACTCAGTACAAACGATTACGCGCTTCGGGATTATATCTATTATTTAAAGATATTTTCGTGTCAGAGGACACGGGCTTTCAGAAGCCAATGAAGGAGTATTTCGATTACGTATTTGCAAGAATTGCTGATTTCGATCTAAACCGAGCATTGATCGTCGGAGATTCTTTAAGTGCGGATATTTTAGGCGGCCAGCTAGCCGGAATAGACACATGTTGGTACAACCCCGAAATGAAGCCCAACAATACAAATATTGTTCCAACCTATGAAATTCAAAAACTCGAAGAGCTTTATCGGATTTTGCTATTAAAGGAAAATAAAATTGGTCTCAGTTAGTCAACCGTGCATGCATGATTTTCTATCGGGCTCGTTTTAATATAGTGCAATAACATATTGACATGGTAATTTTTCTCTGATAGATTATATAAAAGTCTTTGACGAGAAAAAGTACGAAAAGAACCCTGTTCCCCAGAGAGTCGGCACTTGGTGAAAGTCGATGAACAGCGCTTATCGGAAAATCATCTCCGAGATGCAAAGCTGAGAATTGGTAAGCTTTGACGGATTTCCGCCGTTACACTGGAGGACGTATGATTGTACGTTGATGAGAGCCGTATGTTTCTTGATAGAAACTTGCGGAATTTGGGTGGTAACGCGAGCACAAACTCGTCCCTTTTTTAAGGGGCGAGTTTTTTATTATTTAAAAAGAAGGGGTTTTGCTAATGAAGAATTTAGTTGTTGTCTTAGGTTCATTGATCGTTGCATTTGCGTTTAACTGCTTTCTCGTTCCTTTCGGGATTTTGAGCAGCGGTATTAGCGGAATCGCCATCTTACTCGGGTTACTTACCCCATTTAACACGGGTGTATTGAATTTCTTACTGAATTTGCCTTTACTTGTTTTAGGCTATTACAAGCTCGGAAAAACCATCACGATCAATACTTTGGTCTGCGTAGCTTCACTATCTGTCTTCTTATATTTGTTGCCAGAAGTTGCGATCACGGACAATATGCTGTTGTCGACCGTTTTCGGCGGAGGGATCGGAGGTCTTGGCGTCGGTCTTATCCTGAAGTATTCCGGAACGTCCGGAGGCTTGGACATTATCGCCATCATCGTTTCTCGTGTGAGTTCTTTCAGCATCGGCCTTCTTCTCACGGGCATGAACGGCATCATCGTTCTCATCTCAGGATTCATCTTCGACTGGGAAATCGCGCTCTATACAATGCTGTCTATTTACATAACGGGTAAAATGATCGACACCGTCTTCACCGACCACGTCAAACTGACAATGCAAATCGTCACAACAAAAGGTCAAGAAATACGCGAGGAGCTAATCGCATCCATTTACCGCGGAATTACGATGTCCGAGGGGTACGGGGGCTATACGCAAGAGAAGAAAGATATATTGATGATGGTCCTCACCCGTTACGAAACACTGCATGTCAAAGACATTGTGCGAAAACATGATGAAGACGCGTTTATTAATATGTATGAAACTGTCGAGGTTGATGGTAAATTCCACAGAAATTTAGAGGCTTAAAAGTTAATTGTGTCGGTGCCTGTGCACAGGCACCTTTTTTATTTCATTTCTCCAAATACCCCTCTTTCACATGGGATTTATAAGCCAAGGAACTAAACAGGAAAATAAGCCAGCACGAGAATAGATACATAATAGTTGAAACGTACGGCATCATGATGGCATCTCCAAATCTATCGAAGTATCTCCGTGTTGTTATATAGTCACCACCAAAACCGAGAAAGGTTAACAAAATCACAATTGCATAGTACACATATGCCATCCATTTTATTTCTTTATCATCACCCGGATAGACAATCGGCACTTCTGTTCGCTGATCGAATCTCGCCAAAAAGAAAATGGCAATAAAGAAACCGACTAACAGCAATTGATAAACGATTTCTTCCCTCAACACTTTCAGCAATGGAAATGTCATATAGAAGGTGAAAGCGTATAATTGATACATAATTGTCAACCGATATGCTTTCTCCTTATTATCTGGAAATCGAATCACTAAAACAATCGGCATGAGCAGCAATATGACAAAGACCGCAATTATCCACATTGTGAATAAATGGTCATATGCCGGGATGAACGCCACCATCGCTGCTGCTAGTAGAGGTAATAAATATCCCATAATCATTGTCTTCAATGGTTTTTCAAATGGACTTCCCATTGACTACTCCCCCTCGCTTTATGAATAAAAGAAAAAATCATTTTATACTACTGGATATAAACATCGAAGCATCCTGATTCATGAATATACGATTTCCATGATAGAAAGTTTCAATTTCAGTTGTTTTAAATCCAACATGGGATAATATTTCTTTCAATTCATCATGCGAAAAACCGTTATGAACTTTCGGATGGTATATTTTCTCGTTTTTGTCGAAATCAACTATGATTAACTTGCCGCCGTCATTTAAAATATTGAACAAGCTTTGTAAAATTGCTTTAGTATCCGGAATATGTAGAAGTACTAGTGACATTATAACGATGTCCGCCTTAAATTCGGGAGTTTCTTCAGTGAAATCTGAATAGAGCACTTTGGAGTTGGTAATTCCTCTTTGGGAAATTTTAGCTTCCGCAACCTCTAACATCTGTTTTGACGAATCAACCAACAGAACAGAATCCACTAGATCTGCTAACTCTAAACTAACCAGACCAGTGCCGCTCCCATAATCAATTAAAGACTTAGATTCGCTTTCGATCAATTCTGGTCTTACTGCCTCAACGACAACTTTAGCTAATTCAATTCTTTCTTTTGTATCATATCTTTTGGCCATCTCTTCAAAAACGTTATTTTCCATATATTACACTCTCCTATTTACATATGGTCATTATAGCAAAAGCAAAAGCCATATCCGACACTGTATAATTGTACTTAGATATGCAGTGTCTACTCAGGGGAAAAACAAAAAGGAAGTGCCAAACGATGAATTTAGAAACAGTTATGCAGGAACTCGAAGCCCTCGGCAAGGACCGAACTAAAAAAATGTACATATCCAATGGTGCGCATGAGCCGCTATTCGGCGTAGCAACAGGCGCCATGAAACCAATCGCGAGGAAAATAAAAATAAATCAGCCATTAGCCGAAGAACTTTACGCCACAGGAAACTATGATGCCATGTACTTTGCAGGCATTATCGCCGATCCTAACGGCATGACTGAGTCGGATTATGATCGTTGGATAGATGAGGCGTATTTTTATATGCTCTCGGATTACGTAGTGGCCGTAACCTTATCAGAGTCAGATATCGCGCAGGAAGTCGCTGATAAATGGATCGCGAGCGGTGAAAAACTGAGAATGTCAGCGGGCTGGAGTTGCTACTGCTGGCTTTTAGGAAATCGAAAAGACGCCGAGTTTTCGGAGAGCAAAATTTCCAAAATGCTCGATCTCGTCGAAAACACGATTCACGATTCGCCGGAACGAACGAAAGCCTCTATGAATAACTTTCTATCCACTGTGGGGATTTCATATTTGCCACTACATGAAAAAGCCGTCGAAACCGCAAAAGCTGTAGGTATAGTAGAAGTCAAACGGGACAATAAAAAAAGCAGTTTCCTGAACGCTTCAGAAGGCATACAAAAACAAGTAGATAAAAATAAGCTCGGTTTCAAACGCAAGTATGTGAGGTGTTAAAAATAGCCTTGTACCACTAAAATAAGGAGACCAATTCATAATGAAAACAGAAAAAGAGCTACGGACTTGCGACAAAGGCCACAACTATTACAAGAGCAGCGATTGCCCAACCTGTCCGACTTGCGAGCAAGAACGGAAACCTGAAAGCGGATTTTTGTCTCTGCTATCGGCACCGGCAAGGCGGGCATTGGAACACAATGGAATCCAATCTTTGCAACAACTATCATCCTATAGCGAAAAAGAGATATTGCAATTTCACGGGATCGGACCAGCATCATTACCCACACTTCGGACTGCTTTGAAGGAATACGGGTTATCATTTAAAAATTAAACACTCACTGACTTTTTAGGCCCCCTGCATAAGAAAGTGCATGCGTTTATTAACATGTATGAAACTTTCCTAATTGAAGGTGATTACAGCCATAAGTCAAGAATCCAAATTTACGTTTAGGATTTTGAAAGATAAAAAAGCCTAATCTCTCCGTATATTTAGCGAAAAATTAGGCTTATAATCTTTTACAAACATCCCTTTTCTTGAATAAGAATCAAATAGAACTGAAGTCTCTTCCAATAAAATTAGCTGAAACTGGACTTAATTCTAATTCTCTTGCCCAAACAGACAGTTGGCCAACATGATGAATTTCGTGAGCAACTATATGATGTAGTATTTCACCTCTTGTATAAGTTGCTTCATCCCAAGAAACAGACACAAGTTTACTACATGATTCATCCGGATTTGATTGTATAAACTTTAATATCTCATTACGTAATGTATCTGAAAGAGATTTAACTTTTTCGAGGGTATTATAATCATTAAACTGAACTACCACATCGACTTCACCCAAAATAGCACGTATCCAACTATACTCCACATCAATTATATGAAAAAGAGTATATAAAATACTTCCCACCCCTCCAATACGGTCTTTCAACAAATCTTCGGGTGTTAATTGTTTACACCAGTTAAACCATTCGTCTCTTACTTGCCAGTTATACTCAAAAAACTTCATCATTCGGAACACCCCAATACTTCCTTATCTAATAACATTGCTGCCATTGCCGAAAAACCATAGTTTCATGAATAGCTAACTTCTTATACGCATACAGCAGCTAATACTTTTTGAATATCATATATGCTGTCATCTTTTCTAAACTGCTTTTCTATCGCGGGAATTTGCGCTCCGGATATCCATATTTTCAGTTCTGCATCTAAGTCAAACCGTCCTGCAGTTTCTATACTAAAATGTGAAATGCTTTTATAAGGAATCGAATGATATTCAACCTTTTTCCCCGTGAGTCCCTGCTTATCCACCAATAAAAGACGCTTGTCTGTGAACACAATCAAATCTCTCACCAGTTTAAATGCAACATCCACCTCTTCACCATCAACCAAAAGTCTTTCTAGTTCTTTTGCAACTTCCTCTTTGTTCGCAGTAGAAGCGTTTCCCATTAGAGCATTTAGAAATCCCATTGTAATCCCTCCTAGTATAGAATGATTACTCTAATACCCAAAGCAATGACTTGTTCATGATTCTCGATTCAATTTCCTAATAATAAGCTTTCCCGTGATCAATACGTACATTTACGTCTACTTGATTCAAACTCTTAATAATTAAAGTCCCCAACTGACGAGTATTAAAAGGATTCCCCTTCGAATTAAATAAAGGTACTAAAATCTCACCTGCAATAACCTTTAAAACAGGCATTATCACAGATTGCTTTTCCCCATTATCATAAACTTCAATCGTACCGCTTTCTATCTCTCTTACTT
Organism: Sporosarcina jiandibaonis; assembly: GCF_013184495.1. Taxonomy (GTDB): domain Bacteria; phylum Bacillota; class Bacilli; order Bacillales_A; family Planococcaceae; genus Sporosarcina; species Sporosarcina jiandibaonis. The sequence continues at coordinate 180,301 of NZ_JAAOIY010000002.1, read as the reverse complement.
CATAATTTCGATATGTTGCGCTTTTAATGACGGCAATCTCACTATCATTTCGCACCTTTGTATTCGGTTTATAAATCTTCGACATCGCAATAGACAACTTGCCGCTACTGTTGGCAGTCATAAGGGTCTTCGCCTCTTCGATTGATTTGTCTAATAGAATTTCAAGTTCCATTTCATCAGCGTTGAACCTCAAAATAATAACCCGATCAACATATTGCAAAGTATTCGGGTTGAAAGATACATGACCATGTCCACTAGACATCGAAGTCGTTTTCACCGAAATCCTTTCATTGTCCTTTGTAACCACGTCATAGCCTTTTTCATTCACATTGTCCGCCATATTCCCATTCGTGTACATCGCCACATACAATTCACCGATACGACCCATGAGATGCGTCAATTCAGCCGGACTCGCTCCCCAACTGATTTCCCTTTCCAACCAACTCATTGCTTCGCCTAACGATTGTATGATTTGCATTTGTGTAAGCGCCAAGTGGAGCCCCCCCTTTATTACTCACCTTCGACAATTAATTTGAAAGTCCTTTTATTGGTTGAAAGCTCCTGACTCACTATCTCATAATTTGGTACAATGGAAATAAGTGCTATTCAGAAAAGATATTCAAATTAGCAAAAGGGATCTGAATAGAAGGGGGTTATAACATTGGATAATAAATCACAAGGGATTATAGAAGAGATTTACCTTACAGAAAAAGAATACCCTTCATCAAACTTAATTCAAAAGTTATCTGTAGATGAGTACGTAGAAACTTTAACCATGCATGCGGCAAATATCATTGGCGATAAATTAAAAGGATTAGCTGACGAGGATAAATATAATGAGATTTTCCAGTTAATTGATCAAGTACATGAGCTGGCCGGGAAAGATGAAAGAGAATTTAGTCAGCCTTTATCAATGATCACTTACAGCAAAAAGGAAAACACGATACCCATCAAGGAAGATCTATTTTTAACACGCGTTGACGTTTTATATAATGACTCTCATAAGATTAAAAACTTCTTTAAGACACTTGCATATGAAATGCAGACATCCGATGAAGTTTTCTTTCTAGTGAGCTTCGTTAGAATGTCTGGTGCCCAATTGTTAACCAGGGAACTAATTGAATTAGAGAGAAGAAGTGTACCAGTCAAAATTTTAACAACTACATATTTAAATATCACGGAGGCAAAGGCTATTCGTCATCTATTGAAATTTAAAAACGTAGAAGTAAAGATACTGCCATTAAAAAATGAGTCCTTTCATACAAAATCTTATTTATTTAAACGAAACTCCAATCAAAATACAGTGATTATAGGATCTTCTAACATTTCACATTCTGCCCTAATTAACGGACACGAGCTCAACGTAAAAATTCCACATACACAGCACATGCCGGCTTATGAACAAACGATGGATTTTTTTAATAAAATGTGGACACATGAAAAGGCTATATACCCTACAGAAGAGTTTTTAATGCAATATGAACAACACCAAAAGACGGAGACTAAATTATTACCATCCTTTACTTTCGAACGTGAAGTACCATATTTAGAACACACGGATATAAAGCCCAATGAAATGCAAAAAGAAGCTTTAAAAAACTTAGTTTTCACTAGGAAAAACGGACATACCAAAGGAGTTATCATTGCAGCAACCGGAACTGGTAAGACATACCTATCAGCGTTTGACGTACAACAATTCCAGCCAAAAAGACTTCTCTTTATTGCTCATCGAGAGGAATTACTAGATGGTGCAATAAAAACATTCAACTCACTGTTCCAGGATGAATTTCTTTGCGGGAAAATCACGGGGAATAAAAAGGAATTTGATAAACGGTTTATTTTTAGTACGATCCAATCTTTATCAAAAGACAATACACTAGAAAAATTTAATCCAGATGACTTCGACTATATGATCATTGACGAATTCCATCATGCGGAAGCGCCTACTTATAGGAAGGTTATCGATCACTTTAAACCGAAATTTCTTTTAGGATTGACTGCAACACCAGAAAGAATGGACGGAAGAAATGTTCTTGAGTTGTGTGACAACAATATTGTTTATGAAATCCGTTTACGAGATGCATTAGAGGCTGAATTATTAGCTCCATTTCATTACTTTGGGGTAGCGGACCAAACAGTTGATTATGACAAAGTAGATATTTTGAATGGGCATTATGAAGAAAATTCACTTGTCCGAGCACTATCTACATTCACTAGAGTTGAATTTATTATTGATAAAATGAAAACTTATGGACATGACGGAGACTTCTTGCACGGGTTAGGATTTTGTGTGAATATTGAACATGCAAAATATATGAGTGCGGAATTCAATAAACGAGGGTTTGTAACTGAATGTTTAACTGGCGATGATTCCGTTGAATACCGACAAGCAATAATTAGAAGATTAGAAGACCCCAAAGACGAATTGACTATGATATTTACTGTAAATATTTTTAATGAAGGTATCGATATTCCAAAAGTGAATCTAATGCTTTTTCTAAGACCAACTGAGTCTTCTACTATTTTTATCCAGCAATTGGGAAGAGGATTACGAAAAATAGAAGATAAAGAGTATGTTACAGTTCTCGATTTTATCGGAAACTATAAAAAATCTTTTATAATTCCTTTAGCATTGTCTGGACAGTATAATGCCAGAGCCTTTGATACCGATTCGTTACGTGTCGCTGTTCTTCATGAATTTGCGGATGCACCTGGGGGGTCTGTCGTGCAATTAGATCCTATAGCACAGCGGGAAATATTAAATAGAATTGACAATATTAAACTAAGTTCTGTTGCGGTTCTTAAGGAAATGTATGCACAGTTTAAATATGATCTTGGTAGGTCTCCGGAAATTATAGACTTTTTATATTCCGAAGAAGCACCGAGCCTAACCTTCTTTATTTATAAGTTCAGGTCTTGGGTAAAGACCAAAGAATACATGAAAGATCTTAATCTTTACGATAAGGAAATTTTAGAAAACGACTATAAATATGAAATTATCGAAAGAATTGAGAGTATGCTCCCAATTAAGTGGCCATACGAATATGCCATCATTTATTTAGCTAAGGGTAGTAATGAAATTTCGATTAACGATGTAGTTAAATGGTTAACAAAGAGGTTCGACCTTGAAATTAATCGCGATGAACATGAATCACTAATTATACGTGCTATGGATAGATTATCAAAACGTCATAAACAGCAAAAGTGGAGTTTCGGGGAAAAGAAGGGTGAGGTATTTTACGTTAAAAATACAATTACCAAAGTTTTTAACGATGACAGTTACGCCAACTACGTAAAAGATAGACTTGAATACGGTTTAATTGATTTCCGTAGGTCATTCCGCACTGATATGGTTTTAGCCCAAGAGAAGAAGCTAGCACTTTATCGCAATTACACTAGAAATGAATTAATGTTTATTTTTGAAGCGGAAGTTCCTGAAGGCACCTGGCGAGAAGGTGTAAGCAGAGTAGATAATCACTATTTACTATTTATCAATCTTAATAAAGCCGATGACGTTGAGGACCACTTACTTTATAAAGATTTCTTTAAAGATCCAACTACTTTCCATTGGCAAAGTCAAAATAAAACATCACATGAATCTGGACAAGGTCAGGAATATATTAACCACAAAGAACGCGATATTCACATCCACCTTTTTATACGTAAATTTTCTAAAATGCACGGAATGACTTTACCATTTATGTATCTAGGCGAAATTGATTACGTAAGTAGCCACGGGGACAAGCCCATGAATATTATTTGGAAATTACATAAGCCTGTCCCTGAAGACTTATATCACGACCTTATCAGATAACAACTTTTCAATTGCAGGTATATCTGCGGGTGCCCAGTTTAGAGTGTTGAGCTCTTTTCTAGGCACCCATTTTATTTCTGCATGCTCGGATACCTCAGGTACTCCTTCAATGATTTTCGATAAAAACGTTTCAAGTCTAACAATAACTTTTTCATATTCATAAGTTGTGTCATCGACATGTTTCAATACTTTAATTCTGCAACCTAATTCCTCGTCGATCTCTCTAATTAAGGCTTCCTCTTTAGATTCGTCCTCTTCAATTTTACCGCCCGGAAATTCCCAGTAATTAGGCAAAGTCATTTCTGGTCCTCGTAATGCACAAAGTATTTCTCCGTTCTCATTTTCAATAATTGCCCCAACAACATGTACTGTTTTTTTAATCGATCTCACCTTTTCTATTTGCAAGTTAAGCTTTGCATTAGTTTTATATACCAATTGTCCGATAACAGCTACTAATTTTCAACAATCATACCAACCCATCCAAAAAGCATCTCCGGTTCTGTTGTCACGGACCTTCAAATACTCTTGCCATAAAACAATCTTTGTTTAGTAGTTCGCTGCAATAATGTGTACCATCTGTTTCCAAGTAAAATCCCTAAAGCATAAGAATATCACAGTAATCTTTCATTTCATCTATTTTGAGAAAATGTGTCATGAGAATACGATCTAATTGGCACTGCGTTGTGCTTACAAATTCAAGGTAACCCTCGACGTAAATTGCATAAAGGCTATCTCTCCCTCAATTAATAAACCTTTTATAAAATAGTCTTCGGCATGTCTTTTCCAACTTATTAATTCATCTAAAAAAACTCCCCTTCTAATCCCACTGCATACCATCTAGTAGATCCACTTCCGGCACGGCTCGAATGCTTTCACTGCCACAAGTTTGACAATGATCTGTTTCATCTCCATGCATGGAATCGCATTCATTGCAGACATAGAGTATTTTGTTCATTTGAACCTCCCCCTTTGTCATTTTATTAATTTAATTATATCAAGATCGGAATTCATCCCCTATTTCCTTAGGGGGGCTAATTCCGCTGAAACACTATAGTCCATCAAAGCCTCGCCAGAAAATGCTTTATCAATTAACTTCCTTAGCGCCGTCGTAATAACCGAACAAATTTCGAAATGTTTTTCTTTTTTGTTGATTGGAACGTGTTGGTAATTGCTTCTAGTGACAAGGCTTCGAATAATTCTTTTTCGTCTTGTTGAATTGAGTGCATATCACTGATCCCCCCTGATCGATCGATTAAGATTTCATAATGATATATAGACCGGGGTTCAAAGAAAGGAGACTTTCGAAAAAAATAAGCCATCTCCTTTGTTATAAAAAGAGATGGCTTAATGTTTATTTTTTCATTTAAGGTAAGTCGAGAAACAAAATATTCTATCTTTTAATATAAATTATTAATTAAAGAGTTTAATATATCTCTACCTCTCCTTTTAATAAATTTCTTCGCGCTTTCTCCCTTGTCGGAATTCAAATCATTTTCTATAATGGAGAGTTCTCGCTCACTTGGATAATCAACTTTCCTCAAATATTCAACATCTAGTATATGTCCTTCTTTTACTTGCGAATATAAATTATCATCTTTTTTACTTCTATTTAATCTTTTGTCCATAAACATAATATTACCTAAACTTCCACCTGGTATCTCTTCTGATTTATATATGGGACTTAACCTTCTTCTAGCTATAATGTGCTCATAATCATAAGAATCCGCTGCAAAATAATTCAAGCTGAATGAATTATGAATTGTCAATAATGCTTTAGAGACATCTTCTAATCTGATACTACTTTTGTTAACTACCTCGTCATGCCATTCCAATAAATTATTAGTTAACTTTTCTTTATCAAGGGGTACGGAATACCTAATGTTTTTGTTAATATATATATCATTTAATAAACTATCTCCCGAGCCTCTCCATGTACGGTTTACAATATCTAGAACATAATACTTAATAAAGTTCTTAGTTATTAAATTGTAACTTGATCGGTAATTAGAAATTGTTTTAATCGCTTTACTATCAAAATCCACATCATATCGAGTCACCCACAAAGCCGCGAAATAGGACATTAACTGAAAGTTTGTTTTAACTTTTGATTCATACTTTCTTTCATTTCCTGGAAGTAATAGATATTTATTAAAGTAAGTATTAATTGTTTGGTAAACATCTAATGTCTTTTCAACTATTTCTTCCACGATAGCTGGATCTTTAAAAAACTCAGCTTTATCGATAACCTTATGGAGCTTATTGTTTGGTATGTTCATCAGAATACCCATCGTAGAATATCCTATTTCATTGGCAAGGTCCTCTTTTTCTATATCGTTTTTCCCGAAAAAGACATCTAACTCTTCTATTATTAAAACTCCGAGGGCATAGCACAATTCAGATAAGTTTATTTTCCGTTCTTTCCGCATTGAGTATTCATCGAAATCCTTTATCTCGATTTGTCGTGAATCATTTAATTTAATATACCTCTCAATAACCTTGTTCAAAATATTTGAACCATTTTCTCCGTTATCAAGATAAATTTCTGAATTACTCCATTGTGCTGCAAAAACTTGATACTTGCTTAATTTTTTCCCGCCCCGATTAAGGTTCTCGAAAACCTCTGCCAATTCACTCTGATCGCCTATAAACTCGATACAAGGTATTACTATTTCATTTATATCTAAATAATTCCTGGAAAAGTTTATTATATCCGTTTGAATATTGACGGCATATCTTTCTAATTCTCTCGGAAAGACTGGTATTTTCTCTTTGATTCTATCATTTAAATAATAGTTACATAATTCCTCATTTTTATTATGCTTTTCAATTATTTCTTTTATTATCTCCTTTATTATTCCCCGATACTCCCTTTTTTGTGCCTCATTTATTTTAATATCAGTTTGTATACTATTTACAATCTGTTGGATAAAATGATCTACATCCATGTACTTTGAAGGGTCATCACGGAAATCTAGTATCGTAGTATACCTTTGTAGCCCATCAATCAAACTATATTTTCCGATATCTTCGTATTTATATATCAGAATTGAACCAAAAGGATATCCCTTATGTAAAGTTCTGATAAATTGTTTCTTCTCATTATCGCTCCATACCAATGCCCTTTGAAAACTTGGTAGCATCACCTTATTTTCCAGTTCCTTAAATGCAAACTTATCAATCTTATATTTCATTATATATCTCCTCCATTATAATGAGTGACAGTTGCAAAACAGCCCATTTAGTATCATTTTACTATACATATCCACTTTATGTAAACCAATAGAAATCTATACTACTAGGACTAGCCTATTATAGTCGAAAATCTATTCAAACCATTTGAATTCACCAATTGTTAGTGTTGTCACCTTCCTAATTCTTCGGCTTCGCTTATTTCCATAGGTATTGTGAGGTGCAATACGTTGAATTAGGGTGGCGAGTCTACCCTATTTTTGTTTTTAATTTTTAGTTACAGTTAGGAATAATGTAACAAAGGTGAACTGCCATCCTTGAATGTATTTCACCCTCAAGCGGAAATTTATTAGAACGTACCTGTGAAGTGCATGGTTCAATTATGACAATTCACGACTTTGGACAAAAAACCAAGAGGATATCGACAAGAGTTTATACAGTCGATATCCCCTTCTTATTTTTGCAATTGTAGTGTATCGTCCGAAGGAGAGATATTTATATATAAACAGTAATATTTTTTTAAAAACTCAGAGGTTTTATCGTTATAAGTGTAGAAATACGTTAGAAGTTTGTGAAGTGATTCTAAAAATAACGAGGCAGGTTAATGAAATATAAAAATTTCATTGAAAGATTTGAGGAGGGAATAAATTGAAAAGAGTAAAATACATTCTATTTTTACTACTTCTTTTCAACGCTATTGTACTAACAGCTTGCAGCGAAAAAGAAGCCTATGAGATAAAAAAATTTGATAGTAAAGTGTCTGAATCCGAAAACGAAATACAATTGGAACTGGCTTTTGAAATTGTCAATAATTCGAAGGAAGATTACTATTTCACATTCGGTTTTCCGTCATATATTCAAGATGCTCTCATTTCCAAAGTTGGTACTGAAAAATTACCTGCTAGTAGTTACCATTCAGGAGTTGCAATTATAGCGGTCAGTAAGAATGGTGGTGAAATGACAGAAGGAACAATTGAAGCCATACTTAATGGTGAGATTCCTTTTGTAGAACATATTCTAATTGGAAAAGCTATAAGTCTAGAATAGAAGGTGTAATTAATTACCGGGTGCGTTTGTCAGATACACTCCTATAACTTTTTGAAAGGTGACGGATTATGTACATACCAAAATATTTTAAAGTCACAAATGTTGATGAGATTTCGGGTTTTATTCAAAAAAATTCTTTCGGAACAGTTATCACGACAGAACAAGGTAAACCGATTGCCACTCACTTGCCTATGGCGTTAAAGAAAAAAGATGAGGATTACTATATAACTGGTCATATGGCTTATGGGAATCTCCAATGGAAGACGTTTGAGCACTGTGATAATGTGCTTGTTATGTTTCAGGGTCCTCACGCTTACATTTCTTCTTCTTGGTATGGGCATGAAGAGGTTCCGACGTGGAATTATCAAGCCGTCCATATATATGGCAAAGCGAGTATTATAGAAAAAGAAGAGTTGATAGAAGATTTGACAATCATGCTGGAAAAGTATGAAGAAAATCGTGAAAATCCTGTTTTGTGGGATAAACTTTCTCCAAGGCTCTTGGAAAATCAATTAAAAGGTATCGTTGGATTCAAGATTAAGGTGGGAGAAGTTCAGGCTGCATATAAATTGAGTCAGAATCGAAATGAAGCAGATTATATAAATATCATTGATCAATTGCAGAATGAAGGAAAACCGGAAATGGCGGAAGTGATGGAAAAAAGATTAAAAAATCACAAGTAAGCAACCTTTTATTCAGTCTTGAAATATATGTGTCAGGTACCTTTTATTGGTACCTTTCACGAAACTATTTATCATCCGCCTTGTTAAATTCACCTTCTAATTCCTTTTCAATTTCATCATCACTGACTGTAACAATTTCATCTTTAACTTCGTACTTCGTTTTAATTAACTGACCTACCACTGATTTGTCGATTCCATCCTTTACTGCTGTAAAGATCACTACGTACAAAATAAATAAACCGACAAGCGATAATAAGATAGTTCCCCATACCATTGATATCTCCCCCGTCTGTTTTATTTACTCGATTGTTTCTGGAAGACTGATCAAAGCAGACTTCGCTATGTGCAGATTCGTAAGTTTTTCAAAGTCTGTTGGAGTTAAAAACATTAATACATCGTCGCCAAAGTCATGTGAAGTATAGATGGATTCATCATTTTCATCCAAGATATCGAAATGGAAGAAAGGTGAATGCGTTATAATGTCTTCTGGCGTGCTTTTACAAATGAAACCTTTAACTTTATCACTTAATACAACAGTTAATAAGGTCAAATTATCGTCAGCTATTCCCCTTACATAATTAATATCTAATTCGAATAATTGCTTGATGCCATAGCCTGAATAACCTATGTCTGTCTCGGCTAAATCGGCTGGCCAATATTTAAATCTTGCTTTTGTTCCTTTTTCTAGAAAGAAGCCTGTGATAGTGAGCCAATTTTGTTTTATTGATTGTTGTCGTAACTCATAGCCCCCTTCTAACTCTTCAAGGTTGCTTGTATCCAATCTGAAATTGTACATCCTCCCACACATCCTTTAATATTTTAAGATCAAGTACGCCACTAGTGGGGCTGCTGAAACCATAGCCGATAATACCACTAGTTTTGTATTGCCTTTACATCGGCTGTATAGATCGTTAAATAGATTGATGCCAATTAGCAAGAATATTATAGGCAAGTAAAAGCTGTGAGTAGACCCTGACGCAGGGATTATTAATAAAAAAACTCCAATAATAGTGCCATAATGAATTGTCTTTTTCATGAAGGAATCTTTTTCCATCGTTTTATCCATAGAATCTACCTACCTTTCACTACTTGATAGTATTCGACCATAGTGTGTTTTACACCTTTAAATTCAAGAATTTAAAAGTGCACGGTGCAATTATGACAATTTACGATATTGGATAATAAACCAAAAGGGATACCGACAAAGTGTTATATAGTCGGTATCCCTTTTTAATGTATACAATTGTAGTGTATTGTCTGAGTCCTGTCATGCACAGGCACCTTTTAGGAAGGTTTTTGTTGTAATGATACTTTGAAAAACGCGAAAGAAGAGATGCATGTAATTATGGATGCTGTGAAAAAAAGGATTAAAAATGGTGCGATTTTCAGGCTGATGATGACGATGATTATATTCATCAGTGTGACGACTAGCGATATGATCGGATTTTTTAGCGTCATGTATAAAGCGTTTTTTAAACTAATCTGTAATTTCGTTTGAAAGTGAACCGTGTTGGAAAAGAAGTGAATGGTGAACATCGCGACAAAGAAAAATAATGCATAGAAGAAATACTTGAGAAATTCATTTACGAAGTTCACAAAGTAAAAGTAGTCAATTAATAATATGGCCCAGATCAAAACGATAACAAATCCGCCGAGCATGCTTCTTACATAATTTTCTTTATAGTATTTCCAAAATGATCGAACAAGCGGTATATCTTCTTCGTTTAGAACCCACCTGCGGACTACCGCAAACATGGCGGTTGTTGCAGGAAAAAAGAAAAATGGCAGCATTATCATAATAATTGCACTGAAGAATATGAATTCACCAGTTGTATCCGTGAATAATAAATTCAGTCCGACAAAAATAATTGGGATATTGAAAAATAACCACAGTAAATTGGTTACCGCAAGCCTCGTCGCCCATTCTGTAATTATATATAAACCACCAAATAGCCCTTCTGTTCTCATTATGAATCCACCTTTACCTATTTATTGTCGACATTGGAGGTTACTTTCAGCAAGTTTCTAGTAACTAGTATTCTATACGGCAATTAATTTTTTAACAATGGTGGATATTTTTTTCATAAATAAATAAAATGGTGAAAACTATTTACAGTTATCAGAATTAATGTTATTGTGTGCATGTAAGCGAATACATGGCCGCGGAGGAGATAGATAAAATGCTGTTAAATAAATATAAAGGAATCATTCCTGCATTCTATGCTTGTTATGATGATGCTGGAGAAATATCCGAGGAAAGAATTAAGGATTTGTCTAATTATCTCTATGAAAAAGGTGTCAAAGGTCTTTATGTTGGTGGAAGTTCTGGAGAATGTATTTATCAAAATCTTGAGGAAAGAAAGGCAACATTAAAATATGTTGCTGACAACGTAAGAGGAAAGCTTACTTTGATTGCGCATGTTGGAGCACCGTCAACAAAGGAGAGCATTGAACTGGCGCAGTATGCGGAAGAATTAGGATATGATGCATTGTCTGCTATCCCGCCAATCTATTTTCTGCTTCCAGAAACGGCAATTGAAAAATACTGGACAGAAATTATGAATTCAACAGAGCTACCTTTTATTATTTACAACATACCGCAAACGACGGGTTATAATCTTTCAACTAATTTACTGGAAAAATTGTTGAAAAACGAGAAGCTGATCGGGGTAAAAAATTCATCCATGCCAGTCATGGATATTGAAAGATTCAAAGCCGCAGCAAATGAAGATTTCATTGTATTCAACGGTCCAGACGAGCAGTACGTTGCGGGTCGGCTGATCGGAGCGGATAGCGGAATTGGCGGGACATACGGTGTAATGCCGGAGCTTTTCTTGAAAGCTGAGGAATATGTAGCTGCAGGAAAGTTTTCTGAAGCGAGAAGCATTCAAAAAATGATTAACGATATCATTATTGAATTATGTTCATTGAATGGTTCGATGTACTCGGTAATTAAAGAAATTTATAAACTTAGAGGATTAAATATCGGTTCTGTCAGAGGACCTTTAGAGCCGGTAACCGGAGAAGACCTCAATAAAATAGAAGGCATCAAGAATATGATCGATGATGCCATTACAAAGTTTGTTTCAGGAGAAGCGCAATGAGTGGAGTCAAGTATGGTGTCGTAGGAACTGGTTACTTTGGCGCGGAACTTGCGAGAATACTGCATGATATTGAAGGCGCTGAAGTTGTAGCCGTGTATGATCCGGAGAACTCGGAAGAAATCGCAAAAGAATTGAATTGTGCAATCGAGAAAGATGCAGAATCATTATGCCAGCGCGAAGATATAGACGCGGTCATTGTGGCATCTCCTAATGCTTATCATAAAGAACCGGTGCTATATGCGGCTCAAAATAATAAGCATGTATTTTGTGAAAAGCCGATTGCACTTTCTTACGCTGATTGTAATGAAATGATTGAAGCGACGAAAAAAAATAACGTTATTTTTATGGCTGGACATGTTATGAATTTCATGGACGGCGTGCGCCGGGCTAAGCAGTTAATTCATGAAGGTGTCATCGGGGATGTTGTTTTTTGTCATGCGGAACGAACTGGTTGGGAAGATGCACAAGAAACGGTCAGCTGGAAAAAGAATCGGGAAATTTCCGGCGGGCATCTGTATCACCATATTCATGAATTAGACTTTATTCAATTTATCATGGGGCCGGCGACAAGGGTGAATATGGTCGGCGGAAACGTTGCGCACCAAGGGGAAAATTTTGGTGATGAAGATGACCTATTATTGATCACGCTTGAGTTCGGCGGCAATAAATACGCCACGTTGCAATATGGATCTGCTTTTAGATTCAATGAGCATTATGTCAAGATTCAAGGAACAAAAGGCGCAATATTATTGGACCTTCAAGATGTGAAAGTTGTCGTGAAAACAGCAGAGAAAGAAGAACAATTTTTACTGCATGCCTCCAAAGAAGAAGATGAGGACCGGGCTAGAATCTACCAAAATCTTCATGGCGGCATTGCGTACGGTAAACCGAGTCAGTCGGTTCCGATGTGGCTTGATACGATCATGAAACGGGAACTGCAATACTTTCATGATGTTATTTTAGGTGCTGAAGTAGAAGAAGAGTTCGTTCCATTATTGGATGGCACGGCGGCTAGAGCTTCTATTTCGACGGCTGATGCACTTACATTATCGCTGAATGAAGATCGAAAAGTGAGTGTAGAGGAAGTCATCTTGAAAAATGAAAAGCTGAATGCGTAATCCAGGATTTATTAATTAATATAAAAACTATAAGGAAAAGGAGAGATTACTATGTTTAAGGGACGTTTATTCAGAAAATTATTGTTACTTGCACTTGCTTCAATCGTTCTCGTTGGTTGTTCTGATAAAGATAAAGATAAAGGATCAAAAGGCAGCGAAAAAGGTGCAGATGGAAAGGTTCAACTTACACTATGGTTAACACCTCAGTGGGAAGGTGTTCTAGATGCTACTGAGAACGGGGCTAGTTATGATAGTTTCTTCAAACATGCAGCTGAGAGATTCTCAGAAGAATATGATAAACACGATGTAGAGATTAAAGTGGAAGTTGTCGCGTCAGATCAACGGGACGAACTATTAAACGTAAATCTTAACGGCGGAACGCCACCGGATATATTCTATGAAAGTGTCTTTGCTATGGGCGAGTACGCGCATAGAGGCGCGCTAGTTCCTTTAGATGACATCGTTGATGATGAAGCGAAAAGTGATATCGGTGAAACTTATTGGGACAACGTAACATTTGGCGATGAGGTTTACTTCTATCCGTTTTCTCATATGCCTGGAACTTTAACGTATAATGCCGACATGTTTAAAGCGGCTGGATTGGAAGACTATATCGGAGAAGAAAATGAAATTAAAACATGGACTTTAGAAGAATATGAAACAATCTTAAATACTCTTAAAAAGGATTTACCGAAAGATGAATACCCTGGCGCATACCCAATGGCTTTATATGCACTTAATAATCAGGGAGACACTTGGAACCTTGCTTACTTAAGAATGTTTGGCAATGAGTTCTTCGATGAAGACGGAAATATTGTCCTCGACGATGCGAATGGAGCTAAAGCTGCTAACTGGCTGAAAAAGATTTACGACGAAGGCTTAACAAATCCAGGTGCTGAATCCGTATCTTCTAACGATACGATTGCCATGTTCCAAAACCAGCAGCTTGGAATCAACTTTACGAATTCTGTTTTATTTAACAACATGAAGGCAGATATGGAAAGCGGTAAATCACCGAAGTTTGATGCAAGACTTGCAAATATTCCTTCTGAAAGTGGAAAACCACTGACATTCACTTATGTGACAGGGGCGGCAGTATTCGATACTGGAGATGAAACTAAAATTCAAGTGAGTAAAGACTTCGTGAAGTTTTTCTCTTCAGATCCGGAACTTGTGAAATCATCTAAGAATGGTGTGCCTGTCAGATCTTCAGTGGTTGAACAATATACGGATGAAAACCCATTGTTTGCAGCCTATGATGAAAACGCTCAGTATGTCTTCAGCTTTACTGGTAACGTACCAGGCTACAATCAATTAAGACAAGTGCTCTATCCTGAACTTCAAGCACTTTATACTGGCCAAAAGACTGCAGAAGAAATCGTGAAAGATTATCAAGAAAAAGGAAATGACATTATTAAAGAATCAAAAGAAGACTCCGTTATTTTCCAATAATCGTTTTTGCATAGTACGAATATTTATTGAGCCCCTATAAATGGGGCTCAATCTATATAGAAAGGTTGTGGGTACTAATGAATATTAACAGGGCTGCATTGAAAGAAAATATGACTGGTTATCTATTTATCGCGCCACAGTTTATACTGTTTCTTCTCTTTCTAGTGTACCCGATATTTGAAGGAGCTCGGTTAAGTCTATATAAAATAAATTATCAAAAAGAAACTTTTGTCGGTTTTGATAATTACATTAAATTATTTAGTGATCCTGTATTTGTGAAGTCTACAATCAATACCATTATCTTTGTTGTTTTCATTGTGGCATTGACAGTCTTATTCGGTATTTTTGTAGCTTCAGCCGTATTTGATAAAAATGCTAAGTATGTTTCATTTATTAGAGGAAGTTATTACATACCTGTAATGGTATCGATGGTAGTTATGAGTATGATTTGGGGATTTTTATTGAATCCGGCAAATGGCCTTATTCCATTTGTAACGCGAGAGATGGGATTGCCCGCAGTCAATTTTCTTGGGAATAAGGATCTCGTATTACCCGTAATTATTTTCGTTACCTTTGCAACTAACGTCGGGCAAGCCATTATTCTTTACATAGCCGCCATGATTGGTGTGCCGAAGGATTTGTTTGAGGCTGCTGAGATTGATGGGGCTAGTCGAATGCAAGTTATCAGGCAGATTTTGATCCCCTCGGTTAAACCGATGACGGTATACATCACAATTATTAACATCATCGCTGTGTTAAAGATATTCGTTGTTATTCAACTATTAACTGGTGGCGGACCGAATAATGCGTCTACGACACTCATGTATTTCTTATACAATAATGCATTCAAATACAATCAATTGGGCATCGCATCTGCTGTCGGCGTGATTATGTTCACAATCACATTGTTACTGTCAATTCCGCAGTTAAGATCCGTGCTAAAGAACGATTAGGGGTGAGAAGATGTTCGGACGAAAAGATAAAATTAAAAAAGAACCATTTGATATTGCCTCCAATATTTTTGTTACGTTCTTTGCGGTATTAAGTCTATTTCCTCTTTATTGGTTATTTACAAGTTCACTGAAAAATAGTTCGGATGTTGTGAAAATGCCGCCTGATTGGTTTCCAAAGACAATAACACTATCCAACTATATAGAAGTATTTAATAGTCAACCGGCTTTAAGATGGACGTATAACAGCTTAGTTGTGTCCCTCGTTTCGACCGTTGCGCTTATTGTCGTTAGTTGCCTTGCAGCTTACGCGTTCTCAAAGCTTAAATTTAAAGGCAAAAACGTTCTATTTATCATCTTCATTTCAAGTTTGATGGTTCCAAAGGAAGTTGTTATTGTTCCTTTGTTCCGGATCATTCAAGATTTGGGGATGGTCAATACATTGAACGGAATGATCTGGCCTAACGTTGCGACAGCCTTTGGTGTGTTTTTACTGAAAGGATTCTTTGATAGCATTCCAGATTCATTAAGGGAATCTGCGAAAATGGACGGCGCAAGCGAATTGAAAGTACTTTATCAAATCATGTTGCCGATTGTAAAACCTGGTATAGGGGCTTTATTCATCCTGAATTTTGTTCAGGTTTGGAATGACTATTTATGGCAATTAGTAGTCGGACAACAGAATGAAGTGAAAACGCTAATGGTCGGCGTTGCAACCTTAATGCAAGACTTGAATCCAAACTTTGCATATAAAATGGCTGGAGCTACAGTTGCAGCGATTCCGATGTTAATCATTTTCGTGTTATTCCAGAATTACTTTACACGCGGATTATCGATGGGCGCGGTGAAAGAATAATTTATTTGTGGGAGACGGTTTTACTATGAAAAGAAATGAAGAGATTTTCGCGTCAATTAAAGGAAAGCTTATTGTCTCTTGCCAAGCATTGCCTGAAGAACCCCTGCATAGCTCTTTTATTATGGGGAGAATGGCTTCTTCCGCAATGAAGGGCGGCGCGGCAGGAATCAGGGCCAATAGTGTCGAAGATATTAGAGAGATTAAAAAGACTGTGGACTTGCCTATTATCGGCATTATTAAACAAGTTTACGATGGTTCAGATGTCTTCATTACGCCGACAATGACAGAAATCGATCTTTTATGCGAGGAAGGCGTAGAGATTATTGCGCTGGATGCGACTAAAAGGGTCAGGCCGGATGGAAAAACAATAAGTGAAGTTTTTCCTATGATTAGAGAAAAGTATAAAGATCAGCTATTTATGGCGGATTGTTCTACATATGAAGAAGCAAAAGAAGCATATGAGTTGGGATTTGATTGCTTAGGTACGACCCTTAGCGGTTATACAGATTATACGCAAGGCACGAAATTACCAGATACAGCTTTATTAGAAAGGTTAGTAAAAGATTTTCCTATACCGATTATTGCAGAAGGCGGTATTTGGACGCCAGAGGAACTAAAAACTGTATTTGAACTAGGGGTTTATTCAGCAGTTGTCGGAACAGCAATTACAAGGCCTATGGAGATCACGAAACGAT
Organism: Sporosarcina jiandibaonis; assembly: GCF_013184495.1. Lineage (GTDB taxonomy): Bacteria > Bacillota > Bacilli > Bacillales_A > Planococcaceae > Sporosarcina > Sporosarcina jiandibaonis. The sequence continues at coordinate 163,393 of NZ_JAAOIY010000002.1, read as the reverse complement.
TTATTGCGGCGATTCAGTGAAATTGTATATAGATGGATATAAGTTCTAGGTGTGGAATCTCTTCAATTGCCTAGGAACTGACTAGGAGGAGCACCCATGACAAAAGTAGATATCCTTGCGTTAATACATTCGATATATAATCGATTTACAAATACCGAAAAAAAAGTTGCAGACTATATCCTTAACAATACAAATAATGTTATTTACATGTCGATTACGGACTTAGCTGAAGCTTGCGGTGTAGGCGAGTCGAGCGTCTTCAGATTTTGTAAAACATTAAAACTTAGAGGTTACCAAGAGTTCAAAATCGCTTTGGCTCACAATACGACTTTGGGTGATGAAATGCCCCAACTTTCGAGTCAAGTGACAATGGAAGATACGGTTGCCGAGTTATCCTCCAAAATGTTAGCTGCCAATATTAATGCACTTACAGAAACACATAATTTAATTGACTCAAATGTTGTCGGGAAAGCTGTTGACTTAATCATTGAAGCTGAGAGGGTTCACTTTTTCGGTGTCGGTTCTTCTCTGATGACAGCGTTGGAGGCAAAGAATAAATTTATGCGAATTACCAATAAAACAGAATGTTCGATTGACTCCCATCTGCAAATCATGTCAGCTTCTTTAATGACAGAAGCTGATGTTGCTGTCTTGATTTCTTATTCGGGATCGACTAAAGATACGATTGAAGTTGCAAAAGTTGCTAAAGAAAGAGGAGCGAAAATCATTGCCATCACAAGATTTTCTAAATCACCTCTGACTAGTTTTGCGGATATCACCTTGCTCTGCGGGGCAAATGAAGGTCCTTTACAGGGCGGTAGTTTAACAGCCAAAATATCACAATTGTACTTATTGGATCTTCTTTATACCGAGTACTTCAAACGAACAAGCGAAGTATCAAGTGTCAATAAGGAACACACTGCGAATGCTGTTATTGAAAAGATGATGTAAAAGGCACCAGTGAGCGGTGCGCTTATGATAATTCAAGGGGATATCGACAATGGGTTATACCGATATCCCCTTTTTATTTTATGCAATTGTTTAAAGCGAGTATCTATAAAGTTATATCGCTTCCCCATTGAATCCCTCAATGGTCTCGATGAACTTTTCGATTGTCGAGGTTAAGTAGGCATTGGATCTTCTGATAAAAATGGTATTAATTTCGCTGTATTTTTTAGGGAGGGTGTGGCATTGGATGAGTCTCTTCTCCTCCAAATGTGTGACTGCTGATTTAGGGACGAAGGTGACGCCCAGGCCTACCGTGACGCTGCTCAAGATTGTTTCTAAAGTGCCGAATTCCATCACTTTTTGGGGTTTGAAATTTTGATCTTTATACCATCTCTCGAGCCTTGCCCGGTAGCCGCATCCTTCGCTAAAGCAGAGGAATGGCTCATTTTTAAGTTCGTCCAGCGAAGTTTCTTTCGTATCGGATATCAAGACGAGTTCTTCTTTAAAAACGTCGTGTGCAACGAGGTCTGGGTGCAGTTCTGTTTCCGTGACGAAAGCGCCGTCCAATTTATGATTCAATACATCTTCTTGCAACTTTTCAGTAACGCCCGAGAACAGGGATAGATCTACATCTTGATACTTTTTATTATAAGCAGAGAGAATATGCGGCAATTGAATGACGGTTTCTACCGTGCCGATTTCCAATTTACCCGCCGGTTCTTCTCTGCTTTGGATTACTTTCTTCATTTCATTCGTGAGCGATAAAATCTTTTCGCTGTATACCAATAGTTTTTTGCCTTCGGGCGTTAATGTCATCCCGCGATTGTGTCGGTTAAACAAAGGGGTATTCAGCTCAACTTCGAGTTTTTGGATTCTTGCTGTTACGTTTGATTGGACATAACTCAACTCTCTGGCCGCAGCTGAAATGGTCCCCTTTTCTGCAACCATTTGAAATATCTCCAAGTCCTTAAATTCCATCTCTTTCGACTCCCCTTTTAATAGCTAGCTTGATGATATCACAAATAATGATAACCAACATCATTATTGTTCGTTTTACATGATTCCTATCTTATAGTTCAATGAATATATAGATAAAGGTGAAGGAGAATTTGATTCATTGAAAAACAAAGTTTTGTGGGGGGCTCTCTTGTGTTTCATAGCGAGCGTTTCCTGGGGCGCGATGTTCCCGGTTGCGAATCACGCGTTCAATTATATTGACCCGTTTTATTTCACGATTTTTCGTTACATATCAGTTACAGTGATATTAGTTGTTCTTCTCCTATGGAAAGAAGGTAAACAGGCTTTTCGCTTTGAAGGAAAGGGGCTATCACTATTGTTCTTTGGGACGATGGCTTTTACCGTGTATAATTTACTTATTTTCTGGGGGCAAGATTTACTTGGTGAGCCAGGCGTTATGATTGCATCGATCAATGAGGCTTTAATGCCGATGATTTCTATTGTTATCGTATGGCTGCTCAGTAGAAATCGACCGCATGGCATTACGCTATTCTTTGTATTCACCGCGTTTGTCGGCGTATCGCTCGTCATTACAAAAGGGGATTTCGGCACGTTCCTAACTGCAACTAGTGACATTATTCCTTCGTTACTCATCTTTATTGCGGTTGTTGGCTGGGTAGTTTACACGATGGGCGGCAGCAGGTTTAGCGAGGACGGCTGGTCTGCACTGCGTTTTTCAACGTTAAGTTGTTTACTTGGGACAGCTGTAGCGACAGTTGTCACGATTGTTTGCACGTTTACCGGTTATGTGACTGTGCCTACAATGGAAACAATCCAAATTGTTAGCCCGCATATCGCATTTATGGCTATTTTCCCGGGTCTCATTGCATTGCTTGGATGGAATATTGGCGTGGGGATCCTGTCTCCATTAAACGCGCTGTTGTTCATTAACTTTGTACCTGTGACAACGCTCGTTATTTCATTCGCCCAAGGCAATCAGTTGACCGTTTATGATTATACCGGAACAGCATTCATTGTTTTTTCATTGATTGCTAATAATATTTTCATCAGAATGCGCGAGAACAATACAACACCGCAGGTTCTGAGAAAGAGGTTGCGCGAGGTTCTTTCTTTATTGCAGAATCAAGCTTGACTGAATGATAAAAAGTATAAAGTGCCAGGTACCTTTTAAAATAAAAGCATCTTCATCCGCGAATTAAGTTTTCGTGGGGGAAGATGCTTTTTAGATTGCTTTATTTATCCGAAGAAAAAACAAAACAAAATTCCATAATCGTGCCGGTTTGTTTAAGTAATTATATCATTTGGAAGTAATTCTTAAAAAGTATCCATCTGGGTCACCAATCTTAAATCCTCTCATTTTCCAAGGGTATTTTTCTACATCAACTTCAATTGGATAGTTGCTATGGAGACATCGCTGATAAACTTTTTCCAATTCATCTACAACAATTATTAATTCAAAACCGTTTCCTTTAACATCGCTTATAGCTTTACTGTTAAAATAATGTTCATCCCCTAGGATTGATTCAGAAGTAATTAACAATGAAAAGCAATCGTAATTGAAGCGACCAGAACGTTCATTTCGACCGTAGAGTTCCAGTCCAATAATATCTTGATAAAATTTCAAGGATTCCTCAATGTCCTTTACATACAACTCAACTCTAAAAAGTACACTCATATTTTCTTCTCATCTCTCTTAATACGTTAATTTACTCTACTACTACTCAACAAAATGGCCCGTTTCTTGAACTACTATATAGCAAGATAACCTCTATGCTCCCTATTCGAGTAGGCAATAATGCTGTAAGCTGCATCATCTTCGTCAACGTCAAGACGTCATTCAGCATGGTTTTTTTCACATGCTATCTTCATGATTTTTGCAGTATTCAACCCATAATTACACCTTAAGTGTCCTTAATCTGGATTTGAGTTACCTAATTTGTTCCTTATATATGTTTTATGAATAAGCAGTACGTAAAAAACGTTGTCATCCAAAATATATTAGACAGGAAGAAAATGCTTTTATTTATGGCTAACTCAGCACACCATTATTACGAAACTCCAAAATTTGCTCCTTTGTATACCCTTGCGCCATTAAGACTTCTTCAGTATGCTCCCCAAGCCGAGGTCCAACATGAGTGTACACCGGTTTTGCCGATGAAAATTTAAGAGGCGTGGCAATTTGCTTCTGCCCTTCGCCGTCTGGTCTCGGCACTTCTGTTATCATTCCACGTGCCCGCAGTTGCGGGTGCTCACATGCTTCAGCGAACGTTAATACCGGTTCCACGCATCCTTCGAACCCTTCATCAAAGACCTCTAACCATTCATCAAAGTCTTTTTCCAGGAATGATGCTTTTATTTCTTCCTTAAATCGATGCTGATCCGCTGGTTTCTCACTCATCGCGAACCTTATCAAGTCCGGTTTTTGTAAGGCTACGCAAAGCAACATTCGAAATTGCGGCTCCAAGCTCCCTACTGAAAAGCAACGGCCGTCTTTTGTTTCGTAATAATCATAAAAAGTACCGCCGTTCAGGAGCAATTCTTCCGGCTGTGGCTCCACTCCGTTAACAAGATAATCAGGTCCGAACATCGCGTTCAATGCGAATGATGCGTCGGTCATACTGATATCGATATACTGCCCTTCCCCCGTTTTTTCTCGGTGGAGCGCCGCCGCTAGAATGCCAATGACTGCATTCATCGATCCGCCTGCGATGTCTGCGATTTGGATGCCCATCGTAGTTGGTTTTTCGCCTCTTCTCCTTGAGTAATCGAGCATTCCCGATAACGCCAAGTAATTATTATCATGTCCGGGACGATTTTGATAAGGTCCCGTTTGGCCGAATCCCGTTAATGAACAATAAATCAGTCGCGGATTTACTTGTTTCATTGATTCGTAATCAAGTCCTAATCGCTTCATCACGCCCGGACGGAATTGTTCGATGACAATGTCGTAGTCGAGCACCAATTTCTTAACTATTTCGACCGATTCTTCCTTTTTCAGATTCAAAGTGATGGAGCTTTTAGAGCGGTTGAGATGATGATGCGTTGCTTGCATGCCGCTGAGTAAATCGGGTCTCGTCGATGATTCCACTTTCAGGACATCAGCCCCCATATCCGCGAACATCATCGTCGCGTAAGGGCCAGGTAACAACGTTGAAAAGTCTAATATTTTCATTCCTGATAAAATACCGATTGCTAGTCACTCCCTTCCGACTAAACGCGCTCGATTATCGTCGCGTTGGCCATGCCCATGCCTTCGCAAATGGCGAGTAATCCGTATCGGCCGCCTGTGCGCTCTAATCTGTTCATGAGTGTGACTAATAGCTTCGTGCCGGTTGCCCCGAGCGGATGTCCTAGCGCGATGGCTCCGCCATCTGGATTGAGTTTGTCGGGATCTGCTCCGATGTCTTTCAACCAAGCGAGCGGTACTTGGGCAAATGCTTCGTTGACTTCGTAGGTGTCCATATCGTCGATTGTCAGCCCTGCTTTTTCTAGCACTTTTCGTGTGGCTTCAATCGGGCCTGTCAGCATGAGCGTCGGATCGGATCCAACGACGCTTCGAGCCACGATTCGGGCTTTCGGTTTCAAGCCGAGCTCGTCGGCTCTTTCACGCGACATGAGCAGGACTGCTGATGCCCCGTCGCTCATTTGACTCGCGTTACCTGCAGTGATGACGCCGTTTTCGTCGAAGACTGTTTTTAATTCGCTGAGTACTTCAACGGTAGAACCTTCTCGCGGGCCTTCGTCGACTGAAACGGTTGTGATAGTGCCGTCATCTTGTTCAACGTCGACCGGCATAATTTCATTTTCGAAATGCCCATTATTAATCGCATGAAATGCTTTTGTATGGCTGTCCGCTGAGTAACGATCCAAGTCTTCTCGGGTGAATCCCCATTTTTCCACCATACGTTCGGAAGATAGGCCTTGATTGATAATCTCGTATTTTTCCGTCAGTTTAGGACTTGGTTTTGTGTCTTTCATCGTTGCTAACATCGGCACGCGCGTCATATTTTCCACGCCGCCCGCGATGACGATATCCATATCTCCCGAAGCGATTGCTTGAGATGCGAAATGGACCGCTTGTTGGCTCGAGCCGCATTGACGATCGATTGTGACGCCGGGAACATGGATTGGGAACCCTGCAATTAGCGCTGCTGTTCTTGCGATATTACTTCCTTGTTCGCCCATTTGCGTCACGCAGCCTAAAATGACATCTTCCACATCGCCTTTATTAATTCCAGCGCGCTTAACTAGCCCATCGAGCACAACTGCCGCAAGCTCATCCGGCCTGTATCCAGCGAACATTCCTTTTCTTCGGCCAACAGCCGTGCGAACTCCTTCTACAATTACAACTTCAGTCATTTTACGTTCCACCCCTTTTTATGAATAAATCTTTTACCGCGGTTGCATCCGAATTCCGCCGTCCAGCCTGATAACTTCTCCGTTTACATAGCCGTTTTCAATTAAGAATAGTGCTGTCGATGCATATTCATTGGGCGTTCCGAGTCGCTTTGGAAATTCGACCATTCCCTCGAGTTTTTCAACGACTCTTTCCGGCAATCCTTCTGCCATCGGCGTTCTGAATAAACCTGGCGCAATCGTATTAATGCGGATGCCGTATGAGGAAAGATCCCGTGCAATCGGCAACGTCATTCCCGCGACGCCCGCTTTACTCGCACCGTACGCGGCTTGCCCCATTTGGCCGTCGAAGGCTGCGACCGATGCCGTGTTTATAATGACCCCTCGTTCCCCGTCTTCTGTCAGCGGCTCGTTTTTCGCCATTGCTTCCGCCGCCAGTCTCAATGTATTAAATGTCCCGATCAAGTTAACGTCGATGACTTTTTTAAAGTTCTCTAATGGCATCGCGCCTGCCCGCCCGACTGTTTTTTGCGGCGGCGCGATGCCTGCGCAATTAACGCATATATGTACAGCTCCAAAAGTATCAATCGCTGTTTTGATGCCCGCTTCGACCGATGTTTCACTTGTGACATCTACGTTTGCGTACGAGACATTTCCCCCTAATTCTTCGCACACTTCATTCGCTTTGGATTCATTCAGATCGAAGATGACAACTTTAGCCCCTTTATCCACTAAACTTCTGACCGTTCCAAGACCTAAACCAGAAGCTCCCCCAGTAATGACGGCCACTTTATCTTGAATATCCACTTTCCCACTCCCTTTTTACGATACTTTCTGAAGATTCTATCTCACTATAATTCTAGCAATCAATTTACTGAATTGCAATTCAATGTCAAGCAAGATGTATTAAAAATATGATTTATTTAGGTGCGAATTTTTTTGATTTCGATAGATGTGAACAGTTGGTACATCAATTTTGGTTGCGCTTTCACAAAAAAATGGACAAAATTACTATATTATAATTTTTCAGATAGTCATTGATTTTTGACTATTGGCTCTCTATAATTACCCTAACAACTGTTAGGTGGTGACAAAATGAAGCGACAAGAACTGATAGATGCGGCACTTCTCCATTATTCTTTACATGGTTATCAAGGCGCCACAATGAGAAAAATCGCGTCGGAAGTCGGGATAAAACCTGCTTCTATCTACTTTTTCTATGAAAACAAAGAAGCGTTGTTCATCGCAGCATTCGAGCAGTTGCTTTTGAATCATTTTGATGAAATGAATAGAATCCTCCTTGAAAACGAGGATGCTACGGTCGACAAGATATTTTCGGCGATGTTAAAAGGAATTGTTTCTCACCATACGGGAGATCTTCAAGCGACAACAGCTTATATTTCACTCGTAACTTCGCCAATCCCGGAAATTAAAGCGGATTTGCAAAAGCATATGCTCAAATATACTGACTGGCTCGTCGATTCCTTGGAAGCTCTTTTGAAAAGAGATTTTCCATTAATCCCATCAGAAGAAGTGAATCGTGTTATCAAGCAATTTGTATTAATCGGAAATGGCGTGTTTTGGGGCATCAATCTTTACAAAGGCAAAGATTTTGAAGAACAAGTGGCATTGGCCGACCAAATGATTCAATCCATATTCGACGTATTGAAATCTGAATATTCATGATTATAAATAAAATATAATGAAAAGCGAGGGAAAAATTATGGAAAAAAGAGTTGAACCAGAATTAGTGCAAGACTATGAACTGGAACCAGTTCCACAAGATAAACGTAAAGGTTGGGGGAAGCTTTCGATTGTTTGGATTGGAGGCATCGTCGCTCTCTCTGCAACAGCACTAGGCGGGGCACTCGGAGGCGGACTTTCCATGACAGATGCAGTTATTGCTTCGTTCATCGGTTGTTTCATATTGGCAGTACTTAGCGCTCTTTGCTGTGTAGTCGGAGCTAAAACGGGGCTGTCGACATCGCTCGTTTCCATGTTTGCCTTGGGGCGTTATGGTTCGTACGCGGTGTCAGTTGTTGTCGCGATTGCCCTTTTCGGCTGGTTCGGCGTGCAGCTCGATCTATTTGGAATCAGCTTGCACAATGTGCTTGTTGATGTGTTTAACCTTAACATTCATCCAAAAATACTCGTTGTCGCGGGTGGCGTTTTAATGACAACGACTGCTTTTATCGGTTATAAAGCAATTGAAAAACTAAGCCTGATCGCCGTTCCCCTTCTTGCAGCTTTATTAATCGGTTCATTGATCAAAGTAATGAATGGTAGATCATTTTCAGAAGTCGCAGCGGCTCCTCTTATCGGTGATCCTTTAACGGTTGGATTGTCAATTTCACTGGTTATCGGTTCCCTTGCGATTGGGGCGATTATCGGACCTGACATTTCCCGATATGCCAAATCATCGAAAGATGCAATTATTGCTTCATTTGTCGGATTTTTCGTCGGGTTCAGCATTGTTCTTATTATCGCTGCCATCCTTGCAAAAGCGACCGCAGAAGTAGATATCGTTGCCATCATGCTCGGACTTGGCTGGGGTACTGGCGCAATGTTAGTTCTCATACTTGCGCAGTGGACAACGAATGATAATAACTTATATTCTTCGGCACTTGGATTTTCTGTTATCTTCAGAAAAACGCCTAAGTTCATTTTAACAATCGCCGCAGGATTTATCGGTACGATGATGGCGGTTGGAGGGATTTACGAAAACTTTATCCCCTTCCTTATTTTCTTAAGTGCCTTGATTCCCCCAATTGGTGGAATTTATGTTGGAGACTTCTTATTGAACAGGAAGAAATATGATTTTGAAAACCTCTCATCAATGAAAAACTTGCATATTGTCAGTGTTTCAATTTGGGTGCTTTCATCACTTGTTGCGTTTATGACAACACCCGCGCCTAATGGATTTGGACTGTTTTCTATAACCGGAGCGTCTGGATTTGATGCGTTTTTGGTCGCATTCGGCCTTCAGCTTATCGCAAGCAAAGTTATGCAAAGCTCGAGTGAAAAACTTGTTTTAGTGAAGCAAAGGGGGAAAATTTCATGAGATATATTGGAATAGAAGAAATTGAGAATATCGCGATTGGAGCAGCCTTACTGGGTACAGGTGGCGGCGGTGACCCTTACATCGGAAAACTAATGGCGCAGCAAGCCGTAGAAGAATACGGACCCATTCGCCTGATAAGCCCGGACGAGGTTCCGGATGATGCGCTTGTTATCCCTTCTGCCATGATGGGTGCGCCAACTGTTATGGTCGAGAAAATTCCTAACGGCGAAGAAGCAGTTGCTGCATTTGAAGCGATTCAAGAGTATTTAGGCAAGGAAGTGTATGCGACAATGCCAATCGAAGCGGGCGGCGTCAACTCATTACTCCCCCTCGCATTGGCTGCGCGACTCGGTTTGCCTGTTATCGACGCGGATGGAATGGGACGCGCGTTTCCTGAACTGCAAATGGTGACATTTTACTTGGATGGCGTCCCTGCAACCCCGATGGTTTTATCGGATGAAAAAGGAAATAATCTTCTCCTCAATACGATTAATAATGTATGGGCTGAACGGATTGCGCGAACTGCGACGATTGAAATGGGCGGCTCAGTAATGCTTTCCATTTACCCAATGGACGGGAAAACAGTGAAACAGTCCGCAATCCATAATATTTTAACGCTAGAAGAGGAAATCGGACGAAAAATCCGTGAAGCGAAAGAACGAAATGAAGACCCAATTGAAGAAGTGCTTAAATTGACGAACGGCCATCGACTCTTCAAAGGAAAAGTGACGGATATAAACCGAAAAACTGAAGCAGGTTTTGCAAAAGGAACTGCGACGATTGAAGGTTTAGACGACTATAAAGGTGAAGAGTGTTACCTTCATTTTCAAAATGAACATTTACTTGCCGAAACTAAAGATAAAGTACTTTGCGTGACGCCCGATTTAATTGCTGTTCTGGATTCGGACACGGGCATGCCGATTACGACTGAAGGACTGAAATACGGTGCGCGTTGCATCGTCATCGGAATGCCGGCCAATCCTCTGTGGCGCACGGATAAGGGAATTGAAGTCGCGGGTCCTCGTTACTTCGGCTATGACTTGGATTTCACACCACTCGAGGATTTAATTCGCAAGGAGGGGAACTGACATGAGTAGTTATAGAATTGGTATTGACGTTGGCGGTACGCACACAGACGCAGTCATTTTAGATGAATCATATAACGTTATTTCTGAAGTGAAAGCACCTACGACAGAAGATGTCAGCAGCGGAATTTATAATGCGATGAAGGAAGTCGTCGCATCGGCTGATGTGCCTGTAGAGAAAATTAAGTTCGCGATGCTCGGAACGACACATTGCACGAATGCGATCGTCGAGCGAAAACGATTGAATCGCGTTGCCATCATCCGCATCGGCGCTCCGGCTACGCTTGCGATTAAACCGCTGGTCGGTGTTCCCGAAGATTTAAAGACCATCCTTGGCAAACACGTTTATCTTGTCCGCGGTGGTCATGAGTTTGACGGTCGTGAAATCGTTGAATTGGATGAACAACATATTTACCAAATTGCAGAAGAGATTAAAGGTCAAGTAGATTCCGTCGCGATCGTATCCGTCTTCTCCCCCGTCTCAGACACGCATGAGACAAGGGCGGCAGCCATATTAGCGGAGGTTCTCGGAAATGATGTAGCTCTTTCAATGTCCAATGAAATCGGAAGTGTGGGCCTCTTAGAACGAGAAAATGCGACCATCTTGAACGCCGCTATCGTCGATGTCGCACGATCTACAGCGGATGGCTTTGTCCAAGCGTTAAAGCAAGAAGGCATTCACGCAAAAGTGTTTTTCGGACAAAATGACGGCACGTTGATGTCGGTGGAATATACAGTGAAATACCCGATTTTAACGATTGCTTGCGGACCAACAAATAGTTTGCGCGGTGCTTCCTATTTAACCGAGCAGTCTGACGCAATCGTTGTCGACGTAGGCGGGACAACGACCGACGTTGGTGTGCTGATTGGTTCATTCCCTCGTCAGTCTTCCCTTGCAGTTGAAATTGGCGGTGTTCGTACAAATTTCCGAATGCCTGATATCTCTGCCATCGGGCTCGGCGGCGGCACGATTGTTCAAATTAATGATGATAGAAGTTTCCAAATCGGTCCTGAAAGTGTTGGCCATAAGCTCCATGAAAAGAGTTTAATATTTGGCGGCGATACACTAACGACGACAGACATTGCCGTTGCTCTTGGGAAAGCTGAACTTGGTAATCCCGAGCATATCGCTCATTTGGATAAAGCATTACTTGAAAAGATTTACGCAGAAATGATTGGTATGGTCGAAGAATCCATTGATAAAATGAAAACAAGTGCAGAACCCGTTCCCGTCATTTTAGTAGGAGGCGGAAGCATCTTGTTCCCTGCTGAATTAAAAGGCGCATCCGAAGTGATCAAACCGAACAACTCTGGCGTCGCAAATGCCATTGGTTCCGCAATATCACAAGTAAGCGGACAAATCGAACGAATCTTTTCACTTGATGAGCTTGGAAGAGAAAAAACACTTGAAGCTGCCAAAGAAATGGCTCGACAAGAAGCAATCAACGCCGGGGCTGATCCTGATGATCTTGTCATCGTTGATTTTGAAGATGTGCCGCTTGCTTATTTGCCAGGTGACGCAACGAAGATACGTGCGAAAGCAGCTGGGGCTTTGGCAATTGGTTAAAACCTATTCTTAAACAATGATATAGTGTGTATATTAACAACGAAATTCCCCAAGTCATTATAGACTCGGGGAATTTTAATTTACCTACTTTCAAACAATGTTAAGACTCAGTAACCTTCTTTTTCCTCGTATAGCGTAAATAGTAATACAGATAACATGCACCAATAAAACCAAGGCCTAAAAATAGCGACACACGTTGCGTTGGATCGATTGCTGTGAAAGCGAATAGCAGTATGCAAATCGAGATACAGAGAATCGGGATGAACGGAAAGAGACGCACTCTGTATTTCAAGTCTTCTAGCTTACCTCCATCTTTCAAATACTGTTTTCGGAATCTATATTGCGATAAAGCGATAATCAGCCAAGTTATTGTTCCGCCGATTCCGCTGACAGACAGCAACACTACAAATAATGTTGATTCCGCTATGAAACTAGTAAGCAGCGACAAGAGCGCGAAAGCCAACGTTACATATAATGCATTCATAGGCACGCCGCGTTTATTCAATTTCCCAAACAGCGGATGCGCCATTTTGTCCTGGGATAATGAATAAAGAATTCTCGTACAAGCGAAGAGACCGGTATTTCCGACTGACAAAATGGCTGTTAATATGACGAAATTCATAATATCCGCCGCGAATGGAATGCCGATGATATCTAAAACAGTCACGAATGGACTTTCAAGGACCCCGGCTTGTTTCCATGGAACGAGTGCCGACAAAACGAAGATCGCAAGTATATAAAACACAATCACCCGCACAACAATCGTGCGAATTGCCTTCGGTATGTTTTTCTCGGGTTCTTCCGTTTCTCCGGCTGCGACCCCCATAATTTCAGAGCCTTGAAATGCGTAAATAACAGTCATCATAACGATAAAAACGCCCGTAACTCCTGTGGGCAATATTCCGTCCGCGACAATATTAGACAAAAATGGGGCCGGTGTTCCGTCCATTGCAATTAACCCGAACATCGCACATAAACCGATCCCGATGAACAAAATAACTGCAATGACTTTTATTCCCGCAAACCAGTATTCTGTTTCGGCAAAGGTTTTGGTACTTAAAGCGTTGATGGAAAATAGAAGCACTATGAATAACGCGCACCAAATCCATGTCGGCACATCCGGGAACCATCTTCCCATTAATAATCCGGCTGCGATAAACTCAAGCCCTACATACAGCGCCCAACTTAACCAATAGATCCAACCAATCATAAATCCTGTTCCGGGTCCGATATACTTGGTTGCATGGGCCTGGAAAGATCCTGAAACCGGCATTATCACCGACAGTTCTCCAAGGCATACCATTGCTAAATACATTAGCAGACCGCCTACTAGGTAGGCTAAAATTGTCCCAATCGGTCCGGCTTCCCCTATCGCATAGCCCGAACCTAGAAATAATCCCGTTCCGATGACTCCTCCTAATGAAATCATGAATAAATGTCTACTTTTCATCACTCGCTTAAGATTCTGTGGACCTTCTTTAACCGTTTCCTTCATATTCACCATCCTTCTTTTGTGGTGTGGAAAATTTATTTCAATGGCAAAAGGTGTTTCAATCTTTTTTGCATGAGTAAATGAAAATGGTGGACACAGTTTTCAGTCAAAGAAAACCTTCCTCGTTTGTACACACCCGTTTCTATCCCCTTTTGAACGACTTCACAAATCTCTTTGTCTTCTTTTCGTACATCTTCATCGACGGCCATCAGTTCTTCCTCTTCATTCGAAATGTTATCGTTCATAAAAAATGTCGTATAAACGTATTTGGTTGTTTTATGATCAATCGGTATCGACTGGTGAATAGATACATTTGGCGGTCCGGGATCAAATGAGAACCACATATTCGGGTAAAGCCAGTAGTACCTCCCCCCTTGACCCATTTCAAAATCGCTTGTCTCGCCTTTGAGCGGGGTTTCTTGATAAACGTAATTGTCGTAAAGAGCCGATTCATACTGTCCCATATCCACTTTGGATACGAGTGATTTATGGACGAGCGGGCAATGATCACATTCCAAGTAATTATCGATTCCTACTTTCCAATTCGAATGGCAAATCGTTTCCTTCACCCGAACTTTTTTAAATCGTTCCAAATTATCGTTCTTCACATGTTCAAATAAACCGCCATACAGTTTTGTCATCGGTTCTGCATGCGGATCGAGATTGACAAAAATAAACGACTCGAATAGCTCTAATCGGACGTCATGCAAGCAAAAGTCTTGCGCGTTGAAGCTCTCGACGCCTTGCATATTCGGAGCTCGATTAAGCGAGCCATCCAATCGGTAAGACCACGCATGATACGGGCAAGTTATGATTCTTTTATTCCCTTCTCCTTCAACTAGTTTTGCAGCCCGATGACTGCATACGTTATAAAAGGCACGCATTTCCCCATCATTTCCTAATGTCACAAAAATCGGCTTTCCAACGATTTCAGTTGTGATATAATCGCCCGCTTTTTTAAATTCACTAACATGTCCCACATACTGCCAGGACTTGGCGAATATTTCAGTTCGCTCTACCTCTAAGACGTCAGGGTCTGTATAAAGCCATGATGGTAAAGTGTGCGCTTCGCTAAGTTTTTCGCTGACTAGAACTTCATTTCCCATTGATAGGAACACCCCTTTAGTTAGTTGGAATTAATTAAATGTATAACTGCGATGTTCTGTCACTGTATGAAATTATTCTTGTAATAATGTGTTTTAAAGTTATTACTTTTTCTTAATTGGGCGGGAGCGTTGGAGGATGGGAGGACTTCGAGAGCGATTACGCGTAATTCATAAATTGGGCGGAGATTATTGCCGGTTTTAACCGATTGGGAGGACATAATCGTTGTTTTTATCCGATTGAGCGGACGTTATATGAGATTGCGCGAAACAACATCAGGGTAAGACCACTTCGTAAATAAATAAAACTACACCAATCTCGACTTAGGATAAATTTATAGAATTAAGAAGGTTTATCTTAAACAAACGTTGAATTCTACTGACAGAAGGGCGTAAGGGTTGATCATAATAAAGAAACGAAGAGAAGCAACGCCTAAATTTTTAATAACTATGTCAGTTATTTACGCCTTATTTACAATTTATCAATGCTATCAAGTTATTTATACGCCACATACATTCATAAGAGTTATTAACTTAGTAGTTATAATCTTTCTGTCTGGAGCAACTGGGGCTTTTATTCGAGAATCATTTATTTTAAGGAAGAAAAATTAACTACTAGTTTGAGTATATTCAACTAACGGAGCAGGATAGTTCAACAAGGTTTACTTGAAAAACTAATCGATGAAAGGAGTTTCATAATGGAGTGGATTTTGATTAGCATATTCTCAGCTATAATAATATTTATGACAGTTTATTCTCTGATTAAAGTCTTCAATATCGCATATAAAAGAAGAGAATTATCGCTTCGTAAATTCAGGCTTTTAGTAACTGCTTCATTCTTAGCAGGTTTACTCGTAGGTTCGATCTTGCCCTTCTTTTATCAAAAAATATTTGATGGAATACTTTGATCTCCTTTGCCGAAATTTATCGAGAAACACTAACTAGTGTTGAGCTTATTCAAGTATCTATTAATTAATTTATTCAACCTACAGCATAGTTTTAGGAACAGGGGGGACATTGTTGAGAAATAAACCAATGCTATATAAAACGTACAACGATGATACCTTCATGAAAGATAGGAAATTTATCTATATTGCTCTAGTTCCTTTTATTATATCTATGGTGTTAAATTTTCCTTTCCCACATAAAAATCCTTATGGCGAAACAGTTGTTACGGCATTAAATATACCTATTAGAACAGTAAATGGTTTTCATTACGTTGGTTTAGCATCGTTATTGTTACTAATTGCAAGCCTATCTTTATTGGGGAAATCATTGAGGAAGTATCATGTTCGATTTCAATTTCTTGCTATTATGATAGCGATTTTTATTCCTCCTTTCATAGCCAGTACATATCAAAAAACCGTTGCAACTGGCATTTATGCAATTTCCTATCAAAGCGATGAAAGTAATTGTAATTTTGAAATGAAAAATGAGACAACGCTGCATGGAGTATGTGAACTTCTTTTCGAAAATTATAATAAAGGAAATACCCAATTCACTGTTGAATTTTATGAACACTATCCCGGCGAAGATGATTTACCAATGTTATCGCTCATGAACAACGATGCACTATATGTGGTCACTTTAAAAGGGAAGGAACGTAAACGAATAGTAATCAAGAAAGATATTGATGTGTCGCAGATGAAAAACCACATAGAATGGGGCCAAGCAAGTGATATCACAATTATTATTAAGTCAGGAGAAAAAACAAGGAAGTTATGAGAGTAGTATAAAAATCTAATTAATCTAACGGAGTGAAAGAGGGGTTTCTTATGCCACTAGAAGAAGAAGAAGAAGAAGTTTTAGAGCTGTTAATTGGAGGGTTTTCTGTTGTAATAGTCCCCTGTCGATTTAGCCCAGTCAAACCATTCACAGCAGGCCTCTTTCAGTTCATATGTTTTGCTCAATTCTTCAGATATTCCTAAATATCGATCCAAGTACCAACGATTTTTCTTCGTCAGCTTTTCACTACGTTTATATAAACGTGTCGCATTCTTTTACATTTCTTGCGGTCATACGCATGCCATTCTCACTGTACTTTTCTCCAGACTTCATCAATCGTCCGATATATATAACGACAATAATGGAAACAATCAGCGATAATCAATCGAATCCTTCTTCCATTCTGTCAAAAGTTGCGCTTTTTCAAAAGTATGGAGTTTAAATCAGCAATTCCAGCGAAGGCAGATCAATGGAAAAAAATCACTTGATTATTTGAAAAAGTAATACACAAGCTATAAATGATTAAGAAAAAAAACAGTCTACAGAAAGGTGGAGTAAAAATGAAAAATAACATTCAGGTATTACCAATTGTTGCAGCCATTGGAATTGGCGCTGCTGCCTATAGCCTGATGACCGGGCGTGGCGGACAATTACAAAATATGATTCCGCAGTTATCTAACATGGGCAATCAAGGCACAACTAACCAGCAACAGTAATCTACAGTCGGAACATGTTCCCAATAAAATTTAGCGATGAAACACTGACAGTTAGCTATGGTATGGATGATCATTCTTAGCTAACTGTCGTTTACATATGGTGGTAACACACTTAATTTTTGTAATATAGTGTTGCGATTACCGGCAAATGATCGGAAGCGTTCGGTATTTTTGTTACAATACTGGCATCGACTACTCTAAAATCTTGACTGGCGAAGATATAATCCAGCCTCGCTCTTGGGCGATGTGATGGATAAGTGCAACCTGCATCTTTTCCTTTCAAATGCCATGCATCTTGAAACTCTTCAGCTAATTTATTCCATCCTTTAGATCCCGGTCTCATATTCAAATCCCCCATTAAAATAACTGGATTGGAATTCTTATGGTGATGATTTACTATAAAATCTGTTTGCTTCCTGTGAAGAAAGGGATTAAGACTAAGGTGTGTAACATTTATTTGAATGGGTTGTTTGTTTATCTGAATGGTGGCATCTAACAAAGACCTTCCTTCGATTATCCCTGATACTTCATTGATTTGGTGCGTTTTCTTTATAAGAATTGGGAATGTAGATAAAAGAGCATTTCCATATTGTCGTACCTCTTTTAATGACTTTGATTGTTTTGAAATAGATGGGCTGAAGGCATAATCCATTTTTAATTGATTTGCAAGCCAATCGGCCTGATCCTCATAAAGACTGCGCTTGGAAAAGTGCCTGTCAACCTCGTTAAGACCGATGATATCAGCATTACATATATCGATAACTTCAGCAATTCTGGAGAGATTGGCTTGTTTATCCAATCCCTTGCCATGATGAATATTAAAAGTCATTACTTTGATCTCCAAAAGTTATTCTCCTTAATAAATAGCCTTTATACACTCATTTTTCTCATTATTATCGTTTCAATACATTTAATTTCTTATATGGTTATCAAGGATCATTAATCTAAATAGTGATTTTGAATAGAATAGAATCAAATATGAAAGGTATGCTATTCATGACAAGATAAATATTCTGAAGAAAAGGAAAGGTTAAAGGATGAAAAAAATGTCATATATTTTAACCCTCATCATCATTGTGTTTGCAATCATCTTTTTGAGAAGAGGCATGAAACCTCCAAATCAATCTTTAGAACAAAAAAATGTCACACAATCAGAGAATCCCATCATTCTATTAATAATTGACTCCTTAATGGATAAGCCTCTCCAGCAGGCGATCAAAGAAGGACGTGCGCCAGCTTTTAAATATTTAATCGAACAAGGTCGTTATTACCCAAACGTTATCAGCAGTTATCCAACGATGTCAGTAACAATCGACAGCTCCCTTCTAACCGGAACCTATTCGGATAAGCATCGAGTTCCAGGTCTTGTTTGGTACGACCAAAAAGAAAAGCGGCTCGTGAATTATGGAAGCGCAAAAGAAGAAGTGTTTAAATTAGGATTAAAAAATGTGATTGAAGACAATCTGTATCATTTAAATCACTCCCATTTAAGCCGTGACGTAAAAACGATACATGAAGAATTAGCGGTGAAAGGCTTGCAAAGTGCCTCCATTAATGCACTTGTCTACCGGGGAAACGAAAAAAAGACATTAAACATGCCGAAAGCGTTATCGAAGCTGGACATGCTGCCCGAAAGCTTGCAAATTGAAACGCCATTGTTATTTTCCTATGGTGTATTGGCACAGTTTAGCCCGAAAAACAATCAAAACACCCAACCATGGGAAAAGTTCGGATTTAATGACAAATTTGCTGCTCAGGAATTAAAATATTTAATTCAAAATGGAAAGCTTCCTGCTTTTACAATCACCTATTTTCCAGATCTCGACCAAAGTATTCATAAAAACGGTCCTATGGATCATATTGATGCCATCGAAAAAACAGATAAGCAGCTTCAGGAAATATTCAGTGCTTACGAATCTTGGGACGAGGCACTCAATTCCGCTATTTGGATTGTAATGGGAGACAGCGGACAAGCAAATGTCGGGGAAGAAAAAGGTAAATCATTAATCCATTTAAATGAGATTTTAGACTCTTATAAAGTACACAAAATCACAGAACCAGTAAAAAATAATGACCAAATCGTCTTAGCATATAATGAAAGGATGGCTTTCATCTATAATTTAGATCAAAATATAGCACTTGAAGAAATCGCAGTCCATCTTCAGCAAGATGATCGAATGAATCTGGTTGCCTGGAAAAGTGGTTCAGATGTGCATGTAGCAGCAAGTGGCTATAAAGAAAAAATAATATTCCGCCGTAACGGAGACTATAAGGATAAATACGGTCAGTCATGGTCATTAAAAGGTGAACATGCTGTTTTAGATCTTTCAGTAAACAATCATAATGTCGAATATGGTACCTACCCGGATGCACTGGCACGATTGTATACTTCCTTACATTCCCATCCCGGAAATTATATTATCGTTGATGCAAAGCCCGGTTTTGAATTTGCGGGCGAAGGAACGCCAGTCCATCCAGGAGGCGCGGCACATGGGTCCATTCACAAGCAGGATTCATTGATTCCAATGATTGTCACGGGGACAGAAAAGGAGCCAAAGCATATGAGAGTTGTTGATTTGTATCCTTGGATTATACAACTATTGAAGGACTAAAAAGATTTTTTAGTCCTAGGGGGCTAATTAGTATATTTAACTGAAAGCCCCTCGAATTCTTTATAATATCATCCTTGAGCAAAAGATGTATATCCAGATTCTAGAACAGTCTCCAACGAAGTTTTTCAGTTTCCCTAAATCTTTTATCTATGGCATTCGATTATATCTTTGAGGCAGTATTTATTACCTTAGTGCATATAGACAGGAATAATTTGCCCCCTAATTTCTCCATCAGGATTTTGTTCAGTGTGAGCGTTTACATACGTAAGTTCTTTTTGCATAAGTTCTAGTAAGTCACTGACATCATCTACACCTACGTTATTTTCGACGATATCCTTATCTGTAATGATTCCAGTAATTATTCCCCGACGAGTGCTTATCCCATTTTGTTCTTCTAAAGTCATTAAATCAGCCCCAAATAGGAAAACGAGGACGGGTCCATTTACACCACGAGCGCCAAAGTGAATATGTGCTTGAACGAAATTTTCAATATCGTTGACTTCTAGATGGAATTTAATTGTTGTACAATGCTTGTTAGAAATAAATTTAGCCACTCCAAAAGCTTCTGTATTTACGGGAGGTACTTCGTTTTTACCTCTTAGCTTTGCGATAAATTTCTCCAAAATTTTCACCTCCTTAGCAAACTAATGTATTCTATGTAAATCGAAGCAGACTTGTATAGGTAAAAGGATTAGAGGATTAAAAAGGGGCATCGCGTCTATTTAGTGTTTGGGCCAGATTGACTGATGCAGACCCTTGATTATGAACTGAAGTCTAATTCACAACCTCTATGTATTCCATATGTTTGATACAATAAAATGGGAAGGCAGTTATAGTATATGGATACATGGGTGCCGATAATTACAGGTTTATTCACATTATTTGGAGCAATAGGGGGTGGGTGGATAACTGCGTATGGTAATGGAAAGGTGCAAAAGGATAAGTTGTCTATTGAGATCTCTAGAGAGAACAACACTACTCATATAATTAAAAAAAACGCTCATCCTCTGGATTGGGTGTTTTTTGAATTCGGCGTTTATATACAATCAAAATTATAGAACGGTTATTTCATCTGGTAAAACATTGAAGAAGCTAAATATGCAGGTATTTAAAAGAGCCCAATTCCTAAACGAATTTGGGCTCCAATGTTTTATTCGAATAAAAGTCAGTCGTTTATACTGGTACTTCCAATTGCGCTCTAAATCTCACTACAGCCTTCTCCAAATCAACAACATGACCCATTTCATTCAACGTCACGCCGATCAGCTCAACCGCTTTCTCCAGCATTTCCGCAGTCGTATTCCCCATATGCCCGATTCGGAAAGCTTTCCCGCCTAAATGTGCGAGCGATCCAGCGAGGATGACGCCTTTTTTCGCCATTTCGTCACGGAATGTTGCGTCGTCCACACCTTCTGGATACAGAATACAACTTAATGTTGCTGCGGCGACATCTTCTTCTGCCAACGCTTTCATGCCGTATTCGGCAAGTCCCGCGCGTACTGCTTTTCCGTAAGCTTCATGGCGTATATAACGTTTTTCTAGACCTTCATCCAGAACCATTCGCATACCTTCGTGGTAAGCGTAAATCAAGTTCACCGGTGGGGTCGCGAAATATTTGCTCGGGTCGTTCATTATCGGAATCCAGTTATAGATGTCAGCATAATAAGCCGGTACGCGTTCAATTTTTTCGCGCGCTGCTAATGCGGTTTTATTGAAAGCGACGATTGCAAGACCTGGTGGCACCCCAATTGCTTTTTGTGAACCTGTTAAAATAACGTCGATTTTATAGTCAGGATTGCCGTATTCTTTGCTCATATCTTCTTCAATCGCTGCGGTTGCAACAACGCCGTCCAATATGATGAGTGCGCCGTGCTTTTTGATGACCGGCACGAGCGCGTCTAAATCGGCGACAACTCCTGTGGAAGTGTCCGCGTGTGTTATTGTTACAGCTTTAAATTTATCGGTAGCGAGCTTGGCTTCGACTTCGCCAGGTGTTACTTGCTTGCCCCATTCGGATTGAAGCACTTCAACGTCGATGCCGAACGCTTCGCCTAGTTTAATGAAGCGGTCGCCAAAATAGCCTTGGCTGATGACTAATAACTTTTCTCCTGCGGTAACAGTGTTGACGAGTGCCATTTCCATCGCGAGCGTTCCTGATCCCGATACGACAAATACTTCCCCGTCTGTTCGGAACATTTCTCGGGTCATGTCGATGGCCTCTTTGTAAATCGCGGTGAATCTTCCGTCCGTGTGGCTTCGTGTTTCCTGTGCCATTGCATCATAAATTGAATCGACGACCGGTGTTGGTCCAGGAATGAGTAGCATTTCTTCGTTACGCATATTATCCGCCCTCCAAAATGAATACTATTGTTCTATCACTAGTATATCATTGTTCGGTTTTTTCAGCATTTTTTCGTAGGCTGCTACTAGCAAATCAACACTATGCACCGCGTCCATTTGAGCCGCCAGCCCCTCGCGTTCATTGCCGAGCTTCATATTCTAAGACTTAGATACGGGGATATATGACATTTTCATCAACAATTATGTCTCCTGGTCGCTGCCATCCAATATTCTCCCTAAAAAGAAACCATCAATCTCGCTTAATTTGCCGCGCCAAAGGATTTGTCCCTTTGAAGGAGTTGGCTTGCTGTCGCCGCAATATACCTTGGCGTCTTTCATATGGAGAAAATTCGCCTCGGTATCATCGTTTTTCTGGGCAATCTCCTCAGCCTGATCCAGCTCTTCACTCAGCATCTGGGCAATGTCGTTTCCACCTTCGAGAGTACTGCTTAAGGTGCTGAAGTATTCCTTTGCCGATACCAATGTACCTGTAATGACAGCTCCTTTAACATTTAATGTGATATCCAAGTTGAAGTCGTGTTTATTCGCTGCTTGCACCAAAAATTCAAGTATATTATCTTTATTATGTCCAGAACTATTACTCATTTTTACTGCTCCCTTCTTAATCCGTCCAAAAGCAGATAGGATTCCTCATCTCGGGAACTTACATTGTACGTTTTTCCCTCACCTTTTTTATTTGTTTTCTTGGATTCGTTTTTTTTTTCGGATTTCTGCTTGGAAGCTTTCTCAGATTTGGCATCCGAACGAGTGCTACTCTTTGTTTTTTGATCTTTATTCGGCGTTCCTTTTTCTAACTCGTCAAGTTCTCCATTTTCTTCACTCGCGTCTTCGTCCTGATTATGCTTGCCTTCTTCATTTTCCTCGTCGTCTTCCTGTACATCTTCCGTTTCCACCTCGGAATCTTGAATTTCTTTAGGTTCTTCAAGTTCTTCCTTTTTAGAGTCCTCTGAGTTACTGTTATCTTCGGTCTCTTCATTTTCTTCAGGTTCTGACTCAACTTCATTTTCATCTTCCTGGTCGTAACCTAAAGCTTCCTTTTCATCTTTTTCTTCATCGGATCTATCCTGCTTTTCATCACTTTCTTCCTTGCTAGCCGTTGCCTCATCATTTCCTTTACCGCTATCTAGATCCTGGTCCTCATCAGAGTTCTCTTCTTCGTTCTGGTCTTCTTCCTCTGTCGAGTCCTGGCTTTGGCCATTTTTGTCTTCAGCTAGTTTTACTAGAAGCTCTTCTATTTTGCCCAGCCGATCCTGAAGTTGTTCATTTTCTGCTTTTAAAGTTTCATATTCCTGGTTAGCCGATTGATCATCTGCCTTGGATTTCGCCTCGTTATCTTGATCTTTATATTGAGGCTCTTCCTGCACTTGTTCATCGTTTTCTTGCTGTTTTTTATCTGTTGAATCGTCATTTAATGGATTTTGTAAAACAGAGCCAGACTCTTTGCTGTCATCTTTGCTTTTATCTTCCTCTTGATTGTCCGCGGCAGAATCTTGTGAATAGCTTTGATTGGATAAGCTTTCCGATTCATTCGAAGTTTTATTTTCCTCTGAAGCTGAATTATTTTGTCCATTCTTTCCATCTGATAGTTTGGCAAGCAAACATTCCAGGCGGTCTAGACGATCTGAAATGCTTTTATTTTTTTCAGAGGAATTCTCAGAAGCATTGTTGGATGGCTCATGATCGTCGGAAGTATTCCCGCCTTCTTTTGAAAACAATTTGGATGCATTATTCTTAATGGTATTGACGGCTTTCTTCGAACTGTCTTTCACTGCATGCCCCAACTCCAAACCTTTGTCGCTTAGCTTTTGGCCATTTTCAGGTGTAGCCAAGTATCCGACTGTTGCACCAATCAGGCCTCCTGCTAGTGATCGTTTAAGATTGCCTTTTTTATTTCCTTCAGTTTGATTTTCCTTCAAGATTGTCTCAGTCATTTCGTTTCCTCCTAGTATGCTTGATACTTTCTTTGTTATTAGATTAGTTATAGTTTTCTAGTTGAACTAATTGGATTTTAGCCCGCTTGCTGACATGCTCTTTTCAAGCATTTCGATTCTCTCGTGGAGCTTCCGGTTCTCTTCCTCTAGAACCTTCGTATTGCTGTCCACCGCTTTGGAAGATAGATAGGGGTCGGTTTCCCACCAGTCCATGCCGATTTCCTTTGCCTTGTCGACCGAAGCGACAATCAGCCTGATTTTGATGGTGAGCAGTTCTACATCCGCAACGCCGACTGTAATGTCTCCTGCAATCACCACTCCTTTATCGAGTATCTTCTCAAGTACGTCTACAATCGTGTTGGATTGCATGGAATGTTCCATTTAAAGTCCTCCTTGGGTGTTTGTATTAAAGCAAGCTTCCTAAAGGACCCAGGTCAATATTCAAGTCTTCGGCATCTAGACCGAATATTTCTTTTAGCTCTTCCATTTTCTCTTCCAAATTCATCAATGCTTCGCCTAAGTCCTCAACCTGCTGATCCGTCAGCGTTCCGCCTTCGACTCGCCGAATAGCGTGTCTTTCCACTATTTGTCGCAATAGCTCAATTACGGTCAGCACCAATTGCGCCAATCCATGCTCCGCATTATCAGGGTCTAAATTAATCTTTCCACTTGCTTGGTTGGCCGGTAGCATCAGTCAATGCCTCCCTCTGTCTTTCAAATTGTTCTGAAGATACGGTTTTATGGCTTCCCGCTTGGGCCTGTACGAGAGATTCTACTGAAGCGATCAATACTCTCAAATCCAAATACACAAGATCTATGCCAGCAATGGAAATCACTAAATCCGCCTTGATCGCAACACCTTTATCCAGGATGACATCCAAAATATCAATGAGCGCTATATCCTTGTTTTCCATCGATTCTCTTAATGCCATAGTTCCATCTCATCCTCACTTATGAAAAGTTAGAGAAGTGATAGGCTGGCCATGGCCCAGTTGCTTCGAACTGCCATCCCATTCCCTTCATGTTCTTTTCATATTGCTGGATCTGTTCTAAAAAGTTTTCTACATCTGCTTCGGGAATCAGATAGACGCTATTCCAAGTCATCTCATCCTTTCTTCCCGTTACGTCATTGCTCCAAGTTTTTTTGACATTTCCTTTCAGTGCAATTTCGCTTAGATGTCCATGAATGTTTTCACTAATTCTGTTTTTTTCTTCTTCCAGTTCGGATTCGATCAGTTTGTCTAGCTTTTTCTTTTCGAAAAATTGCTTTCCCTTAGAAAGTTGACTTATTTCTTCTCTTTTTGCTTCAATGGCCGGATTGCTCTCACTCACCTGTTCTTTTAGCAATTGATCATCGCAGTATATTTTCAAATTCCACTCCTCATTTCCGTGAATCGAGGAAAATGTATCAATCAAGTGCGCTTCCTTCGTGTGTACCGCGTTTTCCAAACTTGCCTGGTTTTTAAAAAGCGTGCAGAACTTCAGGGGCACTACCGTGTACATCTTGGAGAGCATCATGACAGTTTCGTGATGGTGAAAAGCCTTTTCCTGGAGCCACTCCATGTCATTGTTAATTTGTTCCTGAATACTTTCCTCCGAGTACTGTTCTGCATCAAGGTCGCAGACAACGGCAGTTGTCTTGCCTATAGGGAGGGTGTATATGTGCCCTTTGCCATCGAAGCCTTTATTAGAAGGTATCTGTTGTTTGCTTAATTCCTCAGTTGGTATCAATCCATATAAGTAAATGAGACTGTCCATCTTTTCCTTTCCTCATTTCTTCTTTGTCATCTCTTCCCATTGTTGCATTTCCATTCGTTTTGCCATTTCATATCGCAGGATCAACTCTTCTTCTTTTTCTTTATATGCCTCTTCTGGTATCTCCCCAAGTTCATACATCATTTGAAGCTGGATCAGTTTTTGCTGAATTGTCGGAAGATCGTAAAGCTCTTTATCAGCTTCCTCTTTCACCTTTTCACCGATTTTTATGACCAGGTTGATTGGAGCGGAAACCAGTTTATGGATCATCACGCATCCTCAACTTTTAAACGGATATTGATGAAATTATACGCGGGCCAAGGTCCGCTGTAGCTGAACTCTACCTTGTCCTTCCACTTTTCGTATGTTTCATTAATTTTTTTATCGAAATCTGCTTCTTTCCCTCGGTCTACTAAGAAGGCTGCATTAAGAAGCATTTTCTCCCCGATCGGGTCGTTGGTCTTAGATGCTTCAGCCAGCTCCGTCAATGGGCTGAAGACTTCCTGCTTTACATCCTGTTGCAGTGAAGTGATTATTTTTTGGGCAGCTCCGCCAATCTGAATTCTCTCGTAATAGCTGGCTGCTTCTGATTTCCCTTGCACGGCCTTTGCCATTTTATCGATTTTCGAATTCTCGGCGACAAGCGATTCAAGCCAATCTTTTTTGCCGATTACTTTCAGACCTAACTCCACCTTCCCCTTTATCGCAGGGAACAGTTTTTCAAACTGCGGATATAGATTTTCTAGCAGCACGCCAACGTCTTCCTTGGAGTGGAATACACTGCCGAAGCTGACAGGAATCACGGTGTCGTTCACTTTCATCACTTGCGAGACGACATTTTGGTGCATAAGTAAATTGTCTTTATTCGGATGATAGATTTTCATCGGAACCTCTGCTGCTACAATCGCTGCATCTTTATAGCGTATGATAAACAGCTCTTTGGTTTCACCTTCGATAGTAAACGTGCCGAAATCTTCGTCTGTTTCTGTCTGGATTCCGCAAAAAATATAGATGCCATTTTGCTCTTCTTGGCTCATTTATAGTTCCTCCCTTATTACTTATTACTTGTTACATGTTGATGCAGGCCTTTTTGATTAATCTCTCTGCTGCTTTGATCGGTTCATCGGATTCGATGCACCTGCTCACTTGGTGACCCAGAATGTCCAAGCACAGTCGTACGAAATCAGGATTGGATCCATCAATCTTGATTTTTTGTTCTGCCGCCAACCTCGCAATCATGATGGATGCCCGAAGACTCGGACCGGTTTCTTCTATGCATTCTTTGCGCAGCTTGGCGACCAACTTTGTAACGGCTGCAGCGTCTTTTTCATCGATGTCGGCTTTATGAGCTACGATTGCCGCCTCACGGTCATGATCTTTATGATCGATATAAATGGTGATGAGCCGGTCAAGAAGCGCATCCTGCGTTTGGTAAACCCCCGCGTATTCATCCGGATTGCTAGTGAAGATCACCGCAAAGTCGGGATGGACTCGGATAAAAGGCTCGGTTAATTTGGTGCCGTACAACGGAAGGATACCTTCCTCCAAAATGGATAGAAAGATGTTATTAGTAGTAGGCAATGAACGTGTAAACTCATCGTAAACCAGCGTGTATCCGTTCTTGACCGCCTCGAGCAATCTTCCATCCCTCCACGTCTCCGTCACGTTTTCATCCCACTTATAGACCGACCGTATATAATTGTCGACCACCTTCTTGCTCGTATAACCTGTAAAGTCGCCTATCAGGTCTTTGTTGTTCAGCTCATGGTTGCCGTGTATGAGCATGACAGGTTTCTTTCTTCTTTTAGCAAGTGCAAGAGCAAGAGATGTCTTTCCGGCTCCAGATGGGCCTGTTAAATGGATGGGATACCCGGCTTTCATGTACCGCAGCGAACGGGAAAGCAGTTCTTCCGTCTTTTCATCGCGAATGATTGTCCGTGAATTCTTGTCGATTTTGCCTTTTAAGACCGTCACTCTGTTTCCTCCTACTCCCAAGACTTACTCTTCCATATTGATGGAGCTTCTAAAACGGATATCCCGCCTTTTATAGGATGTGATTTCCTTTTCCTCATTTAGATGGACATCATAAACGCCAAGCATTTCATCCTTTGCATATCTCTTCATATATTCCTTTTCCTCAATGACTTCCACCGTGAGCTTCCAGCCATTATCATCACTTGCTTCTACGGCAGTAATTTTATGGACCGGGGCTACAAACTCATTGAAAAATCCCGTCACATTTCCGATAATCTGTTTAATTTCCATGGCAGCCTCCTGCTAAAAGCTAGCATGCCAGGGTTGCTTTAACCCTGGCGACGCCAGCGGATTTCTAGATACTAAATCGAGCATTGCCTTCATTCGATTGGAGAGCAAGACCGTCTTCTTCAGCACCGTCTTGCAGCAGCCCAACCGCCTCCGCGTATCGCAGCCATGTATCGACACTGGCAATGACCACCCTTGCTTCAACGGTCAAAATCTCAATCCCGACAACTGATACTCTTACAAATGCATCAATTACAATCCCTTTATCCAGAATTCGGTCAATAACCTCCGCTAAACTTGAACTGTCTGTACTTTTTTGAAGTGCCATTATTGCATTCTCCTTTCGTTAATCCTTTTAAGAACTAATGGTCCGGATGTCTTTAATAGTTTTAATCTTGGTGGCTCCCTTAATGTCCTTGGCCGTCTTGATCGAGCCAATTCCCTTAATGTCCGAGACACCTTTCACTTTCCGTTTATCATCACTTTTACTTGCCGAGGAGATTTTTTCCTGAATTTCTTCCCCCGCCTCGACCACTTTCCCAAGCTTATCCCGGGCAGAAAGCAGAAAATCCTGGGTTTTTTCCTTCGCTTCTCCTGCATTGTCTTCAACTTTATCGACTAACTTTTCTTTGGCATTTCCCAGTTTTTCGGTTAATTGATGTCCCTTGTCCTGGACATTCTCGACTATTTTCTCCTTCGCTTTATCAGCTGCAACTTCTTTCACTTTGTCTTTAATCGGTTCTGGTGTATGTTCAATCACCTTTTCGGCCACTTTCCCTGCAGTTTGTGCCAGTTTCTTGTCCATACCCTAGCCCCCTTCGAGTTAAAGACTTGTTATCACTTGGTAGCCACGAGATCATTCAACATTTCTTCAATCTTTTCAAGGCGATCGTTTAACTGTTTGTTTTCTTCTTTTATTTCGTTATAGCTTTGTTGGTTTTCCGGTTTTGGAACACTGTCATCGCCCTTCTTTGGGGACAGCAGCCCTTGTTCGATTTTATTCATGTACCCAGAAGCAAGATGCTTGATGCTGTTTTGCGCTTGCCCTGCTAGAAGCTCCTGAGCCGTTTTTCTGAATTCCTCGCTCGCCACTTTCACCAATTCGGATTCACTTAATTTTTTCATGGCCTTCTTGCTCGTATCCGGATTGGCAAGCAAGCCGATTCCCGCTCCAACCACACCGCCGATCAGCGCATAGTTCATGGAATAATTCGGCCCTTTCTTTTCTTGTGCCGGCTGATTATTTTCCGTTTGCTTTTGTTCTTCCTTTTCCACCACTTCATAGTTTTCATTGGATTCTTGGCTGTTCATTTTCTGTCATCCTTTCTTAATAACTTAATTGCTCTTTTTGATCCCGGCCTTCATCCTGCAAGAGGCCAACAGCCTCCGCGTATCGAAGCCATGTATCCACACTAGCGATAACCACCCGGGCTTCCACTGTAATTATTTCAATGCCGACTAGAGAGACCCTTACAAAGGCATCAATCACAATCCCTTTATCTAGGATTCTATCAATCACCTCAGCAAGGCTTGAACTATCCGTACTTTTTTGAACACTCATTATTGCTTCCTCCTATCCATTATTTCACCTGGCTGGAGTTGCGTTTTCAATTTTATAACTGGCCGTGTTATTTATATACCTGTGTTAAACTCAAATAAACTAGGGAATATTAACCAACACCCAAATACCTGTTCTTAAAAACAGGTATTAAAAAGAGCCCAATTCATATGAGAATTTGGGCTCCAAGTCTTTATTTGAATAAAAGTCAGTTAATTATACAGTTACTTCCAATCGCCAATATTACAAACAAAAACCAAAAAGTCACACCATATTGATGTGACTTTCAACTTAGTCCTATTTTAATCTTTTCGACTAGTACCATTCTGAGTACTTTCAGCAATTGGAGAATCTGCTTTTTTGAACTCATTATTGATAGGCGGTGAAGAGGCTTTTACCGGATCTCCGTAGGCTGTATCGGTAGTTGGATCTTTCTTGTTTTCGCTAGCACTCGCATTCGTGTTCGTGTTCGTGTTTTTATTCGTCATTATTGAACCTCCTAGCTAAATTTCCAAAACCATCTAGTCATCCCTTTAACTTTATAATCTCCAATAATGCGCTAATCATGCATCTAATTGCGATTATAAAATGCAACCCGTAGATCACCGAGTGTAGTGTTCACTTTTCTACCAATTATATATCATCGTTCCGACTTTTCAGCATTTTCATAGGCTTCTACCAGCAAATCAACAATATGCACCGCGTCCATTTGATCCGCCAGCCCTTCGCGTTCAATGCCGAGCTTCATTTGCAATAAACAGCCGGGGTTCGTCGTCACAATGGTTTTCGCATCGGTCTTTTTCGTTTGCTCCATTTTATAATCTAGAATCTGCATCGACATTTCAGACTCTACGATGTTATAAATACCGGCAGATCCGCAGCAACGGCCCGCGTCATGCATTTCAACAAACGTGACGCCTTCAATCGATTGCAGTAATTTACGAGGTTCTATAAATGTTTTCTGGCCGTTTTTCAAATGACAAGAATCTTGATACGTAACGATTTGGTCATCGAGTCGAAGCGGCAGCTTATCAAATTCGAGTTCGACTAATATGCTAGTGATGTCTTTGATTTTATTCGAAAAGGCTTGCGCGCGCTCGCTCCACTCGGGATCATCTTTTAACAGATGCCCGTAGTCCACTAGAAATGCACCGCATCCGCCGGCATTCGTAATGATGTAGTCGACTTCGGCCGCCTCGAACGCTTCGATATTGCGTTTGGCCATTTCTCTCGCCCGGTTTTGCTCTCCGCTATGCCCGTGCAATGCCCCGCAACAGCCTTGGGTTTTCGGAACGACGATTTCGCATCCTGCATATTGCAATAGTTTCGTCGTGGAATCATTCGTGGACATGAAAACCGTATCCATTAAACAACCTGAGAAAAAGGCGACGTTTTTCTTCCGTTCCCGAAGCGGTGCAAAATGACGTTGTCTTTGTTTCATTTCCTTTTTCTTAGGAACTTCGGGCAACACTTTTTCCATCGTGCGCATCGTTTCAGGGAATAGGTTCATGATACCGACTGATCTCGTGATTTTTTGAAGGCCCGATCGCTGGTAAAATCCGAGCAAACCGACTGCACCGATCATTCGGTTGTGATACGGAAATAGATTATTAAAGAAAATACTTCGCATCGCTTTTTCAGGTAGTGATTGATTGTTAGTTTGATAGATTGCATCCCGTGCTTGTTCGAGTAAATGACCAAATTTCACACCTGATGGACAAACAGGTTCGCATGCTCTGCATCCCAAGCATAAATCGATGGAGCGTTTGACGTCTTCATCAGGTTCGATAAGTCCATCCACGACGCCTTTCATCAATGCAATTCTTCCGCGCGGGGAATTGATCTCTTTCTTGCCGGATTCGATATAGGTCGGACAACTCGGCAAGCAAAAGCCGCAGCGCGTGCAATTCATCAGTTCGTTGTAATCCATTTTCTCTTTAAAGCTCACTTGAATCCGCGCTTTTTCCTCCGTGCTCATCATCTCAAATCACCACCCGATTGCGTTCGGACTCCGAGAAGATTTTGCCCGGGTTCATGATATGGTTCGGGTCGATCGCCTTTTTGATGCCTTGCAGCACTTCAACCCCGGCCTCCCCTATTTTCAAATGCAAATAAGGTAATTTCATCGCGCCGACACCATGTTCCCCGGTAATCGTTCCGCCGAGTTCGATCGCTTTATGAAAGATTTCTTCAAATGCTTTTTCCACGAGAGCCATTTCTTCTTCATTACGCGCATCCGTCAAGCAGGTCGGGTGAAGATTTCCATCCCCCGCATGCCCGAATGTGCAAATGGTGAGCTGATACTTTTTGGCGATTACTTCGATTTCACGCACCATTTCCGCGATTTTGGAGCGAGGCACTGTCGCGTCTTCTAGGATTGTCGTCGGCTTCACTCTTGAAAGCGCGGATAAAGCCGTTCGTCTCGCGCTTGTTAATGCATCGGCTTCCGCTTCCGTTTTCGCCACTTGCACATCGACGGCATTGGTCAATCTGCAGATTTCTTCGATTTTCGCCAAGTCCCGCTCGACTACTTCCGGCGGTCCATCTTGCTCGATCAGCAACACCGCTCCGACATCTTTAGGGAGCCCGATTTGCGCAAAATCTTCAACGACCCTTACAGTTTGCTGGTCTAAAAACTCGAGAGTTGCCGGAATAATACGGTTAGCGATGATTGCCGAAACGGCTTCTGCTGACGTTTCTAAGTCATCAAATAGCGCAAGCATCGTTTTCTTCGTTTCCGGCTTGGGAATTAATTTCAACGTCGCAGCCGTCACGACACCGAGCGTCCCCTCCGCCCCGACAAATAATCTCGTCAAATCATAACCAGCCACGTCTTTCGCCAACTTGCCGCCTGTATGAATGATTTCACCATTCGGTAATACGATTTCGAGCCCCATGACATAATCTCTCGTCACGCCGTATTTCAACCCGCGCAACCCGCCTGCATTCTCGCTAATATTTCCGCCTATTGTTGAAATATGCATTGATCCTGGATCTGGCGGATAAAACAATCCTTTTTCTTCAGCCGCTGCGATGATATGGGAAGTGATAACGCCCGGCTGGACAGTCATCGTTAAATTCTCTTCATCTATTTCTATAATTCCATCCATATGTTTAAATAGAAGAACAACGCCGCCTTGCAATGGAGTCGTGCCTGCGCTTAAATTCGTGCCGGATCCTCTTGGAACGATCGGTATTTTATGTTCGTTGCATAGTTTGACGACCGCGGCGACTTCATGCGCATTTCTAGGTGAAACGATGCAATGAGGCATCGCCTGAAAACCCGGCGTCGCGTCGTACGAGTAAGCAAGTAACGACGCCTGATTGTCCTCGACATTATCTTTTCCGACAAATTGTTCAAACTGTGATTTTATAGCTTCAGAGATCATTCGCATTCTCCTACTTTCAAATCTATTTATCGTCAACCACAATATAAGTAGCTTCTATCGGCCCGTGTACACCGACAATGAGGTTCATTTCAATATCCGCACTGTTGCTTGGTCCTGATATAAAACTAACACATGACGAAACTTCACGCCCTCTTTTATTTGCTTCATGAATTTGTTTCACTGCTTGCGTCATCCGCGGAACGAGCGTGCTTTTCGGGATGATAACTACGTGAACTCTCGGGAGCAAACTGATCGAACGGCCGTTATCTTTGTCGTTGAACAAGGTGATCGTGCCGGATTCCGCAAGCGTGATTTCGCTAAACGTAATACCGATGTCCGCTTGTTCAGCGAAAACTTGGTTTTCCGTGCCGATAGCCGAATCCCAAAGACGAACATCGACGCCTTCCTGTTTAAGGTCGTCAAAAATAACTTCCAATCCGTATTCTTTATTCCGGCGGTCATTCGCCGCGAGCACTTTATTTCCGTCATGCCCTTTTATCGCCGATTTGAGCATTTCCGATAATCCATCGAAGTTCGTCCGTTTGAAGTTCGTATGAATGACTTTGCATTGCTGCTCCAAAACATCGACTAATTCGTCTTGCGACAATCCGTCATAGACCTCCCACTGCGGACTGAGACTCCATTTTGGACGCTCTACTCCCGTTTTTCTACGGGGTCTTCCGAGTGTATTAGCCAAGTTATCTAAAAAACTTTCACGGTTTTGAATGGTCATTTCGACTTCTCTCCTTTTTGACGTTCCTTGAACCACGAACGAAACGTTTGTTGACTAGGAGCAGGAAAATCGCGCTGTGCTGTCCAATTTTTTAACGGACCCGGACCATTTGTAATGTTTTCGTCTTTCGTCCACGGTTTTAATGCCGTGCGCGCCAGCTTGGAACTTAATTTATAAGCAGCTGGATGGGTTGACCACTTCACAAATCCATTCATCGCAATTTTTTCAGCTGTCGGCGCCATATTTTTTTCCACCATGATTTCACGATGACGAATTAATTGCTCATGGAGCGGAATTTTCACAGGGCAGACATCTGTACAAGCAGCGCACAACGTTGAAGCATGCGGAAGCTCTTTATGATTTTCGTAGCCGTCCAGTAAAGGCGTCAAAACCGCGCCAATCGGACCCGGATATATCGAACCGTACGCATGGCCGCCAATATGACGGTATACCGGGCAAACGTTAATGCATGCCGCACAACGGATGCAGTGTAGCGCTGATTGGAATTCAGTCCCTAAAATTTCAGACCTGCCATTATCGACGATGACTAAATGGAACTCCTCTGGTCCGTCGATTTCCCCTGCCAAACGCGTTCCAGTGATTCCAGTTATATAACTTGTTAACTTTTGACCGACAGCGGATCTTGTCAGCAAACTAACTAAAACATCTAGTTCTTCCCATGTAGGCACGATCCGTTCCAGACCCATGACCGAAATTTGCGTATCAGGCAATGTCGTTGCAAGACGCGCGTTTCCTTCATTCGTCACGAAAGTCACCGCACCTGATTCGGCTACTGCAAAGTTGCATCCCGTAATCCCGATATCTGCCGTCAAAAAGTCTTTCCTTAATTCTTCACGTGCAAATAAACCAAGTTCTTCAGGCGTGTTCGATTTGTCATAGCCTCTTTTATTGGCGAAGGTTTCTTTTATTTGGTCTCTATTCAAATGTAGCGCCGGCGTCACAATATGGGACGGTACATCGCCGTCTAATTGTAAAATCCATTCGCCCAAGTCCGTTTCAATGACTTCCGATCCGGCTTCTTCTAACGCTTTGTTTAAGCCGATTTCTTCGGTCACCATCGATTTGGACTTCACGACTTTTTTGCCGTTTTTCCTTTTTACGACTTCTTTAATATATTCATTGGCTTCATCCGCAGTTGCAGCAAAAAATACATGCCCGCCGCGTTTTGAAACATTGTCACTCAATTGTTGCAAGTAATAATCAATGTTTTCCAACGTATGCGACCGTATTTCTTCGCCTAAGGACCGCCAATCTTCCCAGTTTCCTAATTCTTCTGTCGCCACGCCTCTTCGACCTCTGAAACGACCTTGAGCAGAAGCAACTGAATTCAACATAAAGTCATTTTCGATTCCTTCTTGAACTCGAGTTTCAAATGAAGGATCGCCGATACGAATACCCATCTAAATCACTCCTTCACTTAACGGTATTTAATATTTCAGCAAGATGAACGACTTTCACGTAGCTTCCTTCTCTAGACAGCCGCCCACCGATATTTAACAAACAAGCCATGTCTCCGCCGACCAAATACTCCGCTTCTGTTTCAACGACATGATCCGCTTTTTCCTGAACCATTTGCCCTGAAATGACGGAGTTTTTAACAGCAAACGTCCCGCCGAATCCGCAGCAATCCTCGCCATGCGGCAGTTCTACGAAATCTACGCCTTCCACATTTTGCAACAGTTGCACAGGCGCTGCCTTCACCCCTAAAATTCGGGTCATATGACAAGATGGGTGATACGTCACTTTTCCTTTGAATGTGGAACCGACATCGACAATTCCCAAAACATCGACTAGAAACTGCGAAAGCTCGAACGTTTTTGCGGCCAGTTTTTTTGCTTCTTCTTCCCATTCGGGATCCCCGCGAAAAATTGCCTCGTAACCTCGCAACATCGCTACGCAAGAACCAGACGGACCGACAACATATTCCGATTCGCGGAAAACCTTCATCATATGCTTCATCGTCGCTTTCGTGTTTTCCAAATACCCGCTGTTGTAAGCCGGTTGACCGCAACAAGTTTGCGTATCAGGAAAATCGACCTCGCACCCGAACCTTTCCAAAATTTCCACAGTGTCTTTCCCGACATTCGATGTCATAATATCCGCCATGCATGTTATAAACAAAGAGACTTTCATCTCGATCACCTCTACTATTCTCTAAATTTCATATACTTTTCCAATGACCTTTCGACATTCGTTAAATGCTCCAACATTGATTGGTAAGCCTTTTCCGGCTCTCTCGCTTTGATGGCGTCATAGATTTTTTGGTGTTCATGAATCAATGAAACCGTTTTTTTCTCCGAATAAATCAACACTTCCCGCGTCTCTCTCAACACACTGACCATCACTTCAGAAACCGACCGCATCAAATGAATGAGAATGTCATTATGCGTTGCGTTCGCAATCGCCATGTGAAAGTGCATATCGGCGTCCTCGCCAATTTCACCATTTTTTTGAGCATGCTTCATCTCTTCAATCGCGTCTTTAAGCGGGATTAAGTCTTCTTCTTTATGATGGAGTGCAGCCGATCTTGCCGCTCCCACTTCAAGAATTTTACGTACTTCATACAATTCTTTGATGTCTTCCATCTTCATTAGCAACCCTGCATTAACGGGCAAGGCAAAGTTCGAAGCATCGAATTGCGTGATATAAGTCCCTTCGCCTTGCCGCATGACGACTAATCCCATCGCGCGCAAACCGCTCAGCGCTTCTCTTACCGCAGAACGGCTCACATCAAAACTTTTTGCCAATTGCTCTACTGAATCTATTTTATCGCCAGGTTTTAACTCACCGTTTTTTATCATGTCAATCAGTGCATCCGCAACTTCTTCATAAATCTTCTTTATTTGAATACGTCTATTTCCCATTATTTTTTTCTCTCCCAATCAAGCTTTATTCCTACTTCAAACTTTACTGGATAGAAGGGCGTATTGGAAGAGTTGGTTGTCTTCATTACAGCAGCGAAAGAATGACAAACCCGCCAACTCCCGCCAATAAACAATAAAGTAAAGAAGGGATTATCGTTTTCCGGATAATATCGCCTTCTTTTCCTGACAATCCAACAACAGCCGAAGCGGCAACAACGTTATGGACACAGATCATATTACCCGCCGCAGCCCCGATAATTTGACCCGCCAATATAACTTCCGTGCTAAGCCCGGTTTGCTGAGCGATACTAAACTGGACCGGTGAAAAAGTCAGCGTGGACACGGTTGCACTTCCTGTAATGAACGCCCCCAATGCACCAAGGAATGGCGCTACAAACACCCATACAGGACCGAAAGCACCCGCTAGCGCTTCCGCAATATATTGAGGCATGCTGATTAGATCTTTCACGTTCATCCCCGAATTCGTAAAAACTTGCACTAAAGCGAGCGTGAATAGCAACGCAAAACTTGCGCTCTTAATGGAAATCAATGATTCTTTGCTCGCCTTTGTAAAGTTGCTAAATGATTTTCTTTGTATGAATACCGCTAAAATTGCAGCTAAAATGAGAATCGTCCCCGGAGAATATAAAACTTCCCATCCCGATGTCACGCCTTCAACTCCAAGAACATTGCTCCATGTGAAATCTACCGCAGAAAGAGCAAAATCCTTAACTGCCGGAACAATGCGCGTGAGCAGCAATAACCCGACGACAACGAGGTACGGAGACCATGCTGTCAGCAACCCCATCTTCGATTTTTCTGTCCTTAATTCAAAACCGTCGCGAAGAGCATCTTTCCACTCTATTTTCGGCATGAGAAACCCTGCTTTTGCGGTTCCTGCCGCAAGAACTAAACCAGTTAGCGATGCTAGAATCGAGACAAACTCAGGTCCGAAAAGCGTTGCATATAGAAACGCGGAAGACGTATATCCAATTCCGACAAGTAACGCCCATGGAAGTAACGCGAAAGCATCTGTCAAACCTTTCTTTTTACCGAAAAACACCGTTAAAATGACAATGAGCGTGAATGGGATAAAAGTTCCCGCGAAAAAGTCCAGCATCGTTATTTTCTGAGCCACTTCATGATAGAGAACCAAGTCAGCTCCAGGGAGATTACTCAACCCTACAACGACCGGCGTACCAACTGCTCCGAACGGGACAGCCGAACTATCCGCGATCAAAGCTAAAACGGCTGCCGCCATCGGATTAAACCCTAACGCAAACATCAATGGACCAACTACTGCGGCCGGCGTTCCGAATCCCGCAGCCCCTTCTATCAATGCGCCAAATAAAAATCCGACAATCACGACTTGCACGCGCATATCGCCTGAAATGCTTTGGAACCCTTGGTTAATCCGTGCCACCGCGCCTATATTTGTTAGCGTGTTTAGTAATACTACCGCCCCGAATAATATTAATAGAATCGTTAACGCCTTATGTCCTCCCTGCAAGATTGACGCTAAAACAATTTCGCCTTTCATTCCCCAAACTGTCAGTCCTAAAATAATTACAATAATTGAACTAAAAAACATTCCCTTTAACGCTGACATTCTTAAGATTACTAGAAAAAATAATGGCGCAATAATTGCTGTTAGTGCTACAAGTAATAACAAATTATTTCCTCCTCCTTTGACGTTGTCTCCTTTTATAAAGTCTTATCATAAGGTCATCTGATGACTTGGTTGGAAATATAGTATCTGTCTGCGATATAAATTTTGGTGCGTGTTCTATGTAATCGTTTTCACAGTGAATTTAGTATACCGTAGATTTCATGATGTGACAAAGTTATTTTTATTATGTTGTTTTCATTCACATTGAATTTTCTAAAATCTATGACCAGAAATCATGTTAACAATCAAGTTATTAAATGGCAAGTCTTTTTTTATTCCGGGCAAGAAAAAACCCCACTTTCCAGTGAGGTTTTACTTCCAATCTATTCTCTTTCAACCGGCATCGAGCAACATCTGAAAGAGCCGCCCGACTTGATAATTTCCGAAAAGTCGACTTCGATGACGTTGAATCCGAAGTCTCTCATTTTTCTATTCACATCAGTATTTTGAGGCAAGCTGAACACTTTTTTGTCTCCGATTGAAAGGACATTCGTCCCCAGGGTAAATTGTTCTTCTTCGGATACTTCGATGAGCGTGTACCTGCTCGCCAGCATCTGAACCGTTTCATCGTCCAATGCTTTCGGAAAAATAAGCGCGACTCTTGGCGAAAGAATATTAAATACACAGTCCAAGTGCAAATAACTTTCATTAAATCGAATTGGAATGACTTCATGTTCCGGGAGCTTTTTTGATAATTCGTGGACGGCATCCATGCTCGTCCGGCTGCTAATGCCGACAAAGACAGTGTGACGGTCGATAATGACGTCGCCGCCTTCTATTTTATTCGTCCGAAGCTTATTATATAAAGTGTTCGTCGATTGCAACCATCTTTCAAGCGTTTTTTCTTCACCTTCGCGAATATCCCTTCCCATTTCAGCGATGAAAATATCATCGCCTAACGTAAAGCCAATATCGCGGGTGAATACTTGTTCTGGAAATTGCTCTGACGCTGGTAATCTAATGACTTCCACATCATGCTCTTCCAATTTGTCTAGGAATGCCTCATGTTGTTTTTTAGCAATGTTTTTATTTATGTTTTCATTTTTATAGTGTGCTTGAACTTCATTAATCACTTCTTGAATTTCCATATATTTCGGCTCGCAAACGATCACTCGCTGCAACGTATCGTATTCACTTCGACAACCTGTGGAAGTGTTCTGTTCAGCTTCTTTTGGAAGTTTCATTTTGAATATCCTCCGGTAAATTTATTTGATCCAGTAGTAGGGATTCCCTATTTACCGTATTTCAAACACTTTCGAATCTAAATCGTTTCATTTCCGCTTAGATGGGTACTTATAAATTAGCAGTGAATATAATTGAGTAGAACATCTATTGGGACGGAGGAACATTATGATTATGACAGGCAAGGATTTACTTGAAAAAAAGGACTTCGAAACAAGAGATGATTTACCCGAATGGCTTATCAATGAATATAAAACATTTCATAAAATCGTGACCGATAAAACGTTTCCTTGCTATTTTGGAATGGCAGGAGAATTGGGCGGCGAATTGCGCTACGGCTACGTGACGCAAGATGATTGGTCTAATTTACCGAATATCTTAAAATCATTTTTATCACTTTTTGATAACCCCAAACATAAAAGGCATGGATTATTCGTTTTTGTCGAGCCGTTTGAGGTTGAAGGATCTATCGAAGACTACCGGAAACAATTTTGGGACATCTTGCAGTATTTGCATGACGTCGATGAAGTCGAATGGCCAGCAGAAAGTCCGCGCGACCCGGACCATTATCTATGGGATTTCCGGTTTCACGGCGAGCCGATATTCGCATTCGGCAATGCCCCGGCTTACAAACAACGAAAGACCCGGCACCTGGGAAATTCCATGGTCATCGGTTTCCAACCGCGAAAGATTTTCGAAGGATTAAAAGGAACAGAAAAAGGCGGAATCATGTCGAGGGAAAAGGTTCGTAAACGCGTCGAGGTGTGGGATCAGTTGCCGAAACACCCGGACATCAGCCACTTCGGAGATCCCACGCATAATGAATGGAAACAGTTTTTTATCGGAGATGATAGTGAACCGATTGTTGGAAAATGTCCATTTTTGCATAAGGAAATGAAGTGAACGCCGCCTGGATGGGCGGCTTTTTTGTTGTTGGCGGTTTGCTTGCAGTTAGGGGCAGTTTCTTTACACTCCGGCGGGTTTTGCTTGCACTTGAACGCAGTTTCCTTGCACTAGTATGACATTTGCTTGCACTCAGAGGAATTCTCTTGCAAGTTGGGACCTTCCACCTATGAACATTCCTGACTTAAAATCGGTTTCCTCGCTATTTTCTAATAAAAAAAGGCTAAAACCGTTGATTGGTTTTAACCTTGTTGGCGTCAATCATTTAAGACTCTTAAGATAAAGCTTTCCTTATAATTCGTGTAATCATCCATATTCCCAGTTTCATTCTGAATAAAATTCGCTTTTAACTCCTCATATTCTTTTCTTAATTCCACTGACGAATTTAGTTTGTCACGGAATAAAATCAAGTCATTCCACTTTGCACCTTGATAATCTACCATATGAATAATATGAGTTTTGATGTCGAAGGTCTCATTGTTATCGAATTTAGCCAAAACGATTTCATCTTCTAGCACGACACGAAGCCGATAAAAACTGATCTCCTGCATACTTTTAAAGAGCTGGGAAGGAACATTATTTATATCTTCTACACCTACAGCAATATCAATCATTGGTTTTGCTTTAATTCCCGTGATTGAGGTGCTGCCGATATGTTCAATGCGGTTGATGTCTATCCCGATAGCTTCATGAATTTCTTTTTGGACGGTTAAGAATTCTTCTTTCCAACCATTTTGCGGTTGTACTAATTTAATTTCCCCTCTTTTTAAACCTAAAATCACTTTGCCAACTCCCCATTCCCTGTCTTTTATTGTCGATTTCCCAGGAAATTTGCCAGTTTACTTTCCGCCCATTTCATAATAAAGATCCATTTCAGATTGAGGCACCATGCCGCCGCCTGTTGCCCAAACGATATGCGTGGCATTCTGTGAATTTGACTCATTTATATTTCTCTGGATCGTATTTACAGGTCCTATCATTCCTGCCAGCGCGGAGGGTTCGAGTCGAATGCCTTCCGAATCGACCAGTAGTTTTAATAGTTTAAATAGTTCTTCATCTTGAATGGTGTAAATTCCGGATAATAACGGTTCCATCGTTTTTCCCGCATGGTGTGAAGGCCTGCCTACCGCAAGACCATCTGCCGCGGTCAGATTGTTAAGACCGAATTCTTGTACGGACACTTTTTCGTGCAGCCCTGTCATCATGCCTAATAATACAGACGGCGAGTGCGTGGGTTCCGCGAAAAAACAATGCACATTGTCACCAAATATGAGTTTCAATCCGAATGCAACACCGCCCGGGCTTCCGCCGACTCCGCAAGGCAAGTAAACAAATAGCGGGTTCTCCTCATCGACTATCGTTCCGCGTTCTTTCAATTGCGCTGCAATCCGTTCGCCCGCAACTGCATAGCCGAAAAATAAATCATAAGAGTTTTCATCATCGATAAAATAACAGGACGGATCCGATTCGGCTTCCCGACGCCCTTCGTTTATCGCTACACTGAAATCATAAGGATATTCGATGACAATGACGCCTTTTTCCCGTAGAAGATCCTTCTTCCACTGTTTTGCATCTGCCGACATATGAACCGTAACGTTAAAACCGAGTTTCGCACTCATAATTCCAATGCTTAGTCCGAGATTTCCCGTTGATCCGACAGCAATTTTATATTTTGAAAATAAATTTTTGAATTCCGGCCCCGCCATTTTCGCGTAGTCATCTTCTTTAGTAAGCAGTCCGTGTTCTATCGCAAGCGTTTCTGCATGCTTGA
Source organism: Sporosarcina jiandibaonis (assembly GCF_013184495.1). Taxonomy (GTDB): domain Bacteria; phylum Bacillota; class Bacilli; order Bacillales_A; family Planococcaceae; genus Sporosarcina; species Sporosarcina jiandibaonis. The sequence goes on along the minus strand of NZ_JAAOIY010000002.1, from coordinate 121,351 downwards.
GCACTTCGTAAATTCCGCCGCGCGATTTGATGGAACCCGAAATCGGCATTGCGTTATCTTGTTTTAACAGCAGTTCGCCCGGAACCTGAACCGCGTAATTTTGTTCGAGTTCTTTTTTCATGTTTGGTATGGCGGTCAGCGGTGATTCAAGAATCCCATTCGATACTTGGGTTTCAGGAAAAACGAGTTGAATATAAGGCGCGAAACGTTTTAATCGATCGGAAGCGTCTTTCACATCCTCCGCTGTCACGTTCACCTTAGTAAGACCTGTTTTCGTTGTTTCTATCAAGGGATTCACCCAGAAGACTTCTTCTTGATTCATAATGTTTCCGATTAGTGGCAACTTTTCTGCCCACATATTTGTGTCTACTTGACTCATTTAGGTCTCGCTCCCTTTTCAGAATGATCTATAACTAGTATACCATCCCGGGCTGTTTGCAATCTCGTCCTAACGTTTTATTGATTCAAAACAAATTGTTCAATGAGCTCTTCAGTCAGTTGAAATTTAGGATTTGTCTTATCGCTTCCATCTGCATCAACACCCATAACAACCGAAATAATGCGCCGCCCGTCAAAAACGCCTGTACTCGCGAAACAAGGTCCAGCCATCTCTGTATAACCAGTTTTCAAGCCATCAATTTCCCCTACAGCCATAGGCATGCCCGGCAACATTGAATTCGTGCTCCAAAGCTGATTGCCAGCGGTTGTTGTGAAGTTTGTTATTTTCGTGAAATCAAGCACTTCTGGATGCTTGTCAATTAATTTCTGAGCGATTACTGAAACGTCTTTCGCAGAAGAAAGATTCGTTTCGTCTTGACTTTTTCCTACATAATCACCATCCAAGCCGCTCGCGTTATAAAAAGTTGTTTTCTTGAGCTTAAAAGCCTTTGCTTGTTCATTCATAAGATCGACAAAAGCATCTTCAGATCCACTCACCATTTCAGCAAGCGCAATTGCCGCGTCATTTGCAGAAGTTACAGTCATCGCAGTGAAAAGTTCTTTCACAGTATATGTACGATCATTTGACATGCCTAGTTTAACAACAGCCGATTCGCTGGTCATCTCGCGAACATACTCACTCGGACTGTATTCACTGTCCCAAGATAACGAACCGCTCTTAACAGAATTCAGCACAAGGTATTGCGTCATCATTTTAGACATACTCGCGATAGGCAGCGATTCAGTACTATTTTCTTCATACAAAACCTTTCCCGTATCCGCTTCAATTAAGATCATTGCCTTCGCATCCACATCAAAGTCGTGTGCTTCAGTCGTTGAGTTATTATTTTTAAATGCAAATGTAAAGCCGATAATTAGTATGAGGACGATAAATAAAAACCTTTTCATGTTTAACACGCCTTTTCATTTATTCGTTATTTCTATCATAGCCCATGAAACTGAAGAATCCCTAATTGAAATCATTAAGTATTTCTTAAGATTCGCTAATTATTATAGGACGAATTTTAGAACCCCAATAAGACAAGACGCCTGAGAAACTTCCCCCCTATAGTGAACTTAGTTGATTGGAGTGGAAGGCGGCGACTCCAGCGGGAATAGAGTGCAAAGATGGAAAGAGAAAATTCACTCTTTCCTTATCAACCGAAAGCCCCGCAGGAAGAGCCGTCACGAAGAACGGCTTTTGCGACCGAAAAGCGAAGCGTTTGGGAGCACGGTTTTAGCGACGAGGAGATTGAGGTGATGCCCGCGGAACGCGTCCGCCTGGAATGGAAATCAACGATTCGGGTAAAAAACAAGTACCTGAATAATGGACTTTTCAGGTACCCGATAGTGTTATAATTATTGAACAGCCTTTAGCTATTTCATGAAAAACCAAACAAAAATTAAAATTACCCCAAACGCCACCCATAACAAAGATAACATTTTCTCGCGTTTCCTCTTATCTTCCATCCCTCTAGTAAAATAGCGAACAATTAATTCAACCACAATCGCAATAACAATAATCAATAACCAATTCACGTCAATTCCCCCTATTAATAACCTATTTTAGCATATCCCAATGCACACACCACCGTCATCCAACACGAATACAATACTGTAATGATCTAATGATGGTGGTGTATTCGATGGAATTACAAACAATTCTAGCTGGGCCAACATTAAGGAGAGTAGATACGAATTCAGTCGCGATTTGGATTGCGACCAGTCGATCCTTCGATATTGATGCGGCAATTTTCAAGATTAATGAGAAGCTTTCATTGCCCGTACGAACAGCCACGACTTCAATTCGTGCAGGGGAAAACCTATACATTCACCTCGTTGAAATTTATGGTTTTTTTCCTATGGACACCTTACTCGGCTATGATTTATATTTTCATGACGAAGAAGATTCCTACGATCTGACGAGCCTCGGTTTAATTTCCGACAATGAAGAGCAGTCCATAACCTATGATGACATCCCTTACCCATCCTTTTTTATTCCCGCGAACACCACTTCGAACTTCCTTTATGCATCTTGTCGAAAGTTTCACGGAAAGGGTGGTGATTCACTTGTAGCCGGGGATAAAATGCTTTGGAACGCGCCCAGAAACTTAAAAAAACGACCGAGTTCGCTATTTTTACTAGGCGATCAAATCTATGCAGATGATGTGGCAGAACCACTTTTCTCGGTTATTCAATCGGTCGTGGAACGTCTGGCATTTGAAAAAGAAGATTTAACGCAATTAGAACCTCGCCTGGCTGACCATCCTTTCAATCAATTACTCCAGAAAGTGAACGGTCGCCAATTCGGCATGGAACAATTTTGCCAATTCACATCGGCAAGCATGAGCAATCATTTAATGACTTTTGGGGAATATGCCGTGATGTATCTCTTATCATGGGGGCCGAGTTTATGGGAAACGGCTTATATTCCCACATTCGAAGAAGTCGTGGAAAAGGGAAATTATCATTTCATTTTCCCGAATGACGACACTGAAATTGCTAAATGCAAGAAAAGATATAATCAGCAAACGGAAGACCTTCTCCAAACCATCGGAAATCTGCACCAGGTTCGCAGACTACTAGCGAACGTGCCCACGTATATGATTTTCGATGACCATGATATAACGGATGATTGGAATTTATCTTATCAATGGAAGGAAAACGTTTCGCGTTCAGCTTTAGGTAAACACGTTATTGCCAACGGTTTATGTGCATATTGGGCTTTTCAAGGCTGGGGCAATGAACCGCTACGGTTCGAGGAGGCGTTCCTACAGTCGATGGAAGATCATTTAGACAGGTTCGTTGCCGGCACACCCGCCTATGAAGAATGGCTCGAACGGCTTTGGCCATTTACTCATTGGCACTTTGTCGCTCCGACTAGTCCTGCAGCATTATTTCTCAACACGCGAACGATGCGTTCTTTTGATGAAGCTCCGCAACCCGTGAAAGTCGGTTGGATGTTCAAAGAAAATATTCAAGCACCGAGATTGATTGGGCCTGAAGGATGGAGGTCGATAGCAAAATCACTTTCTTATTCCGATTGGAAGAAGAAAGATCCTTTAATCATTATTTCGCCAACACCTTTATACGGCATGGGGCTAATTGAATCCGCGCTTCACTCCTATGTCTATCCGCTTCGGGCCATCGGAATTCCTGTTCATGAAATGCTCGATTTTGAGGTATGGAAATATAACGGCAAGGGGTTCAGCGATTTTATCAGATATATTTTTAAGTGGCAGCCTTCCCAGTGCATCATACTATCTGGAGATGTCCATTACGCTTCCGCCGTAAAGTCACGTGTCGAATCCAAGAACGGGGCGGAGACGGATATCGTCCAATTCACGAGCAGTCCTTCAAATAACATGAGTTTTACCGGCGTTTGGGGATTCCTGATGAAGACTGCGATATGGTGGAATGCGCAGAAACGAAAAGGGAAGACAATTCAACGTCATTGCGATGATTCGTTCACCATTTTAAATGAAGGCTGTAATGGGGACAGTTGTCCTGAATGGCAAGAAGAACTCAGTTACTTGCCGACACGTAAAGGAACGATTGTCGAGACGAGAAACAATATTGGCCTTTTATCTATCGAAAAGGGAGCGATTGAAAATTCATTACTTCAGATAAAAGGCGAACAACTAAAGGAAATCCAATATAAAAGTTAAACTCCGCCGTGTGATCGGCGGAGTTTCGCTCTTATAAATTTGTCCGTACATTCCATAGTTCCGGAAAAAACTGATGATCGAGGACCGATTTCAAGTAACTTACACCCGCTGAACCGCCAGTCCCTTTTTTAAACCCAATAATCCGTTCGACCGTTTTCATATGACGGAAACGCCATTGTTGATGGCTATCCTCAATATCAACCAACTTCTCGGCGAGTTGATATAAATCCCAATGAGCCTCTACATTTTTGTATACCTCCAACCAGGCGTCCGCGACAGATTGATCTCCCTTATATGTGATGGAGATATCTCGGTCCAGCAATGCCGGACTGATCGAAAATCCAGCTTTCGCTAGAGCCCGAATCGATACATCGTAAATACTCGGAGCTTTAAAGGCCGCTTCAAGTTCCCCGGCAAGTTCAGGGTCTTTCTCATAGATTTTCAAAATATGCGGTTGCTTATAACCGAGCGCGAACTCGATAAGCCTATTTTGATATGATTGGAAACCTGATGCGCGGCCCAAGCTGTCGCGAAACTCCATGTATTCTGCCGGCGTCAAGGTTGCTAAAACATCCCAAGCTTGAATGATTTGAGTTTGAATGCGAGAAACCCGTGCCAACATTTTAAACGCTTCCTGCAATTCATCCTTTTCGATCGATTCAATAGCAGAATTAATTTCATGTAAAATGAGTTTCATCCAAAGCTCGCTCACTTGATGAATGACGATAAAAAGCATTTCATCATGGTGCCCTGAAAGGCGCGTTTGGCTAGACAACACTTTGTCGAGATTCAAATATTCACCGTATGTCATCTGTTCTTTGAAATCTGTATATATGCCTTTGTCATCCATCTTTTCTCTCTCCTCCTATTGAACGTAGAACTGCGCGAACTGGACTACCATCAGCTCCTGTTAAAGGGAGTGGCAACGCAATTAATTCGTAATCGCCTAGCTCGACAGTCTCGAGGACGATATTTTCTAAAATCATCACGCCGTTATTGTTTAGCGAATGATGCGCTTCCAGCGATTTACTCGTTTCCGGGTCGACGGACGGCGTATCCACGCCGATGAGACGAACTCCGCGCTCTTTTAATAAAGGGCCAATATCCGCCCGTAAATAGGTGAAGACTTCCGGAAAAACACTCGGATCTGGATGACTTCCCGTTTTGAATAAAATCCGCTCCGCACCGCCGAAATCGATATTCTCCAATTCTTCCCGACCGATGCTTTCATATCTTGAAACATCAATGACTCGCGCCTGGCCGATATACAAATCAATTGGCAAATCATGCACTTTCAATCCGTCGTCGTCAAAATGAAAGGGCGCGTCAATATGCGTTCCCATATGCGTGCTTGTCGTCATTTTTCCGATATTCACGGAACCCGTGTCCGCCTTATTAAACGCAACTTCGTACGAAAAAGGCGTATCCCCTGGCCATTCTGCCATTCCGTTTTGAAGCGGTTGGGATATATCAATCCATTTCTTCGTCATGCAACAACGCCCCTTTTGTTCTCGAATTTCTCATAGCGTTTTTCATCCATGATATTTTTCAGTTTCTGTACAGTATGCCAAACATCTTCGAATGAATTATAAAGTGCCACAGGCGCAAGTCTTACTCCATTTGGTGCGCGGAAATCTGGAATAACCCCATCTTCTTTTAATGCACTGCAAATTCGTGCCGCTTCTTTATGTTCGAGCAAAATATGGCCGCCGCGCGTTTCATCAACCGGACTTCCGATTATAAACCCTTGCCCGTCAAGTTCTTTGCGAATTAATTCCAATAGGTAGCTTGTCAATTGAAGCGATTTTTCACGGACCTGCTTGATGCCGACTTCTTCAAATAGTTTGAGCGCTCCGATAACAGGAGCTAAACTTAGGACATGCGGTGTGCCGATTTGATAAGCTCCCGCATCCGAGGCCGGATCCATCTCGTGGTCCATATCAAATTGCGATTCTTTTTTGGACCCGAACCATCCGGCTAGACCTGGTGCGTTCTCGAAGTTTTTTTCGTGAACGAACAATCCGCCAACGGAACCAGGGCCGCCGTTCAAATGTTTATACGTGCACCAAAATGCAAAATCTACACCCCAATCATGGAGTGAATGTTCAATTGCACCGGCTGAATGGCATAAATCGAAACCGATTGGAATTCCTTTTTCGTTCGCTGCAGCCGATAGCCGTTTCATATCAAGTATTTGCCCGCTTCGATATAGAATTGACGGCAGGACGATTAACGCAATGTCATCCGTCATCGCTTCTATAATATCGTCTTCCGCTAAAAATCGACCATCCCGACTTTTCACGCGTACAAGATGTTCAACCTGGTCATATCCTTTTAACGACAACTGACTTTTCAATGCGTATATATCTGAAGGGAAATTCAGTTCGTCTGCGAGGATTTTGGTTTTATTCCCCGAAGGTTTGTAAAAGGTTGCGGCGAGTTGATGCAAGTTCGTCGTTGTCGATCCCGTCGCAATCACTTCGTTTTTCATGCCCCCGACAAGCGGAGCCATTTTTTCTCCGACCGATTCTGATAAGTAGAACCACGGATTATCGCCTTCTGTCCAACCATCAATGCCAAGTGTTTTCCACGAATCAAGCAAGTCCAGCAACGTTTTTTCTGCTCTTTTCGATAAAAGACCTAATGAATTTCCGTCCATATAAATTGTGTTTTCCCGTAAATAAAAATCTTCTCTGTAGCTAGCCAAGTCGTCGTTCTTATCGAGATTACGTGCATAGTCAAGTGATGTCGGATTCAATTTATATACCCCCGTTTAAGTTTGCTATCTAATTTAAATTATATCATTAATGAGATTGTCGGTGGAATTCGCTTTTTAGCACAAAATAAAAAATACAGACAGAAGTGTATATATACCACTTCCACCTGCATTGATTAACTAGAATACCCACTCACATGATTTTTAAACATTCCTAAAATTCATTTGAACCAGCCTTTTTCTTTAAAGCGAGAAATCGCCTCAATCCGATTTCCAACGCCTAATTTATCCAAGATCGTAGAGATATAATTTCGAACCGTCCCCGGTGTTAAATACAACTCTCCCGCGATTTCTTTCGTCGTCTTTCCTTTTGACACGAGTTTAAGTACTTGGCTTTCGCGCTCCGTCAAAGGGTTTTCATTTTCATCGTCAAAAGCGATATCGACTAGTTCAGGTGCATAAATCCGGCGGCCATCCATAATGGTCCTAATCGAGTTAACAAGTTCTTCAATGGGACTATCTTTCAATAAATATCCGCGCACGCCCGCTTTTCGGGCTCTTTCAAAATAACCGGAACGGGCAAACGTCGTTAGTATAATGATTTTACATGACGAGCCTTGTAGCGCTTCGGCTGCATCCAATCCAGTTTTCACAGGCATTTCAATATCCATTATGCAGATGTCAGGCTCATGCTCGTTCACCAATTGGACGGCCTCTTCTCCGTTTTTCGCCATGCCCACGACTTCCATATCATCTTCCATACTTAACAAGGAACCTAATGCGCCCAACAGCATCCCTTGATCTTCCGCCAAAACAATGCGTATCACGTCAATCCCCCCCAGCATTTTTCTTAATAATATCCGGAACGCGAATCGTCAATTTTGTTCCTGCATTTGCTTCAATATCTAAACTGCCATTTACAAAATCCAATCGTTCTCGAATCCCTTTTATGCCGTTTCCAGGTAGATTGATCCCTTTACCCGGAATCCCGATTCCGTCATCTTCCACGCGAATTAGAAACTCATTTACTGATTGTTCGAATTCAATATGGCATTTGGCCCCGTAACTATGTTTCACGACATTTGTCACGGCTTCTTTCAAACACATGCTTAACACATTTTCAACTAACGGCGGAATGTCCATCTCCTCGGGGTTTCCTTTTACCGTTAACTCCATTTCGGCTGCTTTCAGAATCTGCTTAATGCGAATTAATTCATCCTCTAGCTTCGTCATTCGTATATCATCCACGAGATCCCGTACTTCTTTTAATGCGGTACTAGCGGTTTGCCGAATATCTAATAATTCCTTTTCAGCGGCATCCGGATTTCGTGAAATCAGTCTCCCTGCAAGGTCGCTTTTCAAGCCGATCAGCGATAATTTCTGTCCGAGCGTGTCATGCAAATCCCGCGCAATGCGTTCACGTTCCTCAAGAATGATCAATTCTGAAATGCGTTCTTTCGCATGTTCCAATTGTCCTTCTAATTTCTCGCGTTTGTTTCGATTGTACAAATTGAATGGCAAGAGTACCGTACCCAGAACAGAGATGAGGATAAAATGAATTTGCGGTAAAAACAATTCGATTTCAATAAAGAAACCAATAACTATCGCCATAATTGTAAAGGCGATATGGAGACCGTACATGATGAAAAACCCGACCGGATTTCGTATATTCCCTATGAAAAAGGCCGTGAATATGGATAAGTACAAATATCCGAATAACAAAGTCATGACGACATTAATGATAATTTCAAAGCTGATCCACATATAGACAAGTCCGCTTTTCGACTTGTATGAAAAACGATAGGATAAGAAAAATAATAGCAATAACGTTATACCGATTGCGATTTCATAACCGGATGAGGACCTGAATATGAAAAAGAACGGTAATAGACAAAATACAGCCCACGCATAAATACTAAGCCATGGACTTTTAGGAAAAATACTGTACCAACTACTCATGTTGCCCGCTCACCGTCCTAACTGTTACCCCAATTGTACCAAATTTTCCTACTCATTAGTATGGACAAGAAAAAAACAGCCACCTTAGTTACAAGGCGGCTGCTCAAGAGGTTTTATTTCCCTTCAAAACTTGTGCGTTTCGGTTTTAAATCCATTGAGTGACGTGCTTTTCGAACCATGCTTTTAACTTCGCCAAATGTAACGAATCCTTTTTTCTTCGGATCATAAAGTTTGTATTTAAGCGATTCTAAACTTGTTTTGATGGTGATTGTTGTTGCGTTATGAAGAGGCGGCACAGATTCATGCGCTACTTCTAAGTTGTAATTCGGTACGCGCGGCGACAAGTGATGGACGTGGTGGAAACCGATATTCCCAGTTGCCCACTGCAATACTTTCGGTAGTTTGTAGTATGAACTTCCTTCGACTGCAGCTTTCACATAATCCCATTCCGACTCTTCTTCAAAGTAAGAGTCCTCGAACGTATGTTGAATATAGAACAGCCAAATGCCTAGCGCTCCGGCAACAAACATGATTGTTCCTTGAACGATGACAAATGCTTGCCATCCGATCAGTAAAATTAACAGCGTATATAACACAACGAGAACCGCGTTTGTTAGATACGTATTGTTTCTTTCTTTTTGTCTTGCGTCTTTTCGATTAAAACGGCTTGAAATCAGGACTAAAAATAACGGTCCAACTCCAAACATGACAAGTGGGTTACGATACAAGCGATACGTAAAACGCGTCCATTTGGATGCTTGGACATATTCTTCAACAGTCATGACCCAGATGTCACCGACACCGCGCTTATCAAGATTTGAACTTGAAGCGTGATGGATTGCATGCTCGCGTTTCCATTTAGAATAAGCGAATAGCGTTAAAACTCCTGTAATGGTTCCGACAATATCATTTGCTTTGCGGTCCTTGAAAAATGATCCGTGCGTGCAGTCATGGAATATGATGAATGTTCGAATGACAAATCCTGCCGCGATAATCGCGAACGGGAGCATTAACCAAACAGACACCGACAAACTTTGATACGCTAAGAACCAAAAAATAAATAGTGGCGGAATCGTGTTTACTAATTGAATGATACTTTTCTTTTTATCTGACTTTGCAAAAGGGGCAACATTCTTATGCAGCTTCATCGTTTTTTCTTTACTCATGTTATCCTCCCTCGATTAATGATCATATTTTTTAATCATTTCTTAATTTTAATGATAAAGGGTTTCTAGACATCGCATAAGACATAAACGTCATCACTTTGAATATGACAACTGTCATGTATTGTGAATTTTTCACGAGAACTTATACATGAAAAAAATAGAAGTGAACCTGAAAATCCGGTTCACTTCTATTGACAGTGTGCATAAAGCAAATTGCATATTTAGTTATCCACATGTGCATAATTCGTCAGTCGATGCTATTCTCTTTCAAACCTCTATTAATCTCATTGTCTGTGATGACAGTATGGGACGCGTTCCAAACTGCTTCACCTTTGTTCAAAATGAATAGTTGCGGTGATTGGTGTTCAACGCCCAACGCGCTTTCGATTTCATTGGATACCGGACGGCTTTCACGTACTTTTAGCCAATATTTCGGAAGATCCGTTTCAAAATTCTCGACTCTATTAAATGCGGTCGTGCTGATTGGACATGTTGTACTATGCTTCAGAAGAAGTATAGGCTCGTCCTTCGATTTAGCCAAAACGTCTTGCCATTCCTCAATCGTATGTAACTCTTTCATCACAATCATCTCCCTATATCATTTTTTACTTGTACACAATATATATAATACTTTGAGCGTATTGTCTAGTTCCCTGTTCGGTACTTCAATTTTAAATCTCCACGGTGCGCGACTAGAATGATTCCGCAAAGTAAACATGTTAAGAGGATAAATTGGGTATGATAAGAAAATACGAGCAAAATAATCGGTAATGAAACAATTGCGCTAATTCCGGCTGCAGTGAAATTTTTCACGAACAGATATAAGATGGCGAAAACGCTTGCGAATATAGCAAAGACGAGCGGGCTAAAGACAAGCAGTCCGCCGATAAACGTGGATACTCCTTTGCCGCCACGGAATTTGAAAAGGATTGGATATACGTGTCCGACTACGACGGAAACCAGAACAAGAAGTTCAATCAGCTGGTTGAAACCAAACAATCGAGCAGCGAGGACTGCAATTGCGCCTTTCAGTGCATCGCCCAAAAAAGTTACGACAAACGCTTTTTTTCCATAGAGCCGGCCAACATTACGGGCTCCGGGATTTCCGCTGCCTTTCGTGCGGATTTCTTCTTTGTAATAAAACGTACTAATTACGGAACCTATTAAAAGGTTTCCTAGTATATACGATCCGATTATTAAGCTAATCAATAACATCCAAATCGCCCCTTATCTTTTCTAATAAAAGGAGACAACTATGAAACAACTTTCGCTAAGAATTATATTTGCTTTTATCCTATGTATCGGGTTTGGTATATTATTTGTTTATTTTTCAACTACCATTGGTGATGATTCTCTATCAAGCTTCGATCACATCTTGATAAATGCCATTCAAGGAATGGAAACACCTTGGCTTACTAGCATTATGAAGTTTTTCACATGGATTGGTTCAGGATATGTTGTAGTGCCGATCACAGTAATTTCTGCTCTTTTATTGTATTTTGTATTTAAAAAGCGTCATCAAGCATTGCTTTTAGTCGTCGTGATTGGGGGAACTATTGCTTTTAATCGTCTTTTAAAACTGTATTTCAAACGGGAGCGTCCCGTGATTCATCGAATTCTGGATGCCAATGGCTATAGCTTTCCAAGCGGCCATACGATGATGGCATTCAGTCTTTACGTGATTATTGCCTATATTGCATGGCGAAATGTTGAGACTAGATTGGGAAAGTTCCTATTGATTGCGTTCGCTATATTTATGATCATAATGATCGGGACAAGCCGAATCTATCTTGGCGTTCATTTCCCGAGTGATGTTGCCGGCGGGCTGATGGCAAGTGGTTTTCTGGTTACGGTTGCTGTTACGGTTTATTCGCTTTATCTAAGGCGCATTGGTAGGGAATAATAATTGTGGCGGGAAATAGCCGAAGTCGAAGCAACGGCTATTTCGCGTTACTTTTCTTTTTGTGTTTTTTAAAATCATACAAACCGCGAACTAAGTAGAAAAGGAAAGAAGCACCGTAAAGAACCATGGCTAATGGAGAGTCTGAAAAAATCAGGGAAAGCACGATGCCTAAAACAAGTAAAATTAGAGCCACAATGAAATCGTAAACATATCTAGGAAAATTCAATTAAAGTTTTTCTCCTTCAAGGTTTAATTGCCACGATACGCCGTATTGATCTTCTATCCAGGCGAACTTAACGCTGAATGGTGTCGGTCCTAAATCCATTAGAATCTTCCCGTCTTTGGCTAATTTCTTGAAAACAGTATCGATTTCTTGTTCAGTTTCGCATGATACACATAAAGAAAATGCGGCAGTGAATGGATGTATATCGTTCTCATTACCATTGTCAATTGCCATGAATGTTTGGCCGTGCAATGTAAAAGTTGCATGCATGACTGTACCATTTTCTTGATGTAGAATACTTTCAATATGTGCATTGTTAAAAATGGATGCGTAGAATTTTATCGCTTCTTCGGCATTGCCGTTGAACATTAGAAGTGGGGTGATTTTTTGATTTTGATTCGTCATGTAGATCCCCTTTTAGTTAAGTTTTTCTGCTTCTTCTTTTGTAAGAACTTTTGGTTTAAACCCGCTAAGTTCAATGTATTCGGTTTTTCCGTCTACTTCAACTGAAAAGATGTCACTTTTATTTGTCGTGTGAATTGCTCCGATTTTCTTTTCCTTATAAAAGTCTTTGATTTCTGTTTCGGCGTAAAATGGAACCTTTTTGTCTATTGGAGTTACTTGAGCTCCCGGAACTTCAGAAGCATTATTATTTTCTACTTTCGGTTTTCCTTTGTCAGCTAACTCTTGTAACAGATCGATTACTTCACCAAAGCCGATAATTAAAAGACCTATGAGTGTTGGCGTGAAAAACGTTGTTAACGCGATTATAGAGATGCTGCCGAATTCCATCGCGTATTCACCGAGAAAAGCAACTCCGTGTATGACCCCCCATGAAATAACAATAACTCCCGCAACTTTTAAAATAAACCCCATTAGATTTGTTCTATCAAATAACTTTCTCTCCATTACAAATCCCCTTCCTGTATTTCGTAATTTTCAGTATACTATACGTATCGAGATTACTAATAGTTTCATTTCAAATTAAGGAGTTTTAATTTATGAATTCATTCACTAAGCGCGTCGTTAATATAATTCAATCGATTCCTCCGGGGCAAGTCATGTCGTACGGTCAAGTCGCTGCGGCCGCGGGAAATCCAAGAGGTGCGCGGCAAGTTGTTCGGATTCTACATTCGATGAGTGAAAAATATGCGCTTCCGTGGCATCGAATTATTAATGCGAAAGGCGAAATTTCTTTTTCCGGTAAAGACCAACGTGGAATGCTCGAGGCAGAGGGTGTCGAGTTTGGTTTAAATGGGAAAATCGATTTAGCGGCGTATCGCTGGTTTCCAGCTGATGTTGAGGAAGGTTAATCTACGGGGGGGATTCGATGAAACTGTGTAAAGGCGTTCTATTATTTATTGTTATCGTCATGTTATTCGGTTGCGGCAAAACGCCTTCTACTATGACAGGCGATAAAATTATTCAAGAAACAACGGTAGTATTGATGGTTGATAAACAATCAGTGCTTGCAGATGCCACGATGTGGAAGCTCACCGATAAAACGAAAATCCAATCGAACACAGGCGCGAAGACGACAATCGATGACTTAAAAGCCGGAGATATAATCAGCTATGAAAACGAAGGACCTATTGCAGAATCGTATCCTCAACAAGGAACGTTGAAAGAAATTACTTTGTTCAACGATGACTATAGTTTAAAAGTGAGTTCAGCAATCCTGGCGTTTCTTGAAAATCAACCGTATGGCAACTTAGTCGAGTTTGAAATTTTATCAGTTGAGGGGAACGAACTCACGGCACGCATGAAAGTTTGGGACTTTGAAGTCGACGGCCGATTTTTGACACAGATAGATCTTGAAACAAATGAATTCACGATTAGCGAAGAATAATTTTACCAGTTGATTATTGGTTTATTTTTACTCATAATAAGAGATTGCGAGATTTTATTTTAAAAGGATGAGTTTTATGTGGAATGAATTTAAAGAGTTCGCGTTTAAAGGAAATGTGTTTGACCTTGCTGTTGCGGTTGTGATTGGGGCGGCATTCGGGAAGATTGTTTCCTCTTTAGTTGAAAATATTATTACCCCTTTTATCGGCATGATATCGGGTGGCATCGATTTTTCAGGGATGCATAAAAAAGTAGGCGACGCCGATTTTACATATGGAATATTCCTGCAATCTATTATTGATTTCTTTATTGTCGCAGGCGTTATTTTCTTGGTGATCCGCTTCCTGTCGAAATTCAAGAAAAAAGAGGATGTCGTGGAAGAAGTCGAAGAAATCGATGCGCAAGAAGCGCTTCTAATGGAAATTCGCGACTTGTTGAAAGAGCAAAATAATAAATAAGTTTTTAGCGTAAAAGGACAGCCTAATTTAGGCTGTCCTTTTTAATTTATTCAATCGTGATATCTTCAGCATTCAATCGATTTACGATGCTATTTCTCAGTCTACTGACAATACCGTTTTCAACAAGTATCAATTCATTGCCATCGTTAAAGTGAAATTCATACTCGGAAAACCCTTCGTCTGAATGCACCCGGTTGAAAATGACCCGGTCGATTTCATTCCAGGAATAGGTATGCTTTTCTGTCGTGAACATCTCCCGGTAGGAAATCGAATCGGTTGATAATGATGTGTAGTTTAATGATGCAACGTAAAATGTAAGACCGCTTAACAATAGGAAAGCAATGCTGACCAGGACTGGAAACTTCCTTTCTGCCAATAAAAACAGTGCCAAAGGCGATAATGTTAGAAAGAGAAAACCTATGCTATAAACGCCGTAAGTTTTTCCGGCTACAAATATATACCAGTTATCCGGTGTGTGATATAAAGTATTTGCAACAAATGTCGGCAACACTAAAATAATTACGGGAGATATAACTGCGATACAAATGGCAATTGCCATGAAGATATGCTTCGTTTCATAATCTTTGAACATGTCACACCCCTATTCCAAAAACAGCACCCTCTTATCGAAGGGTGCTGTTTTTTATTTAATCAACAGTGACAGAAAGCTCTTTGACAAGCAATGACGGAGATCCATAGCCGCCTGGCGCAAATTCTAAGTCCGAAGCGGTTTCTACAATATTTTTCATATAATCATAGTAGTTTCCGGCAATCGTCATTTGTTTAACGGGCGATGCTACTTTGCCGTCCTTAATATAGAAGCCTGTAGCTGCAACCGAGAAATCCCCAGAAATTGTGCTGGCACCCGAATGGAGTCCGGCTAAATCCGTGATAAGAACGCCTTCTTCGACTGATTCAACGAGTTCCTGTTTACTTTTAGCGCCCGGTGCAATGTACAGATTGATTGGCGCGACAGAAAGTGTTCCTTTATAGGATTTTTTATGGGCATGCCCCGTCGTTTCTACGCCGTCTTTTTTAGCTGTTTTTCGATTATGAAGAAGTGTTTGAAGCTTACCGTTCGAAACAATAGTTTGTTTTTTAGTAGCAACGCCTTCCCCGTCAAAGTTCGATCCCATAATTGATTCCGGATGAAATGGATCATCGATCAATGTGAACACTGAAGAAGCAATTTCAGTTCCGACTTTTCCTTTTAATAAGGATTGGTCCTTTTGCGTATTTTCCGCTGAAAATATTGCTGTAAACGTAGCAAGGAGAGATGCAGCGGCATCATGTCTCATAATTACAGGGTATTTCTTTGTCGGTATTGATTTTTCACCTAAATTAGATAAAGCCTCTTCCGCGACTTCTTCTGCTATTCTATCGGCATCAAGCGATTTATAGTCTCGCGTCATTTCAAAGACCATACCTGTTTTCATTTCATCGCCTTCTTTAACAACAGCCGAAACAAAAATGAGGATGCCGTTTTTCCTTTCATTCAATGAAAGACCTTTGTTGTTCGCCATGATGCGGTCTTCATTAAATTCTTGCAACACGCAATAATTAACCGTGACGATGCGCGGATCATAAGCAAGGACTTTCTTTTCGATGGACTTAATCAGCTCAATTTTTTCTGAAGTCGGGACATTCGCTAGTTCTTCACTGTAAAACCCATGGCCGTTATAACTGTCGTTACCTTCAAAAATATCGCTGCCATCATCCTCGTCAAGGACATCGGCATTGGCAATCGCGCTTTCGATTAAGAATGGAATCGATGCTTCCTCGATTTTTTCCGTGTACGCATAACCCATTTTACCGTTATAAAGACCCCTAAAGCCGAGCCCGCCTTCTTCAGATGTTTCGTAAGTGTCGATTTCCCCTTCAAAAATCATGCATTGGAATGATTCGGTTTTTTTATAAAAAATTTCAGCTTCTTTAAAATTAGCGTTCACCGCTTCGGACAACAACTTCTCTTGAAATTCATGGATAGTCATCATTCGTTATTCCCCCTTTGTCCCGCCGACAGTTATTTCACTGACTCGAATCATCGGCTGACCGACGTTTACAGGTAAACTTCCGCTTATCGACCCGCACATTCCCGCACCGTGCGCAAGATTGTTCCCGACCATATCGACGAGTTGCAATGTTTTTGCACCATTCCCGATCAATGTCGCGCCGCGGACAGGTCTGTCGATTTTTCCGTTTTTCACGAGATAGGCTTCTGAAACGGCAAAGTTATAGTCGCCCGTTGCTGGATTCACCGAGCCGCCGCCCATATATTTCGCGTAGATTCCATTTTCCGTAGAGGCGATGATATCTTCAGGTTTTGATTTCCCCGGTGCAATATAAGTGTTCGTCATCCGCGATGTCAGATTAAATCTGTATGATTCGCGGCGCGAAGAACCCGTCGCTTCCGCATTCATTCGGCGCGCATTAAATTTATCAATCAAATAGCCTTTCAAAATTCCATCTTCAATCAGGATATTTTTTCGCGTCTTTTCCCCTTCATCATCGATATTGAGCGAACCCCATTCATTCGGCAGCGTTCCGTCATCGATATACGTCACGATATCCGGCGCCACTTTTTCACCGATTCGATTTGCGAAGACTGAGTTGTTTTTCGCAACGGATGTCGCTTCTAGTCCATGACCGCAAGCTTCATGGAAAATGACCCCGCCGAATTCATTATCAATAATGACCGGGAATTTTCCGCTCGGACATTCATCGGCTTCTAGCATCGTCACCGCAATGCGAGCCGCCTCTCCTGCATAATGATCAAGGTCCAGGTTTTCAATAAATTCAAAACCTGCATGCGCCCCCGGTCCGTAAAAACCAGTCTGCAATTCTACACCGTCAGATGCGGTGGCTTGAATCGCCAATCGGCTATGAACCCGAGTATCTTCCACGAATTTCCCCTCGGAGTTTGCGATGAGGACGTTTTGTTCTTCATCAATATAGCGCAGGCCGACTTGACGAATGCGCTCATCATAATTTCTAGCAATATCATTCGCTTTTTTCATAACTGCTGCCCTCTGTGCATGTTTCACAGTTTGCGGTAGTTGCGAGATTGTGTGGATCGGCTGGATGATTTCTTTTTGTAGCGGATGAATCGTGCCATTTCCCCCGTCTTTTATCGCGAGCGCCGCCTTTTTAGCAGCTTTCACTAATCCTTCTTCCGAAAAATCGGTCGTGTACGTATACACGTTTTGAAGTCCAGAAAAAATTCGAATCCCGATACCGAAATCGCGTCCCGATATACTTTTTTCAATTTTATTATCCTGGAGTGCCAATGTGTTTGCATATCGATCCTCGACAAACACCTCTGCAAAGTCGCCGCCCGTTGATAATGCGGCCTCGATTACATTTTCGATGATTGATTGTTTAATCATAGTTTTGTTCCCCCCTAGACTTAATTATAACGGATGTTCGATTGTTTTGTATTGTTAGATTCTTTTATTTTTAGTGTGGATGGTGGATATCCGTAGTTTGGGAGAGGATATCCGACGTT
The DNA here is from genome assembly GCF_013184495.1 of Sporosarcina jiandibaonis. GTDB lineage: Bacteria > Bacillota > Bacilli > Bacillales_A > Planococcaceae > Sporosarcina > Sporosarcina jiandibaonis. Next base: position 103,467 of record NZ_JAAOIY010000002.1, on the reverse strand, counting down.
TTGAGCTCGATATTCGATGAAACATACGTGATATCCGCACATTTCAAACTTATATTCGAACCTTTCAACCTTATATTCTCAAATCACGCCCTAAGACCTACTCCTTTTTCAAATAAAGAAGTTGTTTCTCCAATTCTTTTAACGATAAAGTGTATTTCCTACCTTTCTTTTCCCCATGGAACGGCAAATTCATTTGCTTCATCAAGCGAGTTGTTTTATCTATCGATGAAAGATGAAGAAACTCCCTGCATTTCTTATTCGTCAACGAGTTTCCAAATAACATAAAGTAATCAAGTACCGCCTGTTTATGCGCATCCCTACTAAAATGTTTGCAGGATTTACAAATCCATCCCCTCGTTGTTGAAATCATTTCATGTAACCCACATTGATCACATCGAACCCCGGTCATAATTTCTTCACTATCAATTTTATATTTTTTACAAATAGGGAAAGGATTAAATTCACGGTGGGACGCAACAAGTTTATTTGCTATTAAATCAAGTGCTTGAGTGTCTATGATGGGTGGAGATTTCATTAACTTCCTTATATAAACCGGAATTTCGAGTGGAAAAAGAAGCGTTAAGTTTTCTGGAATGTTCTCAAAACGTTGCCTGGGACTAGGAAAGACCGCTACACCGTGTATTGGGAATCCTTTTAAATCATTCGAATGAAACCAATCCTCCAATAAAAACTTATTTCTCTCGAGTTGTACAGAAGGACATTCAAAAACATCAACTTGTCCATTTTCCAATTTACGCATCAACTGCCTGCTTTCATGCAGAAATTTAATGTCACCCGCAATATTTTTCATTTCAAAAATGACAGCTCCTTGGTGCGATAAAAATAGTGTATCCAATTGAAAAAGCCCTGTTGACTGCAAATTTAAATCATGGAATATGTAATGACGATCGAGAAACGAATACTTCAAAAAAATATTAGTCAAAATCCTTTCACCGTTTACTCCAGCTCGAACTATTCGAAGCTCTTCAGCAATCCCGCTTTGTTTTTTATATGAATGAGATAACCGCGAATTTAACGCTTCAAGTCCTCTCAATTTTAATGGAACTTCATTCTTTTTTATAATCAATCAATACCACCCCCATTCAGAGCGTACCACGAGTAATATTCTTTTGATACACATTGTCTGAAAATTTAATCTTGAATGGTTTTTCTCTATGAAAATCAATTTTTCATAGGGAAACTGGCTTGAAAATTAATATATCAGCAGTTTTTATGCATATATCCTTCACATAAACGCGCATAAACCTTGCATAAAACTTTATATCTGAAACTTCCAAGTCGTGATATCCGCCTATTCAGCACATTTATCCGTCACATAACTTCGGATATACCTCACATAAAACCAGATATCCGCATATTACACACATATATTCTCGAATCAGGACTATCCACCCAGCAACATTTCCGTCACATCCCCCGATTGCCCGCCGCGGCAAGTAATGATATACTAGATGAAATAGGTTTATCGAAAAAGGAGTGAAATGCTTCATGTGGTTCTTATACATTATGTTTACACTATTCGCATTCGTCAGCATCGGTACAATCGCAGGCCTGGTACGTACATTCAGCAGTGATAACTAATTAGCTCCAAATATAAAAAGCCCTCTGCAGTTCATTTGCAGAAGGGCTTTTTGCTTTTTAAGCAGTAACATCACGTTTAATAAAGGTTAAATAACTAACTACCATGAACAAAACAGCGTAAACGCTAAGAACCGCTACCGAAAGCGCCATCGTATTGCTTTCCAACATTTTAAAGCCGATCTCGTATTGCGTTAAATCATGCGCAAAGAAGATATATTTAGCAATCTCAAACTTCTCCAGGAAAAGAACAATCATCGAGCCTGTGAAAAAAAAGAAAATCGATAAACCAACCGCCAATGATGTAGAGCGGAAAACTGATCCAACCATGAACGCAAACGTTGAAATCATGAATACATTCATCAGTGATAAGAACATCATGTACGCTGACTTGGCCCACACCGCTGTAACCGCCAAATCAGAGCCGCTCCAGATAATTGAATTTCCTTCCGCTGCCGGGAAAAAGATAAATGCGCTGATAATGGTAAATACATACGTGAGCACGGTTAATGCCAACCCGAACAATAAAATCGTTACGTATTTAGAGGTTAGTATCTTCCACCGTTTTACCGGTCTTGATAACAGCATCTTAATCGTCCCTTGTGAAAATTCTGACGCCACGATACCAGCTGAAGCAATAATCGTGAATAAGGTAACGAGCAACATTATGCCAAATGCATTCACAATGATGCTTTCACGGCTTCCAGGTTGATTCCATTCTTCATTCGTAGCGATTGTCTCTTCTAAACCCTGCTTCTGTGCCTCTAAATCAGCTCTTTCATCATCAGTTAAATCTGGTGATGCAAGCTGCTCTTCCATTTGAACAACATCCGCTTCCATGTCCTCAAGCCATGTTGTGTCAGTAAATCGTTCAGACAGTTTTGAGAGTCCTGTAAAACCGACGATTGCAACAACAAGGAGTATGGCCATAATCCAAGTCGCCTTTTTAGACATTAATTTCATCCATTCATTTTGTATGAGCTTCAGCAATTTGGCCACCTCCTGTGATTTCTAAGAATTGATCTTCAAGTGTTTTACGATGCGGATTAACCGCGAACAACAGAATCCCTTCCGTCGCAAGCTTTTTAATGAGCCCAGGAATTTGTTCTTTTTCCGCTTCAATAATAAACCCATCATTAAATAATTCAACCTCGAATCCTTCTGCTACTAAGATGTTTTCGACCGCAGATGCAGGTAAAGCTTCAATATAATAATGTGATTTCTCAGTATCTGCCGTCTCCTCGACATCGATTAGCTTCCCATTTTGGATAATCGCAATCCGGTCGCACATCAATTCGATTTCAGACAACATATGACTCGATACAAATACCGAAACTCCTTCATTTTCGGCAATGCTTCTCAAATACATCCGGAACTCGCGAATCCCTGCCGGATCTAGCCCGTTAGTCGGTTCATCGAGGATCAAAAATTTCGGTCGGTGTAAAAGAGCTTGCGCGAGTCCAAGACGCTGCCGCATTCCGAGCGAATACGTCGACACTTTCTCATGAATTCGATTTTGCATGCCAACTTGCGCTATGACCTCGTCGATTCGCGCTTTCGTCACCCCGTCATGCATTCTCGCGAAGTGAAGCAAGTTTTTATAACCCGACATGAACTTATACATCTCAGGATTCTCGACAATAACGCCGACCTTTGAAATGCTGCCTTCAAAATCATCTTTTAATGATTTCCCTTCGATTAATACATCACCTTCTGATGGTCTCATTAATCCAACCATCATCCGAATCGTCGTTGTTTTTCCAGCCCCATTCGGTCCGAGAAATCCTGTAATCTGCCCCGGATACAACGACAAATTCAAATTATCGATGATTTTTTTCTTCCCGATCGTTTTCGATAGATTCTTCAATTCTACTACCGGTTTTACTCCCACATTATGACCCCTTTCTAAACAAAGACACCATCCAACTGGTGGCATCTTTTCCGTGTTTGTCACGAATTTCATCGACCGCCTCGTGCGCGATCATTTGCCCTTCTCTAAGTACTACGATTTCATCGAGCAAAGGTTCCACTTCTTTTAATTCATGCGTCGACATAAAAATCGTTTGTCGCTGTGTATCGGTAAAACGGATAAGAATTTTCGCAATATCATCACGCACCATTGGATCCAGTCCGGAGAAGGGTTCATCCAACAAATAATAGCTCGCTTCTCGACCAAGCGTGACTGCGATTTTAACCCGACCGCGATTCCCTTTTGATAAATCCTTCATTTTCGAATCAAGGCCCACTCTCAAAAACTGAGCAATTTCCTCTGCTTTTATCAAATCAAAATCCTCAAACTGCGAATCATAAAATTCGAAAAGCTGCTCGACTGTAAAATATGGATAGAAAAGATCCGTATCCGGCATATAAGCGATTTCAGAAGCAATTTTTCGCGTAATGGACGCGCCCCCATATAACGCTTTTCCACTATCCGGTGTCAATAAACCAGCCGTCAATTTAAGCATCGTCGTTTTGCCACTGCCGTTTTCCCCGACCAACCCGATAATCTTCCCCTGCGGGATAATCAAATCGATTTCATGAAGCGCTTTTCGCCTTCCGTACTTTTTCGAAACCTGTTTCAACTCAATCATTCTTTGCACCCCGTTTCGTTAAATAGTCCACCATTTCCGCCGTCGTAAAACCAAGCGCGTTACTATTTTGAATGAATGACGCGATAAGTTGTTCTTTCATTTCGTCACGGAGCCTAGAAATTTTCCGGATATCTTCCGTCACGAAAGAACCCTGCCCCCTCTTCGTTTCGGTAATCTCCATTTGCTCCAGCTCCTTATAGACGCGTTGCATCGTATTTGCATTCACACCAGCTTGAACCGCATAATCCCGGACAGATGGCAATTTCTCGCCAGGCATCAATGACCCCCGAATAATATCGCCGATAATCCGGTCAATCAGTTGCTGGTAGATTGGTTTATCTGGAAGAAAATCCATCGTCATAACCTCACTTTCCTCTCAAACAACTTGGCACCCGCCGCGAAAAATATAAGCGTTAAAGCTCCGTATAGGATGAGTCCCCCAACCGAGAAGACGACTCCCTCTGGTACAGTTTCCGTGAAAAAATGACTGTTTTGTTCGTTATAAAAAGCTAAGCCTGTTAATTTAACTGATCCAAATTCTTTGATTGTCGTTAGAAATTGCAATGATCTAAACAACTCTGCGATAACAGATCCCGTAGATATTCCCGCAAAAATAAGTAGTGTTGTAAAAATAACTGACAAACCTCTTGATCTGGAACGTCCTATTTGATAAATCGACCAGAACATAAAACCGAAGCCCATGATATAAATCGACTTCAAAAATATTGATATCATGACGCTGACTAGTGAAAGCGCGCCGTCAACCCTCGATATGGTTCCGTACGCATCTGACATGATGAACGAAATACATAGTAGAACCCCATTCAATACGAGAATTAATGCCGTCACCGCTACCGCAAAGATCGCTTTAATGCCGACAAGTTGCCACATCGGCGCAGGCGAATGCAACCAAATATCCGGTTGTTTCAATTCCTTCTCAAGGCTTGTAAATAAAAAAGCTACGCCCATAAACATCGTAAACACAAACCAAGTACCAGCTATGATAAGCGAGTTTTCAAACGAATTTAAAGGTAAATCAAACGCACGGTTAATCAGCGGAGGCACGGCCATCACAACCGCAATGTTCAAAAAAACCGGACCGAGAATTCCCCATCTGTGCAGAATCCACTCTTTTCTCATTAACCCTTTCAACCGTTTCATGTCCATATTAAAGCCTCACTTTCTTTTCGAATAAAGCGGCTGCCGTCATGAAAAAAAGAATACCTGCCAACAGACCCAAGAAAATATCCCCCATATAAAATACCAGTGCATCTATTTCCGTAAAGAAATTCTCTTCCCCGAAATGATAAACGCCTTCACTTGGTCCTCTTATTGGGCCAAAACCTTTAATCTTTTCAATAAAATCCATTGCTGCAGCTTTTTCAATGATCCACATCGAGAAAAAGTACAGCAATAATAATGTCGGCGCAATCATCCTTTTGGCATATGAATTGAGTAACTGATAAAGAACACCTACGAATGAAGCTGCACACAAAATTAGCAGCGATAACAAGTAAAGCATTGTAAATAACAAGACAATCGCTGTAAATGTAGGGCCAAATGAAATTCCCGACACGATTAACCCGAATGCATTTATGATAAGTACAATAAACGTGTTTATGGCGCCAACCAACCCAGCAAACGCCATTTTTGAACCAAACAACTTATAAATAGAACCTGTCGAGTGCAACCATATATCTAGCCGATTCATTTCTTTTGTGAATGATATTAAGAAAATAACTGTAGGAATGCCTGCGCCCAACATCATCCATTGAATGCTTACGCCAAGCATAATTACTGGAAATTCTATTCCCCAATTAAAGAGTTGATTGCTTAATGGGATTAGAAGTGTAAATATAATCGATGCGCCTATCGTTATATAGAGCGCAGCGCCCATCACCGCCCACTCTTTCCTCAACAAACCGTTCCACTGTTGCACTAAAACTCCTCCCTTCTACCTGTAATCAATCGGATATGCGCCTGTATATTAAAGCCTCACTTTCTTGTCAAACAATGTAGTTGCGGCTATGAAGAATAAAACTGCTAACGTAGTATCGATTATTAATTCGCCGGTATGGATTTCCATACTTGCAAATTCAAATGAGAAACTCTCTTTTTGAATATCGTAAGCAACTTCCTGATTTAACCGTCCAAAATAAGTAATTTTAGTATAGATCGCCGATTCTGCTAATCTGGCTTGCAACCAAGATAAAAACAAAAAGATCATAACAACGATCGGTCCTGAAAACCCTTTTACAACTGGTTTTAATAATTGATAAAGCACCCCGAGGAATAAACCGATGCACATGCTAAAAATTGCTAACAAAAAGGACATAATAACAATTACCGCTGAAAACTTTGATACGATGAGAAAAATAATAAATGGAAACAATATATTCACGAACCCGATTATTGAAGCAAATACCATTTTAACGCCGAAAAGTTTAACTGTCGGTGCTGTTGAATGTAGCCATATATCCGGCCGATGCATTTCCTTATTCAGTGAGACAAGTAAAATCATTGTCGGTAAAACCACACTAAAAACTATCCAAAGCGTACTAAAAATCGACAATAACTCCCTTACACTTAACTCTTCAGAACTGGCAAGTAAGAGGAAAAGAATAGCGATTAATAGCATTATTAGCGAGCCGTAAAACCATCCTTTCATCGCAAGCCACTCTTTTCTCATTAACCCATTCCACTGTTTCATATATTCATCTCACCCCTGTATTGGTGTATTAGTTACATAGTACACTATATGTACGTTAGAAGTAAAGTGTTTATTCTAAAGAATTATTAGTTTTTATAATTACCTGATTTTGCTTGCACTCCGGGAGGGTTTGCTTGCACTTTAGATTGATTTCCTTGCACTTCGGCTTACTTTGCTTGCCCTAAACAAAATTTGCTTGCAAATCGTGACTTTACACCCTATAATTCCCCACACAAAAACACCTCTTCCAACGAGTAAAAGAGGTGTTTCATCTAAATAAATCGATTAATAATAAGTTGGATAATGAGCACTACGGTAACGCAGCGCAGGAGGATTTTAACGTGGCGCGGGTTTAACTTTTCTGCAAGACGGACACCGATTTGTGCACCCGACAATGATCCAGCCATGAGCGCGAAGGCGATTGGCCAAATGATTTTTCCCATGGCGATATAACTGATTGCCGCTCCGAAACCGCTGGAAAACGTGGCGAGTCGAACGAATCCGATTGCTCGGAGGTACGCAATTCGAAGATGACCGAACAAATAAAGCAGAAGCGTTCCTTGCCCCGGTCCAAACATTCCATCGTACAAGCCGATGCCAAAAAGTCCAGGAACGCCTACTTTTGTCGGTCGAAGATCTTCCTCGCCCGTGAAGTCGGCTTTTGAAAAGAATGAAGTTAAGAATGCGAAAATTAAAAGCACAACAGCAACGGTATACATCGTGCTTTCCGTCAACCGTGTTGCGACAAATCCGCCCGTGAATCCACCCGCGAGCGACATGGGAATAATCCAAAAGGATTCTTTCAAGGTTATCTGCTTTTTTAACAATACCGTTATAAATGTCGAAAACGAGCTTACTGTTGTAGACATTTTCCCTGCCCCGATGACGGAATGAATCGGAATGCCCATCAACAACATAGCCGGCACTGTAATAAGACCACCCCCGCCCGCAAGCGTTCCAAGTGTCATTGCCGCCATGCCGATAAAATACAATAGTACATAATCCAAACCATTCACCACCTTACCCTTAGTATACGTCCACTCACCTGATTAGGAAATACGATTGTTTCAAACTAAGTCCATAAGGGTTTCTTATCAGGTGAATTCCAAAAATGGTCATAGGGTTTTCAAGAATCTAACTGTATACTAAAGATATAAGGAGGAGAAACATAATGAGTACATTCTTAACTGGCATTGACCATATCCAAATTGCTGCACCAAAAGGCTCTGAAGATAAAGCGCGGGCATTTTACGGCGAAATCCTTGGCATGAAAGAAATTCCAAAACCGGAAAACTTGCAAGGACGCGGCGGGTGTTGGTTCCAAATCGGTACGCAAGAAGTCCATATCGGCATCCAACCAGATTTCACTCCAGCGAAAAAAGCCCATCCAGGATTTACCGTGAATGCGCTTCAACAACTTAAAGAGCGATTAGAAGAGTTTGGCTATGCAATCAGCGAAGAACCGCCCATCGTAGGCCGATCCCGTTTTTTCACGCATGACCCATTCGGCAATCGCATTGAATTTCTAGAGTTTGAATAATCATGCTTCAATAATTTCACGCTCTTGAACATCGAGTTTTTCTAACCCATGAATAATTTCATCACGTTTTCTCGCAAGGTCGTCTTGTACACGACGCACATCTCTTAACACGTCATTTAATCTGCTTTTAGCATCCGTAATTCGTGAATGCACGGCCCAATCCGAAAAGATATTGTCGAAAAAAATGTCCGTAAACGTAAAGATATCATTTTTGTTTACGGTAAAAGACTCTGTGGCGACGTTTTGTACGTCCATTAACTCCGTTTCAAAATGACGCAAGGCACGCTGCGCGCCGTGGACATAGTCGTCTGAACTGTTGATTTCCGAGTACTTTAACGCTGAGACAATCAGCCCGCCGCCGAGAAACGTATCCCAGACCGACATTCCTTCTGCCGAGCCGAGCTTATCGATTGCCGCCCCAAGTGAACGGCTCGCTTTATCTCCAGCATCACGCGCCTCATCAATCTCACGCAAAATGGAACGCAATGTCACGCGCTCATCAGCAATTTTTTGCAGCGTGCTATTCGCCGTGGAATCATATCGGCGAATCCACGTTTCTTTCTCCTTTAAAAAGTCGGCCCAGTCTTCATCGATGTAGGCAAAGTCAGGGTTTTTCATTTCTGCCCGCAATCTCTTTGCTTCCGCTTCAAGGTCAATAAGATTTTTTTCGGCTTCATTGTATTTCAGTTCCGCCTCTGCAGCTTCCGCAATTTCCTTTTCCATTTTTTCATTCCATTTGCCGGTCCACTCATTTATTTTATTCGCGAATGAAAATCGTCCAAGTTTCGCGACGTCCTGTTGTTCTTTCGTTAATTGCTTATGAAAACGATCGCGCGCGATTCGCGCTTCTTTCACCCCCATCTCTGCCCCTTCCAGTCGCCGCTTCACCCGATTTCGTTCCGTCCGTCTCATTGTCAACTCCAACTGCCGCTCGTGAATATCTCCTCTCATCGACACCGCCTCCTTTTTATTCTATACGGATTTGTCTGAATAAAGTTTCAACATTCTTGATGCGAATCAAGGCGCCCAAGCAAAATATCACCTATTCTTAAAATAGAGGTGATTGTATGAAACGTATTTTAATCTCTATTATGCTCATTTTATCGACTTGCGGAAATGAAACTGTAGTCAATACATTGCCAGACCCCGTTCCAGATCAAGAAATACATTCATCTGAAGAAGGATTATCCTTAACGCTTCTCGAAGATACATTTACTGGTTCACCATCAATCATTTCTACTTATATTCAAAATGAAAGCCAAGACAATTATAGCTATGGAGGCTTCTACCATATTGAAGTCGAGAAAGACGGGCAGTGGTTCATTATTACGTACTCGGATGCCGTTTTTATTCAAAATCCGCGGTTCAAAGATTTCGGAAGCACTTTATTGGCAGGAGATGAAGCTTTCCAATCTTTTTCCGTCGAAGAACTTGGGGTGACCCTTTTTCCAGGAGATTATAGACTTGTCAAAACATTTTTATCTCAAGGTGAATCCTTCTATGAAATAACCGTAGCCGTACCATTTTTCGTAAAGTAAAGGAGAAGAGTTAAGTGGTTTGTATATTTGATCAAGGCTCTATCAACAAAGGCGTAACGGACGAAGAGATAGTAGCTGCGCAAGCAAAATTAAGTGTTTTATTGCCCAATGATTTTCTTGAATTAATGAAGAAATCAAATGGCGGTTATGTAAACTATGATAAACGAGCATTTCCCGTTGATTTCAATATTGAAAGCGGCGATGTATTTATTGAAGTAGTAGAAATCATGGGCGTCCATGAAGAAGGAATTTTACTAAGTGAGTATTTGGCACAAGAGTGGGATTTACCGAGGAATCTTGTTTTATTCGCGGGTAGTGGCCATGCATGGGCAGGTTTTAACTATGAAGGACGAGATACTCCAAATGTGGTGTATGTTGAACCGGATGATGGAGACGGGAATAACTTTCATGTTATCGCGGAATCTTTCACGGAATTTTTAAGTAAGTTGGCTGATCCGAATAAGTATAAATGAAAAAGTCCGCGATGCTCCGCGGACTTTTTGCGTTCTAATAATGGTTCGTCTTAATTCGTTCTTTCCGGTGTTCTCTTCTTGCGGGTCCCATGTCATACAACGCTTTTTCAGCTTCTGTTTCCGGTTTGATACCCGGAACAGGGGTTGGTTTTTTGTTCTCGTCCATCGCGACCATCGTCAAAAAGGATTCCGTCGTTAATTTCTTCACGCCAGTCAATAGATTCGTCGAGTGCACTAGCACATGTACTTCCATGGAGGTGCGTCCCGTTGAACTGACAACCGCTTCCAACTCCAAAACATCACCTACATAGGCGGATGATACGAAGTCGACCCGGTCGATTGAGGCCGTGACGACAGCCGTATTGGAATGCTTCATCGCGGTAATCGCCGCAATTTCATCGATGTAGGCGAGCACTTTCCCGCCGAATATCGTTTGCAAATGATTCGTATCAGGCGGTAACACTAATTTAGTTTGAATGGTGCGAGATTGGCTCATTGATCTTGTTTCGGACATTTTATCATTTCCTTTTCTTAACTGTTTCATTTCAATATACCCGTTATGCGGATTGTTGAACAACTTTTCCATCAATAGAAGCGGCAAACTTTGTCGAAACGACCAAAGCACACATGCAAACGACTAATACCCACTCCAAAACGACTAAAGCGCAACGCAAACGACCAATACCCAACCCGAAACGACTAAACAGCACTCCCAAACGACCAATACCAACATCTCAAAAAAATAAAAGGCAGAACCCCACCCAATCGAGGTCTGCCTTTAAACCATTTTCGCCAACAGCGCATATATTCGTTTCATGTCTTCTTGCAACGCCCATTGATCCCGACCGAGCCATCTGCAATGAATCGCATTTCCTTCCAGTCGCGTCATGCTCGCCTGCAATCCTTCTTCCACACGCAGTGTCTCCTGTACCGCACGAATGTCAACATCATCGATATTTGGCGACACGAGCCACACAGATCCGATGTACATCGCGCCTTCCAGGACACCGACGCCGCCGAGTTCCAATTGACGAGGTGAAAAATGGAGTGAATCGAATGCGATTAAATCACCTTCGACAAATATCTTGAAATTTGACCGAAACGATTCATAATCAAAAATCTCGCCGCGTTTCTCTCGTCCAGGCGCAATAATTTCGCCCCATAACACCGTAGAATCAGCCGCCACGCGAAGCGTCGTGTCCACTTGAAACTTCGCATCGACGAACGGAATAATGACTTCCGGCATCCATTCGAGACGAGCTCGTTCCGCGATATCAACATCTAATTTATAAAAACATGTTTCACCTGTGTGTGAAGGGTAAATTTTCATCGCCGACTGTTGGACTAATCGAACCCGGGTGTCGGGTGCAAGCTTTATCGTAATATCGTTACGATCGCCCGCAACCATGCCGCCTGAAGATTCCATAATATAAACAGTCGCAGTCGGGTCTTTCCCTTCGTACAACTCACGGCTGGCTTTTAACGGAGGTTGTTGGAAAACGTGAGGCATCCGCGTAATGCCCCTTCGCAGTTCGAATTCCAAGTCCAGTTTTCCGTTATGATGCCTGCGTGGCGGGTTAACCATTTTCACCAACAGGTTTTGCTCCTTCCAAGAGCATATGATGCTGAATCCACTCTACAATTTTATCGACGTTCTTTTGAGTTCTCACGTCTGCGAAAATATATGGACGACCTCCGCGCATTTTTTTCGCATCGCTGTCCATCAAGTCAAGATCAACGCCAACATGCGGAGCAAGCTCGGTTTTATTGATTAATAAGAGATCGGAACGCGTCAATGCCGGGCCGCCTTTTCGCGGAATATCTTGTCCTTCTGCAACGTCAATGACATAAATATACCCATCGACAAGCTCTGGGCTAAACGTAGCGGATAGATTATCCCCGCCGCTTTCAACAAAAATAATGTCAAGATCTTCAAATCGGTCTTTCATTTCATCGATTGCAGCGAAGTTCATCGATGCATCTTCACGGATTGCCGTATGCGGACATCCGCCAGTTTCAACGCCAATAATACGGTCTTCTCCAAGAACACCATTTTTCATCAAAAACTGCGCGTCTTCTCGTGTATAAATATCATTCGTAATAACACCTATATTATAATCTTTGTGCATCGCGCGAGTCAGTTGGTCAACGAGTGATGTTTTACCCGAACCAACCGGTCCGCCGATCCCAATACGTACTGGTTTCATAGAAAAAAACTCCTTTATTTAAGAAATAAATAATCTCGAGAATAAATACTCATGTCTCATCGAAGCGAGTTCGATTCCGAGCGCATTGTTACTGATATTCTCAATCGTCAAAGTAGAAACTAAATCCGCGGCTTCTTTTACGGGGTGAATCAATTCATTTATCGCTTGAACCCCCGTGTTTTGGCCGAATGGAACGGCACGAACCGCATTTTGAACAAGCCCGCTCAAAGAAGCATATAAGTACATCATAACGGCATGATGCATGCTGACGCCTGTCGTTGCGCTATAGATGCCATACAAAACAGCGTAATGCCCCTTGATGGAATTCGCATCGATGCGTTCTTTCCATTCGGCTAGAAATTCATCAGTTCCCAAAGGAGAAACCGTTCGAATGAACTGCCTGCCGAGATTCACACTTGCATCGCGCGATTCTTTTGCTAGCTTCATTGCACCGCATAACTGCTCTAACTCCAACAGCTTGTCCACATCCTGCTTCAAAGCGGCAGCATATGCTTCTTGAATAAGAATCGCATCGCTCCGCACTAAATTATTGAACAAGAAGGACGTACAAAACTCGATCAAATCGTCTTTTGTCCGAATCTTATCTTCTTGGATGTATGTTTCCATTCCATATGATTGCGTGTAAGAGCCAATCGGAAATGCTGAATCATGTATTTGAAAAAGCTGTAATAGCGCAGAATCAGTGGGAGTGGCCACGGTATTTGAATGGTTGTTTAAATCGTCTTTCTGTCTTTTCATACGCAACACCCACTTCATCTAATAATGTATTCAATGTATGATCCGCGCGCACGACAATTTCGTTGTCATCGATTAAGGACGGCGTATGCCGGTTGCCTAATTCAAATGCGGCTTTCCCCATTTCAGTCATATTTTTCGGACTGATAACAATGACAGGCTCCAATTTCGTTCGGATTGCAATACGACGTTCTGCATCTTCATACAGGATATCCCCGTATTGAAGCGGTTCTTCTTGGTTTAGCCTTAAAGCAATGTCTGTCCCGTGGTCGGTTTCCGTGCGGAGAATGCGCTTGCTCAACTCTTCCCAGTCAAGCTCGATCCATTCTGTCTTTTTGCCGGCAATCTCTTCTTCATTGCCAACGTTGCCAATCACTCTTTCAATCAACATAGTGGACCCCTCCTTAAAAGACCTGCGTGATGCAGGTCACAAATTTTTTAATCAAAACAAGAAATAACGCTGTGCCATCGGTAGAACGTCTACAGGTTCACACGTAGCAAGTTCACCGTCTATTTTTACTTCATATGTTTCTGGATTCACGTCTATATCCGGTGTTTCACTATTATGTTTCATGTCTGCTTTTGTAATGTTACGGCAGTTTTTCACCGTACCAATCATTCGTTTCAAACCAAGCTTTTCAGGAAGTCCTTCTTCAATAGCAATTTTCGGAAGGAAAGTCATCGCAGCATTTTGAGGTCCTTTACCATGGAAACCGTACATGCGACGTCCCATCATCGGTTGCGGCGTTGGAATCGAAGCGTTCGGATCTCCTGTCATTGCATAAACGGCAATCCCGCCTTTAATGACGACTTCTGCTTTCACGCCGAAAAATGCCGGGTCCCATAGAACAATATCAGCAAGCTTTCCTTCTTCGAGGGAACCAACTTCATGACCGATGCCTGATGCGATGGCCGGGTTAATATTTAACTTTGCAATATAGCGCTTCACGCGGTAGTTATCGTTATCTTTTCCTTCATCTTGCGGAAGGGGTCCACGTTGCATTTTCATTTTATTCGCAGTTTGCCACGTTCGAATTGCTACTTCACCAACACGGCCCATTGCCTGTGAATCGGATGACATAATACTGAGGATACCCATGTCTTGCATAATATCTTCAGCTGCAATCGTTTCAGGACGAATACGAGAATCAGCAAATGCTACGTCTTCTGGTACGTCATGTTTCAAATGGTGACAAACCATAAGCATATCTAAATGCTCGTCAATCGTATTTGTTGTAAATGGTTTCGTCGGGTTAGTCGATGCTGGCAGCACATTCGGATACGATGCCATTTTCAGCTGATCCGGTGCATGTCCGCCGCCTGCCCCTTCCGTATGGAAGACGTGAATTACGCGTCCGTTAATAGCATTGATTGTTTCTTCTACAAATCCAGCTTCATTAAGCGTGTCGGAATGTAGCGCTACTTGTATGTCATACTCATCTGCGACACTCAAACTTTGATCGAGTGCCGCAGGAGTCGCGCCCCAGTCTTCGTGAATTTTCATGCCGATCGCACCCGCACGAACTTGTTCCACTAATGGTTCTGGAGATGAGGCACTACCTTTCCCGAGAAGTCCGACGTTCACCGGTAAATCTTCAACGGCTTGGAGCATGCGATGCAGATGCCACTCACCAGGTGTAATACTTGTAGCTTTTGACCCTGCCGCTGGACCTGTCCCCCCGCCAATGAATGTCGTTGTGCCTGCATTCAGTGCAGTCTCGACTTGCTGCGGGCTGATAAAGTGAATATGTGTATCAATCGCCCCCGCTGTCGCGATTAAGCCTTCTCCCGCATAAACTTCAGTCCCAACCCCAATGATCATTCCTTGATCGACACCATCCATTGTATTCGGGTTTCCGGCTTTACCAATTCCGGCAATGCGGCCGTCTTTAATACCGATATCCGCTTTCACAATCCCGGTGTAATCAACAATCATGACGTTTGTAATGACTGTATCCAAAACACCTTCATCGCGTAATGATTTACCATCTTGTCCCATTGAAACGCGGAGTGACTTTCCGCCGCCGAATACACCTTCGTCCCCGTATTTCGTGTAGTCTTTTTCGATTTCTATCCATAAATCCGTATCCGCAAGTCGTACTTTATCGCCGACCGTCGGACCAAACATTTTTGCATATTGATCGTGTGTTACTTTCATTTGCCTTCCGCTCCTTTATAGCCACCTTCAGATGCTTTCTCTACAATTTCATCTACATTATGCGTGGAGCCTTCGGTTAACTTGTTCAATCCGAAAACATGACGTTTTCCGCCAAATTCAGTTAACTCAACTTCTTTTTCTTCACCTGGTTCGAATCGAACCGCCGTACCTGATGGAATATTTAAATGCATGCCAACTGCTTGTTCGCGGTCAAATTCTAGATTTTTATTCACTTCGATAAAGTGGAAATGGGAGCCAACTTGAATCGGTCTGTCGCCTGTATTTGCGACACGAACTGCTTTCGTAGGGCGTCCAGCGTTAATTTCAATAGTTCCTTCAGCAGGCCTGATTTCTCCTGGGATCATGTGTATTTCCTCCTCTTATTGAATTGGGTTGTGGATAGTGACCAGCTTTGTTCCATCCGGGAATGTACATTCAATTTGTACATCGCTAATCATATCCGCTACTCCTTCCATAACATCATCAACTGTCAATATTTGTTTACCATCGCTCATTAGTTGTGCAACCGACTTCCCGTCTCGTGCACCCTCCATGATATAGTGGCTAAGATACGCCATAGCTTCTGGGTAATTTAACTTAACCCCGCGTTCTTTTCGTTTAATAGCAAGCTCGCCTGCTACGTGAAGTAGTAACTTTTCCTGTTCAACTGGTGATAACTTCATCAAAAACACCTCTTTTCTTGAAATTCAAATAAAACTACCCCTAGATAGGTTTAGATTTTCTGTAAATATTTAATTTATTCTATTTATATATATGGTTGCATGGACATGCATGGGACAAAGATTTTGTTGTGAAGAATTGGGCAAGCAATTGAATGAATCTTACAACGAGAGGGGGCATCATTCATTTATCAATTGTAATAGATAGAAATGACATATTCAACAATGACACACTATAGTTATTGAAGTGTTCGAATTGTTCACGATTATTCCGATCATTTCGTGTCTACTCAGATTGTCATTGAACCCCCGGTAAAATTGTCAGCGTGAGATTATCTGCATCTAGCCTTGCATCGACACCGAGCGGAACTGCAAAATGAGGTTCGCAGTGGCCGATTTTAAAGCCTTTGACTACCGGCTTGTAGAATTGACTGAAATAGTGATCGAACACTTCATCTAATGTCAATGTCCATTGTTTTTTCGTTTCTGTTTTCGAAAAATCGCCAAGGACAATCCCCGCTGCATCCGCTAGCTTTCCGCTCATCCGTAGCTGATTAAGCAAACCGTCAACGCGCGCGGGTTCTTCGCCGATGTCTTCCAACAACAGTAATTTGCCTCTCGTATCAATCTCAAACTTGGTCCCGATTCCACGGGCAAGCAACGACAAATTCCCGCCAACCAGTTCTCCTTCTACGGCACCGGAAGTAATAGCGCTTAATTCAGAAATTGCATTCGTATAATGAAGCTCCATTGGTTCAAATAATTGCTGAAACATTTTCCCCGACATTTCGTGAAAATCATCAGTTCCTACGTTTGGTCCGAGCATCGGTCCATGGAAAGTTACAAGATTCGAATAGAGTCCCATAGCCGTATGAAGAAATGTGATGTCGCTGAATCCCCAAAAAATCTTCGGGTTTTCTTTCATTAACTGCAAATCAAGTTGATCGGTAAAACGAGCTGCCCCGTAACCGCCGCTTGAACAAATTATGCCTTTAACTACAGGGTCTTTAAACATGTCATGCAAATCTTCTAATCGTTCTTTGTCGGTTCCCGCAAGATACCCATTAATTTTCCGCGCGTGTTTGCCAAATTTCCACTTCAACCCTAACCCCTCAAGAAATTCCAACGAACGCTCCAGGTTTTCTGGGTTTGGCGGACTTGATGGTGAAACAATACCAATTGTATCGCCCTTCTGTAATCTTTCTGGACGTATTCTCATATTAAAAACCTTCCCTTCTACTTAGACTAATATAACTCATCTATCTTTAATCTATCATAACCTATGCGCAATTCAAAAAACCGCTACCCAGTTGCCCGGATAGCGGTTTTAGATTGTTAATTATTTAACTGGGTCTTTTTGTGTTACGCCCCATTTCCATGGGTAGTAATTGTCTGAAGATTGGTCAATTGAGTAGTTCGCAACACGTTTGTTAACTAAAGTTGTCGCGTAACGGTATACAGTTGGTGCAACCGGAACGTCTTCAACCATTAGTTCTTGCCACTCATCGTAGATTCCTTTACGGTATTCAAAGTCAAATGCTTTCTCTGATGTACCTTCTTTAAGAAGTCTATCGTTTTCTTCGCTTGTGTATCGTGAGTAGTTATATGAAGCTGTTCTACCGTATAGACCTTCAGGATCCGGGTCAGAACCAGTTCCCCAAGCACCTTGGAAAATATCAACTTTTGGATCATCCGATTCTACCATATCGTAGAAAGAGTTGAATTCGTGTAGACGGCCATCTGTAAGTTGAACTTTAATCCCTACATCTGCCCAGTTTTGAATGTAGTGTTGTGCAATCGGCTCTGCAACTTCTCCACCTTCCATGGAAGCGAAGTTAAGAACGAATTCATTACCGTCAGCGTCTTCACGGATTCCGTCGCCGTTAGTATCTTTAAATCCTGCTTCGTCAAGCAATGCTTTTGCTTTTTCAGGATCATAAGCACGACCTGGGTTATCAGCGTCATGGAAGCTTGCGAATACTGGAATGATTAGTGTTGTTGCTGGGAAACGAAGACCGTGGTACATTTTCTCACCGATTACTTCGTTGTCCATAGCATGCCACATTGCTTGACGTACGCGCTTATCAGCAAGTTTAGCATCTGGATCTGTAATGTTTTCTTTCTTTTTCTCGTCCCATTTACCGAGTTTGAACCCGATATATGTGTAAGCAAGGTCAATTTTTGCAAGCAAGTCAACGTTTGTAAGCTCTTTTGCATTCAAATACTGGTCCGCCGGAACTTCTGCGATGTCAATACTTCCTGCTTCCAGTTCCTTAAGAATGGAAGAAGTGTTCACTACTTTTAAAACAACAGATTCTGCAGCTGGTTTTCCTCTCCAGTAATCTTCGTTTCTTACATATTGTACGGATTCGCCTGGTACGACTTTTTCAACTTTATAAGGTCCGAATCCAATTGGAGTAGTACGGATCTTTTCAGATTCAACGATCTCATCAATTGTAACCTCACCTTTTGTAACGTCGCCAAGATAGTGACGTGGAACAGGATATGTCCAAATACCTGACATTAATGATGGTGACGCTTCTAAGTAGTTAATCGTAATTGTTTTGTCATCTTCAGAAATCTCAATACCTGAAATTTCTTTTGCCTCGCCTTTATGGTACGCTTCCATACCTTCAACGTTGTAAATTGTATACGTGTAACGGTCACCTTTGTAATCTGGGTGACCTAGAAGTTCGTATGCGTATAGAAGGTCGGACGCTTTAACTGGCTCTCCGTCATGCCAATTTACGTTATCGCCAATTGTAATTGCTATTGTTTTGTTTTCGTTTGAAACTTCGTATTTTGCTGCTCCCTCGTTAGTAATGAGGTAGTCGCCGTCAGTTGCTAATAGCTCTTCATCAAAGAACTGCATTACTTCAGCATCCGGTCTGCCTGAGTAGAATACAGGGTTAAGCGTTCCTTCAAATGGCGTATTTGATACTAATGCATAGTTCAAAGTTCCATCTTCGATTGTTTCTCCGGTGTTAGATACGTCTAGCGGGAAGTCAAGTTCTTCTTCTTCAGCCGCATCTTCGCCTTCTGTTTCTTCTGTTTTCCCTTCATCCTTGCCTGGGTCTTTCTTGTCTGCATCCCCTTTATCATCTTTACCTGAACATGCAGCTAAAAATACGCTGAGTGCTAGCATAAGACTGATAAGAAGCATTAGTTGCCTTTTTCCCAATTGTATTACCTCCCCTGTTTGATTGGTCAACTTACGTCAACCTTTGTCTTGCATCGGACGCGCGTTTAATCGCTTGACCGATATAATTTATACACAACATCACTACTAAAATCAGCAATGACGCAGGTAACCATACCCACCACTTATTTTCCATGACATCCGGGTGTTGCGCGTAAGCGATCAATGTTCCGAGTGAGGGCGTGCTTTCTGGCAAACCAAACCCGAGGAACGTCAGACCCGTTTCAATCCCGATGTTTCCGGCTAAAGTAAGTGTCATATTAACTATGACGAGAGAGCTCAAGTTAGGAAAAACTTCGAATAGCATGATTTTCCAGTTTGGAGTCCCTAACGTCTTCGAAGCATTGACATAGTCAAGCTCCCTTTCAGCAAGCGCTCTAGAACGAATAAGCCTTGCCTTGCCAAACCAAAGTAGAATACTCATAATCCCGATAAATGACCAAACGTTGAATTTTGGAACAATTACAACGAAAACGATAATAAGCATCAATGTTGGCAGGACCATCAAAAAGTCGAGCATACGCATAATTACAAAATCTACCTTGCCGCCAAAATAACCGGAGATTAAACCTATCATTAATCCGAGAAATCCAGCGATCAATGTAATTGCTACCCCAATCGTGATGGAGTTTCGTGCACCGATGACTAGTTGGACAAATATATCGCGTCCCCCGCGGTCCGTGCCGAGCCAAAATTCTTTTGAAGGTTTTTCATATATTTGCATGAAGTTTGTTCGAGCCGCTTGTACTTGGTCGATGAAAAATGGGGTTATATAAGCTATTAGTAAAATAATTGATAAAATGATAAGCGCAATCATCGCCATTTTATCGCCCTTAATTTCACGCCAAATCGTTTTTCCGAAGCTTACATGTTCTGACTGCGCTTTTAAAACTGCTGCTTCTTCCGCATCGACTGGTATTTCTGTTTTCATTTTGTTACCCTCCGTTCACTCAAATTTTCATCAATCAATGCGGATTCGCGGATCAACAATACTCAAAATGATGTCCGATAACATCGTTCCAATAATAACTGCAGCGCCGGAAATCATAACGAGTGCTGATACAACTGTAAAGTCCCGTGTTTGAATCGATTGAATGAAGAGTTGTCCGAGTCCGGGATAACTAAATATTGATTCAATGAACACTGACCCCGAGATAAGTAATGTAATTTCGTACCCCATGAAAGCCGCAATCGGCAAGAGGGAGTTTCGTAAAATATGGCGAGTGTATACTCTGCCTTCAGGCACACCTTTTGCACGCGCTGTTTTCACAAAATCCTTTAACTTCGTGTCGATAATATCGTTTCTCAAGTATTGAATCGTACCCGCGGTTCCAATGATCGCCCCGGATAATGTCGGTAACACGAGGTGATTCGCTTTACTGACAAAATAGTCCCAAGTTCCATTCTGAATTGTTATATCAACACTTCGCCCGGTAGGGAACCAACTAAAATAGAAACCGAAAATGAAAAGCATGATTAATGCAAAGATAAATACTGGCGTCGCTATTGAAAAATAGTTGTATGTAACAATAGCTTTATCAGCCCATGAATTATTCCAACGCCCTGCAATAATTCCTAAAGGAATCGCGATGAGGTAGATGGTAATCATGGTCGTTAGCGATAACAGCACGGTATTGCTAAGCCTATTCCCTAACAAGGATGTTACTTTTTGTTTATGAACGTAAGACATTCCCATATCGCCTTGAACAAAATTCGTTACCCAACGACCATATTGTTCGTACCACGGGTCATTAAAACCTAACTTCTCCCTAAGTTCTTCCATATGTTCCGCGTTTGCCTCGGGATTTCCTTGAAACGCTCCGGTCAACGCATCGCCCGGCATTGCTTTTGCAAGAAGAAAAATGATGACGCTCAGCAATAACAGTTGTGGGATCATGACTAATATTCTGCGTAGTATAAAAGTTAACATATTCTCATAATCCCCCTTTAAGGCAATGCAACAGAATGGGTGTCTGATATTTTCTTAAGATCGAATATTCGCCCATCCTTGTCGAAGTAATTATCGTATCCTGTGCGATATTCATCATCAATCGCTTGGCGCAAATGCGTCTTTTCAAGTCGTAACGCTGGGTCCATTTCCGGGATAGCAGAGATTAGACGCTTTGTGTAAAGGTGTTTCGGGTTACTATAAATCTCATCCGCTAGTCCTTCTTCTACTAATCTACCGCGGTACATAATCCCGATCCGGTCGCATAAATGTTGAATGACGCCAAGATCATGACTAATAAATAAATACGACAGGTTAAATTCTTTTTGAATGTCTTGCATAAAGTTTAAAACTTGCGCCTGAACCGATACATCAAGTGCTGAAACCGGTTCATCTGCAACGATTAGTTTCGGATTTAAAGTTAATGCGCGAGCTATTCCTATACGTTGACGTTGCCCGCCTGAAAATTGGTGAGGATAACGATAGATAGATTCGGGATTGAGCCCGACTCGTTCAATTAACGCTTGAACTCTCTTTTTCTCTTCGTCTGGTGATAGACGTTCGAAATTACGAAGAGGCTCTGCAACTATATCAAGCACCCTTTTTCTAACATTCAGCGAAGAATAAGGGTCTTGGAAAATCATTTGGATATCGCGAGTGTGAAGACGTTTTTCTTTTCCTCGAAGTTTTGCTAAATCTTTTCCTTCGAATAGAATTTCTCCTGATGTTACTTTATTCAGCCCGATAACTGCACGACCAGTTGTTGTTTTTCCGCAACCCGACTCTCCAACAAGACCGTATGTTTCGCCTGGTTGTATTTCAAAACTGACCCCGTCTGCAGCACGAACATGATCGACTACACGTTGGAAGAATCCGCCGCGAATCGGGAAATGAACTTTTAAATCATTAACTTTTAGTAAAGACATGTTTTTCTACTCCTGACTCTTCCGTTTGAAGATGGAAGTTTTTGTAGCAAGTGCATCGTACAAAATGCCCTGGTTCTACTTCGTGTAAAACAGGATCTTTCTCATGATCCTCCTGTGGAATCCAAGGAATTCTCGGGGCAAAGCGACAACCTTCTCGGTCTAGGTTTTGCAGTGACGGAACAATACCTTGAATTACATGAAGTCTTCCTTTGTCTGGCATATTCGACGGGATAGAACTGAGTAAAGAACGGGTATAAGGATGTAATGGATTCTTAAACATTTCATTTACTCCCGCAAGTTCCACAATTTGCCCTGCATACATAACAGCGACTCGATCGGCCATTTCTGCAACGACGCCGAGGTCATGAGTAATTAGAACTATTCCCGATTTCATCTGGGCTTGTAATTCCTTCATCAAGTCCATAATTTGTGCTTGGATTGTAACGTCCAGAGCAGTTGTCGGTTCATCGGCAATTAATAGAATTGGATCGCATGCAAGCGCAACCGCAATAACAACACGCTGTCTCATTCCACCCGATAATTCATGCGGATATTGCGAATAGACACGATTTTCATTCTTTATGCCTACTCTGCGAAGTAGTTCCAGAGTGCGCTTTTTCATGTCCGCCTGCGACAACTTAAGGTGATATTTCATCGGCTCCGTGATTTGCGACCCAATCGTTGAAAGCGGGTTTAGCGCCGTCATCGGATCTTGGAATATCATTCCCATATCTTTTCCGCGAATTTTATTAAGTCTGGCACGTGATAAGTTAAGAAGATTTTGCCCCTTAAAGTTAACCTGACCTTCAAGTTTTGTAACTCTAGCATCATGAAGTCCTATGATAGATAGGGCTAAAGCACTTTTCCCACAACCTGATTCTCCTACGATGGCGAGCACTTCATTCTCGTGGATTTTCAAGGAAACATCATCTACCGCAGCGTAGTATTTTCCCTTGATGCTAAACGACGTGCGGAGATTTTCAATTTCCAATACAGTGTTTCCCAAGAAAAATTCCTCCTAACTTAAACTAGTTCAAGCAAATATCTAATTTTCAGATTTCTAACTTCTTGCACTAATATACTACAGAAAATAGAAGTTTACAACTGCGTTTTTTTTAAATTCATAGTGTTACAATAATTTTTTTTATGACAGTAGAGTTACAAATGCTGATTTAAGTACATTTCTAAGAAGTTTTTTATAAATGCAAAAAAACTTTATTTAGAAATAATTTATTTTTCCTTATTTTTTCGCAAGAAAAAGAAGCCCTGCTGTAAAATAGCAGGACCTTATACTCTAAGAAATTCAAGGAATTATTTAAAAAATTTCAACTTAGCATACCAATGTCACAAGCAGCAAAACGCTTATGTAGAACTAATTCTCCATAAACTAAGAATTTGATGAGTTTGCTGTGGAGGAAGCCGCCATCGCCGCTATTGTCACCGCCATCACTGCCTGTTGGGCTTGAATCAGAAGTTCTACGGACGTCGCTAGACTCATAATCGCTTCTTCTGCATTACCTACCAATTCATGAATTACATAACCAATACCCAGAGAAAGCGCCATATCTTTTTTCCATTTCAGCGGACTTGATTCTTCAAGCGCAAATGTTAACTCGACAATTTTTCGCAGTTCGTGATTTGACACGTTAAATATTGTCAGAAATCCAATGAGCGGATAGTGAATCGGCCGTACTTTCGTTTCCCCTGCAAAGTAATGGTGAATTTCTGTTGCTTTCGTAATTAGCGAAGGGTTGAAATCTTCGTTCAAATAAGTCATTACTTGCGATAACCATTGTAGTTCATTGCCCGCGCGGAACTTTTCCTTGCGAAGCGCATCATAGTACATACGCATCGATTTTGCTTGCGTTACTGGATTGAATCCTCTTTTCGCCAACAAAACAGCATACGTATAATCATCATCAGACGTTAAAAAGAAATGATGTTTTTTCATTTCGGCAAATAGAGCTTTTGCAAGCCGGGCTTCAGTGTCATAGGATTCTTTATCGTTTGTCATAAAGAGTGCCGCTAAATAGGAATGGATTGTATTCCGAAAACCGAAAGTCCGTAGTATGCGTTGTTTTTCGAATAAGCGAATAACTTCTTCTTCGATGTTAACGCCAGGTTGATCGAGAAATGCAGCCATCATTGGCAAGAGATTTCCTCGCAAAGGCGAGAACCAACCCGCTTTTTGTTTTATCGCATCCATTGAGCGGCTCAAGCTCTCCGCATCAAACTCACGCTCCGAAGTGACGTAGTACGAAGTAATTGTCAACACAACATTTCGATCGACTGTCCAACCAGCC
The DNA here is from genome assembly GCF_013184495.1 of Sporosarcina jiandibaonis. Taxonomy (GTDB): domain Bacteria; phylum Bacillota; class Bacilli; order Bacillales_A; family Planococcaceae; genus Sporosarcina; species Sporosarcina jiandibaonis. Next base: position 78,839 of record NZ_JAAOIY010000002.1, on the reverse strand, counting down.
AATGACTTTACTTTTTCATACGTCATTTCAACGTCTCGCCTAATCGCATTCGTATCCAAATTACCCACCCCTTACTATATCTGTACGAATTGACTCGGGAAAGGTTTCAATAATTTACAAATGAATTAAATATTCACTGTTATTCTTTAGCATGTGAAAGCGCTATTATATGGTAGGAATTTTATTTTTCGATGCGTTAACGAGTTTTTCGACAGTTTTCAAATCTCCGTCGTGAAGAGCGGTTACGATTGCACTTCCGACAATTACGCCATCTGCAAAACTTCCGATCAACTCGACTTGTTCCGTTGTCGATATTCCAAAACCCGCAAGAACAGGAACAGAACTGACAGCTTTCAACTTTTGCAGATGTTCTTCCAGTTGCCCTTCAAACCCATCCCGAACGCCCGTTATCCCATTCACGGTCACGGCATAAATGAAGCCTTCGCCCGCAGCCGTTATTTTTTCGATCCGCTCAGGCGGACTCGTCAACGAGACAAGCGGGATGAGTGCAATATCCGCATTCGTCAACGCATCGCGAACCAAATCTACTTCTTCGTAAGGCAAATCCGGGATAATCAACCCGCTAATTCCGCTGTTTCGACAGTCGTCTGCAAATTCCTCGATGCCGTACTGAATAATCGGGTTCAAATACGTCATTAAGATAATCGGCACCTTCACTTCATCTTTGAAAGAAGCCACCGTTTCTACGACTAGACGAAGCGTAACCCCTTTCGCAAGCGCACGTTCACCGGCTTCCTGAATGATTGGGCCATCTGCCACAGGATCGGAAAACGGGATACCGAGCTCGATTGCAGTCACTCCGATTTTCTGGAGAAATAAAATCGTTTCTCTCAATTTTTCAATACCGCCATCGCCCGCCATGATATAAGGAACAAACGCTTTATCCCCACGTCTGTTGCATGCTTGAATCGCCTCTGTTATTTGCTTTTTCGTCATGACTTATCCCCTCCAAGTGCCGCCTTTACAGTTTCTACGTCTTTATCGCCGCGTCCTGATAAACAGACGACAATAATTTCTTCTTTACTCATGTCCGCAGCAAGTTCCACCGCATATTGCACAGCATGAGAACTTTCTAACGCCGGAATAATCCCTTCCGTTTGCGACAGCAACTGAAGCGCTTCAAGTGCGCCTTCATCTGTTATCGATGTATACGCAGCCCGACCGCTTTCATGTAAATGACAATGTTCGGGGCCAATCGCGGGATAATCCAAACCCGCCGAAATCGAATGCGCTTCTTGTATCAACCCATCCTCATCTTGCAACACATACATATAGGCACCGTGCAATACGCCTTCTTTTCCACCGGCAACCGCTGCCGAATGAAGACCGGTCGCAATTCCGCTGCCTGCCGCCTCGACACCGAATAATTTCACATTTTCATCTTCGACAAACGGATAAAACATGCCAATCGAGTTGCTTCCGCCCCCTACGCAAGCGACCACCGCATCAGGCAATCGCCCTTCTTTCTCCAAAATTTGCGCTTTCGTTTCATCGCCAATCACCCGTTGGAAGTCGCGGACAATTTCAGGAAACGGATGCGGACCCAATGCAGAACCTAAAATATAATGCGTATCTTCGACATTCGTCACCCAATAGCGAAGCGCTTCATTGACCGCATCTTTCAACGTGCCCGCGCCTTTATCAACGGATTTTACAGTGGCACCGAGCAGCTCCATCCGGAAAACGTTCAATTCCTGTCGGCGAATGTCTTCTTTGCCCATGAAAATCGTGCACTCAAGTCCGAACAACGCGCAGACAGTTGCCGTTGCAACGCCGTGCTGACCTGCACCCGTCTCTGCGACAATTTTCTTCTTCCCCATGCGCACTGCAAGTAGGGCTTGGCCGACAGTGTTGTTGATCTTATGAGCACCCGTATGGTTCAAATCCTCCCGTTTCAAATAAATCTTCGCGCCGCCCGCATGTTTCGTGAGTCTTTCCGCAAAATAGAGCGGCGTTTCGCGCCCGACAAAATCTTTTAAATAATAAGCGACTTCGGCCAGAAACTCCGGATTTTCGATTGCCAAGTCATAAGCCTTCTCCAATTCAATCAATGCGGTCATTAACGTCTCTGGCACGTATTGCCCGCCGAATTTCCCGTATCGTCCAGACCTTGTTTGCTCTTTAACCATCAGAATCGCACTCCTTCTTTAACTGCCTGTATAAATTCCTGTATTAATCCTTTATCTTTTCGTTTACCTCGTTCTACGCCACTTGATACATCCACCATAAAAGGACGAACTCTCTGAACAGCCTCTTTTACATTGCCGATGTTTAATCCGCCCGCAAGAATTATTTTCTCAGCGGGAATTTCTGCAGCTTTTAGCAACTCCCAATCGAACGTGACCCCGCTCCCGCCTTTATAAACCGTGCCCGGCGCATCAAATAAGTAATAATTCGTCTCGTATTCTGATGCCTCTTTTACATTATCGGTACTTTTCACGGATAACGCTTTAATCGAAGGCAACTGCATTTTTCTAATAAAATCTGCATCTTCATCCCCATGAAATTGCACGTAATCAAGGGGAACCGCCTTGAAAATACGTGTAATTTCCTCCTGTGTTTCATTGACAAAAACACCGATTTTAAGCACATTATCCGGTATTTCTCTTGCCAGTTCTTGTGCCTGTTCAACGGTTACTCTCCGACTGCTTGGCGCAAAAACAAAACCAATCGCATCCGCACCGGCATCTACCGCGGCGTTCACATGTTCACGTTCCATTAGCCCGCATATTTTCACCTTCGTCATCGGACAGCCCTCCCGAGCGGAACTTGCAATGCTTCAATTGCTTCAATAACGGAACCGCTTCGCATCAAGGATTCACCGACGAGCACCCCGTTCGCGCCGGCTTCTGCAACCCGAACCGCGTCATCTCGCCCGACTAAACCACTCTCGCTGATCAACACCCGTTCTTCGTCAAACGGGAAATGCGCCGCCACTTCCTCCGTCCTCGCAAGATCCACTTCAAACGTTCTAAGATCACGGTTATTCACGCCAATTAATTTTGCATCGATTTCCAGCGCTGATTTCAGTTCTTCGACGTCATGCACTTCGACGAGTACTTCAAGCCCTGACCCCGTTGCATACGAATAAAGTTCTGCAAGCTCTTTAGTCTCCAAGGCTGAAACGATCAGCAATATAACAGACGCCCCCGCACTTCTCGCTTTATCGATTTGCACTTTATGAATGATAAAATCCTTGCATAAGAGCGGCGTTGAAACAGCAGCCGCAACAGCTTCCAAATCACCAAATGACCCTTGGAAAAAAGGTGCATCTGTCAATACTGAAATGCATGCGACGCCGGCTTCGCTATAATTTTCAGCTTGCGTAACAGGATCCGCGCCTTCTGCAATTAACCCCTTGGAAGGCGACGCCCGCTTCATCTCCGCAATGACTTGCAACTTTTCAGCTTTGTGCAATTTTTCGAATAAAGAAGGGCGGGTTTTCCCACTTTTAACCGCGATCATTTCCTCGGCGAGCAAAGCTTCCACTTCAATTCGTTTCTCCCGTAGAATCTTGTCTAATATCGTCATATGACCAGCTCCTCCTTCTGACCGATCTTTTCACTGAACGCAATCACTGCTTCCAACTTTTCTAATGCGCGGCCCGATAAAATACTATCCGTCGCCAGTTTAACGCCTTCTTGTATCGTTCCCGCTTGCCCGTTCGCAAACAAGCCTATTCCTGCATTAAAAACAACGGTGTCGAAACGCGGACCGCGTTCCCCGCCAAGAACAGAACGAGTGATTTCTGCATTTTCGACTGGTGTTCCTCCGCGGATTGCTGATAAATCTGCCGCTTGCAAACCAACATCATCCGGCGTAAGCGAAAATGGAATTAAATCTCCTTGATCTAGCAATACAAATGCGTTTTGGCCTGCCAGCGAAGCTTCATCCATCCCGCCAGCACCCGATACGACAATCGCCCGTTCGCGCCCTAGCATTTGAAGAACGGATGCATATTCCATGATGAAATCGGGTCGACTTATTCCTGTAAACTGCGTGTGCAATTGAAGCGGGTTAGTTAACGGTCCGACGAGATTGAATATCGTCGCTTTTCCAATTTCACTGCGCACTTCCCCAATTCGCTTCATTCTCGGATGCACATTCGGAGCGAACAGAAAGGAAACCCCTTCTCGTCGAAGCAACTCCCCCATTTCTTCCGGGCTGAAATTCGTATGAATCCCGAGTGCATCGAGCACGTCTTGACTGCCAGCGGCGCTCGAAATTTTCCGATTTCCGTGTTTCGCGACCGATGCGCCAGCACCCGCTAAAACGAAAGCCGCTGTCGTGCTGATATTAAAGCTGTTGACACCGTCGCCGCCCGTCCCGCAATTATCCATATAAGAACCCTTTTCTACGTTCAAATCAATCGCAAATGATCGCATGACGGATGCGAGAGCAGCCACTTCATGAGCCGTTTCCCCTTTTGCCGATAATGCGACCAAGAACTTCTTGATGTCCTCTTTCGGCGTATTTTCATCAAATAATAACTGTGCCGCCTCTTTCATTTCTTCATATGGCAAATGCTGATTCTGCTCAACTAGTTTCAAATGCTTTTCCATGCTCATCTCTCCCCGTCTCAATTTTCAATCATCCTTGAATAACCTCTAGTAATGATTTTGCTTTATTCACAGTTTCCAAGTATTCATCTGTCGGGTTGGATGCCTGCACAATGCCGGCACCCGCTTGAACATAGGCTTTTTCACCTTTTATCAACATCGTGCGAATCGTTAATGCAAAGTCGATATTGCCGTTCAAGCCGATATAACCAATCGCGCCGCCGTATATGCCGCGATGCTGTTCTTCCAACTGGTCAATAATATCCATCGCCACTGATTTGGGTGAACCTGTCACCGTGCCAGCCGGTGAACTCGCTTTAAGTGCGTCAAGCGCATGCAACCCGTGAGACAATGTTCCTTCAATTTCTGAAACGAGGTGTATCACATGTTCATAGCGGACCGTTTCCATATAGTTCGACACGCGGACGGTTTCTGGAATGCACATCTCATTCATTTCTTTTTTACTTAATTCAACAAGCATATCGTGCTCTGCAAGTTCTTTCGGGTCTTTCCGCAATTCCTCTTCTAGCGCGAGATCTTCTGCTTGATCTTTACCGCGCCGCCGCGTTCCAGCTATCGGATTAACCATCACCGTGTCTCCTGTTACTTTCACAAGACTCTCGGGAGACGTTCCGATAACGGTATGATCCTCGAATTCCATGTAATACATATAGGGAGACGGATTGCTTTTCCGCAATTTGCGATAAAGCGCGAATGAGTCGCCTTGAATATCCGCTTCCAACCTGCGCGATATCACGATTTGCTCGGCCACACCTTTTTCAATAAAGGAAATTGCTTCGCGCACTTGTTCTTCGAATTGTTGTTGCGTAATTCCGCATCGATAAGGAGACATGCTTACAGCCGCTTCCTTTTCAGTAACGCCATTTAAAATCATATCTTCCAACGCCTCTAAATTCGGCTCGCCGTACACCGGGTTGATTTCTGTATGCAACAAAGTCACTTCATGAAATTTGTGGTCGTAAATAATGACGGTATCGTAAATATTGAAGTAGACATCCGGCATTTCTAAGTCGTCTGCTCCACGCACTTTGCCATTTCGTGCAGCTCCGTAACCGACATACCCAACCGCGCCGCCTGTGAATGGATAATTCACATCATCCGTAATTCGCGGCATCAGTCTCTTTAATAATTTATATAAGTCGCCTTCATGCTTGTAAGCCCGCCCGTTTGTATAATCCAACTCCTCGATTTGACCATCTTGGCCCCGGTACGCTTTCACCGGGTTCATTCCTATAAACGAATATCGTCCAGAGCCTTTCTGAATGGATGAACTTTCTAGTAAAAACTTCTGCTTCCCTTGCAGTCGCCTGAAGATTAAAATCGGCGTGAGCGAATCGCCATTCAGTTTCTTTATCGTCGTCCGTAAGCTTTTTGTTTTCATTGTCATCTCATCACTCCTCGTTTTTCATTGAAATAAAAAAAGCCCCCTGCAAAAGGACAGATTAGTCCGATTGCAGAGGACGGTTTAACCGCGTTGCCACCTCTAGTTGAAGTATTTCTACTTCCTCTTGGCGCGCTTTTATAAAACGAAAGCACATCCCATAACGCGGGATAGACGTCCCCCTTGGAAAAATTCTCCAAGAGGACTCTCATAAGTCCATTCACAAAGGCCGCGTATCAGTTTCCACCACCCACTGATTCTCTGCCAAACGCTCACCCGTGCTACTCTTCTTATTCAACAATTTCTCAGCTATGCTCTTCTCATCTCAGCTCATCTGTTCCGTGGGCGGCACCGCTCTCGGTACCTCCTGCCCGTCTTTGAAACAAAAAAGTTCTTACAAGCATAATACATGAAATCAGAATTGTCAACCACTTTTCCGGAAATTAATTCAATATGGGAATAACCCCGCCGCTAGTCCATTAATTGATATCCAACGATTCGTCATTTACACTGGATATAAAGAGTAATACACACCAACAGACAGGATGACTTCAATGAGAATTAATAAATATTTAAGCTCAGCCGGAATTGTCTCAAGACGTGGCGCCGATAAGTGGATCGAAGACGGGCGTATCACGATTAACGGACAACCTGCCGAACTTGGCAGCCGAGTAAATGAAGGCGACGACGTCCGCGTAGACGGAAAACCAGTAAAAACCGAAGAACAACTCGTCTATATCGCGCTGAATAAACCCGTCGGCATCACAAGCACGACAGAACGCCATATTGAAGGCAATGTCGTCGATTTCGTCAATCATCCACTGCGCATATTTCATATCGGCAGACTTGATAAAGACTCGAATGGACTCTTGCTACTCACAAACGACGGCGATATTGTGAATGAAATACTGCGCGAAGAGCATGGTCATGAAAAAGAATATATCGTCACGGTCGACAAACCGATTACGAAAGAGTTTGTGCAAAAAATGGAGTCTGGCGTCGATATTCTCGGGACAACGACAAAACCGTGCAAAGTGAAACAACTCGGGCCTCGCAAATTCAACATCACGCTCACACAAGGATTAAATCGCCAAATCCGCCGCATGTGTTCCGCACTCGGTTTCACAGTGAAAAGCCTGCAGCGCACACGAATCTTAAACATCCATCTTGGTAATTTACCGAATGGAAAATGGCGCGATTTAACGAAAGACGAACTGGATGAAATGTTTAAAATGATGAATTATGAACCGAAACGATAAAGAAAGCAGTTCCAACCCCGGAAGATTCCCGGGTGGGAACTGCATTTCTTTTAATTAGAAGTTCAATTTTGTATTTTTTCTTTTTTTAATCCAACTGCCAACCAAGAAATAATTAATGAGATTACAGGAAAAATGATGTTCCAAGAAGACACTTGAAGTTCTAAATCAGGATAATATTGTTTAAAGTGCCATACTTCATATAAGAGATTAAGAAGTAGCGTCACAATCGATCCAACAAATACTTTTTTAGTGATGACGGACAATAAAACCCCTAATCCAATAACAATAAAAGGAATGATAACTAACTGCATCAGAAACGGGTCAACATGTTCCACAAAGACTTTCATAATAGGCCTCCCCCCCCCCAAATATAATAATATTATAGCATGAACATTCGATCTATTCAGATATACATTTACAAAACAGCATAAAAAAGCTGTTCAACATCTCTACTGACGTTGAACAGCTTTTTATTTTACACATCAACCATTTCCAAAAATTGTCGTGTGCGTTCGTTTGTTGAGTGATTGAAAAATTGCTCGGGGGTTGCATTTTCTATGATGCGACCTTCATCTAGCATGATGATGCGGTCAGCTACTTCTTTCGCGAATTTCATTTCATGGGTGACGACAACCATTGTCATTCCGTCATTCGCCAACTTTTTCATCACTTGAAGCACTTCCCCGACAAGTTCGGGGTCGAGCGCTGATGTCGGTTCATCAAATAACAAGGCTTTCGGTTTCATCGCGAGGGCTCTTGCGATTGCCACACGTTGTTTTTGCCCGCCCGATAATTTATTTGGGTACACATGGGCTTTGTCAGCCAAATCAACCTCTTCAAGAATCAATAATGCTTCTTTTATGGCCTCTTCCTTATTCATCTTTTTCACAATAATCGGCGCTTCTATAATATTTTCGAGCACCGTCTTATGAGGGAAAAGATTGAAATGCTGGAACACCATGCCTACTTCCGCCCGAACATTTGACAGGTCGTCTTTCTTCCGGTCGACTTTCCGATCATCGATTGAGATTTCACCTTCATTTATTATTTCGAGGAAATTCAAACAACGGAGGAGCGTGCTTTTTCCTGAACCGCTGACGCCGACAAGAACAATGACTTCTCCGGCATTGACATCAATGTCGATTCCTTTTAAGACTTCTAAATCACCAAAGGATTTGTGAATGTTTACCCCTTTAAGCATCAAAACTCCTCCTCATGCTTTATCAACATCTAATTTATTTTCGTACCATTTTAATAGTGCAGAAAAAATCAGCACTAATACGAGGTAGTAAAATCCAACAACTAGAAACGTTTCAAATGGTTGGAATGATGATGCCGATTCCCGGTTAGCTAGTCCAAATAATTCAGAAACACCGATGACATACACGAGCGATGAATCTTTTAGCGTGATGATGAACTGGTTGCCTAATGGCGGAATCGCTCTGCGCAAGGCTTGCGGGAAAATGATTCGGCGCATGGTCTGCGAGCGGTTCATGCCTAGCGCAAGACTCGCTTCACGTTGTCCGCGGTCGATTCCCTGGATAGCTCCTCTGAATATTTCAGCAATATATGCGCCGTTATGAACACCTAGCGCAATCGCACCTGCCCAAAAATTCGACAGAACGATGATCGACGTAATACCGTAATATAGAAACATTATCTGTACGATCAATGGCGTTCCGCGAATTAACGTAATATACAAGTTAGCGATTGTTTGCAGGATTTTAGATCTCGAGATTTTCATTAGAGCAAAGACAATACCGAATGCGGTACCTATCACGACAGCGATTGCTGTTAATTCTATTGTTATGAGTGCTGCTTTTAGAAAACCTTCATATGTTCGCATAAATACATCATACAAAGTTATAAATATATCAGGCACCGGCAATGACCTCTTTCTTCAACAAGTAAATTGGAGTGTTCACTCTAATAATTCAACGCCTTCCAGATCGAGGTCTAGCAAGTTTCGTTTGAACCATTTTTGCGAAATCTCATCATAAGTTCCGTCGTCAATCATCTCTTGGAGCGCTTTATCAATAGCTTCTCTTAATTCATCATTGTCTTTTTTCACGGCAATGGAAGGTTGTTCAACCCAAAGCGGCTTGCCCACTTCTTTTACATCAAATCCATTGTCAATCGCTTGAAACCCAACGATATCCGCTGTAATGACTGCATCTAGTCGCCCTTTAATCGTTAAGTCTTTCAGTGCGACGACGTCACTGCTGTAATACTGAAGGTCATCAGAGAGCGTTTTGGCCGGCTCTTCGTAAGTCGATTGCGCAACAACGCCAATTTTCTTCCCTTTAAGATCATCGGCCGATTTAATTTCCGTGTTATCTTTTGAAACAAATATCATGCCGCCAGAGTAGTAGTAAGGCTCGGTGAAGCTTGCCTGTTCTGCACGTTTTTTCGTGTACGCCATTGAACCGATGATGGCATCATATTTCTCTTCAACGAGTCCTTGTAAAATCGTCTCAAATGGATTCGTAACGGGATTTGGTTCAAGACCGAGTTTTTCTGCGATAGCCGTCCCGATTTCAATATCAAACCCAGTGAGTTCTCCGCCTTCTTCAAAGTTAAATGGCTTATACAATCCGCTCGCCGCAAATGTTAAACTGCCTTTTTTCACTAGTTTATAGTTTTCTCCGGGTTCTTTGCTGGCTCCGTTATTTTCAGCTTTTTTCTCTTCCCCGCATGCTGATAAAAGCAAGACTGAAGCAATTAGTAATAGAAATAATGATTTCAATTTCGTCATCTTGTCAAATCTCCCCTTTGTTTTATGTATTTTATAACTACTGAACCTCTGACTTTCCTTTCCCTACATTTTTTACGATAAACAAGTAGTTAGAAAGTTAGTACAAAAGGGCGGTTTAGATGATAGGAAAAAAGCTGTACAAACACCTAGGTGTTTGTACAGCTTTCATTAATCCCGTTGATAGTTCGCAATGATCACCGCAAGTTCGTCTAACAATCCGTATGCCGTGTCATCCAAGTGATTGTTGATAATCGCCGAAAAGATTAGCGTTTCCCCGTCTTTCGTTTCCGCATACCCCGCCAAAGACGAAACGCCGTTTAGCGTTCCCGTTTTCGCTTTGACTTTGCCTTCTGCTGCTGTGCCATTCATTCGATAACGCAATGTTCCTCCGACAAATCTTTCTTCAATGCCCGCGACAGGTAATGAATTCACGAAGTCATCGTACCAGGGTTTTGTTTGCGCAATAAATAAAAGATTGGTCACTTCATTGGCGGTGACGAGGGTTTTATGGGACATCCCTGAACCGTCGCGCAGCAATATGGTATTCATGTCCATGCCTATGTCAGCGAGTGTTTTATTCATAACCTCAAGCCCTTTGTCCCAACTTCCTTTGTCGCCGATTACTCGTCCTATTTCTTTGACGAGAACTTCCCCATGTCCGTTATTGCTCAACTTCATAAAAGGCGTGAGTATTTCTTTTAAAGGTATGGACTGGTTGGTAGCCAATAGACTTGCGCCGCTAGGAACTTTGCCTGTTCCGATTTGTGTGACGTCAGTGAATTCGATGCCTTGCTCGTCAAGTACGTGTTTGAATACATTCAATGTGTAATTCGTCGGTTCCCAAACCGATGCCCAGGAACGATTTTGTTTTAAACCTAGCGGGACTGTTCCGGAGACGATGACCGTGTTCGAACCATGTACGCGCTCTGCTTTAATATAGGATGTCCCGTTCTTCGCAACGGTTTTTGTTTTATTGACAATTTTTATATAACTGTTTTCTGGAACCATTCGAATCGACCCGGCTTCACCGGATTTGGCAGCGGGATACACGTCGACGATAACCGTTCCAGCGTCAAAATCGTCATTCGGGGAAAGCGTCAACGCCGAAACTTGCGCGCCAGAGTAATACGGCTCATCTGACCAGTTCAAATCTTGTGAAAGCCGATCATCGTCATACCATGTATCATCTCCGAATAGATTACCGGCTATGGAATGAATGCCTTTCTCTTTTAATTCCGTTGCAAACAGGATTAAATCGTCTTTTGTAAGCGTCGGGTCTCCTAGTCCTTTTATATAAAGATTCCCTTGAAGCTCTCCATTTTTAATTTTCCCGTCTGTATACAGTTCTGTTTTAAATGCGTGCTCAAGTCCGAGCGTCTCAAGGGCCGCTGCTCCTGTGAGAAGTTTCATGAGAGAGGCTGGATGGACTCTGGTATCGCCTAAATTTGTGTAAAGTATTTTCCCGTCCGCCGCGTTTCGTATGCTGATAGAAGTTGTTGTTCCTTCCAGTCTGGCGTCTTTCAATACTTTGTTAATCTGTTCCTCTAATCCAGCATTATTTTCAATTAGTTGTTTTTCCATTTCTTCGTTCGGCTTAATTTCTTTAAATACAAACTCTTTAGAAGAAGGCGAGACAACAACTTCTGATTTGTCTGATTGATTCTTGATAACTGGGATGATTATTACTACCAGTATAAGCATGAAAACAACAATTGATTTTCCTATCCGTAGTTTATCCAATTGACTGCACCTCAGCATTCATTCATTATGATGAAGATTACCATCCAGGTTTTCAAATAACACTTTTAGGGCAAATTAACAAAGAGAATCATTCATTTTTTCGAAAGAGGGGTGTTGTCATTGATCAAAAAAATTGAAGAAGATGAAATTGCAATCGGTTTAATTCAACTGCTGAAAGATGGAAAGAAAGAAGAGTTTCAAGATGTCACCAAAGAACTTATGCCTTATGACGTTGCACATTTATATAAGGAATTACCGACAAAACGCAAACCCCTTTTCCTTGAATATTTGGATTTAAAGGAGTTAGCGTATCTCTTGCGCTACCTGACTAGAGATGAACAGCTCCACGTTATTGAAATTCTGAAACCTGATCGTTCAGCAGAACTCTTAGATCTTATGAAAAATGATGAGCTTGCGGTCATGTTGACAGGATTATCAAGTGATGCCATTGATAAACTTATTAAAAAGATGAAACACGAAGAGTCTGCCGCGATCCGTAAAATCCTTTCCTATCCCGAAAAGTCTGCCGGGCGCTCGATGTCTGACCGCTTTGTATGGATCGAGAAGTCATACACGGTTGAAGAAGCCATCGATAAACTAAAACACTTCTCGGATTTGGCGGAGTATTTGAACTACCTCTACGTGATTGATCATGAACGAAAACTAGTCGGCGTCGTTTCTTACCGTGATTTATTGCTCGCGGAAACTGATGTTGTCATTGAAGATATCATGGTCAAAAATGTTGTTAAAGTTGACGTGTCGACGAAACAAGAAGAAGTGGCGAAACTGATTGCCAGGCATGATTTCGTCTCCATCCCGGTTGTGGTGGAGGATAATACATTGGCAGGAATCATTACGGTTGATGACGTTGTCGATATTATTATGAGAGAAGCAGATGACGATATCGGGATGCTTTTAGCTTCAGGTAAGGACATCGACTTCACTACGCCGCCGTTCATTGCGGCCTATCGACGTCTTCCGTGGCTTATTTTGCTGTTATTTATCGGTCTTGTTTCCGGAAGTATCATTGCAAGATTTGAAGCGACGCTTGAAGCTGTTGTCGCTCTGGCCTTTTTCATGCCGATGATTGCTGGAATGACAGGAAATACGGGAACCCAATCGCTCGCCATCGTTGTGCGCGGCTTCGTGACCGAAGATCTTAGCCCGAAGAAAACGATGAAACTGATTTTCAGAGAGTTTTTAGTCGGAATTATTATTGGTTTAACTTGCGCAATTGTTATTTTAATCATCGCATACATTTGGCAAGGCAGTTTGGTTCTTGGGTTAGTTGTCGGTGCTTCCTTACTTGCTACCCTTATTATCGGGACGCTCGCAGGAACGATTATCCCGCTTATTTTGCACAAGTTCAATGTGGATCCAGCTGTTGCATCCGGACCGCTTATCACGACAATCAATGATATTTTATCACTTCTTATTTACTTTGGCATTGCGACGATGTTTATTTCTAAGCTAATGTAATACAACAAAAACATTGTGTTACAATTGAGAAAATGGTGCCAAAGGAGATATTGATATGACTCAAATTAATAGAATCGGTCAAGTTGCAGTACCCGTAAAAGAATTAAACCGTGCAGTTTCTTTCTACCGAGATATTTTAGGTTTATCGCTTTTATTCAATACTGATACGATGGCATTCTTTGACTGCGACGGTGTGAGACTGCTCTTGACTCTACCCGAAAAAGAGCAATTTTCGAAGGCTAGTTCCATACTTTATTTCAACGTCGATGACATTCACGAGCGTTACGAAACGTTGAAAGCCAAGGACGTTTCATTTTTGGATGAACCGCATGTTGTCGCAAAAATGGGTTCAACAGAAACATGGATGGTGTTCTTCAACGATACCGAAGGCAATACGCACGCTTTAATGAGCGAAATCGCGGTTTAGGCTATTGAATTAATAAATAAAACCCGGTAAATAACAATATCACATAAGTAAAAATTCGAAAATACGTTTGATTGATACGGTGGAATAGGCCTTGTCCAAAATACAGCCCTAAAACGACAAGGGGCAATCCCATTCCACTCGATGTCCAAACGGCTTGATTCGTCCCGGCAAAAAGAACTAGAACAATTAAGCTTATTGAATAAATGTAGAGATAAAACGCTAACGTCGTGGCGCGCAATTGCGCTTTCGGCGTGCCTGTTCCTGAAAAGTAGAGCAGTAAAGGCGGTCCAGGCATGCCGATTCCCGTCGTCAGCAAACCCGATATGCCTCCCGCACAATAATCACGGAGCTTCGTCATCTTTAAGCGGAAATTCAAAATAAGCAAAAGCGTTAACGTTAAAATGACTACTCCAACACCGACTTTCAACTTCCCCGTTTCCGTGAATAAGAAGATCAGAATCCCGATTGGCAACCCTGGTAAACTTCCAATCATGAAGCGTTTTAAGATGCCCAAGTCAACATCTTTGCGTATTTTTCTAATAAGCGCCGCTGAAATGACGAGCGATAGGAGTAAATTGATTTGAATGGCTTCTCTTGGTTCAAAAATCAACAGTAAAAACGGCGTTGCCATGATGGAAAAGCCGAATCCCGTGCTTGTTTGTAAAATTGATGCGAATAATATGATGACAATAAAAAGTAAAATAGTCATTTCGAGTCCACCTCATAACTATTTCATATCATACCATTTTGAAAGATTAATTACTCTCGGAATGTAAACGCTATCAATCCTGAGTAAATTAGTCTGAATAATTTTACTTTGATTATTTCATTGACTTGTCATTCTTTTCACTCTAGAGTATGAATTAATTCTTGCGACAATCGAATAGCAAAACATCACTTTCTTATCAAGAGAGATCGAGGGACAGGCCCTATGACATCTCGGCAACAGATTCATGCAGAATGAATACTGTGCTAATTCCTGCAAGTGCTTCGGCATTTGAAAGATGAGAACGAGATGGTTTCTTACATACTAGAAGCCCTCTTTTTTCTTATCGTTCTAATGATAAGTGAGAAGGGGCTTTTTCGTTTTTCAAAACTGGAAAGATTGATGGATGGCTGAGAAGTTGTTTAAGCGGAATGAGTGTTTTATCAGGAGGTCATTACATGATTGAATTTAAAAATGTCTCGAAGACGTTTAGTCTTGGAAAACGGGAGGTGCATGCGGTCAAGGATGTTTCCCTATCGATTAAAAAAGGGGATATTTACGGCATTATCGGATTTAGCGGCGCTGGAAAAAGTACCTTGCTGCGGTTGGTGAACATGCTTGAACGCCCGACTTCTGGTTCTGTGTTCATCCAAAACGTTGACGTCAGCTCATTATCAGCGAAGGAGTTGCGCACGCAACGCCGGAACATCGGAATGATTTTCCAAAACTTTAACTTGTTTAACTCGAGAACTGTTGCCGGAAACGTCGCTTATCCTTTAAAGCTGGCAGGCGTATCAAAACAGGAAATCCATGAGCGTGTAAAAGAACTATTGGCTTTTGTCGGTCTGTCCGATAAAGCGAAAGATTATCCCGATCAACTATCCGGCGGACAGAAACAACGTGTCGGAATTGCCAGGGCGCTTGCCAGTTCCCCGGAAGTTCTAATCTGTGACGAAGCGACTTCTGCTTTGGATCCGGATACCACAGCCGATATTTTACGGTTGTTGAAAAAGGTGAATAAGGAGTTGGGGATCACCATTCTTCTTATCACACATGAAATGCACGTCATCCAATCCATTTGCGACAATGTGGCGGTCATGGAAGATGGCGAAGTGATCGAGTCGGGCGCGGTTTTCGAAACCTTTACGAATCCGCAGCATCCGATGACGCAACGTTTTATCCAATCGATCCAACAAGACTTGCCTTCGGAAAAGCTGTTGGATGAATGGCGGTCAAAAGGCGGTACCCGGTTATATCGCGTTATTTTTAAAGGTGAAATCGCAAGCGACCCAGTACTGTCGCAAGTCACTAGAAAACACGGAATCGACTTCAACATCGTTTACGGTTCTGTTCGAGAAGTTCAAGAACGTTTTTTCGGAAATCTCCTTATTTCATTTGAAGGCGAACCGGAAAAGATCCAAAAAGTATTGCAGGAACTTGAAAAGATCGTTGACATAAAGGAGGTCATTAAAGATGAGAGTTGATTGGTCCACGTTTTGGCCACGGATTGTAGAAGCGACTGGTGAAACGCTCATTATGGTGATTGCCACACTTATTTTCGGTTCAATCATTGGGATCTCCCTCGGTCTTCTATTATTTGTGACAAGAGAAAATAATATTTTGGAAAATAAAGCAGTTTCACAGGTGTTAAATATTCTTATCAATATCATTCGACCGATTCCATTCATCATTTTCTTAGTTGCCATTTCACAACTAACGAGATTGGTTGTCGGTACAACCATCGGAACGACCGCGGCGATTTTCCCGATGACGATTGTGGCGAGTTTCGTTGTTGCCAGAGTCGTTGAAAATAACTTGGTCAGTATCGACCCTGGTGTTATCGAAGCTGCGCAAGCAATGGGGGCTAGCCCGCTTCGGATTATCTTTACGGTATTGATTCCAGAAGCGCTTGGGCCTTTGATATTAGGATTGACTTTCGTTTCAGTCAGTCTAATCGACTTTTCCGCGGTTGCGGGAACAGTCGGGGGCGGAGGCCTTGGACATATCGCCATGACTTATGGTTACCAACGATTCGACGCGAGTGTCATGATCGTAACGGTCGTCATCCTCATCGTTATGGTGCAACTCGCGCAATGGATCGGAAATACGATTTCTAGAAAAGTTATGCGTCGTTAATTGACAGATAAACTTAATTAAAAGGAGAAGAGAAAATGAGAAAATTATTGATTTTATGTTTAGCGATTTTTACTGCGGCTATATTAACTGCTTGCGGCGGAAAAGGTAATGCAGATGGTGACACAGTTAAAGTAAAAATAGGCGTTAACGGATCAGATGGTGTGCAGTGGCCAATTCTTAAAGAAAAAGCGGCGAAAGAAGGCATTGAAATTGAACTAGTCGAATTCGCGGATTATACTTTGCCGAATAACGCACTTGCTCAAGGCGATGTTGATTTGAATGCATTCCAGCATTTTTCTTTCTTATCCCAATATGTAAAAGAAAGCGGAAATGAACTTGTTCCAATTGGTTCGACGATGTTTGCACCGCTAGGCGTTTACTCCGAAAAAATCAAGGATGTTTCTGAAATTAAAGAAGGCGACAAAATCGCGATTCCAGATGACCCTTCTAACCAAGCACGTGCACTGCGTCTACTTGAAAGTGCTGAACTCATTACACTATCTGATGATTTCGGATTATTTGGAGACCCGAGTAAAATAGTAGAAAATCCATTGAAATTAGATATTATTCCGATGGTCGCACAACAAACACCACGCGTATTGCCAGACGTTACTGCAGCAATTATTAACAACGGAATTGCTGGACAGGCAGGATTTTCACCAGGCGAGGATCCGATTTTCAGGGAAACTGCAGATGATGAAAGTATTTATCCCTATGTGAATTTAATCGCAGCAAGCGAGAAGGAAAAAGACAATAAAACATTCAAACGCATCGTTGAGTTATACCAAGAAGACGATATTGCAAAGGCTGTTGAAGAAGATACAAAAGGCGGGTCTTATCTGATCAAGTTAACGCAGGATGAGATTGACAAGGTATTTGAAGACCTTAAAAAATAATTGAACTGGGGGCATTCATAATGAGCATTGTAACAGAAGAGACGAACACGTTATTCCAATCCATCGAAAAGAACCGCAAGTTATATATTCAAACGAGTCAGGAGATCCATGCTAATCCGGAAATCGGGAATGAAGAAGTGTTTGCCAGCGCTAAACACGTTGCGCTGTTGGAAGATGCGGGTTTCGAAGTGACAACAGCCGTTGCTGGTCATGAAACATCCTTCTACGCTGTGAAAGACAGTGGAATAGAAGGCCCGACAGTCGCTTATCTTGCTGAATATGATGCTCTTCCAGGGTTAGGACATGCATGCGGACATAATATTATAGGTGCGACGAGTGTTGCAGCGGGAATTGCACTCGCTGAAACACTTCCTGAAACAGGAGGTCGAGTCGTCGTTCTCGGGACTCCTGCTGAGGAAGGCGGTCCTAATGGCAGCGCGAAAGGCAGCTTCGTAAAACATGGCTACTTAAAAGATGTGGATGCAGCGCTGATGATTCACCCATCCGGCAAAACTGCGACGACAGGGGAATCGCTTGCTGTAGATCCACTCGACTTCCACTTTTTCGGAAAACCTGCTCACGCATCCGGTTCGCCGCATCACGGCATTAACGCGTTAGACGCTGTTATTCAACTGTTCAACGGCATCAATGCGCTTCGCCAGCAATTGCCGTCCGACGTCCGTATTCACGGCATCATTACGCACGGCGGGGATGCCCCGAATATTATTCCGGAATATGCATCGGCACGTTTCTATATACGCGCAGCTTCATGGAAAAAAACAGTCGAGGTTTCGGATAAAGTACGAAATATCGCAGAAGGAGCCGCGCTAGCGACAGGCGCGACCGTCAAAATCGAACGCTTCCAAAATGAAGTGAAAGACCTTGTCCTTAACTCGGTTCTTGATAATGTCTTGGATGAAGAACTTTCTGCACTTGGCGAAGTGGTTCATACCGAAAAGAGAGAAGGTAAAGGTTCCACGGACGCTGGAAATATTAGTTACGAAGTTCCGACTGCACATCCGTATATCAAAATCGGTCCTGATAATCTTGTCGCGCACACGGACGAGTTCAGAGAAGCTGCGAAGTCGGAAATTGGCGATGAAGCGTTGATTACAGGCGCAAAAGCTTTAGCGTCTACGGGTTATCGTTTATTGACGGACTTTGAATTGCTTCATCGCGTGAAGCAGGAGTTTGAGCGGGCGTTGGCTGCGAAGACGGAGTGATTTTAGGGGGGGTGGCTCTAGGTCCGGGCGTGGCGACTTTTGATTTAGATGGCTTTGGTCGTTTGCGGACGTGCTTTAGTCGTTTCGGGATGTACTTTAGTCGATTCACATGTGCTTTAGTCGTTTGCAGACTCGCTTTAGTCGTTTCAGCACCCACTTTAGTCGTTTACCCAAGTATCAACCAATCCACCCATACAAAAAAGGTTGCCACATCGGATGGCAACCTTTTCTATGTCAATAATTAAGCAAACTCTTCAACTAGTTCGCGCATTGTCCCGTTCTTTGCCAAATTCGTATGCCAAGAAAATGCTTTTTCCAAAACATGCGGGGTTTGACCGCCTCTTTCAAGCGCTTCGCTGTAATACGCGCGCAGTTGGTCGCGATACATTGGATGCGCGCAATTCTCGATGATCAATCCGACACGTTCTCTCGGCGCAAGTCCGCGCAGATTCGCATAGCCTTGTTCCGTCACAATGACATCCACATCATGTTCTGTATGGTCGACGTGTGAAACAAATGGCACGATACTTGAAATGTCGCCGCCTTTTGCAACTGATTTGGTTACAAATATGGCTAGTCGTGCGTTACGCGCAAAGTCACCAGAACCGCCGATTCCGTTCATCATCTTCGTTCCAGAAACATGCGTCGAGTTCACATTCCCGTAAATATCCAACTCGAGCGCAGTATTAATGGAAATCAAACCGAGACGGCGAATGATTTCAGGATGATTCGAAATTTCTTGCGGGCGCATAATCAGCTTGTCGCGATATTCTTCGAAGTTATTAAATACCTGTTCCATTTTCTCTTCAGATAATGTAATCGACGCACAAGACGCGAAACGAACCTTGCCCGCATCAATCAAATCAAACACCGCATCTTGCAGCACTTCAGAATACACTTCTAAATCCTCGAATTCAGAGTTGATCATGCCGTGCAGCACCGCATTCGCTACGGAACCGATTCCTGACTGCAAAGGCGCTAACTTATTTGTTAATCTACCAGCTTGTACTTCCGAACGTAAAAACGTCAATAGATGTTCCGCCATAATTTCTGTTTCATGGTCTGGTGCCACAATCGTTGAAGGGGAGTCTAATTGATTGGTGAAAACAATTCCTTTCACTTTCTCCACATCAATCGGAATGCCGATTGTACCGATACGATCATCCGCGTTCGTTAAGTGGATCGGCTGACGCTCGCCTTGTTTTCCCGGATCGTATAAATCATGTAATCCCTCAAGTTCAGTTGGCTGCGCCGTATTGATTTCAATAATGATCGACTTTGCATGCTCTGCGAATGTCAATGAGTTTCCAACGGACGTTGTCGGTATTATCATTCCGTCTTCCGTTACTGAAACCGCTTCCAAAATTGCGAAATCAATTGGATCGATCACTTCCGCACGAATCAGTTCTGCAGTATGCGATAAATGATGATCAACAAAGAGATGTTCCCCGTCATTTATTTTCTTCCGCATCGTTGGTTCTGCTTGAAATGGCAGACGTTTGTTTATAATGCCCGCTTCTGCAAATAACCGATCAATATCCGACCCCAACGAAGCCCCAGTAAACACATTCACCTTGAACTTTTCATGCTCTGCACGTTTCACCAATGCCAATGGAACTGCTTTCGCGTCACCAGCCCGGGTAAATCCACTCAACCCCAATGTCATACCGTCCTCAATCCAGGATGCCGCCTCTTCCGGTGTTACAACAACGTCTTTCAATTGATGATGTTTAATACGATTCATAGGTTTATCCATCGATTTATTCCACCTTTCATAACTTTTAGTTAATTCTACAGGATGGAAATAGTCGATGGGAGGTTTCCGTTTTGTAATAAAGAATTACTGGCTAAAGCACTTAAAATCATGTTTGAAACAGAATATATTAGAACCCTAAAAGCTTCCGGAAATAACTAGAATACGATTGGCTAACCGGGATTTTCGTTTCGTCATCCATCGCCAAAACAAAAGTCGAGTGCGTGTCCGGGAAGATTTCTTTTATATGGTGGACGTTTACGATAAACGATCGATGGCATCGGACAAACGAATCTCTTGGCAATAAATATTCAAACTCTTGCAAAGTGTTTTTATGCGTGCCTGAAAAACCATCTGCGACGACGATCGTTTTACGGTCCTTCACTTCAACATACTTCACATCTTTAAATGAAACAGGAATCCAGCCATCAGGCGTCTTTACAGTCACGACAGACTTCCCGTCCGTGTAGGCAGGATAAATCGCCATCACGCAACCTTCCAATTCACCGTCATGATGAAAAGGGACCGCCATGCCGTGATAAGGAACCCCGAAAACGTCCCGGTCAATAAACTCTGACACTTTTTGTTTCTGGGCAAGCGCTTTATAGGCAATCGTTCCCTCCTTTACTGGATCCCCCGCACTAATTTTCAAATCAATCCGTTTACTCGGACGATAATAAATATATTCTTTCGTATCTGAAATAGCGATTGATATTTCATCAGAAAATAACTCGCCAATCACATCTAACAGTGAATCGATTGTAAAACTTTTCATTTATGGACTCCTTCAAATAAATTCATAGTTTCCATTTATTATACTACAACTAATTAATTCATAATAAAAATGGTGTTCCGGTCATTACCAGAACACCATTTTTATATTTATTCAAACCACACCATTATCCCTTTCCCTAGAGTTTGATTTCTTAACAACAAGCCATAACTCTCAACATTGTCGGGAACCGTAAACTCCAACACAGCGCGCATCTGCCCATCTCGATATCCTTCTAACCAATGCTCATCTTTCCAGCTATCTGATTCAAGCACTTTGACTTCGACCGGGCGATAGCTTTCCTCTCCTACAACAAGAGAAAAGTTTTGCTTTGGCCGCATTTCATGTGTCATCGAATCTAGTACTTCAAAGGAAAATTCGATTGCAATATTCTTCTCTCCCGCTTCGACAGTTGGAAAACTACTCTCTACTTCTTTAGCCTCGTAGGATAAGGCTAATTTTCCCTGACTAGTTTCAGTTGATGCGAACTCCAATTCATATTCTCCCGGGGTTTCGTAAACTTTCTCTTTTTTCTCATGTTCAGTGTTCAAGCTCGGTTTGTTGAAATCCGTCTTTCCCTCAACACCGCCTTCAGTTGGACTAAAAGCCGACTCCACTTCAACCCCTGTATGAGCTCGTTCAATTTTAGGCGTGACCTTGACCATCGTAACTAGAAAAGTACCCACCAATAAAATAGATGTTGAGATCAAAACCCATTTTAAACGTTTTTCCACAGCTTTTTGGTTCGAAATATTTCCACCCATACCTTCACTCGGATTTATTCGAACTGCTCTTTCCGCAGGGAAAATCGTTCCGATTAACCCAATGACTACCGGGATCAATCCTGTCGCTAAGATAAACCCAATTTCCTCTTTCGGGAAAGCACTATATAATCCCCACATCATCAAAAATGCAATTGTTAGACCAATCATCGCAGCAAATAGACCACTAAACATTCCTTCCACCAAGATTAACCTACGAATGCTCCATCTTTTCCATCCGATTGCTTGGAGTAAAGAAATTTCTTCTCTTCGTTCTGAAACATTCTGCCACATAATTTCCGCTGTGGTTAAAACAGCGATAATTAAGGACACGATGATCGCAACATAATGTGTAGGTCCTATCTCCAATGCGACATACTCACCTAATAATGAGGTGTACATAATTCCTTTTAATCTGAATGTAATGTAGAGAAACACAGCCAATAAAGCGGTTGGTAACGCAATCGAAATAACCGATAGAAAACTCCTTTTCCACTTACCGATAAAATGGTTAAAGGCCATGCGATTAATGCCTTTGGCTTGGAACATCCGTTTACTTTTACCTGAAATTTCTCCTATGCGCATTGCTTCATAGGGAGAAATATTCCGCGTTAACATCATCGGAATAATCGCCCCTAGCACGTAAACGATAAGTCCAAATAAACCGGTCCATAAGAAACGATTAAAAGATATCGTGGCATCACCCGATACAAAAACAAAACCGAGCATCATCCAGGAAATTAACGCGACGAATAGACCAATTATGCTAGATTCCAAGAACAATAATCGACTTAATTGACTCGGTCGCCAGCCAATAGAAAGTAATACAGCAAACTCTTTTCTTCTAGCTAGCAAATTAACGATTCCAGAGGCCCATACGTAGACGATTGCAACAGCAATAACGCTCGCAACTACGCCTGAAAAACCAACTTTCGTTTCCCTGAAAATAGAAATAGACGATCCAATATTCACCCATGGTTGTTGTAACCAACCAATATCACTTTTATCATCTAAGCCAGGAACATAGGTTAACGCTAATTGCGGGGAAGAGCCTATTGTGATATCTGTAATGAGTCCTGTTTTACTTTCAATTTCCCTAGCAACCTGTTCCAATATGGCCTGACTTTCATCACCTATATCTACTATCCCGGATACTTTAATCCGAATTGCTGAAATGGGCTTATCCCCTAATACCCTTTCTGCTGCTTCTATTGTTGTTAACATACCCGGTGGATCGGTTAAAAAGCTATAACGGTCGCCAATTGGTTTTAACTTTTTAGGTGGATTCACTGGATTACCTTCTGAATCCATTACAAACTCGGCAGTGGCGGGACGATAGGTTTCCATCGGCAATTCACTAGCTGGATCCTTTGAGATTGCTAGCTTACCAGCATCGTAAAAGCCTATCCAATTTGGTTTAATTTGCGGCAAGTCCAAGAATTCTTTTGCCATTAACTTAGGTTCTCGGAAAGACTGCGTATTTTGATACACGCCTACGGTATCTTCATCATTCTGGAAAGGAATCACTTGGTAGGAATATGGCCACCGGTCGGCATAGGGACTTGAGATTTCACGATATTCCAATGGACTAGGCTTATACACAATGCCTGTAATTTCTTCACCGTATGTCTTCGATTCGTTCTCTTCAACTACTTCACCTGTTTTCCAATCAACACCTGTCATCCTGCTGACAAATGTTTCAAAGGCTTCTTCCCCTGTAAAAGAGAATGTATCAGTCACTTCTCCTTCAAGAGTATCTAGATAACTTACTCCCCCGGCTTCCTTAACGCCTTCCATTATTTCATTAGCATTGTCTTTATTAATGGAAACATCAAGGCGTTCAAAGGTAATGTCTACTAACGTTTGGGCAAATGCTTTTTGATTAACAATGATCGGAAATTCATGGTATTTATTTGATTCATTAAAATAGTAGGTATCGGTAGCCTCAAAATACCGACTTGTTCCTAAATCAATGATTGCTTTATCTAATTCAATTAGCTTCGCTTCTTGTTCAGGATCGATTCCTGCTAAAAGGGTTTCTCCAGTAACCATCAAATCCATATGCGGAGCACCAACCCCATATTCAGATCCTTTATTTGAAATATCCCAAATATCGATTGGAAAGTAGGAATTATGGGATTCTATTTCCTCACCTATCCCATTATTTACGGTTGTCGTCGTTGTCCTTCTATAAATGCCTTCCTTAGGTAATTCGACCTTATTAAAATTCACATCATATATAGCGTAGCCGATCATCGCGATTGGTGCTGCAACCTCTACACCCGGTATATTCTTTATCACTTCATATTGTTCAACACTAATCCCTCCACTTAAGCCACTTAAGTAGTTAGGTTCCAACAGTTTTTTCTCCTCCGTAACACTTCGGGTTCCCTGTGGACGAACAACGATGTCATAAGAAGCTGACCATCTTTTTTGTAAGGTATCGACAATTGTCCCTTTATTTATTTCAGATAATCCAATCAAGTATGTCAATCCAGCGCTAACAATGAAGGCCCCAACAATTAATAAAATAAACCGCTCTTTCCGTCTCCACCAATTCTGCCAAATAAATCGAATCACGGTGTTACACCCACTTTATCCGAAATGACATCACCATCTTTCATCGAAATAATACGTTTTGCTTTATCCGCAAGCGCTGGATCATGGGTCACAAATAAGACGCCGCATCCTTCTTGTTCATTTAGTTCTTTTAACAAATCATAAATTCGTTCTCCTGTTTGTGTATCCAGGTTACCTGTAGGTTCATCCGCTAGTAGCCAGCTTGGTTTGTGTATAATGGCACGAGCAATTGCAACGCGCTGTTGCTGACCGCCTGATAATTGAGAAGGAAGCGAATTCATTTTATCCAGAAGCCCTACTTGTTCCAGGACTTCTTTTGCTCGTTTTAATTTGTCATATGGGACTTTTCTAGAAAACAATGGGGTAAGAACATTTTCCAATGCAGTTAATGTGGGAAGGAGATGGAATTGTTGAAAGATGAAACCTATTTCTTCAAAGCGAAAATCGGCGATTCGGTTTTTTCTTTTGGTTAAGATTTCTTCACCATCATAAAAAATGCCACCCTGCGTCGGCTTATCTAAAGTGCCTATCAAGCTTAGCAATGTGGATTTTCCAGAACCCGACGGCCCAATGATCGCTGTGAATTCTCCTTTTTCAAATGTTAAATTAGCATCTTTAAGCGCAGTCGTTTTTGTACCATCGCCCGCAAAAGATTTTTCAACATGTCGACAGATGATTTGTTGTATCAAATTTCTCCCCTCTTTCCTTCTTTATTGCTATTAATATTATCTTACATCCAATTTCACTACACATCAACGAATAGTTTGAATTTTTATTATATTCTTCCTTGTATATTACAAAAGTTTTATAGATGACGGGGGAAATTGGGTATGATGAAGTTTACATTAAAGGATTTCACATTGAAATCCGAAGAAGGTTTATTTCTGTTCGAAAGAGCGTTTTGCAGAACAAACAAAAACCGAGTACGTGAACGATGAAGTGTTTCACTTACTCGGCAGAATTCAGATTTCAATGAAAATGTAGATAGCTTTCGTATCATGAACAACGAAGCACATTATTCCCCTAGAATTGCCCATTATAATCTCCCGGCACAATTGTTCTTAATTGGTTATCTTCCTGATTTTTTCATTATAAATCATAGTGTAATTTTGATTTTCTTCAATTAAGGCCCATATACTAAATTCCTCTATATAGACTTTCCGATTATTTGAAAGCACTATCCATTGTTCTGCACTAGTTATATCCTGTTCTTTGCTAATCACATTAATGTTTTGAGTGGTATTTTCAAGAACAGTGTTTTGATTAATAATAAAGAGTTTTCCTAGGAGTCTCGCTGTCTAGCATTAAACTCGCACTCCATCTGGTTCTGGCACAAAACGAAGAACGATAATCCCTATAATGAATAGCACAACCAGGCTGAACACGCCGTAAGATGAATGACCCGTCAATTGCGAAGTCACACCGACAAGCAACGGACCCATTACCGACGCAAACTTGCCAAAAATATTATAAAAGCCGAAGAACTCGTTCGCTTTTTCTTTCGGAACAAGTTTAGCGTAATATGAACGACTCAACGCTTGAATTCCACCTTGCGAAGTCGCAACCAACATGGCAAGAATCCAAAAGTCTGTTTCTGTCTTCATAAAGAACGCATAAATACAAACAATAATATAAACAAAAATCCCGACGTACAACATCTTTTTCCCCGTGAACTTCTTAGACAAACGACCATAAATAATCGCAAAAGGCGCAGCCACCACTTGCGTCACAAACAAAACAATCAACAACGTCGTCGCGCTAATACCCAAATCTGTCCCGTAAGCCGTCGACATCGAAATAATCGTTCCGACCCCATCAATATAAAAGAAATAAGCAATTAAAAATAAAAACACGTGACGGTATTTTCGTATGTCTTTGAACGTACGACCCAGCCTTACAAAACTTCCTTTAATAATATTGGGATCGCGCGGGATTGAATGAATCTGGACAACATACTTAAGCATCGGGACCGTGAAAACAATCCACCAAATCGCTGTAATGACAAACGCGAGCTTCATCGCAAATCCTGTCGCAAGCGGTATTACCTCTTTATCAGCCAACAAAATCAACGCGATACTAATAATGAATGGAATTGTACTCCCGATATACCCCAATCCAAAGCCGCGGGCTGATACTTCGTCCATCCGCTTTTCAGGCGTCACGTCGACTAAAAATGCATCGTAAAATATATTTGCCCCGTGGAAGCCAACCGCTGTTATCGCATAAAAAACTAATAATAGCGTGCCATTTCCTTCTGGAATGAAAGCCAATGACGCCGTCGATAAAGAACCGATTGCAAAGAAAGTAAAGAAAAACTTCTTTTTTAACCCTTGATAATCTGCAAGCGCCCCTAAAATAGGACCAATCATCGCGATAATAAATGTTGCGAAAGCGACTGCATAACCTAAATAGGCCGTTGAATCCGAGTTGGCTATACCCGCATTTGAAGCAACAGATTTATAAAACAAAGGAAATACTGCAGTCGTTATAATGATAGAGTACGCTGAATTCGCCCAGTCGTACATCATCCAACCGCTTTCTGTCTTGTTAAACTTCTTCACTTCAATTCCCCCCTCCCACACTTCTACTATCTAGTGTACAACAAATGGAGTGAGAATATATATAGTATTCTAACTTTCGTCTATTCTAGTTCCAATACATGTTCAATCACTTTCCCATCCGTCTTTCCCAAATCAAGACCTAGAAGACGCGCAAAAGTCGGCCCTTCATCGACCAATCTCATTGCAGGGATTTCAACATTCGGCTTGATGCCTTTTCCAGTTGCAATGAAAATCGTTTCATAGTTATCCTTAGTCGGCGAATACCCATGCGAGGCAAACGTGTACTTGCCGCTAGCCACATCCTCCTCGGTAATCACTTCGATAGAATTACCTTCAAGATGCTCGGTGAAATAAAAACCGCGACGCGCTTCAACCATAAAGGCTGCTAGTTCATCAGCGCCGCGACGACCGGCTTCCTCGCCGTCGATAACAAACTCAACACCATTTTCTTCATTCATCACTAAAGAATGCAGTAGTGCACGAACCCGCTCTCTCGTCCCCGCATCATTTTTATCTTTCAAATAAATATAAGCCGAACCGTCGTTGCTCTTACAATAAGCCTTCCAACTCTTTACTCTTCCACGTTTATTCACTTCTATCAAGCCGCTTTCTTTGAATAAAACATTCAATTTCACGACTTTTGAATGATTCAACGAACTATGATCCCCTAACGCGACAATGGTTGATTTTTCATACAGACCGCTGTCCTTCAAAGCCGTTAAAATTTTTCCTAGCCTTGTATCATGGCGATGAATGGCCGAATTTGCTTCCTCAGATGAAAATCCATGACGATGTCGTTGTGAATCCAAATCAACCAAATGAATCAGCATGAGATTCGGTTTTTTCGTTTTGATCGTATGAACAGCCGATGCTGTCACAAAATCATCGAGTTCAGGTTGCAGAATCCCGTTACGTAGGTGTCCAAATCGTTTATTCATATCATATTGATACCTGATGCTTCCATTCCGCAAAGAGGTCAAAATTTGATGATGCCATGGACGATTCGCAAAAATTTCCGGCATATGATAATCGATTTTCGCTTTCGCCGTTACAGGCCACAACAATGCCGCTGTCGACATGTCCGCTTTTTTTGCTTCGTCATATAATGTGGTCCCTTGAATATGATGCCGCCCCCAATACCAATCAGGCGATTCTCTTCCGGGTTGAAGCAATGTATTTGTCGGGACTCCGTGTTGATTGGGGTATTTTCCAGTCACGATACTAGCATGACAAGGATATGTGACCGAAGGATAAATAGTTTCAACATTTTCACAAATTGCGGCGTGCTCAAGCAAATCCCTGAAATTTGGTAGTTCCTTCAGCTTTTGAATGTCCTCGGAGGATAAACAATCGAAAGAAATCACAATTAAATGATCGGTTAATCGTTGCAAATAAACTCACACCCGTCCCTATATAGTCTTCTCATTCTATCAGAGAAAAAACTGGTCACCAAAGGAGTAAATCTCCTTGATGACCAGTTTTCCCTATTCTTTCATTGGTAAATCGAATTGCACCGACTTTTCCTTATATTAATTTGTTATTTGCAGCACCTGTTGTTGTCGGAAAAACAATCCGCCATCCCACAAAAATAAAGATGAGCAAAACAGCGATATATATATAAGCTCCATAATTTATAAACGTTGATATCAAATGGGTAATTACAAAAACTAAGGTGACTATGCTTAACAAGAACATTTTGAAGCCGTCCGTTTCTTGGGCGAACTCAAATGAATTGGAGAAAGGATATGTTTCATTATTGATAATCTTATACGTAACCAATGTTTGTAGAATCCCGCCCAATAACACCGCTATCAATTCCGGAATCACGTTCAGTGTATATATCCATGTGAAAACAACACTTAGAAGTAGAAATACAGGTAAATATAACTTCACCAAAAATGCTTTCAACGTTCCGCTATAGGCAGCCGAACGATTTTTAATCGGTGCTGCCTTTAATAACCAACTGCCTTTATAACTTCCCGAAAACTTCAACATATGAACAGTCACCGGAATGAGGAGATTACAAAAATAAATGAATAAAAACGTCCGCCCTGTTGAAATATCAGCCAAACTTCGTTCACTCAACTCCGTATAAATAAAGATAAACGGAAAAACAAGTGCAATCCCTATGCCTGGATATGTTTTCAACTTAAACTCGCGCTCTTTCTTCATCATTGTCATCGCAAATCGAAAAAACAATCGCTCCTCTTTGCTGCGGCACGTTAAGGCAGCCCATAAGTTCGCAAGCCAATTGCTTTTTCGTTTTTTTCCCGAATCACTTAATAACTTCTCCAAGTTCCGTTCAAATGAAGGCATCAGACGCGCATAAAGAAAAATAGCGATGACAGGAATGATAAAACCTAATAACGCTAAACTAATAAAAGGGCCCGTAAAGATTGGATGCATGGCTAACTCGAATGTTGCGCCATACCATAACGGCGGAATGAATACATGCCACCAACTGAATGAGTAGACAATATCAAAATCAACCACATTAAATGATCGTATGAGGATTTGGTAACCTACGATAATACCTACGGATAACATGATTTGAACATAGTTGATAATGTCTTTTAGCCTTTCGCCATCAAAGAAACGTAAAACGAATAAATAAATTAATGCAGTCAATACGACTACAAAAAGCAGAGTAAATACCAAGTCTATGAAAAATACGATTGAAAATACAATCCCGTGTCGTACAAGACCGACAATAAGCGGGACAGTAACAAAAGCACCCGTAATAACCGTCATATAAATCATCACGTGCACAATCTTAGCTGCATTAATCGTCCTTCCGTTAATGGGCTTCGTATTTAAAATATTTTTATCGCGAACATCAAGAAGGACTGTTGAAAAATCCGAAATCATCGAGGTCATGATGATAAAAATAATCAAGCCGAATACAAGACTCATTTGAAAAACATAATTCGTTCCCAGAAGCAAAAACGGTATGAGAATAAGCCCGTATAACGCATAAATCCATAATGATTTGAAAAAGTGATTGCCTTCCTTCTTTTTAGAATCATTAAAAATTGTTGGAACTCTTCTTTGATCCATCGTCAATTTAATCGAAAGGATTTTTTGCAAAGCATCATAATCAATGCCGAACTTCTCAAATAAACCTTTAAATAATCTGAGGAACTGCAATGATTTAAAGGTCTGCATCATGAGAACCCTCACCAACAATCGATACGACTCGTTCTGCAATTGTTTTATTTTCTGTAAAGCCCGTTAATTGATTGAATATATCTGAAAGCGTGCCCTTTTCACTCAAAGCTTGTAATTCCGTGAAACTACCATCAGCGACAACTTTTCCTTCTACAAGCAAAACTATCCGATTACTAATCTTCTCGACGAGATCCATAATATGCGACGAATAAAATATCGTTTTTCCCTGTGCCGCCAATTGAGCTAACAATTCTTGAATAATCATAATGCTATTCGCATCAAGCCCGCTTAATGGTTCATCTAAAAATAACAGATCGGGATCATGCAACAAACTGGAAATAATCAGCGTTTTTTGTTTCATGCCTTTTGAAAATGAAGAAAGCCTTTTATGAGCGACATCTTCCAAATCAAATTCATTCAACAATCTTAACGCTTTCTCCTTCGCGTCGGAATTGTCCATTCCGTACAACTCACCCGTAAATTGTAAATATTCGAGTGCAGTAAGGGTGTCATACGCTTCCGCATTTTCAGGAACATAGCCTATTCTTCGTTTATAATCGGGGTTCCCTTCTGAAATGTCACAGCCAAAAATTTCGACTTTCCCCTCAAAGCCATCAATCAATCCAAGCATGATTTTTACAGTCGTACTTTTCCCCGCGCCGTTTGGACCTATATAGCCAATAATTTGTCCTTTGAACACATCCAAGTCCACGCCATTTAATACGCGCTTCGGACCATAATTCATCGTTAAATCGGTAAGCGACAACACTTTCTCAGATTCCATTTTCATTCCCCCCATCGTCATTATATTACCACAATTTTCAAACAGAAAAGACGAAAATAATTTCTACTGATCGGCTTAAGAGAATATGTTTCATGTGAAACAAAAAACGACAAATAAAGAGTTGGTTTGGTGATTTACAATAAAAAAAGACGAAAGAAAAAACTTCTTTCGTCTCATAAAGTAATTTTTATATAAACATGCCCGCAATTGCCGCGCTTAAAAGTGAAGCCAACATTCCCGCAGCAACCGCCCGAATTCCCAGCCGTGCAATATCCCCACGTCGAGTCGGCGCCAATTGACCTAATCCGCCTAGAAGAATTGCCAATGAGCTTAAATTCGCAAATCCGCATAGCGCAAAACTGATGACAATTACGGTTTTAGGCATTAACTCGGGAATTTGAGGCGCAAAATTAGCATAAGCTACAAATTCATTTAACACGAGCTTTTGACCGATAAAACCTCCCGCCGTTACCGCTTCTGACCAAGGGACGCCAATCGCAAATGCAAGCGGTGAAAACAAAATCCCTAACATCGCTTCGAGCGTAATCGAGCCATAGCCGAACCATCCGCCTATCCAGCCTAACAGCCCATTAATCATGGCAATTAACGCAATAAAAGCCAACAACATCGCACCGACATTTAATGCCAGTTTTAAACCGTCACCTGCCCCGCGCGCCGCCGCGTCAATCACGTTTACAGAATCGATATCCTTTTCCATCTTAAATTCTGTAACGGCTGATTCTTCCCTTTCCGGTATCATCATTTTCGCCATGATCAATCCAGCGGGTGCCGCCATAAAACTTGCAGCAAGCAAATATTCAAGTGGCACGCCTAATAAGGCATAACCCGCTAAAACAGACCCTGCAATGGAAGCTAGTCCTCCCGTCATAACAGCAAAAAGTTCTGATTTTGTCATGTTCGCTAAAAATGGACGAACTACAAGCGGTGCCTCTGTTTGTCCAACGAAAATGTTGGCTGCCGCCGATACTGATTCCGCACGACTTGTTCCAAGCAACTTTGACAATCCGCCGCCGATCAACTTAATGACCCATTGCATAATGCCAAGATAGTATAGAACGGAAATCAAAGACGAAAAGAAAACGATAATCGATAACACTTGGAATGCGAATACAAATCCAAAGTTCTCCGTATCCGCAACGGGACCGAAAAGAAAACCAATCCCTTCACCCGCATAGTCAATCACACCTTGAACTATTGCTGATAACCATGCCAGTCCTTTTCTACCCGTTTCCCACTCCAACACAATAAATGCAAACAATACTTGTATCGCCAATCCGACTAATATCGTTCTGAAATTTATAGACCTTTTCGCATTCGACAAAAGAAATGCAATTCCGAGCACAACAACTATGCCGAAAAGTCCCCATAGTAAATTCAATTATTCCACCTCATAATATTCATTTTTCCCACATGAAAAACCATTGCGAAAATGCATGCAATTGCCGCATTGACAAGCTTTATCAATAGGTGACCTCGGAATTTTAACAGACAATCTCACTAAAGTAAATGGAAAATGAAAAGACCGCATCCTAATAACTAGGATGGGCCTTTTCATTTATTTAATACTATTTTTATTTCAACGAAGAGAGTGTTCTTTAACTTGCTGACGCATCAAGAACTTTTGTATTTTGCCGCTTGCATTTCTTGGAAGCGCATCCACAAAGTGATATGTTCTTGGACGTTTGTAACCTGCTAGCTTATCGTGGTTTTTACAAAACTTCTCGAGATCATCTGCGGTCAGCGCCGGATCTTTACTGACAACGAATGCAACCACTCGCTCTCCCCACTTTTCATCAGGCACGCCCAAAACGGCAACATCAAGTACCGCTTCATGCTCGTGCAAAACATCTTCCACTTCACGCGGATAAATATTTTCACCGCCACTAATGATCATATCGTCGACGCGGTCCGCGATATATAAATAGCCGTCCTTATCCATGTAACCGAGATCGCTTGAGTGATACCAACCTTGATTTAATGCATCTATCGTATCTTCCTCGCGGTTATAATACCCGACCATCATGCAAGGACCTTTCACGATGATTTCTCCGACTTCGCCGGGCGGTAATATGTCTTCCGGGTTCGACGGTCCATCTGCATTTGCCCGCACCACTCGGATTTCATGATTGTAACAGGCTTTCCCGGCAGATCCGGCTTTCGTCAGCTGCTCGTCCTCCATCAAAAACGTAATGGCGGGTCCCATTTCCGTTTGTCCGTAAGCTTGGACTAAATCGATTTCTAACGCATTTTTCACTTCATTCACAAGTACTGGCGCCATCGGAGCAGCACCGTATAGGCCTAACCTCAATGATTCCGTATTATAGGCGGCAACATCTTCCTGCAGGATCATATTCCACATCGTCGGCGCCGAAAACATGATCGTCACTTTTTCTTCTTCAATCGTTTTTAACGCTTTTGCAGGGTTAAACTGATGCATGATGACGCTTTTCGCACCCGCTTGTACGCGCGGGATGACATTGCAATGTAGTTCAGCACAGTGAAACATCGGTGCCGCAACAAGCCCGATATCGTTCTTCGTGCATTTTAAAGCGGTTATGCAAATAAGACTCTGCTCGGCCATTGCACGATGGCGATGGATGACGCCTTTCGGACTGCCTGTCGTCCCGCTCGTATACATGATGGCATACGTGTCCATTTCATTCACTTCGATTTGTGGACTCGCAGTAGACGCCCTCGCTACTTCCTCCTCATAACTTTTAGCGAAATCAGCCTTATTTTCATCAATGAACCAAAATTGAATATCGGGGAATTTTGCTTGCACAGAAGATACAACTTCCTCTAAAGATTTTTCAAATAACACGACTTTCGGGCTTGCATCTTGCAATATATACGAAAGTTCCTCTGATTTTAACCGGAAATTGATTGGATTGAACACTGCCCCTATTTTAGCAGTCGCAAAAAGCGTCGTTGCGAGTTCACTCGTATTGAATAAAAACGTAGAAACACGATCTCCTTTTTTAACGCCTACCGAAATCAGCGCGTTCGCAAGTCGATTCACATCCTCCGCCCACTCTTCATACGTCCATCTTTTATTTTTCTTTAAGTCAACAAGCGCTTCTCTTTTAGGATAATTACTGACGGTTTGATCAAATATCTTCCCCAATGTTGCGTACATTTATATCATCCCCTTTATTAAAGATATATCCCCTTTAATAATGTCAGATAATATTAACTATTGCAACACCTCTTTGTGCCGAATTAAAAAACACGTTTGCTTTTGAACGTGGCTCGACTATTTTTTCAACTCGAATACTTCTTCAACCGTTAAATACCGCCAATGACCGATTTCCAATTGGCCAAGCATAAGATCTTTGATTTGCACGCGTTGTAGTTTTGTTACTGTGAATTGGAAATGCCTGCACATTCTTCTAATTTGGCGGTTCAATCCTTGGGATAAGGTGATTTTAAAACGATAATCGTCTATTTGTATGACTCTACACTTTTTCGTCGTAATGATTGTTTTTTTTCTGGGATTATAAATTTCCACACCGCCTGCCATGCTGGTGATAAATCCTGCGGTTATTTCTTTATCAACCGTTACAATATAGCCTTTTTCTTCATTATTTTCTTCTCGTAACAAATCATTCACAATGCTTCCATCATCGGTCAGTAGAATTAGTCCTTCCGATTGCTTATCGAGTCTACCGACTGGAAAAATCCGTTCTGGGTAATTGAGGAAGTCAATTATATTTCCTTCAATATTGGCGGCGGTGGTGCATGTCACCCCGGGCGGCTTATTGAGCATGATGTAAATGGCATTTTCTTTCGCTAGTAGAAGACGACCCTCCACTTTAACCTTGTCACCTTCATTGATCATGCGACCGATCCCAACTATCACACCGTTAACAGTCACTTTCTGTTCTCTAATCAACACATCCGCCCGTCGTCTTGAACAATATCCCGATGATGCGATAAATTGATTTCCCCTCATTGTTTACCTCCATCAATTCGTAAAAAAAGACTTACCTTCTAGGCAAGTCTAATTCTTGATACGCTATGCGGTATTCCCCGTCTTCTGCGACTTCTGCATGAAACAAAGCTTTAAGTGCAAAACTTTTTTCCAAATCCATTTCTTTCATGATTTGCTTTAAGCGCACTTGCAGTTCTTCGTTCTCTTTAACGAGTTGTTTCATTTGCGATTGATAGTACTTCATAAGTAATTCTTGGCTCCTTCCGGGAATCAAAACCTCTAGCCTGAGTATACCATTACTGCGGTAGACTTCATCAATCAATGTAACCGACATCATTACAACGGTTGCCATTTTTACAACCTTTCATTCTCAATAATTTCAACAAACCGGGCCGCTGCTCGCGTCAGTGGAACACTTTTCAGCGAACATGCCCCGATGCTTCTTTTAGGAATGGATTCAATCAGTTCGACTTCATTCAACAAGCCATTTGTTAAGTATTCTTGGGAGAATTCTCTCGTCACGCATGCAATACCCAAATTAATTTTTGCAAACTCCAATAATAAATCATGCGAACCTAATTCAAATTCCGGCGATATTCGTACACCTTTCGAAAGTATATAGTCCTCGACATACTTCCGAGAATTTGATTTTGATTCGAGGAAGATTAATGGCAATTTCACTAGTTTATCGAAGCTGATTGGTTTCGATAAAATACTTCTATACTTCTGCCCGCATACAAAAATGTCTTGAACATCTGCGAATGGGCGAAGTTCTAGCGTTGGATCGTCCAGTGGAAAGTTGCAAATGACAATATCCACTTCTCCCGCTTTCAATATTGAAATCAATTCCAATGTCGTGCCGTTTTCAATTTTATATTTAATATTTGGATAGCGATTATGGAATACTTCTAGGTAAGGAAGTAAATAATACCTGGAGATGGTGTCGCCAACACCGATTCTTAATTCGCCTGCGGTCAAATTTTTGAATTCTAAAATTTTATCTTCGCCAACATGCAACAAATTGATTGCTGAATTTGCATATTCAAATAGAAGTTCGCCTTCATGGGTGAGCGTAGCTCCCTTAGGCGTACGATTAAAGAGACGCACATCTAACTCCTTTTCTAATTGCATAATCGCTTGACTGACTGCAGGTTGCGTCATGTACATATTTTTCGCGGCTTCTGAAAAACTTTCACTTTTGCCGACCTGACAAAATACTTTATATAAATCTAATTTGCTTACCATATAACCATCCCTTATACCTACCATTTGTTATATTAATTTTACTTATACCACTAACCTAGTGTATATTACAAGTAGATACTTATCATAACTGACAGTGACTTTCCTGTTAGTAAGGAGCGATTTTTGTGGAAAGAGTAGTAGGAACCGTTGCTAGAGGACTTCGTTGCCCGATTATTAACGAAGGCGATAACATTGAAGAAATCGTTGTAGAGAGCGTTTTGAAAGCTGCTGAAATTGAAAAACTAACTTTTAAAGATAAAGACATTGTGTCCATAACAGAATCGATTGTTGCACGTGCTCAAGGGAACTATGCGACGATCGATCATATTGCTACAGATATAAAAGCTAAATTTGAAGAAGATACGATCGGTGTCATTTTTCCGATTTTAAGCCGTAACCGTTTCGGTAATTGCCTGCGCGGGATTGCCAAAGGTGCGAAAAAGATTGTGTTGATGCTTAGCTATCCTTCAGATGAAGTTGGAAACCACTTAGTAGACCTCGACATGCTGGATGAAAAAGGCATTAATCCTTGGACAGATGTACTGACGGAAAAAGAATTCCGCGATCTTTTCGGGTCCTGCAAACATGCTTTTACAGGAATTGACTATGTTGAGTACTATAAATCATTAGCTGCAGAATTCGGTACAGAATGCGAAGTCATTTTCTCCAATAAACCGGAAACTATTTTAGAATATACGAAAAGCGTGCTAGCTTGCGACGTTCATTCAAGAATTCGAACGAAGAAAATCTTGAAAGCCAATGGCGGCGAAAAAATCTACAGCCTCGATGATATCTTAACTGAATCGATCGATGGCAGCGGTTATAATAGTGAGTACGGCCTTTTGGGTTCAAACACCGCAACTCATGACGGCATGAAACTATTCCCGCGTGATTGCCAACCTGTTGTCGACAACATTCAAAAGATGTTAAAAGACAAAACCGGTAAAACAATCGAAGTAATGGTTTACGGAGACGGCGCATTTAAAGACCCTATCGGCAAGATTTGGGAACTCGCAGATCCAGTCGTATCACCTGCCTACACAGCAGGACTGGACGGAACGCCAAACGAAGTTAAACTGAAATATCTTGCGGATAATAACTTCGCTGAATTAAGAGGAGACGAGCTTAAACAAGCAATCTCAGAGTTCATCGATACCAAAAACGACGACCTTCATGGTTCGAACGAATCTTTAGGAACGACACCTCGAAAACTGACGGATCTTATCGGTTCATTAGCCGACTTAACCTCGGGAAGCGGAGATAAAGGAACGCCGATTGTCTTCATACAAGGTTATTTCGATGACTTTACTAAATAATACATTCTTAAAACACCGCCAACATGTGAATTTGTTGGCGGTGTTTTTTCATTTTAATCTAAGCTATTTTAATAATACCTCCCTTAGAAGGTTGTGTCAGTCATTCCCGGTATTTCAGCGCCAATCCCTTCAAGAAGTTTCTAGCATATCTATCGCCGCACTCTTTATAATTACGGTGCCCTTCTTTCCTAAGTACAGCACTCAATTCACTTTTCGATAAAATGGTTCCTGTGTCGCTTAAGATATCGAGCATGTCTTCACTAGTAAGTGACAGTGCAATTTTAACTTTCTTAAGAAGGATATTATTAACGTTTCGATCATTCATCGTCAGTGGGACTGGTTTATCAGAATCAGCTGCGCCTCTTTTATATGTGATCAAACCGTTTAAAAAGGACTCTAACTGATTGTTGTCGAGTTTTTTCTTATATTCGTTTTCCTGGAATTCATCATCCATTTCATGACCATCATTTTTTACTTTTAATAAAATATCACGTACTTCTTGATTGGTTATTTCGATGCCGCCCAGTCCGAAAATCTCAACCATATCCGCATCTTTTATATCCAATGCATATCGCAATCTAATTAAAATATCATTATTATTCATTTTTATCTCCAACCTTCCTATCCTTATTCACTTATGAAGCGTTTAAGAGGCAAAAATAGACGAGAGAGCTATCAACTCTCGTCTAATTGTTTGATGTGCATTTATTCATACCCCTTATTTTCCAATTTATATACTTGGAAAGAATAAGTAAGTATATCAGCTTCACGCTTGTAGATACTAATAAATAGTTGAGAATTTATAAATATCACGACTTCCTGTCATTCATCCTACACTGAACGCCCGGCTTTTACCACAAAACAGGAGTTCAATTAAAGACAGTACTGCTAAAACTTCAAAAAAATTAAAAAATGAACACTTTGTGAAACTATTCACATAATCATTGTGAATAGTTTCACAAGGTGTTATTATATGTTTAGTAAAGCAAAAGAGAGAGGTAATTAAAAATGAGAAAAATAATGATGTTTGCAATTAAAGAACATGAAAGAAAAGTTGCATTAGCTTGGGCAAAAAACAATCAAGTGGATGTTACATTTTCTGAGGATATATTAAATATGGAGACCGTTGATCAACTAAAAGGATTCGACGGTGTGACAACACAGCAAACGGGGAAATTAGATAATCGTGTTTATGGCCGGTTAAAAGAATTAGGAATAAAGCAGATTGCACAACGAACAGCTGGATTCGATATGTACGACCTTGAAAAAGCATCGGAAAATAACATTATTATCTCTAACGTACCAAGCTATTCACCAAACTCTATTGCTGAGTTTGCCGTAACATCAGCTTTACAACTTGTACGAAAAACACATTTACTCGAAGAAAAAGTTAGAGAAAAAGACTTTAGATGGCAAGTTCCTATTATGGCGAAGGAGATTAAAAGCCTAGAAGTTGCCATTATCGGTACAGGTCGGATTGGACAAATAGCAGCTCGAGTTTTTAAAGC
This sequence comes from Sporosarcina jiandibaonis, assembly GCF_013184495.1. Taxonomy (GTDB): domain Bacteria; phylum Bacillota; class Bacilli; order Bacillales_A; family Planococcaceae; genus Sporosarcina; species Sporosarcina jiandibaonis. The sequence goes on along the minus strand of NZ_JAAOIY010000002.1, from coordinate 39,836 downwards.
TTTCGGGTCTAAAGTCGTCGGCTATGATTTATATCAGAATGAACAAGCGAAGCAACACCTTGAATATAAGGATACCGTAGAAGAAGCAGTCGCAAATGCAGACATCGTTTCCATTCATATGCCTGCAACTGATGATAACCATCATTTATTTAACGCAGAATTATTTAATCATTTTAAAGATGGTTCAGTCTTTGTCAATACGGCAAGAGGTTCCATTGTAGATACAAAAGCGCTGTTGCAAGCATTAGATAGCGGAAAAATTTCCGGAGCTGCATTAGATACGTACGAAAATGAGAGTCCTTATTTTCCTAAAGACTTCCGTGATAAAGAAATTTCTGACCCGATATTAAAGGAATTAATAATGCGCCCAGAAGTTATCTTAACGCCACATATCGCTTTTTACACGGACATAGCAGTTAATAACTTAGTGGAAGGCGGACTAGATGCAACTCTATCCGTACTAGAAACTGGTACGTGTGAAACGAGAGTTAATTAAAAAGCACAAGTTTGAATTTTATTGATGGGAAGATAAATGTGGAGAACTATCCGACTCTGCATTCATTTTCCCATTATTTTTCGTTTCTATTTATGATACGGTTCATTTTTCATAATTTTAAAAGCCCGATAAACTTGTTCCATCAAAATAAGCTTCATCAGTTGATGGGGAAACGTCATTTTCGAAAACGACAAGAGTTCATCCGATCTTTTGTAAATCGATTCATGCAATCCAAGCGAACCACCGATTACAAATGATACTTTACTTCGTCCGTATGTCATTAGCGACTCCAAACCAGCAGCCAACTCTTCCGAAGTTTTCATCTTCCCTTCAATCGCTAACGCAATGACATAATCATTTTCTCCGATTTTCGCTAGAAGTCGTTCGGCTTCTTTTTTCTTCACAATTTCCATATCTGCTTCACTCAAGTTTTCAGGGGCTTTTTCATCAGCCACTTCAACAATATTTATTTTAGCATACGGTTTGAGTCTTTTACTGAACTCTTCAATGCCCATTTTCATATATTTATCTTTTACTTTTCCCACTGTCGCAATCGTAATGTTCACAAGTTATCCACCCTTTTTTTATCGTTACAAACATATCTTATTAACATATCCACAGAAGTTATCTACATATTGTGTCCGATTATTTGTTCGCCACAACATACAATGCAGACTCATCACAGTATGTACACTTTGTGGATAACTTTTCTGATTCCGGAACCGCTTCCATTATCGGATAAACTTCCTCCTGCAAGATTAACTCCTCAAGTGCTTGATCTATATGCATTTGACAGCTATATATCTTCAAAAATAACCCTACTTTCCTTCATCCTCTTTTACACAAACTTATTCACAAATTCCAAAAACTATCCACATCTAAAAAATAAGCATATAAATAAGCGGAACAGCCATCATCTTCGCTACTCCGCCTATTTGTGGATAAGTTTTTAATCCTTAAAAAGCATTCCCATTTTCAAGAGTCATTTCTATTTCAATCAATTGTCCATCACGATAAACTTTCATCGTCATCTTGTCGCCAACTTCTTTTACATTATACAGATGTTTTCGCAAGCTCACCATATCCTCAATTTTTTCGCCATCCATTTCAACAATGACATCATATCGTTTAACCTCTGCTCTGGATGCTGGAGAATTTGGAACAACTTCATTTATGACTACGCCTTCAGTAACCTCATTCGGCAATTTTAATACAATTTGTTGCTGCGCAGGTATGCTGGCAAGATCGATTAGTGTCACACCCATGGTAGGACGAATGACCTCACCATGCTGTTCGAGCTTTTGTATGATTGGAATCGCTAAATTTATCGGGATCGCAAGTCCGATTCCTTCAACTGTTTCCTGTGATATTTTCATTGAATTAATGCCGATTAACTGGCCCGCTAAATTAATAAGTGCGCCACCTGAATTTCCGGGATTAATCGCCGCATCCGTTTGCAGAACATCCGAATACCAGTCAACAGCACCGTCATGATTAAAATCGATTGGAATCGATCTGTCTTTACCAGATACTACACCAAGTGTAACCGATCCTGAAAAGCCCAAGCCCAGTGGGTTTCCAATCGCAATAACGGTTTCACCACGTTTTAGCGCATCAGAATCTCCGAACTTAGCAACCGCTTTTACATCAGTTGCATCGATTTCAATGACCGCTAAGTCCGTCCACATGTCGCTTCCAATAAGTCGTCCTTGTGCCTTTTTGCCGTCATCAAATGTAACATCGATTTCTTGTGCGTCTTCGACAACATGATGATTTGTGACGATATATGCTTTTCCGTTCTCTTTTTTATAAATAACGCCTGAGCCCGTTCCAGTTTCTCTCGTCGTTTCAGATGATGACCAAAAATCACGAACCGTTTGTAAATTTGTAACGCCGACGACTGCATCTGTGACCGATTCAACGACTTCCGTGATGTCCGTGTTAATATCAACAGATAATCGCTCTTCTTGCATGACGTTGTTTTTTACATCGGGTACTTTATTCGAGGTATTTCCATTTGGAAGAAGAAGCCACACGAGCAGCGCACCGACAACGACACCAAGTAAACCATAGATGAAGCCACTGCCTCTCTTTGGTGGACGATTTTCCCGTTTTAAAGGTCTTTCATATTCTCGTTTTTCTATTTCTTGTGAATTTGATTCAGTGTTATCCAATGATGTTTTCGATTCATCCGATTCCGAACTAGATGACTTATTGAATTCGTCCATACGCTTCATCCTTTCTACTCTATCTCTAATTAAACATACCCTTATTTACTCAAATATAACGAAAAAACCTTGCTATGAGGGCATTGACAACTCCCCGAGCAAGGTTTTCCCTCATACTGTAACTAATTCAGTTGGCTCATCTGCGTCCGTGTCAAAAAGATGAACATATTCACCCGCAATGATTCCGCATGTTTCCAATGTTTGCGTAACACTCATCCTCGCTAGGTCTTTCATATTATTATCTTTACTTAAATGAGATAAGTATATTTTTGTTTCTTTCTCAAAAACAACTTCACTCATAGCTACTGCCGCATCTTCGTTTGATACGTGACCGACATCGCTTAAAATTCTTCTCTTGACAGACCATGGATAACGACCCATTTGCAACATGCTGACATCGTGATTGCTTTCGAAAACAAAAGTATCAGCACCGCTTATAATACCTTTCATGCGATCACTTACGTAACCAGTGTCCGTAATGATCGCCAACTTTCGCCCATTTTGATGAAAGGTGTAAAACATAGGATCCGCCGCATCATGTGAAACAGAGAAAGATTCAACATCGAGACTCCCGAAAGATTTAACAGTCTCCATATCAAATTGAAAGCGTTGGTCCAGCGGGATTTTCCCGACAAGCCCATCCATCGCTTTCCAGGTCTTTTCATTTGCATAAATGGGGGTCCCATACTTTCTCGCGACAACGCCGAGGCCCTTTATGTGGTCGCTATGCTCATGCGTGACAAATATTCCATCCAAGTCTTCCATTGAACGATTAATTCTTGCAAAAAGACTTTCCAGCTTTTTACCGCTAAATCCTGCGTCAACTAAAAATTTATGTTCATCATTTTCTATAAATATTGCATTCCCGCTGCTTCCACTTGCGAGTACACTAAAACGCATATCAAAAATCCCCTTGATCATCTATTTCCAAGTCTTCAACATTCTCATCTATTTCTGGGTCTTCCAATTCATCTTTAAACTCGATCACTTTTCCATCCGTTGCATTAACAAAGTAGTCTTCAATTTCTTCATCCTCTAATTTTACACGAACATGCCACGTCGGAGCAAATACTTGGGTTTTGGTTAATTGAATATGTGTTGAATAACCAAGTGAAATATTTATCACGGTCGAACCTTTTTTTAAATAATCTTTTGAAGATAAAGCGTTTATTGCTTCTATCGGCAATAATAAATCTTTTTTCTTGTTAAAATTAATAAACTCGCCAAACATGCTTTGCTCATAACTTATTATGTTTTCATCTTTATCCCAATGAATGATCAGCATCGCATTTTTGTTGAAAAAGATCGGATAGTCATCAACCTTTTGGAAGAACATAGCTTGTCTCTTATCCTCGTCCCGCCCCCATAAAACATATTCCTTTCCGTTCAACACATGTGTTGCAAGAAATTCCGTGAACTGTTCCTCGCCTTTTGAATTTTTCAATGGATATGGGGCTTCCAGTCTTGAAATAAGGTGTTCTTCATCGACTAACGTGAATTTTTGGCCGGTAAACTTATCGAGTTCTTCTTCGGGAAACTCGGCTATTTCCGCCGAAACATAATAAGATTCGTCAGTAAATACCGGAAGTTCACCATAAGAGATATCATCCAACCGCAAAGATTCCTCGATCGAAGTTTCTCCCATTACTTGAAGTTTTTGGGCATCCTGATGACGATCTATATAGAGTGAATAAAGAAATACGTTTAATATAGAAAACACGACAATAAATATTGTTTTCGTTTTATTCCAATCCAATCATTTCACCTCCCAGATTTTCTGGTGAAAAGCGAATCCAGTTGCCTTTAATTTTATAAAACCATGAAGGTTCCAACATGAAAAGATTTGGATTTGTATCGTATTTCATGAAATAGCCCGGGATGATTTCCTCGACTTGGCCCCCATCGATTTCATCTGATTCAATTAGCATTTTTGCAACATCAACGCCTGATGCAAGATATACTGTTTCAGTTTCTGATGGTAAATTTGAATCTAATATATAATAGGGCCGTTTATAACGAAAAACTCGTTCGTCGCCCCATACTTGTTCAATCATGGTTGATGTTGTATCGCTGAAAACTGGCAACCCATGAACATGAAGTTGGAATTCAACAGTACGTGAAAGGGGGTTCATATTTGTAAGTCTATATTCGTTCGACCATCCGCCGTGTTCATTGATAAAATCAAACACATCAAGTAATAAATCAGAAGGAAATGCTACTTCATTCGTTTTTGCCGTAGGTTGCACATATTCTAGGATCTTCTTATCTGTATTGATGGTCATAAGCGCATGATCGTCTTGAAATTCTTCCTGGTTCTGACCCACTTGACTGCGTCTTACCGCATTCGGATCACTGAATAGAGCATCTCTGAAGCGAGATGGGCTTATGCTGTCTTGGTAATACGTATTTCGAATAATCTCTGACCGGTTAACCGGAATCATAATTAAATGTTCATCACTTGTTGCCACTTCTGCATATTCGGAGAAGTTTTTCCCTCTGACCAAAAGCGATTGGTTAAATTTCTGCAAATCAGCAACATGAACTTGCGCACTATAACGCGATTGATGCAAACTGCTTACAAAGTGCATATCCAATGTTGTATTTAATGTATTCCATTCAACAATGATTCGATCAAATGATGTCTCGGGAATATTTTCATCATCTATGTCCATCAGGTTTTCATAGACCCGTAATGGTACTTCAGCATGATAGAACAAGGTAAAACTATTTCTCTTTTTCATCAATAAATTCAATTTATCAGCATTAAAGTTTTGATCTTTTAATATATCTGTTATCGTCCAATTTTCCATTGCCTTTAAAATATGTTCAATTTCAGTCGAGTCTGTCGTTCCCGTTAAACTGTCTTGGATACGAAAAATTGACTTATATGGTTTTATGACCTTTTCAATAGTAGCTCGATTGGATATTGAAATATCAACGGTCGGTTTTTGATCTATTGTTTGCAAGTTGGGCGTATATGTCCATATTGAAAAAGTTAAGGTAATGCTCAGTGCAATGAGTAAGAAAAGAACAATTGACTTAATTGTTTCCACTTGTTTCATTCCCACTCACCGCCTTCATCAAGTTCGAACGGCAATGTGAAGAAAATTGTCGTTCCTTGTCCTTCTTCGCTCTCCGCCCATATTTCCCCGCCATGCGCCATTATCATTTCCCGGGCAATCGCAAGCCCTAAACCCGTGCCTCCCAAGGCTCTAGAGCGTGCTCTATCTGCACGGTAAAATCTGTCGAAAATCCGATTAACGTTCTCAAAAGGAATTCCCATTCCGTCATCAGAAATCATTACTTTGATGTATTTATCAAGAACGGAGACCCCGAAGTAAACTTCTCCGCCGTCCGGAGAGTACTTTAGTGCATTTGAAATAATATTATCTATGACCTGTGTCATTTTATCGGTATCGATTTCGACGAATAACTCGATATCCGGAAAAATACGCCTAAAATTGACATTTTGCGATTTAGATAATTCAAAGCGATCAATGATAAAGTTGAAAAAATCTTTAAATTCTACCCATTCCTTATGCAAATCATAATCCCGGCTATCCATACGAGATAATTTCAATAAGTCTTCGACAAGTCGTATCATTCGCTCGGTTTCAGTCTGCGTGACGTGCAAAAATGACGGTGCAATTTCTTTATCTTTCCAAGCACCGTCAGCAAGGGCTTCCAAGTAACTACGCATCGTTGTAAGAGGCGTTCGCAATTCATGCGAAACATTGGATACAAATTCGCGTCGCTCCATATCTATTTTTTCTTGCTCTGTATTGTCATGCAGCACGACGATGAGTCCATTGACAAATCCGGTTTCTTTCTGCGTAACTGAAAAACTTGCACGTAATACATAAGACAGTTCGGTGGTGCTATAATCTAATGCAAGGGAGTCTCTTAATTGAACCAAATCTTCAAAAGCATACTCAGATTCGAGGCTGAGAACTGATGTAATCGGCCGATTCAACACATTTTCAGCAGATACTTTCAACATTTGAAGTGCTGTATCATTAATGAGCACGACACGACCTTTACGATCCGTGGAAATAACGCCATCGGTCATATTTTCAAGGACCGATTCAAGCTTTTTCCGTTCTCCTTCGGTCGAAGCTTGCGACTCTTGCAGTCGGTTCGTCAAATGGTTAAAGGCGACAGCAAGTTGGCCCACTTCGTCATTGCCATATACACGCACTTTACGTTGGAAGTTTCCTTTCGCCATCTCCTGTGCTTGCCTTCGCATATCAGAAATCGGCCTAGTGATTGTTTGAGCGATAAAAATCCCCAAAATGACGGTAATCGTCAGAGAAACAATTGTTCCGCCAGCAAGTATTTGGTTGATTTCGTCCATCTGTTTAAACATTTTTTCGATATTCGATTTAAGATATAATGTTCCTAATACTTCATCTTCGACTTTAATAGGAGTGACCCAAACCATGACGCGTTTTCGAGTATGTTTATCAAGGTATATGTTTTCGCTCGGAGACCCTGATGCAATGGACCGCCTTACAATGTCATCCATGGAACGTTGACCGATCATAGATTGATTATCAAGAACATTAGATGCCAAGATTCGGTTTCGGGAGTCAATGACGCGAATTTCAATAATATCATCTGAGGTAAACCCCGAAAGGACGGCCCATAAACTCGTTTCGAGTTTCGGATCGTCCTCTGATCGCTCTTTTAGCATTTCTTCGCGCACGCTATATTCGACAATTTTCATTCTGTCTGCAATAGAAGTAGTAAAGTTGGTTTTTAACGTTTCTTCAAGCTCTCTAGCAAAATAAAGTCCAATGATTTGCATCGCTATCAATATGAGCAATACATAAATGAGTACGAGTTTTACGTGGATGGACCTAAAAAAACTAACTTTCTGCATGCTAGTTACTCCTGTTCCGGATCTCGTAAGTAATAACCGACGCCGCGTCTAGTTACAATCCATGCTGGATGGCTTGGATTATCTTCGATCTTTTCGCGTAATCGACGAATGGTAACATCTACCGTACGCACATCGCCAAAATAGTCATAACCCCAAACAGTTTGAAGAAGATGTTCGCGGGTCATAACTTGTCCGACATGCTTTGACAAATAGTGAAGCAATTCGAATTCACGATGTGTCAATTCAATCGTTTCTCCGCGTTTCAACACTAAATACGCATCGGGTTGAATAATCAAGTTCCCGACTGTAATATTATTTGTCTCATTCTCGTTTTCTTCTAATTCAACTTTCATATGCCTGCGCAAATTCGCCTTCACCCGCGCAATAAGTTCTCTAGTTCCAAATGGTTTAGTAACATAGTCGTCTGCTCCTAGTTCAAGACCGAGAACCTTATCAATCTCAGAGTCTTTGGCAGTCAACATAATTATCGGAAAGTCATACTTTTTTCGTACTTCGCGGCATACTTCCATGCCATCTACCTTAGGCAACATTATATCTAGAAGCATTAAATCCGGTGAAACCTCTTCAACTTTCTTGAGGGCTTCTTCACCGTCATATGCACAATAAACAATAAAACCTTCTCTTTTCAAATTAAATTCAAGTATATCAGCAATTGGTTTTTCATCATCAACAACTAAAATTGTTTTATTTTGCATGTTTTATTCCTTTCCCGCTCTACCAGCGCCTCATCATTGTTCCTACTACTCTACCACTCTTTACAAGCTTTCGCACGTTCTAAACCGCATTACCTCGTAGTTATTTCCTGGTAATAAGTAGATTAATATGGGATTTTTATATACAAAAAGTACAGAAAAAGATTTACTATACCTCTTCCTGTACTTTCATTTTCAACTTATCTATCTTTAATTATTTCAATACACTTAAAGGATTCACAAGGGAGCCATTTTTTGTTACTTCAAAATGAAGATGAACGCCTGTAGAGCGGCCTGTGGAGCCCATCACGCCTATTTTAGATCCTCTAGATACTGTTTGACCCACGCTTACGTCAATCGAAGATAAGTGCGCATACAATGTTCTGTACCCATTGTTATGATCGATTTCAATTCTATTGCCATAAGCTCCGCTCCAACCAGCGGATACGACAACGCCGTTATCTGAAGCCAATATGGAACGTGATGAAGGTCTAGCTATATCTATTCCTCGATGCAGTCTGCCCCAACGCGTCCCCATCTTGCTTGATACATAGCCGCCAACCGCAGGCCACTTGAACGATCCCTCGCCTCTTGAGGGCATTACTTTCGTTCCGACGACTGTTATTTCATCTGTTGGTTCAACAATTATTTCTTCTTCAAGTTCTTTTTTTCCAATAACTTTTCCATTCTGTTTGATAATTTGTTCAGTAACAACTTTCTCTCCATCGGAACCTTTTTTTGTTACTTTCCTATCGCCCTTGTTGAGGTTATTGTCATCTTTAGAAACCTTTTTATAAGAAATCGTTTCTCTCTTCTTCGACTCGAAGTACGCCTTAACTTCTACGAGCGGTTCTAATTTCGTTACATTGATTTTTTCACCAGGTTTTATGACCGAATTTTCGTTCAATCCCGGATTAATTTCAAGTAACTTGGCCGTCGCCATCCCATGCGCATTGGCAATTTTACTAAGTACATCACCTTTTTGAATCGTATATTTCTGTTCTTCTAACGTTCCTTTATTTAAAAGTTTAACTGCTTCATCAACAGTCATTACTTCTTTCGGTGGTACAACGGCTTTGATTGCATTCAAGTCTGCATTCATAACTATTTTAGTAATTCGCGTTTCATTTTCTTTTAATGGTGGTATATCTTTAGTAGATTTCTCAAAATCAATCAGTTCCTGTTCGGTAACTGTTTGTAGTTTTAGCGCTCGAATTACTTCATCATAAGCTGTTTTATCTTTGACGTTGAGTTGCCGCTCCCCGTCAACTTCAATTCCGACTGCTTCTGCTTCAACGGATACTAGCTTTTGAAGTTTTTCGATGACTACAGCATCCTCAATTCCTATTTCGAAAACCCGTTCAGGAACGATTGATAGATCCGTTGAAATTTTTAAGGACAAGTCTTCGAATTCTTTGGCTGCTTTATCAAGTTTCAGAGACTTCAATTCGTCTAACTTTGTTTTATCGGAAAGACCGCCTATATGCTCGCCTTTCCAGTAAACATGGTAAATCGTTTGGATCTCCGATTCAGCTTCTTCTGCGAATGTTGCCTCTGTGCTGAATCCAGTGAGCAACAAGATAATAAGAATTTTTCCGACTAATTTTGACACCCATTTAAAATTAGGTGGTGAATCCTCATTATCTGATATTCTATTTAAAAACATGTAGATAAATCCCCTTCCATCTTGCCATCAAGATATATAGATATTGCTTTGATTCTAGTAAATTGTATTTTTACACCTTCTATAATTTATCACATCTTTTTGACTAATTGTTGAATTGTCGAGCTTTGTAAAGAAAATGTATAATAGCATCCATTTTCTTGAAACCGGTAGGCAATAAAGTGCATTTTTTGTTTTATTTTCCGCTTTTATACATATTTCGACCTATTACCAAGTCTTTTTGTCATATTGCCGATTACCTAAAACCAATTTCATCCATCCTTCAATAAAAAAGACACCTTGTTAACCAAAATTACTTGGTTAATAAGGTGTCTTCGATAGATTGATTGAATGAGTTTAAAAACCTTGCGGTGAATGTTGACTCCAATCAACGTTGACAAACTTGTTGTATTCTTTAGCAAAGGCAAGCGTAACCGTGCCCGTCGGACCATTACGTTGTTTTGCAATAATAATTTCTATCATATTCTCATTCTCTGTCTCTTTATCGTAATAGTCTTCGCGATATAAGAAAGAGACTATGTCTGCATCTTGCTCAATACTTCCTGATTCTCTCAAGTCTGACATCATCGGACGCTTGTCTTGTCGTTGTTCGACGCCACGTGAAAGTTGGGATAATGCGATTACAGGTATTTCTAATTCTCTCGCTAATCCTTTTAATGAACGGGAAATCTCGGAAACTTCTTGTTGTCGGTTTTCACCAGATCTTCCGCTTCCTTGAATAAGCTGCAAGTAATCAATGATAACCATTCCAAGGCCGTGTTCTTGTTGAAGACGGCGACATTTTGAACGAATCTCGTTAACTCGAATACCTGATGAATCATCTATGAAAATACCAGCATTCGAAAGACTTCCCATTGCCATCGTCAATTTGCGCCAATCCTCCGCTTGAAGGTCTCCCGTTCGCATTATTTGAGCATCTATATTACCTTCCGCGCAGAGCATCCGCATAACTAGCTGGTCAGCACCCATCTCCAAACTGAAGATCGCCACATTTTCAGTCGTTTTTGTCGCGACATTTTGAGCGATGTTTAATGCGAATGCCGTCTTACCAACGGATGGACGCGCTGCAACTATGATTAAATCGTTGCGTTGAAATCCCGCGGTGACTTTATCCAAGTCTGTGAAACCTGTTGGAATTCCAGTTACATCGCCTTTTTGAGTATGCAGAAGTTCGATATTATCATACGTCTGTACAAGCACATCTTTTATGTGTTTGAAATCTCCTGCATTCTTGCGGTTAGAGACTTCCATCATACTTTTTTCAGCCTCGGACAGAAGCGCTTCTACTTCATCCTCGCGTGTATATCCATCTTCAACAATCGTCGTAGCGACGCGTATTAGTCTGCGAAGTAATGCCTTTTCTTCAACTATATTGGCATAATGGACAATATTCGCCGCCGTCGGGACAGAGTTTGCGATTTCGGTTAGATAGGAAATCCCGCCGACATCTTCCAGTTCTTTTTTAGCGGATAGTTCTTCTGTGACAGTCACAACATCGATTGCTTGTCCCCGGTCGCTCAGGTTTAGCATCGTCGTAAATATCTTTTGATGAGCCATCCGATAAAAATCTTCAGGCACTAACACTTCAGCAGCGGTGATCAACGCCTGCGGTTCCAGGAATATTGCGCCGATGACCGACTGTTCCGCTTCGTTATTATGGGGTGGAATTCGATCGATCATCTCATTCATGATTCATATCTCCTTACGCTTCCTCTGTAACATGTACTTTTAATGTCGCCGTGACTTCCTGATGAATTCTGATTGGAATATTTGTATAACCTAGTGAGCGAATCGGCTCGGGCAAATCCATGCGGCGACGATCGACTTTAATGCCATTTTCTTTATTAAGTGCGTCTGCGATTTGTTTCGACGTGATGGATCCGAACAAACGTCCACCTTCACCAGATTTTGCTTTCATTTCAACTGTAACTTTCTCGATTTTTTCTTTTAATACTTTTGCTTCTGCTAACTCTGCAGCTGCATTTTTCTCTTCGCGTTTTTGCTGCCCTTTTAATTTGCTTAAATTGGCCGGTGTCGCTTCGATTGCCAGGTTGTTTTTTAGTAAATAGTTTTGAGCATAACCTACTGAAACATCCTTTACATCGCCTTTATTGCCTTTACCTTTAACATCTTTTATAAAAATCACTTTCATTATGATTATCCCCTTTCTACTTCCATTTTGTTTTTAATAATTAATTTTAATTTATCTATAGCTTCTTCTATGGAATCTGCATCTATTTGGCATGCAGCATTCGTTAAGTGACCGCCGCCGCCGAGTTCTTCCATTATGACTTGGACGTTGATTTCGCCAAGTGAACGGGCGCTGATGCCGACTTTTCCATCTGCTCGTAACGCAACCACGAATGAAGCGGAAACGTCTTGCATGGCTAGTAAAATGTCTGCAGTTTGCGCTATAAGAACAGAACCATAAACAGTATCTTCATTTCCTCTAGCAACAACGATTCCTTTTTCCAGCCATTCTACAGTTTCAATAATTTTTGCTCGTTCCATGTACGTGTTTATATCCTCTTTTAACAAGCGTTGAACGAGAACGGTATCTGCACGGTTTGTTCGAAGGAATGATGCCGCCTCGAACGTTCTAGAGCCTGTACGCAGTGTAAAGCTTTTTGTATCGACGATGATGCCTGCAAGAAGCGCTGTCGATTCTAGCATCGTTAATTTTTCATGTTTCGGCTGATACTCGAGCAGTTCTGTAACCAATTCCGCGGTAGATGATGCATACGGCTCCATATAGACGAGCATCGTATTATTTATAAATTCTTCACCGCGTCGATGATGATCGATCACGACAACTTTTTCCGTCTTTTCCAGTATCCGTTCATCAATGACCATGCTTGGTTTATGTGTATCGACAACAATCACAAGCGATTGCTCGGTTAGCATTGATAAAGCGTCATCCGGCTCTAGGAATTGAGAATACAATTCCTCGTCTTGGTGTATTTCATGCATTAAGCGAGTAACACTTGCGTCGAGTTCATCATAGTTAATGACGACGTAACCATCCACGTTATTCATGCGTGCCATTTTTCTTACACCGATTGATGCGCCAATCGCATCCATATCCGGAAATTTATGTCCCATAATAATAACTTTATCACTATCCTGTATTAAATCGCGCAGTGCATGCGAAATTACTCTTGCACGGACTCTCGTTCGTTTTTCGGCAGGATTTGTTTTTCCGCCGTAAAACTTAACTTTTCCATCAACTTGCTTAATTGCCACCTGGTCGCCTCCGCGTCCAAGCACTAAATCCAGACTCGACTGCGCAAGTTCTCCAAGTTCGATGAGGGATGTTGAACCCGTACCTACCCCGATGCTTAACGTTAGTGCAGTGCTTTGTTCTTCTGTCGCCTCGCGTATATCGTCAAGAATTGAAAATCTTGCTTTTTCTAACAGACGGAGAGAAGCTTCATTGAAAACAGTTAAAAATCGGTCGGATGCAATTCGTTTGACGTAAATCCCGTTTTCTTTCCCCCACTTTGAGACAAGTGAGGTTACAAGTGAATTCAGTTGGCTTCTCGTCTGGTCGTCCATCGCCTGGGAAAGTTCGTCATAGTTATCGACGAGTAAAATTCCTAGAACCGTTCGATCTGAATGATAAAGCGTTTCGATAGCCAATTGCTTCGTAACATCAAATAAGTAAATCAGCTTTTCTTCCGCATTGTAGGATACTTTATAAGATTTATCGTTCACGGCCAGAATTTCCTGCTCATCATCTGGATGATCTACAATCGAATATAACTGATCAGAGAGGTCAGCCAATTCTTTCCCGATTAGCGAATCTAACTCGAATATATTAGAGGCATATGGGTTTGCCCACTCTATTCCTCTTTTTTCATTTATGAGTATAATTCCGATTGGCAGTTCGAGAAGTGCTTCTTCCCCAACTTTTTTCATGCGATAGGAAAGTGTTTGAATATGTTTTTCAGTTTCAAGATAGGTTTGTTCTTCTGTTTTCCACGCAATTCCAATCGCTAATACGAATAAAACAGAGAAAATAAGCCCTGGCCAAAATTGAAACATAAGCAAAAACACTGCCGCCATCAATCCAAGAAGCGACAACGCAGCTAATGGATAGCGTATTGATCTTTTCCTGAAAAAAGAGTTCATTGTTGTCATCTCCTAGTTCGATTTGTTTCTCCCGATCCATGCCCGAATATTCATGCCTACATCAAGTACACCAAGTAAAATTGTTAGTTGACTTAATAATATGGCAATAACAGTTGAAATGACATTCAACCATTTCGGTAATCTTGCTTCATTTAAATAATAATGAAGAAATGAAATCCCTTGGATAAAAAATAAAAACCTTAAGATCACGGAAGCATTCACGATGGTAAGTTCCATAGTAGATCCTTGTGTTGGCGGTGCAAATAAAGGTAGTAACATCACGGTTAAATAACACCATAAAAGAATAACTGGCAATTTCATGTTCCTGAACAATGGGAACTTGGGCGGGTCATATCCAAATCGTTTAACAACGAACAAGTTAAGCACAACAATCAGAAAGGCTATGCTAAAGGAAATAATAATAATAAACGATGGGATGGCAAGTTCATAAAATGCAATCATATCATTCATTTGAGCTTGAAAATTTTCAGGCAGTTCTCCGTAGTCTACCAAAGTGGCGGATATAAATTCTTGCGTTTTCTCTAATCCACTCATCATTTCGTCAACAACATTAACACCAAAGAGCAGTACTGCCGCAACATATGTCAAGACGAGGCTTAGCAATAGTGTTAATCCAGTTGCCATGAACGTATACAATTTGGTTTTTTCAAGTCTGATTGTATCCCCGATAACAAATCCAATAATGCCGCAAATAAGCGCAATTGGCACTAGTACTAGTCCGCCAACCGCGACAGATAACATTACACTAATTATTAGTATGAGAAGGGATGCAAGTCGGTCATAACGTAACCTGAAGAGAATAATGGGTAGTGGAATAAAAAGTGCTGTCAAGCCGCCTACTAACGGAATATAAATTGAAACAGTCAGTAAGATCGTAAATAATGCAATCATCAACATTCCGTTTGTAATGCGTTTTGTATTATCTTGCATAATGTATTCCTCCGATGATTCGAATGCTTATTTCTATATATATTCAGCGATAACAGAATCCGATTAATAATTGTTTGTCATAACTTTAATTATATCATGATTACTGTTTATAAACCAAAGAAGAATATACGTTCCTATATCTGTCCAAGCGAGATAAAGTAAAAAACCGTCCTAGACTGGATTATGCCAGTGTAAGACGGTCTATATATTGTCAGATTATCTTTCTTCCGAGCTAAATGGAAGAAGTGCCATCGTACGTGAACGTTTAATCGCAACTGTAAGTTTACGCTGATATTTAGCGCTAGTTCCAGTTACACGACGAGGTAAGATTTTTCCACGCTCAGAAACGAATTTTCTAAGTAGGTCAGTATCTTTATAATCGATGTGCGTGATGTTATTTGAGTTGAAATAACATACTTTACGGCGTTTGCGGCCTCCACGGCGTTGTCCCATATCATTTACCTCCTTGGTAAAAGGAATAATTCTCTATTCCCTATATTAAAGTTTGGTACAATGTCAATGATTCCATTAAAATGGCAAGTCGTCGTCCGATACTTCTATCGGACCTCCGCCTGTCGAAAATGGATCATCGTTTGTACGTGTATAATTTTGCTGATTTGGTTGGTAATTCGATTGCTGATACGATGGCTGTTGTTGTTGAGCGCCTCCCTGGAACGGTGCTCCTTGATAAGGCGCATTCGAACCCTCTTCGGACCTTCCGCCAGCATTCGCACTGCGCGGTTCAAGGAATTGCACGCTATCAGCTACAACCTCTGTCATAAAGACACGATTGCCATCCTTACCTTCAAAGTTGCTCGTCTGTATACGACCTTCTATTCCAGTAAGGCTGCCTTTCCTTAAAAAGTTCGCTGTGTTTTCTGCTTGCTTGCGCCAAGTTACACAGTTAACGAAATCAGCTTCGCGCTGACCTTGTTGGTTTGTGAATGGTCTGTTCACAGCGAGTGTGAAACGAGTGACCGCAACACCACCTTGTGTATACTTAAGCTCAGGGTCTTTTGTTAAGCGGCCAACTAAAACGACACTGTTAATCATCAGAATTCGACCTCCCTCATCATCTTGTAGGTTTCAACTGTTACGTCATCTATAAATAGATTAAGCATCAAGGCGAATAGCCATATGGCGAATAATGTTTTCGTTAATATT
This sequence comes from Sporosarcina jiandibaonis, assembly GCF_013184495.1. Classification (GTDB taxonomy): domain Bacteria; phylum Bacillota; class Bacilli; order Bacillales_A; family Planococcaceae; genus Sporosarcina; species Sporosarcina jiandibaonis. The sequence continues at coordinate 23,587 of NZ_JAAOIY010000002.1, read as the reverse complement.
CGCAAGACGTTTAAATTCTTCGAGTGCATTTTCTTCAGCGTTAAGAGTCACGAGTTGGTAATAACCTTCGCGGAAGTCGTTGATCTCATAAGCGAGACGACGTTTTCCCCACTCTTTCGACTCGATGATTTCTGCACCATTTGATGTAAGAACCTCATCGAAACGTTCGATTAGCGCTTTTCTTGCATCTTCTTCAATTGTTGGTTGCACAATGTACATAATTTCGTATTTTCTCATCTTTAGTCACCTCCTTATGGACTTTGGCCCTGCTGATGACAGCGGGCAAGGAGCAAGTAATTGTATTACTCACATCAATACATACTACCATGATTCTATCTATTATACAACCTTTTATACTATAATTGAAAATGAGGTGACGTTTATGAATGAACTTCCCGTGCCAGATGAAATTGTTGATGTCGATTTGAACACCATTGCAAAGAAAGGTATTTACCTTACAATTATACCGCTAGCTATTCTTCTCCTGATTCACTTTATAATTGAAGAAGGGTTTTATTTCAATTTAACCGGCTATACCTTGCTATTGTTTTTTGGCGGCTATATTATTTTGGTCGTCTTACATGAATTTTTTCATTTATTCGGATTCCGCGTATTCGCAAATGTTCCGTGGAAAAGAATGAATGTCGGCATTAACTTAAAAGCGGGCATTGCCTATGCAACGACGGATATGCTCATGACGAACCGCGCGATACGGAAAGCCCTCCTGCTGCCGTTCTGGTTAACAGGCATCCTGCCGGCCCTCATCGGCCTTTATTTCGGCAGTGGCGTGCTTGTTATATTATCCGCGCTCTTAATTGGCGGAGCTGTCGGTGATTTCGCTATGTATAACCAACTGAAGAAGTTACCCGATGATTGGCTCATAAAAGACGATCCTCAATTGCCCCGTTTATATGTTTATTCTCCTGAAAAAATTAATCATTAAAAAGAACTCTTTACGCTTTGTTAGCTAACGTAAAGAGTTCTTTTTTCGCAATTATACGTTGAAACGGAAGAGGATTACATCCCCGTCCTGGACGACGTATTCTTTTCCTTCTTGTCGGACTTTCCCATTTTCTTTTGCCGCAGCCATCGAACCCGCTTCGACTAGATCATCATAGGCAACCGTTTCTGCGCGGATGAATCCTCTTTCGAAGTCTGTATGAATAATTGCAGCACATTGCGGCGCTTTCATCCCTTTACGGAATGTCCATGCACGAACTTCTTGAACACCCGCCGTGAAGTAGGTTGCGTAGCCGAGTAGATTATAAGTCGCTCTGATTAACTGATCCAATCCAGACTCTTGAATACCGAGTTCTTCGAGGAACATTTCCTTATCCTCATCATCAAGCTCGGCCATCTCTTCTTCTATTTTCGCGCATACCACAATCACTTCTGCGTTATCCGTTTTTGCAAATTCGCGAACTGCTTTCACATATTCATTTTCTTCTGTATTGGCTATTTCATCTTCATCAACGTTTGCGACGTAAAGCATCGGTTTTATCGTTAATAAATGCATGCCTTTAATTAGAGAAAACTCATCATCTGTAAATTCTACTGAACGCGCTGGACGTTCATTTTCAAATGCGTCTTTCAATTTCAACAATACCGGCTCTTCTAACATGGCTTCTTTATCTTTTTGTTTTGCCATCTTAGTCACGCGTTCTAGTCTTTTATCGACGCTTTCCATGTCAGCAAGTATCAGTTCAAGGTTAATAACCTCGATGTCATTGATCGGATTAACCTTTCCGGATACATGTGTAATGTTTTCATCCGCAAAACAACGAACAACTTGACAAATCGCATCGACTTCACGAATATGGGATAAAAATTTATTCCCCAATCCTTCACCCTTGCTTGCGCCCTCTACGATTCCCGCAATATCAGTAAATTCGAAAGCTGTCGGAACCGTCTTCTTTGGTGTAACAAGCTCAGTCAGTTTTGCAAGTCTTTCATCTGGCACCTCGACAATACCGACGTTTGGATCAATCGTACAAAACGGATAGTTGGCAGCTTCTGCTCCCGCTTTTGTAATTGCGTTAAATAGTGTAGATTTTCCAACGTTCGGAAGACCGACAATTCCTGCTGTTAATGACATTAAAGTCAACTACCTTTCATCTATATCAATTCTTAATATTTTATTAAATACAACTCTTCTAGTATAAGGAGTGGGACTATAAATGTCCATTTCCTCATTTAGATGGCTTTTTCAATTACCTTTTTCATCTTCTTCGCAAATTCATTTCGCGGCATCATAATGCTATGTCCGCAACCCTCACATTTAATGCGTATATCCGCACCCATTCGTATAATTTTCCATGCGTTCGTTCCGCAAGGGTGTTGTTTTTTCATTTCAACAATATCGTTTAAAGCGAACTCTTTATTGTTCATCTTCACTGATCCCCTCTTTCCCTTGATAAGTCATGATTTTAGGATATGGAATTTCGATGCCATGTTTATCTAAAAAGACCTTTAAATCTTTTCTGAATTTGCGAGCGAACGCCCATTGCATCACAGGCTCTGTCTCGGCAGTGACTCTAAAGACGATTTCCGAAACAGCAAGATCTTGTACACCGATCAATGTGGGTTTTGCGATTAAGCCGCCATACCCAATCGGCAAAGTAGTTAAAAATTCCTCTAACAACGATTCCGCTCGGTTAATATCCACTTCATAGCCGATTCGCACATCGATTATTGCAAGCGAGTTATTAATCGAGTAATTGATAACCTGGGTGATACTGCCGTTCGGGAGGATATGGATTTCCCCGCCGTATGCACTGATTTTCGTCGTTCGAAGTCCAATTTCTTCAACAGTCCCCATCGTCGTGCCGATTTCTACATAATCTCCAACTGAAAATTGATCTTCAAAAATAATGAAGAATCCTGAAATGATATCTTTCACCAAGCTTTGAGCGCCAAATCCCACAGCCAAACCAAGGACCCCTGCACTTGCTAACAAACCGCTTATATTCATGAACTCCGCCAAAATTGCAAGGATTGCCGAGAAATAAACAACATAAGCAAGCGTGTTTTCCAGCAACTTTAACAACGTTTTTTCCCGCCGCTCGGACGGTCGTAATCGGGTTTTAACTTTCAGCGTAAACATTCTTCGAATTATCATTTTACCAATTGCAACGACAATCATTGCGACCACCACAATAGCTGCAATTTTAAGCGCTAAGACTCCTAAATCAACCCAAGTTTCTTGGTTAAATATAAACTTCTCGAATTTCTTTGCTTTCTCATCAAATTCCTCCACATAACTCCTCCTCTCGTATAATCGCCTTTCAGTTTGCATATACTTATTAAAAATTGAAATGGAGAGTTCACATGAGAGCTGCAGTTACAACAACATACGACTATCGTATCCATTATAAAGATTCGGGTGCTATTTGGAAATTAAGTACGTTTTTTCTCGAACATATTCCATTTCATAGCCCAGATCTCGTTTTTTTCTGTATCGGGACTGACCGCTCCACTGGAGATGCTCTAGGGCCTCTCACAGGGTCTAGGTTAACAGAGTTCCAAGCTTTCCCCTTCCCTGTCATCGGAACTCTTGAAAGCCCGCTACACGCTCTTAATCTGGAACAACATATTAAAGATGTCTATATTAAAACTCCGAACGCTTACATAGTTGCGATTGATGCTTGCCTCGGAAAAGAAAGTTCAATCGGACAACTTATCGTTCAAGATGGTTCAATGCTGCCTGGACTAGCTGTCGGAAAAAACTTGCCCGCAGTGGGTAATGTTTCGATTAAAGGAATAGTTAACATCGGCGGCTTTATGGAATACGCGGTTCTGCAAAGTACGCGCCTTCATCTTCCTTTTGAAATGAGCCGGACAATTGCTCGCGCTTTACAGCTTGCCAATAATCGTTCTAAATTATAGAACATAAACGATTGAAACAACAACTGCCACGACTAAAATGCCCGGAATTAAATTAGCAACTCTGATTTTAGTAATTCCGATTAAGTTTAATCCTATCGCTAAAATCATAAGTCCGCCCGTAGCTGTCATCTCCGATATAAAAAAGTTCAATAGCTCATCAGGTATATACTTGCTGATTTGCGTTGAAAATATCGTGATAATGCCTTGATATAAAAATACCGGTACCGCTGCTATAGCAACACCGATTCCAAGCGTGGAACTTAATATAATTGAAGTGAAACCATCGATAATGCCTTTCATCACAAGTACATCATGATCATTTCTTAAACCGCTATCAATAGCGCCGATAATCGCCATGGATCCAATAACAAATATGAGCGTAGCCGTTACAAACCCCTGAGCGACTCCGGGACCTTCTTTTTTCGCAGGCATCTTACTCTCAATCCAATGGCCTAACTTATTTACTAACTCATCAAGATCTATCCATTCACCAATGACAGCGCCTACTACTATACTTACGATAACAATGAGTACCTGAGTGCTTTCAAATGTCATTTGAATCCCGATAACTGAAACCGCTAAACCAATTCCGTACATCACAGTCTCTTTCATACGTTCAGGTATGTTATGTAAAAATCTACCGAAGATTGCTCCTAACACTATTAATAACGCATTTATTATGGATCCGAATAAAATCAACTTATCACTTCCATTATATAAATTAAAAATATACCTATTTTGCAATTTCGCAAAATAGGTACTCCATTACTCATTAAGTAATTCTAGTATTCGTTCTAAGTCATCTTCTGAGAAAAACTCGATTTCAATTTTACCTTTGTTTTTATTCTTCTTAATGACTACATTCGTGCCAAAGTAATCTCTTAGTGTCGATTCACGTTCCATTAAAAATAAATCTTCTGTTTCTTTCCTTTTTGTTTCACGTGGAACATTTTCGTTTATTTTTTGTACGAGTCTTTCCAATTGGCGTACGTTTAAACCCTCTTTAATTACTCGGTCCGCAATTGCCTTCATTTGCTCATTAGTTCTCAGACCTAGTAATGTTCGTCCATGTCCCATCGACAACTTACCTTCGGTGATTGTATCTCTAATTTTTTTCGGAAGAGATAGTAGTCGAACGTGATTAGCGATATGTGATCTACTTTTCCCGAGTCTAAATGCGAGTTGTTCTTGCGTGAGTTTCAAATTTTCCATGAGATTATGATACGCTTCTGCTTCTTCTATCGGAGTGAGATCTTCCCTTTGAAGGTTTTCAAGAATCGCCAGCTCCATAGTCTCTTCATCGGTCAATTCACGGACAACTGCTGGTATTTCTTCTAATCCTGCGAGTTTTGCTGCTCGAAATCTTCTCTCGCCAACTACAATTTCATATGTCATTCCAGTTTTCCTTACAATGATAGGCTGAAGAATTCCATGTTCTTTGATTGAATCACTTAATTCTTTAATTGCAACCTCATCAAACACTTTCCGTGGTTGGTATGGATTCGGCTTAATACTTTTCACATGTACTTTTTCGACTTTTTCTGCTTTTTCTGCTTTTTCTGCTTTCGATAATGATTCGCCTGGAAATAAAGCATTAATCCCTTTCCCAAGACCTCTAGCCATTGTGCACCACTTCCTTTGCAAGCTCTAAATACACTTCTGCACCACGTGATCTTGAATCATAAACAATGATTGGTTCTCCATGACTCGGCGCTTCGCTCAGTCTTACGTTTCTTGGAATAATTGTTCTGTACACTTTATCTTGAAAATACTTTTTAACTTCTTCGATTACTTGAATACCTAAGTTTGTTCTTGCATCAAACATGGTCAATAGAACTCCATCGATTGTTAAGTCTTCATTCAAATGTTTTTGGACAAGACGAATCGTACTTAATAATTGGCTTAATCCTTCTAAAGCATAGTATTCACATTGCACTGGTATTAATATTGCGTCAGATGCCGTCAATGCGTTGATTGTCAATAAACCTAATGAAGGCGGACAATCTATAATAATATAATCATACATTTCTTTAGCTTCATGAATGGCATGTTTCATTCGGACTTCTCTTGAAATTGTTGAAACAAGTTCTATCTCGGCTCCTGCCAACGAAATTGTAGCTGGTATGATATCTAAATTTTCTACTTTAGTTTGTAAAATAACGTCTTTTATATCAACATCATCAATCAAAACATCATAAATACAGTTTTGGACGTCTCCTTTATTGATCCCTACCCCGCTTGTAGCGTTCCCTTGGGGATCTGTATCAATTACTAAGACTTTTTTGCCTATATGGGCAAGGCAAGCACTTAGATTTACAGATGTTGTCGTTTTTCCGACGCCGCCCTTTTGGTTGGCAATCGCTATAATTCTCCCCACGCTTGCACCTGCTTTCCTACCTGTAAATTTTATCTACTTCATTTTTCTATTTTATTAAAAACTTTATTAGTAGATTCATAGAGATAATATTATAAGTCATAAAAATACTCCTGCCATGACTGAGCAAGAGTATTTTACTTTTTCTTTGGTATCTTTACTGTAATCGTGTAGAAATCCTCTGAATCTTCTTCCTCTGTCTCTAAGTCAATACCACTTTTAGAAACCAGACTAAGAGATTGTTTAATAGTATTCAGAGCAATTCGAACATCTCGACTAACCGATTTCCTTTTCGTAGCTTTTTTCTTAGAATCTTTCTCTGGATTTAAAACTTTATAAACCCTTTCTTCCAGTTGCTTCACATTTAACTGGTTCGCAATTGCTTCCTCATGTAGCGCAATTTGAAGTTCAGGATCTTTTAATGGCATTAAAGCGCGGGCATGTCGTTCAGATAATTCTTTCCTCATAATCGCCGTTTTAATTTCATCCGGCAACTTAAGTAATCGTAACTTGTTTGCAATTGTAGATTGCCCTTTTCCTAACCTTTGCGCTAATGCTTCTTGCGTTAATGAGTGTAACTCTAATAATTGTTCATAGGCGAAGGCTTCTTCGATCGGTGTCAATTCTTCCCGTTGCAGGTTTTCTATTAAAGCAATGGAGGCAGTTTCTCGATCATCTAAGTCCCGAACAATAGCTGGCACTTCTGTCCATTCAAGAAGTCTCATTGCCCGATATCTTCTTTCACCCGCAATAATTTCAAACTTTCCATCACCAGCGGAACGAATAACAATAGGTTGAATTACGCCGTGTGTATGAATTGTTCTTGCAAGTTCCTCAATTTTCTCTTCAGAAAATATTGATCTAGGCTGATACTTGTTTGGTCTTATCGCGTCAATTGCAATTTTCTGAACTTGTTCTTGACGTTCCCCACTCGTTTCCAAATCAACTTCTTTTTCCCCGCCAAAAAAACGTGAAAAAGGACTTTTCATTCATTGCACCACCTTTTCAAACTTCCCCGTACTATTATAACTAATTCGACAAAAATATAAATAAACCTTCTATCAAAAAATGTTCCACGTGAAACATTTTATTGAATTGGTGTTTTATTTGGAATACCAGGTTTTCGAGGATATCTACCTGGAGTATTTTTCATCTTATTGAAAATGAAAATGTTACGTTCACTTTCTTCTATCGGTAGTAAAAATGAATGCTTGTCTTGAATTTTCGCACCAAGAACAGCAAGAGGTTTTTCAGCATCCACTAATTCGTCTTTAGCCGCCGCGCCCTTCATGGCAATGAATTGGCCGCCTTTTTTCACGAGTGGAACACATAATTCCGATAGAACGGATAATCTTGCCACCGCTCTAGCTGTAACAATATCGAATTGTTCACGGTATTTTTTATTTTGTCCGAAGTCTTCTGCTCTTGCATGGACAAAATTAACATTTTCAAGCTTAAGTTCCTTTGCTAAATGTTCTAAAAAACCAATCCGTTTATTTAATGAATCCACGATTGTCACTTCTAGTTCAGGAAAACAGATTTTAATGGGAATACTCGGAAATCCTGCACCAGCGCCAACGTCACACAGCGTAAGTTTTTTATCAAGATTAACATAAAAAGCAGCTGTTATGGAATCATAAAAGTGTTTTAAATAAACAGAAGGTTCATCAGTAATCGCCGTTAAGTTCATTTTTTCATTCCATTCAACGAGTTGATTGAAATAGGTATCAAATTGCTGTTGCTGCTTTTCGGATAATTCTATTCCATGTTCTTGTAAAGCAGCTAGAAATTGTTCTTTATTCACATGCATTCCTCCCTATGTACAAAAAGCTGGCACGGATAACTATTGTCTCCGCACCAGCAACTCCACGCATTCCTTAACTAGATATTTTTGCAATTCTGCCTTGTTCGATATAAACAAGTAAAATCGAAATATCCGCTGGGTTTACGCCTGGCATGCGCGATGCTTGAGCTATTGAAAGTGGTCTTACTTTGTTCAACATATTCTTCGCTTCCGATGCAATACCAGAAATTGCATCGTAATCGATATTTTCAGGGATTTTTTTATCTTCCATTTTGTTCATTCTTTCAACCTGTTGCATCGATTTTTCAATATAACCTTCATATTTAATGAAAATCTCAACTTGTTCAGCCACTTCATTCGATAATTTTTCCTCAGGTGGAACGATTCTCGAAATCTGATCATAACTGATTTCAGGACGTTTCAGGAGATTAGCAGCTTTCATTGGTTCTTTTAATTCGGAACTAGTTGTTTCTTGCATAATTTTATGAACATGTTCGGCAGGTTTTACAGTGACCTTGCGAAGTCTAGCAACTTCTTCATTAATTTGGTTTTGTTTTAACGTATATTTTGCATAGCGTTCATCACTAACAAGTCCAAGCTTATAACCGATTTCAGTAAGCCGAAGATCCGCATTGTCGTGACGAAGTAACAAACGATATTCTGCACGTGATGTGAGAAGTCGATAAGGTTCATTCGTGCCTTTCGTGACTAAATCGTCAATGAGCACACCTATATACCCATCAGAACGGCCGAGAATAAGTTCTTCTTTTCCGAGTGCACGTGCAGCTGCGTTAATACCAGCCATTATTCCCTGACCTGCAGCTTCTTCATAGCCGGATGTACCATTTAGTTGCCCAGCTGTATACAGATTTCGGATTTTCTTCGTTTCAAGTGTTGGTTTTAGTTGTGTAGGTACGATTGAATCGTATTCTATCGCATAACCAGCACGCATCATTTCAGCTTTTTCAAGTCCTGGAACACTTTCAATGAGTCTTTTTTGAATATGTTCAGGCAAACTTGTCGATAATCCTTGAACATAAACTTCTTCTGTATTCCGACCTTCTGGTTCTAAGAAAATTTGATGACGGGATTTATCATTGAATCGGACGATTTTATCTTCTATTGACGGGCAATAACGTGGTCCTGGACCAATTTTTTCTCCAGAATACATAGGCGATAGATGCAGGTTTTCATTAATAATTTCATGTGTCAGTGGTGATGTATAAGTGAGCCAACAAGGTAGTTGATCCAAGATATACTCTGTCGTTTCAAAACTGAATGCACGCGGTTCTTCATCCCCCGGTTGAATTTCAGTTTTACTATAATCTATCGTTCGACTATTAACACGAGGCGGCGTTCCTGTTTTAAAGCGAACCATATCAAACCCTAATTCACGGAGATTATCCGCAAGTTTAATGGAGGGCATTTGATTATTCGGACCGCTTGAATATCTGATGTCCCCAATAACAATTTCCCCGCGTAAAAAAGTACCTGTCGTGATGATTACAGTTTTAGCGCGATATACTGCGCCGACCTGTGTAATTACACCTTTTACCTCATCATCTTCAATAATTAACTCATCGACGGAAGCTTGACGTAAAATTAAGTTTTCCTCTTCTTCAAGTATCCGTTTCATTTCTTGTTGATACAGCACTTTATCAAGTTGTGCACGAAGCGCACGAACTGCCGGGCCTTTTCCGGTGTTTAACATTCTCATTTGAATGTGCGTTTTGTCGATGACTTTCCCCATTGCACCGCCAAGTGCATCAATTTCACGCACAACAATTCCTTTGGCAGGTCCTCCAATAGAGGGATTACATGGCATAAAAGCAACCATATCTATATTTAACGTTAATACAAGCGTTGAAGCGCCCATACGAGCCGAGGCTAATGCTGCTTCAACACCAGCATGACCGGCTCCGATGACTATACAATCGAACGTGCCGGCTTCAAATTTGTTTGGCATGTTCTTTATCCTTCCTTCTATGCGGACGGTATTCAATATTCAATACCTGTCCTTTTTTATTTTCCAAGACAAAAACGAGAAAATAATTCATTTATTAAACCTTCTTGCACGGTATCCCCGACAATTTCTCCAAGGATTTCCCACGTACGCGTTACATCGATTTGTATCATGTCGACTGGAACTCCTAATTCGGCTGCTTCAATCGCATATTCGATTGTTTTACGCGCTTTATGAAGCAATGCGATATGCCGAGCATTTGAAACATATGTTAAATCTTCTGATTCGAGATTTCCTTCAAAAAAGAGTTTTGCAATCGCTTCTTCGAGTTCATCGATTCCTTCGTCTTGAAGAAGCGATGTGGTCACGATTGTTCCTTCGGCAGCAAGGCTCTCTACCTTTTTCATATCAATTTTTTGAGGTAGATCGGTTTTATTGATCACAACGATCGTATCCATGCCAGATACTGCTTCAAAGAGTCGTTCATCTTCGATTGACAATTCTTCAGCGCTATTTAGCACAAGCAGAATTAAATCCGCTTCTTTTAAGACTTGCCTTGATCGCTCCACGCCAATCCGTTCGACAATATCTTCCGTTTCGCGAATACCCGCCGTGTCGACAAGACGAAGAGGAACCCCGCGCACATTGACGTATTCCTCAATTATATCACGCGTTGTACCCGCTATGTCGGTTACAATGGCTTTATTTTCTTGTACTAAACTATTTAAAAGCGAAGATTTCCCTACGTTCGGCCTTCCGATAATGACCGTAGATAAGCCTTCCCTTAAAATTTTCCCTTGAGAAGAAGTTTGAAGTAATTTATCAATTTCTTCTTTGACCCATGTGCATTTATCGATCATGAGAGGAATTGTCATCTCTTCAACGTCATCATACTCGGGATAATCTATCGTCACTTCAACCTGTGCAAGCGTTTCTATTAAGGCATTTCGTAATTTGCCTATCAGTTTAGAAAGTTTTCCTTCCATTTGACCCAATGCAACATTCATGGCGCGATCTGTTTTTGCACGGATTAAATCCATTACCGCCTCTGATTGCGACAGGTCAATGCGTCCGTTAAGAAAAGCGCGCTTAGTAAACTCGCCAGGCTCCGCTAGACGCGCACCTTCCGTTAAAATGAGCTCCAGCACACGATTTACCGCAACAATTCCACCATGACAATTTATTTCAACGACGTCTTCTCGCGTAAAAGTTTTTGGAGCTTTCATCAAAGATACCATTACTTCTTCTACAGTTTCGCCTGATACTGGATTTACCAAGTGTCCATAATGGATTGTATGGGATTGTTCATCTATTAACTTTTTTCCGCCCGGGGATTGGAAAACGCGATTCGCGATTTGAATTGCTTCATCCCCGCTTAATCTGACAATCGCAATTGCCCCTTCTCCCATCGGAGTTGAAATTGCAGCTATCGTATCAAAATGCATAGTTCTCACCTTCCTCATTAGTTACTCACATGTGGATAACGTATTTCCGGACATGACTTCCTAACATAGTATATTAACATAAATACGTCCAACGTCATAGTACTTCGTAATAATTTTTGTGGATAATTTAGATTCTAAAACATAAAAAAATCCTGCAAAGAGTGCGATAACTCTTTGCAGGATACTATTTTTACCTGATCGGTTCGATGACGAGATAACGATATGGATCGGAGCCTTCCGAATAAGTTTCGATATCCAATCGACTCGAAAGCGAATGATGAATGACTTTTCTTTCATATGACGGCATCGGTTCAAGTTGCACTTTTCGTCCTGTACGAACTGCCCGGTCCGCCATTCTATCCGCTAATTGCTCCAAAGATTGTTCGCGCCGACTGCGGTAATCGCCAACATCGATACGTACAACTTTAAATTGTCCAGAGTATTTATTTGCAACTAGCTGACCTAATTGTTGCAATGCATTTAAAGTTTGACCGCGTTTCCCTATTAATAACGCTGCTTTTTTACTTTCTAACTGGAAATTTACATATTTCCCGTCCATTTGATAAGAAACAGCAAGATCATTGACGCCCATCGCTTTCGCAACGCTCATCAAATACTGTTCTGTTTCACGAATCGCATCTTCATCATCTTCTAAATAGCTATCTTCTACAAGATTCTCATCAATTGCATCTACTGAGGAGTCTTTATAATCATTATCTTCTATTTCAAGCTCTTCTTTTACATTTGTTTCAATAGGACTCTTTTTTTCAATGACAGTAATTTTCACTTCTGCTTCTTTTGATCCAATACCAAAAAAACCTTTTCTACCTTGATCAAGTACTTCAACTTTTACTTTCTCGCGGGAGACATCGAGTGTTTGTAATGCCGCTTCGATCGCCGCTTCAACAGTGGCTCCCCTTTGCGTCATCATTGTCATTTTCTTTTCCCTCCTACTTTTGCAGGTACCACTTCTTCTTTCTTGAATGGTTTGTATATGAAATAGTTTTGAATGACTGAAATAATGTTACCGATTACCCAATAAAGCGATAGTGCCGCGGGTAGTATTGTACCGATAACAACAATAAATATCGGCATAATATACATCATCATTTTCATTTGCGGATTGCCCATTGCAGGTCCAGTACGAAGAACGATGAATTGCATGATTCCCGCAATAACTGCAAGTATGATACTTGGTGTAGCAAGTTGGAACCCAAGAATCGATCCAAGCTCGATTTCCGGCGTATTATTCATTCTGCTTATTGCATGATAAAAACCAATAAGGATTGGCATTTGAACGAGTACCGGTAAACAACCCGCTGCTGGATTGATTTTTCGTTCTGTCATGATTCGCTGCATTTCTGTACGGTATTTTTCTTGAGTGACCGCATCTTTTGATTTATATTTTTCTTTTAAAGCGTTTAGTTCAGGTTGCACTTCTTGCATCTTTTTCGAGCTCTGTGTTTGTTTTATCATTAATGGCAATAAAACAAGTCGAATAAGAATCGTTACTGCAACAATTCCATAACCGTAAGTCCCTAACAAGTCTTTAAAAAGCGTAATTAATGAAACTAACGGCCAAACAATGTATTTATTCCAAAATCCTTCGCTACTTTCGTAGATCGGTTCACTAAATTCAGTACAACCTGCCAAAAATAACGACAGCATTGTCAGCATAAGGACTAGTCCTATTCTTTTGTTCAAATCGGCTCCCCCAAATCGTATCTTCTTTATCACAGTTTATCATTTTCATATGTACGTTTCTACTTGTGATTTTTTTTTATAACGCGTGCAACGCGTAAAACATGCTGTAAACTCTTCTTAGTTTCATGAAAATCTTTTGTCGCAGCTTGATGTCTTGCAATAATAATATAATCCATATCATTTTGGACTTCATCTTTCATTTCTAAAAAGGATTGTCTAATATAGCGTTTTATGCGGTTTCTTGTCACTGCATTCCCGATTTTTTTGCTAACCGAGAGTCCGATGCGAAACTCCGCTTGTCCCTCTTTTCGATAACAATAAACGACAAATTGTCGATTCGCAAATGATTTTCCTTTTTTAAAAACCAATTGAAATTCTTTATCTTTTTTAATCCGCTGGCGTTTATTCATTAAAAATACACCTGCTCCATTACTAGTATTATGTATATAAATTCAGGAAAGGTTGTTCTATCTTCATAACATCATGTTCCAGATCAACCTTTTCGAAACAGTTCTACAAAAAAAAAGACCACTGGATGTCAGTGGCCTTATGCTGAAAGTTTTTTTCTTCCTTTGAGCCGACGAGCTGCGATAATTCTGCGCCCGCTTTTCGTGCTCATTCTTGCACGGAAGCCGTGAACTTTACTACGTTTTCTTGTATTTGGTTGGAATGTACGTTTTGTCATATTAAGACACCTCCTGCTTGATTGTCATTGAAACCGCGTGACAGTCCTAATAAGTATAGAGAAATTCAAAGAAAATGTCAATCATTTATTTTATAACTCTCTCTTAAACATTTCCGCGCTTAAAAAGAGTTATCCACATTTCATAATCAAAACTAGAAATATCTTTGTGCATACAATTTTAAACAAATTTTTCTCTGTCGACAGTTATCGACAAGATTTTCACATGTAAATGCCTGTGGATAACGGTTTTATCAACAATGAATCGAATTGTTGATAAGCCCTTTGACTCCTTGTAATAATCAGCATTGCCTGTTACAATGAGTAAGATTTAATTGTGCACAATATAAAAAACAAATTTGTTATCCACAATTGTTGATACGTTGTGGATAATTTTTTCCCCACTTTTGCATAATTGTTATCCACACAAGTGAATTATGTGTATAATACATATTTTGCATATGTAAAATACATAGTAAAGGAGGTAACTAGTTGAAACACTTAGAAGAATTATGGACTAAAGTGTTATCACAAATAGAAGAACGAATTTCAAGGCCTAGTTTTGAAACGTGGCTCAAATCGACGAAATTAATCTCTTATGAAGAAGAGATTGTTACAATCGCCGCTCCAAACACGTTCTCTAAAGATTGGCTTGAAAATCATTATGTCCATTTAATAACCGGTATTTTATCCGAATTAACTGGTGAAGATCGGTTAATTCAATTTATCGTGCCTAAAGACATGCAGGAAAATGATTTTATGTTACCAAAACCAATCGAAAAAACGGTTGAAACGGTAAATTCGAATTCTACAGCTGGCATGCTTAATCCAAAATATACGTTTGACACGTTCGTCATCGGCTCGGGCAATCGTTTCGCTCATGCCGCATCATTAGCTGTCGCGGAGGCTCCTGCAAAGGCTTATAACCCTCTTTTTATATACGGAGGCGTCGGTTTAGGAAAAACACACTTGATGCATGCGATCGGGCATTATGTAATTGATCAAAAACCAGATGCAAAAGTAGTTTATTTAACATCTGAAAAGTTCACCAATGAATTTATCAATTCGATACGTGACAATAAAGCCGTCGAATTCCGAAATAAGTACCGAAGCGTAGATGTCCTATTAATTGACGATATTCAATTCCTTGCTGGAAAAGAACAAACTCAAGAAGAATTTTTCCATACGTTTAATACGCTCCATGAAGAATCCAAACAAATCGTCATATCCAGTGATCGCCCGCCCAAAGAAATTCCAACATTAGAAGATCGCCTCAGATCCCGCTTTGAATGGGGACTCATCACGGATATAACGCCGCCAGATTTGGAAACGAGAATTGCAATTTTACGTAAAAAAGCAAAAGCGGATGGACTCCTTGATATTCCTAACGAAGTCATGATGTATATCGCCAATCAAATTGATACGAATATACGAGAATTAGAAGGTGCTCTTATACGAGTTGTCGCTTATTCTTCATTAGTCAATAGTGATATCACAATGGATTTAGCCGCAGATGCATTAAAAGATATCATTCCAAATGATACTCCGCGCACTGTTTCAATCTTGGATATTCAAAAAACAGTCGGTGGGCATTTTAATATTCGATTAGAAGACTTTTCTGCGAAGAAACGTACGCGTGCAATAGCGTTTCCGCGTCAAATTGCCATGTATTTATCAAGAGAGCTTACTGATTTTTCTTTGCCTAAAATTGGTTCTGAATTTGGCGGACGAGATCACTCAACGGTTATCCATGCACATGACAAAATTCGATCAATGTTGAAAGAAGATAAATTGCTGCAACAAGATATTCAAGATATAAAGAAACTATTAGGGCGAGGTTAGACTGTTAGTAACCTAGAATAACTACTGCACACTTATAAACTAGTTATGAACATGTGGACAACGTGATACCAGTAATGAAATCGTACTTATCCACGTATCCACAGGCCCTATTACTATTACTACTATTTTAAATAACTAATATAAATATATAGGCGAGGGGTATGACATGAAATTTGAAATCAAGAGAGATGAACTTCTCGATGGATTAAGCGATGTAATGAAAGCAATCAGTCAAAAAGTTGCGATTCCTATTTTGACCGGAATAAAAATCGAAGTGAATGAAAGCGGCATGACAATGACAGGAAGCGATTCTGACATTACAATCTGCACATTCATTCCAGCAGAACGTGACGGAGAACAACTCATTAAAGTGAATGAAAGTGGCAATATCGTATTACAAGCAAGAGTATTTAGTGAGATTGTTCGCAAACTACCTACAAATGAAGTGAAAATCGAAGTAAAAGATGGTTTCCAAGCATTAATTCGTTCAGGTAAATCTGAATTTAAATTAATCGGTTCGAATCCTGACGATTATCCTGTTCTTCCAGATGTAAGAGACGAACATAGTTTTTCGCTTCCAGCTGATCTGATGAAATCGATTATTCGTGAAACAGTATTCGCCGTGTCTCAACAAGAAACACGCCCAATTTTAACTGGAGTTCAATGGGTAGCTGAAAACGGCAAACTTTCTTGCGTAGCAACGGACAGTCACCGGCTTGCAAGAAGACTTACTTCCCCGGAAGAAATGCCGGCAGATCCTTTAAGCATTGTTATTCCGGGTAAAAGTCTACAAGAATTAAATAAAATATTGCCCGACAATAATGATTCAATCGAAATTCTGATTACTGAACAACAAATTCTCTTTAAGACGGCTAATGTTTTATTTTATTCCCGATTACTCGAGGGAAATTATCCTGATACATCAAGATTAATACCAACTGAAAATAAAACATCGGTAACAGTAAACGGTCGTTCTTTACTTCAAGCAATTGATCGTGCATCATTATTAGCACGTGAAGAACGTAATAACATTGTTCGTTTTTCAACCGATGAAGGAAAATTCATCGAGATCTCATCAAATTCACCAGAAGTAGGAAATGTAGAAGAAATGGTAGAAGCCATTAACGTTACAGGCGATGAATTGAAAATTTCATTCAGTGCGAAGTACATGATGGATGCTTTACGTGCAATCGATGGACAAGATGTTGAAATTCAATTCACCGGCGCAATGCGACCATTTATACTAAAATCAGTGAATGACGACTCAATTCTTCAACTGATACTTCCGGTCAGAACATATTAATAAAAAAGGATAGTCGCTAATTGACTATCCTTTTTTACTTATTGCCGAACTTCTTGTAAAATAGAAAGAACCACTAAATTATGAAAGGTTGTGCGCCAATTGAATGATTTAATAATAAATGCGGAATTCATAACGCTTGGTCAGCTACTCAAGATGACGAATGCGATTAGTTCTGGCGGTATGGCAAAATGGTATCTTGATGAACATACCGTCTATGTAAACGGCGAAGAGGAACAACGTCGCGGAAAAAAACTGCGTCATGATGATATTATAAAACTACCTGAGATCGGTACATTTAAAATTATTGAAAAGACAAATGGCTCATCGGATGTTCATTGAGCAACTTGCATTAACTAATTACCGAAACTATAAAACCCTTGATTTATCCTTTTCCCCGCAAATCAACGTATTAATTGGCGAAAACGCGCAAGGAAAGACAAATATCATGGAAGCAATCTACGTTCTTTCAATGGCAAAATCGCACAGGACATCAAATGATCGTGATTTGATACGCTGGGACGAAGAATATGGTAAAATAGAAGGTAGCATCCAGCGCAAATATGGACGCCTTCCTCTAGAACTTGTAATTTCTAAAAGAGGAAAAAGAGCGCGAGTCAACCATCTTGAACAAAATCGTTTAAGTCTTTATATCGGGCAATTAAATGTTGTGATGTTTGCCCCTGAGGATTTAAATCTCGTGAAAGGAAGCCCGTCTGTCAGAAGACGATTCCTCGACATGGAAATTGGTCAAATTTCTCCGGTTTATCTTCATGATCTCTTGACTTTTCAAAAAATATTAAAACAACGTAACGCGATATTAAGGGATAATCGCGGTAAATCTAATTTTAATGATGTCATGTTTGATGTATATACTGAGCAATATATTCAAGTGGCTGTACAAATTATTCGTAAAAGATTTTATTTCATGGAACTTCTTCAAAAATGGGCAGAACCTATTCATAAAGGTATTTCCCGCGGAATGGAAACACTAAAAGTAACGTATGGAACATTAAAAGGCATTGAATCGGGGCAGACTCAGGAAGAAATGGAATCCGTGTTCGAACAAAGACTACTTGAAATGCGGCCGCGCGAGTTGGATAGAGGTTTGACATTAATCGGCCCGCATCGCGATGACCTGCATTTTTTCGTAAATGGGTACGACATCCAAACATTCGGCTCGCAAGGTCAACAGCGAACGACAGCTTTGTCTTTGAAACTCGCCGAAATTGAACTTGTGAAACAAGAAGTGGGAGAATCACCCGTATTGCTTTTAGACGATGTATTATCAGAATTAGATGATTTTCGACAATCACATTTACTGAACACGATTCAGGGAGAAGTTCAAACCTTTGTTACAACTACGAATATAGCTGGAATTGATCATGAAACGATTCGTCAAGCTAATATTTTTGAAGTGAACGCAGGTGCAGTAGTAAAAAAAGAGTGAGAATATGTTTTTTTGTGCCTATGCACGCACGTACCATGCTAGGTGGTATACGTTCAGAAAGGAAAGGTGAACAAGCTTGGCAATGGAAGAAAAGAATATACAGGCCTATGATGAAACCCAAATTCAAGTACTAGAAGGACTAGAGGCCGTCCGAAAACGTCCCGGCATGTATATTGGGACAACGAGTTCGAGAGGACTTCATCACCTTGTTTGGGAAATAGTTGATAATAGTATCGACGAAGCGCTCGCTGGTTATTGTGATCACATTGAAGTGACAATGGAAAAAGATGATTGGATTCGCGTCGATGATAATGGCCGGGGAATTCCGGTCGGGATTCAAGAATCCACAGGAAGACCTGCCGTTGAAGTGATTATGACTGTTCTTCACGCCGGCGGTAAATTTGGCGGCGGCGGTTATAAAGTTTCAGGCGGACTGCACGGAGTTGGTGCTGCCGTAGTAAACGCATTATCGGAAACTACTGAAGTATACGTTCGTCTAAATGGAAAAAAATATTATATTAAATTCGAAAAAGGAATTCCCGTAGTTGAATTGACGGAAGTCGGAACATCTGAAGAGACAGGTACAAGTGTCCGATTTAAAGCAGATCCTGAGATATTCAAAGAATCGACAACATTCGATTATGATATTCTTGCAAATCGTTTACGCGAACTAGCATATTTAAACCGCGGTCTTCGCGTCTCCATTTTCGATGAACGAGATGACAGTGGAAGAACCGACTCTTACTATTACGAGGGCGGAATCAAATCATACGTAGAGCATCTAAATAAAAATAAGGAACCGATTCATGAAGAACCTATTTTTATTGAAGGTGAACGAGACGATATAGCTGTTGAAATCGCCATGCAATACAATAGCGGTTTTTCAGAAAATATCCATTCCTTCGCGAATAATATTAATACGTATGAAGGCGGGACGCATGAGTCAGGTTTTAAGACAGCGTTAACGCGTGTTGTCAATGACTACGCACGTAAAAACGGAGCACTTAAAGAATCGGACCAAAACTTATCCGGTGATGACGTCCGTGAAGGTTTGACGGCAATCATTTCGATAAAACACCCAGATCCCCAATTTGAAGGGCAAACTAAAACTAAATTGGGTAACTCTGAAGTCAGTACGATTACTAACTCACTATTTTCTGAAGGGTTGCAAAGGTTTTTGCTCGAAAACCCATCAACAGCTCATAAAATTATTGATAAAAGTTTAATCGCGGCACAAGCACGATTGGCTGCAAAGAATGCACGTGAATTCACACGAAGAAAATCGGCTTTGGAAGTTTCGAGTTTGCCTGGTAAACTATCCGACTGTTCTTCCCGTGACCCGGCAATAAGTGAATTGTATATTGTTGAAGGTGACTCCGCAGGCGGTTCTGCTAAAAATGGCCGTGATCGACATTTCCAAGCAATTCTGCCGCTACGCGGAAAAATTCTAAACGTGGAAAAAGCAAGATTAGATCGAATTTTGGGGAATGCTGAAATTCGTATGATGATTACCGCGCTAGGAACGGGAATCGGTGAAGAATTCGCGCTTGAAAAAGCACGTTATCATAAAGTCGTCATTATGACTGATGCTGACGTCGATGGCGCTCATATTCGAACACTCTTATTAACCTTTTTCTTTAGATTCATGCGTCCGCTTGTAGAAGCTGGATATATTTACATTGCTCAACCGCCACTTTACAGAGTGAAACAAGGTAGATCCGAACAATATTGTTATACAGAAGAACAGTTAAACGAAATTTTGAACGGATTACCGCAAGCTCCAAAACCTGTCATTACCCGTTATAAAGGGTTAGGTGAAATGGATGCGGAACAATTATGGGATACAACAATGGATCCAGAACAAAGAACATTATTGCAAGTAGAACTAGAAGATACGATTACGGCTGATGAGACATTCCAACAGTTAATGGGGGATGACGTCGAACCGCGTCGTAAATTCATTGAAGCAAACGCACAATATGTACAAAATATTGACACGTAATAACAGAAGGTACTGAAAGGAGTTTACCAACATGGCAGATATGCCGAATCGTGGTGTCCAAGGGATTAACATTAGTACGGAAATGAAAACTTCATTCCTCGATTATGCAATGAGCGTTATCGTTTCCCGTGCGCTTCCGGACGTAAGAGATGGACTAAAGCCGGTTCACCGCCGTATTTTATACGCAATGCAGGATTTAGGGAACACTGCGGATAAACCGCATAAAAAGTCTGCTCGTATTGTCGGTGACGTAATCGGTAAATATCACCCGCATGGTGATAGTGCCGTTTACGATACGATGGTACGTATGGCACAAGATTTTAACTATCGTTATATGCTTGTTGACGGACATGGAAACTTTGGTTCTGTCGATGGTGACTCTGCAGCAGCAATGCGTTACACAGAATCTAGAATGTCTAAAATTGCGATGGAACTTTTACGTGATATCAACAAAGATACAATTGATTATCAAGATAACTATGATGGCCAAGAAAGAGAACCAATTGTTTTACCAAGCCGTTATCCAAATTTACTCGTCAATGGATCCTCCGGGATTGCTGTAGGAATGGCGACAAATATCCCTCCGCATCATCTTGGAGAAACAATAGACGCTGTATTGGCGCTATCGGAAAACCCGGAAATCACTACTGAAGAATTAATGGAGATTATGCCCGGTCCAGATTTTCCGACAGGCGGAATTATTTTAGGCCGCAGCGGAATTAGACGAGCCTATGAAACTGGTCGCGGATCAGTTATTATCCGAGGGAAAGTTGAAATTGAACAAAAGGCAAATGGCAGAGAAACCATACTTGTTAATGAATTACCATTTCAAGTAAACAAAGCGCGATTAATAGAGAAAATTGCCGAATTAGTTCGAGATAAAAAAATAGAAGGCATTACAGATTTAAGAGACGAATCAGACCGTACAGGAATGCGGATTGTTATCGAGGTTCGTCGCGATGCGAATGCCAATGTATTATTAAATAATTTATATAAACAAACCGCATTGCAATCAAGCTTCGGTGTCAATATGTTGGCACTAGTCGACGGTCAGCCGAAACTTCTTGCACTGAAAGAAATTCTATATCATTATTTAGAACATCAAAAAGTCGTTATTCGCAGACGTACGCAATATGATTTGAAACGCGCGGAGGATCGCGCACATATTTTGGAAGGTTTGCGTATTGCTCTCGATAATATAGATGCAATCATTGCACTCATTCGCGGATCCAAGACTACCGAGGAAGCCAAGACCGGTTTAATCGATAAATTTAATTTATCTGAGCGACAGGCACAAGCAATACTCGACATGCGTCTTCAACGTTTGACAGGTTTAGAACGTGACAAAATTGAAGAAGAATATAATTCACTTCAACTTTTAATTGCTGAGCTTCGCGCGATTCTTGCAGATGAAGAGAAGTTATTAGACATTATTCGTGAAGAATTACTTGAGTTGAAAGAACGTTACGGCGATGATCGTCGAACTGAAATTACACTCGGCGGTGCAGAAATGATTGAGGATGAGGATCTTATCCCAGTCGAGAACTCTGTACTAACACTTACCCATAATGGTTATATTAAACGTTTACCAGCGAGCACGTACCGAAGTCAACGTCGGGGCGGCCGAGGAATTCAAGGAATGGGAACAAATGATGATGATTTCGTTGAACATCTGTTAAATACGTCAACACATGACACAATTCTATTCTTTACGAGCAAGGGGCGCGTTTTCCGAACAAAAGGTTATGAAGTTCCAGAATTTAACCGTACGGCGAAAGGTCTTCCAATCATTAATTTGCTCGGTGTAGATAAAGAAGAAAAAGTAACAGCAATGATCCCAGTAGCCGAATTCGAAGAAAATAAGTACTTCTTTTTTGTTACGCAAAACGGGATAGCTAAAAGGACACCTGTTTCAGCATTCGCAAATATTAGATCCAATGGACTTATCGCACTCACATTACGCGGAGACGATGAACTAATTGGGGTTAAAATGACAAGCGGTGAAGAAGAAATTGTCATCGGAACAAAAGATGGCATGCTTATTAAATTCAACGAAACTGATATTCGATCCATGGGTCGTGTAGCAGGCGGCGTTCGCGGCATCCGTTTACGCAAGGGCGACATTGCAGTTGGCATGGATGTTGTGGATGAAGGAAAAGAAATCTTGGTCGTAACAGAAAAAGGTTTTGGAAAACGAACGCCACAAGAAGAATATCGCATTCAATCACGTGGCGGTTATGGACTGAAAACACTCAATGTTACCGAACGAAATGGATCACTCGTTGCAATGAAAGCAGTTGATGGCTCAGAAGATTTAATGCTCATTACAATTCATGGCATCTTAATTCGAATGGACATTAGCGATATTTCCGTAATCGGAAGAAGTACTCAAGGGGTTCGTTTAATTCGTCTTGGTGAAGATGAACTTGTTGCAACGGTTGCAAAAGTCGAAAAAGATGAAGACGAAGAAAATAGTACTGATGAAGATGATGAGACAATAGTCGAATCTCAAATTACCGAAGAAGACGATTCTCCATTAGATGAATCTGACTCTTCTATAGAAGCAGTAGATGGAAACGATGAAGAAGAGTAAGTTTTAAAAATTAACGCCAACGTGTCTCGTTGGCGTTTTTCTTTTACAGATACAACTAACTCATCACGAAATTGTGTTGTGGAAATCGGCGTGAGTTATTTCAATTAACTATCTATTATTTTGCTATTGTAATTAAAATAATTAGATGGTATAGTTATAAACGTTGCGAGTTCGTTGAAAGAAAACGATAAATTATTTTCAAATTTGTTGTTGACATGTGAAACGCAATTTGGTATGATATAAAAGTTGCTGTTACGAGACGGCAATGCAGAAATGAATATGTAAGTGAAGTTCTTACTTACTATAATGAACCTTGAAAACTGAACAGCAAAACGTCAAGATATAACGTTTCGTTAATTCGAAACAAAAACGAATCTTCGGATTCAAAGTCAGCAAAATGAAACTCGAGCTATTCAAGTTTCTCTATTATGGAGAGTTTGATCCTGGCTCAGGACGAACGCTGGCGGCATGCCTAATACATGCAAGTCGAGCGAACATTTATTGAAGCTTGCTTCTTTAAATGTTAGCGGCGGATGGGTGAGT
>NZ_JAAOIY010000001.1 GCF_013184495.1 Sporosarcina jiandibaonis | reverse complement strand
TTTACAATTATGAGAGATACCAAGAAAAATTAAACGGCCTTAGCCCTATAGAATATAGAGCTAAAGCCGCTTAGAACCATTTTATTATTTCCACTGTCTACTTGACAGGGAGCAGTTCAATACACATTGTCGATATCCCTTTGAATTTTCATCCATAATCACAATTGCACCGTACATAGGTACCTTAAAAGCGAAAAATATCTATTTATTACAAAAAGTGCTCGTATTTAAATACGAAAAGAGTTATAATTATAACTAGTAATTGTAATTGTAGGAGGGCATACATATGAAAAGAAAAAATGTACTAATTATAGGCGCTGCAGGAAGGGATTTTCACAATTTTAATGTGCATTATCGAAATAATGAAGCGTATAATGTTGTTGCTTTTACGGCAACGCAAATTCCTGATATCGATGGACGTAAATATCCAAGTGAATTAGCTGGTGAACTATATCCAGAAGGGATTCCGATTTATTCGCAAGATCAATTAGCAGAATTGATAAAAGAGTTGAAAGTGGATGAATGTGTTTTTGCATACAGTGATATCAGTTATGAAGATGTGATGGGCGTGAGTGCGATTGTGAATGCAGCGGGTGCTAACTTTACTGTACTTGGTCCGAAAAGCACGATGTTAAAAAGTAATAAGCCCGTCATATCTGTTTGCGCAGTACGAACCGGAACGGGTAAAAGTCAAACGGCACGAAAAGTTATCGAAACGTTACTTGAGCATGATTTGAAAGTCATCGCGGTTAGACATCCGATGCCATATGGCGATTTAAATGCGCAGCGTGTTCAGCGTTTTGCGACAGTGGAAGACTTGAAGAAACATAATTGTACGATTGAAGAAATGGAAGAGTATGAACCGCATGTTGCACGCGGAAATATCGTGTATGCAGGTGTTGATTATGCAGATATTTTAAAGGCAGCTGAAAATGATCCAGATGGTTGTGATGTTATTTTATGGGACGGGGGGAATAATGATTTTTCTTTCTTCGAACCTGATTTGGCAGTGACTGTGTTGGACCCGCATCGCCCTGGACATGAACTAAAATACTATCCTGGAGAAGTCTGTTTAAGAACAACCGATGTTGCGATCATAAACAAAGTCGATAGTGCAACAGCAGAGGCCGTCCAAATCGTTGAAAATAATATAAAACAAGTAAGTCCGAACAGCACCATTATTAAAGCCGAATCAATGATTACAGTCGATAATCCTGAAAGTATTGTTGGAAAACGTGTATTAGTCGTTGAAGATGGCCCGACGCTGACGCATGGCGAGATGAATATTGGTGCGGGTATTCTTGCGGCTGAGCGTTTAGGTGCGAAAGAAATCATTGACGCACGTCCATTTGCAGTTGGTACGTTAATCGAAACGTTTGAAAAATACCAGCATATTGGAAACGTTCTTCCAGCGATGGGGTACGGAGAACAACAATTGAAGGATCTCGAAGAAACCATCAATCAGGCTGACTGTGATGCAGTAATCATTGGAACACCGATGGATTTATCTCGAATCATTTCGATTAATAAACCTTATACGCGTGTTCACTATGAATTAGACGAAGTGAGTACACCGAATTTAGGTGGTATTTTAAAAGATTTTATTCAAGAAAATAAACTTGAGCGATAACTTTTTGTCACATACCTATTCAGAAAAATACACTATAATTGCATAAAATATAAAAGGGGATATCGACTATATAAAACTTTGTCGATATCCCTTTGACTTTTTATTCATAATTACAACACGCAATGGTACCTTATTTACGCATTTTCTCGATTTCATCCGCGACAAACTGGACGCTTGTGCCGACGATCACTTGAATGCTTTGCGGACCGACAACATTGATGCCTGGGACACCTGTGCTTTTAATCTTCTTTTGGTCTACAGCGTCCATATCTTTTACTTCAACGCGTAACCGTGTTGCACAGAAGTCGATCGATGTGATGTTATCATTACCGCCCAACCCGTCATGAATTTTAGCCGCCATGTTCGTGAATTTATTTTCAGTCTGTACGTCATTTTCGAGCTCCTGCTCATCATAATCCTCATCATCACCACGACCAGGTGTTTTCAAGTCGAATGTAGTGATTAGAAATCTGAATAGGAAATAGTAGATGACTGCAAATACGAGCCCTTGAACAATCAGCATTAAAGGATTATTCGCGAGGGGTAGTCTCGAACTTAAGAAAAAGTCGATAAACCCTGCACTAAATCCAAATCCTGCAGTCCACTTAAATGTTGCAGCGATGAATAAAGACAAACCTGTTAACGCGGCATGCACAAGGTATAGAGCCGGCGCAAGGAACATAAATGCAAATTCAATTGGCTCCGTAACACCTGTGAAAAATGCCGCAAATCCTGCCGCTAACATGAGTGATGCCGTCTGTTTTCTTCTAGTTGTTTTAGCAGTATGATACATAGCAAGTGCTGCGGCCGGCAAACCGAACATCATAATAGGGAAGAAGCCCGCCTGATACATGCCGGTGACGCCTTTGGTTCCCGAACCATCCCAGAACTTTCCGATGTCATTGATCCCTATAGTGTCAAACCAAAATACCGCATTCAAAGCGTGATGCAATCCCGTTGGAATTAACAAACGGTTAAAGAAACCATAAAGGCCTGCACCTACACTACCCAATCCACTGATTCCTGTACCAAAAGAAACTAAGGCACCATAGACAAGAGGCCAAACAAAGAACAATACAGCTGAAACAAATAACATCGCAACCGCAGACATGATTGGAGCAAGCCGTTTTCCACTAAAGAAAGCTAAGAAATCCGGCAATTTAACGTGACTAAAACGATTGTACATGACTGAAGCAATAAGCCCAGAAATAATTCCTATAAAAGCATTATCTATCTTTTTAAAAGCCGGGTTCACGTTTTCCACATCAATGCTTTGAAGCAACGCAACACTATCTGTCTTTAACAAAGTAGTTATAACCAAGAACGCAACCAATCCGCTAAGTGCAGACGCCCCGTCTTTGCCTTTAGACATCCCATAAGCGACCCCGACTGCAAATAATATCGGGATGGAGTCAATAATAGAAGCACCAGCCTTAATTAAAAACGCGGCAACGACGTTTCCTTCACCCCATCCATCATGGTCGATCCAATACCCGATCCCCATCAAAATCGCAGCTGCCGGCAATACAGCCACAGGCAACATCAAAGAACGTCCAAGCTTTTGAACATACTTCATCACAATAAACCAACCTCCATTCATGATTTTTTCTAAATACTTTTGTGGAACGTCCGCGTAAAAGGAATATAAAAGACCTGTCTACTATTAATATTAGTGAACATCCTCGCGCAGAACATAAAAGGCATGGGGGGGGAATATATTAAATACCTTTTATATTGACACTTTTCGACAATAAAAGGAAAACTCCTTCTTTTTCTATTGTAAGGTGCCTAAGCAAGACATTACGGCAGCACACTACAATTGCATAAAATGAAAAAGGGATTTCGACTGTATAACACTTTGTCGATATCCCTTAGGCTTATTATCCATTACGGTGAATTGTAATAAATGCACCACGCACAGGCACTTTTCATTAATAATGTTCTTTTGAATATTACTATTACAACAGGTTTCGTGGTTGTGGCGGCATTATTTCTACCGGGCCACCCGTTCTGGCATTTGCTTCTACAGCATCATGAATTAATTCGTTCCTTTCAGAGCCGACTATTGCATTACTAATTGCAAATGAGGAAAATAAACATAATACCAGAAATAATACTTTAAACTTTTGTTTCATGGTTTTCATCCCTTTCTTCATTAAAATAGTTATTATAAAAGTACGCTTTCTCGTAATTACCTTTTTCTCTATGATATTTTGCAAGGCGAAACGCCATTCTTCGTCCTTCTCTTATATCGTCGAACCTACTAAGGAATGGGAACATGATTTCCTCGCAATAGTCATATGGCTCTTGATGAGTGAGTTTCATATTTTCAAAGTACTTCAATTGGATCTTCAAATACTGTTCATCAGACCTATTTGCTCTTTCCTGTAATTCTTCAAGAGTTTGTGGCGATTCACGATTCGTCCCAATGGATGTGTGCAGCATATTTAATAATACGGAATCATAAAATTCGCATTCCGTTGAAATAATACTTTTTAATTTGACAAGTAAATCATATGCATTTGCATGATTTCCCATGCGTTTCTGTAAGATAGAGAAATTATAGAGTGTCTGATGATACAACTCTTCCTGTCTCATCATCCGTGTGTTGCGCATCAATATAGAAAATAGCTCTTCCGCCCATAAATAGTGATCCAGATTCGTAAAATTGATTGCTTGGAGCATCTGAGCATGCATAAGCCGGATGTAATTACAATCTTTCTGAAAGTGGCTAATGGCAAAACCCGCATAATAGGATGACTTGTCGTATTTAGCCTTTTTTTGTAGCAACCAAGCCCTTTGATAAAAATATTCTCCTCCTAATATATTTGAAATACTCTTTATATCTGCATATTCATCAATCTTGGAAAAGAGCTTCTCCGCTTGATTGTCATCTCCTGTGGATATATAAAACATGATGGAAAACACTACTGAAATAATTTGTTCAGAGGCATTAAATGTCGGAGTCAATTTGTCAATCATCAGCAACTGTCGTTTTGCTTGACTCATTTCTTTCTTAAACAAATAGTAACGTAGTTTATACAACTCATATTTATTCAATAAATCAGTTGACTGCAGATATTCTTCGTCTTTCTGCAACTCCATGTATAACCTTTCCATTGATTCAAAATCGTAATAGATTGCATATTCAATAAATTCCTTCAACTTTCTTTCAAAGTTTTTATAAACATGAATTTCGTTTTCCAAAGCGATATTCATTCGTTTGAATAAGTCTTCAAGCGTTTCTTTGTGCGGACTGTATTTATTTGATTCAATTTTACTTAAATGTGAAACGGAGCAAATACCTTCCGATAGCTCTGCTTGCGTCATACCATTTCGTAAACGATAATATTTTATTATGGAGCCGAAATTCATTAAACCAACCCCCCTCCTCATTATTTTGATTAATCAAATTATAACATAATTGAAAATATATTATATGAGAAAACAGCCCCATAGAAGGGACTGCTTTTTCATAGGTTATTTGGTGTGTGTGAAAGTGAAATTAATCCTCAATATATTAGGGGGCTATATAGTGAGGAATTCAGTTCAGTTTTAATCATTCGACTTTAGTGCAGACTCCCACTTTATTTTGCTGTTCTGTCGGGTAGTTGATTCACCCTTTTTCTGTAAGTTCCAGAATAGAAGTGTGGGTCTAAATGTAAATAAATACATATAAAATATTGCTATACTACCTTACTCGCGCAAAACCAAATCCGGATGCGATATCATCACCCGTACCTGCATAGTGACCGCCCCTGATGTCGTACGCTCTGGCGCGATTTTGAAGGTTTGCACGCAATTGTACATTTGTGTAACTTGGATTTTCCGCCCAGATTTTCGCTGCTAAACCCGCGACATGCGGGGAAGCCATAGATGTCCCGCTTATTGTTGCATAACCTCCATTGCTCCATGTTGAGAAAATTGCTGTTCCAGGCGCTGAGATTTCAACATCACCTTTTTGAATGACATAATCACCTGCAGTAGCGGTGTAACCCCGTGAAGACGTGTTCGCAACGCGATAAGTGCTATTTTGAATTACGTTTTCCAAGTTTGCTACTGCTATTGCTGTTGGTAACGCCGCCGGATAGTTTATTGAACCTGGTGCATAACCGCTATTTCCAGCAGCAGCTACTATCAAAACACCTTTGCTGTATGCGTAGTTCACCGCGTTTGTAATTAGGGAGCTTTCACCGCTAGACCCTAGCGACATATTAATGACTGTTTTTACATTGAGTGCGGACGCTTGATCGGCCACATGACGGATTGCATTGGCGATATCATCAGCATATCCGCTTCCGTTATCCCCCAATACTTTGTAAGCCCAGATTTTCGCATTAGGCGCGACGCCATAAACGCCCTTGCGATCATCTCCACCTTCAGCAAGTGCGGTTCCTGTAACATGTGTCCCATGACCTTGTCTATCAGTACATGTCCCGTCTACTAGTGTTGCTCTAGCTTGCGTGAAGTCTTTACATTGTTCCGCATTATAGTACAAATCAGCATGTTTTATGTTGACGCCTGTGTCGAGTATCGCAATTCGGACATTATTTCCACCTGAAGTTTGTGTTAAGTAGTTATCGTTGTAGATTGCTTTTATTCCCCAAGGGATGGATTGACTTGCAGCAGTTGTCCCTACATCATTGCTCAGTTTCAAAGAATCCTGATCTACTTGTATGGACAGAATCTCTACTTTCTCCACTTTAACGCCTGGAATACTTTTTAATGCCTGGAATTCCTTTTCCGTTACATCAGAAGTGAATGAGTTTCCACCAAATTGATTGCGTACTTCAATTCCCGCCATGGCAATTGCACTCACGTTCGAATCAGTTGTATCGATGAGCACGCGGAATGTCTCACCTCTGAAAGATTTCTGTTTTCCCTTAAGTTCCCCTAAGTCATATGAATTCTGGCTGGCGCTTGCTCCAGTTGTCGGAATAAGCAAGGACATTGCAAGTAAAACACTAGCGATGATTTTCCAAGAGTTTTTCATTAATAAGGTCCCCTTTCTACTGCGAATTTTGGTACTAGCCTAACTCTATCAAGTTGATAGTTATTAGGCAATTGGGAAAATTCTGTACCATCTTTAAAATCTTATATATCAAGTGATTTATTTTTCTCTTTCATTAGTCACCATTTTTATAGTTTATTTCCATTAAAGTTAATAAAACAATGACGTTAGAACTAGTCATTGTTGGGAAAATACCTTATTTTAACAATAGAAACTTCCAAGAGTGTCAGGTCCCTGCGCAAGAAGCTATTCAGTCAATACACTACAATTGTATAAAATAAAAAGTGGGTTCAGACTATATAAATCTTTTTCAAAATCCCTTTAGATTCTTATCCAAAGTCGTGAATGGCCATAAATTCACTATTTCCAGGTACCTCCCAGAAAGTATCTCTCACAATATCGGTTTCTAGAATTGTGGTAAAATAGAGTTAATGAAAATATTAAAACAATTTAACTATAATTAGGGTGAAAGAAATGGAACTGCAAAATGAAATAGTTGATGAGAAGAATGATGAAAAGCTAAGCGCTGGACATTGGATGACGCCGTACCCTCATATAATCGAGGCAGGGAAAACATATAGGGAAGCCGCAATAAAGATTGAAAAGTATCAGCTTAGCTGTTTGCCCGTGGTAGATGAGCTAGGGCATCCGGTAGGTTTAATCACTTTAAAGAAGTTAATGAATTTATTTCTTCACGGGAATCCAGATGAAAAAATTAAAAGTGATATTCGGATTCACGATCTAGTTCTCGTTAAACAGGATGCAAATTTATTGGAACTATTTAAAATTCCTCATAAGCAGTTTTTAGTAGTGGACGATAGTGGGCAGCTTGTCGGGATTTTGACTAATCAAGACATTCTGGATGGATTTTCGAAATATATTTATAAATTAGAGCAAACCGAGAATAAAGCCGATGCACTAAATGTTATTTTGGAAAAAGCATATGAAGGAATTGCCGTTGTAGATGAAAATGGGGTTTTATTGGAGTTTAATGAAGCATACAGCCGCTTTACGGGTGTGAAAAGAGAAGAGGCGATTGGTCGTCATGTAACAGAGGTTATTGAAAATACGAATCTTCATATGACAGTGAAGACAGCTATTCCGGACCGGGGGGTGCTCCAAGTCATTCAAGGTCAGCCTATGGTTGTCCATCGAATACCGCTTTGGAAAAACGGAAAAGTTGTTGGGGCTATTGGAATGCTAATTTTTGAAGGTGTCTCAGAAGTTTACGAAATTCTTGATAGGTTACAAAGAGAAAAAATTAAAAACAAGACTGAAACAAAAATGATGACTACTGAAATAGCAGAAGATAGTCGTATTACGATGGACCAAATCATTGGAACGAGTGAGAGTATTTTACAAGCAAAGCGATTAGCGCGAAAAGCTGCAAGAACGGCGGCTACGATTCTTATTTCCGGGGAAAGTGGTACCGGGAAAGAAGTTTTTGCGAAGAGTATCCATCATTTGAGTCCGTATTATAATGGCCCATTCATAAGTGTGAATTGCGGGGCTATACCTGAAAACTTGTTTGAGTCGGAGCTTTTTGGTTATGAAGAAGGCGCTTTTACCGGCGCTAAAAAAGAAGGGAAACCAGGGAAGTTCGAACTTGCGCAAAATGGAACAATTTTTCTGGATGAAATTGGAGAGTTATCCCTTTTATTGCAAACGAAATTATTGCGTGTCTTGCAAGAAAGGGAGGCGGAGCGAGTTGGGAGTATTAAAAAATATAGCGTGGATGTTCGTGTCATTGCAGCAACGAATCGCAATCTTGAACAGATGGTTGAGGACGGAACATTTAGAGAAGACTTGTATTATCGACTAAATATTATCCGTTTGCATTTACCTCCTTTGCGTGATCGAAAAGAAGATATCCCTACATTGTTAGCGCATTTTTCAAAAGAAATATGTGCCAAATACGATATCATGGAAAAACAGTTTACTTCAGCTGCCGTCGCATCTTTAGTTAATAATCCATGGAAGGGAAATATAAGGGAACTGGTGAACACCATCGAACAGTCTGTCATCATGAGTGATAAGGACATGATCGATGTCAGCGATTTACCGAAAGTGATGAGAAAGCAATCAACCGATGACCCGGAGATGAATCTTTCTTTAATCGAACAGGCAAAGTCTGTAGGGGAAGAAGCTGAAAAACAACTAATTTTACAGACGTTGAAAGAAGTCGGTGGCAATAAATCGCAAGCCGCGATAAAACTTGGTATCCATAGAACGACATTGTACCAACGATTAAGGAAATACAATATCCGTTAATGTGTAGTGTAGTGACTACACAGTGTCGGTTACTGTAGTGATGCCCCTACACATTTGATGGGAAAGTGTAGGGGTTATTTTTTTTTAGTTTTCACAGATGGATTAATTCAAAAATGAAAATTAAGGTTTACTTGCCGTCAGAATGGGAAGTAGGCCAGTTTTTATTGTTTCGACATTAAAAATTCGATGTGAAATTCGGTTTTTTATTCAGATTGGCATGCTTCTTGCATTTAACTAGGGTGAGGAGAATGGAGTGATGAAAATGGAAAACTATAAGCTTTTCAGATCGCCACAATTAACGGTTTACGGGCGAGATGCTTTTAATCGGGTAGGTTCAGAAACGGCCCTCCGAGGAAAAAGAACTTTAATAGTAAGTGATGGGATTATGGAAGGTCTTGGTTACATAGAACGATGTGTAAAATCCTTGAAAGAAAACAATATCGAAAGTGTAACGTATATCGGAGTGAAATCAGAACCATGCGACAAGTATGTCGACGAAGCCCTTTCCCTGTTCGAAGAAAATAACTGCGATGTCATTCTTTCACTTGGCGGTGGAAGTTGTATTGATACGGCAAAAGCAGTTGCGGTTGTTGCAACGAACGGCGGGTACATAGGCGACTACATGGGAGGAAAAAAGATGGCTGCAGTTCCATCGGTTCCCCATATCGCGATTCCAACTACAGCCGGAACTGGATCAGAAGCAACGGACGTAACGGTTATTACGAATTTAAGCAACGACGAAAAAATGATGATCAAGCAACCAGCCTTTATGCCAGCTGTCGCGATTGTAGATCCGCTTTTAACGATGTCCTCCCCGGATAAAGTGACGGCGGCAACAGGAGTGGATGCATTATGTCATGCTGTGGAAGCGTATTTATCCAAAAGAGCACAACCGTTGACTGATACACTTGCACTATCCGCAATTACATTAATCGTGAAGAACTTAAAGCGAGCTTATGAAAATCCGGAAGACGTCGAAGCAAGAGAAGGGATGTCCATCGGATCCATGTATGCAGGAATGGCGTTCTCAAATGCTTCTGTTGGTCTTGTTCATGGAATGTCTCGTCCGATTGGCGCACTTTTCAATGTTCCCCACGGCGAATCAAATGCGATGTTGCTTCCGGCGGTACTTGAGTTCAGCCGTGAAGAATGTACGGATAGGCTCGCAGTAATCGGGCGGATTTTTTCCGAAGAAGCAACGCAAATGACTAACGATGAAGCATCAAAATTCGCAGTCGAGCAAATTAGAAATCTTTGTTTAGACCTCAAGATTCCTAATTTGAAAGGTTGGGGAATTGAACAAAACAAGTTTGAAAGCGTTATCAGTAAAATGGCGGTTGACGCTTTAAATAGTGGTAGCCCTGGCAATAATCCTCGAGTTCCAAGCCAGCAAGAAATCGAAGAATTATACCGAACCTGTTACGACTATCAATTTTCAGGAAGCGAAATCTATCAATAGATAGAGGATTGATGGGGTGAAGTGATATGTTAGGTATGATCGGTTTAATAGGATCTCTTGCGTTATTGATGTTCTTAACGATGAGGGGCGTCAATATTATCATCGGGGCTATCATAAGTGCAATAGTTGTCGCCATTACTGGCGGAATTAACCTCGAAGCTGCATTGACTGAGCACTATATGACAGGTTTTACAGGGTATTTTGCGAATTGGTTTCTAATATTTTTACTAGGAGCCATATTTGGTAAGATAATGGAAGGTACCAAAGCAGCCGATAGTATTGCAAAGTGGGTAACTGATAAACTAGGTCATTCTCGTGCAGTATTCGCTGTTGTTGCAGCAGCTGCAATTATGACGTATGGTGGCGTTAGTTTGTTTGTAGTCGGGTTTTCGGTTTATCCAATCGCAGTTTCATTGTTCAGAAGAGCTAATTTGCCGCATCGTTTCATACCAGCGGCTTTAGTATTCGGTTCGATTTCATTCACAATGACTGCACCGGGATCTCCGGAAATTCAAAACCTGATTCCGACTCAATTTTTCGGAACGAAGCCGACAGCTGGCGGGTTGATCGGCGTACTCATGGCCGTGCTAATTATGACAGTTGGCGGTTTATACCTTGGTCGAATGGTCAGAAAAGCTACAGCAAAAGGCGAGGTCTTCTCGTTGCCGAGCCAATCTCAGAAAAGAGAAGATGAAAAGAAAGAAAAGGAACAAGTAGCTATAGAAAATGGAGGGCTAGTTGATAATGGGGCGCTTCCACCAGTAATACTGGCCTTATTGCCGCTGATTTCTGTAATTGCCGTGTTGAATATAATGGCTAACTTTATGTCTTCAACGGCTGCGGCACTTATTTCATTATCAAGCGGTATTTTCCTAGGCAGTGTGTTGATGGCTAAATACTTGAAACATTTCTGGGATGCATTGGCTCAAGGGGCGCAAGATGCATTAGTCGCGGCGGCCAATACATGTGCAGTCGTCGGGTTTGGTAGCGTTGCTGCCCAAGTGAACGCATTTGATAGTGTAGTAGATGCACTCATGAGTATTCCAGGTCCGCCAATGTTAGGGCTTGCGATTGCAGTTACATTAATTTGCGGCATTACAGGATCTGCTTCCGGCGGTCTCGGTATCGCATTGCCAATCTTGGCGCCAATTTATATGGCCCAAGGAATTGATCCGGGCGCTATGCACCGAGTTTCAGCGCTTGCATCAGGCGGTCTGGATTCGCTGCCGCATAACGGATATGTAGTGACGACAATCCGGGCGATTAGCGGAGAAACGCATAAACGGGCGTACGGACCGATATTTATATTAAGTGTCATCATTCCGACGATTGTAATGTTCTTGGCAGTTATTCTGTATTCAATATTTTAAGGAGGAATAAACAATGACAAAAAATATTTTGAAAAACTTTATTAACGGTGAATGGGTAGAAGCGAAAACAGAGAAGTATGATCAAGTACCGAATCCTGCAACGGGTGAAATTTTAGCGGAAGTTCCAATTTCAACTGCGGACGATGTAAACGATGCAGTTCAGGCGGCGTCAGAAGCGTTCCGCACATGGAGTAAAACAGCTGTACCGAGAAGAGCACGGGTTTTATTCAAATATCAACAGCTTCTTGTAGACAATTGGGATGAACTTGCTGAATTGATCACGATTGAAAATGGAAAAAGTTTTAACGAAGCGCGCGGCGAAGTGCAACGTGGAATCGAGTGTGTTGAATTCGCAGCAGGTGCTCCGTCACTGATGATGGGGAAACAATTACCTGATATCGCAACGAATATCGAGTCGGGCATGTATCGTTATCCAGTAGGGGTTGTTGGTGGAATTACACCATTCAACTTCCCGATGATGGTACCTTGCTGGATGTTCCCGCTGGCGATCGCAATGGGTAACTCCTTTATTTTGAAGCCTTCAGAAAGAACGCCGCTTCTTGCTAATCGCTTGGCTGAATTATTGCAAGAAGCAGGTCTTCCGGACGGCGTATTTAACATTGTTCACGGTGCCCATGACGTTGTAAATCGCATTCTTGAGCATAAAGATATTCCGGCAATTTCATTTGTTGGGTCAGAGCCGGTAGCGGAATACGTGTATAAAACAGGCGCAAGTCACGGGAAACGCGTACAAGCATTGGCAGGCGCGAAAAACCACTCGATCGTCATGCCGGATGCAGATTTAGATGCATCTGTTAAAGAAATAATCGGAGCAGCTTACGGTTCAGCGGGCGAAAGATGCATGGCCTGTGCGGTTGTTGTTGCGGTTGGAGATGTTGCCGAGCCACTTATTGAAAAACTGATGCAAGCTGCGGACGATATTAAAATCGGTAACGGAATGGACGATGGCGTATTCCTTGGACCGGTAATCCGTCCGGAACATAAAGAAAAAACGGCTAATTATATTAAAGTGGGTCAAGAAGAAGGCGCGAAACTATTACGTGATGGACGTGAAGACGAGTGCATGACAAATGATGGTTACTTTATCGGGCCAACAATTTTCGACAATGTGACAACAGAGATGAAAATTTGGAAAGAAGAAATTTTCGCTCCGGTACTATCAATTGTTCGTGTTGAAACACTTGAAGAAGCAATTGAGCTCACGAATAAATCCGACTTCGGAAACGGAGCATGCCTATTTACGCAAAGCGGTCATAGCGTTCGTTACTTCCGTGAAAACATCGAAGTCGGAATGCTCGGCGTAAACTTAGGAGTCCCTGCGCCAATGGCATTCTTCCCATTCTCAGGATGGAAAAACTCCTTCTACGGCGACTTGCACGCAAATGGATCAGACGGCGTAGAATTTTACACAAGAAGAAAAATGTTGACAGCTCGCTGGTAGTAAAATAATTTTTAACTAACAAAGGTTGCGGGGATTCTTTTCCTCGCAACCTTTTTAGGTACCTGCGCAAGACACTATTCAGACAATACGCTACAATTGCATAAAAAAAGGGGATATCGAATGTAACGCTTTGTCGATATCCCCTTGAGTTTTTATCCAAAGTCGTGAATAGTCATAATTGCACCTTGCACAGTGCTCAGCCCCCTTATAATGGACAAAGGATAACAAAGGAAATATTATAATTGGGAGTTACTTCTCTTATTTGAAGACGGAATTTCCGCATCTGTTTCCTGTAGATTCAGCTGGACAAGTAATCGATGATTTGGCGAATTTTATTACTTATTTTAACGAAGAACGCAGTCAAAAGAGACTGGGTTATTTGATGCCGACCCCTTATTTAAAGACAGAAGGTATGGTGCGTTAATAATAATTATTCACTGTCCGAAAAGGGGGGGCTAGACTACAGGTACCTCTTTTACATCTATAGTAAAACTGAAAGGGCTGTCTGGAAAGTTAGTGAAAACAACTTTCTAAACAGCCCTATTGATTTAATTTTTTAAAACAGCAGATGCATCATACGTCATTGTACCAGTGTGATAAGTTAGAGTAACAGTATAAGTAAATCCACCAATATTGAAATCTTTTGATGATGAGTTTTGGCTTTGCGAATTCGGATCGGCAATATTACCATCTAAGACTTCGTTTGTAACATTGTTAGTCGAACCATCAGAATAAAGCACGGTATATGTTGCTAAAACCTTAAACTGATTCTTATTATGTCTTTCAGGAGATAATTGTAAATCATTTAACTGAACAGCAACCACGTCAACAACTGGAACTTGAGGCGCTGTGAATTCTTGGGATTTAGTGATCTCCCCAAAATCGTCAGTAACAGAATGAGAAATAGTATTCACTTGGCCGGGCGTTAATCCGCTTTTTGTAACTGAATTAGTCGAAGTTTGGCCTCTGCTATCGGTAATTAAGATGTTAAATGTAACCGAGTAGGTTTCGCCATCGAAT
The DNA here is from genome assembly GCF_013184495.1 of Sporosarcina jiandibaonis. GTDB lineage: Bacteria > Bacillota > Bacilli > Bacillales_A > Planococcaceae > Sporosarcina > Sporosarcina jiandibaonis. Next base: position 1,411,748 of record NZ_JAAOIY010000001.1, on the reverse strand, counting down.
ACCCAAGTTGGAGCTTCCGTTGAGAATACAAATTCCTGATTTGCAATTGGCACGTCAAGGTCAGTACCTAGAACTGTTACTGTTGAATCCGAACCTCTAACATCCATTGTCTTTGCTGTAACTACAGGATCACCTACTGACCAATTTTGAACCTCGTCATAAGACAATGTGAATTCATTAGTTGAACGATCATAAGCAGTCCAAACAGTGTTTTCGACAACAGTAGTTGTTACAAACGGTACATGAATCTTTTGACTTGCCGTAGGTGCGCTTGTATGAATGCTTCCGGCATGCTTCCCATTCGCGTAAATTGTATGGGCTGCAATCTCAATATCTGCATCACCTTTAGTGGTAGATACATCAATCATTGCTTCATATCTCCATATTTTATCTCCGACTTTTGTAACCGTTGTGTCTTTTGAACCGGGAATGGTTATGACTAATTGGGGTCCGTCGATAACAACGGTTCCAGTTAATGTTATTTCTGTAGCGTATCTGGCTACTGTTATATCATCAAAGCTAATAACTCCAGTTTGGACATTTTGTTCGGTCCGCCCAGTTTCTTTTGCATCCGTTTTTGGAGCAGCATGAATAACGGCAGTACTTAGTCCAAAAACGAGAGAACTAGCCACAATCGTAGAAATAACTTTTTTCGAACACACTTTTAACATGATTACCATTCTCCTCTTAATTATATTAGTTAAATAAGAGGGTCGGTTACACTATTTGCTCCACGTAGCCCAAGTGTCCAAGTAAAGACTATGCTTCATAGCACCCCTACGTTAAAGTTCAGTTACACTATTTGATCCATATAACCGAAGTGCCGCATACAAGCTGTACTTCATCGCTTACCGGACAACATCTTAATTATGATTAATTAACCACTTTAAGTAGAAGTCGATGTTCTGATACAATTGGTGGCCACATCAACATATCGAACAACTCTACGACTTTAGTATAGAATAGAAGATAGGTAAAAGATACCCTTTTTTATCGACAAATTCAGATTGGTTTCGACGAAATGCCCGCTATTTTGTAGTGTTTAAAATTCGATATCGACTTTAGATTCATGAAAAAGAATCCTGAATTATTTTCTGTTTGCAGGGATTTAATAGATGAGTTAATTTCCACTGCAAATTATAGTATCCGTGGGAAGCGAGCTGGTATCCAAACAATTAGTCAGCTCTCACTTTAAGAATTTGAATCCTGGGATGGAGAAAAGTTTAGAAGGCTTAATGCAGTAAATCGAGATTACATTGGTAGAGCAGAAGAAATAAATGATTTTAATGCGGTACTGGCTATTTTACGCAGAATTGTTGTTGGTGGTCGAATGGGTGACGGTGCCCCTTGCAATTTGGACATTTTTCTGAATAGCATAGTTTCATATAAATATCGGGTGCCTGTGCATGACACTATTAAGAATATTCACAACGACTGTATGAGTTAAAACATGAACTCAGTAATAGCAATATTCTCTATCTTTTCGTGTATTATTATAGTAATTCAATGCATTGTCATAATTGGTTCTCACACAGATACTTTTTTTAATCCTGAATTAATATTAACTAATTCCACTTTAGTTTGAATTTACTAAATTATATCTTCGATTCATGTTATTATTGTATAAGTGATAGAAAGGATTTGATGTATATGAATACTATTTTTATAGCAGGGCACGCGCGTCTTCCATCTGGTATGGCAGCGCAGAATATGTATGAAACACTGACGATTACAGCAGAAATCGATAAGCAATATGGCGTGATTGTCACTGCTAGCTGTACATTGGCAACGATGCATGGACAGGAATTTGTTCAACAAATGCTAAGAGGGTATAGTTTACAAGACGGCATTGATAAGCCAGTTGAGATTGTGAGAAATCATTATTTAGGAAAAGCGGGGAATGCGTTAATTTCAGCGTTGAAAGATTTGTATAAACAATATTGCACTTATATTGAAATGAAGGGTGTGTCGAAGCAATCAGTCTAACGGGAGACTATCTGTTCAATTTATATAGAACATTTAAATTAATTAAATAATTATGTTTACAAATTACTATCCATGTACTAGTATAAGAAATAACGAATCATGTTGAAACGTTCAAACGTTCATTGCACATGATCAGCATTAACCGAAAGCCAAAAACTGCCTAGTCTGCTGATAATCCTTTATCGGAACTATCACCACAGATAAAAGCCAGTTCAAATCGACTTACAGAAAAACTGTAGTCTTTTTGAATTGGCTTTTTGTAATTCAATAAAGAGTGGGAGTGAAAATGTGGCTGGAGCACTAAATACGATTAAAGTACTTGATCTGTCAAGGGTTCTAGCGGGTCCCTATTGCACAATGATTTTGGGCGATCTTGGCGCAGAGGTTATTAAAGTAGAAGCGCCTAACGGGAGCGATGAAACCCGCGGATGGGGCCCTCCATTTAAAAATGATGTTAGCGCTTACTATTTGACTGCGAACCGGAACAAGAAATCAATTACGCTTGATTTAAAGACTGAAGAAGGCGTCGAGGTCGTAAAAAAACTCGTGCGTGAAAGTGATGTTGTTATTCACAATTTTAAAACGGGGACGATGGAAAGATTCGGGCTGGGCTACGATACGCTTTATGAACTAAATCCACGTATCGTATATTGTTCGATTACAGGTTTTGGAGAAACTGGTCCAAGCCGCGACATGCCTGGTTATGATTTTATTATCCAAGCAATGAGCGGCCTCATGAGCATCACGGGAACAAAGGAGTCTGGTCCACAAAAATCGGGCGTTGCAATAACAGACATTTTGACCGGCCTGTATGCATGTATTGGGATTCAGGCCGCTTTGCTAGAACGCGTGCGATCGGGGAAAGGACAGAAATTAGATATCGCTTTGTATGATACCGCGGTCAGTGCATTAGTGAATATCGGAAGCAACTATTTGATGTCTGAAGAAATTCCGACCGCGCTTGGCAATGAGCATGCAAATATTGTTCCGTATCAGACATTCAGAACATTTGATGGTGAAATGGTCATTGCGGTGGGAAATGACAACCAGTTTAAAGCACTCTGTCATGTACTTGGCGAATCAGAGATTGCGAAGGATTCCCGATTTAAGACGAATCCGGAACGTGTGAAGTATCGGGAGGAATTAATACCAAAACTTCAAGAGGTTTTTGTGACGAAATCGACAGCGTATTGGCAAGAGAAATGCCGGGAAAATAACATCCCGAGCGGACCGATTCAAAACTTGGAAGAAGTTGTAAATGATGAACAACTTCAATCGCGAAATATGTTCATCACGCACGACCATCCGACAGCGGGGTCCATAAAGATGATAGGCAGTCCTTTGAAGCTTTCTCGGACGCCTGTCGAGATTAAACACCATCCTCCGAATCCGGGGGAGCATCAAGAAGAAATCATGGATTGTATTGGTATGAATAAAACAACACATTAAAAAGGGGAGAACAACTAATGAATTTTTCATTCACAGAAGAACAAACAATGTTGCGCAGCACGGTAAGAGGATTTGTAGATAAGGAAATCATGCCGCATATCGGGCAATGGGATTGCGAGGGAAAATCGGATCCGGCGATTTATAAAAAGCTTGCAGATCTTGGATTAATGGGCGTTTGTATACCAGAAGAATACGGCGGCAGCGGCATGGACTATAATTCACTAGCGATTGTTTGTGAAGAGTTGGAAAGAGGAGATACGGCGTTCCGTACGGCCGTTTCCGTTCATATCGGCTTAAACAGCCTATCAATTTTGCAGTGGGGAAATGAAGAGCAAAAGCAAAAATACTTGGTGCCTCAAGCAAAAGGTGAACAAATTGGAGCTTTTGGATTAACAGAACCCGCAGCCGGGTCTGATGTGGCGGCGCTTCAAACGACTGCCGTGAAAGACGGGGATCATTATATTTTAAATGGCCAAAAGACATGGATTTCGTTATGTGATGTCGCGGATAACTTCCTCGTATTTGCATACACAGGAGACCGTTCCGAAAAGCATAAAGCAATCTCCGCCTTTATCGTAGAACGAACTTGGGAAGGTTTTTCATCCGTTGCGACAAAAGGGAAACTAGGAATCCGTGCCGGAAATACAGGCGAGTTATTTTTTGAAGATGTTAAAGTGCCAAAAGAGAATTTGCTCGGTGAAGAAGGCGAAGGGTTTAAAATTGCAATGGCCTCATTGGATAACGGACGATTCACAGTTGCCGCAGGTGCGGTCGGCCAGATTATGGCGTGCATGGAAGCTAGTGTTGAATATTGTAATGTTCGCAAAACATTCGGAAAAGAAATCGGCAAGCATCAGCTCGTTCAACAAATGCTTGCAAACATGGAAGCAGGTTTCCAAATGAGCAGATTACTCGTTTACCGCGCTGGAACATTGAAAAACGAAGGAAAACGTAATACGAGAGAAACGTCACTCGCAAAGTGGCAAGCATGTGATTTTGCGAATCAAGCAGCAGACGATGCAGTCCAAATCCATGGGGCAAATGGTTATTCAGATGAGTATCCGGTTGAACGTTATTTACGCAACTCGAAGGCGCCGGTTATTTACGAAGGTACACGTGAAATCCATACAATTATGCAGGCGGAGTATGTCATGGGCTATCGTGAGGATAAACAGTTGAACAAGATGTTACCGAGTTGGGGAGAAAAATTGGTTAAATCATAAATTTTTAAAACAGTGTCGTCTGTCGTATTCGTACAGTCGACACTGTGCTTTATAGAATAAACTAGCAATTAAAATTAGGGGGTAATTCATATGGAAAATCTAATTGAATTGGACAAAAAGCATTTTATTCATCCGACTTCATCTATTAAGGAACAACAGGAAAAAGGGGCTAAGTTAATTATTGAAAAGGGAGAGGGCATCTATTTAACGGATAAAAAAGGGAATGTATTCATTGATGCGATGTCGTCCTTATGGAATGTCAATATTGGTCATGGTCGAAAAGAGTTGGGGGAAGCCGCTAAACAGCAAATGGACAAACTGGCGTTTAGTTCCGCCTTTTCAACATTTAGTCATGAACCAATTATTCAATTGGCGAAAAAACTCGCGGACCTTGCTCCGCCAAGTTTAAATGCAACGTTTTTTACATCAGGAGGATCGGAGTCTAATGACTCTGCATTTAAATTAGTTCGCCATTATTGGAAAATCCAAAATCAGCCTAACCGAAATAAAATCGTATCCCTTAAGCGGGGGTACCACGGAGTTGCCGCGGGTTCAACAAGTGCAACTGGAATTCCAGAGTTTTGGGCTATGGCGGGTGACTTGCAAGTAGGGTTTGTCCATGCAGAAACGCCTTATTGGGAAGGAACGAAAGCCTCTATTGAATCAATTCGGGCAGTCATTGAAGCGGAGGGGGCCGAAACGATTGCGGCATTTATCGCTGAACCTATTCAGGGAGCGGGCGGTGTCCTTATTCCTCCGAATGATTACTTTAAAGAAGTCCGGAAATTATGTGATGAATACGGCATTGTATTTATAGCCGATGAAGTCATTACTGGTTTTGGTCGGACAGGATCGATGTTCGGTCTTGATCATTCAGGGATTGAACCGGATATGATGACATTTGCCAAAGGAGTCACGAGCGGTTATATCCCTTTAGGCGGCGTCATCGTATCAGACAAGATTCATAATGTGCTGAAAGAGAAATCAGAAGGGACGTTGTTCCATGGATTTACGTATAGTGGACATCCGACAGCGGCCGCTGTGGCGTTGAAAAATATTGAAATCATTGAGAAAGAAGGACTCGTTGAGAATTCCCGTAAAATGGGCGAGTTGTTACTCAATAAGTTCAAAGAGATGAAAGCGGATTCAACTATTGTAGGAGATGTTCGCGCGGTCGGTCTTCTTGGAGCAGTGGAGCTAGTCGAGGATCCTGAAACAAATAAAAGATTCTCTCCGGACCTAAAGGTAGCGGCGAAAGTGATTGAGGCATTGCATGAACGAGGTGTTATCTGTCGTGCGGTCACTTATGAAGGAACGGATATTATTTGTTTCTCACCTCCGTTAACAATCAACGAAGAACAAATCAAAACACTCGTAGAGAAATTACATGACGCCATTTCATCGGTTGCAAGTGAATTAAGCCTAGTCTTAGAAAGTTAACCATAAGTTCGATTAAACTGGGGGGAACATAATGGAAGATCAGAAACTTTTAAAAGTTTTGGGGAACAGGGATGTTCTTGCATTGGCATTTGGTGCAATGATAGGTTGGGGCTGGGTTGTCACTGCGGGCCTTTGGATAACCGAGGCAGGATCAGTAGGAGCGATTATTGCATTCCTAATCGGTGGTATGATGGTTGTCTTTGTCGGGCTCACTTATGCGGAACTGGCTTCGGCCATTCCGCTTGCTGGGGGCGAGCTATTTTACTCTTTTAAAGCGATGGGAAGGCTTCCTTCCTTTATCACAACCTGGGCGATTGTACTTGGCTATGTATCTGTAGTAGCTTTTGAGGCTGTTGCACTTCCGACTGTTTTTGAATACTTGGCCCCTAATTACAGTCAAGGTTATATGTACACAATTGCAGGCTGGGATGTCAATTTCACTTGGGTAGCGGTAGGTGTAATCGGTTCGATTCTCATCGCTTGGGTTAACTATAGGGGGATTAAGTTAGCAAGTATCCTAACATTTCTTCTTACGTTATTAATTATAATCTCGGGCGTCTTGTTGATTACAGGTAGTTCAATTGCCGGAAACGTCGCGAATATGCAACCGTTGTTTGAAAAAGGCACAGTGGGAATATTAATTGTATTAATCATGACGCCTTTCATGTTTGTTGGATTTGATATCATTCCGCAAGCTGCCGAAGAGATTAATTTACCGCGGAAAAGAATCGGGAAATTACTCATCTTCTCGGTTTTTCTTGCAATTGCTTGGTATATTTCTATCATATTTGGCGTATCGCGAGTTTTGACGCCAACGGAAATAAATAATTCCAATTTAGTTACAGCGGATGCAATGGCGAAAGCTTTCGGTGGTAGTAAAATGATGGGGAATGTACTTGTACTCGGTGGAGTGGGCGGAATATTAACGAGTTGGATTGGTTTCTATGTTGGAGGAAGCCGCGCGATTTATGCGCTTGCAAAAGCTGGAATGCTTCCTAAATCATTAGGAGATTTACATCCGAAATACAATACACCTCATAAAGCAATCCTGTTAATAGCCGTGCTTACTACGATGGCACCATTATTCGGTAGACCGGCGCTCGTTTGGTTGGTTGACGCGGGCGGGCTCGCATTGGTTATTGCTTGGTTTATGGTGGCGGCATCGTTCTTAATACTCCGAAAGAAAGCTCCAGAGATGAAGAGGCCATTCTTGCTTCGTGGAGGCGGCGTAATTGGTTGGGTTGCATTACTCATGTCGATAGGCATCTGTGTATTGTATATGCCAGGTATGCCATCTGCATTAGTTTGGCCGTATGAATGGGTCATCATTATTGTATGGACCATACTGGGTGTAGTGTTGTACAAAGTATCGATGAACAGCACTGGACCTGAAAACTCGGATACGTATATGAATAAGGAGCTAGACCGCATATTTCAAGAAGATGAGGAATGAGTTTCGTAGTTCATTCAAACAAATGAAGTAGGGGTGAATGTCAGATGAAAGATGACTTAATGTATATCAACGGGGAATGGATTGGAAAAGAGCTTGAGAAATTAGAAGTGGTTAATCCGGCGAATGGTCAAGTTGTAGGGACGGTTCCAATCGGTGGGGAAGATGAAGCAAATCAGGCGATTGCTAGCGCGCACGCGGCGTTTCAAACATGGTCTCAAACGACCGCGTACGAGCGGGCGATGTATTTAAAAAGATTGAATGACCTCATTTTGAAAAACCAAGAGGAATTGGCGCAAGTGATGACGCTTGAGATGGGCAAGCCTATTAGAGAGTCAAGAGGAGAGGCGGCTTCATCCGCTACATATATTGAATGGTATGCAGAAGAGGGCAAGAGGATTTACGGGGAAACGGTTCCCTCTCATATTGCCAATAAACGTATGCAAGTATGGAAAAGACCTGTTGGCGTGGTGGCAGCAATCACGCCGTGGAATTTTCCATTAGCTATGTTGACGCGGAAGATGGGCCCTGCATTGGCGGCAGGTTGTACAATTGTTATCAAACCATCGGGGGAGAGTCCCTTAACGGCTGTTAAATTGGTGGAACTATGTGAAGAAGCTGGATTTCCCAAAGGTGTTATTAACTTAGTGACAGGCTCTTCCTCGAAAATAGGAAATGCGATCATGGAGAATGAAAAAGTTCAAAAAGTTACATTTACAGGATCGACGGAAGTCGGCAAACTCTTAATTAGACAAAGTGCTGATCAAGTCAAACGCTTATCAATGGAACTAGGCGGGCATGCACCAATCATTATATTGGATGATGCGAATGTCGACGCCGCAGTAAAAGGTGTACTGGCATCGAAATTTAGAAATGCGGGTCAGACTTGTGTCTGTGGCAATCGAATTTATGTGCAGGCGGGTATCCATGATGTGTTTTTAGAGAAGTTTACAACCGCCGTGGATCAATTAAAAGTAGGAGATGGCACCAATGAGAATGTTGATATTGGTCCATTGATCAATCAAAGCAGTGTGGATAAGGTAGCTGATCAAGTGGCGGATGCGCTATCAAAAGGGGCTACGCTAGTAACTGGTGGAAGAGAGTTAACAGAAGAAGGCGGAACTTTCTATGCGCCAACTGTAATTAGTGGCGTAGATTCATCCATGGTGATCATGCAGGAAGAAACGTTCGGTCCAGTGGCTCCGGTTCAAAAGTTTGAGACAATAGAAGAGGCTATTCGATTAGCGAATGATACGAAGTATGGCTTAGCGGCTTATGTTTTTACTGAAAGTGTTGCTAAAGGTACGTTATTAATTGAACAGCTGAATTTCGGAATTGTCGGTTGGAATGATGGGATGCCATCTGCGGCTCAGGTGCCATTCGGCGGAATGAAGGAAAGTGGCCTAGGAAGAGAAGGCGGTCATGAAGGTTTAGAAGCTTTCTTGGAATCACAATACGTCTCTATTGGAATGGACTAAGGAATAAAAGGTCCAAATCTACGGAGCATTCAGATGCATATGAAAAGGCTGATGTTTTGAAGGAAATACCAGAATGGTTTTAAATAGGTTCAAAAAATGTCAAAGCTATAATTTATTTGGCTTCGATGTAAGCAGGGAGATAGAAGAAAGTGAGGAGAGCCGAAAATGAATAATTTAATTTCAGCAGATTTGATACTTGTAAACTGTAATGTCATTACAATGGACGATAAACTACCAAGTGCTAACTCGATTGCAATTAAAAATGGTGATATTTTGTTGGTAGGAGAAGAGAAAGATGTTTTAACTTTAATAGGAGAACAAACGGAAATTGTTGACCTGGAAGGTAAAACCGTATTACCGGGTTTTATAGAAAGTCATATCCATCCGACAATGTATGGTTTGAATCTATTGAAAATTGATTGCCGGCAGGAGTGCGTTTCATCAATTGATGAAATGATGGAAAAGATTGCAGAAACAGTGAAAAATACTGAGGATGGCGAATGGATTAGGGGGTGGGGGTGGGATGAGAGTAAATTGCTAGAAAAGCGTCAACCTACGCGTTGGGATTTAGATAAAGTTTCCCCGAATCACCCCGTTTATCTTTCTCGAACTTGTAGTCACATGGCTGTTCTAAATACCAAGGCATTGGAATTGAGCGGTATATCAGGTGAAACAGAAAATCCACAAGGTGGCCATATAGAACGTGATCCTGAGTCGGGAGAATGTACGGGATTACTGCAGGAAAAAGCGCAAGGATTGGTAGACCTGCCCGAAGATGATTTTAACGATGTTGTTAAAGGGATGAAATTAGCACAAAATGACTTTGCAAAATGGGGAATAACTACAATTCATGATATGTCGACACAAAGTACCGACATGAGGGTGTATCAGGAACTATTAAAAAGAAATGAATTAAACGTTAGAGTTAGACCTTGGATATGGGCAATTAGTCAAAACGATTGGATCGGACTACTAGATGAAGTTCTATCCTTGGGGATTAAAAGTGGATTCGGAAGCGATATGATAAAAATTCAGGGTATGAAATTTATGCTTGACGGAAGTATAGGCGGTCGGACTGCAGCGGTATCAGTCGCTTATGAGAATGATGATGCGACGGGAATACTTTATAGCGATGTTGAAAGTATCGCTCCTTTTATGGAAAAGGCATTAATGTCCGATCTTAGAGTTGCTATTCATGGGATAGGCGACAGAGCAATAGAAGTTGCTATTTCAGCATTTGAGAAGATAAATGAAAAAAAAGATATCACATCAATGAGAAATCGAATTGAGCATTGTGCGCTTCCAACTGAAGATCATTTAAAAAGAATGAAAAAATTAGAATTAATAGCTGCGTCTTCAATAGGTTTTCTCTACCACATTGGAGATAGCTATATGAAAAATTTAGGTTCCGAAAGAATGAAGAAAGTTTATCCTCATAAGTCGTTCAAAGAACATGGTATTGTCGCTCCAGGAAATTCTGATTTACCCGTTACCGGAGGTAATCCTTGGACAGGTATTTATGCGGCCGTAACTAGGAAAACAATCACTGGTCAAGTTTTGGATAAAACACAAAATATATCTGTAGAGGATGCTTTAAGAGCATATACAGTTGATGCTGCCTATAGTTCCTGTGAAGAGCAAACAATTGGGGTAATAAAGCCGTCGGCAAAAGCCGATTTAATAGTTGTATCACATGATCCTTATAAGTTGGACAAGGAACTGTTAAAGGATATAGAGGTTGAATGTACTTATATGAACGGGAAATTAATTTATTCAAATGAACATAACCTAAGCGTGGTTTGAGGGGACCGGGAAGCTAAAGGGAGCAAAAATCTAGGTTGGAAAATTATTACTCGCTTTATTGTAAAAGATTAATTCGATCTGTTCATACAGTTAACAACAGATATTGTTAACAATTCCAAGTTTCAGAATGAAGGTTTGATAGAAGGGAGGAATATTAAATGTATAATGATCAAGAACGTTTGGTGCTGGGAGTAATAGTTATAGTCTATTTTCTATTTTTATTCGGTGTTTCATTATTTGTTAATAGAAATATAAAGACGTATGACGATTATAATGTTGCTGGAAGATCTGTATCTATTTTCCCTTTAATTTTAACTTTTGTGGGTACTGCAATTGGTGGCGCGACGTTATTGGGCTACATGGGAAATGGCTTCAGCATGGGGATGGGAGAGCAATGGCTCAATATAGGTTTACTGTTTACAGGGGTTCTTCTGGCTTTTTTCTTGGTTAAACGAATTAGGAAACTGGGTGAAGAACATAATATGGTCACTATTGGTGATTTTACAACTTTGCGTTACGGAGAAGGTGCTCGTATACCTACTGTTATTAGCATACTAGTCGCTTATTGTGCGATATCAGGAATGCAATTTGTTGCAATAGCAACAATACTAAATTTAACGATAGGTTTAAGCATGACGATTGGTATTATTGTAAGTTGGATATTACTAACTTTAAAAACTTACTTTGGTGGAATGAAATCAGTAATTTGGCAAGATGCTTTTCATGGAACATTACAAACTCTAGGTATTTTCGCTTTGTTTACCGTAGTTATAATTGCTTCTGGTGGATGGAGTAATATCACTGAAACTGCATTACTCTCTAAATCCGAAGGCCACTTAAGCATCTTTAACATATCAAAGACTGAAGTATTCATTTATCTGTTAACTATAGGGGCTTATCAATTCGTAAGACAGGATCTTTGGCAACGTTTTTGGGCGGCAAAAGATTCAAAAACAGCAGTTAAAGGATATTGGATTTCCATCGTTATTGCTTTTTTAACAGGGGCAGTGGTTATTATAATTGGTGTAGCAGGTAAATACGGTCTGAATTTGGAAAATGTCAATCCAGCTATGATTTATTATGGGATAATAGGTAACGTTTTTCCATTTTCATTAATTATTCTTATGGTTGTAGTACTTTTGGCAACTGTAATTTCAACAGCAGATTCATTTCTAATGGCAGGGGCATCATCTGTAGTCAACGATGTGATTAAGCCGCGTCTTAAAGGGGCTGACAATCAGAGGCTACTTTCATATAGCAGGACTTCAGTCTTAATTGTCTCTGTATTAGCCTTATTCCTTGCGCTTTATATACCTGAATTAGTGAAACTTTGGGTGACGGGAACAGCTATGTTGGTATCTGGGTTACTAGCTCCTGTCTTATTTGGTCTATTTTGGAAAGGGACGTCCCGCAAAGCGGGGGTAATATCCATGTGGATAGGGCTATTGGCTGCGGTGATTTGGCAGATATCAGGGCATCCTTTTGGCTTGCATCCTGTCTTTATTGGTTTACCATTGTCAATCTTAACATTGTTTGCCGTGTCTCTTCTATCAACCCAATCTGAAAAAGATTTATTAGAGTTGGAATTATCGGATAATTGAATTATTAATGACTGAAATGAGAACAGCCGATATACATGTTAATTTAATAGTCTTCTTGGAGCAGTGGGGCTGGTCGCGGATCGCGGATCCTGAAACAAATAAAAGATTTTCTCCGGACCTAAAGGTGGCGGCAAAAGTTATTGAGGCATTGCATGAACGAGGTGTTATCTGTCGTGCGGTCACTTATGAAGGAACGGATATTAGTTGTTTCTCGCCCCCGTTAACGATAAACGAAGAACAAGTCAAAACACTCGTAGAGAAATTACATGATGCCATCACATCGGTTGCAAACAAATTAGAGGTTAAAATTTAATATAGAAATTTAGGATTATTCTATAGTAGTAATTATAACCAAATCCATATATATGCTTTATAACTACGTATTACAAAAAATGGAATCATGGGGGAGTTATTATGAAAAGGAAAATAGCGCCATTTATATTAATTGCATTGTCACTAATTATTGCGGTCGGACTTTCCGCATGTTCTGAAAGTGGAAGAAACGTTGAAGAAATTCGTATCGGGGTTACAGGACCATTGACAGGTGCAACAGCTAATTCAGGGGTTGCTTCGAAACAAGGAATGGAATTGGCGGTAGATGAGTGGAATGAAAAAGGCGGAATAGAAGTAGAAGGTAATAAGTTGCCCATTAAGATGTATTTTGAAGATAATCAAGGAAAACCAGATCAGGGAGTAAGTACTGCGGAAAAACTATTTAATAATGAAGAAGTGGATTTTCTAATTGGTGATGCTTTCGCCAGTTCTGTAACTATGGCAATTATGGATTTAGCAGGTCAATATGAAAAACCAATATTAAGTGGCGAACCTGTAAGTAGTGCAATATCAGATAAGATTACTGAAAACCCAGATAAGTATAAGTACTTTTGGAAAGGAAACGTCGGTAGCGATGCTTATGGGGATAGTGTTTATCAAACAGTTAAAATGTTGGAAGAAAGCGGAGATTTTCAACCTACGGATAAAACAGTTTCTTTTGTTGTAGAAGACACGGACTATGGACGCTCCAATGCCGATGAAGTTGCAAGGTTATTAGAAAATGATGGTTGGAAAGTTGTTGCCTATGAAACAGTGGAGGTTGGTCATACTGAGTTTTATCCTCAATTAACTAAACTTGGTTCCTTGAAACCTGATTTACTGGTCAGTGTTTTTACAGCAGATTCATCAGGAGTAGCTTTAGTGAAACAGATTAATGAAACCAAATTAAAAACACTTCACACCGCGGTTTATTACCCTACTAGACCTGAATTTATTGAAAATGCAAAGGATTCTTCTGAAGGATTGGTTTGGATACCTTTGATGTTCGAACCTTTACTAAGAGAAAGCCAGGTAGATTTTGCCACAGCCATTAAAGAAAAATGGAATGTTGTAGCCACGCCAAATCATGCATTAGGCTATGACACAATGAATAATGCACTTACTTCCATAGCGGAAGCACAGAGCCTTGATTCTGAAAAAATTGTAGAGCAGTTAGCTAAACTTGATCGAGATGGCATTTTGGGTAGATTTGTATTTGACGATAGTAATCACACAATTAAAGCGGGGCCTGAATATATTCCTGTTCCAGCAGTACAAATTCAAGATGGGAAAAACGCTATAATTTGGCCCGAAAATATATCCACATCGAAATATCAGAAATAACCACTTCGAAATAGAATATGCAAATTTAACGTTTTATAAGGAAGGATTAATGTAGTGGTGTTATAGAAGGAGTGTGCGGTTTTTATGACAAATAAAACGATAATCCAAGTTGAAAATCTGAATAAAAGCTTCGGCGGATTGCAAGCGCTTAAGAACGTGAACCTGGATTTGAAGTCGAATGAGATATTGGGGCTAATCGGACCAAATGGAGCGGGTAAAACAACACTATTTAATATTATTTCGGGAAGTATCAGTCCTAATTCGGGCTTAATAATGTTTAAAGGCTCTGATATTAAAAATAAACGCTCGGATCAACGCTGCAAGTTAGGAATCGCTCGTACATTCCAAATAACGAAGCCATTTCAAAACATGACAATTGTCGAAAACGTTACAGTAGGTGCTTATTTTGGAAAGAATAATATAAGCATCTCACAGGCGAGAAAAAAAGCAGAAGAAACTTTGGAACTCCTTGGAATGAAAGAGCTACAATCATTCGAAGCGAATACATTATCTATTGGAAATAGAAAAAAATTAGAATTAGCCAGAGCCCTTGCTACGGATCCACAAATTTTGTTGTTAGACGAGGTTATCGGTGGTTTAACTCCGACGGAAGTTAATGCAATGATTGAAACTATTAAGGAAATTAAAAAGATGGGGATTTCTGTTATTATGATTGAGCACGTAATGAAGGCTGTTACTAGCGTATCGGATCGAATGATAGTTTTAAACTACGGAGAAATTATCGCAAGAGGCACTCCTCAAGAGGTTACTGAGAACCCAATAGTAATAGAGGCTTATCTAGGAGGGGCAAAAAATGCTTAGTGTATTCGAAATTGATGTGTTTTATGGAGAGGTACAAGTAATTCATGGCTTATCAATTGAAATTAAAAAAGGTACAACTACGGCCCTATTAGGTTCAAACGGAGCAGGTAAGTCCACTGTATTAAGGACTTTATCGGGCATTCTTAGACCCGAAAAAGGACAAGTTCTTTTGGGAAATAACAGATTAGATAAAATTGAGCCATCTACCATAGTAACAAAAGGAATTGCTCATGTACCAGAAGGTAGAAGGCTTTTTTCTCAAATGTCAGTAGAAGAGAATTTAATAATGGGTGCATTCGAAAAGAAACTTTGGGCGAATAGAAAAGACAATTTGCAGTATATATATGATTTATTTCCAAGGTTAAAAGAAAGGAGAATGCAGGAGGCGGGTACATTGTCGGGTGGCGAACAACAAATGGTAGCCATAGGACGTGCATTAATGAGCAAGCCTAAAATGTTAATGTTGGATGAACCATCCTTAGGCTTAGCTCCCAAAATAGTCGAATCTATTTTTGAGTTGATTCAGGATTTGAATAAGGAAGGAATTACTATATTGTTAGTCGAACAAAATGCTCAAATCGCCTTGGAAATATCTGATTATTCGTATGTTTTGGAGAACGGACGAATAGCACTTGAAGGCAAGGCTGAAAATTTAATGGATAATATTTATGTGAAACAAGCCTATTTAGGATTATAAGAAAGAAGGTGATACTAATGGACGTAACGATTGTTTTGCAACAAATAATTAACGGAGTTATTGTCGGTTCAATATATGCATTAATGGCTAGTGGTCTATCATTAATATGGGGTACAATGAAAACTTTAAACTTTGCACACGGTGAGTTTTATATGTTGGGCGGTTTTTTCATGTTTATATTAAATGTGCAAGCTGGTCTAAACCCGATATTAGCAGGAGCAATAAGTATACTTTTCATTTTTGTAGTAGGGGTTATTATGCAAAGGCTTGTTATTCATTATCTTATGGATAAACCTGGTTGGGATGTAAGTCCACTAATTGCAACATTTGGAGTGTCAATATTTCTTCAAAACCTTTCACTTAAATTATGGGGAGAGAGGTTTAAAAATATACCATATTATTTAGGGGGAGAGGCTTCATTCTTTGGAATAAATTTGTCTTATCATAGGATATTAATATTGATCATTGCTGTTGTAGTTATTTTCACTTTATGGGCATTCTTAAAGTACAGTAGATTTGGAATGGCCCTTAGAGCAACTTCTCAAGATAGGGATGCTGCAACTATAAATGGAATTAACACTAAAAAAATGTTTATGATCACTTTTGGAATCAGTGCAATTTTAGCAACGGCAGCTGCTATTATGCTATCCCCGATTTATTCTGTTAACCCCTGGATGGGGGAGTCTTTACTACTGAAGGCACTGGCAGTAATTGTAATCGGCGGCCTAGGTAGTTTAGTTGGTGCAATTATTGCAGGCGTAGGCTTAGGTGTACTAGAAGGAGTCGGCATATTGTTCTTCCCTTCCGAATGGCAAAACGTTATAGCCTTTAGCATATTAATTATTGTGCTATGGATTAGGCCGTCGGGACTATTCGGAACGAAGGAGTGGTAGACAAATGGAAACAGTAGCGAAAACAAATAAAGGGAAACGAAGTTTTGTGGCTAGAAAAGAATATTGGTATCAATCAACAAAAGTATTATATAGCGCATCTGCTATAATACTTATTATTTTACCAATGTTTGTAGGAAACTATACTTTACACATTTTAACTTTAACACTTATATTTGCAGTGTTGGCTTTAAGTTGGAACTTGGTCGCGGGTTACTCAGGAATTTTTTCCTTCGGGCATCATGCATTCTTTGGAATAGGTGCATATGTGTCGGCACTTTTGTCAATCAAATACGGACTCTCACCATGGTTTGGCTTAATTATTGGCGGTGGAATAGCAGCAATTTCGGGGATTGTTATTAGTTTACCGGTATTAGGATTAAGGGCCGCACCATATATAGCTATATTGACCTTAGGATTTGCCGAAATTGTTAAATTAATTGTGAGTAATTTGGTTGGTTTGACTAGAGGTGAACTTGGATTAAGTGGAATAGAACCATTTACCAGTATTGGCTCTATTTCGTTTAATTTAGCTCATCGTCTAAATAGTTATTACTTAATATTGGCAGTTATGTGTCTTGTGGTATTTGTTATTTTAAAAGTTATTAGTGGTCCGAGAGGCCTTGCATTGAAATCAATAAGGGAATCACAAGATGCAGCTGAAAGCTTAGGAGTTAATTTAAGAAAAAGTAAACTCTATGTTTTTATGCTTAGTGCTTTCATCGCAGGTGTTGCTGGATCATTTTATGCTCATTACGTACAGGTATTAACCCCTTCATCAGTGTTAGGCGTTGATATAATGATGCAAATCCTTGTAATTACTGTTATTGGGGGATTAGGAACAATATATGGACCGATTATTGGGTCGTTTATTGTAGTAATGGGTTTAGAATACCTTCGATTTTTGGGCGACGATCGTTTAATGATTTATGGGGTAGTTCTTGTACTTGTAATAATATTTATGCCAGAAGGTATCATTAAGAAGGTTTTTCGAAAGGCTAAATAATAAAGGGGGAATGAGACATCGATATTTTAACAGATGTATTTAAACAAATTGATAATGATTGGGAAGAAGAGGTTAAATTCTTACAAAAGCTTGGTTCTTTTCAAAGTGTACTTGGAAAAGAGGCTCCAATACAGGATTTTTTGGCGACAACTTTTTCTGATATGAAATTAGAAACTGACTCTTTCATTCCAGATATAAAAATACTATCAGTCCATCCAGCTTTTTCTTCTGTTGAATGGTCGTATGACGACAGGCCAATTGTGGTCGGAAAATGGAATAGCAGTGGTCCAAAAATTGGGAAGAGCCTAATTCTGCAGGGGCATATTGATGTCGTTAGTCCCGAGCCTACACGATTATGGGATTATGACCCTTGGGGTTCAACTATTGTAGGTAATAAAATGTATGGTAGAGGTATTTGTGATATGAAATCGGGAGTAGCCGCGATGATTTATGCAGTTAAGGCAATAAAAAAGCTAGGAATCGAACTTGGTGCCGATTTGACTTTACAGTCTGTTCACGAGGAGGAGTGTACCGGAAATGGGGCATTAGCTACTCTTTTAAGAGGGTACAAAGCTGACGGTGGGTTGATTCCAGAACCATTTGGTCCTCGGGCTTTACTGTCACAAGTGGGTGTTATTTGGATGAGGGTTACGGTTTCGGGCTCAGGGGCTCATGTGATGAGTGCAAATAAAGCAGTGAATGCCATCGAAAAAGCTTATACACTTATTGAAGCATTACAAATTTATAGGGATAAAATAAATTATGAACAACCGAAGCATGCAGATTTCGAAGATGTTGATCATCCTCTAAATGTAAATATAGGGAAAATTAAAGCAGGCGATTGGACATCGACTGTACCCTCGGAATGTACATTTGAAGTTAGAATTGGTCTTTATCCCGGTCAAAATCCCCAGGATATTAAAGACGAGGCTGAAAAATACTTATTAAAAGCAGCAAAATCAGATCCCTGGTTATCAGATTTCCCCCCTGAAATAACGTTTTATGGATTTCATGCACATGGGGTTTCGCTCAATAAGGAGCAAGAAATATTTAGTTATCTTGAGGAAGCACATAATAAAATTTATAAAGATAAAATGGAATATCTATCAACTACAGCTACAACTGATATTCGTCACTATAACTTACTATATGATATACCAACAACTTGTTATGGACCAACTGGTGGTAATATGCATGCACCTAATGAGTGGATTGACTTATCTAGTGTTAAAGAATGCACGAAGGTATACGCAGCGTTTATCCTTTCCTGGTGCGGGATTAGAAATAGAGTAGATGCATTTTAAAATAAGTAATATGTTTTATTTAACGTTTTTTTACCGACTAGATTCATTCAGTTGACAGTCTACTAAATAGGTTTATAAATTAACAGAGGTATTTTCTTAATTAATGGTGTCTGATTATTGGGTATATAAAATGAAATAAGGAAGATTATTTACAACAATAATAGATTGTGTGTTACTAAGAGGAAGGGTGATTTTATGCGAATCGCAGCTGTTCAACTTAATTCTATAGATAATAAAAAAGAAAATTTGACCAAAGCAATTAAGTATATTCATGAAGCGGCTAAAAATGGAGCAGAGTTGGTTCTCTTGCCTGAATATATGAATTATATGGGGGAAGATCATAATAAACTTTCTAATGCAGAAACTACTTTTGGGGAAACTAGCTCTATTCTAAGCAAAACGGCAAAAGAACTGGGCATATTTATTAATTTAGGTAGTATTCTGGAAAAAACAGAAGAAAATCGTGCGTACAATACCAGCATTTTATTTAATGCCAGTGGAGAAAGAATCGCAACCTACCGGAAAATTCACTTATACGATGCTGAATTTGAAAATAGGTTCACTGAAAAGGAATCAGAAATTATACAACCCGGTAGCAAAGTGGTTACTGCGGATACACCCTTTGGAAAAGTAGGTTTAACAATTTGTTATGATATACGTTTTCCTGAACTTTATCGCTCTCTTGCTTTACATGGCGCAAAAATTATTTTTGTTCCCGCTGCATTCCCATTATATACTGGTGCTCACCATTGGGAAATACTTTTACGGGCAAGAGCGATTGAAAATCAATGCTATATTGTTGCCGCGGGTCAAATAGGTACATCGAAACCGAATAGAACTAATTATGGTAACAGCATGATAGTTGATCCGTGGGGTACAGTCATTGCGCGGGCAACAGAGGAGGAAGGTTATATTATTTCAGATATAAGTATGACTCATCTTGAAAAAATTCGTAGAAACATACCCTGTTTTACTCACCGAAGACCGGAAACCTATCTTTCGGAACTAGTAGTACAACAATAATATTGATATTTCCAAATGATTATTAAAATTATAAAGACCGGAATCAACTAATAAATAGGACTATAAATTGTAGAATCCATCGAGAGAATTGTTATTAAAAATTCGGCAGATAACTTTATGGAATTAGCAACCATAACACAGTGGTAAGAGGTCTTCCCGATTAAATCAGCTACGTTCGGAATTAACGGGAAAAACATATCTAGGGCTTCTTAATGAGTTGAGGTAAGATGGATGCCTATTTTATGCACTGTATTCAGAAGACGATACTTCATCTTTAGCGGACTTGAGTATGTGACTTTAGCTTAGGGAATCCAAAGATTAGGGGGGCATCGATTCTCTATCGCGTTTTTCATAAAAATAATTATGAATTTAGGGGTGGCTAAAATAAAAAAGCAGAATGTACGAATTAATTTTGAGAGATTAAAAAGGACTATTATTAAGAGTTCTCAAATTGGGACTATTCCAGGTGATGGTTTATGTCGCTTAGCTTTAACAGAAGAAGATAAAATTATGCGGGATATTTTTATGGAATGGATGGATGAAGCTGGTTTAAAAGTTAAAATTGATGATTACGGCAACATGTATGGAAGAAGGGAAGGCTTGAGTGACTTACCGCCAGTACTAGTAGGATCACATTTGGATACTCAACCAAACGGGGGAAGATTCGATGGGATTATTGGAGTGTTGGCGGCACTCGAGATTATACGAACACTTAATGACAATAATATAGAGACCTTACGACCAATTGAAATTGTAAATTTTACAAATGAAGAAGGTGCCCGTTTTGAACCTCCGCTTTTAGGTTCAGGAGGAGCAACGGAAACTTTCGATAAAGATTTTATTTATAATCGAAAAGATAGAGAAGGAAAAACTTTTGAAGAAGAGTTAAGTAAAATAGGATATAAAGGGGAAATGAGTAATAGAGTCAAAGATGTCCATGCATTTTTTGAATTACACATTGAACAGGGCCCAGTTCTGGAAAATGAGCAAATATCTATAGGTGCGGTTGAAGGGATTCAAGGAATGACCTGGTTAGAATTAAAGGTTACGGGAGAGTCGGGTCACGCAGGTCCTACACCAATGTCCTTAAGGTGTGATGCACTGATGGCTGTTTCCAAATTAATTGTTCATATTGAAAAGAAGGCAAAATGTTCTGATGCTGATACCAGTGTAACAGTTGGCAGAATGTCTATTAGTCCAAACGTTGTGAATAGCATACCGAAAGAAGTTATATTTTCTTTGGATATACGGAATAAAGATGACGCCGTTAGAGAATTATTAATTGAAGATTTAAGGAAAGAATTACAAGAAATATCTAAAGTAGAAAAAGTTAAACTTGAGATAAAGGATTTATGGGAGGTAAAAGCTTCCTATTTTCATCCTGGTTTAGTTAAACAAGTTGTGAGTTCTGCTAAGGAATGTGGTTATTCAGTTAAAAGAATGGTTAGTGGAGCAGGGCACGACTCGAAATATATTAATCAAATTGCCCCAACTTGTATGATTTTTGTTCCAAGTGTAGGTGGAAGAAGTCACGTTGAAACCGAATTAACTCTAGATGCAGATATAGAAAAGGGTGCAAATGTCTTGCTGCTTAGCGTCTTAGAAATATCAAATAATAAAAAAATAGACGAGTTAAATAAAGAATCTTTGCCCTCTTATTAAGCCATATAGACGAATAGAATTTAATAGAAGAAAAACAAATATGGCTTTTGACTCCTATGAAATCAAGAAATTCATATTTATTTTCATCGGTGCAACGGTAAAGGCTGCGCAATTTACGCGCTTGCAAAAGCTGGAATGCTTCCTAAATCGTTGGGAGAATTGCATCAAGGAAAGTGGCCTAGGAAGAGAAGGCGGTCATGAAGGTTTAGAAGCTATCTTGGAATCACAATATGTCTCTATTGGAATGGATTAAGGAACTTTGGTTATATAAATAAGGCATCAAGATAGTAATCAGCAAACATTGCCCTCTCGAAAGCGAGAGGGCAATGTTTTAAATTAATAATTGTAAGCTTTCGTTAACTAGTGATTTTAAAGTGAGATTCAATGCCTCATATAGTTACAATTATGCGCCAATAAAAGCATTAATGGCATCTATTAAACTGTAGATTCCCAGACCCGTACAAATTAGCGCTACAATGGTACCGATGATGTTAACTCTGAGAGAGTTCGTGTATTCACCGAGACGTTTTTTATTATTCATGATGAACATTAGTGTAATCGCAATGACCGGCAATAAAATACCATTCAAAGCTTGTGCGAAAAGCAGTACATCTAGAGGATTAAAATTTAGACCAGACGAGATGATCCCGATCACTATGATAATGACGAAAACAGCCTTAAATCGCTTATCTTTCATGCCGTTCCCCCATCTTAAGACGCTGCTCACAGTAATAGCTGCACCAAGCGGCGAAGCAAGAGCAGAAGAAAATCCGGCCGCGAATAGTCCAAGACTCATGAAAACCTTTGCCCATTCTCCCATTATCGGTTCGAGCTGAAGTGAAAGATCTGCGGCGCTCGTTACTTCTAGTCCTTTAATTGTCGCACCTGCTGTAATCAGAATTGCGGCTGTAATAAGGCCGCCAATACAGATTGAGAAGATTGTATCTCGCCGTGAATCCTTTAAATCAGTCGGCTTGGACCAGCGCTCCTGCACCATTGAAGAATGCAGGAACAGATTATAAGGTACGACTGTCGTGCCTATTAACGCAATAATCAAAATTATTGAGCCGGAAGGGATGCTTGGAATAAATGCCCCTTGAAACAATTCTCCAATGTTTGGTTTTGCAATAATCATTGTCGTAATAAATGTAAAACTCATAATCACTATCAGTGTAATCATGACCCGTTCAATTATTTTGTAACTACCGCTAAGACCAAGAATTAAAATCAGGATTCCAACAATCGGACCGAGTACATTTGATGGAATTCCAGTTAACGTTGAAATCCCGAGCGAGGTGCCGAGTAGATCACCGGCGATGTATGCCGCACAACCGACACTTATGGCAATCATGACGAGCCACATCGAACCGTACTTTAATATTGGATTTGAAAATTGTTCCCGAACCGCTTCACCAAGTCCTTTTTGAGTAATAATCCCTAGGCGGGCTGTCATTTCTTGTAAAACAATTGTTGCGATGACCGAGAAAACAATTGCCCATAATATCGCAAAACCGAATGAAGCACCCGCGCGTGTTGCGGTCGTTACTGTACCAGGTCCGATAAATGAGGCGGTAATAATTGCACCGGGACCAATAACCTTAAGCCTGTCTTTCACGGTTCTTTTTTCATATACAGGTTCGTTTACCCTTTCAATTATGGCCATTATTTTCCACCTTCCACTTTAGTATGGTTGCTTATGCTGCTGATGGAATCGAATATTCCGACAGCTACTTTATAAAAGAAACCTGTAAAGAAAATTACAGGAGGTGTCTATTCTAGGTAATTGTAAATTGTCTGCTTTGATACACCGAGCACATTGGCAATCCGTTCCGTTGAACCTTGAATTAGGAAGGTTCCTTTTTCCTCCAATTTATGGACGAAGTAAATTTTATCTTCTCTCGACATATCTAAAATTGGAACCCCGACTTCTACCAACGCGCTGTTAATCAAATGCTCAAATACTTCATCAATATTTTTTGCGTAGAATTCATTTAAAGTATGGCTATTCTGATGGGCGTCGGGCGTAGTAGAAAACTGATTGAGAATTTTGTTGACCATTGAAAAAGCCGTAATATCAAAGTTTATTCCTAAAAATCCTATTACCTTGCCGCTATCATTTCGGATGAACGTAATAGATGTTTTGATGAACTTTCCTTCTTTTGTTCGAGTTGTGTATCCTGGCATATCCTTTACCGAATCACCATGCAAACGTAATTCTTTTAAGATGACTTCGGTTGTCGGTGCCCCGATTTCTCTTCCGGTTACAGTCCCTTTAATATAGACGAGCGACGCTTGTAAATTTTGCAAATCATGGATAACAACCTCACAGTTACTGCCAAATGTTGAGAAAATCATATCGGCAACAGGTCTGTAGCGCTTTAAAATCTTTGTATTTTCCTTTTGAATTGCATCCATTGTTATCACCAGCTATTCAGATATTTTAACGTAATATTTCAGACGATCCTCTTAAGAAAGTGTCCAGCTTTTATCATTTAATGTTCTTGTTGGTTTATGATGAAGCGCGACTATAAATCGCGCTCGTATGAATGCCCAATGAACATTGATTTTCTGTTTTATTTTCTGCTTGCAATAACACCCGCGAGAGCATATAAAACAACTGTTGAAACGAAGTGAGCAGAATTTTGGTTCGGATCTTGTTGTGGATAAATCTCTACGAAGTCCATACCGACTACACCTTGTTTACAAATTTCATGAACGAGTGTAAGAAGTTCGTAAGAAGTAAGGCCATTTCCATCGACAGGACCGCCTGGATTAAAGGCAAAATCCAAAACATCGCTACAAATAGTCAAGTAAACGCAATCCACATCTTTACTCGCCATCTCATGGAGTTCCACCGCCAACTGCTTTAAATCTTTATGGTTACGGATATCGTTGATCGTAACAGTTACTGCACCAGCTTCTTGGGCATTGTGTCCAGCTTCTGGCATATTTCTCGGTCCATGAATACCTGTGTGAATAATGCTTTCATTACGGACGCCTTCCTGTTCATATAAACGCGCGAATGGACTACAACGGGCATATTGATCGCCATTATGGGAAGGAAGATTATCATAATGTGCATCGAGATGGATGATACCTACTTTTTTGCCTTGTTCAGCAAGCGCTTTCACGATTGGGAATGTTATTCCATGGTCGCCTCCAAGGCCTATTAAAAACTTGCCGCTTTTCCATAATTCGCTTGTGAAGTTTGTGATTCGCTTCATCGTTTCATCTACATCGGATGGTACGACATCGACATCACCGATATCACCAAGCTTCATATGTTCGAATACATCGATATGATTAAGTTCCGGCAAATAGCCACTATATCTTCCAGATGTTAATCTCATCACTTTTGGTCCAAGCTCGCAGCCAGTATAATCGCCCCAAGTTACAGCACCTTCCCATGGAACTCCGTATACAACAGCGTCTATATCCTCCAATGATTTGTCAGTAGATATATTTTTTGCTCCAAGGAAACAAGGTGTATTTCCGTAAATATTGTTAGTCATAGTTCTTCAAACCCTTTCTTGAAAAGTATGTTTGTTTGAATATTACACGGTTTTTAAAATAAGTCAAATTAAATTTTAATTTAATTAAAAACGAATTTCCCATAAAACATATTTTCAGGAGGGATCATTTCAAGTATTGATTTTGTTATAACTGCACCTAACACAGATACCTTTCAAGAAATAAAAACTGGATAATCATGCTGTAAAATGATATCATATGGGGCGGACTAATCAGGTCTTCGTTGTTAAAAAATCATACATAAATCCCGGAAAAAAAGATTGGTTAACTCAATCTTCCTTTTATATCGGACCTTTAGATACTCGGCAATTACCGGGTTTTTTTATGTGGAAAATAATTATAGAAGGGACTAATTATTATAAAAAAAACATTTGCTTATGAAAGAGAATTGCCATCATTACCGATTCCCCCGTTAACTAGCACTAATTCGAAACTCCTCGAATGGGTTGAACCTCTCCTAAGTGAAACGCAATTTCAAAACACAACAGTAGTTGTGAACCGATTTTTTCAAAAAGATGGGGAAGCTGAAATGCTTCAGGAAAAACTCCATGAATGGGATGCAAAACTGTCAGGAAGTTGGCTTAAACCACTTTGGGATGACCGATATTTAAAGTATCGCGGTTCCTTGCCAACAGGGATGAATTTCAATATTTTATTGGATAATAAAAAGCATGAAAACCGCTACACGAGAGCTGAATTGGTTGGAAAAGTGGCTCATTTAATCGCGGAATTTTACCATACGATTATTGACGGGGAAGTAGAGCCTGTCACGCTTAGCGGAATTCCGCTTGATATGGGCCAATATAAAAAGTTTTTCCGCTCCGTGCGCATCCCAAGATTCGAACGAGATGAATTTAGACTTGCGGATTTCGATAAGAGAAATAATCATGTCGTTATCTTATATAAGAACAATTTTTATAAAGTAAATGTAACGAATGATGAAGGTGCGATTTATCAAAGTAAAGAAATCGCGGGAGCTATTGAAAAAGTATTTCAAACGGAGAAAAATGAAGGCGCAAACGTCGGCATTTTTACGACAGCCACCAGAGATGAAGCGGCAAAAGCATATGACGAACTTTCCGCATCAAAAATTAATGCGGAAAATCTACGAGCGATTGCTGATTCGCTAATTGTCATCTCAATTGATGAAGACAGCAATAATTCCCAAGAGGCGATAGAAAATCTCATGTTGAATGGGTCAAATAAATACTTCGATAAGACCATTCAAGTCGTTATTACGAAAAAAGGTGAGCTTGGTTATAGCATTGAACATACCGCCGTGGACGGTACAACGATATTTGCGGTCATCAGCCATGTCAACGATGGACTTTCATCTGAGGATCCTGAATTGATTCAGACGACTGAAAAAGCAATAGTAGAAAAAATGGAGTGGGAAATTTCGACAGAAGTGCAGAAATCGCTTATGAAGTTTGAAAAGGATTTTACGAAAACCAAAAGTGATTTTCATGTTAAATCAAGAACTTTCTCTGAATTTGGTTCAGACGAAATAAAAAATATGAATATTAGCCCTGATGCATTTTTCCATATGGCGCTGCAAATTGCTCAATACAGAACGTTCGGTGTACTGAGAAGTGTTTATGAACCTGTGTCGGTCCGGGTCTTCCATGAAGGAAGGACGGAATGCGCAAGAGCAACCAGCATGGAAAAATGGAATTTAGTGAATGCGTTAGAAAACGGTGAAAAAAACAACGAGATTTTGCATTCATTAATGAAGAAAGCAGGAGCTGCGCATTCGGATCGGATAATCGAATGCCGTAAAGGTTTCGGTGTCGAAAGGCATATGTTCGGCCTGGAACAGATGTATTATTTACACGGAGAAGCGTTAGGCTTAAAGGAACTTCCTGAAATCTTCAAAGACGAAGGGTATCTGACCATGCGACATGATTTTATCTCAACAAGCGGAATGGCTTATGACAATGTAAAATACCGGATTTTCGGACCAGTCGTCGAAGGCGGGTTTGGATTAGCTTATATATTATTGGATCTGTCAATTTCGATTAATATCTCTTGTCGTGTTTCGGAAAAAGATTATGCACGTCAATTATCCAATCACCTAATAGACGCGTTAAGGGAATTACGTCAAATTGGAAATAGTTTTTAGAACCTATGCAGAAGCTACAATTGCATAAAATGAGAAGGGGATATCGACTATAAAACACTTGTCGATATCCCTTTGGGTTTTATCCTAAGTCATAATTGCATCGCGGCCCAGACCCTTTTATATTCAATTATTATACTATTCTATGCTGACAGAATATTGCTATTGGTATATACTGTATAAAAGGACGAGGTGATAATAATGAATGTACCATTGATCTTGCCGCAATTTCTCGATCGAGCGGTCGCTTTGTACGGAGAGAAAGAAGCAGTTCATTGTGAAGGGCGCGTTTTTACTTATAAACAATTGAATGAGAGAGTCAATCAGTTATCAAGTGGATTACTAGATTTAGGGATTAACAAAGGGGATCATATCGCTTATCTAGCAGGAAATTCACTTGAAATGCTGGAAGGGTTTTACGGCGTTTTTCAACTGGGGGCCGTCATGGTACCGCTCAATATTCGTTTGAAGCCCGATGATTATGTATTTATATTAAATCACAGCGAATCAAAGGTCCTTTTTGTCGATCAGGATTTATATGAATTAATCGAACCTGTTAAAAATAAGCTTGAAACGATTGAACATATTATTGTTCAATATAAAGATTCGGAAACGAAGGAAATAGATTATGACACATGGCTTGCATCATTTCCTCCTGGTCCCTTCGAGCGCGAGGATTTGGATGAAAATGATGTTTGCAGCTTGCTTTATACAAGCGGTACGACAGGCAATCCGAAAGGCGTCATGTTGACCCACCGAAATAACTATTTGCATGCGCTTACCACGATGCATCATCTGCGTGTATCGGATTCTGATGTTTACTTGCATGTTCTTCCGATGTTCCATGTTAACGGCTGGGGGGCTCCTTTTTATTACACGGCGAATGGAGCGACGCATATTTGCTCGCGGAAATCGGCACCTGAATCTATTTTTAATTTAATTCAAAAGCATGATGTATCCGTTTTACATATGGCACCGACCGTATTAAATGCATTATTGCAGTATTATGACGAACATCATCCGCGCGTCGAGCAAGATGTTCGTGTAGTTATCGCGGGTTCTGCACCGCCGCCTGCTTTCATTACGCGGGTGGAGGAAGAGCTTGGCTGGGAGTTCATCCAAGTCTACGGGATGACAGAAAGTTCCCCGCTTAGTCTCGTTTCAACAATTCGTTCGCATCTAACGGATTTACCGAAAGCAGCGCAAACCGTATTGAAAGCTAAAGCTGGGTTTTCAATGATCGGAAGCGACGTACGACTTCTTAATGAGTCCGGGGACGAAGTTGCTCATGACGGGAAACAAGTCGGAGAAGTAGCCGTACGCAGCCATGGCGTTATGAAAGGATACTGGAAAAACGAGGAAGCAACGAAAGAAGTGCTGCAAAATGGCCGACTACTGACAGGGGACATGGGCACAATCGATGAATATGGCTATATTAATATTGTCGACCGCAAGAAAGATGTCATTATTAGCGGTGGAGAAAATATATCATCGATTGAGGTGGAAGGCGTTCTTTATGAACATCCGGCTATTTTAGAAGCAGCCGTCATCGCCGTTCCGCACGAGAAGTGGGGAGAAACACCACATGCTTATGTCGTGTTGAGGGCAAACATGACAACCACCGAACAAGAAATCATCGACTTTTCCAGAGAAAGAATGGCGCATTTTAAAGCGGTTACAGGAATTACTTTTGTTGAAGAACTTCCTAAAACGGCATCAGGAAAAATCCAAAAAGTTCAACTTCGGGATGCTTTTTGGGAAGCAAAAGGTAAAAAAGGTCGTTTGGTAAATTAATAAAGGTTTAACTGTATGCATGGCGCGTCGAATTGCCTTAGCATGCATTCTAACAATCTTAAAAACCAATCTTGAGTGAATCAAATCACTCAGATTGGTTTTTTATTTAGTAAAAAATAGTATTGCAATAAAGTATGATTCTATCTTTTTCCTGTCGTCCACATATGAAAAATCATTGCAAATAATAAAATTAGCGCATATAATTTAAAAAAACAGTGAAAGGAGTATATTTTTAATAAGAAAACGCTTACTATTCTTTTTGTGAAATTATCATTGAATAGTATAATGCTTCATTTAGTGTTTTTCGCAAACAGAGGAGGGAAATGTGTTTTTCATTTTCATGAAAATACACTTAAAAGAAAGTATTACTGAAGAAATATAGTTGGACTAAATGTCGATAGGAAAACACGGCTTATGCCAAATAATGAAATGGGGGATTGGATGAGAAAAGTTAGAATTGATCCGTTTATATTCTGGGCTTCACTTCTCGTTATTCTGGTTGCGACAGTATTATTAGTCATCAATCGTGCGGTCGCGGAACCGTATTTAGACGGCTTGATGACTTCAATCACATATAAAATGGATTGGGCATTTCAATTTTTAACGTTTAGTTTGTTTATTATTTTGATATGGTTAGCTTTGGGCCGTTACGGGAAAATAAAGCTTGGAGAAGGAAAACCTGAATTCTCCACATTCAGCTGGGGTGCAATGTTATTCACAGCCGGGATGGGGACGAGCATTATGTTCTGGTCACTAATGGAGCCGATTTATTATTACACTGGGCCGCCATTTGGGATTAAAGCGAATAGTCCCGAAGCAGCGGAATGGGCAGTGACGTACGGTTTATTTCATTGGGGTATTTCAGCTTGGGCTTTGTATGCGTTTCCAACTGTAGTAATCGCTTATTCATATTATGTAAGAAAGCGGCCTTCGCTGAAAATGAGCGTCGCATTAAGCGGGGCACTCGGAAAGTATGCGGACGGTTGGTTAGCCAAAGTGATCGATGTTTTAGTTATTTGGAGTCTCGTTGGCGGTCTTGGAACTTCTTTAGGATTAGGCGTTCCGATGGTATCCGCTGTTATCGGTGATATTTTGGGTATCCCGGAAACTCTTGGGCTAAATGTGATTATCGTGATATGTATTACGATTATTTATTCGGCGAGCGCTTACTTGGGTCTGCAAAAAGGAATTCGTCGGTTGGCAGATATTAACGTCTATTTAGCGTTAGCAATCGCTGTATTTGTTTTTCTTGTTGGACCTACATTTTTTCTCTTGTCATATTTCTCGAATAGCTTCGGGTTGATGCTTCAAAACTTTGCGTTCATGAGTTTTTATACAGATCCGATTAACGCCGGTGGATTCCCGCAAGGTTGGACTGTATTTTATTGGGCTTGGTTTGCTGCGACCGCTCCGTTTATGGGATTATTTGTTGCAAGGATTTCTAAGGGGCGGACAATCCGTGAACTCATCACGCATATTTTGCTATGGGGATCGATCGGCGGTTGGATTTATTTTGCCGTATTCGGCGGTTATTCAATGCATTTGGAGTTGAACAATATACTGCCCGTTGCAGATATACTGAATGAACATGGCGGGCCGGCAGCAATCGTTGAAATTTTGAAGACATTGCCGATTAGTTTCATTGTATTACCGTTTTTCGTTATTCTAGGGGTCATTTTCTTATCGACATCGCTAGATTCGGCGACATATATCTTAGCTGCGATAGCGACGAAAGAATTGAAAGAAGGCGAGGACCCGGCGAGATGGCACCGCATGGTATGGGGAGCAGTATTAGCAATCATCTCCATATCTTTACTATTAATCGGCGGGCTGCGTGTCATTCAAACGTCTGCAGTCATTGTTTCTGTACCCATTTTCATCATCTATATATTACTTATTGTTTCTCTATTGAGATGGTTGAAAGAGGATTATCCGTTGATGGTTACGGAAGAGAAGAAGAAATAACGATTTAATTTATATTTTGGAGGTAATGAAATGGTTTTCAACGTTCGCGAAACAAACCGTTCTATTAAAACAAAATTTCCTAGAGAAATTGAAGAAGTTCAACATGTTTGGATTCCAATGTCGGATGGAACGCGCTTAGCGGCAAAAATATGGTTACCGGTAGACGCAAATGAAAATCCGGTACCGGCTATTTTAGAATATCTTCCATATCGAAAAAATGATTTCACAGCATTAAGGGATTCCATCAGACATCCTTATTTTGCAGGACATGGCTATGCGAGTATACGAGTCGACATGCGTGGGTGCGGCGATTCAGACGGTATACTATATGATGAATATTTAAAGCAGGAACAAGATGATGGGCTTGAAGTGCTGACATGGATTTCAGAACAACCATGGTTTACTGGCGGTATTGGGATGATTGGAAAGTCATGGGGCGGTTTCAATGGGTTGCAAATCGCAGCGCGTCGTCATCCAGCGCTAAAAGCAATTATTACGCTTTGTTCAACCGATGATCGTTATGCGGATGATGTGCACTACAAAGGCGGTGCGCTTCTAGCCTCTGATATGCTTTGGTGGGCTTCTACGATGCTCGCTTACAATGCACGTCCCGCGGATCCAGAGGTTGTCGGGGATGCTTGGCGCGAAGGATGGTTAGAACGTTTGGAAAAAACACCGCCATTTGTCGAAGAATGGATGAAGCATCAGCGACGTGATAATTACTGGAAACACGGCTCTGTTTGCGAGAATTATGAAGATATCGACATTCCTGTTTACGCGGTAGGCGGTTGGGCAGATGGTTATACGAATGCGATTCCGAGATTGCTTGAAGGGTTAAAGGGTCCGAAAAAAGGATTAATTGGCCCTTGGGCGCATGAATATCCGGAAGTCGCCGTTCCAGGCCCTCAAATCGGCTTTTTACAAGAGTGTTTGCGCTGGTGGGATCACTGGTTGAAAGGTGAAGAAACTGGGATTATGGACGAACCAATGCTGCGTGCTTGGATCCAAGATAGCGTGCCGCCTAAAACTGATTATGCGATCCGACCAGGTCATTGGGTGGCGGAAAATGAATGGCCGCCAAAAAATCAAGAACAAACAGCTTATTACTTAAGTAACCAACAATTAAATGAAAGCTTGAAACCGGAAGAAGCGATTACCGTATCGAGTGTTCAAGAACACGGCCTTTATGCTGGCGTATTTTGCCCATTTGGACAGCCGGGAGATTTGGCTTCAGATCAGCGCATTGAAAATGGTCTATCTGTTGTCTTCACCTCAGAACCGCTTGAAGAGCCGATGGAAATTTTAGGATTCCCGGAATTTGAAGTGGAATTGACTTCAGACCAGGCAAACGCTCTATTGACAGCACGTCTTTGCGATGTAGCACCAGATGGCTCATCGACACGAGTTACATGGGGAATGCTGAATTTAACCCATCGCAATAGTCACGAGCATCCGGAACATTTAGTGCCCGGACAAAAATATACAGTAACGCTTCGGATGAATGCAGTTGGACATACCTTACCAAAGGGGCATCGCTGGCAATTGGCTATCTCGCCGACATACTGGCCGCATGCATGGCCTTCGCCAAAACCAGTAACGCTAACTGTTTTGACGAATGAAAAAACAAAACTGCTATTGCCGAAGCGGACAGCGAAAGCGATTGATGCCGAACTGAAACCGTTTGGGCATCCTGAAACAGCAGAAGTAATCGAGCGAGAAGTTTTGCGTGAAGCAAATCGTACGCGCGAGATTCGTCATAACACGATTACGGGCGTTTGGACGCTTGATGACTTTTCTGATGAAGGTGCACGTAAAATTGTTCATAATGGTGTGGAGTACGGGAGCACAAACCGTAATATTTATACGATTGCCGAGGGCGATCCGCTATCCGCAACTGTTCAATGTGATTGGACATTAACCGTAGGCCGAGGTGAATGGCAGACAAGCTTAGAAAGCGTCAGTATAATGACCGCGGATGAAAATCAGTTCTATTTAACAAATCACCTGATTGCTTACGAGGGTGAAAAAGAAGTATTCAATAAAACATGGAAAACAGAAGTTCCAAGAGAGTTCATCTAAATCTCTAGTTAATATTGAAGAAAAGATGCTTGGGCAAAATATAATCTATTTGTCGCCCGGGCATCTTTTTTATTTATTTCATACCCGCCAAAAAAGATTGACATATTCAAATCGTTATATTAAAGTGTGTAACGGGTTACATGTTTGTAACCATATTGATTTGGAAGGAAGAGGATTGTAATGAAGGAGTGGATCTTCCAACGGCTTTACCTATTTTATTCTAGTGTGCTATTACTTTATCTCATTAATTACTTTTTGGAAAATCCGACGCTTAATTATACGATAGGCTTACTTGCGATTCCGATGATGGGCGTTTCTTTTTTATGGGCATCGAGACTATTCAAAATTCTTTGTAGCGTATTTATCATATCAGGTCTCGTCATGTACATTTCAGTGGGCTTGCCAATTCATGAGATTCCGCTATTTTTAACATCGAATATGTCAATGTTGGCTTTTTTGACTGTATTGCCTTGGATTAACGGGGTTGTCCACGTTGGTCATTATGATAGACATATAAACGGTCTCATGAAAAAAGAGGTGGATAATTTAGGAAGCTTGTATGTTAGAAGTACGCTCACAACGTACGTATTAATGACATTTCTGAATTTATCTGCCATTAACCTTTCTCAAAGTGTATTAATCGAAAATATGAAGAAGACGCAAAAGGCAGTACGTGATGCATTGATCAGTAAAACGACGATTCGTGCATTTGCTTTAGCGCTCATTTGGAGTCCTATGGAAATAATCGTTGCGATTACAGTCGATGCGACTGGGATCAGCTACTTAGTTTATTTACCTTGGCTTTTATTGATTTCAGCAATTGCACTTGGGATAGATTTATTTTTGGGAAGACAACAATATAAAAAAATCCCTTATACTGATGAAACAGGCGATGAATCGGGTCTTCCATTTAGAGGGGTTATCCAGCAAATCTTGAAGTTGTTTTTTGCTTTGATCCTATTTTTAACGACGATCCTTGTTGTAAGTAATCTTTTTGAATTAAACTTTATTCTTACAGTTACTTTAGTGATTCTGCCGTTTTCTATCATTTGGTCTCTGCTAATTAAGAAATGGACTGAATTTAGAGTTTTAGGTTATAGGTTGTGGAAAGAACAGACGAATCGAATGCAGAACTTCACGCTTCTATTTATTTCATTGGCTTTCTTTGCAAACAGTTTAAATGCAACTCCCATATTAGGTCTTGTCCAACAACCGTTTTTAGCATTTGATGATAAGCCATTTATCATTCTCTTTTTGATTTTCGCCACGTATTTCGTATTGGCGACGATCGGTGTTCATCCGATTGGAACGATCGGGATATTATTAGAAGTGCTGACGCCATTGTTCGCAATCATTAACCCGGTTAGTATTGGAATTGTATTAATTGTAGCGGCACTCGCGACATCTAGTTCTGCAACGTATGGTATAACGATTACAATGACGTCCATGAATACGAATCAAAACCCTTATCGGATTACACTCAGAAACTTATCTTTCACCTTTTTATTAGGGTTTATAGGAATCGGAATCGGGCTACTTATCTTGTAAGTTTTTTAAAAATATTATTGACATGCAGGTGTTTTTATATTATATTATTGACATGTAATCGGTTACACATGTGAGATGGAGTGAATAAAATGTCAACAATTAAAGACGTGGCAAAAGAGGCTGGTGTATCGGTTGCGACAGTTTCAAGATTTCTGAATAAAAGCGGCTATGTCAGCGAAAATTCGGCGAAAAATGTACTGGATGCAATTAAGAAATTGGATTACCAACCGAATTCAGTTGCCAGAGCTCTCTTCCATAAAACGTCAAAGATGATTGGTTTAATTGTGCCAGACATTACAAACCCATTCTTTCCTGAGTTAGCGAGAGCTGTTGAAGATGTTTCGATGATTTATGGTTACAAAGTTTTACTTGGAAATTCAGATGGCGATCCTGAGAAAGAACAGAACTATCTGGATTTGTTTGATCAGAAATATGTTGACGGCATTATTATGACTAGCCGATCTTCTAAGACTGATCTTACGTTAAATACGGATACGCCAATCGTAGTTTTAGACCGTGCAAATATTTCGGGATTACCGACTGTCACGTCAAACAACTATGAAGGTGCACGGCAGGCTGTAGAGTTGCTAATAGAAAAAGGAGCAATGCATATCGCCCACATCCGGGGACCGCGTGAAATCACTTCAGCAAATGATCGTTATCAAGGATTTATTGATGAAATGCTGAAAAATAACATGGACTACGTCATTGCGGAATCAGCATTTAATCTTAAATCAGCGGAAGAAGCCGCTCATCATTTTTTCGATAAACACAAACAGATAGATGCGATTTTTTGTAGTAATGATACAATCGCAGTTGGATTTCTTAAAGTGGCTTTGAAAAAAGGCATTCAAATTCCTGCCGATTTACAAATTATCGGATTTGATGGAGTTGCTTTCGGGGAAATGGTTTATCCTGAGTTAACAACCGTTGCCCAACCCATTTACGATATGGGTGCGATGGCTTCTCGATTATTAATTAAACTGATCGAAAAAGAAGAGCCGGAACAATTATTATATGAATTAAAAAATAGCATTATTGAAAGAGGGACAACTAGGAAATAGGAGTGAGTTTCATGGAAAAGCCAATTATTACCGTAGTTGGGAGCATTAATATGGATCTGGTCGTGACTGCGATGAAGCGACCAGAAGCGGGTGAAACAATACTTGGAAACGATTTTTATACAAGCCCCGGCGGAAAAGGAGCAAATCAGGCAGTTGCTGCGTCTCGTTTAGGAGCGGAAGTTCACATGATCGGAAGGGTAGGGGATGATGAATTCGGCTCTGACTTAATAAATTTTTTGGAACGGGAAAACATTTTTTTGAGTGGTGTGGAACCGGTTACACATAAAGCTTCTGGTGTAGCGATGATTACTTTAGCGGACGGCGACAATAGCATTATCGTCTATCAAGGAGCAAATTTGGATACGACGCCCGAATACATTAGAAAGTATGAAAGTCTCATCGCGAAAAGTGATGTCGTAGTTACGCAGTTAGAAATCCCGATCGAATCCGTGGAAGAGACTGCACGACTTTGTCAAAAACATAATACGCATTTTATATTGAATCCTGCACCTGCCGCGGATGTATCGACTGATTTAATTGCGAAAACAAGTTTTGTAACACCGAATCAATTAGAGCGTACCGCATTATCCGAAAAAGTAGATATGAACCAATTTCTAGAGAAGTTAATTGTTACCGAAGGCAAAGATGGCGTTGTCTATTACGAACAACAAAAGCAACATAGAATTCCAAGTTATTCAGTTTCAGCTGTCGATACGACGGGTGCTGGAGATACATTTAATGGTGCATTTGCTTACGCAATCGGGATGAAGGAAGACGTTAAAACCGCATGTCATTTTGCAAATGCTGCGGCGGCACTTTCTGTTCAGAAAATAGGGGCACAAGCAGGAATGCCTACCAAAGAAGAAGTATACGAATTTATTCGCAACAATGGCTAATAAGTAAACGCATTAAAACAAACCAAACATATAGTATAGCTTCATTATACGAGGGGAGAGCAGAAGAATGATTAATATATTATGGGGATTAATGGGCTGTACGATTATTGTTCTAGGTGCCTATCTATTATCGGAAAATAGAAAAGCAATTAATATATGGACAGTCAGTATGGGCTTTATCGCTCAAGTCGTGTTAGGATTTTTCGTTTTAAAATGGGATTTCGGAATGAAAGTAATTCAAGTTTTATCGGATGGCGTTTCGAAAGTAATGGACTATGGCGTTGAAGGATTAGCCTTTGTATTTGGATCTTTAGCAGATAAAGAAGGCGCAGCTGGACCAATATTCGCAATTAATGCATTGGCCATCATGATCTATTTAAC
This sequence comes from Sporosarcina jiandibaonis, assembly GCF_013184495.1. Lineage (GTDB taxonomy): Bacteria > Bacillota > Bacilli > Bacillales_A > Planococcaceae > Sporosarcina > Sporosarcina jiandibaonis. Next base: position 1,374,881 of record NZ_JAAOIY010000001.1, on the reverse strand, counting down.
TGCGCTTATCGGTTTATTATATCATTTCGGAGTTATGCAATGGTTCGTTCGAATCGTCGGGGGTAGCCTTTCTAAAATCATGAAGACAGGCCATATTGAATCTACGAATGCTGCTGCAAATATTTTCTTAGGAATGACACAGTCTTTCTTGTCAGTCAAACCATATATCAAAACGATGTCACGCTCTCAATTATTTGCGGTTATGGTCGGCGGGCTCGCATCCGTATCAGGTGCAGTTTTACTAGGATTAGCTGCTATGGGTATTCCGATCAACTATCTATTATCGGCAGCGATCATGTCTGCGCCGGCAGGCTTGATGCTAGCGAAATTGATTATTCCGGAAACAGAAAAGCTAGATCCGAATGAATGGAAAGTAGTTGTCGAAGATTCACCAACTGAAATTGGAGAAAAATCAAGTGTGATGGAAGTAATTGTGGATGAATCAAAAGAAGGTATGAAATTTGCCGTAAATGCAGTTGTGATTCTGGTTTCTATTATCGGATTGATAGCACTTCTGAACGGTATCTTAGGCGGGGTTGGTTCTCTCGTAGGGTTTTCAGATTTGTCATTTGAATTGATTTTAGGCTATGTATTCGCGCCAGTTGCGTTTATTTTAGGGATTCCTTGGTCTGAAGCAGTATTGGCCGGAAACTTACTCGGACAAAAAATCATCATTAACGAGTTTGTGGCATTTGCGTCATTTAAAGATATTATTGGTTCGTTTTCCGAAAAATCAGTTGCGATTTTAACGTTTGCGCTTTCTGGATTTGCCAATATTGGTTCTATTGGTATTATTCTAGGCGTTATGTTGGGGATTGCACCGAAACGTAAGAAGGAAATTCAAGGTATGGCGCTAAAAGGCTTGATCGCTGCAACATTGGCCAACCTATTAAACGGAGCAATTGTAGGGATTTTCTTCTTCTAATGAATCAAGAAAGCGTTTTCTAGAGAAACGTTTAAATAATATACGGGGAGAGATTTAAGATGAAAAAAGTTATTTTAGATGTGGATACAGGAATCGATGATGCGTTTGCGATCATCTACGCGATTGAAAGTAAACAGCTTGATATTCTCGGAATTACAGGCGTGAATGGAAACGTTCCAATCGATTACGTGATGAATAACACGAAGGGATTATTGAAGTTTATGGGAAATGAAGAGATTAAAACATATAGAGGCGCAAGTCTTCCGCTGTTAACAGAAGCAAATCACGAATTTCGTGTCCACGGCTCAGATGGAATTGGTAACGCACTCGATCATATAACAGTTGATGATGAAGAGTCAGATATCTTTGCGCCGGATTTCATGATTGAACAAGCGAAGAAACATAAAGGCGACATCACATTCATCATGGTCGGACCACTAACAAATTTAGCTTTGGCACTGCGTAAAGAGCCAAGACTAGCAGAGTGGGTTAGCGAAGTCGTTATCATGGGCGGACTTGTTACAAAAGCAGGCATGGGAAATAAACTTCCGAACTCAGAATTCAATATTTTTGCTGATGCGGAAGCCGCTAAAATTGTATTCCATTCGGGTATGCAAGTGAAGCTTGTCGGCTTGGATGTCACGCATAAAACATTTTTAACGCGCGAGCGCATGGAAGAATTAAAAGGAACGAAGTACTACGACTTTATCGTAGACAGTTCTGAAGTATTTAGAGGTTTCAGTAAGCAGAAATATGGGGTTGACGGCTGCGCACTCCATGATCCATTAACAATCGGAGTCGTTTTAGATCCTTCCATCGTTAAAACGGAAAAGCATTTCGTTGAAGTCGAAACAAAGAGCGAATTGAACTACGGCCAAACGATTTGCGATTTCCGTAATATATGGAAGAAAGAACCGAACATGGAAGTATGTTTAGATGTAGAGAATGAAAAGTTTGTTGATATGTTTATCGATACGCTAAAACAAAGAAAATCATAAGTATAACGTGTGAATACACCAACGGAAGCGATATGTTTCCGTTGGTTTTTTTATGCTTCTACCCAAGACAAACACACAACTTCTCATTATCACATAAAGTAGGAATAAGAGAGGAGGGTCTATATTGAAAAAAGAACAAGCACCATCTTTCAAGAAAAAGAAGGATAGGGAAAAATGGCAACCGTTTGAAGTGATCGGAATACTCCTAGTTGCTGGATCATTAATGGTCTTAATATTCGACCCTAATTCATTGGCAAACTTTTTTAATACGGTTATCGCAGAAGTGAAACCGGTCGTCGTTGATATTTTCTTAACGAGTGAAGTCGGAATTGCCATCATTATTAGTGTGATTTTCGGTCGAATTTTGGAACGAATGGGATTTACGGATGGGTTAATTCGAATTTTTGTGCCCGTTATGAAATGGCTTAACATCAATCCTTCCGTTATCGTCCCGAGCGCATATAATATTCTTGGTGATATTAATGCTGCTGGGAAAATAGCGGGTCCCATTTTGGTGAAAGCGAAAGCGACCAAATCCGAACAAAAAATAGCGGTTGCCACGATGATTCAATCGCCGCAATCCTTCGCAACGCTCGTATTAGGTCTCATTGCATTAGCCGTTTTCAATATTAAAGCATTTCCACTTATCCTCTTCGCAATATTTCTGCCAATTATAGTTGTACCCTATCTATTATCCGTTACAATATATCGAGATACAAAGCGTGTGGCGCTAGAAGAGCTGCCTCGTTTCACACCAAAAACTAGATTTCTGCAAACAATATTTTCTTCATCTAAAGAAGGTGCCGAGTTACTTTTCTTAATTATTATCCCAGCTGTAGCGGCTGTATTCTTCTTCATTGGTGCCTTAAAATACTTTGGAATTTGGGATGCAATCGAATCCGGATTATCAACGATATTAACCTTAATGAGCATTGAACCATCAACTGGAATTGTTTCAATCCTCGCGGCGCCTACACTCGCAGTCGCCCAACTATCTGAGCTAGCGAGTACAGTTGATCCAAGATTAATAGTAGGCTCATTTGTCTTAGCGAATTCTGGGCTTCCGCTGTCGGTCATCTTTGGTCAAGTGCCCGCGACCTGGGCAGAATCATCTAGTTTAACAGAAAAGGAAACCGTAAAAGCAGCAATCGTCGGAATGATTATCCGATTAGCAACTGCGTGGGCATTAGCGGTATTGTTAACGCCGTTCTTGGTGAATTAAATGAAGGAAAAACTTATGGTCAGAGGGAAGAGAGTTGTCACAGTAGGTCGATTAGGGACAGTTGAAAATGGGGCTGTCGTTGTCGAAGATGGAAAAATCATTGATGTAGGCACCTGGGATAGACTGAATAAACAATACCCTGCTATAAAGTCAATTGATTGCTCAAAATTCGTCATAACGCCTTCATTAGTTGATTGCCACACGCATTTATTAGAATTCGCCCCAACCTCGCTCTATCCAGATGCGCCCATAAATCACTTTGTCGCGGGAAAAGAACTTCTTTTCGATGCGCTATCATCAGGAATTACTGCGCTTGGTGAACAAATTTGCGGTCATCCGAAATGTGATTTCTCGGTTAATGATTATCGAAGAGCAATTCAAGATATGCCGATTTATATCTCTTTTGCCGCCACGAGCATTTCAATTGGATTTGAAGAATTAGCCCATTTTAGTGCACTGACACAAACGAAAAGAATAGACAAAAAAGCGTTGAACGATTTGTCACTCGTCCGATTGCTTGCGCAAGCAAGCGATTATCCGGGCGAGAATATTTTTATCAACGCTACGCCAGCAAATTTCTCGGAAAAAGAAGTGCCGCGGGCTGGAGAAATTATATATACAATAGAAGAATTAAAACAAATCGTAGACATCTACCATCAGTCAGGGAAACAAATTGGCACGCATGTCGCTGGAGCAGAAGCCATTGACATGGCATTGGAAGCAGGATTCGATGTTTTACACCATGGGCACGGCATTCCAGACGCCTTAATCGAAAAAGCTTCAAAGAAAAAGGTGAAAATTGTGGCGACACCGATCGGGGGAACTCACCTGATGCCCAACTCACCCGAAGATATATTGAAGCTAATGGACAATAAGATTCATGTATCGATTTCTACAGACGCTTATTTACCGCCTTTTCAAGGGGCCTCCTGGTTGCCTTTTGAAGACAATAAATTAAAAGGACCTAACGTACTCATGTCAATTGCCCAGCCAGCCATGCAGCTTTTAAAAAAGCATCATTACACCGACAACGAAATTCTATCATTGCTCACAGCAAATCCCGCCGAGATCCTAGGTAAAGAAAATCAGTTTGGGAAAATAGAAGTAGGAATGGATGCAAACTTTTTAGTAGCTGAAGGGATACCGGGATTAGAAATTACAGATGTTGAAAAAATCAAGAAGGTGTTTTATAAGGGGCGGCAAGTTGTAAACCGTCTTTACTAGGGACCAGTGGTTATCCTCCTTTTTTTAATACAATCATAATTTTACAAGTGAAAGAATTTCATAATGAAAAATAAAAAGGAAGCCGACAAATTGTTATCTAGTCAGCTTCCTTCTTTTACACTATTAACCTGCGCTAAAAAGGGATGCTACAATTTCCAGCGCCATGCTAATTATGACATATCCAATAAATAGCAGAAGGGCTAGCCAAACCCCGTTCCAACTGGTCCCGCCACGTTTTTTGACTTTCTCCAAAAGATGAACATCTGAGTATTCCGCTTTCAACTTTTCGATTTCTTTTTGTGCATGGTTTTTATACATACCATTTCCGCCTATGCCCAATGCCACTGCTACACCCAAACCAATATATCGATTAATAAAATCCCCATTAGCTCCAGTGAGCAACAAGAGTACGTCTATTGCAAGAAATATCAATAATATGGTAGTTATAACTTTGTACATTTTTCGATAACCTAGCCAAAAGAAAGTAGCGAAAAGTGCAGCCCAGTTAATGGGTTTCCGATTATCCTGTTGCCATTTTCCGAAATAATACGACTGTTTCCGCTCGCCTACAAAAGCTTTCAACAGCTTATCATCCTGATCATTTTCGGATACTTGATCTTGATCTTGATTTTGCTTTAGTTCCTCGGAGCTGTTCAACAATTCCGGGCTTTCTGCGTTAGTTAATTCTTCACCGCAATTCCCGCAAACCTGATCACTTTCATTTGAAATCTTCCCGCACCCGGGACAATACAGAGAGTTCTCCAAACGTCTTCATTCCCTCCTTTTATCGTTGTCAAGTTGCAGTCAATTTGCCCCTAACCAATTAGCTTACATTATCAAATCCTATTACTCTCACAAACAGTTAATAGTACGCATTTACCAAAGGAAATATGAGTAAGTTAATTCAATAATTGCTTGTTTCGATTATAATCCGGCAATACCTAAGGGAATAGCGCGATTTGAAAGCCTCAGAAGGTATTTCAGACGGCAAGTTGTAAACCATCTAAATAAAAAGCGAGGTTCTAATTGTGTTCACGTTTTTGCGGAATCCTATTAGAATCTCCCTCTTTTTAGTTTACGATTTTCGGCCTTGAAAATCCGATAAGCAATCCATTATAAGATAAATTCCATTTCTTCTTCAGCAATATGAAATCCTTTAGCCTCTATATGATTTCGTACATGACGATCGGAATCGATGGCTGGATTGGAATGATTTAGGTGGGTGAAATAAATCTCGGTCTGTCCCACTAAGCTTTGTAACCTATCCATCGTTTCTACGATAAGCGGATGGGGGATTTCACGATAGTCACGACCGATTTTCTCAAGATCCGCTGGTGAATGAAATGTGCCGTCGAGTAAACAAATGTCGGCTTCTTCACAAGCTTTATAAATGTCTTGATTCCATTCGTTCCAACGGTCGATGTCTGGAATGTAAAGGACTTTCTTGTTAGGGCCTTCAATCCAGTACGCAAACGTTTCCGAAAATTCATTTCGATGTGGAACTTCAACAGGTCGGATTGTAACGAGTGGGGAAATTGAAATCTTTTGTCCCTCTTTTATTTCTTGTACATCTATATTTCCTAGCTCCGTCAATAAACTCCACGGTGCTTGTTCTTCCAATAATCGTTTCATTTTCTTCCCCGCCATTACGGGGACGCCATTTGCGCCGATTGCTTCCCGTCCTAATAATAACAGACCCGGATAATGGCCGAAATGGGCATGTGTCAAAAAGATGCTATCCATTAGCCGGCCATGCATATTGTATTTGACTTGGAATCTTGCCATTTGTTCTTTCAAGTCAGGCGTAGCATCAATTAAATGCCAAGTCTTTTCTTCGGGTACAACAACTGCCAAAGAAGCGGCAAGACGCCGAAATCGCGGGTTTTCCAGCGCTTCTGCACAGTTTTTGCAGAAACAATTTGGATGTGGAAGCCCTGCATCTTGTGCGGTACCTAACACATTTAAAACGACTTTATTCATAGAGGGATTTCTCCTTTATTTTATGTATTGTTATTATATTGTTTTTTTGTAATCGTCCATCCTGTGAATCCAAATAAAATATTGATAAGCGGGACTAGGAATGCGAAGAAAGTATATGGAATAAACTCTCCGGGGCTCACGCCAAGTACGCTAACTGAAAAAACGACGGGGACACTCCAAGGGACAAGGTTGATACCGACTGTTCCTGCCGCTTCGACACAACGTGAAAGGTTTTTTGTATCGAGATCCATCGATTTATACTTACTAACAAAAGTTCTTGCTGGTAAAATGATTGCTAAAAATTGTGCGCCACTCGCAAATGCGATAACAAATGTTGCTAGAATAGTTGAACTGATTAATGTTCCAGCCGTCTGGACTTTCGACATCATTTTCCGGGTTAACACTTCAAAAGATCCTGTTTCTTCTAAGACGCCACCAAGAGCTGTGGCGATGACCAACAGTCCAATCGTTCCTAACATTGAAATGAGTCCCCCGTGATTTAACAATGAATCAACTGCATCTATGCCGGATTCAATAGAAAAGCCACTTTGCATCATTTGAACAACTGTAGAAACAGACCTGCCTTGAACCAAGACGGCAAGCAATGCGCCTAACAAGCCGACGCTCATTAGTGCTGGAATTGCTGGGGTGCGCCTGATCATCAGAAAAATTGTAAAGATAGGCATTAGCAGTAATAGTGGATGAATGACAAATACATCACTCAAACCTATTTTGATTGTATTGATGGCGTTCGAATCAACAATATGATTGGTCAAAATTTTATTGCCAACAATCCAATACAAGATAATTGAAAGGAAAAATGCTGGAATTGTATCCCAAAGCATATGTTTGATATGACTAAATAAATCCGTTTCAGCCATGACTGGAGCAATATTTGTCGTATCGGATAATGGCGATAATTTATCGCCAAAGTAAGCACCTGAAATGACAGCTCCTGCAACGAGTCCCGGAGGAAATCCAAGCCCTTCACCTATGACCATAAACGCGAGTCCTATTGTCGCAATTGAAGTGAAGGAACTTCCAAGTGTGATGGAAACAATTCCGGTAACAAGTGCTACAATCGGTACGAACATTGTGGGTGAGATAATCATTAGTCCATAATAAATCATAGTCGGGATAACACCGCTTCCGATCCAGGTTCCTACAATGATTCCGATAATGAGTAAAATGAAAACAGCTGGGAGCGCCCTAGCCACACCCCCGACCATCATTCTCTGTACTTCATTCCAAGTCCAACCACAAATTACTGCGATAATTGCTGCTGCGATTACACCAATCATAAGAGGAATATGCATCCCAGCCTTCCAATAGAAAATGGATAAGGCAGCAGCTACAATTAAAGTGAAGATTGGGACAATCGATAATATAAATGAAACTTCTCTTTTCAATTGTTTTGCGCACGAGAATGATATTGGCATAAGCCAAAATTCTTCGTACTTCCTCCTATCAAAATTATGTATTTGCAAGGTATTATGATAGATTATCACTCAATTCGAAAAAGGGCAACATCATTTAAGTGCGAGAATTGTCTATTAGTACTTAATAACAATAGGCTTGGAAGATATTCAATATGATAATTTTACATAGTGAAGTATTGAAATTATTGGAGGCTAAAAAAGGAACCGCCTCTCACTTATCAAAGTTAGAGGCGGTTCCTTTACATCAAACGCCGCGTTTATTCCCCCATACAAGCGTATGTAGTTGCGGCAATACTTTTGCGTCGTTCATAATCGTTGACTGAACAGTTTTTTCGATTAGCCACTCATAGCGATTGAGCAAAGTCGAAATGAGGAGGGTATCATCAGTTGTCACAGTATCTTCATTTCCGGTTTGTAAAAAGAAAGGGAATGATGGGTAGCGCAAATGTATTTCTTCGGCAAACTTAAAATCGTTATCATCGAAAATGACGATTTTAAGACTAGCATTGGAATTCACAAGCTGTTCCATGAATATGTCCAGCTTACTGAAATCTGTTGTCATTTTAGAACTCGGCGGTTTTGGAGAGAGCGTAATATCGTCGACTTTTAGCAACCAATCTTGCCAAAATGAAGCTTGTGTTTCGACTGCAACTTTCCATCCTTCACCGTGGCATAAATCGATGAACTCGCCGATGCCTTTGTGAAGAGCGGGATTCCCGCCTGAGATGGTGACATGTGAAAAGGAATGTCCTCCTATGTTTTTCAGTTCATCCACAATTTCAATTGGACGTTTCAATTCAGCTTTCCCCGTGCCATCCCACGTAAAACTGGAATCACACCAGGCGCATGAATAATCGCATCCAGCAGTCCGGACGAACATCGTTTTTTGTCCCATGACCATGCCTTCGCCTTGAATTGTCGGACCGAACACCTCCATTACAGGAATTTTTATAGCAAATCCTCCTGTTCTGGTCGGTAGATGACATAGCTTGTCGGCGTTTCCCGAACAATGACTTGAAGACAGACGGGCTGATTGCTTCTTGTCTGAAGTACTGTTTGAATGGACTTGCAAATCTGTTCTGCCAAGCCTTCAGTGGTTGGGTGTTTAGCTTGAAATTCAGGATGATCATTTAAGACTGAATGATCGTATTTTTTATGAATCAAATCTTTAATTTGCTTGAAATCAATGAGGAAACCAGTTGAATCTAGCTTGTTTCCCCCGATTGTTACATTAATAAAATACGTATGGCCATGCATCATCTGACATTTTCCAGCATCTTCGTCTGGAATGAAATGCGCAGCTGAGAAGTGCATGTCTTTATTTAATTCAAATCGATATGAATGTTGCACTTGCGGATAAAATTGTTGCATCATTTGGAAGCACCTACTGACTTTTGGGATAAGTATGCGGCAAGTCCTTCATTTCTCAACAAGCACGCAGGACATTCTCCGCATCCTGAACTTGGAATCCCATTATAGCAAGTAAGTGTTTTTTCTTGCACAAAGTCAAATGCATCGAGTTCATCAGCCAATGCCCACACTTCAGATTTATCCAGCCACATGAGCGGCGTATGGATGACGAAACGTCCGTCCATTGCTAAATTCAACGTGACATTCAGGGATTTTATAAAATTGTCCCGGCAATCAGGATAGCCGCTAAAGTCGGTTTCGCTAACACCGGTAATGAGATGACGTGCGCCAATGGCATCTGCATAAACAGCTGCAAATGAGAGAAACAGATGATTCCTTCCAGGTACAAAAGTTGACGGAAGTTCGCCGTCCTCTTCTTTTACGTCGATATCGTCTCGCGTTAATGCATTTGCAGATAACTGGTTAATCAAATTCATATCCAGTACTTTGAATGATACACCGAGTTCTTCTGCGATTGCACGAGCATATTCAATTTCATCTGAATGGCGCTGTCCATAGTCGAACGTCACCGTTGCAACTTCACGAAAATTCTTTAATGCCCAAAACAGGCATGTCGTGCTATCTTGGCCGCCACTAAAAACAACGACCGCTTTTTCATTTTTCAAATCAAACATCTCCTTAGTTTTTTAGAGAGGGAGTTCGCGAACCTCTTTTTTCAAGCACTGATAATGATAGCATATGTACAGGAGCAAGGGAATTAGTGGGAATACTCGATATAATTCGTTGCAGACAGCTGCGAGGTTATTCAATGCCTAACTAGTGTATATTGGTAATATAGTGAACAGGATGGGGAAATTATGACTTATTAATTGAACTTTATTTTACGTTTAGATGGTGGATAGTAAGTATTATTTATTTTAGGAGATTGTTAATGGATAAAATATATGAACCTGCACTTCATTTTCGTGAAGTTGATTATTCGGTTGGCGATATACATATTTTAAAAAAGATAACGGGATCATTTCCAAAAGGTAAAATCACAACACTTGTCGGTCCTTCAGGGGCGGGTAAAACGACCTTGCTAAAATTGTGTAATGGCCTTATTTCTCCGACTTCAGGGGATATTTTTATTCACAAGAAGCCGATTGAATCATTTGATCCTATTGAATTGCGGCGTTTCGTCGGGATAGCGCTTCAGAGTGCGCCGATGATTACGGGGACAGTATTTCAAAACTTGTCGCTGCCTTTAGAACTTCGCGGTGAAAAGTTGAGTGAAGAAGATGCAATCCGTTTCTTAGAGGACGTCGGATTGGAGGATAAGTTTTTACATTGGAAAACCGATGATCTATCGGGAGGACAGCGCCAAAAAGTATCGATTGCCCGCACGTTAATCAACCGTTCTGAAATTTTGTTATTAGATGAGATTACGTCGGCTTTGGACAGGACATCGTTACATGAAATCGAAGAATTAATAACCAAAATCAATCAGAAATACGGCGTGACCATTATTTGGATCACGCATAATTTGGACCAGGCTCTATCGATCGGGGATTATACTTGGGTGATGATGGGCGGGAAAGTCATTGAAACAGGTGAAAGCGAGCTGTTGAAGTCACCGAAAAATGAGCTAGTGAGGCAGTTTGTTCAAGGTGATCTATCATGACGTATGTAACGTTATCTATCACACTTATTTTTGTCGTTATCCCATTGGTATTATCCCGGACGCTGAGGTTAGGCTTAGAAAAAGATACAATCATCGCGACAATAAGGTCAATCATTCAGTTATTAGCAGTTGGATATGTGCTGAAATTTGTTTTTGATTCAGAAAATCCTCTATACATCTTTCTAATGGTAGCGCTCATGATTGTAGCAGCGACGCAAAATGCGCGCACAAAAGGGAAGGCGATCAAAGGGATCACGTGGAAAATTGCAGTCACGCTGATTTTTGTCGAAGTGCTGACGCAAAGCATTATGCTGGGCTTCAATATCATCCCTGCAACAGCCCAATATATCATCTCAACGAGCGGAATGGTCATCGGAAACTCCATGGTGCTGTCGATTCTATTTCTTAATCGTTTCACGGCGGAAGTGGAATCGCATGACGATGAAACCGAATTGATACTATCACTAGGCGGAACGCCAAAACAAGCGATAAACAGGCAGCTCATCAATGCAATTAAAGCGAGCATGATTCCAACAATCGAAAGCCAAAAGACGATGGGGCTCGTTCAACTACCCGGAATTATGAGCGGCCAAATCATCGCCGGAGCAGACCCGGTCCAGGCAGTCCAATATCAGTTGCTTATAATCTTTTTATTACTCACAACTGCGTCGGTAACAAGTATTTTACTCGGATTTTTGTCGTATCCAAGTCTTTTCAATCAGCGAATGCAGTTGTTGAGGAAGTAGGAAAGTATGCGTAGTGTGAAAGGTTGTTGCAACTTGTTCTTAATCCGTTGGCATATCCTCGTCTATATGGCATTCATATTCGTAGCAACTTGTACATCTGATCCTCATGCATTTTTGTATCGACAGGTTATAAGCTTTAAAATAGATTCTTCGCCCGTGTTTATCGATATGTTCATTATAGGTGACATTCCTTGGACAAGCGGCTTTTATTGGATTCAAAAAACGGCGCATGTCTTAGGATTTGGATTGCTTTACATTTTGCTTCTTCGGGGATTTAACAACATGAAATTTGCTTTTGTAATAAGTGGCTCGTATGCATTTATAACAGAAGTTTTGCAACTTTATTTTTATCGTAGCGGAAGATTGGTCGATGTAGGGATTGATTTGGTGGGGATTTATTTGTCTTATTTACTGTATGAATCATTTTCTGAGGACGCAATTCTGCCTTAGGCTCATGAAGACCAGAGCTTGTATGAAGCAGACTTTGTTTGATGAAATAGATGTTTTTACAGGAAAGATAAACCATTGATTGCTGATCATAAGTGGTGTATACTGATAAAACAAGCTGCATTGTTCGTATGACTATTAAGTTTTAACCTTTATACTGTAACAGGGAGTTTTACATCGAAATTGAAATGGCATGCCTCGTTCATCATTAACGAGGACGTACAGGAAAATTTCTGCGAACACCCACTTGGAAAAGTGGTGGTTTAAAACTTTCTATATAAATACGGCAGAAGCGGCTTATTTATATAAAAATTTCATATTAAAATTTATAACAAAGTACTGTCTTTTTTGGATGGTACTTTTTTTATGTTCGATAATCAAAGGTACCTGTGCAAGACAACGTTGAGTCGATACACTAATATTACATAAAATCAATCAAAAAAGTGGAATTAGTCATACAAGAAAGATTATTCAAAAGGTGAAAGTCGAAAGACCAGAATTTACCGTTCTATCCGGGTTTGACGAATATTATCTGGTTAACCGAATATCAGGAGGAGATGGCGTTTTATGTGGGTTAATAAATATCGAGCCGAAGCTATTTGCCACTTTGCATAAAGCCTTTGAAAATAAAGACTTTTTGACAGTAGAGAAGTGTGCACATCAAATCTCTATTTTAATGAAGCTTTATGACACTACTGATTTATTTGTTACCGGTATTAAAGCTGCTGTAAAAGCGAAAGGTCTGAACATTTCAACCTATACCAAAGAACCTGTAATTCAGCTAACGGAAGAGCAATTTGATAACATCGAAAACATTATCAATGAGGTAAATGAATCGCTTCTTGTTTAGTGATGGGGATTTCAATTGGGGACAGCCCTTATTGAATTTCATGTACCACTGTTGGGTACACAGAAAATGGAGTGCCATTTGGGATTACATGGGAAGTAGAGAAAGACGAAACTTCCGAGGAAATCTATTTAGGCGAAAATAAACAGCTAAAAAGTATGGTGCCCCGAATGAGATAGTTGGAGAGCTGGAAGTTTGAATCAGTAAATATTGATGGGTATTTATGCGATAAGACAATACAATAACTTATTGACTTACTTCAATAATATTGATATATAAAACAAAGGAAGTCAATTAGATCAACATCTCATTGATTTCCTTTGTTTATTCGAAGAACAAATGATTACACTTCAATTTCGCGTAAGTCCCCTACGTTTTTAATTATCTTGTGGCTATTTTCTTCAGTTCTTTCATTTTTTCCGATTTTTCGATACCAAAGTAATTATGTAAAGTCTTATAAACTTCGAAAAGTTTTTTGTATGTTGCAACGTTCTTTGGAATCGGTTTTACGACATCTAATAACGGTTGTTTCATGTCTTCAACGGCCTCTTCAATAGTATTATGGCCACCGCCTGCTACTGATCCTAATATAGCAGCTCCGATACCCGATGCATAATCACTCGCGGAAATATGAATCGGTCTGTTCAAAATATCAGCATAGATTTGCATTAATAATGCATTTTTTTGAGGAAGTCCACCGCATGCAAATACTTCGTCTACTGTCATTCCGAATTGTTCATAAGCCTCCAAAATCATCATTGTTCCATAGGCTGTTGCCTCTAAATGTGCACGGTATATATCTTCAAACTTGGTATGTAATGTTTGTCCAATTAGCACACCACTTAGTTCGTTATTGCTTAACGGAGAGCGATTGCCATTATGCCAATCCAATGCAACTAGACCAGAACTTCCAGCCAATGTTTTAGCAGCCTTTTGTTCCAATAAATCAAAAATAGAAAGGTCATTTGCCTCTGCTTCTTCAAAGTATTTGACAGGCGCTTGTTCCACAATATATTCGAAAAGATCGCCAACAGCTGATTGACCGGCTTCATAAGCGAATAAATCAGGGATAATTGCATCTTTAACGCTTCCAGAAATTCCGCGTATTTTTTTTTGGACTTCATTTAACATCAAATGGCATGTAGAGGTTCCCATGACCATCGTGAATTGGTTTTTTTGAATCGAACCGACTCCGAGAAGAGCGGAGTGTGCATCGATGATTGCCGTTGCAATTGGCAGGCCGATAGGTAAACCAAGCATTTTGCTCCATTTTTCGGTCAGGTAACCAGCAGTTTCACCTATTTTAACTAATTTCCCTTCAAGTTTCTCATCAATTATTGTTGGTAAATCCCCATCTATTTCTTTAAAGAAATCATGGGAAAATCCATCTGCTTCATTCCAAAACGATTTAAATCCTCTTGCGCAATTGCTCCGAACATTTTCGTTGACAAGCCTAGAAACAATCCAGTCGCCTGCTTCAATTATATATGCAGCTTTATTTAATAAATCAGGAGCATTGTTTTTTAACTCTAAAACCTTTGGAATCAACCATTCGCTTGTAACTTCATAACCATAATGACTTATCCAGTTTTCATTCACGGTTTTGGCCAGATTACTCATTGCGTTTGCTTCCTCAATTGCCCCGTGGTGCTTCCAAAGTTTAACGTAGGCGTGTGGATTTTCTTTATGCTCTTCTCTCCAACTTAAAGGAATTAAGTCTTCATCAGTGACAATCATCGTGGAAGATGTGAAATCAACACCAAGACCGATGATGTCATTGGGTCTAATGCCAGCACTTTTTATGGCTTCCGGAATCCCTTTTTCAATTACATCCATATAGTCTTTAGAATCTTGCAGCGCAAAGTTAGGTGGCAGAGGTGTATTATTTAATGTTTTTTCAATCGTTCCATTTGGATATTGTAAAACGCTCATCCCTTTAATTGAACCAGTTTTAATATCGATGATTAAAACTCTTCCGGAGCTTGTTCCGAAATCTATTCCTATTGAATATTTCATAATTGTTCCTCCATTGAAAACGTTTTCTTATTAAATAATAAACATAAACAAACAATAAATCAAGTTATTTAGTTTGTTTGTGCAAAAATGTGCTTGACTTTTAATTGAGTAAGCAATAACATAAGCATAAATGAACAATTTGTTACAAATATAAACAAAGGAGATTGTATAATTGAGTAATCAAAATGGAAAGAAAGTTTGCTCTACCGCATTTCGTTTAACGGCACCAGGTATTTTTAAAAAGGAAACAATCGAGCATAGCTTAACAGAAAATGATGTTATTGTAGAACCGTACTTGGCAAGTGTTTGTCATGCTGATTTAAGGTACTTCACAGGTAATAGAAGGAAAGAAGCCCTTGCGGAAAAATTACCAATGGCTTTATTCCATGAAGGCCTTGGAGTTGTTCAGGAGTCTTGTCATCCTGATTTTAAAACAGGCGATCGGGTAGTGATTGTACCAAGCATTCCGGGTTATGTTTTACATAATAAAACGAAAGACCAATGCTGTAAAAATTGTCAAGATGGCGGGCTGCCGAATTATTGTTTAGAGAGTGAGTTTTTGGGAAGTGGCTATGATGGTATCGGTCAAAGTCGTCTTGTAATCGGCGCGGATAATCTTGTTCACGTTCCCGATGCATTGAAAGATGATGTAGCGGTACTTGCTGAGTTATGTTCAGTATCTTTATTTGCCATTAATTCAACAGAAAAATTAACGTCAACGAATTCGAAAAAAGTCGCTGTTTTCGGTGATGGGCCAGTTGGTTATTTAACAGCAGCAGCTCTTCATTTCATTTACGGCGTAGCAAAAGAAAATTTACTTGTTTTTGGCGCGGTACAAGAAAAACTTGATCAATTCGAAAATTTTGCGACAACTGCTTTAGTGTTCGATTATAATTTTAAGGATGAAAGCGGTGTCAAAACAGTTTTCGAATGCACAGGTGGACAATTCAGTTCAAGTGCAATAAACCAAGCGATTGATTTATTAGATAGTGAAGGGGCTATTGTCTTAATGGGTGTTACGGAAGAATTAGTTCCGATTAATACTAGAGACGTGTTAGAAAAACGAATCCAGTTAATTGGAAGTTCAAGAAGTAATGTACAAGAATTTAAACAGTTAATGGATTCTATGTTAAATAAAGGGTATCAAAATGCGTTAAGACAATTGATTCCAGAAACGGCTTCTTCAATTGAGTCTGTCGCTGATTTGACGAAGGCAATGGAAGAAACGGCAGCCCAAAAGGGTTGGAAGAAGACGTACTTAAGCTTTAATTGGGGATAAATACTATATGTTTTCAAAGGGGATAGCATAATGAATGTAAGCAATGCATTTTATACTAAAATAGGGTTACCTCAAAAAATTGTGTGGGGCTACATTGGTATTTTAATATTTATGATGGGTGACGGGCTGGAAATTGGTTGGCTAAGTCCGTGGTTAGTAGAACAGGGATTCACGGTGCAACAAACAAGTATGTTATTTGTTGCTTATGGAATTACGGTAGCCATTTCGGCATGGTTTAGTGGGGTATTAGTTGAAATTCTAGGGGCAAAGAAAACGATGTCCCTAGGTTTCCTGCTCTATGTTCTAGGAACGGTTGGATTCATTGCCCTTGGAATATCATCGATGGAATTATCGGTTATGATTCCGATGTATGCAATTCGTGGGTTTGGTTATCCGCTATTTGCTTTTTCATTTCTAGTTTGGATCTCCTATAGAGCAGATCAGAAACGCTTAGGGTCAGCAGTTGGTTGGTTTTGGTTTGTATTTACAGGTGGACTAAACGTTCTTGGGGCATACTACTCTGTTTGGGCGATTAAAGAGTTGGGCCATGTGAATACGTTATGGAGTTCTTTGCTTTGGGTATCAATCGGTGCAATTATTGTGTTATTTATAAATAAGGATTCGCTGCCTGCAAACAAGGCTGCATCCAATGAAAAACTAAAAGAACTTGGTAAAGGGATTACGATTATGAAGGATGAGCCTAAAGTGCTTCTAGGTGGAATTGTTCGTGTGATTAACACAACAGCCCAGTTCGCGTTTCCTGTATTTTTGCCGCTTTATTTGGCGAGTCATGGCATCCCGACTTCGCAGTGGTTAGCAATTTGGGGCGCAATTTTCACGAGTAACATCTTGTTTAATTTGATTTTTGGAATAGTTGGGGATAAGATTGGTTGGAGACAAACGATTATGTGGTTCGGTGGATTCGGTTGTGGAATCACGACATTGGGACTCGTATATATTCCAGTATGGTCGAATGGAAACATCTATTTTGTGGGAGCGGTCGGTATCCTATGGGGTGCTTGCCTAGCCGCATATGTTCCACTTTCTGCATTAGTGCCTTCTTTGGTCAAAGAAAACAAAGGGGCAGCACTATCAGTATTGAACTTAGGCGCTGGTTTACCAGTATTCCTTGGACCGGCAATCGTTGGGCTTTCCATCGGCGTAGTTGGACCAGTTGGGGTTGTTTGGATTCTTGCGTCGCTTTACTTCGTTAGTTCAGTCTTAACGCACTTCATAAAATTACCAGGGGAAGTTACAGTCGAACCAACTATGAAAACGGTTACCGCAACAAAATAATGATAAAATAATAGACGGCGTGCAAAGTGCCGTCTATTTTCGTACGAAAAATTGGGAGGGTTAAATGAATGTTACCAGCCGAAAGACAAGCAGAAGTATTAAAGTATATTCAGCGGAAGAAAGCAGTGAAAACAGAAGATCTATCGAAACACTTTGACGTACATGAAGCAACCATTCGACGAGACTTAACGTATTTAGAGCAAGAAAAAAAAATAAAAAGGACCCACGGCGGAGTAATATTGAATGAAGAGGTTTTTTCTGAACCGCATTTTGATGAGAGGGAAAGTTCTTTTTTCGAGGAGAAAGGGAGAATTGGTGAAAAGGCTGCTTCCTTTATCAATGATGGTGACTCAATTATTTTAGATTCAGGAACGACTACAAAGCAAATTGCAGAGGCGATAAAAAATAGAAGGAACCTAACAGTCATTACGAATGATATCCATATAGCTGCATTACTTACACGCTCTTCGATAAAGGTAATTGTGACGGGCGGTGTGTTATTTCCGGAAAATTTTATATTGAACGGGGAAATAACGAATCAAACATTATTAAATTTAAATGTAACGAAAGCATTTATAGCAACTCCTGCTTTACATCCCGAAAAGGGCTTAACACATTTTGATGATGCACTTATTTCTGCGAAGAAAAGCATGATACGAGCGGCTAAAGAAATATTTGTCGTGACAGACCATAGTAAGTTGGGAAAGCTGTCATTGTTTACATTTGGTGAGATGGCTAAAATTAATCATATAATAACAGATGATAAAATTAGTGAAGAGATGGAAAGTGCATTAAAAGAACATTGTGACCATGTGTGGATTGTTTAAAATGAGTGACCCTAAGTGAATCAATTATCGGAGGGCTGTCCAAATTGAAAAGTGCTAGGCACTTTAACTTTGGGACAGCCCTATTCGCTTTTGTATGACTATTGGAATCAAGAACCGCAGAATTCCATGACTTGACTTAGTTTATATTTATCTATAAGCTGCAATGAGAGTAATCTATTAATTCAGAAAGGAGGTGTTTGTTATGATAATTGAGGCGGCAGTTACTTATGCAAAAGGAGAAGAGTTCAAATTAAAAGAAGTTCGTCTTGATGAACCGAAAGAGAATGAAGTGCTGATTAGGATTGTTGCTTCGGGAGTTTGTCATACAGACGCCGTGGCAAGGGATCAGGAAGTTCCCTTGCCCCTACCTGCCGTACTTGGTCATGAAGGATCCGGGGTAGTAGAAAAATTAGGTGCTAATGTGAAAACCGTTGAAGTAGGCGATCATGTCGTATTGTCCTTTTCTTCATGTGGTCAATGCGAGAATTGCTTAGTTGGTCTTCCTGGTTATTGCTTTCATTTAACTGAATTAAATTTTGGTGGGATTATGAACGATAACACCAAACGACTTCATCAGGGAGAGCAAGAAGTATCCAGTTTTTTTGGACAGTCTTCATTCGGTACGTATACCGTTGCAAATGAAAGGAATATCGTTAAAGTAGATAAAGATGTTGATTTATCCCTTCTGGGGCCATTGGGGTGCGGAATTCAAACAGGTGCTGGCACAGTGTTAAATAAATTGCAGCCTAAATTTGGAGAAACTATTGCAGTTTACGGCTGTGGGGCAGTTGGTCTCAGTGCAGTGATGGCAGCCAATATTATTGGTTGTTCAAAAATTATTGCGGTTGATATTCATGAAAATCGATTGGAGTTAGCAAAAGAGCTCGGTGCAACTCATGTGCTTAACGGCAAAGATGTAAATGTAATAGAAGAAATTAAAAAAATAACAAAAGGTGGAACTAATTACGCCGTAGATACATCCGGTGTTGCCGCTTTAGCACGCGATTCCGTCTTAGCATTGAGACCACTTGGAGTTTCAGCAGTTGTTGGTGTAATCAACGGAGTAACAGAGTTCAATGTATATCATGATTTAGTACTGGAAGGAAAGTCAATCGTGGGAGTTATTGAAGGTGACTCGATGCCCCAGTTATTTATTCCAAAGCTAATTGAATACTATAAAGCTGGTAAATTTCCATTTGATAAACTTGTAAAGTTTTATGAGTTTAATAATATTAATAAAGCATTTGCAGATTCAGAGGAAGGATTAACCGTTAAACCAATCGTTAAAATGTGATAGCAAGAAATTTATTAATCAAACAGGAGTCATCCCTCTCGGTAAAGGGATGACTCCTGTTTGAGTTTTTCTTTAATAAATCAGTTTGTAATTTTCCGATCAACCCCCACGTCATCCCAATTGATACAAGTTTCCATTACTAGTGAGATCAAAAACCCCATGATGAAACCATTCGTTATTAAAGGCAGGATAATTGCAGGCAAAAAAGTAAATAAACTAGCATCGACCGTCATTAAACTCACGCCTATTAATACCGGAGATGCAATCCGATAAATCGTAACCGAATTAAATGTATAGCCGTTAAAACTTTTTAAGGAAGTCCCCAATAATTGAGAATAGGCAACTAATAATACAGCGTTACCTACAGCCATAGGAAGTGTTGCAAGCATTAGACCTAGAGGGGGTATAATTCCGATGAGAATAACAAGTCCGCCGCCAATTAAAAACGGTCTTCGATCAAAAATTTGAGTGCTTTCCAAAAAGCCTATGGATGAAGCAAACGGTGCAAATAGTACAAGTCCAAAAAGAGAAGCGATGATGGAGTAAATGCCCGTCAGCAAATAAGAGAATCGGTACTGATTCATAGAAACATTTACATTGAATAATTTAGAAGCGGCCTGAACGGATGCAACTGTATTACTTAAATTAATTAAACACCCTAAAAAGGTGATGGCAATTATGCTGTATTCCAAATTCGGCGGACCTAAAGGAAATAGAGAGAATGCAGCAACCCCACTATCTGTAACAGGTTTAGCGATTGGAAATAGCAAAGCGTAAGCAATCCAGCCACCAATCATACCGATTAATATTGAAAAATCGCCAATAATTTTATTTCCTTTTATTTTTAAAAGAGCAACAATGATTGCAAGACAAAAAGAAAATAGTGTTATATGCCCATTCAAAGTTCCGTCTTCATTCATATTCAACATTCCATTGAAAAAAACAAAGGTTAATTGAAAGGTTAAAAGTAATAAATAAACACTCATTACCATCGGGCTAAATACCTTTTGAATAAATGAAATTAAATTGAATGCCACTAGAAGGATGGTTGCAATTCCAGCAAGTATCATACCTGTAGCAATTCCTCCGCCAATACTTTGTAAACTCAAGCCTAGTGAAGAGGCCGATAAACACAAATTTAGGATCAGACCCCAAATTACGCCTGAAGGACCTTCCATCAAAGGGAATCGATGTCCGATTAACCCCTGCAAAATACAAGCCCCGCCGGTCACGATTAGTGCACTGCGTAAAATAGTGGCAACTTGTTCTGGCGGTAAATTGAAGGCAAAGCCAATAGAAATAGGGACGACAACAATATTTGCGAAAATAAAAAAAAGCCATTGCATTGAAGCGAACGTTGTCGACCAGGATAACAATCTATTCATAAAATCACCTTTTTCTAGTAATGAAACTAATGAGTAAGCATAGTTATTATTCTATCATACCAAGTTTAAAGAATATGCTTATTAGTCCAAATGAATATGCGTAATTGAAAGAATTAATGCATTATTCATTTAAGTCTTCTTGATTAATAATATATTAGTGTTAACATTGGGTTGGAATCGCTTACAATTAATAATCTTATTAAAAGGGGGATTTGTTATGAGTCATGTTGTAGAAGGATTAAACAAAAAAGTGGAGAAATTCTTGAGCAGTACAAAGCACTTATACATCAACGGCGAGTTTGTAGAAAGTAAATCGGGTGCAACCTTTGAGGTCCATGATCCAGCAACAGGAAAAGTCCTAGCTAATGTGTATGAGGCAAAAGCTGAGGATATCGATGTTGCAGCAAAAGCTGCCCGTAAAGCTTTCGATGAGGGGCCTTGGTCA
Source organism: Sporosarcina jiandibaonis (assembly GCF_013184495.1). GTDB lineage: Bacteria > Bacillota > Bacilli > Bacillales_A > Planococcaceae > Sporosarcina > Sporosarcina jiandibaonis. The sequence continues at coordinate 1,353,477 of NZ_JAAOIY010000001.1, read as the reverse complement.
AGAATTAGCGCGGCTGAAAGAAGTCATCTTATGTACAAGCTCGCAGACCTGATGGAAGAGCATAAAGAAGAGCTTGCGATACTTGAAACTTTGGATAGCGGTAAACCAATTCGCGAATCTAGAACAGTCGACATTCCTTTATCAATTGAACATATGCGTTATTACGCTGGTTGGCCAACGAAAATTGTCGGACAAACTGTTCCAGTAAGTGGACCTTATCTGAACTATGTTCGTCACGAACCAATCGGCGTTGTCGGTCAAATTATCCCATGGAATTTACCATTACTAATGGCGATGTATAAAATGGGTGCTGCTTTGGCGACCGGATGTACGATGGTTTTAAAACCAGCAGAACAAACGCCCCTATCAGTCTTATACTTAGCTGAATTAATCGAAGAAGCTGGAATTCCAGCGGGCGTTGTCAATATTGTTCCAGGTTTCGGTAAAGAAGCAGGGGAGCCAATGATTGATCATCCGTTAATCGATAAAATCGGTTTTACGGGATCTTCCGCAACAGGAAAATTGATTATGGCCAGGGCGGCACAGTCCTTGAAAGGCATTACGCTTGAACTTGGAGGAAAATCACCGAACATCCTTTTACCGGATGCAGATCTAACCAAAGCAATTCCTGGCGCACTAAATGGCGTCATGTTTAACCAAGGTCAAAACTGCACTGCCGGATCACGAGTTTTCATTCCACGAAAAAATTATGATAATGTGGTTGCCGATATGGTTGCCCATGCGAAAAGTATCAAACAAGGACCGGGAATTAATGAAGATACACAAATGGGACCGCTTGTTTCCGCTTTACAACAAAGCAGGGTGATGAATTACATTGATATCGGGGTTAATGAAGGGGCAGAACTTCTAACTGGCGGAAAAAAACCTTTTGAAAATGGTTACTTCGTTGAACCTACTATCTTTGCAGATGTAAATGATGAAATGACAATCGCGAAAGAAGAAATCTTTGGCCCGGTTCTAGCCGCAATTCCATATGACAGCGAAGATGACCTTATCGAAAGAGCAAACAACACACCATTTGGACTAGCTGCTGGTGTTTGGACTCAAGATGTTACAAAGGCACACCATTTCGCAAGCAAACTTAGAGCGGGTACGGTTTGGGTGAATTGTTACCAAGTATTCGATGTCGCATCACCGTTCGGCGGATTTAAACAGTCTGGTATTGGCCGCGAATTAGGCTCATACGCACTTGATAACTACACAGAAGTTAAAAGCGTCTATATTTCACTCGAATAAAACCAATCCGAACTTATTTTAAATAACGAAAAAGAAACCCAACAATTTATTGCTAGGGTTCCTTTTTCGTATTCATTCAATGAAGCAAACCAGCCTCATAATTCTTCTGGTTCAATGCCATAATATTAAGCATTTCGATTGCAGACATTGTTAGAAGCCTATCTGCAAATTCAACTGCGATATCATTATTAGGAAATGAGAATGCATCAATTTCCTTATCAATGAAATATTCATTGTTTTCCTCTTCTCCCATTAACGTAAACAGTCTTACAACATAACGGCTAGCTGCGGGTGAATTATCATGAATGACGATTAACATGGCTGGCCCCTCGGAACTCATGATAAGTTCATGAATCTCTATTTTTTCTCCCGATAGCCAAGACAAATTTAAATTTACCTCTTCTTCCAATCTCCCATTCCCCTTTGTAATGTTCTCATACTTTATCCCCATATTTAATTATAGTATATTTAGTCGGAAAATTAAATGTTTTATTGAAATTTAAAGTGGAATTGGAAAAAGGTACCTCAAAAACTACTAGTAAAAAAACATGTGTGCCAGACTTAAACAATGTCCCCGCACACATGCTTTTTTGATTTGCCTAATTACTTTTTACCCTTCCTTGCCCAATAAGTCGCCAAAAGTGGCCCAGATATATTATGCCAGAAACTAAATATCGCACTCGGCACTGCCGCAATCGGACTGAAATGTGCTGCTGCCAGCGCGGCGCCGAGCCCGGAGTTTTGCATGCCGACTTCGATGGAGATTGCTTTTTGATCAGAATAATCGAGTTTGAATAACTTGGCAATTAAGAAGCCGAATAAATAACCGAGTCCGTTATGTAGAATAACGACTGCAAAGATGAGCAAACCTGATTCGATAATTTTCTCCTTGCTTCCCGCTACGACTGCTGCAACTATCATGACGATTGCAATAACCGATACGAGCGGCATGATGTCCACGCTCTTTTTCGTCTGCTCTTTCAAGAAAAATTGGACAATTAAACCGAGAATGATTGGCAAGATGACGATCTTCAAGATTGACATGAACATGCTCGAAGCCGAAACTTCCAACCATTCGCGCGCAAGTATATAAATGATCGCAGGTGTTAAAATTGGCGCGAGCAAAGTAGAAACGGATGTCACCGCGACCGAAAGTGCTGTATTTCCTTTCGCAAGGAACGTCATAACGTTCGAAGCTGTGCCGCCCGGACATGATCCGACGAGGATCACGCCAATTGCTATTTCAGCTGGCAAATTAAATCCTTTTGCCAATGCATAAGCCAGAAGCGGCATTACGATAAATTGCGACGCTACGCCAATTAAAACGCTTTTTGGTTGTCGGAAAACTTCACCGAAGTCTTTCACCGTTAACGTCATTCCCATTCCAAACATAATAACTCCAAGCAAAATCGATATGTATGGCCCTATCCAAAGAAATTGACCTGGCAGGAAGAAGGCGAATGCGGCAACAACAAGCACCCATATAGCAAATGTTTTACCGAAAAACTGACTAATTTTCACAAGACCTTGCATTCTATTCACCTCCTATCTAAACATGATAGCACAGTAGATTCAGAAAAATGTATTTTATTCAATAAAGCCATTTGCCAAAGCGTTAGTACTAATGATTTAGCAAACTGAATGGAAATAACTATATCGCTAGAAGTACTATATTAATTTACTATTTAATCTACTTCTTTAGTACTTTTTTGTTATAAATCGCCATTACATAGTATTCATTTTCAGAATATTTGAAGGAGTTTGTTACCGTTGAAAGGAATAGTTCAATTGCAGTGAAAAATTTTTAGGGAGGTAGGATGAATGAAGATAGGCGGGAAATTTAAAGTAATCATGCTTTCAATGGTGTTAGCTGTGTCGAGTTTATATGTTATGCCGATCCAATTTTCACAGACAATTGTTGCACAGGCGAAAGGTGATCAAGGCGAAGCTGCTTTTGATCAGAAAATAATTTCGCGCATTAGTGCGGAACGAATTTACGAGGATGTCCATTATTTAAGTGAAACCATAGGCCCTCGTGTAGCAGGAACGGAGGAAGAGAAGTTTACGGCGAACTACATTAAAGAACGTCTTTTGTCTTATGGATACGAGGTAGAAGTCCAGGATTTCAATATTCCAGACTTAAAAGTAGGCCATTTGCAAACTGACAATGGTGATGAAGTGCTCGTCAACATTCCGTCTGGATCCGCTGCTACAACCGAAGAAGGATTGACAGCGGAGCTTTATGATGCGGGATTAGGTTACCCAACTGATTTCACTGAAGATGCAGCAGGAAAAATTGCCCTAATTTCCCGAGGGGAATTAACATTTCAAGTGAAAGTGGAGAATGCAATTGCCGCTGGATCTGCAGGGGTGCTTATTTATAATAATATCGACCAAGCAGGCCCGTTGAATCCTTCTATTACCAATTCGCCTTTACCAGTTGGCGGTATTACGAAGGTGAGCGGAGAAGCGCTATTGGAAGATGTCGCAAGTCGAAATGGGACTGTCACGTTAAAAGTGAACAGTATTTCAAACGCAACGTCGCAAAATATCATTGCAAAACGTGCGCCGAATAAAGGTGGAAATCATGATATTTTACATGTTTCTGCCCATTATGACAGCGTTCCTTTTGCGCCGGGAGCAAGCGATAATGCATCAGGAACTGCAGTGGCACTGGAAATGGCCCGCGTATTAAAAAGCTATCCGATCGAAAAGGAATTGAGATTCGCATTTGTGGGTGCTGAAGAAATCGGCTTGGTCGGTTCTCATTACTATGTGAGCCAATTGACTGAAGATGAAATCGACCGAAGCATCGCCAACTTCAACATGGATATGGTAGGCACGTCTTGGGAAAATGCAACCGCAATTTTCATGAATACGGTCGATGGACAAGCAAATATCGTATCTGAAACGGCTGTTGCAACGGCAGAAAGAATCGGCACGCCATCTGAATTAGTTCTTTATCAAAGAGGTTCGTCCGATCATGTTTCATTCCACGATGCTGGAATTGCGGCTGTGAATTTTATTCGCCGTGAACCTAGAACTGCCAACCTTGAGCCTTATTATCATACGCCGCTTGATACAATCGAACATATCAGCGAAGAAAGACTGAAAGAAGCTGGCGATCTTGTCGGGGCTTCTGTTTATAGTTTGATTCGAAAAAACTAGGAGGAATGATGATTTCATGACTAAAAATAAATTTAAAAAAGTAGCAATGACGATAGCGCTGTCCGGTGCATTGGTATTGAGCGCATCGCCATTTGCATCGCCGTATGCAAAAGTTGTTGAAACACCAATCGGTTACACATCCAATGGAAACCCCGATTCATCTAAAGACCAGAAAATTATTAAAAGGGTCGACGCCGAAAAGGCAATTGAGCATATCCGGTATTTATCGGAAGAAATTGGGCCGAGACCTGGGGGGCTTGAAGCAGAAAAACAGGCGGCGGATTATGTTGCAGCCGAATTGAGAAGTCATGGTTACGAAGTGGAATATCAATATTTTCCAGTAGCCGACCAATTTATAGCTGAAGTCGCTTTTTCTAATGGAGACTCATGGCAAATGGGGGCGGCGCCTAACGGTACATTGACTAATGATCCTGTAAACGGAGAAGTTGTTTTTGTTGAAGGCGGTACAGATGCGAGTGATTTCCCGGCAAATACTGAAGGGAAAATCGTTTTAATGACACGCGAAAGTACAACTGCGAATTACCGTCTGCAAGTGGATAATGCAGTGAATGCAGGAGCGAGCGGAGTGATTCTGCAAAGTGTTGTTGGAAGTCGCGGAAACTATGGTTCTGCGTTTAACCCAAGTTTGACTAGAGCTTATGATATTCCGGTGTTCGGCGCGGCTTTCATTCAAGGAGAATGGTTAAAAGAACAGCTTGAAGAAGGTCCAGTAGAATTGGCATTAACTGCAGAACAACATTCGAATCTTGAGTCTGTAAACGTTATCGGCACGAAGAAGTCGAAGAATAAACAAGCGGATGGAAAAGAAGTTATTTTAAGCGCACACATGGATAGTGTCGTCGGTGCACCGGGGGCGAACGATAACGCTTCAGGGACTGGGTTAATGCTCGAGTTGGCACGCGTATTCAAAGGATACAACACGGATAAAGACCTGAAATTTATTGCCTTTGGATCGGAAGAACGAGGCTTGCTCGGCGCTAGGCACTATGTGGATCAATTAACTCAAGAAGAACGAGATAATATCGAAGCAGTTTTCAATCCGGATATGGTCGCAACGAAATACGAGGAAGCTAGAAATCTTTACGCAATGACTGTTGATGGAAGCACGAACATCGTTACTGATTCTACCGTAGCCGCAGGTGCGAGACTAGGAAACTCTGATATTTTACCAGGTAAATTCGGTTCAAGCGACCATGTTCCATTCCATAATGCAGGCATTCCATCAGCATTGTTTATATGGATGGGAATCGATAGTTGGGATCCGCTCGTTTACCATATTGAAAAAGTTTATCATACTCCGCAGGATACAATAGAAGATAATATTTCATCGGAGAGAATGCAATCTGCTCTAGAAGTTATCGGGGCCGGGCTTTTTGATATCGTGCGGAAAGACGTGCCGGGATTGGAATGATAAAAGGGATTAATATGAAAAAGAATATTTATTGCAACAGCCGTTTTGTCGACCGCGCTATAAACTGATTTAAACACATTTAGTTGAATTAAATAATTATCTCAAAAGGGATGTGAACGCAAGAATGTTAATTGGAAGAAAGTTGAAGAGCCTATTATTATTGTTCTTAATTGTAGTGTTAGCCTTTCTACCACTAGATGGACAGGAAAACTTATTCATCGCAAATGCATCCGAAGAGATAACAATAGATCAACTAGATGAATCTGCAACACTGAGTGAAAAACTTCAGGCTATTTTAAGCAACGAGCGTTTGGATGGGGCATTAGCTGGAGTTAGTGTCAGAAATGAAATAGGTGAAGAATTATTCGAGCAGTATGGCGATATTCGCTTACATCCCGCATCGAATATGAAGTTGCTGACAAGTGCAGCGGCGCTTGAGACACTTGGAGAAGATTATCGATTTACGACAGAAATATTGACAGATGGGACACTTACAGGAAAAGTGCTTCAAGGCAACGTATACATGAAAGGTAAAGGAGATCCAACCTTATTGAAGGAGGATCTTGATCAACTTGCAATTGATTTGAAAGAACAAGGCGTTCTTAAAATTAAGGGGAATTTGATAGGTGATGATAGCTGGTACGATGATGTTCGGTTATCGATGGATTTAAACTGGAATGACGAACCCTACTATACTGGGGCGCAGGTTTCTGCGTTAACGATTTCGCCGAACGAGGACTATGATTCAGGAACAGTCATAGTGGAAGTAAGTCCTTCCGAAAAACCTGGAGAAACCGCGCAAGTAACACTGTCACCGGAAACAGATTATGTCACAATTATTAACAAAACAAAAATGGTTCCGGCAGGTCAGGCAAAGAGTATTTCAATAGAACGGGAACATGGATCAAATAACATCGTCATTGAAGGCACTATGCCAGTAAATGGGACAAACTCAAGATCCTGGGTTGCAGTGTGGGAACCGACAATGTACGCGATAGATGTGTTTAAGAAGTCACTTGAAGAGAATGGCATAGAGCTCGTTGGCAACTCATCAGTAGAGACAGGGGTTACGCCAACAGACGCTAAGTTACTCACTTCACGGAAGTCTATTGAACTTAAGGGTCTTCTTATTCCATTTATGAAACTGAGTAATAATGGGCTTGGAGAAACGTTAACAAAAGAAATGGGGAGGGTTGTCCATGATAAGGGAAGTTGGAAAGAAGGCCTCCAAGTCATTCATAAAGTGACAACAGATTTGGGCGTTAAAGGAGATACAATCTTGCTTCGCGATGGCTCAGGGATGTCACATAAAACATTGATTCCTGCCACGGAGTTTACAAAAATGCTCAATAACGCCCAGGAGAAAAGCTGGTTTCCTTCATTTAAGAGATCCTTGCCAATAGCAGGAGAGCCTGAACGATTAGTCGGCGGGACATTACGAACCCGTATGACCCAGGAACCGACGAAAGGGAACGTAACCGCAAAAACTGGTTCAATAACCGGTGTTACTAGCCTATCAGGATACGTAACATCTAAAGATGGGGAGAAATTAGTATTCTCAATCATGATAAACAATTACCTCGGCTCCTCTCTAACATCAATAGAAGATGCAATAGCAACAGAACTTGCAAAACATGAATTTGGGGATTAGAGGGGCGAAACCACTAAGGTGGACTTTCGTATGGGACCACATTGCCGCATTATACAATCGAAGACAATATATCTTCGGAAAGAATGCAATCCGCTCTAGAAGTAATCGGCGCAGTACTTTTGATGTCATACGGAAAAACGTGCCGGGATTGAAAAGATAATTAAATAATAAATATGATGGAGGGATAATTTTGAAGAAGACAAAATACGTTGTACCGGCTATTTTATCATCCATGCTACTACTGGGTTCCTTTTCACCAAGCGAAGCAATGGCGGTTTCAAATGCACCCATAGCCGATTCTGTTACATTTGAGAAAAGTTGGAATGATAATGCGAATGTGCCTATTTTCGTGAAAGAGAAATTTGCCGCTAAACATCCAAGTAGTAATGCAGCAAATGCATTAGCTCATTTACAAAAAAACGAACAGAAGTACGGTATCATGAATGCTGAAGAAAACCTGGAAGTCAAGGATGTGCAAAAAGATGATTTAGGAATGACTCATGTTCGTTTTAATCAGACAAAAGACGGCGTGCGTGTTGAAGGCGCCGAAATCATCGTGCATTATAACGAAAAGAATGAGCTCGTGTCCGTAAATGGAAACCATTATCCAGGATTGGATGCCGAAACTGTTGATACCATACCGGCTATCAATGGCAACATGGCAATCGAGGCTGCCAAATCATCCGTTAATGCACCAACCGAAATGGAGTACGCGCCTGATTCAGAGCTCGTCATCTATCCGTTTGATGGGGAAAATAATCTAGCATATAAAGTGAATGTTACTTTCCTGGGCGATCATCCAGGAAACTGGTTTGTTTTTGTCGATGCCAATAATGGAAAAGTTATTGATCAATATGATACCATCGCCCATGCAACCGAGGGAGAATTTCATGATAGTGTAGGCACGGGATATTGGGGCGAGCATCGAGATTTACATTCGACTAAAATAAAACTGCCAAATCAAAGTGCCCAATTTCTCCTTTCCGACAAGTCGCATGAGGGATTAGAAGGTATCTTTACTTTTGATTGGAACACAGGTAAGATTGCTCAAAATAATAGCGCATCATGGAAAGAAGAATACCATCGTCCTGCAGTCGATGCGCATTATAATTCCGAGATTGTCTACGAGTATTACCTGAATGAGCATGGCCGTAATTCACTGGATGATAACGGAATGCCGATTGTTTCGCATGTGAACTATGGGACCAATTACAATAACGCATTTTGGACCGGCCGCGAAATGGTATATGGAAACGGCGATGGCGACTTTATGGTTCCATTATCAGCAGGCCTTGATGTCGCTGCGCACGAAATGACTCATGGCGTCATCACCAATACCGCAAACCTGCAATATCGTTTTGAATCTGGCGCACTGAATGAAGCTTATGCTGATATATTCGGCGCGCTCGTTGATGATGCGAATTGGGAATTAGGAGAGAAAATAATGGGGCCGGGGGCAATAGCCGACGGACGACATGCATTACGCAGTCTAAGTAATCCTAGCCAATTTCCGGTGAGAGCTGATTATATTCCATATGGTAATGGAGAAGGGATGTACCCATCTCATATGGATGAGTTTTATGATTTACCGAGACATTTGGACAACGGCGGCGTTCATATCAACTCTTCCATCATCAACCATGCTGCATATCTGACAGCGCAAGAAATCGGGAGACATGCACTTGGCCAGATCTATTATCGTGCTCTAGTAACCTATTTAACGCCAACATCAAACTTCAGCGATGCACGTATAGCGATTATTCAATCGGCTGAAGATTTGTATGGGGAAGGAAGCACCGAAGCAGAAGCAATCGCAAGCGGATTTGATCAAGTAGGCATTTACGAATAAACAATAGTATTGAGAGCGAGCCCCGCCTATGTAATGCGGGGCTCGCTTTTATAATGCATTTTTGAAGTATTTTAGGTGCCTTTCTGAATATAAAGAGCGAGTCCGCTTAAGCAAGGGGGCTCGCTTTTTTGGAGAGTGTTATTTAAATTTTTTTGGGTACCTATGTATAGAAGAGTTTACTATTGAGAGGAGATTTAAAAAGAATGAATAAAAAGCTCGCTATTTCTTCCGTCGTTCTAAACCTAATGCTTTTTGCGATGATTGGGTATGCAATTCATCTGAAGGGAGGAATTCCTTTTGTGGTGAATTTTGTATCCGCAAAGCTATCAGATACTAATAACGAAAATGGATTTGATGATTATTACAATACACGTTTATCTATATTTAGAGAAAGTGAAGGGAAGGACGTCATTTTTTTAGGAGATAGTTTAACAGATAATAACGAATGGGCAGAGTCTTTTCCGGAATCGAATATCGGTAATCAGGGAATAGGGGACGATACAACATCTGGTGTACTGTATCGTTTGAAAGAAGCCACAAATTTAAAACCTTCAAAAATATTTATTATGATTGGAATCAACGATCTCAATAACGGCGTGTCTAGTGATGTCATTTTAAAGAATTACACATCTATTATAGAAAAAATCAGAAATCATTCTCCGAACACAGAAGTGTATATTCAAAGCTTGTTGCCTACCAATTCCGACCTAACTTACTCAAGTGTCAATAAAGATGACATTTTGTGGTTAAACGAAAACATTAAAAAACTTGCAACTGACGCAGGCTATGAATATATCGACCTCTATTCGCTGTTCGCAGATGAAAATAATGAACTGGACGAACAATGGACTGTAGACGGTATTCATTTAAATGGACCCGCTTATGTAGTGTGGGAAAACACATTAAAAGATTATATATTTAGCAATTGATACTTCGCAGTAGAAACAAACTTCGTCGTAACGATTTTTCATATTCAAAATCCAGTTTTCAACAGAAATCCGTTCCTGCATAATTTAGTTCAGATTAGGGAAAGCAATATAAGGAAAAGCTGTAAATAAACGCAGCTCTATAAAAAAGGATTTCTATACCATAACCATAAAAAATATAGAAAGGTGATGAATATTGTGGGGGTACATCAATATTTTAAAAGCTTATCCGATTTAGAACAAATTATTCGTTGTCCAGGAAAATTCAAGTATCAGGAGCATTCTGTCGCTAGTCATTCATTTAAGGTGGCAAAAATTGCTCAGTTCCTTGGAACCGTCGAAGAGGAAGCTGGACAGAAAGTTGATTGGAGAATCCTATATGAAAAAGCATTGAACCATGATTACGCGGAACTTTTTACAGGGGATATAAAAACGCCTGTAAAATATGCTTCGAAAGAATTGAAGCAATTATTCAGTGAAGTAGAGGAGGAGATGACAAGAAAGTTTGTAGAAAAGGAAATTCCATCTGAGTTTCAAGACATATATTTAGAGCGATTTAAAGAGGGTAAAGATGAGACATTAGAGGGTCGCATTTTATCAGTGGCTGATAAAATCGATTTGCTTTATGAAGCATTCGGTGAGATTCAAAAGGCTAATCCGGAGCCGTTGTTTTTAGAGATATACGAAGAAGCATTAAGGACAATACTGCTGTTTCAAGATATGAATTGCGTAGAATACTTCCTAGAACATATTCTAACCGATATGCTGGGTGAACGATTCACTGAACACGACGAGTTAACCGGTATTGCAATGCGGATAATCGAAGAGCATGGAGGTTAAAAAAGCCAATATTTCATGGACTTCGGATGCCAGGCACTTAATGAATATTAATACGAAAGAAGTGTGAGGTACATATTCGTAAATCCATAATAGTAATATCGGATTTAGGACATACTGAACGTAGAGGAGGAATTACCCATGAAAGAAAAGTTAATGACCATGCTTGAAGATCGTAAAGATGAGATGATTCAAATTCGTCGCCATCTACATGAAAATCCAGAACTGTCGTTTGAAGAAGAGAAAACGGCACAATATATTGCGGATTTTTATAAAGGAAAAGATGTGGATGTACAAACGAATGTAGGGAATGGTTATGGTATTATCGTGACGATTAAAGGGGACAAACCCGGGAAAGTAATTGGACTGCGCGCGGATTTCGATGCGCTGCCAATTCACGAAGAAGCAGATGTCCCGTTCAAATCAAAAAATGAAGGCGTTATGCATGCATGTGGCCATGATGGACATACCGCATATATGCTAATTCTTGCGGATTGTCTCATTCAATTGAAATCATCTATAGCGGGCACAATTAAAATTATTCATCAACATGCCGAAGAGGTACCGCCAGGCGGAGCAAAAAGTATCGTCGAGTCGGGCGTTCTCGATGATTTAGATGCTGTTTTTGGAACGCACCTATTCCCGACGGACCCTGTTGGAACTGTCGGTTACAGAAGCGGCTATTCAATGGCTGGAAGATCGTATTTCAAATTAGTCATCCAAGGAACAGGGGGCCACGGTTCGTCTCCACAAAATGCGAATGATCCAATCGTCGCAGGTGCACATTTTGTGACCGCCGTCCAAACCATCATCAGCCGCCGATTAAATCCATTCGAAGTGGGCGTTGTCACAATCGGTTCATTCGACGGAAAAGGAACCTTCAACATCATAAAAGACAGCATCGAAATCGAAGGCGATATTCGCTATATGAATGGGGAAACTGAACAGCTCATCGAAAAAGAACTTCGCCGTATCGTAGGCGGTATCGGAGAAGAATTCGGAGTGCAATGCGAGTTGACGTATTTATCCGATTATCCGCCGCTATACAATGATCCTGACATCACAACAAGAGTCGTATCGACACTCAAAAATGCCAACGACGAAACAATTACAAATGTCATCGAATTTCCAATGTTCTCAGGATCAGAAGATTTCGCGTACTATTTGCAGAAAATCCCAGGCGTATTCTTTTATATTGGTTGTAAACCAAAAGGCGTTGAAAAAGCTTATTTCAACCATCATCCGAAGTTTGATATTGACGAAGATGCTTTACTTGTTTCGGCAAAATCAGTTGGATATGTTGTTTGTGAGTATGTGGGGCAAGAATAAGTAGTACTGAATCTGCTGAAAAAATAGAAGTCAGCCATATCAAAATTTGGCTGACTTCTATATTCAATAGTTAAGTTGTTATAATTCAACCACTTACAAGCACTCTAAAGACTCTGCACCTCTTCATAATTCCGCCATTTACAATAAACCCTCGTAGCAACAAACCCCACCAAAATAAGCACCGTTGCCATTACTCCGCCTTCCAAACCAAAAGCCCCACCCGTCAACCAATCACGCCCTGCAGCAATTTCAACGCTATAAATGCCATTAGGTGCTGTTCCGCTCACCGCAAACCCCAAAACATTTCCTTGAAAATAATTCCACATAATATGATAACCAATGGGCAGCCAAAGACTATTTGTCGCATAAAACATATACGCAAATAAAATCCCGACTAATGCAATATTGGTCAATCCAAAAATACTAACATTGGGATTTAAACCATGCACGATGCTGAAAATCAAAGCGGAGGCTACATAGATTACCCACTTTTTATTCCCCCTGCTAGCCAACGTTGACATGACATAGCCCCTGAAGAACATTTCCTCCGAGAAACCAACAAAAATAAACAAAAGAAGAAAACTAATCGTATACACTGAAAATTGGGGACTCGATAATGGATTAACGAGCGTCACACTCCCAGTCGCCATCAACACAATAAAAATCACGGTAATTGAAATAGCCCCGAGAAAAAGTCCGAACCATAAGTCTTTCAAAGAACCTCTAAAACCCATCTGTTTCATGGTTCCCTTATTAATATAACGCCATAACAAGTACGTGATTAGAATTCCGCCAGCCGATCCGCCGCCTTGCATCAACAAGAAAATCCATGGATGCGCATCAAGAGCAGTTACTAAATCGGCAGACCCCGTTTCTCCGCTAATAAGAGAAGGTGCTTCCGTGAAAATTAAAAGTAAAGCACCGGGAAGTGAAAATAACTGTTGGACAATTATTAAAGCAACAAAAGCTAATAAAACAAGCCATCCAGCACGAACTTGACCCGATTCATTTTTAAACATTAAATCCCCCCAATTAACATAGTCGTACTCACAGTCCGATAGATTAGTGCAAGATTACCATAGTCATTGACAATGCTTTTTAGAACAGTAAATAAAAGTAAATATTATTCTGATAATACACTAGAATTGTATAAAGGGAAAGATGAAGGGGTGGAAAAATTGAAAGGTTGGTCTACTGCCTCTACCAATTATTTAATGAGGCATATGATAAATAGATTGTACAATTAAAATATTAAAAGGAGTTTATGAATGAAAGAAATAGAGAAACCATCTAGCCTATGTAATGAGTTTGCAAGAATCCTGGATTCAACTCCGGGCGTTGTCAATGGCGTTTGTTTGGCTACCAGGTCACGGACAAATCTGCATCCGATAGTATTGGGCAGGAGGGCTGAATCCTTTATGTTCGTTCCCCAAGCATTTTCATTTGAAAATTTAGATCGTGACGGGAGAGGTCTATGCCTTGGCGAGACTGTTATTCTTCAAAAGGAAATTAATCCATTTATGAGCAAGCTGCGTGAACATGATATTATTGTCACTGCGGTACACAATCATTGGCTTTTTGATGAACCACGTCTTATGTATATGCATTTTGAATCTATCGATCAACCACTTGATTTTGCAAGGAAAGTTCGAGATGCAATGGAAGTTCTAATCACAGAAGATGTCTTTGGTAAGACAGGTTCGCGCCATAACGAATTCAATCGTCATCTAGATTCAAGAAACTTTGAGCACGGGTTGAGTGTTCGTCATTCGAATGCAGCAAACATTTGCGATAAATTTAGTCGGATTCTCGGCGGAACTATGCATACATTTGAAAATGGACAATGTATCGCGATGAGATCGAGACTCAATATCAAGCCGGAAGTTCTTGGTATACGGGGGCGTTCCTTCCTGCTTATCCCGCAGATGTTCGCCTTTGAATCAATGACAAATGATGGCCGTGCACTTTGTAGTGGGGAAACGGTTATTCTTGAGGAGGAAATTAATCCTTTTATTAGCGAACTTCGCAGATACGGGATTATAGTAACAGGGGTCCATAATCACTGGTTATTTGAAAATCCACGACTTATGTTCATGCATTGGGAATCGATCGATAAACCACTTTCTTTTGCAAGGAAAGTGCGGGAAGCGTTAAGTGTACTAACGACTAGAGATGTTGTTGTAAAAAGGTAAAATACTTGAGCGAGCCTATGCAAAGGGCTATTCAAAAAACACATTACAATCGCATAAAGTAATGATGAAGAAGCGTTTCAAGCACTCTTGCTTGGAGGGCTTTTTTAGTGTACCTGGACTTATTTGGAAGGTGAGAACCCATAATATTGCTCTCACCTTTCAAATTCACGCCTATTATTTATTGCCAGAACGTTGATTCCTGTTTTTATTCCTCACATCAGAATCAAAGTCAGCGGAGAACTCTTGGTTGGATTCGGTATTTTGGTTATTGCTATTGCTGTTAAGATTATTTTTGTAGATTTCAAAACTATTATGAGTTCTTTCATTCATTGTCTTTTTGTTGTTTTTATTATTCATGCAGTTCACCTCCTACGGGTTAATGTGCGCAGTAATGGAGGTTTTATTCCCAAAGAATGTATACCTAATAAAACGACCTTTTGCTATCTTCTGGATTTATATAAAAGCATTTTACCCACTCCGATACATTTCGTGATATGAAAACACATATCCCAACCACACTTGAATAAGATGGATTAATATGAAAACCTGAAAAGAGGTGCAGTATGATCAAAATATCAGGGGAATCCTTTCGGCAGAGTGACCTTCAACCGACGGATCGCATGGAACGTACAATTCTTGGGCGGTTAAGTGAAAATCCAACTGTCTATTCCTATCGATCCGTAGCTGAATTATCGTTTGAACTAAAGTTGCGGAAAAGTATCATAGAAAGTGCAAGAGCTATGAATCAGAGTAACATACGTTTTGCAGTATTTGAAAATTCACGATGCAATCCTGAATATTGGTTTTTGACGAATGTTGGCGGGTTTCAGTTGTTGCGCGGCGTTAAACCAGCTGACGCGATTCGTGATGTTTACTCGAACAGCTCTTTGTATGCATTTGAATGTGCCACAGCAATGGTTTTTATTTATTATCATGCCGTCCTTAACCTGATTGGCGATGTTTTATTCAATCAATTGTTTCAACATATTTATTTATATAGCTGGCATGCTGATTCCGACCTTGGATTGACGCCTTATAATACTATGGATTTTGTACCAGGAGATGTCGTCTATTTTAATAATCCTGACTTTGATCCGAAAAAGCCTCAATGGAGAGGAGAAAATGCTGTTGTTTTAGGAGATGATACGTATTTCGGCCATGGCATGGGAATCCGAACTGCTGAACAAATAATTATCAATTTGAATAAAAGTAGAAAACCAGAGAGCAGTCAATCAGCCTATTTGACCAATATAGTTGCGAGACCATCATTTAAACATTTGGCGGAAATTTCGATGACACAACAAGTTCATTCAATCCCTAAATATCAACCAATCGTCGTCCATCATAACGGCAGTTCAATTTCATTAGGTCAATATTTATTCATATAAAAAAACAGAAGCGCAGCACAATTAGCGCTTCTGTTTTTTTAGTTTGTTTATTGTGTTGAGGGGACATACTCGTCAATTTATGTCGATATTTGATGTTAATGAGCTGGTTTTATAAGCCATTAAAGTTATTTATTGCAAAATTTGACATATTTTAATAATTATATATAATTTAAAATAGGTGATAAGATAGATGACATTTAACCTAATTTATTCGTGCATGATTTCAACTATTATCCATTTAATTGGTATTATATGCATATCTGTCGTTTTTTTTGTGTGGAAATAATTCAGTACTTCTGACTGAATAAGAACACGATTAATGCAACGAACTTCTATGCTTTGCGCCAAGGAGGTGAGTAAAATGTGAAGATAAATTGGACAATAAAAAATCCCCGGGTGAAATAGTCTGGCCAGACCCACCCGAGGAAGAAGATTGGTGTATACCAACCTATTGTTGAGTATACTCCTTTTTATGAGAAACTACTACAAAAGGGGGGATTTGATTGATGGTAGTAAAAGAATTTATCATGAACTTTGAAACGATTTTGTTTTATCCTAATTACGATGAACACGGTAATTTGCAGACACGTATATTGGAAGATCGAAGTGTTTTTCAAGTTGATGTGCCTCCGATGGATTTAATGGATACTAATCTTAAATACTATGGATCTAGTCTTAAAGGTGCTAGTGATGGAGCTAGTACGATATTGGGCGGTGTAAGTATGACGCCAATTGTTGTCAATGAAAGACGAGGTATGTATTGGTTTCCTAGTAAATCGTCATTAAGAGGAGATTGCGTCTGGTTTGCTCTTCATCAAATCAAGCATTATAAGAGTATTCCCGAAGGAAAAACGCTTGTCACGTTTAAGAATGAAAGTACGTTTGGTGTGGATGTAAGTTATTATTCATTCGATAGAAAAGTTGAACGGGCTTATAAGCTTAAGGGGAAAATTGAAGGAAGAACAAACGAATTTCCTTCACGAGTCGCCGAAACGAGAGCGAAATATCATTTCAATAAAAATAATCAGGACTTAAATTATGATGTAGACAAAGATGACTAGTTATGAATAATGTATTTACTAAAGTCAAACAGCTCATACCTGGTTGACTTTTTTAATGTTTAACTAAGAATGTCTCCACCGCCTCGTACTTCGGGGACTTGTCTGGATTAATCTTAAAAAGAGCGAATGATACGACAGGAATTTCAATTGACTCGAACTTCTCTTTTTGAATGAAAAGCTTCTTTTTCGACATTCGTTTCTTAGCGATTGTTATATGCGGTGTAAATCGGTCGGAAACAGGCGTATTCAACTGTGCTGCAACTGTTTCATCGATTTCTTTTTGCAATACCGATAACACTTTGTTTTCTTCGATTGACAAATACACGACACGCGGACCAGAAGGAGAACCAAAATAGGATAATCCGTCGACATGCATAGGAAATGCTGGCGTTTTTTCAGCAATGATTCGCAGGTTTTCTATTAACGGGTGCAGTAATTGTTCTGACATAGCGCCTAAAAAAACAAGTGTGACATGTAAATCTTCTGGATGAGGAATAACTTTGTACTCATCGGTCAAATTGTATTTGGTTTTGTAAGCGCCCATGATATGTTCGAGATTCGTCGGGCTTTTTATTCCAATAAAGTAATGTGCGGCCATTTTCATTCCTCCTCTGATTGCCATTTAGTGTAACCCCTTTTTTGTACCTAATCCTTTGGTATGAATTGGGTCCTTTTATGTTTGAAAAGATTCTATAGTGATATATACGAGTATATCCATACAAACAGAGGAGAGTGGTAAAATGAAGAAATGGTTTTTACTAATTGCCGCATTGGGGTTAGTTTTAGCGCTTGCCGCATGTGGTGATGACAAGAAAGATGAACCAGCTACAGAAAATAATGATGTAGAAAATAATGAGCCGGTAGATGAGAACGATGAAACTGCGGCTGATCCGTCAGAATCGGATGAACTAGATGAAACTGAAGTGGCGAATGTGACTGTTGATTTGCTCAACGCGGAAGGTGACTCTGTAGGTACAGCAGAACTTTCGGAAGAAGAAAATGGCGTACGTGTAAAAGTGAATGCGAAGGATTTGCCTGAAGGTCCGCATGGTTTTCATTTTCATGAAGCAGGGAAGTGCGAAGCGCCTGATTTTGAATCAGCAGGCGGACACTTTAACCCGACGGAAGCAGAACACGGTTTAGAAAATGAGAAAGGTCCGCATGCCGGCGACTTGCCGAATCTTGAAGTTGGAAAAGATGGCACAGTAGACGAAGAATTTCTTGCTGAACTCGTCACATTGAAAGAGGGAGAAGTGAATTCATTATTGCAAGAAGGAGGAACAGCGCTAGTGATTCACGCTGAAGCAGACGATGGAACTACTCAACCATCTGGCGATTCAGGAGACCGCATTGTTTGCGGAGTTATCAATAAAAAATAATAATTTAGGAAGCCGACAAGTTACCATTGTGTCGGCTTCTTTTTATTTTTGCGCATATTCCTTAACGATCTCATAAATTTTCTCAGGTCTTAATTGGATCGATACTGATTCCTCGGTTTGCAAGGTGAGTGCAGAACCAGCAAGTCCCAATTGGCAGGCGGTCAATAGCGATTCTTCATGCAGAAGTCCATAAATTGTGCATGCAGAAAATGCGTCGCTCGCGCCTGTTACATCGACAACCTCAGTTTTGAAAGGCGGTAAGTGTCCGGATTCAGTCGCGGAAGAATAGTAAACTCCTTGATCGGATAGTAAAATGATAACTTTTTGAACACCGTGTTCTCTGATCTTACCAGCGGCACTTTCGCAGTCCTTGATGGATTCGATTTTCATTTCGCCGAGCACTTCTGCTTCTTCTTGGCTAAGCATCAGCACTTCCACGCCTTTGAGGCGGTAGGGAAGTTTTTTTACTTTTGCCGAAGAAATAGGGTCGATGTACAAAGGAATATTTTCGTCCCTGCAGCGATTAATTATGTAACCAATGCATTCCTCTGAAATATTTGTATCCATGAAAACGGCTTGCGAAGCAACAATATAAGACCATTTTTCTTCAATCATCGGAACCGTGATTTTTTCGTAGATGTTCATGTCAGCCATGGCGACGATCGTCTCTCCGTTACCATCCAATAGCGTCGTATAAGTCCCCGTTCGTTCTGTCTGCATGATCCAAACTTGACTAACATCGACCCCGTGATTTTTGGTTTCCCTCAGTATCCATTCGCCTTCCTTATCATCTCCGATGCAAGTCATAAGTGACGAGTTATAGCCGAGGAGACTTAGATTTTCAGCGAAGTTTCGAGCGACACCGCCGCAAACTTCAGTTGTTTTTACCGGGTTCGATGAATACAAACGCACATCTTGATCTGACCTAGCTTTTCGGTCCGTGTTTGCTCCACCGATACAGACGATTGAAGATTTTTCCTGAAGAATATAAGCGCGTCCTTTAATTTCTCCTCTTTTAGTCAGGTTTGCAATATAGTTTGCAACTGCCGAACGCGATAAACCGACCTTTGCAGACAATTCTTGCTGTGAAATGAAAGGGTTTATTTTGATATGATGTAAAATCTGTTTTTCTTTATTCAATTAAATCACCTTCACCTTTTTTATAAACTTATGTTTGCAATGAAGACAGAAGTTTGTCATACTTAATTGCACTGTAAATGGACAGTCTAAACCTTGTCAAGGAAAGCATACACCATAGCTGTCTCCTGGTAAATAGGGTTTAACTTAAGATGGCAAAAGATTTAGGAGGTAAACATCATGAGAGTTTGGTTATATCCTTTATTAGTCGTTATCGCGGCTAGTAGTTATGGTTTGGTTTCTACAATCATCAAACTTGCGATGCTCGGCGGTTTTTCGGCCTCTGAAGCAATTACAAGTCAATTTTTTATAGGATTTTGTCTAGCGGCGCTCATCTTTATTTTAACAAACAGGAAGAAGTTAAGCCTCAAAGGCTTTGGAATTCTCATTTTGGCGGGAATATTAACGGCAATGACAAATATCGTTTATGGTCGTTCTTTAATTTATTTGCCAGCGTCACTGGCTGTTGTGCTTTTGTTTCAATTTACATGGATCGGCATGTTCATTTCTTGCATAGCGAAACGGCAACTTCCAAGTCGAATTGAATTTATTTCATTAATCGTCTTGTTTGCGGGCACAATACCTGCAGCGGGTCTGATGGATGTTGATTTGTCTCAAATTCCGATTCAAGGTTGGTTATGGGGATTGGCGGCGGCGCTTTGTTTCTCTCTATTCCTCTTTGTGAACGGCAAGCCGACAGCAAGCATGAATCTTTCTAACCGCTTGTTATTGGTTTCGTTTTTCGCATTTATGACGACGGCTGTCTTCCAGTCACCGGAAATTATTTGGAACGGAACTTTATTCGGAGAAGGCTTGTGGATATACGGTTTGGCTTTGGGGTTATTCGGGATGATTATTCCGGTTTACCTATTCACAATTGCAGTACCGAAAGTGGGATTAGGCTTATCTTCCATATTGGGCGCATTTGAATTGCCGATTGCGGTTATGGTTTCGGTGATTTTACTCCACGAAACAGTAACTGTTCTTCAAATAATAGGTATAGTAATCATCATTATTGGGATAACATTACCAACGATGCAAAATCAAAATCCGCTGTCGGTTAAAAATAAAGGCGTAAAAATAAAGGTTTGACATTTTAAAACTTTGTCGTTACAATAAACATATGTTTAACAGTAAAACTTTTGTTTTATGCAGGAGGGGGTGTGAAAAAATCGCTAGTACTGTGAATCCGATTATTTGTATCGGCGGGGCTAACGTAGACCGTAAACTATATGCAAAATATGAAATAGCTAGTGGCACATCTAATCCAGTGAAATCTTCTCGAACTGTCGGAGGAGTGGCGAGAAATATCGCTGAAAACCTGGGCAGGCTGGATGAAGAAGTTACATTTATTTCAGTAAGGGGCCGCGATTCAGAATGGCAAGAGATCTATGACGCGTCATCTCCTTATATGAATTTAGAACATGTTGCCGAAATTGAAAATTCATCAACAGGTTCTTATACAGCAGTGTTAGACAGAAATGGCGATTTATCTATCGCATTGGCCGACATGGATATTTTCGAAGAGATAACGCCCGCTTTGCTGGAAAAAAACAGCGATTTGCTGAAACTAGCAAAATGTATTGTCGTCGATTTGAATTGTCCCGGTGAAACGATAGAATATCTTTGTTCGTTCGCATCAGAGAATAATATTCCATTAATCATCATCCCTGTTTCTTCACCGAAAATGAAAAGGCTTCCAATGGATTTAAGCGCGGTAAGCTGGCTCATCGTCAATAAAGATGAAACAGAAACCTTTTTGAATATTACGCTTAACGATGACAAAGACTGGAAAGAATCAGTTGGAAAATGGTTAGACTTGGGCGTTAAAAATGTAGTTGTAACGAACGGATCAAAAGGTGTAATCGCCGGAAGTCAAGGCAATGGCGTTCGTTATTATCCGGCTATCGAAACGCCGAACGTTGTAGATGTTACAGGTGCGGGGGACTCGTTTTGCTCGGGAGTTATTTATTCCTGGTTGCAAAATAAAGAACTTGACCATGTCATTCAAGCAGGCTTGGTCAATTCCCATAAAACAATATTGTCGAAGCACACGGTAAGACAAGAATTAACACGAGAGCAGTTTAAATTAGATATGGAGGCTATTATAAAATGAAAAACTACATCGAATTATCACAAGAGGTACAACAAGGACAAGCGGAAGGAAAAGCAATCGTCGCATTGGAATCAACAATCATTTCACACGGCATGCCTTACCCGCAAAACGTGAAAATGGCACGTGAAGTAGAACAAATCATTCGCGACAACGGTGCTGTTCCAGCAACTATCGCGATTATCGACGGGAAAATCAAAGTCGGTTTGACATCTGAAGAGCTAGAGTTATTCGGAAATAGTTCAGGCGTTGCAAAAGTTTCACGTCGCGACTTGGCTCAAGTAGTAGCTTCAAAACAACTAGGTGCAACAACGGTTGCAACGACAATGATCTGTGCTGAAATGGCAGGCATCAAAACGTTCGTAACGGGCGGTATCGGCGGTGTTCACCGTGGCGCAGAAACGACAATGGATATTTCAGCTGACCTAGAAGAATTAGCTCAAACTGACGTTGCTGTAATCTGTGCGGGAGCAAAATCAATCCTTGATCTGCCGCTTACTCTTGAATACCTTGAAACAAAAGGCGTTCCTGTAATCGGTTATGAAACAGAATACCTGCCAGCATTCTACACAAGAAGCAGCGAGCACAAACTAAACTTCTCAACTGATTCAATCGATGTCATTGCAGAAACTTTGAAAACAAAGTGGGAATTAAACCTTAAAGGCGGCGTCGTAATCGCTAACCCAATTCCTGAAGAACATGCAATGGACGAAGATTTCATCAATGGAATTATTGACCAAGCAATTAAAGAAGCAGAAGAAAATAATATTATCGGTAAAGACAGCACGCCGTTCTTACTTGGAAAAGTTAAAGATTTAACAGGTGGCAAGAGTCTTGATGTGAATATCGAATTAGTAAAACATAATGCTAAAGTTGGCGCACAAATCGCGGTTAGCTTAAACGAAAAAACTAAAGCGTAATTGTAATTGTCGATTAAAAAGATACAAGGTTGTTCCTCGCCTACAATCGGGCGAGGAAATCCGTATCTATTATTTAATCGACCAAATGAAAGCGCTAACAGCAAAGGGAGAGTCTCTATATGAAATTTGTATTTTTACTAACTGGGATTCTGCTAGTTTTTATGATTGCATTTCTATTTAGTAACAATAGAAAAGAAATAAAATACAAACGTATTTTGATCATGTTAGCGGTGCAGATCATTTTAGTATATTTTATGATGAATACAAGCATAGGCTTGAATGTCATAACGAGCATAGGTAAATTCTTTGAAAAGCTATTGGAGATTGCTGATGCGGGAATCCAATTCGTATTAGGCGGGCTTGTAAATGAAGGTGAAATGTCATTTATATTTGTCGCATTATTACCTCTTGTTTTCTTGTCAGTTTTAATAGGGATCTTAAATTATGTTAAAGTTTTGCCATTCATCATTAGATATTTAGGTTTAGCTTTAAGTAAAATTACCGGAATGGGCAGACTTGAAAGTTATTTTGCGGTATCTACCGCAGTTCTTGGACAACCTGAAGTATTTTTAACTGTTATCAAGCAAATTCCGCTATTATCGCCGAGACGACTTTACACAATTTGCACGTCCGCGATGAGTGCGGTAAGTATGGCGATGGTCGGGGCTTATATGACGATGATCGAGCCGAAATTCGTTGTAACCGCTGTCGTATTGAATATCTTCAGTGCGCTTATCATCGCGAATATTATTAATCCTTATGATTTAGAGGAAAACGAAGATTTAATTAAGGTAGAAGAAGATGAACGCGTGCCATTTTTCCAAATGATCGGCGATAGCATCATGGACGGTTTTAAACTTGTTGTTACCGTTGCAGCAATGCTTTTAGGGTTTATTGCGTTGATGGAAATGATTAATGTGATTTTCTTAAGCGCATTCGATATCTCCTTCCAAACGGTTATTGGTTATGTATTTGCGCCGATCGCTTTCTTGATGGGTGTACCGTGGGGAGAAGCTGTGCAAGCAGGCGGCATAATGGCCACAAAACTTGTTACGAATGAATTCGTTGCGATGTTGAGCTTTGGTGAAATCACATCAACGCTCTCTGATAAAACAATCGCGATCGTATCCGTTTATTTGGTCAGTTTCGCAAACTTCGGTACGGTCGGTATCGTTGCAGGTTCCATCAAATCAATCAGTGAAAAACAAGGTCAGCACGTTTCAAAATTCGCATTAAAACTTTTGTTGGGTGCAACGTTGGCTTCTGTTATTTCGGGTACGATTATGGGGATTATGATGTAAGTTAAGTGTAGGGGATTTTTCTTCTACACTTTTTTCTATTTTGGAGTGCGAAGCATTTGATTGCATTATTCAAGGACTTATTGTATTTGAGTCGTTGATTTCCATTCCAGGCGGACGCTTTCCTGCGGGCGAGCGCCGAGCCGCTTCGTCGCTGCGCTCCTGCAGGGTCTCGGCTGTCTCGCTATTCCCGCGGGAGTCGCCGCCTTCCATTCCAATCAACTAATTACATTATATATAAGGAGTTATTTGGATTGTCGTTTTTGGGAAGTTTTCACACAGGTAGAAGGTCACGACTTGCAAGCAAATTTTTTTGAGTGGAAGTCTTAGAAGTGCAAGGAAAACCCATTGGAGTGCAAGCAAACTACCCATATGTGCAAGCAAAAACGCCGTCCAAGCTTAGACGGCGTTTTTCACTCTCTAGTTATCTATTATTCATCTCACTAGGAATCGCATTATGACGCTCGTTGCGGTCTAGTGCTGTAATCTTATCTAAATCTGCATAACTTAATTCGAAATCAAACACGTCGATGTTTTCAGCCATTCGTGATGGTGTCACTGTTTTGGGAATGGCTATGACATCTGATTGAAGATGCCAGCGTAGAATGACTTGGGCTGGTGTTTTGTTATATTGATTTGCGATTTCTTGAATGACGGGATCATGCAATACTTTCGTTCCGTTCATTAATGGGCTGTATGCTTCAAGCACAATGCCGTGTTCTTCACAAAATTCTTTGAGTTCGTTTTGCTGTAAATACGGGTGGCACTCCACTTGGTTCACAGCCGGCACGATTTCGCATTCGTTCATGATGCGCTGCAAATGTTCAATGTCGAAGTTGCAAACGCCGATCGCCTTTGCGCGGCCTTCTTTATGGATTGTTTCCAATGCTTTGTACGTTTCCACGTATTGATCATACGCTGGTGTCGGCCAATGGATTAAATAACGATCCACATAATCCATGCCCAGTTTTTCAAGGCTCTCATCGAATGCTTTTAATGTATTTTCATAACCTTGATCAGCATTCCATAGCTTCGTCGTGATGAATAATTCCTCGCGCGGCACATGGGTAGTAGCGAGGGCTTTTCCAACGCCAACTTCATTTCTGTAAACTTTTGCCGTATCGATTAGTCGATAACCTGCATTTATTGCTTGCTCTACCGCATTTTGTGCTTCTTCATCAGGAACTTTCCACACACCGAAACCGAGCTGAGGAATTTCAATGCCATTGTTTAATGTTATAAATTGCATAAAATCGCATCCTTTCTTTACTATATCTACCAGTCTATCACAGGATTTCAGAAAATTGAAATTTGTGGTAAGAATGGGAGGGGGTTTTAGTGGTTTGAAAGTAATGACTTGCGGATCTGGTGGTTTAATTAAGACTATTACGGGGAAATGTACTTATATAGTGTTGGCTAAATATGCGGATATCTTAATTTCAAACAGTATTTGTGAGGTGGGGGACAGTGAAAAGCTTTTTATTTCATGATGATAAACAAATGCCGCAGCCACCCCTAAACTACTAAGTGATTTTCATGTTCATTTAATGAATGATGTTGAAATATAACATAATCCATTATGGTTAGAATGGTGTTAAGATTAAATTAGACCGTGTCTGCGCTTAAAATCGCTCCACTAATCGGGTGGGGCTTTATTTAATTGGAAAATATATTGAATCTGATATAAAAAGACCAGAATGAGGAAAGGACTTTTTAAAGATGCTCGCGGAAATTAAAGATATGTCTACTATTTCAAGTTTTATAGACGAGATGTTTTGTGTTTCCATTTCAGATCGCAATGGAAAAATTACTTATGTCAATCAAATGTTTTGTGATCTATCAATGTATACAAAAGAAGAGTTGCTTGGCAATACCTATGAAATGCTAAATCCGAATTATAAAAATGATATATTCATCTCTGGTCCAGATTACGATTATTCACAGAATAAAGTACTGTACCGAGAAATAAAAGCTTTTACTAAATATGGAACCCCGTACTGGATACATGCAACTATTGTTCCTGTACTTGATGAAGTTGGAATGATAGAACAATTCATCTCTTTTGATATTGATATTACAAAAAATATCCTTACAGATGGAAAGTATAAGAAAGCATTAAAAAGTCTGCAAAACATTGAACATGCACTTGATCAATCTTCTGTGGTTGCGATTACTAATCCACAAGGCGTCATTACATATGCCAATAATAAGTTTTGTGAACTCTCAAAGTACTCTTCTGAAGAATTAATAGGACAGACACATCGACTTGTGAACTCCGGGTATCATCCAAAACAATTTTTTGAAGAAATGTGGAAGACTATTGGAAGCGGAAAGATATGGACAGGCGAGATTAAAAACCGTGCGAAAGACGGTTCGCATTACTGGGTAAACACGACAATCGTCCCTTTCTTAGATGAAAACGGAAAACCATTACATTATATTGCCATTCGAACAGATATTACGGATAAGAAAAATACAGAACAATCATTGGAAATCGCTTTGAAAAATGATTTTCAACAAACAGTGAAAAGTCTTCAAAATATGATTTTTAAATACATAGATGATGGTAACGGCGGATTCACTTTTACGCTTATTGAAGGGAAGGCTGCCGAAAAACTAGGTATTAGTGTAGAAAAGTTTTCTCTAAATCAGATTAAACATTCATTTACTGATATGGAAATAAAAAGATACATTCAGCTATTAAAAAAAGGATTAGAAGGTAATGCTGTACAGTTTGAAGTGAGTTTTTTTCAACACACCTTTCTTATTTATTTATCGCCGATCATGGAAAATGACAAGGTTCTAGAAGTTGTCGGCACAGCCATCGATATTTCAGATCGTAAAAAAGCTGAAAAACTTGTTGAACATATGGCGTATTACGACTATTTAACGGAGTTGCCAAACAGACGACTTTTTAAAAAGAAAGTTGAAGAAAAAATAAAACAAGCACAAATAGAAAATAACAAATTTGCGTTAATGTTTATCGACTTGGATCGCTTTAAAAATATCAATGGCTCTATGGGACATTCAATAGGGGATAAGATTTTATTAGACGTTGGAGAAAGATTGAAAAAATATGTTCGTAACGAGGATATCGTCGGACGTCACGGTGGGGATGAGTTTGTCGTTTTACTGCCTTCCACTGGAGAATCCGAAGCAGAAGCTGTAGCAAACCAAATTATTCATGGATTTTCTGAACCTTTTTATATTAACAGCATCGAAGTATATATCGATCCAAGCATTGGCATCAGCCTTTTTCCTGACGACGGTACAACATATGACCAATTAACGAGCAATGCCGACTCGGCTATGTTTATTGCAAAAGAAAAGAGAAATAATACTCCACAATTCTTCACGGAAAAATTGGCTCATATTATTAAGGAAAAAACGTTACTAGAGGCAGAAATTCGTCAGGCATTGCAAAAAAATCAGTTCGAGGTTTATTATCAACCCCAAGTTAATATGAAAACAGGGGAAATAATAGGATTGGAAGCACTTTTGCGCTGGCATCACCCTACTATGGGCAATATTTCTCCGTCTAGATTTATCCCTATTGCCGAGGAAACCGGTTTAATTATCCCGGTTGGTCAATGGGTGCTTGAAACGGCTTGCGCACAAATGAAAAATTGGCAAGATAAAGGTATCGCTGACTTTCGGATTAGTGTCAATGTATCAATCCATCAATTTCATCAACCTTCTTTTGTGGAGCATGTGAAAGAAACACTTGAGAAAACAGGATTGTTATCAAAATATCTTAATTTAGAAATAACCGAGAGCATGACATCTGATAAGAAAAATTTCCAGGAAACTCTTAGTAAAATTAGAAATGCGAATATCGATGTCAGCATTGATGACTTTGGAACAGGCTACTCTTCATTAAGCTATTTAAGTAAATTTCCGATTACCCACTTAAAAATCGATCAGGCTTTCATACAAGAGTTGAGCCGGAGCAACCAGGCAATCATAAAAACGATTATCACCTTAGCAAAAAATCTATGCTTAACTGTAATTGCAGAAGGTGTTGAAACGCAGGAACAAGCAAGTTTTCTAGAGGATTTACATTGCGATGAAGCACAAGGTTTCTTTTATTCCAAGCCTCTTCCTAGGGAACAGGTTGAGGTGTTTCTGAAAGAAAATAAATAAAGTCGTTCGTTTGTGAATTTTTGGAGTTCAAAAGTAATGGAATGCGGATATAAATGTAAAGATGCGGATATCTAGAGAAAATGTGCTGATATACTGTTCTATACGGCGGATATCCGGCTTTATATCGCAGATATATGTACTAAACATACGGATATAATATTTTCAGGTCATTACCACAATAAATAACGCCGTATAATAGTGAAAACGGTGCAATCACATCAACCTCAATTGATTTCGGGCAAAAACCCTGAGTCAATTGAGGTTTTTTGTCTAACCTAGTCCTTCTATAGTATATTATTATTTTTCTCATTGTAACTTTCTGATTAGGTTGATGCAATAGACATATGAAAAAATGGATTTCGGTACTAAAATAGGACTTTAAAGGGGATGTATACACATGTTTACCTTGAATCAAAGGTAACTTAGTCGTATACTAACATAATAGAGAGAAATCGATAAAATTTATTAAATGTGGGGGATGAGAAGATGGAACTACAGTTAACTCCTGAAAGAGACAAAGATAATGAGATGCTGAATGTTGATCAAGAACAAAGCAGGAATATGTCTACTTCTCAAAGTCATTTTTGGGATGGACCACTTGCCATCCGTGTTGTTGAAAAAGTTAAGAAAACCGGCATAAACCCAAAAACAGGTCAGCCAATTAAGCCATTAACGGCATTTGTAACAACTGAAAGATACGAAGAATTCGAAGAGAAAATGTTGAACGCTACTATTGTAGGAGAATCCCAAATTAATGGACCAGCCTGCGAGTGGAAGAAGATTCTGTTGCGGTGGCTTAATTTGAAGTTTAAGGTAATCGCTTGGCGAGTGTCCGTGAAAAAATTAGTCGGGTTGTTGAAAGACTCGGGAATCACATTTAACCAAAGCGACGAATCGCTGATCTCCCCAATAATTTTGCAATGGCTAGAAATCTTCAAAACAGAAGTTGAAAGCGGATTGGAACTTGAAATGAATATGTTGATTCGCGAGTAATTGTTTCAATTAAGTAAAAAAGAATTTACGAATTAAACAGAATCCACTAATCGGAAATGGCTTGGTGGATTTTTTATGTTTGAATAAATAAGAACAACCGCGATATAGGTGGCCATCAATTCACGATTGTATTCATAAATACATAATATATAATGCAGACGGCGGGAGTCGAACCCGATTTCAATGTATTTATTGCACTTTTATGGCGTTGAAGGATTCAGATGAAAGTGATGAAGTCTCAGGGGATGATTGTGATAAGCCAGTTTAGCGATCAAGATTATGAGCATGAACAGGGGAGCGGTAAGGCTCGGGATTCCTATAGTATAGAAGATGATGAAATAGACTATGTTCCGAATAATTATACGCGTATGCCCGAGTCGATTATTTTTTACTGTCGCTTGATGGCTTTTTTAGTCATACTCATTTCGTTTCTATTAATATTTGATGACCTATCGAATTTCAAACACTTCATTAAGTGGCTTTTCATTTGGCTCGGGACCGAGCTGGTCGGTTATGCTTTTGGGTTTCATTGGTTGAGGCAGCGTTGAATTCGCAATATCGATTTAAGCTGGAGAGATGATTTTCACGATCGTCATCGAAGATTTGAACTGTACAAAAAAGGGGCAAAAGATAATGGGGAATTATAGATCGGAAATCGAATCAAAAGAGGGAAAAGAATTTCCCTCATTCACATATAAAAAAGTGGTGCTGGAACCGGCATACGATGAAGCAAAAGAAAATTTTGTCGATTATATGATGCAAATAAATATCGCGCATTTAGTCATGCTTCAAGAACAGGGTTTGGTTAACGATGCCGAAGCGCAAAAGATTGGAAAAGCAATCTCTGAAATAAATCGGGAGTTTTATAAAACGAGTTCTTATGATGCTGTATATGAAGATTTGTTTTTCCGCATTGAACATGATTTGATAACGAAAGCTGGCGATATCGCAGGGAATTTACATATTGCTAGAAGTCGCAATGATATGGGAATTGCGCTTTACCGAATGACGATTCGAAAAAAACTATTGAAGTTGATGAAAGCACTGCTTTCCGTTCAAGAGTCACTGCATGCCTTTGCGAATGATCATATCGAGACAATCATGATTGGCTACACACATACGCAACAAGCGCAACCGACAACTTTAGCGCATTATATGAAGGGATTAATTGATAAACTAGATCGGGATTTCATTCGCCTTCAAGCCGCTTATAAAACGGTTAATCGTAGCAGTATGGGGGCTGCCGCGCTCACGACATCGGGGTTTGCAATAAGTCGTGAACGGATGCAAGAACTTCTATCTTTTGATGATATAATTGAAAACTCATGGGATAGTGTGGCAGGTGCTGATTATTTAATGGAAGTTTCCACGGCTGTTCAATTGGCTAGTTTAAGTTTAGGACGATCCGTTCAAGATTTACTGACATGGGCGACGCAAGAATTTAATGTGGTTAAAATGGCGAATCCGTATGTGCAGGTGAGTTCTATCATGCCGCAAAAAAGAAATCCGGTTTCATTGGAACATGCGCGTTCATTGTTATCGACAGTTGTCGGGGATGCCAATACGGTATTGACGATGATTCATAATACTCCTTTCGGCGATATTAATGATACAGAGGACGATTTGCAGCCTTATCTATGGAGACCGTTGGATCAGCTTTCCGGGATTTATGAACTCTTCGCTAGTGTTATCGTGACGATGAGCGTAAATAAAGAAGGACTTGAAAAACGTGCAAGGGAAAGCTTTGCGAATGTCACGGAGTTGGCAGATACCTTGGTTCGGTTTGAGAAAATATCTTTCAGGCAAGCCCATCATATTGTAAGCAATGCGGTGCGAGCATTGGATGCAAGCGGAAAAGAAAAATTATCGGATTTTACCTATGACTTGGTGAATCAAGAATCTATGAATGTCATAAAGCGTCCCCTTACAATAACGGAGGAGCAATTCAAGAAAGCGCTATGTCCGCGTAATTTCGTCGAGTTGCGGACGATTCTCGGGGGTCCGGCTCCTAAAACGATGATCAATTCACTTTCGAAATCCCGGAGCCGCGTCACCGCATCGAATGAATGGGTAGATAAAAAAATTGTTGAAATTGAAAAGGCCGAGGCGGTATTGGAGGGTTTCGCCGAGCAATGGCGTGAATCGAAGTGATATAATTGGAACTGAAAGGAGTGATGATTCATGGGTAAGACATTATTAATCTCGAATATTACTATCGCGGATTCGGAAAGAGAAAGTATGGCAGGAGACGTCTTTTTAGAAGACGGTAAGATTATAGAAGTTGCTGCATCTATAAAAAAAGAAGCAGATTTCCATGTGGATGCGTTAGATAAAGGTTGGATCCTCGTTCCGGGTTTTATTGACATACATATCCACGGTGCATCGGGGTTTGATGTAATGGACGCCACGTCTGAAGCTTTAAATGGTCTGGCAAGTGCGCTTCCACGTGAAGGGACGACTAGTTTTTTAGCAACGACGATGACGCAGACGGAAGATAACATCGATAAAGCGTTAAAGAATGCAAGTCTTTTTAATGCCGATTCGACGCAAGCTGAAATGCTAGGAATACATTTGGAAGGTCCTTTCATTTCAACCAAAAGAGCGGGTGCGCAACCGGTTGAACACATCATGCCTCCTTCGATTTCATTATTTGAGAAATGGCAAGAACTTAGCGGGAATCGGATTAAACTTGTGACTGTCGCTCCTGAAATGGATAACGGCCTAGCATTTATTGAAGAAGTGACTGCGAATAATGTCGTTGCATCCCTGGGCCATACCGATGCCACCTATGAAATAGTAGGCGAAGCCGTTAACGCTGGTGCAAGACATGTGACCCATTTATATAATCAAATGAGCCCATTTCATCATCGGGAACCGGGAGTGGTAGGGGCAGCTTTGTTGGAAAAGCCTTTGTCGGTTGAATTGATTGTTGATTTTATTCACAGCGCTGCAAAATCAGTTGAATTTGCTTTTCGCCAAAAAGGGGCTAGTGGAATCATCCTAATTACGGACGCAATGCGCGCGAAAGGACTTCCACCAGGTACATATGATTTGGGCAGACAAGATGTAACAGTGACTCATGATGACGCTCGCCTTTCTGATGGAACGCTCGCAGGCAGCATATTAACGATGGAAAACGCAGCGAAAAATATGAAAGCTGCGACCGATTGCACATTAGCTGAACTAGTTGCGATGACATCAACAAATGCCGCAACACAGCTCGGGCTTTCCAATAAGGGGAAAATCGAATCAGGAAGAGATGCAGATCTAACAATTATCGATGAAGAGTGGAATGTTCAAATGACGATTTGTAGAGGGAATATCACTTATACAAAGGGGAAATAATGATGAAGGTGATTGTGCTCGACAATTATGATGAGGTTAGTAAAGAAGCCGCGCGATTGGTAGAAGAAAAAATTCTCGCCGATGACGAACTGGTTCTCGGGTTGGCGACTGGATCAACGCCGCTCGGGTTATATGAAAATCTGATTAAAGGCCATAAAACGCGCGGGATTTCTTTTAAGAATGTGAAAACCATTAACTTAGATGAATATCTTGGACTGGATAATAACCATCCAGCGAGCTATCATGCCTTCATGTTTGAGACGTTTTTTAAGCATATCGATATTGAACTTACGAATACATACATTCCCGATGGCGTGCCGAAATCCGCTGAAGAGGAATGTGCGTGCTATGAAGGGATGATCGACCATGTCGGGCCGGTCAATCTGCAACTATTAGGGATTGGGACAAATGGGCATATTGGGTTTAACGAACCGGGAACAGATCCAAATAGCCTGACGCATGTCGTGGAACTTAAAGAGTCGACCCGAGAAAACAATGCTCACTTTTTTCAATCAATCGATGAAGTTCCTAAGCATGCCATAACAATCGGAATCCAGTCGATATTGAAAAGTGAGCAAATTATTTTATTAGCCTCTGGAAAAAACAAAGCCAATGCCGTGAAAACATTGTTGGAATCAAAGGAAAAAGTAAATCCGGATTTTCCCGCCTCTTATTTATGGACGCATGATGATGTTACGATTATTGTGGATAAGGATGCTTATTCAATAGTTTAAACACAAAAAAGAGCCATAAGGCTCTTTTTCATTTATTTAATTCTTCGTAGGCAATCACTTTTAATGCCAAAATTTCTTCCTGCGTGAACTTTCCTTCAAGACTGCTCAGAATATCATCTATATCATGCGATGAAATTCCGTTTTGATATTTCGATTGCATATTCTGGAGTTCGCCGATGCCTACTTTTTGAATGATGGCTCTTGTTGCTTGTTCTTTTGTTTGATAGGGAAGGTTACTCGTGTCCACATTTCCTTCTGCAATAAACTGCTTTATGTCCGGATCATTATTGATAACCTGTCTTATCTCATCTAATTGTCCGGTATTTTCTAGCTCATTGTAGACGGAGTCCGCAACATTTTCAGATATTTTATTGGTGCCGAAATAATAAATCCCGTACGCGGTGCCGCCTATAAGTAGTAATAAGGTGATAAGACCCTTAATAAACTTCAAAATACCACTCCTCTTTCCTTATAAGACTATTATTAGCAGAAAAAGTTCGATTTAGAACACATTGACCATTAATCAGAAAATTGTTAAAGTGAAATATATGAGAATGCATTTTTTATATAGGGGAGAGTTTGTGATGAAATACGTTGAACTTGAGACACCTGTACTATTAATAGATAGAGAAATAATGATCGATAATCTGAAGTTTATGCAAAACTATGCGAGTGTTAACAATGTCCATTTGCGGCCGCATACTAAGACGCATAAAATACCGACTATCGCCAAGCTCCAAGAAGAGTTGGGGGCGAAAGGGATTACCGTCGCAAAAGTAGGCGAGGCGGAAGTGATGGCGAATCATGGCTTAACGGATATTTTCATTGCCAACCAAGTTGTTGGCAAATCAAAAATTGAACGCATTCGAAAGCTGGCTGAAACGATTGAGGTATCTTTTGGCATCGATGATCCCTATCATGTAAATGAAATCGAAGCTGTCTTCGAAGGGGCGGTCAAGAAAGCCCAAGTCGTCGTAGAAATCGAAGTCGGGGAGAATCGTTCCGGCGTAATTGAAGAAAGTGCTTTTCGCGCCTTATTGGAATCAATCAAAGCTAGTCGAAATGTTGAATTCAAAGGTGTATTTTCCCATGATGGTCATTCCTATAAAGCTGAAAATCTGGATGAATGCCGGGAGATTTTTATCGATAGTGTTAAACGGACTTTGCGTTTTGCAGAGATATCAGAAGAAATGGGTCTGAAACCGAAAGTGGTTAGCATCGGCTCTACACCTTCTCTCATGCAAAATTATGAAATACCTGAAGGCGTTACTGAAATTCGACCAGGCACATACGTATTGATGGATGCGTCACAAGCGAATGTCATTGAAACTTATGATCGATGTGCCGCTACGATTCTTACGACGGTTATTAGTAAACCCACCGCTGAAAGAGTGATCACGGATGTGGGTGCAAAAGGAATTACAGCGCAGAGAAGAAGTAAAGGTGTCACGAAAACGGAAGGTCTAGGGTACATCAAAGGCTTTGATGATGTGCATATATTCGATGTTTTTGATGAGCATGCGATTATTTATAATGAAAAGTTTCGGGATCAAGTGAGTATCGGTGATAAAGTCGAGATTATTCCAAATCATATTTGTCCCGTATGTAATCTTCATGAGAAGGCATATTTAATTTCCAATGGTGAAGTTGTCGAGGAATTAGCCGTTGAATGTCGAGGGAAATTGCAGTGAAAAAAATGTGGAGTCAGCCTATAACAGGTTGACTCCTTTTTATTATGGGTAGAATCGTTCATCTACGACAGATGGGTAATCGTTGAAAGGACGAATGGAATAGATATTCGCCCCGAGTCCGTTCATGCCGGGACGAATATAATGGTGACGGTCGATGATGCCAAGTTGTCTGAGTTTACGGATCGAGCGTCGGACAGTGCTATTGGTTTTTCCGATTTCCAACGCAATGGTATCATGCGCCAAATGGGCTGCACCGAATCTGATAGAGTGATGCCAGATCATTTCAAGTATGTCATGGTCTGTGAGATTCATCTTATTCCAATTCGATTTCCGATGCTTTCGGGTTGCCTCGTCCAATTCAGTTCTGTTTTTGAAATGGGTGTAATCTGTTAAGTAAACGGTCATGAAAAATTCCTCCTATTTTATTTCTTATATAGAAGGAATTTCTTTAAAAGTGGACATGCTGTTGTTTTCTCCATATGCTGTCCAAAGTCTTTTTATGGGATATACAGATGATTCGGTATTTGAATTGTTCCATTATCGTTTGATGGTAACGATCGATTTTTACTCTGCCATCAAATCGTCCCATCGCTCCTCAGCTTCTATTTTTAAACTTTCAATGTGGTTCGTTAAGGTTCTTGAAAGATTAGGTAAATCTCGATTTTTCATTGCTTCAAACATATGCCAGTGATCTTTATGTCTTTTAATTGTACTCTCTAGAGAAGTGGAGTGGACAATACGGGATAAGTCTACATGTGTATTGAACGAAGAAAATACTTCTTTGATTTTGTTGTTGTTTGCCCATTCAACGAGCATCATATGGAATTTCATATCTAACTTGCTATACTTTTCAAAAGGAAAGGGAGCTATATCAAGTAATGCGTCCATGTTTTGAAAAATTTTTCCCCATTCTTTTAATTCACCATCAGTGATGTTTCGGATTGCTTGTTTGGCAGCCCACAATTCTATCATTAAACGAGCATCGAGTACTTCGATAAAATCAGTAAATTTTAATTGGGTTACATAGGTTCCTTTACGCGGGATGATCTCGATTAGCCCTTCATGTACAAGCTGGTTGATGGCATCTTTTACTGGAGAGCGGCTTACTCCAAATTCTTCAGCGAGTTTATGAATATCTAATTTACTGCCGGGCATGTACGTTCGGCCAATAATTTTCTCGCGCAGAATATTATAAACCTGCTCAGTTAATAGAGATGTTTCAATTCTAGACATTGTATACACCCTTTACTTTTACTGTGACATTTTTCAGATAGAAAAACTGATCAACCTATTATGTGATATTTATTGACTTGTAAGCGGTTAATTCTAATTATATCTTTTCTGAGGTTAAAAGGAAAATGAGATTTTTAAAATTCTTGAACTGGAGATAGTCAAATCAGTATCTTTAAAATTTTTCATGACAACAAGGTTATTGAAATTTATACTTATCCCAAGATTCAACATTTAAAGAAATTACTCGAAAGGTATTGACGATTAAAACAAAAGAATGTAACCTAACAATAACATGTGAAATGTTACATGTCACTGTATGTAAATAAAAAAGAAAGCGCAATCATTTTTAAAGAAAGCGCCATCATTTTAGAACTATCGTTTTATCGCTAAATTACGCAATGTTTAAACAAAAAGAGGGTAATTGAAGTGGCTGTCAAAGGTGAAAGCCACTTTCATGAAATTATTGAGGAGTGGAGATAAATGATAGCAGTAAGAATCCCAGAAGCAAATGTAATTGAAATATTGGAGATTCCTGAACCGAAGATAGAACAACTTGACGATGTAAAGGTGAAAATTAAAAGAGTCGGTATTTGCGGGTCAGATATGCATATTTACCATGGTACAAATCCTCTTGCAACGTACCCGAGAATTGTCGGACACGAAGTCGCTGGAGAAATAATTGAAATCGGTTCCAATGTAAAAAAAGTGGCTGTTGGCGACCATGTCGTCATTGAACCCATCCGTTACTGCGGCGAATGTTATGCTTGTAAAAATGGCAGACCGAATGTGTGTAAAGAAGTATCTGTATTCGGTGTCCATGAAGACGGCGGTATGAGAGAATTTGCCATCCTATCAGAAAAGCAAGTGCATAAAGTAGATCCTGAAATTGATTGGGACGAGGCAGTTATGGCGGAACCCTATACAATTGGCGCCCAAGCTACATGGAGAGGGAACGTCCAAGCTGGCCAAACTGTATTTATCCAAGGTGCGGGACCTATTGGCATAACCGTTCTTAAGATGGCCAAACTGCGCGGGGCAACCGTTATCATGTCTGATTTTACAAATGAAAGATTAGAATTTGCAAAAGAAAACGGCGCAGACTACACGATCAATCCTTCTGAAGTGGATGTAGAAACGAAGATAAATGAAATCACAAATGATGAAGGTGCAAATGTTGTCATTGACGCGGTCGGGCTGCCACAAACTTTTGAATTGAGTGTAAACGTGGCTTCAGTTGCAGGCAATATTGTTTTATTAGGCTTCAATGCCACACCATCGTCAATTGCTCAAATGGAAATCACGAAAAAAGAATTAACGATTACAGGCTCAAGATTGCAGACGAATCAATTTGGAAAAGTCGTTGAGCTGATCAATGAAAAGAAATTAACGCATAATGGTTTAGTCACACACAAGTTTCCAGTAAGTCAAATCAAAGAAGCATTTGAGTTCATAGAAAAGAATCCTCAATTAGTTCGCAAAGCGATTATTGAATTTGAGTGAATATCGAAATATTTAACTAAAGAAGTTGGGGGAAGAGAAGAATGCCATTAGTTATAGTTGCTTTGGGGATTATCGTTTTACTCGTATTAATTATGAAGTTTAACATGAATACATTTATTTCATTAATTGTTGTTTCATTCATGATCGCATTTGCTCTTGGTATGCCTTTAAATGAAATCGTTGGAACGATTCAAGCAGGTATGGGAAATACCTTGGGAGGAATTGCATTAGTCTTTGGACTTGGTGCGATTTTAGGTAAGTTGATTGCGGACGCGGGCGGTGCTCAACGTATTGCAATGACATTAATAGATAAGTTTGGTGAGAAGAGAATTCAATGGGCGGTTCTTGCTGCGGGATTCATCCTCGGTATTGCCTTGTTCTTTGAAGTAGGTCTTGTCTTATTAATTCCGATTGTGTATCAAATATCCAAGCAATTAAGAATATCATTCTTATGGTTGGGTCTACCAATGACGACTGCGTTATCCGTGACGCATGCATTTTTGCCACCGCATCCAGGACCTACTGTTATCGCTCAGCAATATGGCGCAAACGTTGGATTAGTATTGCTTTATGGTTTCCTTATTGCGATTCCGATTGTAATCATCGCTGGACCATTATTTACAATAATCGCAAGAAAAATCGTCCCTTCTGCTTTTGAAAGGGAGCCGTCAGGAAGTATGGCTTCTATAGGGAATGCGAAGCAATTTAATTTAGAAGATACGCCCGGTTTTGGTATCAGTGCGTTCACTGCTTTGTTTCCAGTTATTTTGATGGCGCTTGCAACGATTGTTGTTTTGTTTGAAGATGCCATGGGGTTATCAGGAAACTGGTTTTTTGACCTAATTGGAGTAATCGGAGCGCCAACTACAGTTATGTTGCTTTCTGTACTGCTTGCGTTGGTTACGATGGGGACTGCTAGAAAAATCCCGATGAAACAACTCATGAAATCCGCAGAAAGTTCGATCGCAGCCATCGGTATGATGTTACTTATTCTCGGTGCTGGCGGGTCGCTTAAACAAGTGTTAATAGACGGAGGCGTTGGTGACACCGTTGCACAGCTTTTTGAAGGCAGCACGATTTCACCGCTAGTTTTGGCATGGCTTATTGCTGCGCTCATGAGAATTGCGCAAGGATCAGCGACAGTCGCTGCATTGACAACAGCTGGACTTGTAATTCCGTTGATGGCGGGTACAGGCGTTAACGTAGAGTTAATGGTGTTAGCAACGGGTGCCGGTAGTATCATTGCTTCACACGTAAATGATACTGGTTTCTGGATTGTTAAAGAATCTTTCGGATTAACAATGAAAGAGACATTCGGGACTTGGACAGTCCTTGAAACACTTATTTCAGTTCTAGGTCTTGGATTTGTTTTACTATTAAGCATGTTTGTATAAAAATTGATCAGTAGAGGTTCGCCATTTTTTGGCGGGCCTTTTTTGTTGTTTAGGAAGCGGACAGGGTTTTATTCGAATAAGACTTGGGAATATATGAGGTAACAATTAGAAATGATTGAGAGGGATTTCGTGATGAAGAAAATTGTGCTGATCGGCGGAAGTGGAACGATTGGAAGTATCTTGCGGGAAGGGTTTGCGTCTGAATTCGAAGTGGTTAATCTTGATCTTGAAGTCGATGGGGAAAATCAAAATGACCGTAAAGTAGATGCGACTGACTATGATGAGCTCGTTCGCAACATTCCAAGAGATGCGGATGTGATAATCAATTTACTTTCAAAACCGCAAACGGATGACTTGGTTGATGTCGCCGAAATGGACAAGTTGGTCGATGTATTTCTTAAAGCTTCTTACCATATATTCCAGGCGGCCATCGATCATGGAATTCCCAAAGTGGTCGTCGCGAGCAGCAATCACGTCACTGATTATTATGAAGAAGATGGGGATTCAACACTCGGCCGGGAAATTACCGTAAATGACTATCCGTATTCAGTCGGACTTTACGGTACATTGAAACTGGCCATCGAAAATGTCGGCTTCGCTTTTCACAATAAACACAATCTCTCCGTCATCAACCTGCGAATCGGCAGCGTCAAACAAAATGAAGAAACAGAAATCTATCAAGACCTCGACAGATTACAGCATACCTGGCTTTCCGAAATTGACACCGTCAATCTCTTTCGACAAGCAATCAACACCGATGTGAGATTCGGCACCTATTACGGCGTCTCCGACAACGAAGGTAAACCATGGGATAATAATAAGACGAAAAGGGAATTGGGGTTTGAATCGGTTTGGACTGCGGAGGATGTGATTGAGGAGGGGAATTGATTCGATGAAAAGAGGTTTAGCCAGGGATAAAGCGGCTAAACCTTCGTGGATTATTCCAAGTCATCAATATATCTTTGCAAATCCCCGAGAGGCCCTTTTTCATAAAAATCAACTGAATCGTAATCATCAGGAGAATATTCCTCATATAAATTTATGCTATGGATGTTGGTATAGTCGTCATCATCAATATCGCTTACATCGATAACCGTACTGCACATTGGGCAAAAATTTAAAGCTTTCCATTTATACACAGCAAATACATTACCGCATCTTTCACAATCAGCGTGATTTGCCATACACATCATACTCCCTTGTAATAAGATTCTCTAAGTATATTGTACTTAGAAATTTGAAAATGGTGAATGAGGTATAGTATTTCAATAGATTCTTCTTTATGAATAAACTATCGCAGTAATAATAAAAAGTCATCCGATTTTTTAGAGTGGATGACTTTTTTGAGTTTATAATTAGTTATGGGAGTAGGAAAAATTGTCTCTTTAGTCGTTTATTAGTGGCTATTAGTCGCTTTGGAGTTCTCTTTGGTCGTTTTCGTGTGTGCTTTAGTCGATTTGAATCCGGTATTAGTCGTTTGAGGGCTTACTTTAGTCGTTTCGCCTTCAAAATGGGTGCGGCACTACTGGGTGGCGTCCCCAGTCGGACATGCGTAAGTATTTTTTTCCACGTTCCGTCGAAGGTGCCCCTTTTTACGCGGGACAGAGGAGTGCCGCCTCTCTGTGACTAGTAGTATATACAAAACGGGGATGATTTATGCTAGATTGAGTGAAAATTATATGTGGCGACGCGGGTTGTCCGCGCAATTTATAACTATCTCCTCTAAAACAAGTGAATTCATCGATTATGTCCGCTGAATCGTGAAAGTTGTCCGCTCAATTTCGTGGCGTCGCCTGATGTCCGCGCAATCGATGATTATCTCCTCTGAATCAAGCAAATTCATCAATTATGTCCGCTGAATCGGTAAAGATGTCCGCCCAATCACGTGGCATCGCATGATGTCCGCGCAATCCGTAATTATGTCCTCTCAATCAAGTAAATTCATCGATTATGTC
Organism: Sporosarcina jiandibaonis; assembly: GCF_013184495.1. Taxonomy (GTDB): domain Bacteria; phylum Bacillota; class Bacilli; order Bacillales_A; family Planococcaceae; genus Sporosarcina; species Sporosarcina jiandibaonis. The sequence continues at coordinate 1,312,552 of NZ_JAAOIY010000001.1, read as the reverse complement.
CGCTGAATCGTGAAAGATGTCCGCTCAAAAATCGTAGCGCATCCCAAGTCCGTGCAATCGCCCGCGAACTCCTCCCGATGCACACCAAACTCCTCTCCCCGGGCACGACGCTCCACATACCTTCTCGAAAACACAAAAAAGCCAACCGCTATACAAAGCGGTTGACTCCACACACTAAATCAAGAAATCTTATACTCTTCAAAAGCACTCTCAATCTTCTTGCGCCCCTCATCAATCCCAGGGTGGAATTGAATAGAAGCAGCATCGCGAACAGCTTGGACGTTTGCAACAGCTTGCTGAATTTTAGCATTGATATCTTTATGATCGCGCAGTTTTTGCTTCACGATAGATAATCCTGCTAATGTTCCTTGAGCTCTTGCGACTTTCGCGCTTTCGATGCCTGTGATGTTGCCGGCGACGAAGAGTCCTTCGAGTGGCGTTTCCATTTGCTCGTTGTGCACAGGGACGTGTCCGCCTAATTCTTCGACGTATTGGAAAGGGCACCCGATCACAGATGCGAGTTCTGCGAGCGGATAGAGTCCGCCTGCGATGCAAACGAAATCGACTTCAATGATTTTTTCGCTGCCTTTTACAATTTCGCCGTCCGCGGTGATGTCGCACATTGTGACGGATTCTACTTTTTCGGTGCCATTTATTTGAACGATTGCTTTACGGATATGAATCGGCATGCCCCACATTTTCACGCCGCCTTTTGGATAAAAGGAAACAGCGATGTTGCGCACCCATTCCGCTTTCGCGAATTTACTTCCGAAACGTATAAAGGCAGAAGGGGCCAAGTGGGCAATGCGCACTAATCCTTCCATGACTTTCCGCGGGTTTGCGTGATTTTTCGTTACAGGATTGCTCGCTGGCAACGCCATGCTATGAAGCTCGACACCGGCTAGTTGCAACTCTCGAGCAATCGCGGCGGATAAAACGTTTACACCGACAACGACGCCTTTATTTCCAACGCGCACACGATGAACGTTCGTCATGACTTGAGCTGCACCGATTGACATAACGCCTGGAAGTGTCCAGCCCGGTATCGGCACGGCTGTTTCGGCAGCACCTGTCGCGATTAAAAGGTTTTCCGATTCGAAAACGCCTTCATTTGTATGGACAGAATAGCCGTGATCTGTTTTTTCAATATGGTGAGCGGAAATTCCGCATTTAATTTCAGTATTCAAAGTTGTTGCTTTATCCATCAAAATTTTAGTTTCCTCAATGCCGTTCCACCATTCACCGGTTGGTTCTTGATGAAGTTGTCCAAGGAGTCGACCGCCTGGTTTTGGAAATTCATCGATAACGAGAACGTGCAGGTTTGATTCGCGGCAGGCAATGGCAGCTGATAGACCAGCAGGGCCTGCACCAATGATGACTACATCATACATGCGGAACACCGTCCTTTTTAGATGACTTTTCGAATTCGGCATATGTGCGCGGCCATTCTTCAGGCTTTGACTTGAATGGTACCGCTTGCAATTTTCCGCTGTCTACTTTCATGTTTTCTCGAATGGTCGTCATGCATGCGCGAACGCCATCAGTATCGTCAACCGTGACGCGGCATTCGAAACAATGCCCGATATTGCAATAAATTGCGCGCGGTGCACCGGTTTCTTCATGCACGCGGAGTTGGCGAATACCATTTGCCAGCAGTGCGGAAGCGATCGTATCGCCTTCGAAACCTGTATATGTAGTTCCGTCAAAAGTAAACTTGACAGGTGTTTGGTTTTCCAACTTCCCTAAAACAGGATGATCGGTAATTCGATTATTCGTCATCGTTTTTTACCTCCCAAAACGGATAGTGAAACAGGTCGAACGGGGGGTTGAACCTTTAATGGGATATCATTGCCCGGCTTTTCTCCCGTTACTTCTTCAAGGACCGCATCGACGGCTGGACGACATGTGCGACCTCCACAATAGCCCATTCCTGCACGAGTACGCAGTTTTAATTCGCGAGCTGAACAGCTATATTTATTTGCTGTATTCTCAATGTCTTCAAGTGATACTTCTTCACATCTACAGATAATCAATTTATCCATAAGGCCAATCCTCCCTTTATACACTCGATTTTCATCTTACTGGTTTATATTTCTGCAAAATAAAGTTTGACACATGATCCTCTATTATTCTAACATAGATACTAGTAGAGCAATAACAATATTTTGAGAAAACAGAAGGATGTTTTTCTATTATAGAATAGTATAAACGATTCGTCTGTGTCAAAGGAGGATTTCACGTATGTCGAAAAAGAATCATGCAGAAGTGGCAATAATTGGCGGCGGCATTGTTGGTTGTGCAATCGCTTACTATGTTGCGAAATCTGGCATCGATTGCGTATTAATCGAAAAAAACGATATTGCAAGTGGCACATCTTCCCGTTGTGATGGAAACATCACGATTGTAGATAAAGATCCAGGATTTGATAGTTTAATGTCACTGAAAAGCCAAGAGTTAACAGTGGATTTACATGATGAGTTGGACCTGGACTTTGAATATCGCGCACTTGGAAGTTTGCTCGTTTGCGAAAATGATAACGAAATGCAAGCTGCTGCGGAATGGGTGGATATTCAAACGAAGGCAGGTTTGAAGTTCAAATTGCTGGACCGAGAAGATTTACGCCAAGAGTCGCCTTATTTTTCTGATGACATTCCAGGCGGATTAGAATGTGAAACAGACTCTCTCATCAATCCATATTTGTTTTGTTATTCGCTCATCGATAAAGCGAAACAATACGGTTTAAGATTGCAGACACAGGCGGAAGTTACGGGGATTACGAAAAAAGAAGACTTTACAATTGAAACAACGAACGGTACATTTACAGCAAAAAAAGTCGTGAATGCCGCGGGTGTATGGGCGCCGTTCATCGGGAAGATGCTGGATTTAGATATCCCGATCATCCCTCGAAAAGGGCATATTATCGTTGGCGCGAGACAAAAGCCGGTGATGATGCGAAATGTAATGGAATTCGGTTACTTGATGAATAAATTCGGTCGTGAACGCATCGTCGATAAACGTACGGAAAAGCATGGGGTTGCACTCGTACTTGAACCGACGGAAAGCCAAAACTTCTTAATCGGAAGCAGCCGTCAATTCGTCGGATATGATGGTAGAATTGATATGAATGTGGTCGAAACAATGGCCATGAGAGCGCTTCGTTTTTATCCGAAAATGAATGATTTTACGATGATTCGCGCGTATACAGGGTTCAGACCTTGGACGGAAGATCATCTGCCGATTGTTTCGGAAGTTGAGAAAATTCCTGGATTTTACATCGCGGCAGGTCATGAAGGGGACGGAATCAGTTTAGCAACCGTAACAGGAAAGCTTATCGAGGAATTGATTACCGGAAAGACAACAACGATTCCAACAGATCCGCTTAGATTCGACCGTTTTGATAAAGTTCCAGTTTTATAATAAACAGAAAGTGGCTATTATAATTGCTGCGGAAAAATTGCAGTAGTTGTGGTAGCTTTTTTTATACTTACATATTTCAATAGGGGATATTAGAATTTATTGGGGGAAAGAAAAATGTTTAGGGTATTGAAGATTGGAAGCGCTTTTATCGGAATTATCGTTGGAGCAGGTTTTGCTTCGGGAAAAGAAATCGTGCAGTATTTTACGAGTTTTGGATTGCTCGGTACGTTGGCGGCGATTCTTTCAACAGCATTATTTGCTTATCTAGGAATGACGCTGACAAAGCTTGGAAGTCGCACAAAAACGACTTCTCATAAAGAAGTCATTTATAAAATAAGCGGTCCCTATCTCGGTGTAGTGGTCGATGTAATCATCGTTTTCACATTATTCGGTGTTGGGGTCGTCATGCTTGCTGGTGCAGGCTCTGTGCTGAATCAACAATTTGGACTCGAACCGTATATCGGTAATTTACTCATGGCTGTCTTAGTAATCGGAACTGTCATGATGAATGTACAACGCGTAATCGCAGTTATCGGAAGTATTACACCTTTTCTGGTGCTAACGATTATTCTAATTGGAATCTATTCTATTTTTACAATGGGCTCTTCATTCGCGGAGCTAGATCCGATTGCGAAAGAGTTAGATACGACATTGCCAAATTGGTTCGTTTCGGCAATTAACTATGTGTCCTTTAATGTCGCGGTTGGGGCTGCCATGTCGCTCGTTATGGGCGGCGCTGAGAAAGATGAGAAAATCGCAGCACTCGGTGGTTTGGTCGGTGGTCTCGGACTTGGGCTTATGATTATTATTAGTCATCTTGCAATTTTTTCGAAAGTGGATCTTGTGGCAGAATACGATATGCCGATGTTGAAATTAGTGCATGATATTTCACCGGTTCTAGGGATTTTCATGTCTGTCATTTTATTCGGGATGGTATTCAACACCGCGGTCAGCATGTTCTATGCGTTCGTCGCGCGGTTTACAGTTATGCATACAAAAAAATCTGATGTAATGATAATTGTTACTGTAGTTATCGGATTTGTCTTAAGTTTCATGGCGGGCTTCAAAAATTTAGTATCTCTAGTCTATCCATTTATTGGATATATCGGTTTATTCCTCATCGCGGCATTAATTTACGCGCCGTTTAAATTGGCGAAGGATAACCGCATACGAAAAGTTGATTGATTACAAAATCCCTCTATGTTAGATGAAAACATAGGGGGATTCTTCTTTTATTCTAAACCGTCAAGGTAATCCGTTATGTCGTTTGGCAATCTTTCGATCCGCAGCACTTTTAATTTATTCAAACCTGGAGCCGTTTCGATCAAAATCGATTTTTTATTGCTTGGGTATTGTAATACCGTAAATTGCCGAATCATATCTGGAGAAGTATCGTAATTGTCTTGTTTGATTCGTTCATAATCAGCTTCCGAAAAATTCTCTGCATAACCATCAAGCATGATCTCCTTTGCTTCATCAAAGCTATCGGTAGAATTCAAATACTGATAAAGCTCCAAGGAATTTTTCGGTTTGATCAAATTTGGACCTACAGTAACTCCCAATATAATGATGACCAGTAATCCAGTAATGATTCTTTGATAATGAACCTCTTTTAGTTTCATCTTACACCTCCTAATAAGATTATTATCAATACTGGTAAATAAGTAAATGCGGAATTTAATTTGCCATAGGCAGTGGCTAGAATCATAGGCTTATGCTACAGTTAATTCGAATATAAACAATGGGGGAGTAGCTATGAACGTATTAGCGATAGATATCGGCGGAACATCGATTAAAATATGTATGGCTGATGAAAAAGGATCTGTTACACAATTTAAAGAAATAGAATCTGGGGCGTCAAAAGGCGGACCGTATCTTGTTGAAAATCTGATTGAAGTCATTTCTGCGAATTACTCGGGCTTTGAAGCGATCGGAATCAGTACAGCAGGCCAAGTGAACAGTGAGGAAGGATCAATCATTTATGCCAATGAAAACTTCCCGAATTATACAGGCATGCATGTGAAGAAGATTTTTGAAGACAAGTTCAACGTGCCTGTGAAAATTGAGAACGACGTGAATTCTGCCGCACTCGGCGAAAAACACTTCGGCGCGGGACAAAAATTTGATGACTTTTTATGTTTAACATACGGAACTGGAATTGGCGGCGCAATCGTCATTAATTCGGAAGTATACAAAGGCGCTAACGGCAGCGCGGCCGAAGTCGGCCATATCGTCGCGCATCCTGGCGGCATTAAATGTAATTGCGGCTGTGTCGGGTGCTATGAAATGTACGGATCAACAACAGCTTTAGTGAGAAGCGCACTCGAAGTCGACGCGCAATATGTGAATGGCCGCAAGATCTTTGAAGGTCTAGCAAAAGGTGACGAAAAGCTGGAAAAAGTGCTTCACGATTGGGTTCTCGAAGTTTCCTACGGCTTAGTTTCATTAACACACATTTTTAATCCACCAGCTATCATCATTGGCGGCGGCGTCATGGAGCAAGAAAGTTTGGTCGATCTAGTCCAAACTAAAGTTAAAGAATTAATCATCAGCAGCTTCTCCGACGTAGAAATATTGAAGGCGGAACTGGGGAATAAAGCAGGTTTACTAGGTGCGGCATCTTTACATTTCACTAAGTAGGAATGAAAGTTTCACATACATCTTTACTAATTTAGTGGAATCTCCAGTTGGTTGGAGTGGAAAGCGTCCGCCCGCAACGGAAATTAACGTTATAGCAGGTAAATCTGGGTACTAAGACAAAGCACGCAGTAAACTCTCAACTGATTCAGTACCCTTAAAACAATAGTAGGGTACTGAATTATTTATTAAATAGATAGCTTTCACACAGGTAAAAGGTCACGACTTGCAAGCAAAACCCACCGCAGTGCAAGCAAAACATCTATAACTGCAAGCAAATCACCACCAACAATATTCAAAAAACCTTTTATCACAAAGCAGTCAAAGGAGTACAAGTATGGATAACAATTCTGGACTCATGAGCGGTTTATACACGCTAAGTGAGTGGATCATGAAATTTTCAATCACGAATTTACTTTGGATACTTTTTAATCTGCCAATCGTTTATTTGCTTTTCACTATTTTATTCGTGGAACAAATTGAAACGATATTCTTTTTATTGATTCCTGTCATTCTATTACTGCCATTTATATTCTTCCCAGCGACAACAGCAATGTTCGCGATGGTGCGTGATTGGATCATGAAAGACGAGGGAGTCAATCACCTTATCAAGAAGTACTGGGGGTACTACAAAGAAAACTATAAACGAAGCGTAGGAATTGGGTTGCTATTAACCGCTGCATGGGTCATCTGGGCGGCGGATGTCTATTATTTTCACGAGAAAAATTCCGCGATGATGATTCTCTTTATCATCATGGGCATTCTATTACTAGTATTTTCAATAAACCTGTTTTCAGTCACCGTGCATTTTCACTTGAAATTTACCGAGTCATTAAAAAACGCATTGCTTCTTACAATCGGAAGCCCTATTTTGTTTATCGCAGTAGCGATGAGTAGCGGACTCGTCATCTATGTCAGTTTTAATGTCTTCAGATTTATCATCCCGTTTCTAACAGGTTCGCTCATCGCATTTCTATCTTTTTCCGCGTTTTATCGAAACTACTTAAAGATAATGGCCAAAAAGACAGAATAATATTTTATTGAAAAGTGTTGCACTATTTAAATTATCGTGATACTCTTTAGGAGAATCATCTATGCAAACGGTTTCATGGAATTGCAATAAAACTAATTGTTGGACTGGCAAACTAATGCATCGGTTTTATGCAACCGTATTCATAGAAAAGGAAAAGGGGAGATCATTAATGAAAAGCAAGAAAACGTTGATTAGTTTAGTTTCTGTATTTCTATTATCTATCTTTGCGTTAGTAGGTTGCTCGTCAGATGATGACAAAAAGAAAGACTCAGCATCAGGAGATCAAATCACAATTGATATTTTTCAATTTAAAGTAGAAATTAAAGATCAGTTCGAAGCACTTGTTAAAAAGTATGAAGATGAAAACCCTGGGGTGAAAATCAACGTTAAAACGGTTGGCGGCGGAAACGATTACGGCGCAACATTAAAAACGTCATTTTCTTCTGGTGAAGAACCAGACATTTTCAACGTCGGCGGACCATCAAGTGTCGAGGAATATAGAGAATACTTAGCAGATGTTTCGGATACGAAAGCAGTTGAGCAATCGATAGAAGGAACATTGACTGCAGTAACAGACGGCGATGAAGTTTTAGGATTGCCATTCAACCAAGAAGGTTACGGTTTAATTTATAACAAAGCGATCTTCGAAAAAGCAGGTCTAAGCACGGATGATATTAAAACGTATGCTGACCTCGAAGATGCAGTTAAATTACTCGATAGCAAAAAAGACGAATTGGGCATTGACGCGGTATTTGCATTGCCAGGTAAAGAAAAATGGGTGCTCGGCGATCATATTTCGAATATGTTCATCGCACCAGAATTTAATAATGATATTACTGAAGCATATAATGCCAAAACAATCGAATTTGAAAAAGGCGATGAGCTGAAAAGATACCTAGATCTTCAAAACAGCCACTCTGTTCAGCCGGTACTAAGTCTTGATTATTCACAGCAAGTTGAACAATTATTTTCTTTAGAAAAAGTTGCAATGATTCAACAAGGAAACTGGGTTTACAACTCTGTATACGATATGGATCCGGAATTAGCTGAAAACGGCATGGGCATTCTTCCAGTTCCAGTCGAAGGTTTTGAAGGCAAAATCCCTGCTGGTGTCCCAATGTTCTGGGCGGTAAACGGCAAGAGCGATGAAAAAGTTGTTCAAGCAAGTAAAGATTTCCTAGATTGGATGTACACATCTGAGACAGGAAAAACTGCAGTCCTCGAAGACTTTAAATTCATCCCTGCTTATAAAGGATACGACGCAACGAAAATTGCAGATCCGCTTTCACAGACAATTTATGAATATGCTGAAGCTGGAAATACACTCGAAGGTTGGGTATACCAAGCAGCTCCGACTGGGTGGAATGAAGAAACACTCGGCGTTAATATTCAAAAGTATTTAAGCGGCGACTTGAAATGGGAAGATTTAATCTCTCAATCACGTGCTAAATGGGAAGAAGAACGTAAGTAATTAGAGGTAGAAAAATACAGCTAACAAAAACCTCCTAAAAAAGATTTTTGTTAGCTGTTATCATTTACAATGGAGGTGCTCTGCATGCGAAATCGCGATTTTTCATTCTGGTTGTTCTTAACGCCAGTCATCTTGAGTTTAAGTCTCGTTATCCTCGTTCCATTTGTTTACGGATTCATTTACTCTTTTACAAATTGGAATGGCATGGTCGCTACTGAGTTTCTTGGTTTTAAGAACTACATCACATTATTTAAAGATGCTGATTTTAGAGCATCCATATGGTTTACGACTAAATTTGCAATTTGCTCGGTCATTCTACTGAACTTCTTAGGTTTAGGACTCGCACTACTTGTCACTCGTAATCTTAAAACAAATAATTTAATGAGAACTGTTTTCTTTATGCCGAACTTGATCGGCGGACTCATTTTAGGTTTCATTTGGCAGTTTATTTTCATCAGCGTTTTTGGAAACATAGGAGAGTTACTTGGAATTGAAGCGTTAACAGGTTGGTTGTCGACAACCGCGACTGGTTTCTGGGGACTCGTCATCCTGACATCTTGGCAAATGGCTGGATACATAATGATTATTTACATTGCTTACTTAGAAAATATTCCGAAGGACTTGCTTGAAGCGGCCGAAATCGATGGAGCCTCTAGTTTCCAACGTTTTCGCAACATCACATTCCCATTAGTTGCGCCTGCTTTCACGGTTAGTATGTTTCTGACATTGTCCAATTCGTTTCAAATCTACGATCAAAACTTGTCCTTAACAAATGGTGGCCCGTTCAACTCAACGCAAATGGTTGCGATGAATATTGTAAAAACCGCCTTCACTGAAAATAAAATGGCTTTCGCCCAATCAAAAGCAGTCATTTTCTTCATCATTGTGGCAGCTGTCGCAATCACGCAAGTTTATTACAATAAGAAAAAGGAGGTCGACATGTAATGAAAGAGAAGAAGCGAAATCTGATTGTCATTGAAATTATCGGCCTCTTGCTTGCATTATTATGGATCTCACCTTTTTACTTAATGATTGTGAACGCATTCAAAACGAAAAAGGAGATTTTTTCAGGCGTGCTCGGGCTTCCAGAAGGGTTTGAAACGACTAACTTTGTTCAAGCTTTTCAAGACTTGGACTTTGTTAATTCTCTTTTTAACTCCTTGCTCATCACGGTTGTAGGGGTAGGGATTATTATTCTTTTCTCCTCGATGGCAGGATACGCACTTGCCAGGAATAAAAGTAAACTTAGTGCACTCATACTGTTACTTTTTGTCGCAGCGATGCTGATTCCGTTTCAGTCAGTCATGATTCCACTTGTTTCACTTTTTAGCAAGGCTGATATGTTAAACCGTACGGGGCTCATCTTTATGTACTTAGGATTTGGTTCGAGTCTATCAATCTTTTTATATCACGGTGCAATGACCGGAATTTCGAATTCATTGGACGAAGCGGCAATTATCGACGGTGCCAATAAATTCCAAGTATTTTGGCATATCATATTTCCACTATTAAAACCGATTTCTGTTACAGTTGGAATATTAAATGTTATTTGGATTTGGAATGATTACCTATTGCCCTCCCTTATCCTTGCAGATGAACATGCGACAATCCCGATTAAGATGTTCCTTTTCTTCGGGCAATATACAAAGCAATGGCATTTAGCATTAGCCGGCTTGACAATCGCGATTATTCCAGTGATTATCGGTTACTTCTTTGCGCAAAAGCAAATTATTGAAGGAGTATCTGAAGGAGCCGTTAAATAAATGAATTTGGAGTGAGGACCAATGTCGGTCACAATTAAAGATGTTGCTGCACGGGCGAATGTAGCTCCGTCAACCGTTTCTCGCGTGATCTCAGATAGTCCATTAATTAGCGAGAAGACAAAACGCAAAGTTCATAAAATCATGGACGAAATGGGCTACCAGTTGAATTATAACGCTCGTATCCTTGCACAAAAATCGACGAAAACAATCGGGATCGTTATGAAGAACTCAACAAAGGAATCGATGCACAATACTTTTTTTCCTGAAGTCATTCGAGGAATCAGCGCATTATGCAGCAAGTATGATTTCAGCATTAGTCTCACGACAGGTGAATCTGAGGAAGAGATTTTTAATGACACGGTCAAGATGGTCGGCGGAAAAAGAGTCGACGGCATCATTGTTTTATACTCGAAAAAAGATGACAAAGTCGTTCCATATTTACTCGAATCTGGAATACCTTTTGTCGTCATCGGCAAGCCCTTAATCGAATCGGGCAACATTATGTTTGTTGATAATGATAACGTGCAAGCGGCTAAAGAAGCGACAAACTATTTACTGAATTTCGGTCATGAGAAAATTGCGTATATCGGCGCAGATACAGAGTTTGAAGTGGGAGAAGCTAGATTGAACGGTTTCCTGCAAGCAATGCGTGATAAGGGACTGGATGTATCAAATGCCTATATTAAAGATACGCAAATGGACCCGAATCACGGGAAGCAAGTTGTTGCCGAATTAATGGACTTGGCTGAACCGCCAACCGCTCTCATCATTCCAAATGATTTGAACGCCTTAATCGCGTTGACATCTTTAGGAGAACGAAATCTTAAAGTGCCTGATGACGTGAGTATTATTAGCTTTAATAACTCGATGATTTCGGAAGTGTCTAATCCTCCGTTAACATCAGTCGACATTCAAATTTTCCAATTGGGCCATGAAGCGGCAAATTGCTTGATAGAGCTTATTAATGATCCGGATATGTTCAAAAAGAGCGTAATTATTCCGACCGTTATTCACGAAAGAAGCTCGTGTACAACGTTAAAAGTTTAGGTTACGCCTAAATTTTTAAACATTTATGCAACCGGTTGCTTAAATCAATGCAACATTTATATAAAGGAGAGATACTATGAATATAGTCGTGTGGAATGAAAACCGTCATGAGAAGAAAAATCCAGTTGTAGCGGATATTTACCCAGAGGGGATACATGGTGCGATTGCACAATTTTTAAAAGAAGATGCCCATACAGTAACAACAGCGACGCTCGATGAACCCGAACATGGTTTATCCGAAGAAGTATTGAAGAATACTGACGTTCTTCTTTGGTGGGGACATCTTGCGCATGATGAAGTTGAAGATGAGATTGTCGAACGCGTGAAAAAGCGCGTGTTGGAAGGCATGGGCTTGATTGTTTTGCACTCGGGTCATTTCTCGAAAATCTTCAAAACACTGATGGGCACGACTTGCGATTTGAAATGGCGCGAAGCGGATGAAAAAGAACGTCTATGGGTAGTCGATCCGAGCCATCCAATTACAGAAGGCGTCGGGGAATATATTGAACTTGAAAAAGAAGAAATGTACGGAGAGCACTTCGATATTCCGGCACCTGACGAGTTGGTTTTTGTTAGTTGGTTTGAAGGCGGAGAAGTTTTCCGCAGCGGTGCAACGTTTAAACGGGGGAACGGAAAGATATTCTACTTCCGTCCGGGGCATGAAACATACCCGACCTATCATAATGAAGACATACAAAAAGTAATTCGTAATGCAGTCAAATGGGCTGAAAATACGAATACGCCAAAACCTATATACGGAAATGCGAAGCCATTAGAAAAATTGGCAAACTATAACGAATAATATTTAGGAGTGGAAAACATGAAAAAGTTAAAAGTAGCTGTTATTGGATGCGGAAGTATCGCAAGAAATAGACATTTAAAAGAATATGAACATAACGATGCTGTAGAGATTGTAGCGGTTTGTGACATTGTCGAAGAAAGAGCAGTCGAAATGGCAACTGAGTATCATGCAAAATCTTATACGAGTTATGAGGAATTGCTGAAAAACGAAGAGCTAGACGCAGTTAGCGTTTGCCTTCCGAACTATTTACATGCGCCTGTTTCAATTGCTGCATTAAATGCAGGGTGTCACGTATTATGCGAAAAGCCGATGGCGACATCTAAAGAAGAAGCGGAAGACATGATAAAAGCTGCGGCTGCTGCCAATAAAAAGCTAATGATCGCGCATAACCAACGTTTCGTGCCGTCCCATGTGAAAGCAAAAGAACTAATTGCGAACGGTGAAGTTGGAAAGATTTATAGTTTCCGAACTGCCTTCGGACACGGCGGACCTGAACAATGGAGCGTTGAAGGCGAAGATAGCTGGTTCTTTAAAAAGGATCAAGCGTTTATCGGAGCAATGGGCGATCTTGGCGTCCATAAAGCGGATTTGCTTCGTTTCTTACTCGGCGAAGAGTTTGTTGAAGTCGCCGGTTTTATTGAAACGAGCGCAAAAGAAAATACAGATGTGGACGATAATGCGGTTTGTATTTTAAAGACAGAAAGCGGGATTATCGGAACGCTCGCAGCAAGTTGGGCTTATTCGGCAAAAGAAGATAACTCCACGGTAATTTACGGTGAAAAAGCGATTTTGCGTATTGAAGATCACCCGGATTATTCATTGATCGTTCAATATAAAACGGGAGAAGTCGTCAACTATGCGTTAGGCGGCATTCAGTCAAACACTGAAGGCGGTCAAACAACGACCCATACAATCAATCATTTTGTAGACGCGATTATCCAAGATACTGAACCGCTAATTGACGGTGAGGAAGGCAAGAAATCATTAGAAGTGATTTTAGGCGCTTTGGAATCAATGACTACAAAACAGTTTGCTAGAATTTAAAAATACTGGGAGGTTTTTTCTATGAAACTAGGCGTATTTGCAGTTTTGTTCTCGCAAAAACCATTTGAAGAAATGTTAGACCACGTACAAGCGGCGGGCTTAGATGCCATTGAAATCGGAACAGGCGGCTATCCTGGGGATGCTCATTGTAATGTCGATGAGCTTCTCGCCAGCGAAGATAAACGCAAAGAATATTTGGATAAAATCCATTCCCGGGGATTAACCATAAGTGCATTCAGCTGTCACGGTAATCCCGTTTCGCCGAATCAACAAATTGCTCAAGATGCACACGATACATTTGTTAAAACTGTGAAACTAGCACAGCTTGTAGACGTTCCTGTAGTGAACACATTTTCGGGAACTCCTGGATCAAACGAAGACTCCAAACAACCGAATTGGCCGATTTCACCGTGGCCGACGGAGTACACAGATATTTATAACTGGCAATGGGAAAAGAAACTCATTCCGTACTGGAAAGAACAAGGGAAATTTGCAGAAGATCATGGTGTGAAAATCGGCATCGAACTTCACGGCGGATTTTCAGTTCACACGCCGTATACCATGTTGAAATTAAGAGAAGCGACTTCACCGGCAATCGGTGCGAATTTGGATCCTAGTCATCTCTGGTGGCAAGGCATTGATCCAGTCGCGGCAATCAAGATTTTAGGAAAAGAAAATGCCATTCACCACTTCCATGCGAAAGATACTTACATCGACCAGGAAAACGTGAATATGCACGGGCTAACAGATATGCAACCATACGGAGATGTACAATCGCGCGCGTGGACATTTAGATCTGTCGGTTGCGGCCACAGCATCCAAGAGTGGTCCGACATAATGAGCGCGCTGCGTACGTATGGCTATGATTATGTTGTCAGCATTGAACATGAAGATCCGTTAATGTCTGTTGATGAAGGATTTTCACGTGCAGTGACGAACTTGAAATCTGTTTTGATTAAAGACCAACCAACTGATATGTGGTGGGTGTAAAAGAATAGCAAGTTGTGGTATATGGGATTTCCGCATATATCACAACTTTTTGCTATTTAGTAAGAATTCACTAATTCGAGCGTAATCGAACGAATTGGAAAGGAAAGTTATCATGGGTGTATTAAGAGTAGGCATTATTGGAGCCGGGGCAATCGCGGGAGACGTCCATATCCCGAATTACTTATCCTGCGGAAGCAAAGTAGAAGTTGTTGCGATTGCCGACATAGTCATTGAACGTGCTGAAGAATTGGCAAAGAAATTTGCGATACCGCATGCATTTAGTTCATATGAAAAGATGTTGACAGAAGTGGAATTAGACGCAGTCAGTGTTTGCGTGCCGAATAAATTCCACGCGGAAGCCTCCATCGCAGCGCTAGAAGCTGGTTGTCATGTGTTATGCGAAAAACCGCCAGCAATGACAGTTGAAGAAGCAGAATTAATGGTCGAAACAGCTGAGAAATCAGGAAGGTTCTTAACGTTTGGTTTTCATTACCGTTATCGACCAGAAGTTGAAATCGCGAAGTCATTCATTGATGCGGATGAACTGGGCGAAATTTATTCAGCGCGTGTCCATGCGATTCGACGAAGAGGAATTCCAGGTTGGGGCGTCTTTACAAATAAAGAATTGCAAGGCGGCGGTCCTTTAATCGATATTGGCGTGCATATGCTAGATACCGCTCTTTATCTGATGGGGTATCCCGAGCCAGAAATTGTTCTCGGAAAAACGCATCAGCGAATTGGAAATAAAAAAGGTGTCGGATTGTTCGGCGAGTGGGATTATGAAAATTACACCGTAGAGGATATGGCTGTTGGAATGGTGACCTTCAAAAATGGCGCTACTTTGACTTTGGAAGCATCATTCGCCGCAAATGTTGAAAAAGACGAAACGATGCAAGTCTCTTTGATGGGCGATAAAGGCGGAGCAGATATTTTTCCGCTAAAAATTTATCAGGAAAAACATAACACGTTAGTCGATATCACGCCGGTCTATCTGCCTGAAGCAGAAGGCCACGAACGCGAGATCCAACAGTTCGTCGAACACTGTTTAGCAGGCGTGCAACCATTAAGCACACCTGAACAAGGTTTGATCATCCAAAAAATCGTCAATGCGATTTATGAATCTGCTGAAATGGGAAAAGCCATTCAGTTTTAGAATATAGGCTATTGTAATTTGCTGATGACAACAATTGCTGAGATTTCATCTCGCATGAATGAAGACAAAAAAGTAGTGGGGGATGAATTCCTTCCACTACTTTTTATATTACAAACTAAGTATCTTCGTAACTTGGCGAGAAATCTCATGCGTATTTATCATCGACTCAATTTGTCTATTCTTCACGCAGTTAATAAACTCTTCGACTTCGTAATACATCGTGTCGAACTCATGATTGATGGAAATATCCTCGGTTTGACCGTCTCTGTACTTAATAATAACTTGATGAGGATCACTAATTTTATCGATTTCGATGACGCCATTTTCTCCTTGGATTTCGCTCGGTAAAAATGAATCGGAAATCTTCGAGTACATGACAACTGCTTCAAAGCCGTCATAATTTAAAATCATGCTGCCTTGGCCTTCCGCGCCCGTGGACAGTAAATAGTTGTTTTTCAAAACAGAAATTGGTTCGCCGACTAAATGAACAATCGGCGCAATCGCATAAACCCCTAAATCCGTTTTTGCACCATTCCCCAGCTCAGGTTTAAACGCATTCTCAATAATCCCTTCCTTGTAACTGTCATAGCGGGAAGAGTATTGATTGTAATGAAACACAAATCGGCGGAGTGTTCCAATCTTATCCAAGTTCTTTTTCACATTAAGGAATGACGGTGTAACAGTTGACTTCATCGCTTCCATGAAGGTAACTCCATATTTCTTAGAAGCTTGTATAACTTGATTCATTTCCTCTACAGTCGTGACAGCTGGTTTTTCACAAAGAACATGAATACCATTTTCCATCGCTAGTATACTTTGTTCTGCATGGAAAGCATTCGGCGAAGCAATGTAAACCGCGTCAATATCTCCGCTAAGAAACATCTCTTCCATATTGGTATAAACCTTTTGAACATTATGTTTCTCCGCAAACGCTCGTCCCGTTTCTTCAGCTCGCGAATAAACCGCCCCGATACTAAACTCAGGATGTTGCAATGCTGCTTTTATAAATCGATCCGTAATCCAATTAGTTCCGATAATACCGAATTTCATAGATTAATCTTCTCCAGTCTTAAAGATAAGTGTTGTAATAAGTATTATACAGGAAATTAACAAGTAAAATATTGGATATTTATATTCTGTGATATAATTAGACAATATAAATAATTGGAGGAGTACATATGAAAAAAGTTCGCTGGGGAGTTTTAAGCACCGCAGGCATCGCGCAAAAAGAGCAAATTCCTGCATTTCTGAGATCGAATAACGCTCTAGTAACAGCAATCGCGACAGGTAGCCGTATTGATAAGGCAATTGAAGTGGCAAAGCGTTTTGGAATTGAAAAGACATATGACAGCTATGAAAAATTACTAGATGATCCTGACATCGATGCAGTGTATATTCCACTGCCGAATCATTTACATAAGAAATGGGTTATCGCGGCAGCGAAAAAAGGCAAACATATTTTATGTGAAAAACCGGCGGCCATTAGTGTTGATGAAGTTCTTGAAATGGAGAAGGCTTGTAACGAAAACGGTGTTTTATTCATGGAAGCATTCATGTTTTATTTCCACCCTCAGCACGCGCGTGTTAAAGAAATAATCGATTCAGGTGAAATTGGTGATGTTTCTTATATGCAAGCGGGTTTTTCGTTTTATTTGGATGAAGAGCGCCGAAAAACCTCAATAAAAATGAGCGATGAAACGGGAGGGGGCAGCATTTATGATGTCGGCTGTTATGCCATTCATTCACTCCGAAATATTTTAGGCGCTGAACCTGGAACAGTCCATGTCCATGCAGTTATGGATCCGGAATTCCATATCGATACAGACGCTGTCGGTTATTTAACATTTCAAGACGGCGTGCGCGCAACATTCGACTGTAGTTTTAACCTAGCTGCGCGCAATGAATATAAGGTGTTCGGCACCGAAGGCACCATAACTGTTCCAAGAGCATATCGCCCAGATAAAAACGGCGGCGATGGATTAATAATCGTTGAAACGAATGGGATTTCACGAACAGAAACATTAAATGATGATCAATACCGCAATCAAATCGAACATCTATCTGCGGCTATTTTAGATGGGCAAGACCATGTAAAGCATGATTTTGTGAATACCGTCAATAATATGCGCGTGATTGATGCTTGTATGGAATCCATTAAAACTGGCAATCAAGTAAAACTATCATAGTCCACTAGGTCCCTAATTTGAGTAAGCAAATTAGGGACCTTATTTGGATAAACAAATTTGGGACCTAGATTAATTTGTATAAAAAAATTTAGAATTAATTTATCAAAAAAAGTTGGTGAACGAATGAGGAAGTCTACAAAAAGAATCCTTTATAGCATCGGCCTTACAATTTTTCTGATTAGTTTCTTAGGGATGATCTATTATGGCTATAAAACTTTTTATATTGAAAAGGAGTCCGTTTCTTCTAAAGAATATGCCCATCATTTCGTCTTGATCGCTGAAGAAATTGATAATGAATATTGGCGGCTCGTTGAGCGAGGCGCATTGAAGGCTGCTGCAGAAAATGAGATTTACTTGGAATATTTAGGACCTCCAAAAGCTGATAATGACCAGCTACTCAAACTATTAGATCGAATGATTTCTGCCAAAGTGGACGGCATCATAACGCAAGGCGTGGAAGGTCAACAATTTGTCGACTTGGTATTTAAAGGCGTTGAGCGGGGAATCCCGATTATCACCGTTGATACGGATGTGAAAAGCAGTGTTCGGAAGGCTTACGTCGGGACGGATAATTATTATGCAGGGCAGCTTGCCGGAAGAGCCATTATTGAAAACACGACGGGCGAACAATACGTAGGCATTGTCATGGGGCGCTTTGATGCGATAAACCAACAAGAAAGAATTGAAGGCTTTAAAGATGCGATTAAAACAACTGACCGGATTCAGATTGTCGGCAGAAAAGAATCCAACATCACTCAAATTGGCGCCGCGCAAGCGACTTATTCCTTATTGAAAGAGTTTCCTTCCATCAATGCTCTCGTTGGGACAAGCGCCCTTGATGGAATTGGCATGGTTGAAGGATTACAGGAAATCGCGCCGAATAAAGATGTCTATATTACTGCTTTCGACGTCTTGCCGGAGACTTTAATGTACATTCAAAAAGGGAAAATTGATGCGACGATTGCGCAGTATCCGGAGGAAATGGGTTACAAGGCGATTGAAGTGATGATTGAATTACAAGAGAATGACGTTTTGAATACCGAAGTCTTCACTCGAACAAAAATTATCGATAAAGATGATGTCGATGGATTAAGACCTGGTGATCCAAAATGAAAACAATTCGCGGGAAGTTATTAATGTATTTTTTCGTATTTGTCATCTTGTTTCAAGTGACGGCAATTTCCATTTTCGTCAGTTCCAATGAATTAACCAATAAGTATAATGAAAGTTTTCAACGGTTTTTATTGTTAAATTCAATCTCTCAAAAGTCAGATGAACTATACGCGCTTACAAGAATCTATGTGATTGAGCCCGAAGATGAAAATGCGACCAATTATTTTGAGAAAAAAGATGAACTGACTGCCGAGAAAGAGAATTTAAGAACTCTCTATGCACTTAATGAAAACATCAAAATCAAAAATTATATCAATCTAGTCGAAACATTTATACATGAAAGTGAACTTACGGTCGGATTCGTTTTGAAAGAAGATATTGAGCACTATACGAATCATCTGGAAGAAGTAAGATTGGCTTCGGGTTATATTCAAGAGTCTGCGCTTGAATTAATCGATGTCGAATTGACGGCCTATCAAGCTTATTACAAGGATTTGCAAGAAAGAAATGGGCATTTTATAACTTTCATCATCTTTTTATTTTTAACGACAATCGCTCTAGCAATCTTTTTTGCTATTTGGTTTTCAACGGGAATTACAAGCCCGCTTCATAAGTTATCCCACGCCGCAAAGGAAGTCGCTAAGGGGGATTTACTGGGAGAAGCTGTGGAAATTCAATCGAATGATGAGCTGCGGGTACTCGGGGATGCGTTTAATAATATGCGTTCCAATATTCATGAATTGGTGAAAGAAATCAAAGACCAGTCGGAACTCGATCAATTGCTTAAAGAAATGGAATTAAAGCATTTGCAAAATCAAATCAATCCACATTTTTTGTTTAATACCTTAAATACCATTTCGAAAATGGCTTATTTGGAAGATGCGAATTCGACATCAAGATTAATCGACTCAGTGGCTGCATTACTGCGGCATAGCTTAGGCGAAATCGATGATCAAGTTACATTGAAAGATGAAGTGAATATCGTTCAAGATTATTTCAGGATTCAACAAACCCGCTTTTCAGAGAGGATTCAATTCATCATGAAAATTGATGAGACAGCCCTTGGTATTGAAATTCCGCGCTTGACCCTTCAACCATTAGTTGAAAATGCATTTATTCATGGGATTGAAGAACGTGAAGAAGGCGGCGTTATTTCATTGCGGATTGAACAGACGGAAGAATCAGTCGTCATTGAAGTGAGCGATGATGGAGAGGGCATTGATAATGAAAAAATTGAACGTTTGTTATCCTTGTCTACGGTCAGAGATGAGCATGTAGGGCATTCAACAGGCATTGGGGTAACGAATGTCATTCGGCGATTGCAACTTTTTTATAAAAAGGATAATGTCGTTGAAATTGAATCCGAAAAAGGACAATGGACAACGATCCGGTTGACTTTGCCTAAAATTAGCGAGGGGGTTATCCAATGAGAATCTTGATTGCTGAAGATGAACTGCTGGAGAGAAAAGCGATGAAGAAATTCATCCAAGATAATTTTAGGGATATGGAAGTCGTTGGCGAAGCTGTTAATGGACGAAAAGCGATCGAGTTAGCAAAAGAATTGAGACCCGATATTATTTTTATGGATATTAAGATGCCAGGTATCAATGGTTTAGAAGCGATTGAAAAAATCCATGTGATGTGGCCAAAGACCAAATTCATATTAGTTTCGGCTTATGACACGTTCGATTATGCGAAGCAAGCGATGCAATTTGGAATTAAAGATTATATTTTAAAGCCTGGAAAAAAGGAAGAAATAATTTCGGCGCTTTATCGGCTGAAAAAAGAGATTTTGCATGAAGCGAAAATGGAAGAGGAGAAACGTCAGTCTGAGCGCCTCTTGAATGAAAGTTTTATTCGAAAGCTGATGAAACAGCCCATTCCGACAGATGCATTCGAATTGCAAAGCCAATTATACCCGCAAATGAAATCGGGTTACTTTTTTGTGATTACCTTCGATAATAGGCGGGAAGAAAAGCTGATTGCTGAAATAATCGGGAAGCATGTAGAGGATTCGTTCATCGTTTATAAGGAAAACAATGTTTTCACTGTCGGGGTGTTTGTAAATGACGAGGTGAAAAAAGCGGGTCAGTTACTAGTTGCTCGAAAACTGCAATTAGAGCTCGGGGATGAGGTTTTTATCGGAATCGGGCATATTACCGACTCACTTGAAAATTTCTCGACGTCTTACCGGGAAGCTTATGCAGCAAGTTTTCAACTTAAAACTGAAAAGAAATGCAATTATGGATTCCCGCAAGAAGATGATCAACAACATCAAAATATTGTTTCAAGAATTGTTCAGGAGATTGAAAAGGGAAAGCGTGAGGATGCCATTACGATTTTCAAAGAAAACGAACTTCATTTCACCATGGTTGATAAAGAAAATTTATACATTGCAATTCAAACTATGCTCACAAAGAAAAACATTTCAATTGCAAAAGTATCCATCTCGACTTTGCAGTCAAACGAAGATTGGTTGATTTATATAAATATCTGTTGTAATAAAGTGATTGAATACTACCAGTCTAAACAGTCGATGACAATTGCGAAAGAATATATCATGGCGCATTATGGAGAGGCTATTTCGCTTGAAGATATTGCGGAATTGGTGAGTTTGAGTCCAAATTACTTTTCTAATTTATTCAAAGAAGAGTTTGGCGAAACTTATATCGAGTTTTTAACGAAAATCAGAATGGAACGAGCCAAGGAATTAATAGGTGAAAATATATATTCCTTAAAAGAGATTAGTTTCATGGTCGGTTACAAAAATCCGAACTACTTTAGCCGAGTGTTTAAAAGGTATTACCATGCTTCGCCAAAGCATTTTCAAGACAGTATCTTTGAAAAGTGAAGGTAAACGTAAAATAATACAGGTATTCATTCCCATTCAATGTTTGAATTGTTTTACTATAAGGAGTGTAAGCGTTATCAATTGAAGGGGGAAAAATAGTGAAAAAAATACTTGGATTCTTAGTATTAGCACTCGTACTTGTCATCTCTGCCTGCAGTTCAGATTCCGATTCTGGAAAAAAGCCTGAAAAAGGCGGAGAAAATGCAGACGGTGCAGTTGAAATCTTTAGTTGGTGGACTGGTGCCGGTGAAGAGGATGGGCTTTTGGCATTGATCGATTTATTTAACGAGCTCCACCCGGATATCGAAGTTAAAAATGCGGCGGTTGCTGGGGGTGCTGGAACTAACGCGAAAGCAGTTCTAGCGACGAGAATGCAAGGGAATGATCCGCCTTCAACGTTCCAAGTGCATGGCGGGGAAGAGTTGAACAAAAGTTGGGTTGCCGCAGATAAGATGGCTCCACTAAATGATTTGTATAAAGAAAATGATTGGATGGATAAATTTCCGGAAGCGTTGATTGACTTAGTTAGTAATGAAGGCAATATCTATTCGGTACCTGTAAATATTCACCGCGGAAACGTCATGTTCTATAACATGGAGGTTTTTGAAAAACACGGAATTGAAGTGCCGACAACATTGGATGAATTTTTCACTGTAGCTGAGAAATTAAAAGACGCTGGCGTTACGCCATTAGCATTGGGAGACAAAGAGACTTGGGAAGCTACGCAAATTTTTGAAAACCTGCTTGCTGCCGAATTAGGAACAGCGGATTATATTAAATTATTTTCAGGTGAAATTGAATTCACGGATAGCAGAGTAGTCAGTGCAGCCGAGAAGTTTGGAAAAATCCTTGATTATGTCAATGACGATCATGCTTCACGTAACTGGCAAGACTCCGCACAGCTAGTCGCTGAAGGAGAAGCTGCGATGCTTAACATGGGCGACTGGGCGAAAGGTTATTTCGTAAATGACTTAAAACTAGTAACCAATGAAGACTTTGGTTACTTTGCATTCCCAGGCACTGATGGTGATTTTGCTGTCATCACGGATACATTCGGTCTGCCAAAGGGAGTTGAAAATGTTGAGGCTACGAAGCAATTTTTAACGGTTCTTGGTTCGGTTGAAGGTCAAGATGCATTTAACCCGTTAAAAGGATCGATTCCAGCAAGAATTGATGCGGATCCATCAAAGTATGATGATTATGGGAAAGATACAATTGAAGATTTCAAGACTGCTAACCTATTTCCGAGTCTTGCACACGGTTCGGCAGCATCTGAAGGTTTTGTGACGAAAGCGAATCAAGCCGTCAATATTTTTGTAACGCAAAGAGATGTCGATAACTTTATCGATGCTTTGCAAAATGCAGCACCTGATATGTAATAAATACGGGGCGGCCTTCTATTGGCAGCCCCTTCTCTTTTCATGGATACATAGCAACCTCAAACTGAGGAGGGTTTAACTTGGAGAAAGATATACCTGTACGCAGGAAAAGAAAATTATCGAATGATCATCTAACGGCAATCGCTTTTTTACTTCCGTCTGTTATTTTAATTTTAGTTTTTGTTTACGGATTTATAAGTTGGACGGGATATCTTTCGTTAAGTAATTACAATACGATTGTTCCGGATTTCTCATTTGCAGGGTTGAAAAACTATTTTTATTTGTTCAATGATTTCCGTTTTCAAGCAGACTTGCGTAACACTTTATTCTTCACAATTCTTTTTATTGGCGCTGTAATTGTACTGGGCCTAGGATTAGCGATTTTATTGGATCAAAAACTAAAAGGCGAGTCCATCTTTAGAAATATCTTTTTATTCCCGATGGCATTGTCTTTTATCGTTACTGGGGTTGTATGGCAGTGGTTATTGCACCCATCAACTGGGTTCAACAAGTTTTTAATCCATTTTGGGATTGAACCTAAATGGTATACAGACACGACAATTTTAGCTGGATTTAAATGGGGAAGTATTGAGTTCGGTTTACCCGTTGCGATTATCGCAGTCGTTGTCGCTGCTGTTTGGCAAATGACTGGTTTTTCATTGGCGATGTATTTAGCGGGATTGCGCGGGATTGATGAAGAATTGCGGGAAGCCGCAAGGATGGATGGAGCTAGCGAGTTCCAAGTTTACCGGAAGATTGTTTTACCGATTCTTATGCCGATTACGATGAGTGTTGTCATTATTATGGCGCATATCTCGTTGAAAATATTTGATTTAATCTATGCGATGACAGGATCTGGTGCTAACTTTGTCACGGATGTGCCTGGATTGTATATGTTTGAAACGACGTTTAGAGGAAACTATTATGCGAATGGCGCCGCGATTGCAATTATCATGTTACTGTTAGTCGCCGTATTTATTGTCCCTTATTTATGGAATAGTAGAAAGGGTGAGAGATGATGGTGACATTACGAATTGGAAGCGTTGTAAAATATGGATTATTACTGCTTGTATCTCTTCTTTTTTTAACGCCGGTTTATGTAATTATCGTGACGAGTATTAAACCGCTTGATCAGGTTTCGCTTTCACAGATGTGGACTTTGCCGACAGCGATTGACTTTAGTTCCTATATGATGGCGTTTGAAAGTTTAAAGCCGAATCTGTTAAATAGTTTGTACTTGGTCATTCCAGCAACATTGCTATCCGCTTTGTTGGGTGCGATGAATGGGTATATTTTATCGAAGTGGAAGTTCAAAGGGTCCGACATCATCTTTACGTTCATTTTATTTGGGATGTTTATTCCTTATCAAAGTATTTTAATCCCGATGATTCAATTTTTGCGGAATATCGAACTGTATAATACGATTCCAGGGTTAGTGCTTGTTCATGTTGTTTATGGACTCCCGATCACGACGCTCATGTTCCGGAATTTTTATGCGAGCATTCCGGATGAGATGATTGAGTCAGCTCAAATCGACGGCGCAAACTTTTTAGGTGTGTTTAAGAATATTATAATACCTTTGTCGATTACCGGTTTTGTTGTCGTAGCCATATGGCAGTTCACGAATATTTGGAATGAATTCCTGTTTGCTGTAACGATTACGACAGGGGATAAGCAGCCGGTTATGGTCGCGTTGCAAAACTTGTCAGGGAGTCAGATTGTGCAGTGGAACGTCCAAATGGCCGGCGCATTACTTGCCGCGTTGCCTACGTTGATTGTTTATATTTTTCTTGGTAAGTATTTTGTTAGGGGATTGTTGGCGGGTTCAGTTAAGGGTTAATATAGGGAGTACTTGAAAAGTTCAATATTTAAGTACTCGTTTTTTATATGAGCCGTTGATTTACGTTCCGGGCGGCGCTTTCCTGCGGGCGGACGGACAAGTGCGGAAAGATACAGTTCAATCTTTCCCTCCTCCTCGTTCGCTTCGCTACCTGTGGGGTCTCACCTGTTCCGCTGATTCCGCGGGAGTCGCCGCCCTACACTACAATCAACTAATTTTACTATACGGAGTGAGTTATTCAGTTCCATCTTTCCAATGCAAAAATTCATATGCACTGAATGCATATGAATAGAAAATTCTTAGTTAGATATTATCTAAATTAAATCTCCAATAAAAGAAACGTCAACGATCTACCAAGAAAAATCAGCGTAGGCGCCTTACCAGTGGTAGCCGGAGCAAGAAGACTGATAGTGGTTTTCTATCAGGCTTCTTGCGGGAGGCATCCACCAGCGCCGTAGCGAATTTCAGAGAGAATTCTTTGTACGGTCTATTTAGCTTAAATCTTATATTGGATCAAATAAATCCACTAAAAGTAAAGCAACTGCACCTTTGAGTGTCGCGTCATCACCAAGCTTTGAAATCGATATGGCTGTTTGTTTAGCCTTTGGCGTTAGTGCGCGGTTTTCTATTGTCTTACGAATCTCTGGTAAAATCAGTTTCTCGGATTTTGTTACGCCGCCGCTAAGAACGATCTTTTCAGGGTTTATAATATGGATTAGATTTGTTAAGCCAACTCCAATAATTTCACCTGTTTCCTTAAATACCGAGGCGATCTCTTCATCGCCGCTCAACGCTAATTCGTAAATTTGTTCTCCGGATAAATCATGTTGATTCTTAGTTATAAATTTTTGCGCGCGTCTCGCAATGGCGGGGCCGGTGATAAAGGTTTGCAAGCATCCGGGGTTGCCGCATTCGCAAACGTCACCTTGCAAATCGATCGTCATATGGCCGACTTCTCCGGCGATATCATGTGATCCATGATACAAGTTCCCGTTCATCACAAGTCCAGCTCCGACACCTCTGCCGATATTGACGACTAGCATGCTTTCTACTGGACCGTGATTCCCAAACCAAGATTCTCCTAATGCGATAGCGCGCGCGTCATTTTCAACCTTCACATCTAAGTCGAATTCCTTCTCCAATTCATCTTTAATCGGAATATTTTTCAATCCTAAAATTGGTGCAACAAGCGATGTTCCGGTTTCAACTTCCACAACGCCATGCATCGCGACGCCGATTCCGATAATTGTATTGTTTGATGAAGGGGAGCCCTCTATACAAGCATGAATACATTCCTTGAGTATCGCGAGGAACTGGCTATTGGTAATCGGGAGCTTCAACTTACGAGAAGCCCTATTATGAATTTTCCCTGATAAATCTGCCAAGACGCATTCAATCATATCCGGACCGATATCCACACCGACAATCGAAAACGCTGAGTTATCAATTAGAAGCATCGTCGGCTTTCGGCCACCTTGCGATTCTCCGAGCTCACTTTCTTTAACAATCCCTTGTTCAATCAATTCTTTCACGTTACTACTCACTGTAGGGGGTGTCAGTTTTGTTTCTTTTGCAATCTGCGCTCTAGAAATCGGGGCATCAGTCCGTATTTTATTTAAAATAATGGATTTATTCACTGATTTCATCCATTGAAAGGTACCTTGTCGCATGAAAGAATTCTCCTTTAGTCTTCTATTTTAAATGAAAATACGGTTTGTTTTTCATATGTTTCATCTGCCTTCAGGATGACTGATGGAAAACCTTCATGGTGCAAGGAGGCAGGGGAACCCTGGGTTTCAAAGCAGACACCTAAATATCTTTCAGATTTCCTTTCAGCTAGCTCAAGACCTTCATCAAGATTAGTTGATGTGTACATAACTACGCCTGGTTGATTCGTTTTAACAGTCATAATTCGACCGCTCGTTTGATCCTTTACACGAATTTTCTCGTCATCGTTTTGGTTGAAAAGAAAATAATGATCATAACCATTCGTTGCAATGAGATTTTGCTCGTAAGTGGAATGAATCCCATCAGAGATTTTTCGACCATGACGAAAATCAAATGGCGTATCGGTCACATCGATCTTTTTCCCCGTCGGAATCAATTCCTCGTCAAGTTCGACAAACTCGTCACTGTCCATTGTAACGATATGATTTTGGATAGTTTCAGCTAAATTGCCGCTCAAATTGAAATACGAATGATTGGTCATCGTTAATGCTGTTGTTTTATCTGTCGTGGCGGAATAATCAATGATGAGTTCATTGTGATTCGTCAACGTATAAGTCACCGTCGCATTCAAATTACCAGGATATCCGCCGACGCCATCTTCACTGGAATGCGTTAACTTCACGCCAACTGTGTCGGCTGTTTGGAAAGTGGCAACGTCCCAAATGACTTGATGAAAGCCACCTGGTCCTCCGTGTAAATGGTGGCTTCCTTCATTTGATTCCAAAGAATAGGTTTCATCATTAAGAGTAAAAGTTGCGTCTTGAATTCTTCCTGCAACACGACCAACAATCGCGCCGAAGTAATTCGGATTTTGCTCATAATCGGCTATGTTTTTAAAGCCGAGTACGACATTTTCAAATCGTCCCTTTCGATTGGGAACGAGAATTTCAGTGATGATTCCGCCGAAGTTCAAAAGACTGACGCGCATGCCGTTGTCATTCGTTATTTTATAGTGTTGCCAACCGTTCTTAGTTTTTTCTATTTCTATTTTCATCTCATTGGCCACCTATTCATTTAATCTGTCGATAAATCTTTCATAATCAGTTTTTTTCTTAAAAACACCTGCATCTTTCAAGACTCTCGCGAACTTATTTCCAAGTTCTTTTTCTATGATCGATTCAATTTCTTCCATACTAGATAATTCACCGTAGGTATTTTTCATCTGATCGACCCAATCGCTATGATAAGGAGCTACTTCACTAGGTTGGCCTAATAAGTCTTTCTTGATTTCCTCCAGTTCATCCTTTAGGCGTGCGGGTAATACCGCGAGTCCCATTACTTCGATCAGCCCGATGTTTTCTTTCTTGATATGATGAACATCTTCATGAGGATGGAAAATTCCAAGCGGGTGCTCATCGGTTGTTCGGTTGTTTCGTAAGACTAGATCGAGCTCAAATAATCCGTCCCGCATCCGAGCAATTGGCGTGATCGTATTATGCGGAGTGTCGCCACTAAATGCAAGAATGGCGGCATCTTCGTCACTATAACCTTTCCATGACGTCAGGACATAATCTGCAGCATCAACCAAAGTCTGGATGTCGTCGCTTTGAAGTCGAATTGTTGATAATGGCCAATCCAATACTGCGGCATTTATGTTCGGAAACCTTTCGAAGTGAAATGAAAATGCATTTTTTGCTCGAGTCATCGGAAATTCGTATCTTCCTGCTTGATAATGGTCATGACTTAAAATGGACCCGCCGACGATTGGTAAATCAGCATTCGAGCCAATAAAGTAATGCGGGAATTTTTCTATGAATGCCAGCAATCGTTCGAAAGAATCTTTGCTGATCTTCATATTCCGGTGCTCGCCGGATAGCACGATGCTATGCTCGTTATAATAAACGTAAGGTGAATATTGCAAGTACCATCTTTCATTAACGAGCGGAATTTCGACGATGCGGTGATTCGCTCTCGCCGGATAGGCTGTCCGTCCTTCATAGCCTTCGTTTTCAATGCATAATAGACATTTCGGGTAATTTATATCGCTTTTCAATTCGAGTTCCCGTTTAATTTGTTCGGGATCTTTTTCAGGTTTTGACATATTTATTGTAATATCCATTTCACCGTAGATTGTTTCGGCTTTAAAATGAATGTTTTTCTGAATGCGGTTCATCTGAATATAGTTGCTGTTTTTACTTAATTCGTAAAAATAGTCTGTTGCTTCTTGCGGGGACTTTTCATATTTCTTTTGAAACGTGCTGTTAATAACGGAAGGCCTTGCCACGAAGCAATTCATAATATTTGCCGAAAGGATTTCTTTATCATCAAAAACATTCTCGATCATATTATTTTCAACTGCGTAAGCAATAATTTTTTCGAGTATATTTGGGATTGTATCTTCTGTCTTGTTTTTATTTGTTTCAGGAAAAGATTCCAGGTTGAGCAGGGCAAGTACCTGGTTACGTACGTAAATCTGATCTGCTTCTTCGATTAACTTAGTATCGATTCCTTTTTGAATCAAACCACTAATATGTTCGTAAATCATTAGTCCACATCCTTTTCATAGCCGTTTGGATTAGCAACATGCCAGTTCCATGCATCTTGGATAATTGTTTCGACAGAAGTCCGAGTCGGTTTCCAACCTAGTACGGTTGAAGCTTTTTCGGAACTCGCGACTAGCGTGCTTGGATCTCCCGCGCGGCGTTCTCCTGATTTTTCGGGGATTTCTTTTCCGGTCACTTTCCGTGCGGCATCAATCATTTCTTTAACGGAAAATCCTTGGTTGCTTCCAAGGTTGAAAATATCGCTTTTTCCGCCATTGTTTAAATAGTCAAGTGCTAAAAGATGCGCATTGATAAGGTCTTCGACATGGACATAGTCGCGAATGCAAGTGCCGTCTGGCGTATCATAATCATCACCGAATACGGTAATATGAGGACGTTTCCCGAGTGCAACTTCTAATATGATAGGCACTAAGTGCGTTTCTGGGCGATGATCTTCACCGATTTCAGCAGTTTCCCGAGCTCCCGCAACGTTGAAATATCGTAAGGAAACATACTGAATTCCGTATGCTTGCTCACACCATTTCATCATTTTCTCCATCGCTAATTTCGTTTCACCGTAGGCATTCGTTGGGTTAGTCTTGACTTCTTCAGTGATTGGTATCGTACCCGGTTCCCCATATGTTGCGGCCGTTGATGAAAAGACAATTTTCTTAACGCCAAATTCTTTCATCACTTCTAATAAAACCTGAGTACCGTAAACATTGTTATCGAAGTACTCTAGAGGTTTTTCCATTGATTCGCCAACAAGTGAATTTGCAGCAAAATGAACGACAGAATCAATCGATTCTTTATTAAAGACGTCGCGCATAAATTTGATGTCGCGAATATCGCCTTCGTAAAATGTAGCGTCAGGATGGATCGCTTTTCGATTGCCGGTTTGAAGATTATCAATAATAATGACGTCAAATTTTTGGTCGATGAGCTGATAAACGGCATGAGAACCGATGTATCCAGCCCCGCCTAGAACTAATATACTCATTTCGCACACTCCTCTGAAATTTCTCTTGCTCCGTTACCAATTGTTGCGATGTAAAAAGATGGTGCGTAACCGATTTTCTCATTGTAGATATTATCTAGATTGTTTTTAAACTTGTCGATTTGGTCTTTTTCGACGATTGCGATGGCACAACCGCCAAAACCTGCGCCAGTCATGCGTGCGCCGATGACACCTGGTTGCTCCCAAGCAGCACTAACGATGGTATCTAGTTCAAGTCCCGTAACTTCATAGTCAACTTGAAGCGACATATGAGATTCGTTCATTAATTTGCCAAAAGCATCAAGGTCGCCAAGTTCTAATTTTTTAGCGGCTTCGATCGTTCGCTGATTTTCATAAACTGCATGTTTTGCACGTTTTTGGTTGATGTCATTTTTGATCAAGTGTTTGTGCTGTTCGAATTGTTCTTTGGTTAGATCGCCTAGACTTTTAATTGGAAGCTCAGTTTGCAAATCTGCTAATGCTTGTTCACATTGGGCGCGGCGTTCATTGTATTTTGAGCCTGCCAGTGTCCGTTGTTTATTGGTATTAATAATGATGATTACATGATTTTCGAGTGTGATTGGCGCGTATTGATATTCGAGCGTTTGGCTATTTAATAGGATGGCATGATCTTTTTTACCTTTCCCGATCGCGAATTGGTCCATAATCCCGCTATTGACACCAATATAATCGTTTTCGACTTTTTGACCGAGTTGAATCATCTTCATGCGGTCGATTTCCAAGTCGAATAAGCCTTCAAGTACAACGCCAGTAACCATTTCAATTGAAGACGAAGAAGAGAGTCCGGCACCGTTTGGAATGTTTCCATAGAACAAAATATCCATTCCAGCAGTTATGTTAAAGCCGCTTTCCCGAATAAACTTAATCATCCCTTTGGGGAAGTTCGCCCAATTATGTGTATCGTTATAATCGAGGTTGCGTAAATCACATTCAATAATCCCGATGTCAGGGAAGTTTAAAGAGTAAAAGCGCAACTTTTGATCATCACGATCTTGGGCAAGGGCATAGGTGCCGAATGAAATGGAAGCAGGGAAGACATGCCCGCCATTATAGTCCGTATGTTCACCAATCAGATTAATCCTTCCAGGTGCAAAAAATGTTCGTGGTGTAGTTGGTGTGTCAAAAATGATTTGAAATTTATAAAGCAAGTCGGGATTTTTCAATTGTAATGCCTCCTATAGAACTTAATAAATTAATTTAATTAAGTTAAGTGTACGTGAAGTTTTTGAAAAGTTCAACAAGAAACGCTCTTTTTGCTCAGATAACGGGAATGATGATAGTATTAAGTTTGTGATTTTGTTCAACAACTCAGGAGATGTTTAGCATGAAGAAGTATTTAACGAAGAAATGGTCAGTCATTACAATCGCCATTTTTTGTTCGATTTTATGGGGGAGTGCATTCCCCGTATTGAAGGTAAGTTATGAGGAATTGCAAATGGTTCCGGAAGACACGATAGCCAAAGTAGTGTTTGCGGGCATGCGATTTTTATTGGCTGGATTGATCTTGTTAGTCGGCTTATTTTTCATTAACCGAAAAGCGTTATTTGTTTCACGAAAACAAATTCCTATATTGATTGTCTTCGGTTTGACGCAAACCGCATTGCAATACTTTTTCTTTTATAATGGCCTTGCTAAAACTACGGGTATGAAAGGCGCGATTCTTGCCTCAAGCGGCACATTTTTCACGGTGATGTTGGCGCATTACTTCTATGTAAATGATCGGATGAATTGGCAAAAGACAATTGGTTTAGTCGCCGGATTCGCAGGCATTATCGTCGCCAATTGGGGCGCAGGATTTCAAGTGAGTTTTCAAATGACGGGTGAAGGTTATATGATCTTGGCGGCATTAACTGGAGCAGTCGGAACGATTATGGCGAAGGAAATGGCAGTCGGTATTCATCCTTTTGCTTTGACAGGTTGGCAATTAACGATCGGTTCAGTGCTCATGCTAGTCGTTGGATTGCCGCAGCTAAGGGAAAATGCAATGACATTTACGCCATTGGGCTGGGGATTATTCATCTATTCCGCTCTTCTTTCTGCGGTTGCATTTGCATTGTGGTATTCCATTTTGAAATATAATAAAGCCGGAGAGATCAGCATTTACAAATTTGCAACACCCGTTTCAGGCGCTATTTTGTCAGCGCTGTTTATTCCGGGAGAAAATCTAACGCTACTCGTCATCGCGGCATTAGTGCTTGTCGCTGCTGGATTTATTGCGATTAATTATAAACCTAAGCAGGCTGCTGATAATTAAGTAATCGTTTTAATTATAATAGGCTTTTTAAAGTTTCGGCCTTTCCAGCGGCACTAAATAACTCTATCAGCAGAGTGAAATCAACGAATTATATAATACCGAGTACTTGTATAATGAAGTACTTGGTTTTTATATGTCTTTCATATGGGTGAATAGTCCGGACTTGCAAGCAAAACACCTTCAACTGGAAGCAAACCCACTCGGAGTGCAAGGAAAGCCCTTTTGAATGCATGCAAATAATTACCTCAAATAAATCCTATCCAAATCCAATGAAATATCATGCGATTCTAAACTCTCTCTTTAAATGGACTTGAAAAGTAAAGCGTTTACATTTAAGATAGACAATAGAGAGTTAATCTGTTTGTTTGACAAACAAACTAAATAAATAACTCTAACAACGTTGTTATCTATAATTTTACATAAATAAAAATTGAAGGGTTGGTAATTATGAAAACTTTTATCACTGATGATTTTCTGTTGTACAATGATACTGCGAAAGAGTTGTTTCATGGTACGGCCAAAGATTTACCAATTATCGATTATCACAACCATTTAAATCAAAAGGAAATTCTGGAGGATAAAAACTTCACGAATCTATCCGAAATCTGGTTAGGCGGGGACCACTATAAATGGAGAGCGATGCGCGCGAACGGTGTCGATGAGTCCTTCATTACAGGTGATAAAAGTGATTATGAAAAGTTTTTAGAGTGGTCCAAAACAGTTCCGAAAACATTCGGCAATCCATTGTATCACTGGACGCATTTAGAACTGAAACATTATTTCGGTATTGATGAACTTCTCAATGAAAAGACGGCTCCTGCAATTTGGGAAGAAGCGAATAAAAAATTAGCGACAAAAGATATGTCCATCAGATCATTGCTTAAAAAAGATAAAGTAGAATTTTTAGGAACCACGGATGACCCGACAGATGATTTGGCGAGTCACAAGGCTTTACATGATGAAGGCTTTGAAATTACAGTATCGCCTTCATTCCGGCCAGATAAAGGACTAAATCTTGAGCGTGAAGAATTTATTGGCTGGCTCGAGAAACTTGGTCAAGTAACAAATTCTTCGATTGAAACATACGACCAATTACTAGATGCGTTAGCAAGTCGTGTCGATTATTTTGATGAACATGGTTGCCGTGCTTCTGACCACGGAATTGACGTCATGTTTTTTGAAGAAGCGACGAAAGCAGAAGCTGCAGCTATATTCCAAAAGCGTTTAAATGGAGAAGCTTTAAATTCGAAAGAAATCGAACAGTATAAGACGTTTACTTTGCTGACATTGGGTGAATTGTATGCCGAAAAAGGTTGGGCAATGCAACTACATCTAAGTGCGCTTAGAAATAACAACTCGAGAATGTTCAAGATTCTAGGCCCGGATACTGGATTCGATTCAATCGGTGATGTCTTAATTGCCAATAAAGTGTCGAACTTCTTAGATGCCCTTGAAAGTAAAGATAAGCTGCCAAAAACAATTCTTTATAGCTTAAACGCAAATGATAATAACGTGCTTGCGTCAATGGCCGGAAATTATCAAAGTTCTGAAATTGCTGGAAAAGTTCAATTTGGCACAGCTTGGTGGTTTAATGATACAATTGACGGTATGGAAGAACAGATGAAAATGCTTGCGAATATCGGCCTAATTAGTAATTTCGTTGGTATGTTAACTGACTCAAGAAGTTTCCTTTCATTCCCGAGACATGAATATTTCAGAAGAATACTTTGTAATCTATTCGGAACATGGGTTGAAGAACATAAAGTACCAAAAGATATGGCACTACTTGAGCAGTATGTAACGGATATTTGTTATGAAAATTCGAAGCGTTATTTCGGATTATAAGTTTCTCCATACAAATTAAGTTCGTTAAGGAAGGAAGAAAATCAAATGTCTAAACAACAAATTGGCGTTATCGGTTTGGCAGTAATGGGTAAAAACTTAGCTCTCAATATCGAAAGCAGAGGTTATACCGTTTCTGTATTTAATCGTACAACGTCTAGAACAGAAGAATTTCTAGAAAACGAAGCAAAAGGCAAGAATTTTTTCGGTGCGACAACAATTGAAGAGTTTGTCAACTCATTAGAAGTTCCGCGCAAAATCATGCTTATGGTTCAATCAGGAAAACCGACAGATGCGACTATTGCATCTTTGCAACCATTCCTTGAAAAAGGCGATATTTTAATTGACGGCGGAAACACATTGTATGAAGATACAATTCGTCGCAATAAAGAGTTGGAAAAAACGGGTATTCACTTCATCGGCACAGGCGTTTCCGGTGGAGAAGAGGGCGCGCTTACGGGTCCTTCAATCATGCCTGGTGGACAAAGAGAAGCTTACGATCTTGTCGAACCGATCTTTGATGCGATTGCAGCAAGAGTCGACGGAGAATCTTGCAGTTCTTATATCGGACCGGACGGCGCTGGCCATTATGTGAAAATGGTGCATAACGGAATCGAGTACGGCGATATGCAATTAATCGGAGAAGCGTATTTCATCTTGAAGCATGTTCTCGGGATGGACGCGCAAGAATTGCATGAAACATTCACAGAATGGAATAAAGGCGAATTAGATAGTTACTTAATTGAAATTACAGCGGAGATTTTCACGAAAATCGACGAAGAAACAAATCAGCCACTCATTGATGTCATTTTGGATAAAGCAGGGCAAAAAGGTACGGGTATGTGGACAAGCAAAAATGCATTGGATTTAGGCGTTCCGCTACCAGTTATAACAGAAGCTGTATTTGCACGTTGTATTTCCTCCATGAAAGACGAGCGCGTGAAGGCGAGCAAAGTACTAAAAGCGCCTGAAGCAATCGACTTCACTGGAGATAAAGAGGAGCTTGTTGAAGCTGTTCGAAAAGCTTTGTTCATGAGTAAAATCTGTTCTTATGCGCAAGGTTTTGCACAAATGCGTGCACAATCAGAAGAAAGCAACTGGAATCTTCGCTACGGCGATATCGCAATGATTTGGCGCGGCGGCTGTATTATCCGTGCACAATTTTTACAAAATATTAAAGATGCATACGATCGTAATCCAGAATTGGAAAACTTATTATTGGATGAATACTTTAATAATATTGTCGGCGAATACCAATCAGCGCTACGCGAAGTCGTATCGGTTGCGGTAAAACACGGTATCCCGGTACCGGCATTTGCAAGCGCGATTTCTTACTATGATAGCTACCGTTCAGAAAACTTGTCTGCGAACTTGATCCAGGCACAACGCGATTATTTCGGAGCGCATACGTATGAGCGTAAAGACAAAGAAGGTTCATTCCATACAAATTGGTTCTAATTTAAATGACAAACAAGCGCCCATTCAATTTGAACTGGGCGTTTGTTTTCATTGTTGGGATAAAAATAAGAATCCTCAAGTCGAGGATTCTAGTTTTTTATTCATCAAGCGATAAAATGAGTTCCGGAACTTCCAGAAAACGTTGTATCGCCAATGCACAGGCACCGATTGAACAGGATTTATTGCCAAGGTCTGAAATTTCAAGACTGCCATATTTGCTAACTGTGGATTTAAAACTGCTTTTAATTTTTTCGATTGAATTTGGGTACATTTTCAAGATTTCACTCGTTAAAACTAGGGTTTCCGGGTTATACATATTAATAATATTATTTAGGCCAACAGATAGATCCACGATAAATTGTTCTATCAACTTAATCGTAGTTGGATCATTTTCGGCGATTAAATTACGAACGTCGTTATAAGTCAGTTTTGGCACATCAAGTTGCTTAGAAAGTCGGGCAAACAGACTTGTTTCAGACGAATATTGTTCCCAGCAACCGCGGTTGCCGCAGCGACAAACTTCTCCGTCTTGAGCAATAATCATATGGCCCATTTCGCCGGCATAACCGTGGTATCCTTTGTGGAGCTTGCCGTCAATCATGATGCCGACGCCAATTCCCGAAGAAAGCATGATACAAAGCAAATTATTACTTTCATGATGCTTATAAACCCGTTCTGCATAAGCGGATAAGTTTGCGTTGTTTTGAATGGTGATGTTCAGGTCAAGTTCTTGCGTTAAATCATCCTTTAAGTTTTTATCCTGCCACTGGTATGTAGGGATGAAAAAGATGCTTTCGTCTTTGTTAACGGTTCCATGAACGCCAATCATGGCGCTAACCAATCCATATTTGCTTTTTGAAAACTTGCTTTTATACTTTTTAATCTGTTCAATAAGTAAACGAACAATTTCCTCATAATCAACAGTTTCAAATTCGATGGATTCGAAGTGAACCGGCTTGCCGCTTAAATCGGCGACCGTATATTGGATTTGTTTATAATCGAGATCGATCCCTAGTACATAACCGACACTTTTGTTGATTGAAAGCATGATCGGCCGTCTGCCAACGACATTATGTTCTAGCTTTGTTTCATTGATCAATTCTTCGTTTAATAAATCAGCAACCTGAACGGAAATCGTCGCTTTATTCAACCCGGTGATTTTAGACAGTTCCGCTCTCGAAATCATTTCATGTTCAATTATTTTACTTAAAATTATACTTCGATTTATTTTTTTGATATATGCGCCATCACCAGTAATCAAAGATTTTCGCCCCCTAAAGAATTTTTATAGTCATCAACCTTATTTGTTTAGTCGCCAAAGTAAGTGTGTTATGTTCAAATATAGCGTATATGGAGCTTAATGAAAAGGCTTTCACAAATGTTCTCTGATTTGATTATAGCATAGGAAGGAATTGTAAAAATGAATATTTTATATTTTGATTGTTTTTCAGGAATTAGCGGAGACATGGTCATCGGTGCTTTGATCGATGCAGGCGGAGATCCTACCCATTTAGTTAATGAATTAAAAAAGCTTAAGATGGTAGACGAGTATGAACTAACATTCACGAGAGTCGTGAAAAATGGCATTTCAAGTACGAAGTTTGATGTTTTATTGGAAACTGAAGCGCATCACCACGAGCACGAACATAGTCATGACGACCATCACGGTCATAGCCACCGTTCATACAAACATATTGTCCAACTCATTAAATCAGCTGGTTTTTCTGAGCGTGTTGAAGCAATGTCCTTATCTATTTTTGAAAAAATCGGGATTGCAGAAGGAATGATACACGGTGTTGCACTGGACGATGTTCATTTTCATGAAGTTGGCGCTGTCGATTCGATTATCGATATCGTCGGTACTGCAATTTTACTTGAACAGTTGGAGATTGATAAGATTCAATCGTCGCCAATTCCAGTCGGTTCAGGGAAGATTCACATTGATCATGGAATCTATCCGGTGCCGGCGCCTGCAACTTTGGAAATCCTGCGCGGCATTCCGATTGCTGCGAGCGATGTGAAAGGGGAACTCGCAACACCGACAGGGGCTGCGATTGTAGCTGTTCTTTCCGAAACTTTTGGCACGCTGCCAGCGATGAGAGTAAAATCGATCGGGTACGGTGCCGGAACGAAGACATTCCCAACTCATCCAAACGTATTACGTGTGATTATTGGAAATTAAATGGAGGTAACCATGAAGCAGCATCCGGTTTTTCAATATTTATATATTCTTTATGCGTCTGTATTTGCTGTTAACGTCGCCAATATTTTTATAGGCAGCGAGATGTTGAATTATATAATTGGTTTGTTTGCAATTTTTATGTTGGTCATTTCATTTCTTGGCGCTTCAAAATTATTCGTCATTTTAAGTGCTTCATTTCTCGTCATCGGGGGATTGCTATACGCTTCAACAGGCCAGTCGGTTTTAGCCATTCCCGGAATTTTAACCTCCAATATGGCGCTTCTTACCTTGTTAGCGATGCTTCCTTGGATGAATAGTGTTGTGAGAAGTGGTCGATTCGATCGCAGTTTGAATACGCT
The DNA here is from genome assembly GCF_013184495.1 of Sporosarcina jiandibaonis. Classification (GTDB taxonomy): domain Bacteria; phylum Bacillota; class Bacilli; order Bacillales_A; family Planococcaceae; genus Sporosarcina; species Sporosarcina jiandibaonis. The sequence continues at coordinate 1,274,502 of NZ_JAAOIY010000001.1, read as the reverse complement.
TATGAAAGTGAATGTGTCTGACTTAGGTAAATTGTACATACGCAGTTCTGCGACGACACTGACATTGGCGGCATTTTTAAACTTGTCAGCGGCTACAATTTCACAGGATGTGTTGAAAACGAACTTGGCTCACGTGAATAAAAGACTGAGGAACACGTTTATCAGTTCGTCCACACTCAGAGGATTTTCATTAGCTTTGCTGTGGAGCCCGCTTGAAATTTTATTGGCGGTGTCGATTTTCTTGACGGGTGTCTCTTATGTATCGATTTTACCTTGGTTAATATTGATTGCAGTCCTGACGTTCGGACTCGATTCGCTTTGGGGGCGTTTCTACTATAGAAAGCATGCGTATGAGGCCCCGGGTGATGGAGAACAGGAAAAAGTAAGTGTTGAAGGATTAGCAGGTAAAGTGATCCATCTGGCAAGCGCGTTAGTATTGTTTTTGGCGCTCGTCATTGGGTTGGGAACGTTGTTTGATATCGATTTCATCTTGACGGTGACACTCCTGATTTTCCCGTTTACTTATGTGTGGTCTATCATTATGAAAAGGTCGCGCAGTTTCTGGGCGATCGGGTGGAATACTTGGAAGTTGAAGACGAATACGATGCAAAACTTCGTCATCTTATTTATTTCACTATCATTCTTTTCGTATAGTATAAGTAACGCTTCGTTTTTAGAAGTCATTCAAAAGCCGATTTTATATGTTTCGGAATATCCGTTATTGGTCTTTTTCGTCATTCAGTTGCTTTTCATCGGTATGAGCATGTTCGGCGTTCATCCAATCGGGACGTTCGGAATCCTAGGCAGCCTCATCGCGTTATTGTTAGAAGTTTATCACCCGTTGAGTTTAGCGATTGTCCTAGTGACAAGTTCAATTGCAACGCTAACTGTAGGTACATATGGCTTGGTCGTAACCTTGACAGCAATGAACACAGATCAAAGCCCATACCGCATAACCATAAACAACTTAGCCTACTCCTTGATATTCGGGAGTATCGGGACGATAATTGCTTATCTTTTGTTGTAAATGAATTATGAACATAGCGCCTGTGAGGGTGCTATGTTTTTTATTTACTATTATTAAGGTGTTTTTTATTAGGTCCGTTGATTTCCGTTCCGGGCGGACGAGTTCCTGCGGGCATCACCTCAATCTCCTCGTCGCTACGTTTCGGCGGGGCTTTCGGTTGATACTGATTCCGCGGAGTTGCCACCCTCCACTCCAATCAGCTAATTTCACTGTAACAGTAGGAAACGTTATCGCCAAACCGGGAAACGTTACGCGAAAAGCAAGAAACGTTTTGTTCAAACCGGGAAACGTTTTCGAAAGCAGGAAACGTTATCTCCAAACCGGGAAACGTTATGCAAAAAGCAGGAAACGTTTTGTTCAAACCGGGAAACGTTTTCGAAAGCAGGAAACGTTATCTCCAAACCGGGAAACGTTATGCGAAAAGCAGGAACCGTTTTGCTAAAACCTGGAAACGTTACGAGGAAAGTAGGAAACGATTCAGCGAAAGCAGGAAACGTTTCACTCATAACACCAACAAACCCCGACCCAAAGCCATTTCTTCACTATCTAACTATTAAGAATCGAAAGATGTTAAAAAATCTAACAAAGACCTTAAAATATTACCTTATAAAAGAAAGCGTTTTCATTTAGACTTGAGCTAGTTAAGGAATTGGAAGGAGGACTACGATGAGCTCAAAACAGCTTAGTGGCGATGTGAAAGTGAAACGCAAGTTTAAAATAGATAATTGGATTCCCTACTTGTTTATCTTGCCGTCATTTCTGATAATCGCTACTTTTTTATTTTACCCGATTGGAACCGTTTTCTATTACAGCTTCCAACACTATGATATTTCAGCACCTTTTTACAACAAGTTTGCTGGTTTTGAAAACTTCGTTAAAATTTTTACAGCTGACAAACTCTTTTTCCCGAGTTTAATGACAAGTTTAAAATGGGTTGTGTCTCAAGTTGGTCTTCAGTTAATATTCGGATTACTATTCGCCGTAATGCTGAACCAAACATTTAAGCTTAGAGGTTTTGTTCGTGCAATTGCCTTCATACCGTGGGCGATTTCAGGCGTACTCGCTTCTGTTATGTGGTCGTTAATGTATAACGAGCATATGGGTGTTTTCAATGACATTTTAATGAAACTTGGAATCATCAGTGAGCCGCAAGCATTTCTAGCAAGTACTTCCAGTGCTTTCATTGCGGTCGTCATTGCAGAATTATGGAGAGGGATTCCGTTCTTCGCGATCACGTTGTTGGCATCGCTTCAAAGTATTCCCGAAGAATTGTATGAAGCGTCGGATATTGACGGCGCGAATAAATGGGAATCATTCATTCACATTACGTTGCCGCATTTGAAAAACACGATCGTGTTAACTACTTTACTCCGGACTGTTTGGGAATTTAATAACGTCGATCTAATTTTCAACTTGACTGGCGGAGGACCTGCGAATTCCACGACGACACTGACGATGTACATAGCGAACTTGGCTGTTAACGGAAGTGACTTCGGATATGGGTCCGCATTAACAGTTATTTCATTCTTACTACTATTTGTCTTTGCCATGGTTTACTTGAAGATTACTAGATATGAAAGGGAGGACTAAAAAATGGTCAACTCAAGAAGTCGTACAAATAAAATTTTATTTTTTTACCTCCCTTTAACATTAATGTTTACGTGGACAATCTTTCCGATTTATTGGACGATAAACACAGCATTCAAGCATGAAGGCGATATTGTAAAACGTCCGCTCGAGTATTTTCCGACGGCGCCAACTGTTGAAAACTTTGTGGTCGCTTGGAATAACGTCGGTTTTGCTACATTCTTTAAAAACAGTTTGATTGTAGGGATTTCGACAGTGCTCGTTGTTATTGTGTTATCGACATTGTCAGGGTATGCATTAAGCCGTTACAAGTTTAAAGGGAAACGTTCATTTTTGTTAATGTTGCTCGCAACGCAGTTTATTCCAAGAGCGATGTTAATCATCCCTTTGTTCATCATCTTCAAAAGTATGGGGTTAATCAGTAATCCGTTGTCGCTGATTATTACGTACACCGCCGTCGAGATTCCGTTTACGACGATCTTGATGAGTGGGTTTATCGGAAATATTCCGAGAGACCTAGAAGAGGCGGCCGCGGTTGATGGGGCAAGTAAATTGCAATCATTGCGCTTGGTCATGTTGCCGTTACTTCTTCCAGGGATTGTGGCAACAGCGGTGTTCACATTCATCTATACTTGGAATGAGTTCTTACTGGCACTCATGCTGACAAATCAGCAAAGCAAATTCACATTGCCAGTCGGTTTAAGCTTTATGATGGGCGAATTCAACGTTAACTACGGTGCGTTGGCTGCTGGAAGCGTAATCGCATTAATACCTGCGGTTATACTATTCGCTTATGCACAGAAACACCTTGTCAATGGTTTGGGCGGGGCAGTTAAAGGTTAAGGGGTACATGCAAGTAACTAAAAGGAGGAAGAATATCCATGAAGAACTTACTTAAAATCAGTTTGCTGTTAATGCTAGTAGCGGGTGGAATTTTAGCGGGTTGCGGAAGCAAGGATGACGGAGGCAAGACAGCGGACGGCAAAACGAAAATCACTTTTTGGGATGAAAATGCTGGACCGCAACGTACGCCGATTTGGGAAAAACTAATCGCAGATTTTGAAGAGGCAAATCCAGATATCGATGTTGACTATGTCGGCTTGCCGAAAGATTCTTCAAAATCTAAATTAGATACAGCGATTGCGGCCGATGATATGCCGGACGTTGGTTCTGTTCAAACATCTTGGTTGCCAGAGTTTTCGATTCGTGAAGCATTACTTCCGTTAGACGATTATTTAGCGGATTCAGAGTTAAATGATTTGATTAACGAAGGGGCAGTTACTTTCAATAAAGATGTCGTACGCGATGGTAAATTATATGGTATTCCATACACGCAAAACTTAGATGTTATTTGGATTCGTTCAGATTGGTTTAAAGAGGCTGGATTGGAAGCGCCAGATACTTGGGACGAGTTCTTCACTGCAGTCAATGAAATGACGGCGGATGGTCGATATGGTTATACGATTCGCGGCGGAGCAGGTGGATCTTTCCAACTTCAACGCTTGATGTTCGCATATTCCGGTTTGGAAAATTACTTCGATGATAACGGAAAATCAACAATCAATGATCCAAAACATGTTGAATTTCTCGAGAAATATTTCGACCTATACAAAAAGAATACACCTAAGAGCGACATTACAAACGATTATAAAGAAATGATTGCCGGTTTTGATACAGGCGTAGTGGCAATGGTTCACCACAATATCGGTTCTTACGGCGAGCATAGTAAAGCATTCGAACCAGATCAATTCGAAGCGATTCCTCTTCCGAAAACAGAAGATGGAAGATATGTAGCTGAAGGTGGAAACACGATTAACATGTCAATTTTCAAATCTACAAAAAATCCGGATGAAGCTTGGAAATTCGTTGAGTTCATCAACTCAGCTGAAAGCCAAAGTTACTGGAACGAGCAAGTCGGTCAAATCCCTACAAACGCTGACGTGTTAGATATGGATTGGATTAAAGACTCGGCTCATATTAAAACAGCATTTGAAGTGTATGATAATCCGCAAACTGTTTTATACAAACCGCCATTTTACTTACCGGACTACCGTTCAATTCTTGACAATACGGTAGATGCTGGAACGCAAAAAGTAATGAGCGGCGAGAGCACTGTTCAAGAGTTTCTCGATGAATGGGCAAAAGCGGTTGAAGATTCAGAAGCTAAATATAATGACGCAATGAAATAATTATAGTAATCTGAGTGTTGGTTCATTGGCACTCAGATTTACTATATAAAAACTAGTGGGGAGAGAATTGTTTAAATGACAACTAAAATTGAAACATCATTAGCAATTGCCGAGAAAGCTTGCCAGACAATCATGAAAACGTTTACGCCAGCAGAACTGCCGCCGGCAAATAGATGGCATTATCACCAAAGCGTATTTCTGTACGGGATGATGCGCGTCTGGGAAGCGACTGGGAAAGATGAGTATTTCGAGTATACAAAAGCCTATGTGGACAACTTATTGGATGACGAAGGGAACTTCTATTTTGATAGAGACGAACTCGATTCAATTCAAGTAGGTATTTTATTATTCCCGCTCTATGAAGCTACTAAAGAGAAAAAATATCTGATTGCGGCTAAGAAATTAAGAAATCTATTAAATACAATAAACAAAACATCCGAAGGCGGATACTGGCATAAAGACAAATACCCTTATCAAATGTGGTTGGACGGCTTATTTATGGCAGCTCCGTTCATGGTTATGTATGACAATCATTTCAATGAACCAGAACTGATCCAATCAGTACTTCTTCAAGAGAGATTAATGAGAAAGCATATGAAAGATCCGAACACTGGACTTCCATTCCACGCGTGGGATGAAAAGAAAGAACAGCCATGGGCAGATAAAGAAACGGGTTGTTCACCAGAGTTCTGGGGACGTTCAGTCGGTTGGTACGGAACTGCGCTTGTCGATCTGCTCGAATTATTAGAAGGTCAAAAACATGGACAAGAAGTGTTTGTTGAAGAATTGAAGCAGTTCATCCCAGCGCTTGTTAATTTCCAAGATGAAGATTCCGGTCTTTGGTATCAAATCGTTGATAAAGGCGATAGAGAAGATAACTGGTTAGAGTCTTCCTGTTCATCATTATTTATCTATACGATTGCGAAAGCGATCAAAGCTGGAATTGTCGATGATTCGTATAAAGCTATTGTCGATAAAGCGTATGAAGGTCTGTTAGATCGCATGGTTAAAGTCGACGGAGACCATCTTGAGCTAAGCGGCATTTGTATCGGAACATCAGCAGGCGTGTACGACTATTATGTTGGACGACCTACTTCCGAAAATGACTTGCACGGCATGGGTGCATTTATCTTAGCATGCATGGCGCTTCATGATATATCGAAATAAGCAGAGTAAGTAACGACTATGCTTGTCCTCTAGATTAGTCTATACTTAGTCTAGAGGCTTTTTTCTCTAAAAATTCGGTTTATGAGCAGGGGTTTACTATGCTACGTGAAAAAATGAAAGCTTTTAGTCGAAAAAACTTATTTTCATCATTTAGTTCAACCATCAATGCTTTTTATATTTCAATTATTATTATGATTGTCGCAATCATGGGTTGGGCATCTTATTTCTTGGCTACGAAACAAATTGAAGAAAATGCATATGAAAATATCAATGACACAGTTCTTCAAACGAATAATTATATCGATTTTATTTTAACAGATGTTTTTGAGCAGATTGTTTTATTGTCGAAGGACCCGAAAATCGCAGCTTTGGATGTAACGGATCAAGATACAAGAAACTCAAAGCTTTATGTAGATGTCGATGATGATATTCAAGCGATTTATCATCGATTTAATTCGATTATCGATTCGATTTATATAGATATTGACAATGGGAAACTGTCCTTTTATCAAGGGTCTCAGCAATTGAATTCTGAATTTTCCTATGACCACTATTTTACAGAATTCACAGGTAGCAAGGAATCTTTTTATTGGCGAAATATGCATCCCAATTCATTGACGACGAATCCCTATGATGTGCTTTCCGTCTTTCATTTAATCGAATCGGATAATCCATCTGAAAGAGGAATCATCTTATTTAATTTGCGTGCTGATTTTTTTGAGAACGTTTTCAATAAATCCTTGATCGGAGAAAATGGTTATTTAACATTAATTAGCCCGGACGGTACTTATCAGACACAAAAAATGCAAGATGGCTATCAGTTGGGTACGAAAACTTTACAGACATTAAATCAGTTGGAGCAAAAAGATGGAAAGTTCTCTTTTAAAAACGCGCAAGGCGAAAATTTGAACGTTGTTTATAACACAATCGGTGTGAATAAATGGAAAGTTGCAGCCGTTTTTCCTGAAAGTCAAATCTTGCAAACGATTAAAAACATAAAATATTTGATGTTGGGTTTAATTCTGATCGTCATCATCATGGCGACTTTTATTGTAAATATTGTTGGAAAGTATATTTCCAAGCCTATAGAAAAGTTAGCGACTGAAATGACGAAAGTAGACCGGGAACATCTGCAGCTGGCTGAAGGGTTGGCTGTGCCGAAAGAAATGCGGATTCTTTACAGCAGTTTTAACGAACAAATGGAGAAAAACACGGCTTTATTGAATCAAATCAAAATCGATCAAAAAGAAAAGCGGCAATTGGAAGTTGCGATTATTCAAGCGCAAATGAATCCGCATTTTCTATACAATACATTGTATTCCATAAAAGGGCTATGCGATATGGGGCTTAACGAAGATGCGAGTGAGATGATCAGCGCGCTTTCGAGCTTTTTCCGTATCAGCATTAGTCGCGGAAATGAAATCATTTCAATTGAAGAAGAAATCGACCATATCAAGAGTTATTTATATATTATGGAGATGCGTTACGGGGACGATTTTTCCTATACGCTTGATGTTGACGAAAGTGTTCTATCGAGCAGGATTATTAAACTTACGTTGCAACCATTGATTGAGAATGCAATTTATCACGGCGTAAAATTGAACCGCAATCAGGGGTTTATAAGTGTCCGGGTTCTTTCAGTCGGGGATAAAATTCACCTTGAGGTTGAAGATAACGGACTTGGAATGAGCGAAGAAAGATTGTCTAAGATTCGAGAAGAAGTCAATGCTCCATATAATGATAATCAGAAAAAATATATCGGGATCGGTTTGCGAAGTGTCAGTGAACGACTCAAAGGTTATTTCGGCAAAACATGCGAGCTAAAGATTGTCAGTGAAGTAGAAAAAGGCACGAAAATAACCATTATTATTCCTAACGTCAAAGGGGAGATCGAAGACTATGGATAAAGTCATCATTGTTGAAGATGATCGTATTATTCGACGCAGTTTGTCTAGAGCTCCATGGAAAGAGCATGGTTTTTTTCTAGCAGGTGAAGCAGCGGACGGTGAAAGCGCACTCGAATTGATTGAAAAGGAACAACCGAAAGTCGTCGTTTCCGATATATCGATGCCTTTTATGAACGGGCTTGAGATGGCCAGGGTAATAAAAGAAACGAGTCCTCATACGAAAGTGATTTTTCTGACCGGTTATGAAGACTTCAAATATGCGCAGGAAGCCGTTCAATTGAAAGCATTTGATTATTTATTGAAACCAGTGAAAATAGATGACTTGATTGAAAAGGTCAAAAAAGCCGCCGAAGAATGCAATAAAGAAATGACCAATGAAAGAAGGTTCGTTGAATCATTGCCTTTGTTGCAACAAAGATTTTTGCGGAAATTGGCCAACCAAGACGGTGCGACCATTGTCGATATTGAGCAGGAGTTAGCTGACCTCGATGTACAATTGGAAGGTCCTTTTTACAATGTGCTGCTTATTCACGTCAAGGAAGAAGAAAAAGCCGAAGTGACTGAAATTATTTCCGGGATGTTTTCTACTGGAAATGGTTATTTGTTGAACGGGGAAATGAATGAGATGGTCTTACTGTTATCGTTGGATGTTGATGACGGCGAGAGCGAAAAGAAATTAGCGGTCGATATTTTAGAACAATTAAAAGCGCAACTGGAAAATAGCGTGACGATTACGATTGGACGAACGTATCGAAACTTGTTTGAAATCAGCACGTCTTTTGTAGAATCAAAGTTAGCGATGGATATGAAGCATATTATGGGGACGAGCCGTGTGTATTCGATTGACGACACGATTCCTTCGACGATGCAAAATGTTAATTTGTTAAATGAATTGAACGAAAAATTTAATACTCAAATCAGACTGGAATCGCCGCCAAAGGCGAAGGAAACACTTGAACAAATAAGAGAATCGATTACTGAAAATAAGAGTATACCGCTGTCGGAAATAAAACTTCTCGGATTAAAATATAGCACTTCCCTTTATTATCAAATTAAGAAATGGAAGAAAGGGGAAGAAGAAAACTTAAGCATGACGGCTCTTTTTGATCATATTCTTCAAATGGAGTCGCTTCATGAAATGATGGATACGCTGCAAGGGCTTGTCGATGAGTGGTCGGATTCGATGGATAAAGAAAAGAACTTGAATCATAATTCGCTGGTCGATAATGCGATGGCGTATATGAAAGAGAATTTCCACGACTTGACGTTAACGCAGCAAAAAGTCGCCGAAAAGGTTTTTGTAAGCGCGCCTTATTTGAGTAACTTGTTCAAACATGAAAAGGGTCTGAACTTCGGCGATTATTTATTGGAATTAAGAATAACAAAAGCGATGGAGTTACTACGCGATCAAAATGCAAAGGTCTACAAAGTAGCCGAAAGCGTCGGTTACAGCAATCCACAGTATTTCAGTGTTTGTTTTAAAAAGTACACGGGGCATACGCCGGGGGAGTATCGGAAGAGTGTGCTTGCGTGAACGGTACTAATATAAAAGGTGTAATAAGAATTCCTCATTAAATTACGCTTCGGCGACCACTGGCAAGGCGCCTTCGCTGGTTTAGCTTGATAGATAGTTGTGGATTCTAATTTTGCCGAGTGAATGTTAGTTATAGCACTATAAATAACTTTCCCTCTATTAATGAAAGTAGTTGATTGGAGTGTAGGGAGGCGACTCCTACGGGAATAGCATTAACCGAAAGCCCCGCAGGAACGCAGTGACGAGGAGATTGAGGTGATGCCCGTGGAAAGCGTCCGACCGGAACGGAAATCAACGATCCATATAAAAAAGAGTACTAGAATAATGTAATAATCTAGTACTCGCCATTTGTCATTGTAGTTCATCTTCAATAGCAGTTTTACAATTCTGCACAGCTTCAATAATTTCATTCGTGAAGTCTTCATTAATTCTGTACTTTGGAACGCTGACGCTGAATGCGCCGAAGTTGTTGCCGTGGACTGTAAGACTTGCGGCGACGCAGAATACGTCTACTTCATGTTCGCCGTCGTCGAATGCATAACCTCGGGCTTTAATGGTGTTCAGTTCATTTCTGAAAGCTTTTTTAGTAGTAATTGTATTTTCCGTTTTGGGGATTAATTCGTGTTCGTTTAGATATTCTTCGATTTCTTCGGCTGTCTGTTCAGCAAGAATTGATTTCCCCATAGCTGAACAATAGAGAGGAATCGATCTTCCGATTTGGGAATACAAAGTCACCGGATTATTGCTTTCAATTTTAGTGATATATACAATTTTTGCATTTTCAATCATGCCAAGATGAACAGTTTCAGTCGTGATTCTTTGCAGCTCTTCCAAATGCGGTTGGGCAATTTTCTTAATATCCAACTGTTTAAGACTTTGCTTTGCATATTTAATAATGGAAGGCCCAAGTTCAAATTCATTTGTTTTTGAATCTCTTCTAACATAGCCAATTAACACCAACGTATTTAAAATTTTGGACGCTGTTGAATTCGTCAAATCGGTTGCTTTCGCGATTACATTTAGACGTTGCGGCTGTGCACTTTCAAACAAGAAATTCAATATTTGATCGGCTTTTATTAGAACAGTGCCGTATGGTTTACTTTCGGCTTTAGACATAATAATTTCCTACTTTCATAGCTCATATTTTCAGGGATTAACGATTAATGGTCAACTAATTAATAATAGTTTGTCTCATAAACAAATTAAAGGATTTAGCTTGTAAACGCTTTCTTTATTATATATAATAAAGAAGATAGTTTCCATATAATAATATGTGTTTCCAAATAGGAAATTTAATTTAGGAGGTGTGTTATGAAAAAGCAACAAGTACTTAGAAAACTAACTGATTGCGGAGTCGTTGCGGTCGTTCGTGCCGACACCGAAGAAGAAGCTTTGAAAATTTCAGAAGCTTGTGTATTGGGCGGTATTAACGGAATCGAAATTACTTTTACGGTTCAAGGTGCCGATAAAATTATTAGTGAACTAGCTACAGTTTACAAGAATAATAGTGATGTCGTCATTGGAGCAGGAACCGTGCTCGATGCCGTGACAGCTCGGATTGCAATCCTTGCAGGCGCAGAGTTCATCGTCAGCCCATGCTTTGATAAAGACACAGCGGAGTTATGTAATTTATATCAAATTCCGTATATGCCAGGATGCATGACAATTACTGAAATGAAGGAAGCGTTGAAATCCGGCGTCGATATCATTAAATTGTTCCCTGGTAATACATATGGGCCTGATTGGGTGAAGGGCGTTAAAGCGCCACTGCCGCAAGTGAATATTATGCCGACCGGCGGCGTCGATTTAGACAATGTCGACAAATGGATTAAAAACGGTTGTGTTGCTGTAGGTGTAGGCGGAAGTTTAGTAGCACATGCAAAAACAGGCGAGTTTGAAAAGATTACAGAAGATGCTCGGAAATTTGTCGACAAAGTTCAACAGGCAAGAGAGGCGTAATTTATGAAAAAGATAATTACTTTTGGTGAAATCTTGCTTCGTCTTTCGACAACAGTGGGGGAACGAATCATTCAAGCAAATCAGCTGACGATGAATTACGGCGGGGCGGAAGCGAATGTAGCCGTGTCCTTAGCGAATTTTGGTTATGACGTGAACATTGTCAGTAAAATTCCGGATAATTCACTTGGAAGTGCCGTGGAGAAACATTTAAAAGCGAACGGCGTGAAGACGGATTATTTGTTGAAAGGCGGCGAACGTCTTGGAACCTATTACTTGGAAACAGGTATAGGGGAAAGAAGTGCCCAAGTCGTCTATGACCGGAAGTATTCTAGTATTTCAATGCTAGCGGAAGATGAAATCGATTTTGACGAAATTTTTCGTGATGCGGCACTATTCCACGTATCGGGAATCACCCCGGCATTATCGCCCGCATTGAGTGAAATTACATTGTTGGCGTTAAAGAAAGCGAAAGAACTAGGTGTAACAACAAGTTTTGATTTTAATTATCGATCAAAGCTTTGGAGTAAAGAAGAAGCTGCCGAAGTCTTTAAACAGCTCTTAACGTATGTGGATATTTGTTCTTGCGGCGATAAGGATGCGATTCATTTTCTCGGAATTAAAGAAGCGGATGATTCGTTAGATGAGGGGAAAAAACTTAGCTACTATTACGCTAAGATTCAAGAGATGTACCCGAATATCACTTACATGAGTTCGACCTTCCGAAATGTTTTATCCGCATCAGAAAATGATTTGCAAGGCAATTTCTACGTAGATGGAATTTTGTATCAATCGAAAGTGCATCATATAAATCCAATCGTGGACCGTGTTGGAGGCGGGGACGCGTTTGCGTCAGGAATTTTATACGGAATTTTGGAAGAGATGTCTCCAGAAGAAGTAATTTCATTCGCGACTGCGGCATCCGCTTTGAAGCATACCGTCCACGGAGATTGCAATGTCTTTTCTGCGAATGAAGTGCTAGAGTTCGCTGAAAATGGTTCAGGTAGAATTATTCGTTAACTATTAAATAAGGCTTTTAACTATTAGGAGGATGACAACAATGGAAATGGAAACACGTTATGCAAATCACCCGGAAGAGATCAAGACTTATAATACTGATGAATTAAGAGAGCATTTTCTTGTCGAAAAACTTTTTGAAGCAGGAAAAGTTCACTTGACTTATACGCATGTGGATCGCATGATTTTCGGCGGCGTTACACCAGCAAATGAAGAACTAACTATTAAACTAGATAAAGAGCTAGGGGTCACTTATTTCCTTGAACGCCGTGAATTAGGAATTATTAATATCGGCGGCGCTGGATCTATTGTTCTTGATGGTGAAGAAATCAAGATGGATCGCCGTGACGGATTGTACGTTGGACGCGGAACGAAAGAAGTACTATTCCGTTCAGACGATGCTAACAACCCAGCTAAATTTTATATCAACTCAGCACCTGCTCACCACACGTATCCAACAACGAAAATTGATATCAATAATATCAAACCGCTAGAAATGGGCGAGCCAGGAACGTTGAACGAGCGTAAAATCTATCAATACGTACACCCGAATAACTGCGAGAGCTGCCAGCTTCAAATGGGTCTGACAATGTTGCAACCTGGAAGCGTTTGGAACACAATGCCATGTCATACGCATGAGCGCCGCATGGAAGTTTACCTCTACTTCGATATGGAACCAGAAACGCGCGTCTTCCACTTCATGGGACAACCGGATGAAACAAGACATTTAGTAATGAAAAACGAACAAGCTGCAATTTCACCAAGCTGGTCGATCCACACAGGAACTGCAACGAATAACTATACGTTCATTTGGGGCATGTGCGGAGAAAACATCACGTATGACGACATGGACCACGTAGCAATGGAAGACTTACGATAAATAAAAGAGCGTGCTCGTTTTTACGGGCACGATATTCTCGGAGGCGAAATAGATGACAAACAACTTAACTGATTTCTCATTAGACTTTTTCTCGTTGGACGGGAAAGTGGCAATCGTAACAGGCGGTAACAAAGGATTAGGCCAAGCATACGCTGTGGCACTTGCAAAAGCTGGCGCAGATCTCTTCGTCGTTACGCACGGTACTGAATGGGATGAAACAAGAGAATTAATCGAAGATACTGGTCGTAAAGTTGAATTTTTCCAAGCGGATCTAACGGATCGCAAGAACGCTAAAGAACTAGTCGCGAAATGTGTTGAGGTTTACGGAAAAGTTGATATTCTGATTAACAACGCAGGAACGATTCGCCGTGCACCACTTCTTGAATACACGGAAGAAGATTGGGACGCAGTTGTGGAATTAAACCAGAACTCTATGTTTTTCCTAAGCCAGGAAGTAGCGAAACTGATGGTTGAACAAAGGAGCGGTAAAATCGTCAACATCGCTTCCATGCTATCTTTCCAAGGCGGAAAATTCGTACCTCCATACACAGTGAGTAAACACGGTGTTGTAGGTTTAACAAAATCATTTGCAAATGAATTAGCAGAGTACGGTGTTCAAGTGAACGCGATCGCGCCAGGATACGTAAAAACTGCAAACACTGCGCCAATTCGCGCTGACGAAAAGCGTAACGCAGAAATTCTATCGCGCATTCCAGCTGCACGTTGGGCGGATCCGGCTGACTTAATGGGAATTGTCGTGTTCCTATCAAGTAAAGCATCCGACTATATGAACGGCTCAGTTGTCGCGATCGACGGCGGATGGTTGTCAAGATAAAGTTGAAACTTCAATCAGTGGGGGCTTTTCATCCCCAGGGAAGAATGCAGTTCAATTCTTCTTTGGGAAGAATGTAGTTCAATTCTTCTTTACTGATTGTTAGTTGAACCAATCGGGCATTTAGGGGCAGTTAATCCCCGAACTTGGGATTTTACTGCACGTTAATGCGGGATAAAAATAGAAGTGAATAAGCCGTATCACGGGCAGTGATACGGTTTATTTAATAGTTGATTTGACCGGCCTTGGTCGTTTGAGAGCGGGTATTGGTCGCATCGAGGTGTGTATTAGTCGTTTGACTGGTAACTTTAGTCGTTTGCTGGCCTGCTTTAGTCGTTTCAAAGTCGTGATTGGTCGTTTGACAGTTTTAAGCACATAAATAATAGTAAAGAGGGGATTATTTTGGAATTAAATCTTGGAATACGCGCACATGATATTCACAATCAAAAAACGATTGAAGGGTTAGTCGATGAAATCGCTGGTAAAGGATTAGCGGCTGTACAACTCGCTTTAGGAAAATCGTTCGAAGATATCAACTCTAGCTTAGGAAGTTTGAGTCCAGGTTTCGCTAAACATATTGGCGGCAAGTTTGCTGAAAAGAATGTTCAAATTGCTGTATTGGGTTGCTATATCCATATGATTCATCCGGATAAAGAAAAAAGACAGGCAGAATTGGACCGCTTTAAAGAGCATATTCGTTTCGCAAGAGACTTTGGCTGCAGCATCGTCGGAACGGAAACTGGAAACGTTCATGAAAAAATGGGTTATACGACAGATAATTTCGAAGAACAACCTTTCCTCGATGTCGTTGATAGCGTGCGCGAACTGGTGGAAGAAGCTGAAAAATTCGGCGTAATCGTCGCAATCGAAGGGGGCATCAATCACCCTGTCCATACGCCGCAAAAATTGAGAAGACTTTTAGATAGTATTGATTCGCCTAATCTTCAAGTGATCTTTGATCCGGCAAACTTCCTGGATCCGGATAACTACCACCGTCAAGAAGAAGTTTTCCAAGAAGCAATGGATTTACTCGGTGACCGAATGGTAGCTATGCATGCAAAAGATTTTATTATTGAGGACGGATGGATTAAAATGGTGCCGGTAGGAACAGGCTTATTAAATTACGATGCTGTTTTCAAATTAATCAAACCGAAAAAACCTTTCATGAACGTACTTTTAGAAAACACGCAAGAACCGCATATTAACGATAGCATCGCGTTTTTAAGAAAGAAATATGCAGAAGCATAAACCGGTTTAACTTGGAGGTAGGGGATATGGATATGAATATTGCTGTTCGTAATGAAATCTATGAACATGCAAAACAGTGGGTATATGAGGCTGGTGAATTGATTCGCCAAAAGATTAATGATCCCATGACAATTGAAACAAAAGCGCATGCAAAGGATCTTGTCACGACGGTTGATAAAGAAACTGAGTATTTCTTAGCCGAAAATATTCGGAAAACGTATCCGGACCATTTGTTATTTAGTGAGGAAGGGTACGGCGATGACGTTACGTCGTTGGACGGCACGGTTTGGATTGTGGATCCGATTGATGGCACGATGAATTTTGTGCAACAACGAAGAAATTTCGCGATTTCAATCGGAATATTCCATCAAGGCATCGGTGAAATTGGTTTTGTTTACGATGTCATGGCGGATGTTCTATATAGTGCCAAACGAAATGAAGGCGCTTATAAAAATGATGAAAAGCTGTCGCCGTTAAAACAAGATCTTAACCTTGAAGAAGCTGTGCTTGGATTGAATCATAAGTGGTTATGTGAAAATAGCGTGATCGATGAAAAGGTTGTGCAACAATTAGTTGAAAAGGCTCGCGGTGCTCGTGCGTATGGTTCAGCGGCGTTAAAACTGGCTTATGTATCAGAGGGAATCGTAGACGGGTACTTAACGATGAATCTTGCGCCGTGGGATATTGCAGGCGGCATGATTCTCGCGAATGAAGTTGGCGCGGTCACAACTAACTTAAGCGGCGGGGAAGTTAATATGCTGAAAAACGATTGTTCATTGACTTGCCACCCGGCAATTCAAAATGAAATTATTCAAGATTTTTTAGTGAAAGGGTTAAAGTAAACTCATCTCGTACGGAGCTACATTTGGTTTACACATCTTATATTGGGGAATCCTGTATATAACTTAAACTATAAGTGAATAGGGGATGAACCTAATGACTAGAAGTGTAGAAGTTTATTTAAAGAGCGAAAATGATGCCGAATCCGTACGTGCAAGTTTGCAAACAGCGAAAGTGAAGAATCTGGTTATCGATGAAATGGGCGAAGAAAGTGATACGAGGATGTTTACGCCATTCTTTCCGACAAACATCGGAGGTTCAGGAATGCCGGGAAGCGTCGGACCGATTGGTGCAAATGCGCCGATTGTCGTCGATGAAGATGTATTCCGCGGAGAAGACGCCAATCCGACCCATTTATTGAAATTAGAAGTAGAAGAATCCGAATATGATCATGTTCTTTCTATATTACAGAACCATGATTGTTATATTTCGGTGGAATGAAATTAATAACTTTTATGAGTACTTGAATGGATCATTATTCAAGTACTCTTTTTTTATTTGAACCGCTGATATCACTAAACAAGGAGAGTTATTTAATTATTTTCTCCGCGAAGTAGCTTGATTGTAAGTTTCGGGGCGGGTAGAAGGTTCCGACTTGCAAGCAACATCCTTTTAGTGCAAGCAAATGTCATGCAAGTGCAAGCAAACTAATTCAAACTGCAAGCAAAACCCATCAGAGTGCAAGCAAACTACTTATAAGTGCAAGCAAAAATTATTAACAACAACAGTATGTAAAAAGCCGCCTAGTTCTAGACGGCTTTCACTCGCAAATCCATTCTTTTTAGTTTATACCTTACAAAATCCAACATATTAAAAACCTTTTATTTAAACATCGTTAAATCAATCGAATCAGCCATTTTCTCATAGCCCGCATCATTTGGATGCAAATGGTCGCCAGAATCAAATTTATAAAGGAGGCGTACTGGTTCATCCGGATCTCTCAGCGCTTTATCGAAGTCGATCACTCCGTCAAACTCTTCACTAGTGCGGATCCAGCTGTTAACCTCCTGCCGGGTTCTTTCACCTTTTTCTGTGTACATCCCGGATCCCTTAAATGGTGTTAATGTTGCACCATAGATTTTTAGGCCCTCTTCATGTGCTGCATTAATGACCTCTCTCATTCTTCCAACTATTTTTTCGGCACTATATTCGGGATGGTGTCGTATATCATTTAGCCCCGCATGCAAAATAAGAGCCGTCAATCCCGATTGGCTGAAAACATCGCGATCGAGTCTGGCCAATACATGCTCTCCTTTCTCTGGGGGGCTGTTGAGCAATTGATTTGCAGAGACTCCTGCATTCAATACAGACATCTTGACTTCTGAATTTTCCTCGTTGAAACGATTTGCCAGAAAATCAGGCCATCGCCGATTCTTATTTAACGTTGAATAATTTCCGTTCGCTATCGAGCTTCCGACTGCAGCTACAGCTCCGTTTACCGCGGAATCGGGAATAACATCGACCCCATCCAGCCAAAACCATGCTTCGACTTCCTTTCCAAAAACGGAAGCATCACTTTCTGCAGCATGGTTGCCTGAGGAAATAAAGCTTGTTTGAATAGAACGGGGATGCCAAGAGGCTGGTCCGGTTTTATCATGAACATAAATACTTATGGCAAGTACTTCTTCATTGCTAACCTTAAACTCGATTGGATCACTAAAGACTTTCTCGCCTGGAGGAATCGTTACTTTTTCATCGTTTTCAAAGGTGAGTCTTCTATCCGTGCCCTGAACAGTATCAGCCCCATTTTTTGAAGACGCAACATACACCTCATCAATCGTTAATGGGTCAGTGCCAAATGCATTGGATAAACGAATCCGTATCTTTTCACCATCAATATGTGGCTGAACAATGAACCTGAGAGTTTGATCTTCAAATCCTTCCGAAGAAATTCCATCTTCAAAAGGAGCCTGCAGACTGGCCGTCCACGCTCCAATCCAATTTTCTTCGTTCAATTTTTCTGTATCTGAATCCATTTCTTTGGGATTTTCCTTATTCATTGCTACCCATTCCCTTACGCCAAACATACTAACGAAAATAATGATAAGCATTGTAATGACTAAATAGATAAACCGTTTCATGAAGATCCCGCCTTTCTTGCTGTTTAGTTCATTTATATAATAGTAGGACTTTTAATGTACACTGCCTAGTTTTTTTATTTACAACTAGCTCTAACCGTCAATTCAGGTGTCATTTTAATAACGACTGGTTGGCTTTCTTTTTCTTCAATAATCTTAATCATCGATTGGACGATTTCAATTGCTAATTTATCGACGGGGACGCCGATGCTTGTCAGTGGGATTTCCATGTTTTCCATTTGGGGGATGTTGTCATAACTAATAATGGAGATATCTTTTGGAATATCGAGATTGGCTTCCTTAATTCCGCGAATAATCCCGCCGCTAATATCATAACTCCCGCCGACAATTGCAGTCGGTCGATTTGGAAGGCTTAAAAACTTCCTTGTCGCGGTGTAGCCGTCGTACCAATCCAATCCAGATGTGTTAATAAGATTATGTTCTTCGACAGGAAGGTTAAAATCCTTCATTGCTTTGACAAATCCTTTGTACTTTTGCACCTGCATCGGGTCCGTAGGGGAAAAGTCCCCGATATAGGCGATATTTGCATGATTTAAAGCGTATAAATATTTGACGGCTTCATACATGGCTTGTTCATGATTTGCATCAATAATTGGATAATTGGCTGGTCCTTTTCTGGCTACTCCATACGATAATAAGGGAGTAGAACTTGGGTCGACCGCAACATCTACATTTTCCTCGAATAAAATAATTCCATCTACCTGGAACCGCCTAAATGTCTCCAAAGAAGCTTGCACAGGATCGACGGAGAGAATCATGGAGTAGGGTGTTTTATTTATTTCATCGCTAATTTTAGTAACTAACGTGGAAAGAACGACACGTTCAATTGTCGGCCATATCAAACCGATAATCTTCGTCTGTTTTGAAACAAGTCGTTGAGCAGCAAAATTAGGTTCATACCCGATTTCTTTTGCGATAGCGACAATTCGTTCTTTTGTATCGCTTTTTACTAAGGGGCTATTATTCAGCGCTTTGGAAACAGTTGAATAACTGACACCTGCGATTTTAGCTATGTCTTTTATTGTCACGTTCATTTATAATCACCCATTTCCGTATTTCGTCATTGATAATAATGTAACATAATATAACAACGTTTTCATTTTTGATTGCCAATTTTCCCGAAAGGTAGGTTTAATTACATAAAAACGATAATCATATCATTAGGTTGTAAGCGTTATCATGTCGATACGACAAGGTTTGCGGGTTGGATAAGAAACTGATTATATACGAAATTATCAGAGTTGTCTTATGATGAGGACAGTTCCAAAAGGCAATACAGAAAAAGATGTATAAACCAAAAGGGGTGCAGATGAATTGAAGTTAAAGAAGATGTTGGTAGTACTATTTTCAATGGTTTTAATGCTTGTTGTAGTTGCATGCAGTAACGATGAAGGCGGTTCCACAGACAAGAAAGACGGCGCAACAGACAAGGCTGAAGAAAAAGCTAAACCAAAGATTTCGATCATGACGAAGCTTCATACAGCGGAAGTTCCAGATGACAAGCTTAAAAAATTGCTTGAAGAAAAAGCGAATGTTGAGCTAGACATCGAATGGGTTCCGGATAACAACTATAGTGATAAGTTGAATACTGCTTTCGCTACAGGAACATTCCCGCAAGCGGTTACTATGGGTGCGGACCAGGTTATTCAGTTTAAAGAAGCAATCCGCGATGGCCAGTTCTGGGAAATCGGACCTTACTTTGATGAGTTTAAGAATTTAGCTAAATTGAATGAAACAGTTGTTAAGAACACAATGGTAGACGGAAAAGTGTATTCATTATATCAAGGTCGTCCGTTTTCTAGACAAGGACTTATCTATCGTAAAGATTGGGCAGATAAGCTTGGACTAGAAGCACCAAAAACTGTAGATGAGTTTTATGAAATGGCAAGAGCATTTTCAGAAGATGATCCAGACGGAAATGGTAAGAATGACACAATCGGTTTAACGGATAGAAGCGATTTAGTCTTCGGAGTCTTCAAGACAATTGCGTCATGGCACGGAACTCCAAATAACTGGGGCGAGAAAGACGGCGAACTATTACCGGAATTCATGTTCCCAGAGTACAAAGAGTCTATGAACTTTGTTAAGAAGTTAAGAGATAATAAATTCATGAACCAGGATTTCCCTGTAACAAGTAAAGAAGATCAGCAAGCAATGTTTAAAAATGGAACAGCAGGCATGTATGTAGGCGCTATGGTTGATGTGCTAGGCATGTATAACGATGCTATGGAGCTCAACCCTGATTTAGAGTATGACGTTCACAACTATGTTGCAGGTCCAAGCGGCGAGTTTACAGTTTGGTCTAACCCGGGATATAACAACGAAATCGTATTCCCTAAATCTGCAATTAAGACAGAAGAAGAACTTAAAGACGTTCTAGCATTTTTCGATCTAATGATGACACCAGAATTTTCGAACCTCGTACAATGGGGTGTAGAAGGTGAACACTATACAGTTGAAAACGGTTTTGCGGTTGTTGGCGATGATCAAGATACAATCGAAAGAGAAGTATTCGCTTACAATATGTTGGGAATCGGCGAACCAGCAACTAACGGAAGATATGAATCACAACACAATTATGAGCCAAGACAAAAAGTTGAAGAGCTAATACTAGAAAATGATAAGCACTTAATTCACGACCCTACGATAACGTTAGATTCAGATACGTATGTTAAAGACGGTGCTAGATTGCAAGAAATCATCAATGATGCAACATACAACTACATGTTAGGCGAAATCGACGAAGCTGGTTTTGACGCTGAAGTCGAGAAGTGGAAAGCACAAGGCGGAAGCAAAATTATTGAAGAATTCAACGCTTCTAGATAATTAAAAGGTGAAGGAAGACCAGTTCTTTAGTGGGCTTCCTTTATTCTTTATAGGAAATTAATATACATCTACTTACAGAAAGAGTGATGAGTATGAGTAGCGAGGTTGCGACACGAGAGGTAGTTAAAAGCAAGCCTAAACAGGAAAGTAAATTATTAAAACAAATCGCGAAGAATAAATTGCTTTATTTGATGATCGCTCCAGGACTTATATATTTGTTTATATATAAGTACGTGCCGATGTACGGATTGATTATTTCTTTCCAAGATTACAAACCGTATTTGGGTATTTCTGGTAGTGAATGGGTAGGATTCGAACATTTTAGAAGATTATTTTCTTCGCCAGATTTCTGGATGATTTTAAAAAATACCCTCATATTGTTTGGTTTGCAGTTATTTATCTTCTTCCCGATTCCGATCGTTATCGCATTAATGTTAAACGAGGTTAGAAGAAATTATTATAAACGCGCGATTCAAACGCTAATTTATTTACCCCATTTCATGTCATGGGTTGTTGTCGTTTCTATCAGTTATGTTCTACTAACGCTTGATGGCGGAATCATTAATGGCGTGTTGGAGTTTTTCGGTTTCCAACCTATTAACTTCCTGCTAGATTCTACTTGGTTCCGTCCGATGTATATCTTGCAAATCATTTGGCGTGAAGCAGGATGGGGAACAATTATTTTCCTTGCTGCAATCGCTTCAGTTGACCCTCAATTATATGAGGCTGCTAAAATGGACGGCGCGAATCGCTTTAGACAAATTTGGCATATTACGCTGCCTGCTATTAAGAGTGTCATTGTAATCCTATTAATCCTAAAAATCGGTGATGTACTTGAACTAGGATTTGAACATGTTTACTTATTGATGAACTCAACTAATAGACATGTTGCAGAAATCTTTGATACCTACGTTTATGTTGCCGGACTCAGACAGGGTCAATTCAGTTACGCAACAGCAGTTGGATTTTTCAAGGGATTCGTCGGTCTCGCTTTAGTTGTTTTTGCTAACTGGTTAGCGAAAAAGAACGGCGAAGAAGGAGTTTATTAATAATTTTTTAGGAGGATTAAAAAATGATTGGTGACAAGCAAATAGGCACACGCATATTTAATATCATTAACGCCACATTACTGACAATCTTAGCCTTAATAATGATACTGCCGTTCATTCACGTTGTCGGTAGTTCGTTTGCAACTGGAGCAGAAATAGCAGAGAAGAGGTTCCTCTTATTTCCGACTAAGTTCACATTAAGTGCCTATAAATATATCTTTTCAACGGATACTGTTGTGAAATCTGTTATGGTTTCAATATTTGTAACTGTAGCGGGAACGCTTTGGAGCATGCTATTATCCACATTAACAGCTTACGGGCTATCGCGTAAAGATCTTGTAGGAAGAAGATATATTATGTTCTTCATTATCTTTACGATGCTATTTAACGGTGGAATCATTCCAACGTTTATCGTTGTTCAACAAACGGGATTGCTAGATTCATTGGCTTCACTAATTATCCCAGTATCAATTAACGTTTTTAACATGATTATATTGAAAACTTTCTTCCAGAACCTGCCTTATGGTTTGGAGGAATCAGCTAAGATTGACGGGGCGAATGACTTTGGAATCTTATTTAGAATCATCATTCCATGTTCATTACCGGCAATCGCAACGATTTCATTGTTTTACGCGGTTACATATTGGAACACGTATATGCACGCGATATTGTACTTGAGCGATGCCGCAAAATGGCCTGTTCAAGTATTACTTCGTCAAATTGTTGTTTTGGCTACCGGCATGAACTACGACAGTGCAGAATACACAGACGTACCACCGCCATCACAATCAGTTAAGATGGCAGTCATCGTAGTCGCAACAGTTCCTGTATTACTCGTTTACCCGTTCCTGCAGAAACACTTTGCAAAGGGTGCACTATTGGGATCTATTAAAGAATAATGTCGATAATTAATTCACGATAATGGAGCTGTCCAGTTAGCGCAGGGGGAATAGGAAAAGTATCCGATGCCGTTGACTTCCGTTCCGGGCGGCGCTTTCCTGCGGGCGAGCGCTGAGCCAATCGAACAACGAAGAGTTCGATTTGTATAATTTTGCGGTCTTACATCCGGTGCTCCCAAACGCTTACGCTTTTAGGTCGCAAAAGCCGTTCTTCGTCACGGCTTTCGCTGCGCTGCCTGCGGGGTCTCACCTAAGGAGAAAGTGTACTTCTTTCTCCATCTTTTCCGCTTGATCCCGCTGGAGTCGCCGCCCTGCACTCCAATCAACTATAGATTTAATTATATGGGGGTAGTTAAGGGAGGGATTGCTAAAAAACGCTTGCATATAAGTGGATAGTACAAATTCAGTTTGGAGGAATTAAATTGTGGTCTGCTGATTTGTATTTAGAGAGTTTGTATAAGGAATGTGTTAATCAACATTCCACTATATACAATGCGGACTGGCAAACTAGTTTGAAAGAAAAGGTCCGCAAGTCTTTAGGAAACTTTGATGATAAAAAAGAACCTTTAAATCCATTGTTGCTTGAAAGATCCGACATGGGCGCTTATTGGAGGATGCGTATTGAAATTACGACAATTAATCCGCTAAGAATGCCTGTTTATGTATTAATTCCAAAGTCGAGGAACAACGGGAAATTTCCGGCTGTTGTCACGATCCATGGTCATGGGTACGGTAGTAAGGAAGCGGTTGGTTTAAATTCCGACTATTCGAAGAGATCAGAAGAGGGGTATCATAAAGAGTTCGCGGTCGAGCTTGTCAACAAAGGTTTTGTCGTAGTCGTTCCGGAATTGGTCGGATTCGGAGATCGCAAACTACAGGCCGATCAGGGTAAAGGATTACCAACGGATAACTCTTGTTACATGATTGCGAGTCAATTGTTATTAGTCGGAAAAACCTTACCGGGGTTGCGAGTTCAGGAATGCCGACGCTTGATTGATTTTGTGCAAACATTGGATTATGTGGATGAAAATCTTATTGGTTGCATGGGCATTTCCGGCGGCGGACTAGTTGCTGCTTTCACATCGATTCTTGATGAAAGATTGAAAGCGACAGTGATAAGCGGCTACACGAGCACATTCAAAGGAAGTATTATGGACAGGCGACATTGTCTAGATAATTACATACCTGGAATATTAACCTACGCCAAGATGCCTGATTTAATCGGATTGATTGTTCCGAGAGCGCTTTTCATAGAGTCGGGAAATGCGGATCATTTATTTCCTCTAGATCAAGTTTCTCTAGCCTTAGGAAAATTGACTTCAATATATAAAGAATTTAATGCAGAAGAAGCATTAGCATCTCATATATTCGAGGGCGGCCATGAAATTTGCGGCGAACAATCCTATGATTGGTTGGTACGGCAGCTTGCAAATGAATAATACAATAAAAAATACCATCATAGGGGAGGAGAGCCCCCTCATATGATGGCATTTTCATTAGTGATTTCTTTTGCTTTCCCGATACTTTCCAGGGGTCGTGCCTTCAACTTTTCTGAACGAACGAATAAAGTTTTGAGAGTTGTTGTAATTAAGTTTTTCAGCAATTTCTTTAACGGTGATATCCGTTTCTTCAAGCCATTTTTTCGCTTTATTGATTCGGAATAAGGTTAAGTAATCACTGAAGGACATATTCGTTTCTTTCCGGAAAATGCTGCTTAAGTAATTCGCATTATAATGCAATTTATCCGCAATGTAATTCAACGTTAAATCAGAATCGAACTCCTGATGTACAATGTGGATTATTTCATCCGATATATTTTTGTATTGAGACTGTGTGCGTTCTTCAGCTTTATTCATCATCGGATAAATAATCATATTCTTAAACCAGTTGACGACTTCCGGCAAAGTCCTGAATTCGTATAATTGGTCGAATAAAGATTTATGTTTTTCGAATTCCAGCGCATTCACACCAAGAGTCTCGGTTAATTGAATTAGATTTGTTAACAAGCGGACAATTGCGATTTCAAATTGCCGATTACTCAATTGCTCATCGAATAATGATTCCAGTAGCTTATCCAAGTTTTCATCGACTTCAGCCTTATCGCCATTCTTAATTGAATTAAATAAGTCGTTTTCAATTTGTCTAGGGTAGAAGGTGAAGAAGCTCGATTCTCTTTGAAGTTTATCGAAAAAGATGATCGATCCTGGACCGAACTTCAACGTGTAACGCAAAGCTTCTCGGCTTTCTTTCAGGGCCAGATGCGCATCGACTAAATCGGTATAGGTTTTACTTATCCCGACACTTACGGATATATTTAACTCTTTGTCGATTCGTTCGCGTATTTCTTTGATAATCGACGTAATTCTTTCAGTAAATTCATGTTCAGATTCGTGCTCATTAAAGAGTATCGTCACTTGACTTCTGTTTACAACGATCGGTGTCATTCGATTCGTTTGGGGAATCATTTCTTCGACCATCGTATTAATGGCAAATAGCAATAAATCCTCATTATCTACTAGATTTTTTTGATCATCTAATGAATCAATTTGAATTCCTAGAACAGAAAAACCTTTCCAGGACTTTGGATAATTAAACGATTCCATTTTAGCCGGCAATTCGGCTGTCGTCAAGTTACCTTGTAGAAGTCTGCTCATGAAAAATTGTTTCAGCTGAACAATTTGTCCTTGCAACTTGGATTCAAGTTGATCATTTTGTTCGAGCATATGGTGAATTTGACTTTCAATGATACCAAATTCATCAGTATTTTTACCGCTTTCGATATGATTGGAAAAGGAGTCGGACAATGTTTCTGTGAGTCTATTAATCGGGGCATAAAGTTTACGTGATGCAATGAGTGCAAAAATCAATATGCCGATAAACATAACCGAACTAATGATAAACGTGAACCAACCAATAGAACGAGATTGTTTATTCAACTCGCTTATTTTTATGATGGATAGGTAAGTCCAATTATTGTAATCGGATTTACGGTAGATAACTTTGTAATCGCTTCCATCATTGCTGGCATTATATTGTCCAACATTTCTTTTTTGTGAGCTTAGTTTCGCTGTAAATGGACGATCAGAAAAGTCTTTGCCGATATTTGAAAAGTCGCTATGCCCGACTACTTGATAGTTTTCGTCCAATACCATAATCGTTTCTGAATCGAGATTATTCTTTAACAAATTTTCAAAGTAACAAATCGGTATGTAAGCAATCGCAATTCCGCTTTTATCATTATTATTAAGCGGCAACTTTTTAACTAGATTAATATATGTTTTGCACGACGAGTTAGCTGTTGAATCAAAAAAAACTTCATCCTTATCTTCAATTATCCAAGAGGACATATAGGATAAATGACTATAACGGTCAATGAGTTTTTCGGCTTGACCAGGTTTTAGCCTCCTAAGACCATTATTATTGATGCGCCAACCTTCTTTAGTACTCACCAATAAGAAGTCGTCCATTCCGCCATCAAATCGTTGGAGAAGATTGATTTCCTTCTTTGTTTGATTGTAAAGTTGAAACTGGCTTGCTGATAACGGTTCATTTAATGTTTTTGTCAGTTGGTAGGATGTGACAAAGTTCGTCACTGAAAGATCCACCGTTTGAAGGACTTGTTCAAAGTTTGCTTGAATTTGATAAACACTTTGCTCTTTTTCATTTGTTATATTCGATTGAATAATGTCCGATGATTTTAAGTATGAAAATAACCCGACAATCAAGACGGGAAATGTGGCGATAATCGTAATGAATGAGAGCAATTTAATGAAAAATTTCTTTCTGCTTTTTGTCAAAATAGTCCCCCCTTCATATTCGGGATATTGTAGGTCGTGTTCAGAAAGTAGGCGAGTTTAAACATTGCTATATAAATTGTATCATACATAACTTTTAAAATATATAATTTATTTGAGCTCCCAACAAATAAATTGAAATATTCATAGATTACGACATAATCATTTTCTAACATTGTCTGAAAACGTTGATAAATTAACATTTATAGACTAATCACATTATATGATTATAGACGTGATACAGTGGATGCGATAATCTGATTTTATACTAGGTACATAATTTTAGGAGTGTTTTAAATGAGTAACAAGTCAAAATCGATGTCTATCTTATTGGCAATTATTTTATTGCTATTGTTAACAGGATGCCAGAAAGAAGAAAATAGTTTTGATATACTCGTCTTTTCATCTTTGCCCGATGAAGCATTGGAAGAAATGAAAGGGCTCGCAAAAAGTGAACTACCAACTGATTTGGAACTTAAAATTTCGCAGTATCCACCAGTCGCTGAGAGATTGATTGTCGAAATCGTTAGTCATGCTGGAGATATATTAATCATGGACCGTGAATTTTTAGCTGCAGTTTATGATTCCAAAGAATTATATGATTTAACCGAATTTAGAAATGAAGACAATACAATTGAGTTAACAAGTTTTGAATTAGAAGCATTATTGGCGGATGGTGAAATTACTGAGGAAGTCGAAGTTTATGATAACGCATTAAAAGTAATTAACTTTGATGTTTATTATAATGAATCGGAACCGATTGAACTCGTCGCGATTATTCCGAAATACATTGATGAGAAAGAGATAGCTTTTTCAATTATAAACAAACTCGTCCAGAAATGATTATTGGATTAAAAAGGGGTCGTGCAAATGCAATTACTAGGAATAACAGGTAAGTTTTTCAGAGTGTGCGAGGTCATCTCTAGATTGGCTTATGTAAATTTATTGTGGATTATGTTCACTGTACTCGGGTTAGGTATATTTGGTTTCATGCCTGCTACGATCGCTCTTTTCGCTGTAACACGGAAATGGGTAATGGGCGATAAAGACGTTCCGGTATTTAAAACATTTTGGATGACATACCGCAGCGAGTTTTTCAAATCTACGCTTTTCGGAGTTGTTTTGTTTGTAATCGGTTACATTATTTATTTTGATTTAGTTATCCTGCCAACTGGGGGAATGTTTAATCTGCTGCGTCTTGGCGTGTTTATATTTGGTCTTTTGTACGCAATTGTATTGCTCTATATTTTCCCGATTTATGTGCATTATGATTGGAAAAAGAGTATGTACTTGAAATATGCACTCATTCTCGGAGCATCTCATCCTCATTTCACTTTATTGATGCTGGCGGGAATTGTCGCTTTATATTACACGGTCATCACGATTCCGGGTTTGATCCCATTTTTTAGCGTGAGCATTCTAGCTTATATTATTATGTGGACCGCGTATCAAGTGATGAGGAGAATGGAAATCTCGCAAGGAATTGATCATGAAGCTGTAGCGACAAATCAAGTTATCGAAGCAAGGTAAATTTGGTATTTAAATCTGAATCACAGATTTATATATATAACATTATTTTAGGAGATGACAGAATGAGTAAGAAATACGTATTAATCGGTACTGGTGGTCGAGCTGAATTTTTCTACGGAGCAATGGTCGAAGATTACAGAGATACTTGTCAATTGGTTGCTTTTTGCGATGTTAACCAAACGAGAATGGATTATTCAAATAGCTTATTAGAAGATAAATATGATCACCCGAAAATCAATACTTATTTAGCAAGTGAATTTGATAAAATGATTGAAATCGAAAAGCCGGATATTGTGATTGTAACGACGGTTGATCGAACACATCATACATATATTGTTCGTGCGCTTGAACTTGGTTGTGATGTTATTACTGAAAAACCGATGACAGTAGATGCTGAGAAAACACAAGAAATTATCGATGCGATTAACCGAACAGGTCGCGAAGTTCGTGTAACTTTCAACTATCGTTATGCACCGCACAATACGAAAATCAGAGAATTGATTCGCGATGGCGTGATTGGTGATGTGTATTCGGTGAATTTCGAGTGGGCATTAGATACGCAGCACGGTGCTGATTATTTCCGTAGATGGCACCGCAATAAAAATAACAGCGGCGGTTTGCTCGTTCACAAATCGACGCACCATTTCGATTTGGTTAATTTCTGGTTAGATTCTACGCCGGAAACGGTTTATGCTACAGGCGGTCTTCGTTTTTACGGTAAAGAGAATGCTGAAGCACGCGGCGAAACAAAGTTTTATCAACGTGCACATGGTAGCGAAAATGCGAAGGGCGATCCATTTGCAATTCAATTAGAAGAGAATGATCATTTGAAAGCTTTGTATTTAGATGCTGAAAAAGATGATGGTTACCAACGCGATCAAAGCGTCTTCGGGGACGGCATCGATATTGAAGATACATTAGGCGTGATGGTTACTTATAAGAATAAAGCCATTTTGACGTATTCATTAAATGCGTATTTACCTTGGGAAGGTTTTATTGTTTCTTTCAATGGCAGTAAAGGAAGAATCGAAGTGCAAGTTCGAGAACAATCCTATATAAATTCCGGTGGTTCAAAAAGTGATGAAGGCAAGCTGAAAGAGAAATCGGTCAGAGTTCTACCGATGTTCGGCGAGCCATACGAAGTTGAAGTTGTAGAAGGAAAGGGCGGCCACGGCGGCGGAGATCCAATTCTTTTACAAGACCTTTTCGGTGAACCAGCAGAAGATGAATTCAACCGAGCAGCATCACATATCGACGGTGCAACATCCATCCTAACCGGAATCGCTGGCAACATCTCACTGAAAACAGGTCAAGCTGTTAAGGTGGAGGGCTTGGTTAAGTTTTAATAAATGAAAGGAGGATATTTGTGGGGTAACTTGTTTGATAGAGGTTATTGTAGATTAATAGTTGCTCATAAAAAACGCTCCGGCGCTAGGGAAAGATTGAACTGTATCTTTCCGCACTTGGTGGATGCCTCCCGCGAAAAGCCAGGTAGAAGACCACTGCTTTAGGTTAACCTGTTTAATTTCTGCAAAGTGCGCAGAAATTAAACAAACCGAACCCTTCGCTGTTCGGTTGGCTACCACTTGTAAGGCTCCTACGCTAGTTTATTATTAGTTAGATTGTCGATGTTTCATTTATAAGAGAGATTTAGTTTGAGATGTCCCAATAAGCACTAAAAAAACTTTACTTATCAATTTATAAAAGCGCTATCACTAACGAGAATCGTATTAAAGGTTCTCGTTCCTTTTTATGAACAGTGTTCGATATTATGAAACGCAATCCATAGGAGGTTACAAATGAAGAAGCATAGACGATTACTTGCTGTATTTATGATTTTTATTTTATTGATACCAAATATGAATATTACGGCAGTTGCGGCAGAAACTCAATCTGAAGACCCTATCATTCCAACAAATGAAATTGCTACGATTTATAGTGATTGGCATGGAACCGTATTCGGCGATGTCGGGGGCCAGGATAAAATAACGAAGGATAACTTTGAAATCACGGAAAGTGAAGAAAATACCGATACGGTTGTATTAAGAAGTTCTGGTAACCGGGGTAAAATTTCATCTAGTTCAGATGGGATTGCTTATTATTTTAAACAAGTCCCGACGGATGCAAACTTTGAAATTACCGCAACCGCTACAGTGGAGCATTTCGATGCGAATAACCAAGTATCATTCGGTGTTATGTTGCGCGATGATGTTCATGCTTATCTGCATGGAATTGAATATGGAGTCGGCGATTATGTCGCTGTAGGTGCGCTTGATCAAAATATGAAATCATTCACTCGATTAGATGGGGCATTAACTAAAGTTGATTTTGACAATGTGATTACCCCTCCGTCAAGTGGCGCAGTTTATGAGTTGAGTGTGAGGAAGAGCGGAAATCTGGTCACTGTTAAAATTGGCGATGAAGTAAAAGTGATTGAAGATTTTACAGGCGATATCAATTATGCAGGGCTTTTCACTGCACGAAACGCAAAAGTTGAGTATTCGAATGTTAACTTGGCAATTGAAGGTGAAGTTGAGCTAGGGGATTGGGAATTTAGTGTGTTCGGTAGTAATACGAGTGATAATAGCAACCCGGACCCGGTAATAAATGAGGATGGCTCTGTAACTTTAACGGCAGCAGGCGGTAAAATCTCTAGTTCTGTTGATGGACTATCTTTCTATCATAAAGAATTACCATCTAACACGAACTTTGAAATTACTACGAAAGCCACTGTCCACAAATTTGGAGCGAATAATCAAGTCTCCTTCGGGCTAATGATTCGCGACGAAATCGGCGCGCATAGAAATTCGAGCGGTCATGAATCGAATTATGTTGCCGTAGGCGGTTTAGATCAATCAGTAAAAGGATTTTATAAGCATGGCACACAAACAAAATTGAATCCATTTGATAGCAATATCCCGACGACGGGAAGCGAATACGACTTAACGATTAAAAAGTCGGGCGATACGTATGTCGTATCTGTGAACGGGGAAGATAGTGAGCCGCAAGTGCTTGAGAGCCTGTTTTCTGATGAAATATTTGCAGGCGTCTTTGTCGCAAGGGATGCGGAAGTTACGTTTAGCGATGCAGAAATCAAAGTAGATAATCGTAAGGTAGAGAGTTTAGTTGTCGATCCGACCAATATGAAAACTGATTACTTGATTGGTGAAACGCTTGATCTCAATGGGCTTGTCGTTATTGCAGAATTTTCAGATGGTAGCACGGAAGTTGTCTCGGATAAAGATTATATAGTGACAGGATTCGATAGTAGTGTAGTCGGTCCCAACAGGATTGCGATTAACTATAATGGCGTCTCTGCGGCGATTGATCTTGAAATACATGCTTTAACGGTTACTGATTTAACAATCAAATATTACCCAGCAAAAATTGATTATTACAAAGGTGATTTATTTGACCCTCAAGGTTTAATAGTTGTTGCTACTTACAATGATGGTTATAAAACGGCAGAGTTGTCAGACGGACAATATAGTTTTTCATTTGAAGAAGGGTATGTATTTGAAGAAGCGGGTGATTTTCCAATAACAATTACCTCAACGGAAACACCAGATCAAACCATCGATTTTAATGTCAATGTTAAAGATGCAGACATAACAGCATTAGAAATCAGAGATTTACCGACCAAAACGCTATATTTCATAGGAGATGAACTAAATTTAGCAGGTTTGGCGGTCTATGGAAAATATAGCGATGGAAAAGAAGTTCGGTTAACAAGGGATGAACTAAGAGTATCTGGGTTTGATTCGGAAACTGCGGGAACTAAAACAGTATTGATTTTTCATAAAGGAAAAGAAGTATCCTTCCCGGTTACTGTAAAGGTAAAAGAAGTGGAAGGAATCGAAGTGACGAATTATCCTAAAACTACTTATTATATTGGCGATGAATTTGAAAGTAGCGGATTAGTCGTTTCGAAAGTCTATGATAATTCGGATCGGGAAATCTTGCCGGAAGCCGAATATACGATTGATACAGCTAATTTTGATAATCAAACAGCCGGCACATATAGTATTAACATAATTCCAGCTGATTCAGGCTTAGCGTCAATCGATTATAAAGTTACTGTAAGAGAAAAAGTAGAACCTGAATGGAAACAAATCCGATTCGGTCAATCATCTTCCACAGCCAATAATTATATTGAAGTACTAGAAGATGGCGCGATTAAACTTGTCGCACTTGAAGGCGGCGGGAAAATCACAGGCGATCATGATGGAATCACATTTTACTATACGGAGCTTGATGCTGAAAAAGAAAACTTTGTTTTATCGGCGGATATTAAAGTGCAAGCATTTGCGAAAACGCCTTATGATGGCCAAGAATCTTTCGGAATTATGGCGAGAGATGTGAACGGGCCCGCGAATGATTCAAGCGTTTTTGCTTCGAACATTGCCGCGATCGGCGGATTTAGCGGCGGAACACGCGAGCCGATGGGCACACAATTATTTGCGAGAACGGGTGTAGTCGCTTCTGACGGGGAAGGCAGTCAGGGCATCCAAAAAATCATGTTGGACCCAACAAGGCCGGATGCGAATAATACCGCAGAAAATTATCGACTTACACTAGAAAAAACGAATAGCGGTTTCACGGGTAAAATAAATGACGGTCAAGAAGAAATCATTCATGAACCTGAAATCTTAACAACGCAAGACGGGAAAATGTACGTCGGTTTTTATACAGCGCGTTTAGCGACGATTGAAGTTCGCAACATCGATTTAACAGTAACGGCTGCAGCGACAGATTCACCAAAAGTATCGCCTCCTGCTAGAGCGGTAACACCTGAATTGGAAGTGATGTCTTTAGACAAAGTTTCCAAAACGGAATATTCATTACTCGTTAAATCGAATGTTAATGGAACGGTAACGGTTAAAAAAGGGCAAGACATCATCGTGGAAGATGCAGTTGTCGAAGCAGGAAAAGTCGTTGATTTACCGACGATTATTAACGATAATGCGGATACAAATTTTAGCATCGCTTTTTTGCCTGACGATACACAGTATTTAACAAATTATAATAAAATTGTACGGAACTTCACGGTAACGATGAAAACATATGCGGAGGACGGCAATATTTACGTGTCGCCAGTTGGAACAAGCGCGGGACACGGGACGAAAGAATCTCCACTCGATTTAGATACCGCGATTGAATTCGTAATGGAAGGACAAAAAATTATTGTCCTCGAAGGTCATTATGTTCGTTCGTCGCCACTTGAAATCAAAAAGTTTAATGACGGAACAAAAGAAGCGATGAAATACTTGATTGCTGACCCTGATGCAACTGAACGACCGCTTATTGATTTTGATAAAAAATCGGAAGGCGTCGTGCATAGCGGGAACTACTGGCATGTCGAAGGGATTGACTTTGCACGGTCTGCCGGAAATACAAAAGGGTATACAATAGGCGGCAGCCACAACACGATTGAAAATATCAGGACGTTTGAAAACGGCGATACAGGTCTGCAAATTAGCCGTACGGATGCATATGAAGAAGACAAATCGAAATGGCCATCGTATAACCTGATTCTAAACAGTATTTCATTCGACAATAGTGATCCGGCTGAAAATAATGCGGATGGTTTTGCGGCGAAATTAACTTCTGGTGATGGAAACGTCTTCAGAGGAACAGTTGCTTACAATAATATCGATGATGGTTGGGATTTGTATACGAAAGTTGGCACAGGCGCGATCGGTGCTGTTTTGATCGAAAACAGTATTGCATTTAATAATGGAACATTGTCGAACGGTCATGTAGGCAGCGGCGACAAAAACGGATTCAAACTCGGCGGGGAAGGGGTTCACGTTCCGCATGTCATTAAAAACAGCCTTGCTTTTGGTAATGGCACGTACGGTTATACAAGTAACAGTAACCCGGGCGTCATCGCTGAAAATAATATTAGTGCTGAAAATGGCACAAACTTGGGCTTTTCAACGTATGGTGGAATCGCAACCGATTTCACAATCAACGGTTTCATTTCCATAAAAACGTCTGGGACGTCCAAAGATAGTTATCCTTCAGCGTTGGGATCGGATCGAAACTATCTCTTTAACGGAACACGAACGGTAAATAAATCAGGAGAAGAACTATCAGCTGAACATTCCGCTGACATTCTCGGAAGTTTTGAGAACCTCTTTACTTTTGATCATAAAGGTCGAATTCTTTCGGTTAAGGAAAATCAGTGGGCAATTATTTGGGCAACATTTGACGAAGTCGTTGGACCAGAAGATCCCCCTTTGATTGATATAACGGAGTTAGAGGAATTGATTGCAGAAGCAACAGTGATTTCAAATGACAAGAAAAAGTATACAAAATCGTCATTTGCAGCATTGCAAGAAGCCATTGAAGCAGCGGAAGCAACACTAGAAACGATTGCAACAGAAGAAGAATTGAGTGCAGCGATTGTGGCTTTGGCAGAAGCGATTGAAGGATTGAAGAAGGCACCTGGCAAAGGCAACGGTAAAGGAAATGGAAACAGCAATGGTAATGGTAACAACAACGGAAATGGGAACGGAAATCGCTAATAGCGGAATGAAAGATGCTCTTTAAAGTAATAATTACCAAAGAAACCAGGAACCTATAAAGGGTTCCTGGTCTATTTTTCCGAAGGCGAGGTTTATCCATGACAAGAAATAAAGTTGCAATCTATTTAGCTGCAGACTCAACGGTCCGTGATTATGATTCAACACAATTTCCACAAGCGGGATGGGGTCAATTTATCGCGGATTATTTAACAGACGACGTAGTTATCAAAAACCATGCAGTAGGTGGCCGAAGTTCCAAAACATTCATCACTGAAGGTAGATTAGCTAAAATAGCAGAAGAAATAAGCGCAAATGATTACCTTTTCATTCAAATGGGACATAACGACTCAACAAAAGATCGACCAGAACGCTATACAGAACCTTACGGCAGTTATAAATTCTATTTACAGCAGTATATCAACGCAGCCAAAGCCAAAAATGCAATACCCGTGCTGATTACTCCTGTAGGCAGACTTCATTATGTTAATGGTGAATTTTTAATGGATTTCAAGGATTATTGTAATGCAATGAAAGAGTTGGCCAAGGAAAATGATGTATTCCTTATTGATTTGATGGAAAGAAGTATTGCCTATTTATCATCAATCGGCTATGAAAACGCAAAAGAGCTTTACATGATCTCAGTAAACGGAACCGATTGCACACACTTCACTGAAAAAGGCGCAAACGAAATGGCTAAATTGGTTAGCGAGGGCATGATAGAATCAGCAAGACTAGCGATGTACGTGAAATAAATAGTAATGAAACAGTTATAGGTTATGAAAGATTTGGTTTTTCTATTACTCTTGAGTACAAATGAGTCAACACATTAGAGGAATTTCATTAAATGACTTTCTATATATAATAGAATCTATAGTTGATTGGAGTGGAGGGCGGCGACTCCTGCGGAATCAGCATCAACCGAAGGCCCCGCAGAAGCGAAGCGCCGAGGAGACTGAGGTGTTGCCCGCGGAAAGCGTCCGCCTGCAACGGAAATCAACGATATATTAAAAAATCCAAGTACCTGAACAATAAATCATTCAAGTACTTGGTTAATTTTATTAGACTAACTCACCGACGTTACTGTTTCAACATCTGCCTATCCCTAAACCGGTCACTCATCCGATAAATAATAAAACTAACAATAATAAATCCAGCCAACTCGCCCAATGAAGCGGCAATCGAGCCGTTTATACCATTTAGATGCGGCGAAATTCGAACGAAGAATAGCAGGCTTACGATCACGACAATAATATTTCCAATTTGAGCAAGCAGCATTTTATTGGTTTGCCTATTCAGCATTAAAAACCCATTTAGAAAATCCACCCAAGGGAATACAAGGGTTTTAATAATAAAGAACTTCAACACCGCGATTGTTGCCAATGACAATGCCTCATCCGCACCCATAATCACACGCATATACAACATTCCCACTGGCGTATAGCATAATATGCACAACAATAATGTTGGTAAAATACTAACGACAATCAGAAATTTAATCACTTTTTGTTTATTATGTTCATAAAATTGCAAGACGAGTTGATGCGTATACATGAAAAAACCCAGAATCATATTGGTAATACTAAAAGCTAACGCGAATGAGGCAATTCCCATTTCAATATCATGCGATTTTGCCAATAAAATATAAATGACGGGTATAAGAATCGTTTGAAGCAGAAAATAATACATCATCGGAAAATAAAATTTAGAAACATCTTTTTGTGTTAATTGGTAAGGATCCTTAACATTCAATTCTTTTCGTAAAAACAAATTCCCTTTGTAAACACTAACAAGACATTCCACAAGCATCCCTACGAGAAAAATAATCGCTCCGCTAACACTCGTAATATAATCGAAATGAACAAATAGGTAAGCCGCGATAAACATCGCAATAAGACGGACAACAACCCCAATCGTCAACCAGTTTGTCGCTAACTGCGTAATAATAATCCCTTGATATAGCCCTCGAATCCCAGAAAAAATAATGACTAAGAGAATGACTTGAAATGTAACGGAAATCGCTTTTACCATATCGGGCGTAGCACCGAAAATGTTTGTATACATCCAACCGCCTATGGGGCTAAACGCCACCCCGGCACTTAATAGCATCGTCACGGCCAAAACATATATGAAGAATTTGCCGATTAGTTTAAACGACTTTCGATCGGTCACCAATGCAGAAGAAGTTTGACGGAAAACAATCATGGGACGTTCAATTATCCCGAACAAAGACAAAGCAACCGCATAACATGCAATAATGAAAACAGCATTTTCGCCCCTGCTCAATGTTCCGTTAATAATTACATGTGTTACTGAAGTCAAACTGGCCGAGACCCCTAAGGGAATAAAAAAAGCACTTAACTGCCTATACGATATGCCTTTCGTTGATTGCACGCAATAAAAACCCCGTTTCTATATGATGAATTCGTTTTCAATTATCCTATGTCCGTGCAAGAATGTTCTTGCTCTTTCATTATAAATCAGATACCATATAAATAACAACGTTGTTATTTTCTTGTTGTCCAATAGTATGACTTTTAAATAAACTAAAAAGGATTGATCTCATGGAGCACTTATTACCAACGATTGATTTATTAGCACAAGGAAAAATAGCTTCAGACTCAGCTGGACTAAAAGTATACAAAGAATCTCACACGACTAGTGATGATGTCCATTTATTGATGGTTAAAGATCAAGCGGAAAAATATATTCTAGCAACAGGTAATGGCCAACTATACGACGACTTAGAAGGCACGGACATCGGCGGAAAAGGGAAGGCTTGTCCTTTAACCTATGAAAACCGTCTCGTACTGAACCGTTATTTCGATTATACAGCACCACGCGCATTTGGCACTGAAATTGCAACAATCGGTTTGGGAGATCGCCTAGGCTTAGCTTCCCCAGGACATATTGAAACGGTCAAAGGGAAAGAAATTAAACCAGTTCTTGCACAGCAAAGTATTCGCGAATTGACACTGACAAATCGTTCAATGACAGATATGCTTGACGCTGCTGCATTCGCAGTGTTCCAAGAAGGCTATAAAGGCGGTTACGGTGCAGACGGCGACCATATTAAAGAAGAATCGGATATTAAATATGCTTTATCATTAGGCGTATCCATGATTACGCTGGACTGTTCGGATCAGATTGATAAAACAATTGAAGAAGCATCTGATGAAGTAATCGCTGAGGAATTTAACAATGTACCTGAAGAAGTCAAACAACGCTATTTCGATAAGTATTTAAACAAAACATTTGAAGTGAATGGTTTATCGCTGTCATTTGACGAAGCTTCTTTGATGAGAAACATCTTGCTTTACGATGAAGCGATTACATACACGACACATATCTATAATGAATACATCAGTAAGGAAGATCGCGCAATCGACTTTGAAATTTCGATTGATGAAACAGAAACGGTTACAGCACCGATTTCTCACTTCTTCGTTGCAAATGAACTCATCGAAAGAGGCGTGACAGTTGTCAGTCTAGCACCAAGATTCTGCGGGGAATTCCAAAAGGGAATCGACTACATCGGAGACGTTGAACAGTTTGAAGTTGAACTTCGCGAGCACGCTCTGATTGCAGAACACTTTGGTTACAAACTAAGTATCCATTCCGGCAGTGATAAGTTCATGGTATTCCCGATTATCGCGAGATATACAAAAGGGATTTTCCACGTGAAAACTGCAGGAACGAACTGGCTTGAAGCAATTCGTGTGATTGCAAATGTGAATCCTGGTTTATACAGACGCATGCATACATTTGCCCTCGAAAACTTTGAAGAAGCGCTGAAGTATTACCATGTAACGCCAGACTTAGACAGCGTCGCTTCACTTGATAATGTGTCAGATGATCAACTTGCAGAATATATGAATGACGATGCAGCCCGTCAATTATTCCACGTCACTTATGGATTAATTTTAACGGCTAAAGACGATAAAGATGAATTTGTTTTCAGAGATGAATTCTTTAAAACACTCGACGAACACGAAGATGACTACCGTGCGGCACTCGTTAGCCATATCGGTAGACATATTGAATTATTAGGTCTTTAAGAATAGCAAAAGTTTAAAGGTGGGGGAGCCTTCCCTCATCTTTTTGTTTGCTTATTTATATGGTTATCTGACGGTAGTAGGCAATTAAACTGCGATTCTACAATGGACTGAACAGGATTAAGATAGTTAAAAATTACGCAATTTATGAATTAACAAAAAAGAGCTTGAAAAGTAAAGCGCTTACATCTATAATGAAATCAAATTAGTTTGTTTACTAGTCAAAATAATTACTGTAATGAAAGCGGTTAAACTAGTAATCATATAAAAAGAGGAGAGATACTATTGAAGAAGAGAATGTATGCGTTAATGTCAGTACTTTTCGTTTCAGTGTTCGTATTGGCAGCTTGCGGTGGGGAATCAGGCGATGTAATCACGTTGAAATTAGCGGATAATCACCCAGATGACTATCCAACAGTAATTGGCGATAAGAAGTTTGCTGAACTCGTTGAAGAAAAAACAGACGGACGATATAAAATTGACGTGTTTGCTGGCGGTCAACTAGGTGATGAGAAGAGCGTTGTTGAGCAACTGCAACTAGGTTCAATCGATTTAACTCGTGTAAACGCAACACCGCTAACTGAATTCTCTGATGATATTGGTGTACTATCATTACCGTATTTGTTCGAAAGCGAAGAAGCTAAATGGGAACATTTGAACGGCGAGTTAGGTCAAGAGCTACTTGACACATTTGAAGGATCTAAACTAGTCGGACTTGCATTCTATGATTCAGGTGAAAGAAGTATTTACAATTCCAAAAAATTGATTAAGACACCTGAAGATTTAAAGGGTCTTAAAATTCGTGTTCAACCATCTGAATTAGCGATTAGTGTTTTTGAAGCGTTCGGAGCATCTGCAACACCTATGGAATACGGTGAGGTTTACTCAGCGATTCAAACTGGCGTACTTGAAGGGGGAGAAAATAACTTCCCAAGTTATTACACCTCAAATCACTATGAAGTAGCGAAATATTTTACTGTTAACAAATACACTGGTCCACCTGAAATCCTTATGGCATCACAAAAACTATGGGATTCTCTCAGCGATGAAGATAAAAAAGCATTCAAAGAAGCAGCTCTTGAATCGGTTGCTGTTCAGCGCGAAGCTTGGGATAAATTAACTCAGGAATCTAAAGAAGCTGTTATTGAAAATGGAAACGAAATTTTTGAAGTGACAGACTTTGCTCCTTGGAGAGAAGCCGTAGAACCTATTTATGAAAAATACGGTGAACAGTACAAAGAGTGGCTCGACAAACTTAATAAATAATAACAATTGTAGAGGTGGGAATATCTCGCCTCTACCTTTATGAATTAAACATTATTAAATACACGCTGTGAATCATCTAAAATATCTAAATGAAAGGAGCCTGTTATGAAAGCCTTGAAATTTATTAAAAGTGCCTTGGATCGTTTGCTTGTATTTATATCGCTCTCTGCATTGTTAGCGATGATTGTAATAATTATTTACCAGGTTTTCTCGAGACAACTATTCAAAGTCACGCCGTCATGGGCAGAAGAACTTTCGATGTTACTCTTTGTTTGGACGAGCTTTTTGGGTGTCGCCTATGGTTTTAAACAAAAGCTCCATATCGGTGTGAGCTTCCTTGTAGATGCATTCCCCGAGAAATTGCAGACTGCTTGTGATTTATTTGCAAAGGTATTAATTATTGGTTTTGGTGTTGTATTGATTTATTATGGTTGGAATTTCACAGTGTTAATGGGCGGTTCGACTATGGCTGGAACAGGCCTTCCATCGAGTGTGCTTTATGCAGTATTACCGATAACAGGATTTTATATTTTAATGTACGGAATTGAATTATTGTTCGTAAAAGGGCTGCATCAAGAATATAACGATGAGATTGATACCGACGCTATTGATGCAATCGAAGAGGGGGAGGCATAAGAGATGGCAATATTTTTACTACTTGGTACTTTTATTTTGCTGTTGTTGTTAAGAGTTCCTATTGCTCTGACCTTAGCGGCATCCTCTTTAATTACCGGCCTGTATATGAATATCGATTTAGCAGCAATTGTTCAAAGAATGGTCGGTGGCGTGAACTCATTTTCACTAATCGCGATTCCATTCTTTATACTTGCTGGGGAAATCATGAACGAAGGCGGAATTTCAAGCCGTCTCATCAATCTT
Organism: Sporosarcina jiandibaonis; assembly: GCF_013184495.1. GTDB lineage: Bacteria > Bacillota > Bacilli > Bacillales_A > Planococcaceae > Sporosarcina > Sporosarcina jiandibaonis. Next base: position 1,233,394 of record NZ_JAAOIY010000001.1, on the reverse strand, counting down.
GCGAACGTTATGATTGGACGAATTCGAGGCGGATTGGCACTGGTAAACGTTGTTACGAGTACATTCTTTGGAGGAATTTCAGGATCTGCTCTTGCTGACGTTTCATCATTAGGTTCTGTTTTAATTCCAATGATGAAAAAGAGCGGGTACGATGCTGATTATGCGGTGAGTACAACTGTTGCGAGTGCGACTCAAGGTGTAGTTATTCCACCGAGTCATAATATGATTATCTATTCAACAGCTGCTGGCGGTGTTTCTGTCGGTGCGTTGTTTATGGGTGGTGTAATACCAGGTTTACTTCTAGGAGCTGCTTTACTTGTATTAACATATTTAATGGCAGTAAAAAGAAATTACCCGAAAGGCGATCCGATTAAAAAAGAAGAAATTCCAAGAATTATTCGTGAAGGTCTTCTAGGGTTATTTACTGCTGTCATTATTATGGGTGGTATTATCTCGGGTATTTTCACAGCAACTGAATCGGCAGCAATTGGGGCTCTATATGCATTTATCATTACATTTTTCGTGTATAGAGATATTTCAATTATGCGTTTCAAAGTGATTCTATATCGCACATTTAGAACGCTGTCCATGGTCATGTTTTTAATCGCGGCTTCATCTGGATTCGGATGGCTTTTAGCTTTGTTAAAAGTTCCTGCGATGGCAACGGACTTTATTTTAGCAGTTTCACCTAACGACATTACGACATTACTATTGATCAACTTAATATTATTGTTACTTGGAATGGTTATGGATATGGCGCCATTAATCCTTATCACGACGCCAATTTTACTGCCAATAGCGGTCAGTGTCGGGATGGATCCAGTACACTTCGGAGTCGTTTTAGTCCTTAACTTAGCTATTGGCTTAGTGACGCCGCCAGTAGGATCCGTTCTATTCGTTGGATCTGCAATAGGTAGATTGCCGATAGAAAAAGTTGCGAGATCGATGCTGCCATTCTATGCGGTGTTAATCGGAGTATTATTGCTAATTACATTTATCCCGAGCTTGGTACTATGGTTACCGCAATTTCTTGCAAAATAGGCTACTATTGGTCTTTAATCAATAGTCGTGCTTAGTTGACATTTACTCTTGTGAAAATTAAGCTGAATATAGAGAGATTAATTAATTATCCTTGATAAAAGGAGAAAAGTGAGGCGATTGGATATGAACGAAACAACTATACAAAAGAATCTTCATCTAGGTGAAATCCTTTCTGACATGGGACGCGTCATGGTTGCCTTTTCTGGCGGTGTGGATAGTGCTTTAGTTTTGAAAAGAGCACAAGAAGAACTTGGAGATCAAGTTTTAGCAGTTGTTGTTGCATCCGAGTTATTTCGTAAACAAGAGTTTGAAGAGGCGGTTAAACTTGCAGAAGATATGGGTGTCGCTGTTTATAAAACAGAAATCAAAGAATTAGATAATCCAGATATCGTTGCCAACACTCCAGACAGTTGGTATTACAGCAAGAAAATGCTTTATACACACTTGAATGAGCTAGCACAACGCATGGATTATCCTTATGTTTTAGATGGAATGATTATGGATGATTTGGACGACTTCCGCCCAGGCATGCGTGCCAGAAAAGAAGCAGGCGCCCGCAGTGTGTTGCAAGAAGCGAAGATCAATAAGAAGGAAGTTCGCGAACTTGCAAATCAATTAGAACTACCTGTATGGGATAAGCCAGCATCATGCAGTCTCGCATCTAGAATTCCTTATGGCATCGAAATTGATAAACAGAAAATCGAACAAGTTGATCAAGCTGAAATCTTTTTAGCAAAAATCGGCTTCCCGCAAGTCCGTGTGCGTCACCACGACAACGTTGCGCGCATTGAGGTAACTCCTGAAGAGATTAGCGAACTAGTCGAGCAACGCGATAGCATCTATTTAAAACTTAAATCACTTGGCTTTACTTATGTTTCATTAGATTTACGCGGATACCGTACTGGCAGCATGAACGAAGAGCTGCCTGAGAGTGTACTGAAAAGCGTCTAACCATTAAAAGCACCTCACTATATCTTATGGTGAGGTGCTTTTCGTTTCCGAATGAAGAAACTAGCGACATTCAGAAGAGGAATATGATTATCTAGTTAGTTTGGTTGTCTGTAAAGCCTGTCAGTATGCATATGTGAAAATGATTATTGACGAATAATTGTTTCAATGATATTCTGTATGTGAGTGTTTGTTTAGTCGACAAACAAATTCATTAGAGATAAAATTTATGACTTTATGTATTATTAAAAACAAATTTTGTAAGGGCTTTCACGTTGTTATACGATAATTAGGTTTTTATTATAGAGAATAGGAGTGACTAATGTATGGGAATTATTGAAGAACTGTTAAAAGATATTCCAGTACCGAAAATGATGAAAATTAAACAGACATTCGACAATGAACAATTGGATGATGTCGATCAAGCATTACAAGATGCATTGCAGCAAGAGGAAATTCGGAAAACGGTAAAGCCTGGAATGGAAATAGCTGTCGCTGTTGGGAGCCGGGGCGTTGACCAGATTGTAGAAGTGACTGCAAGGACGGTAAAGTTTTTACAAGATCTTGGCGCTAAACCGTTCATCGTTCCAAGCATGGGAAGTCACGGAGGCGCATCTGCTGAAGGACAAACAGCTGTCTTAGCCCATTTAGGTGTGACAGAGGAATCCGCTAATTGTGAAATCCGGTCATCCATGGAAGTTGTAGAAATTGGAAAATTAGAAAATGGATTGCCTGTTTATGTTGATAAATATGCATCTGAAGCAGATGGAATTGTCGTTATCAACCGTGTTAAACCACATACTGCATTCAGAGGTACTGTTGAAAGCGGCATTATGAAAATGATTGCCATCGGATTAGGAAAACAAAAAGGCGCGGAAGCATGTCATCAACTGGGTTTTGAGCATATGGGCAAACATATTATTCAAATGTCGACGATGATTCTTGAGAAAATGCCGATACTTTTCGGTGTTGCGACGGTTGAAAATGCTTTTGATAAGGTCGCGCATGTCGAAGTATTGCTTCCGGATGTGATTGAATCGAGAGAAACTGAACTTCAAAAATTAGCGAAAAAGCTATTGCCGAAGATTGATTTCAAAAATATCGACGTGCTCATCATCGATGAAATCGGTAAAAACATCAGTGGTGACGGCATGGACCCGAATATAACAGGCCGTTATCCAACGCCTTATGCACATGGCGGACCTGAAGTGAATAAAATGGTCGTCTTGGATCTGACGCATGAAACTGAAGGTAATGCAAACGGGGTCGGAACTGCAGATTTCACGACGCAACGATTGATCGATAAAACAGATTGGGCTGCGACCTATGCAAACGGACTAACATCAACAGTTGTCGCACCTACGAAAGCTGCAACGACGTTGGCGAATGACCGCCTGGCAATAAAAGCGGCAATTAAAACTTGCAATATTCTAGACTTCACAAAAGTTAAAATGGTCCGCATCAAAAATACGTTGGAACTAAGCGAAATTGAGGTATCAGAGGCTTTAGTGAACGAAGTTGAAAATAATGAGTACTTAACAAAAGTTTCAGAGCTGTACGAATTGACATTTGATGATGATGGAAACTTAGCGTAAATGCTAACTATATAGATAGAGGAGATTTTACAAATGGGAAAATTATTTGATTTGACGGGGAAAACAGCTGTTGCGATTGGCGGAAACAGTGTATTGGGATCATCAATGGTGAAAGGATTGGCAGACCAAGGCGCACAAATTGCTGTTGTTGGACGTAATTTGGAAACAGCGGAAAAAGTTGTGCAAGAAATCATTGAAAAAGGCGGAAAAGCGAAAGCATTCCGTGCGAATGTTATTTCAAAGGAATCACTTGAAAATGTTGCAACTGAAATCGAAGCATGGTCAGGCGGATGGGATATTTTATTAAATGCGCCGGGCACGAATAGTCCAACTCCGTTTTTTGAAATTGAAGAAGACGAGTGGGATCATATTCTAGATGTAAACTTAAAAGGAATCATGTTAACAACACAAGTGTTTGCGAAGAAGATGATTGATCAAGAAAGAAAAGGCAGCATCATCAATATTTCATCTGTATCTTCAACAACACCGCTTTCAAGAGTATTTACGTACTCCGTTTCAAAGGCAGGGGTTAATAACATGACACAATTCTTGGCACGCGAATTTGCGCCATATGGCATCCGTGTCAATGCGATTATCCCAGGATTCTTCCCAGCGGAACAAAACCGTAAAATCTTGAGTGAAGAGAGAATCGAATCGATCATGGGCCATACGCCGATGAATCGTTTCGGTGATCCGGAAGAGTTAGTCGGTACGGCAGTTTGGTTAGCATCCGATAAAGCATCCAGCTTTGTTACAGGTACGCTTATCCGCGTTGACGGTGGATTTGGAGCTATGACAATTTAAATTTGATATAAAGCTTTGGAGTAAAATCCAAAGCTTCTTCTTTGTTAATACAGTTTTTGTAGAAGGGAAGAAATCACGATGAAAAAAGATTTAGTGCTTGCATTGGATATTGGAACAACAAGTGCGAAAGCGGTACTATTTGAATTTGACGGGAAGTTGGTTGCAGAGGCTGAAAGAATGATCACTTCTAATTATCCCCAAACAGGTTGGGTCGAACAAGATCCAATTGAAATTGAACGGGCTTCTGTCGGTGCCATTAATGATTGTATAAAGAAATCTAATCATAAAAAAGAAGATGTGTTAACGCTAGGGATTTCTTGTGCCATGCATTCACTGATTTGCGTGGACGAGAACTATGAACCGCTCTCTCAAGCTTTAATTTGGGCAGACGGCCGAAGTAACGAGCAAGCTAAAAAGCTTAAAGAATCAGTTGGAGATAGCGTTTATGCGAATACGGGACTTCCAAATCACCCAATGTCACCACTAAGTAAATTGCTTTGGATGAAAGAGACGAACTTCGAACCTTATCAACAAGCTTCCTATTTCATTTCTGTAAAAGAATACGTTCTTCAAAAATGGTTTGGCTGCAGCGTAATCGACTATTCAATGGCATCAGCTACAGGGCTATTTAATATGAAGACATTTGATTGGGATGAAGAAGCACTCGAACTCGCGGGTGTTAACAGAAACCAACTTTCGCGAATTGTACCACCGACCGAAATTCTTACTGGCATTGATAAAGCTATTGCTGAAGAGATGGGGATTTCAAGCGATATGCCGTTTGTCATCGGTTCTGCAGATGGTCAATTGGCGAACCTTGGAAGCGGTGCCATTAATCCAGGAGAAGTGGCAATATCAGCTGGAACGAGCGGAGCAATTCGACAAATGATTAAAGGTTTTGAAGTGAGTGATAGTCAAGAAACATTTTGTTATGCTTTCACTGATGAATTGTCGATTCTCGGGGGACCCACAAATAACGGCGGAATCGCCTTGCAGTGGTTAAAAGAACTTATCGAATATGAGGGCAGTTTCGACCAATTAACTGCCGAAGCGGAGAAGGTTGCTCCAGGTGCTGAAGGTGTATTATTTTTACCATATATTAACGGGGAAAGAGCTCCGATATGGAAGCAGGAAGCGAAAGGTAATTTCTTTGGACTTTCCATCACGCATAAAAAAGAACACTTAGTTCGTGCTGTTTTGGAAGGGATTACGTATAATCTATACCATATCGGTAAAGCGCTTGAAGAGAAAGTTGGCGAACCAGAGAAAATATTCGTCAACGGCGGTCTGGCTCAATCTCCACTTTGGGTGCAAATGCTTGCAGACGTATTTGGAAAAGATGTCTATGTATCAGAAAGTCACCATAGCGCGGCTTGGGGCGCAGCATGGACAGCATTGGTTGCAATCGGCAAGGTTGATTCATTTGAAGAAATCAAACAGAATATCCCGATTGAAGCAGTCATACAACCAAATCTGGAAAATCATGAAATCTATGCAAAAGCATTTGAAAGGTATAGTGGAATCGCGAGCGACTTATCGAAGTACTTTTAACGTAATAGAGGGTGAAAACAGATGGAAGACATATTGAAGCAAGTCCAACAAGGCACATTAAGCGTTGAAGAAGCCAAAATAAAGTTAGCTACATATGAGAACTTGGGATTTGCGAAAGTAGATCATCATCGTAAAAAACGACAAGGATTTCCTGAAACAATTTACGGAGAAGGGAAATCGGCCGAACAAATTTCAGCCATCATTTCGGCAATTCGTTCGAATAACGACTATGTTTTAGTGACACGGATTACTGAAGAAAAATCAACTGAAGTGCAAAAAACGCATCCTGATTTACTATATAATAACCAAGCTCAAATTTTGCATTCCGCAAGACCGAGCGAAGATATTTACGGCAAGGGATATATCGCAGTTGTTTGCGCGGGCACATCTGATTTACGGGTTGCTGAAGAAGCTGCGGTCACAGCAGAAGTATTCGGCTGTGAGGTTCGTCGGTTTTATGATGTCGGGGTAGCTGGAATTCATCGCCTTTTTGATAATATTGATGAAATTCAAAATGCCACGGTCACAATCGTAGTTGCAGGAATGGACGGCGCCCTGCCAAGCGTAGTCGGCGGACTTGTTTCACACCCTGTTATTGCAGTTCCAACTAGTGTTGGATACGGGGCCAGTTATAATGGATTAGCAGCATTGTTGACGATGTTGAATTCCTGTGCATCTGGCATCAGTGTTGTTAATATCGATAATGGATTCGGCGGCGCTTATAATGCGGCACTGATTCATAAATTGGCCCAGCGAAAAGAGGAGGGGTGATAGCATGGGAGCTAAACACCCTCCAAATCATGCACATATAGATCAAGAGATGTTTAAGATGGAAGTAAATCTCGATGATATTTCAGGAGAGATACTAGGATACTTAATGGATTTATTGATTGAGTCGGGTGCTAATGATGTTTACTATACCTCTATTCATATGAAGAAAAACAGACCCGGAATCTTGCTTCAATTACTATGTTCTCGGGATAATCTCGATAAAATGAAGCGAATCTTATTTACGGAAACAACGACGCTCGGCGTGCGTTACTATCCTTTAACCGTGCATCGGACGGAGAGAAGATTTCGGAAGGTATCAACAAAATGGGGAGAAGTGACTGTGAAAGAGGGCATTTATGAAGGACAAGTCATTCAGTGCTCGCCGGAATATGAAGAATGCAAGAAAATCGCGGAAGATCATAAGGTTCCGCTGAAGAAGGTATATGAACAGGTCTGGAAGCAGTTGACCTGAGTAATTCAAAACGAATTGCTCGAAAGGCATCAAGGGGGAAGGGGAACGCTTGATGGAATTATTTATTATTCTAAAAGATATAATTTTGCCGATATTCGTTATCATGGCATTAGGTTTTGTGATGCAGACGAAATTCGATTTGAACATTCAAACGTTAGCCAGACTGAATATTTTCTTTCTTGTTCCGGGTTTCATTTTCGTGAAGCTGTATAGCACGAAAATCTCGTTTAATTTGTTCGGAAATATATTGCTCTTTTTCATTCTCTATGTTGTTATTCTTTATGTGATTTCTCATTTTATCGGAAAAGCTATAGGTTTGGAAAAAGGGGAGAAAACGACTTTTTCAAATAGTACGATGTTTTTCAATTCGGGTAATTACGGGGTCCCTGTAAATGATTTAGTGTTTAAAAGTGATCCGTTAGCGATGTCGATTCAAGTTATCATGCTGACATTGCAAAATATTTTTCTATTTTCATATGGTATTTTTTCATTGCAATCTATTAAAGTAGGAAAATTAAAAGCAGCACTTGGTTATTTTAGAATGCCCGTTTTGTATGCGATGTTGTCGGGGGTATTATTAAATGTTTACAACGTGCCAATTCCGTCATTCATTTGGGTTCCGGCAAATTATATCGCAGATGCAATGATTGCGCTTGCTTTATTTACATTAGGTGCACAAGTCGCGAAGATCAAGTTTTCGACTGGATTAACGACAGTTTACTATAGTTTAGCGCTTAGACTAGCGGTTGGTCCGTTAATTGCGTTAGCGATTATATACATATTTAAAGTAGACGGAATCGTAGCCCAAGCATTATTAATCGGATCGGCAATGCCTACGTCAGTAAATAGTGCAGTAATTGCTGAAGAATATAATAACCATCCAGATTTGGCTGCTCAGATCGTGTTATTCTCGACATTGTTTAGTGCAATTACAGTGACACTTGTCATTTATTTGGCTAGGTTTTTATTTTGATAGTATACAAAAAGAAGGTAATTCCCTCATATTTAGAGAGTTACCTTCTGTAATATGTTATTAAATTTTCAAACGCAATGCTGACTCGATTGCTGTTGCGACACCGTCGAATTCGTTTGTTGTTGTTACGGTTTTGCAAGCTTCTTGGATTTCAGCAGGGGCATTACCCATTGCGACAGAATGGCCTGCGATTTTCAACATGGATAAGTCGTTATAGTTATCGCCGATTGCCATAACTTCATCCATAGAAATACCTTTCATTTTGGCATACTGTTCCAATGCGATTCCTTTTTGTGCATTGATATTCGTAATCTCGAGGTTGCCTGCTCCAGAGGAACTGACAGCAAGTCCAGGCAATAATTTAAGTTTTTCTCTCGCGTTATCTAAATGAACTTTATTAAACGAAGTACCGAAAATTTTATAAATTTCTTCTCCATGTTGATTTACAATTTGTCTTAAAGAAGGAACCTCTTGAACGAAACCTTTTTCTACTCGATTCATAACTTCTTCACGTATCTCATCAACAGGAGGAACTTGGTTTGCGGCTACAGCAAGTTGAATAAAAGTATCAATCTGGTCTTCGATACTTTTCGTGTAAACCGTTTTTCCTACAAATAATTGATAGTCGATGGATTCTTTCTCCAAAATCGGGATGACCTTTTTGACATCGCTTTCCGTTAAATAAGTTGCGGATAGCAAATCTCCATCTTCATTTCGAACTTCTGCTCCATTTAGGAGTATAAACGGGACTGTCAAACCTGCATCTGAAATTGGAAATAAAGCTTCCGCATAGCTTCTCCCAGTTGCAATTACAACTTCAATACCGTTTGACTGTGCCTCTAGGATTGTTTCTTTATTTTTCGTGCTTATCGTTTGATCGGGACTTAATATCGTGCCGTCCATATCTATTGCAATTAAACGTACCATAATTAATCACCTTTTCCCTTTGCAGTTAGAGATTGATGATATCAATGAAATTCCTGAAAATCAAATAGTAAGTTTGTGTAACAAACTTACCTGCTAGTTTGTCTTGCAGACCAAAAAGTAAATTTGTCTTACAAATTAAAATGCTTATACCATCTCTAGCAAGAGAAAGCCAAGGGTATGTGGTATAATTTACATAAACGTCCTAGCCGACTAAGTCTGGGGTGTTTAGGTTCCTTTTCATATTAACCTTAAGGGGATGTTCGTGTGAGCTGGAAAGTTGAAGCAGAAAAATGGCTTAATCAAGAAGAATTAGAGGAAACATTGAAACAACAACTAGAGTTAGAGAAAAACAATGAAAAATTAATGGAAGACAGTTTTTATAGAAACTTGTCGTTTGGAACGGCAGGTCTTCGGGGTGAACTCGGATTTGGGACGAACCGAATGAATATCTATACGGTCAGAAAAGCGGCTCAAGGACTTGCTGCATACATAAAAGGCTGCGGAGATGAAGCCGCACAAAGAGGAGTCGTCATTGCTTATGACTCAAGACATCAATCACCAGAATTCGGGCTTGAAGTTGCTAAAGTTCTAGGGAATAATGGCATTCGTTCTTATTTATTTTCAAAATTACAACCGACCCCGTTGCTATCTTTTGCAGTCCGTGAATTGAATACATTCTCAGGCGTTGTCATTACTGCAAGTCATAACCCTGCCGAATATAATGGATTTAAAGTTTACGGTGAAGACGGCGGGCAAGTCGCGCTAGAAGCTGCAAATGAAATTACCGGACATGTAGAAAGTATTGAAGATTTATTTTCAGTTGAAGTCAAGGATGAATCTCTCCTGGCAGATGAAGGGTTACTAACCTATTTAGGAGATGACTTGAGCGAGCGTTATATCGACCAGTTGCATAATATTCTGATTGAGGGCAATTATGACAAGAATCTGTCGATTGTTTATTCGCCGCTCCACGGTGCCGGCGGGGAATTGGTCTGTAAAGGCTTGGAGGCAGCTGGGTTCGAGAATGTCACGGTCGTTGCTGAACAAGCAAATCCAGATCCTGACTTTTCAACTGTGGAATATCCGAATCCCGAAGAATCCAAGGCATTTGATTTGGCGCTTCCGTATGGCCGTAAAGTAAATGCGGACATACTAATTGCGACAGATCCTGATGCTGATCGAATGGGCTTGGCAGTTTTAAATAAAGACGGCGATTACGTGTTTTTGACAGGTAACCAAATTGGCGCACTGTTATTAAGCACTTTATTGGAAGATATGAAAAGTCAAAACTCGCTTCCCGACAATGGAGTTGTTATTAAATCCATCGTTACGTCAGAACTTGGACAGGCGATTGCAGATCGTTATGACGTGAAAATGATGAATGTATTAACCGGATTTAAGTTCATTAGCGAGGAAATCGAGAAATTTCATAAAACAAAGGAGTCTACATTCCTATTCGGCTATGAGGAAAGTTTCGGCTATTTAATCGGCGACTTTGTCCGTGATAAGGACGCGGTTCAGGCATCTGTTTTAATTGCTGAAGCGGCGGCCCGATATAAAGAAAAAGGTTTAACTTTACTGGATGGACTTGACGCATTATATGATGAATTCGGGTATTATCAAGAAGCATTGGAATCGTTAACGTTAAAAGGAAAATCCGGAATGGCTGAGATTGAGAAAATCATGACATATTTTGGAACTACTAAGTTTTTGAATGAATTTCCGCAAACTATCGCGGTTAGCGAGGACTATTCAACAGGAGAGGTTGTTCATCATGAAACCGGAACAACGCACCAACTTGACTTGCCGAAATCGAATGTCCTGAAATTCATAACAGCCGATAATTCATGGTTTTGCATCCGCCCATCTGGAACCGAACCTAAAATAAAGTTTTACTTTGGCGTAAAAGGTGAAACAAAAGCTAAAAGTGATACACTAATAATTGATTTAAGAGATGCTGTCATGCAAGTTGTTAAGACGTTGACAACTGAGTGACCAAAATATAGAAAAGAGGAATGCTAAAATGGCACAACCATTAACACTGACACAATCACATCAAACTACTGAAGAACTTGTGGCGCTTTACGGGGAACAAGTAAAGAACATCCATAATGAAATGGAAGCAGGCACATCGGTAGGAGCAGAGTTTTTAGGATGGAGAAATCTTCCGAATGAAGCACCAGAATTAGATAATGTTATGGAAGTAGCAGCAAAAATTCGTGAACTTGCAGAGGTCGTTGTCGTTATCGGGGTTGGAGGTTCTTATTTAGGCTCTAAAGCTGTAATGGATGCACTAGCGCCTTACTTTGAAAAGAATTCGGATGATCCTGAAATTCTTTTTGCCGGACAAAACTTAAGTGGCCCCTACATGAAACAATTATTGAATCATCTTGAAGGAAAAGAAGCTGCTGTAATTGTCATTTCAAAATCCGGTACAACGACAGAACCAGCAATCGCCTTCCGAATCCTGCTTGAATATATGGAAAATCGCTACGGCGAATCCGTTAATGACAGAATTGTTGCGATTACAGATAAATCGCAAGGAGCACTGAGAGAATTAGCGGATCGTTCAGGCTTTGCTTCTTTCATCGTTCCGGATGATGTCGGCGGACGTTTTTCAGTATTGACACCTGTGGGACTTCTTCCACTTGCAGTAGCAGGAGTCGATATTGAACAGCTACTATCAGGTGCAAAAGCTGCCGTAGAAGATTTCTCAAGTGCAGATATTGCTACAAATAAAGCCTATGAATATGCAGCGGTTCGCAACCAGCTGTTGTCAGAAGGATATAACATTGAAATTCTAGCTAGTTTCACACCTCGTTTCGCGACGTTCCATGAGTGGTGGAAACAGCTTTTCGGTGAAAGTGAAGGAAAAGACGGCAAGGGGATTTACCCTGCATCAGTCGCATATCCGACTGATTTACATTCACTTGGTCAATATGTTCAAGATGGTCGCCGTGAACTCTTCGAAACGTTTATCCAATTCGCGGAATCAGAAGAGGATTGCGGAATCCCGACATCTGATGAAAACTTGGATGGTTTAAATTATTTATCCGATAAATCCATGAATGAAATAAACGAAGTAACGATGCATGCAACAATGCAAGCTCACAGAGACGGCGGCGTTCCAATCATTCATCTGAATGTCGGAAAACATGATGCATACCATATTGGTTACCTAATCTATTTCTTTGAAGCAGCTTGTGCGATGAGTGCTTACTTACTAGGCGTCAATCCTTTTGATCAGCCGGGCGTTGAAGAGTATAAGAAGAACATCTTTAGAATGCTTGAGAAGCCAGGGGTTGTTGAGGAGAAGTAAGGAATTAGTTGAATAACTAAGTGAAAAAACATCTACAATTAATTGCACTCCTATCGAGTGTAATTAGTGTAGATGTTTTTTTGTATAATATTGGATGGTAGAATTCACCAGATCATTAAGGAACAAGAAACGAGTGAGTTTTTAACTATGCTGCTTGCGATTATAACTAGTTAAAAAAACCTATAATAATTCCATGGAGATCCTTGACAATTATGAAATGTAGTTCTATACTATTAATTGTAAGCGCTTTAATATATTATAACCAATACCAAAAACGTTTTCGGAGGGGGGCCAAAAGGATATCCCATTCAAAACGTATATATTTTTATATAGTACGAAAACGTTTTCGGGAAATTCTTGAAAGCGGTTTCGAGAAGAGAGGACACTCATTACATGATTAATTACTCACAAGGAAAAGGTGACTACGAGAATTGGGTTGTTTCAGAATTGGCGTTTTTACCTGACGAACTAGGGAAAAGCGAATCAATTATGTATCTCGGAAACGGTTATATGGGAATGCGATCTGCCACGGAAGAGCCATACATTAAAGAAACTAGAAATTTGTTTGTCAGTGGTACCTTTAATAAGGCGCATGAAAATGAAGTAACAGAGTTGCCGAATTTGGCAGATGTAACAAGGCTTGATATTCGGGTAGACGGTGAACGTTTAAGTCTAGAACTTGGTGAAATGAAAAATTATATACGCCAATTGAATTTAAAAACCGCCGAACTGACAAGAAGTTTTGAATGGACTTCGCCAAAAGGTAAAGAATTAAGATTCAATTTTAAACGGTTTATCTCACTTGATAATTTGCATTTAATTGGTATGAAAATGGAAGTAGAAAGCGTAACAGATCCAGTTCAAATTTCCTTTGACTCAGGAATCAATGCGCAAATGAACAATTCAGGTTCGCAACATTTTCTTGAAGGTGAAAGAAGAATTTTTGATGGAAAATTGATTCAGTTAGTCCAAACGACGAATGAGTCTAAAATTGATGTTGTCATCAATACGATTCATAAAATTACAGTTAATAATGAGGTAAACATATACAATCCAGAGATGGACATGGATCGTCGAAAAGTATGGTTGACCTATAACTTTGATCTCCAGCCTAACGATAAATTGGAAATGGAAAAATTGACGACAGTGTATACGAGCCGCGATAAGGAATTTGACGAAGCTGGATATGATTTTCACCAACTTCGTGCGCATTCTTTACAAGACCTGGAAATTTGTTTCGATAAAGGATACGATTCACTTTTTCAGTCGCATCAAGAAGCCTGGCAGCAAAAAATATGGAATGTGTATAATTTTGAGATTAATAGCGATGATGCCTTTGACCAACTCGCCTTGAGGTTTTCGTTGTATCATTTAACAATTATGACACCAGCACATGATGACAGAATGGGAATCGGCGCTAAAGCTTTGAGTGGAGAAGGTTATAAAGGGCATTCATTTTGGGACACAGAATTATTTATTCTTCCGTTTTTCACGTATTCAAATCCTGAAATTGCAAAATCACTTTTAATCTATCGGTATCGTGGCTTGGTAGGCGCTAGGAAAAAAGCTGCTGAAAATGGTTACGAAGGGGCAATGTATCCTTGGGAGATGGCTTGGCCGACTGATGGAGAAGTAACACCGTTATGGGGTGACATCGACATCGTTACTGGAGAGCGAACGAAAATTTGGACGGGAATTATTGAGCAACATATCTCGGCAGATATCGCTTTTGCTGTTTATCAATACGCTAATGTTACTGGCGATCAGGAATTTATGAACCAGTATGGTTATGAAATTATATTTGATACAGCTAGGTTTTGGGCTAGCCGTCTTGAATGGATTGAGGAAAAACAAGAATATCACATCAATAATGTGATAGGACCTGATGAATACAAAGAACATGTAAACAACAACGCTTTTACGAATTATATGGCGTATTTTAATATGAAACTAGCAATTCGTTATTATGAAAAATTAAAGAAAGAAAACCCAGAGCTTCTAAACGATTTTGTTGAAAGATTGGATTTGATTGAAGCGTATTCGTCTTGGCAGTCGAAAACAGAAAAAATCTATTTACCTAATCCACGTAAAGAAGATTTTGTAATCCCGCAAGATGATACGTATTTACAGCTAAAAGAAATCGACCTTAAGAAATATAAAAATCAAGATACAGTAAGAACAATTTATCGAGATTACAACCAGGAACAAATAATTAAAATGCAAGTTACGAAACAGGCAGATACATTAATTTTGTTTTATCTATTAGAACAAACTTTTTTACACGATGATAAACGGATTTCAGGGGCAGTTAAACGGGCTAATTTTCATTACTACGAACCGAGGACATTACACGATTCCTCTCTAAGCTTAGTAACGCATGCGATAGTCGCAAATGATATTGGTGAATCGGATTTGGCCTATACGTTATTTAAAAAGTCTTGCGAAACAGACCTAGGTCCAATGATGAACACATCTGATGACGGCGTTCATGCAGCCTCTCTCGGCGGGATTTGGAAGTCAGCAGTCTTTGGTTTTGCTGGCATTAGATTTGTAGATGGAAGGCTCAGAATAAATCCAAGGCTACCCAAACAATGGCACCAGGTACAATTTACAATTCAATGGCGATCCCAACCTGTAACAATCTCCATTACAAATTCAACCTTGTCGGTAAAAGTTGAGAACGGGGGGGGAATTGTGTTTGAGGTTTACGGGGAAATCTATGAATGTGACGATTTTATTGAAATAGAAATTGGTTCGGTATCTCAACAGCTAGCAACCACAAAACTAAGCTGATAAATCTCTGTTCTAAAAAACAGAAAAGTTGGTAGTTATAAAATGATTTTCATTTTATTTACTATAGAAATTTAAATTATAAGAGGGGGAATTCAAATGAAGTTCAAAACAAGAACGTTAGGTAGTCTCTTAATTATTGCATTACTACTTATTTTAGCTGCATGTAGCGGTAATGGTAATGAGGAAAATGGAGAAGAAAAAGCTGAAGGTTCAGGAAAGACATCGAATCAAAAAATAACTATTTTTCAAAGTAAAGTTGAAATCTCTGATCAGTTAGAAGCGCTTGCTAAGGAATACAAAGAAGAAACAGGTGTTGAAGTAGAAGTTTGGGGAACCACTGGTGATGACTACTTCCAACAGTTACAAATTCGTTTAAACAGTGATCAAGGTCCATCTATTTTTAGCGTTCAAAACGTAACTGAAGCTGAACGATTAGAGTCTTATGTTTATGATATGAGTGATGAAGACTATGTTAAACATATTGCTCCTGGCATGGAATTGAAAAATAATGACAAAATTGTTGGTGTTCCATATGGAGTAGAAGGATTTGGTTTAGTGTATAACAAAGACCTGATTAGTCCTGAAGATGTAGCCGATTACGAATCTTTCGTAAGTACATTAGAGAAGTTGAAAGCTGACGGTATTAATGGCTTAGGTCTTGCAAAAGATGCATATTTCTTGATCGGTCATATTAGTAACTATCCGTTCTCGTTACAAGAAGACCATTATGAGTTTATTGATAAATTAACTGCTGGTGAGGTAACAATGGCAGAAACAGCAGAATTTAAAGAGTTTGGTAAATTCATGGAGGCTATTAAACTAAATACCCCTAGTCCGCTAGACGTAACTTACGATGAAGAAATTGGTGACTTTGCTGCTGGTAAATCAGCGATGATTCATCAAGGTAACTGGGCTTATGGTATGCTTTCAGATTTCGATATAGATTTTGAAATGGGTATGCTGCCATTCCCATTAATGGGTAATGATAAAATGGCTGTTGGAGTTGGTAGTAACTGGTCAATCAACGGGAAGAAAGATGAAGAGGAAGTTAAAGCAGCAAATGATTTCTTGAATTGGTTGTCTACAAGTGAAACGGGTCATCGATATATTGTAGAAGAATTTGGATTTGTTCCTGCTCTTACAAATATTGATTCTGGCGACTTGGATCCACTATCACAAGATGTTTTGGATGCTTCGAATAGTGGGGAAACCATTCCTTGGGCGCAAAGTTACTACCCGGCGAACCTCGTACCAAATGATTTCACACCGGCTGCACAAGAGTTTTTCTTATCTAAAGATATGACAGGTGAAGAGCTTATTGAAAAGCTAGATGCAGCATGGAAAAATGCAGTAAAATAATAAAGTTTATGAAAACTGGATACGTCTTAATTGGCGTGTCCAGTACTTATTTTACTATTTGATCTATTAATGAACGAGTAGAAAGAGGGTGTTGACGTGGCGAAAAAGAAGAATATGGCTTGGTATATATTGTTTACAGCTCCACTATTGTTGATTTTTATAACGGTAGTTATTATTCCATTTTTAATGGGGATTTATTACTCTTTTTTTCAGTGGGATGGTATCGGAGCAAACCCAAAAGTATTTGTGGGATTAGATAACTTTATCCATTTATTTGGTGATACACGCTTTTTCAAATCTGCATGGATTACGACATTGTTTACAATTCTAGCTGTTATTTCAGTTAATTTAGTAGGGCTTACTTTTGCATTGCTAGTAACGTCTAAACTTCGAACTGCAAATGCCGCACGTACGATGGTGTTTATGCCATATTTAATTGGCGGTTTAATATTAGGATACATATGGCAGTTTGTTTTTTCAGATGTCTTTAAATTAATTGGCGTAGTTACAGGGTTAGAAGATGTATTTTTTAATTGGCTTATGGATCCGAGCTATGCATTGTATGCTTTAGTTTTCGTATTTACTTGGCAGATGGCTGGATACGTCATGATCATTTATATCGCTGGTATTCAAGGGATTCCAAACGATGTAATTGAAGCATCAGAGATAGACGGGGCAAATAGATGGCAAAAGTTAAGAAATATCATTTTTCCACTGTTAATGCCAGCCTTTACGATAAGTTTATTTTTAACACTTTCCTCGGCATTTAAAATTTACGATGTAAACTTATCCTTAACAGGCGGTGGCCCGGCAAATTCTACAGAAATGTTTGCAATGAATATTTATAATGAAATTTTCGGTTATGGAAATTATGGATTTGGTCAAGCTAAAGCAATAATATTCTTCTTCATAGTTGCTGCTATTACGTTGACTCAAGTTTACATTACGAAGAAGCGGGAGGTAGAGATGTGATGAGAATATTAGTCAAATTTTTAAAGAATATTTTACTCTTCTTTTTGGCACTTTTCTTCTTATCTCCCATTTATATTATCATTGCGAACTCATTTAAAAATCGCCAGGAACTTTATGAAAATGTACTGGCATTACCTGAAAGTTTTAGTTTTCAGTACTATGTGGAAGCAATGGATAAAATGAATTTTTTGAGTGCGCTCGGAAATTCATTATATATTACCACTTTTTCTGTTTTATTTATAGTAGTTTTATCTTCTATGACTGCGTGGATGTTAGCAAGAACTAATAATAAGCTAAGCAATATCATTTTCATGACTTTTATCGCGACAATGCTTATTCCTTTTCAAACCCTTATGATGCCATTAATGCAGCTCATGGGATCAATTACCAATACGTTACACATTCCAATGTTCAACACTCGTGAAGGTTTAATATTTATGCACGTAGGATTCAGTTCAAGTATTTCTGTTTTTCTTTATCATGGTTTCGTAAAGTCTATTCCAATAACTTTAGAAGAAGCTGCAACAATAGACGGTGCATCGAAGTTTGGAGTTTTTTGGAAAATCATTTTCCCTATGTTAAAACCGATCACTGTTACTGTAATGATTTTGAATGTTATTAATATCTGGAATGACTATCTATTACCGTCGTTAACCCTTACAGATACTGGTCTCAGAACTATCCCACTGTCAACTTTTTATTTCTTTGGCGAATTCACTATTAAGTGGAATTTAGCAATGGCAGGCCTGATGTTAACAATCATCCCTGTTGTGATTTTTTATGCACTTGCACAAAAACATATTATTAAAGGTATTGGAGAAGGTGCGGTAAAGTAACTCCATTCTTGCAGGGGGAAAGAAAATGCGGGGAATTTCAGGCATTATGGGAACATTGTACGGAGCAACTGAATGGATAATGCGTTTTTCCGTCATTAACATTTTATGGTTTGTTATTAATCTTCCAATTACAATTATAATTTTTATTGTTTCTTTTAGTAAGTCTAATGCTGGGTATGGGCATTTGCTATATTTATTGCCGTTGTTGCCTTTAATTCCCACACTATTCGTTCCTAGTACGATAGCTATGTATGCAACTGCTCGTGACTGGGTTATGAAAAATGAACAAAAATCCCTCGTGAAAACATATTTTTTGTACATGAAAGAGAACTATAAACAAAGTTTCATGTCAGGGTTAGCAATACTATTTATATGGCTTCTTTGGATTGTAGATTTTTATTACTTTAATAAAATAAGTGACTTGCTGAGCATACTATTCTTAATAATAGGTCTCGCATTGTTTGCTTTTACGATTAATTTCTTTTCTCTAAGTGTGCATTACCAAATGACAAGTAGGGAATTAATAAAAAATACTTTTTTTGTAACAATTGGAAACCCATTATTATGTTTTTTTATCTTAACTAGTAACCTTTTTTTATTTTATTTAAGCGTTTGGGAGTTCTTGTTCCTATTACCGCTTTTTACAGGATCACTTAGTGCATATTTATCTTTTTCTGCATTTCATCGATTCACCTTGAAGATTGAAAAGCAGGCAATGACGCATAAAAGTATCTAAAACCGAAAAAACAAACGGGAAAGATTCACTGGAGGAGGTGTTTAAAGAATTGACCACTATTAGAGATGTTGCAAAAAAAGCTGGTGTATCCATTAGTGTTGTATCAAAAGCTTTCAATAATTATGTAGATGTTAACGAAAAAACACGGGAAAGAATATTTGCTGTCGCGAAAGAATTGAATTATACACCTAATCTAGTAGCAAAAAACTTATCATCAAAAAAGCAAATGACTATTGGATTAATCTCGTCGGGCGTACTTAATAATAATGAAAAAGACAATAATGCATTTGATATTTTCAAAGGCGTGTATACGGCTGTTGAAGATAATCAATATGAATTGTCTATTTTTCTAATCGATTCACTGAAACAGAAACAAAAAAGTTATGCTCAATTTTGTCGGGAGCGTAACATCGGTGGTGCAATTTTACAGGGAATACGGACTGATGATCCATATTTAATGGAACTAATAGATACGAATATACCTTGTGTAATTGTCGATATTATTCCAGAAAAGAATAACGATTTGATAGGTAGTGTTTCTATTGACAACGTAGAAGCGAGCAGAGAAATAACTGTTTATTTAATTGAACGAAATCATCGCGACATTGTAATAATGGCAGGGACAAGAGAAACCTATGTTAATACCGAACGGATAAAAGGAGTTCAAAAGGCTTTTAATGAACATGGCTTGGAACTTGATGAAGAAAATGTATTGTATGCCCAGTTTTCAGAGCAAGAAGCGTATGTTTTAGCGAAAAAGTATTTGAAAACTAAACAACCTACTGCCTTTTTGTGCTTTAGCGATTTAATGGCTTTCGGCGTAATGAAAGCAATCAATGAAATGGGCCTAAAAATACCTGATGATATTTCTATTACCGGTTTTGACGATTTAGTACTCAGTGAATATACACAGCCCCAGCTTACGACTATTCGACAGGATTTTAATGAAATCGGGAAGACGTCAGCACTACTGTTGCAAAATTTAATGGAAAATGAAAAAGATTGTAAGCATGTTTATGTGGAACACCAATTACTTGCACGTGAAAGCGTCAAGACGATTCATAAGTAAAGAAACCGACTAAATTCAATTTAAGTGTTTCATAAAGAAAGGAAAATAACACATGACACGATCTCCTAGAGCTTTTATATTCGATCTTGATGGAGTTATTACAGATACTGCTGAATATCACTTTTTAGCTTGGAAGAAACTTGCAGAAGAACTTGGCGTATCAATTGATAGACAGTTTAATGAGCAACTAAAAGGAATAAGTCGTATGGAATCTTTGGAACGCATTTTAGAGTTGAATTCCTCGCTGTTGAATTTACCGTATGAGGAAAAGTTACGACTCGCAAATCAAAAGAATGAACATTACTTGGAATTAATACAATCTATTAATTCGGATTCTATTTTGCCTGGAATAGAGGATTTATTGCAAAAATGCAAACAAGAAAACATTAAAATTGCACTTGGATCAGCGAGTAAAAATGCACCCATAATAGTAGACAAACTTGGGATTACCAAACATTTTGATTATGTCGTAGATGCGTCAATGGTGAAAAATGGGAAACCGCATCCAGAAACTTTCACTACTGCGGCAGACTTCTTAAACATTCCTTATTCAGAATGTATTGGGTTAGAAGATGCAGCTGCGGGTGTAGAAGCTGTAAATGAAGCAAATATGTTTTCCGTTGGCGTTGGTGAAGTAAAACACTTATCTCATGCTGACTTTTTAGTGGGAGATACGTCTGAATTGGTTTTTGAAGAAATTATTAAACACTACAAAGTGAAGTGCGAGGTTAGTTAAAGGAGTGAAGGAAAAGTGACTTGGAAAATAACTAAATCAGAGTTAAATAATGAAGATTTATTGCTAAACGAAAGTCTATTGTCTTTAGGAAATGGTTATCTCGGGGTAAGAGGGAATTTCGAGGAAGGCTATAAGGATTCGTATAACTCGATTAGAGGTACATACATAAACGCTTTTCATGATGAAACAGAAATTAATTACGGAGAAAAACTTCATGCATTTCCAGATATACAGCAAAAAATCCTGAATGTCATTGACGGACAAGGGATACATATATATATTGATGATGAACTTTTTTCTATGTTTGAAGGAGAGGTAATTGATTTTGAACGAAATCTGCATATGGATGCGGGTTTCGCTGAAAGAATCATACACTGGAGATCACCTAAAGGAAAAGAAGTTAAAATTATTTTTAAACGACTTATTTCTTTTGTTACCAAAGAATTGTTTGCCATAGACGTTGATATAATACCTGTAAGTCACATAAAGCAAGTCAAAATTGTTTCAACTGTTAACGGAGATGTTTCTAACTTTGTCGATAAAAACGATCCCCGACTAGCTTCTGGTCATGCTAAAAGACTTCATGTGACAGAAGTTCGTAAGGAAGAAAATCTTAGCATAGTAAAAAATATTACCTATGCTACAAAGCTTGAAGTGGCTTGCATTACTTCTTCTAAGATTGAGTCAGGGGTATATAAATACAAAAGTAAAACAACCGATGGAACCGTAGAAGAGACCTATTTATGTGAAGGTAATGGAGTTGTTCAATTTACAAAGTACAATGTTTATACAGATTCATTAAGACATGGTGAAGATGTAATTGCTGAAGGACTGGTTATTCAAGAACAACTTAAAGGAACTAATTTTGAGAATCAATTATTGCTTCAAAAAAAATATCTTGATAATTTCTGGAGCAAATCTGATATAAAAATTGATGGAGATGCGAGTCTTCAAGAAGGAATCCGTTTTAACCTTTATCAACTATTGCAATCAGTTGGTAAAGATCCAGTTAGCAATATTGCAGCAAAAGGTTTATCTGGAGAAGGCTATGAAGGGCATTATTTTTGGGATACTGAAATCTATATGTTCCCGGTTTTCTTAATGACGAACCCTGACATTGCAAAAAATCTTTTATTACATCGATACTCAATTTTAGATAGCGCCAGAGAACGAGCCAAAGAGATGGGACATAAAAAGGGTGCTTTATTCCCTTGGAGAACAATCACTGGGCAGGAAAGTTCGGCTTTCTTTCCCGCTGGAACCGCACAATATCACATAAGTGCGGATATCGCATATAGTTATATTCAATATTATTTAGTAACGAAAGATGAATTATTTTTAAAAGATTATATAGCTGAAGTCCTCTTTGAAACTGCACGTCTATGGATTGACACTGGCCACATGAAAGATGGTTTATTTAGGATTGATAGCGTCACTGGTCCTGACGAATACACTTGCGTTGTAAATAATAATTATTATACGAATGTCATGGCAAAACATAATATGTTGTGGGCCGCTAAAATCTATAATCTATTAAAAGAAAAAGACAATAAACATTTGGAGCAATTAGCATCTGGACTAGAGCTGACTGAAGCCGAAGTAATCGAATGGACTGCTGCTGGAGAAAATATGTATCTTCCGTATGATGAAGAGCACAAGATTAATGCACAAGATGATAGCTTTTTGCAAAAGGATCGTTGGGATATAAAAAATACCCCAAAGGAAAAATTTCCCCTTTTGTTGAATTATCATCCGTTAACACTATATAGGTATCAAGTGATTAAACAAGCAGATACTGTCCTCGCTCACTTTTTGTTAGAGGACGAACAAGACTTTGAAATAATTAAAAATTCCTATGATTACTATGAGCAAATAACTACTCACGATTCATCGTTATCGTGTTCCATATATGGGATAATGGCTTCCAAATTAGGATATAAAGAGAAGGCCTATAATTATTTTACTGAAACTGCAAGACTGGATTTGGAAAATACACAAGGCAATACAAAAGATGGTCTGCATATGGCAAACATGGGCGGTACGTGGCTTGCGATTGTTTATGGGTTTGCTGGCTTACGAGTAAAAGAAAGTGGTCTATCATTAGCCCCTTCGCTTCCAAATGAATGGAATTCACTTGAGTTTCATTTGCAATATCAAGGCAGACTATTAAAAATCTATTTGGAAAGAAACCAAGTAACTTATTTGGTTATCGAGGGAGAAGATTTAACCATTGTTCACAACGGAAATTCTATTCATCTAGAAAAAGGCATAGAAATGAAGGTTCAATAATACCGGGGTTTAGAGGAGAAATAAGGAATAGCTAAGTGAATTAATAAGTTGAAACAGGAATATTTATTTAAATACTAATATAATAACCCAGAGTATTACTTTCTGGGTTATTTTTTGTGTTTAAAATAACTTGTTTTTTTTGTATATATAACTAAAAGTTTTAATTTACATGCCATACGCTTATACTTTAATTACAACAAAAGTGAGAATGAAACTGGAGGTTTAAAAATGAGAACGTTAAAGTTAACGTTTGAAGATGCGATAGAAGTTAGTAAAGCGGTTTCAAACAAACATCGCATGGCTATATTACGCCTATTGAGTGAACGGCCGCATAATGTGAATGAATTAGCAGAACGATTAGGTTTACCGTTTTCAACAGCTGCATTTAACGTCAACAAATTAGAAGAGGTTAATTTGATATCAACGGAGTTAGTTCCTGGACGAGGTACACAAAAGATCAATACTAGAAACTATGATCAAATAATAATTGACATTAGTCCTCAGGAAGATAACGATGAGGAAAATACAGTCGTGTATGATATGCCGATTGGGGATTATTTTGATTGTGTTATTGAGCCTAGTTGCGGACTGGTTGGTGTAAATGATTATATCGGAAAGCATGATGATCCACGTGCGTTCTATGAGAGTAATCGACATCGAGCCCAATTGTTATTTTTCAAAAAAGGTTTTATCGAATATCGTTATCCAAACCATCTACCAGACGGTAGTGTGCCTGAGCATATTGAATTCAGTGCTGAAATATGTTCAGAAGCCCCGTTGTATAAATTAGATTGGCCATCAGATATTACAGTATGGGTAAATGATGTTGAAATTTGCACATGGACATCTCCAGGAGATTTTGGTGGGGAACGAGGGCTACTAACCCCCGGATGGTGGTTAACAAACCATACTCAATATGGCTTATTGAAAAAATGGAAGATTACTGAAAAAGGCGTTTTCCTAGACGGTGTCCAGATTTCTGACCAGTATGGAATTTCTGAACTCAAGATTCAAGAAAGACCTTATATTTCATTTAAAATAGGAATAAAAGAAGACGCTGCGAATCAAGGTGGAATGAATTTGTTTGGTCCGGAATTTGGGAACCATAATCAAGGCATTGAGATGAAGTTAAAATATAAGAGAAGGTAAGTGACTAATCCTAGTGGTTAGTCATTTTTATTTAGATTAGAAACTAGTTATCTATTAACTATTATTTATTATTACAACATTACTTGCAATGAAACATGTTTATGTGTTATAAATAGAAATGAAAGCGCTTTATGATTTAGGGGGGGTGTCTTTAATATTGCGGGAAAATTGCTGCTAGTTTGTTTAGCAGTTAGTTTACTTATTAGTTGCGTAAACGAAATTGGTATCAATAGATTGATAGTGAAATAATTTACAATGATTCTTGTTGGATTTAAAGGTCTTACTACTATAAAAGATGGGGTGAAATTTATGTTGAGTAATAAAAAATGGATTGGAATTTTTATGACTACACTTTTAGTCATAATCCTAGCAGCATGTAGTGGCAACAGTGGCAGTGAAGAGGGAGGTAAAAGTTCGGGAAAGAGCAATGAGATAAGTTTTTGGGCACCTTTCTCTGGTCCTGATGGTCCATACATGAAGGAAATTGTAGAGGCTTATAATAAGAGCCAAGATGAGTACAAAGTTAATCTTCAAATCGTTCCGCAGTCTGAGTATTATAAAAACGTAGATTTGGCGATTAACAGCAAGAAAGATACTCCGGATTTGTTAATTATGCACGGCGACCAAATTTACACTTATTCCGAAAAAGGTATTTTGCGCGATATTGGTGAAATGATGGGCGAAGAGATTTCCGTTGATCAATATCATGAAAATGGTATTGAAGCGGCAACTGTTGATGGAAAAGTATATGGAGTGCCTTTGGATATTCACCCGCTCATGTTTTATTGGAATAAAGATATGTTCAAAGAGGCGGGCTTAGATCCTGAACAACCGCCAACAACTCAAGAAGAATTTCTCGAGTATGCTGAAAAGCTGACTAATAAAGATAAAAACCAATATGGTTTTGCAGTTCCGACACTTTGGCCGCAACAATTTATATTCCCGACGCTTGTAAAACAATTTGGCGGAGAGTTATATAAAGACGGGGAGGTTAACTTTACATCTGATGAGGTAGTTGAAGCACTTCAGTTTGAAGTAGATTTAATTGAGAAATACGGTGTTTCACCGAAAGATATTCAGCAAGATGGAGAAATAACATTATTCCTTCAAGGAAGAAGCGCTATGCACTTCAATGGACCATGGATGCTAGAACAGTGGCAGAATTCTGAGCTCAACTTTGGAGTTTCTACGGTCCCTCAATTAGGTACCGTGCAAGAAGGGGTTTTTGCTAACTCTCATAACTTCGTGATTCCTACTAGTGTTGATGATGAGAAAATTGATGGAATAACAAACTTTTTACGTTATGTTGGCGATAATGCACTAGCTTGGTCAAATGCGGGGCAGGCGCCTGCTTCTAAAGCAGTCTATGAAAGTGCAGAATTCCAAGAAGTCAATATTCAATCACCACAAGTCGCAAAACAATTTGACTACGTTACTTTCTCACCTGATGTAGAAAACTGGGGTATGGCGATCGATCCTCTAATGGAAGCTGTGAATGCTGCATTATTAGGTCAAAAAGATGTTAAAGAAGCACTTGAAGAAGCACAGAAAAAAGCATCACAAGCTTTAAATAAATAATTAATAATAAAAATAGCAGGGGCTTTTCCTCGTGAATAGAGCCCCTGCTATACTATTAAAAACTCAATCAAATTGGGGTGAGGGCTATTGTCTGCTGAGATTGAAAATAACAAGAAAAAAAGAAATTGGAAATCCAATTTTACTTCATTTTTATTTGTCCTGCCTTATCTAGTAATGTTTGTATCCTTTTTATTTATTCCTTTAATTTATGGAGTTTATATAAGTTTCAGGGATTATAACTTATTAGCCACGGATCATCCTTTTGTTGGACTCAGTAATTACGCAAAAATATTTAATCCCGACTCAGTATTATCCTCAATATTTTTCGAGGGGCTATGGAAGACCTTGCAATTTGTCATCTATTCCGTTCCTCTATTGGTAGTCGTTGGCTTAGGGTTAGCGCTACTACTGAGTAATTTGCCGAAAAAACTTCGCGGGATATTTAGAACAGTTTACTTTCTACCTTATGCCGTTTCTGTTTCTGTTATCTCTATTCTATTTTTATGGATACTTGATACAAACTCGGGTTTACTCAATAACTTTTTAATGAATCTGGGATTCGATCCTGTCCCATGGTTAACTAGACAACCATTCGCTTGGATTTCCCTAGTAGCTGCAACCATATGGTGGACGATTGGTTTTAATATGATTATTTTCATAAATTCCCTAAACGAAGTCCCCGAAGAAATTTACGAGGCTGCATCTATTGATGGGTCCAGCGCATGGCAAAAATTTATACATATTACACTGCCAACGATTAGACCGATAATGTTATTTGTCATTATTATTTCGACAATCGCCTCATTTAACGTATATGGTCAGCCATATTTAATGACAAGAGGCGGGCCAGGAGATTCCACTGAGGTACTGCTGATGGGGATTGTCAAACAAGCCTTTGAGCAAAGAGAATTAGGTTCTGCATCGGCAATGGCGATTTTAATGGCATTGATCATGATTTCAATTTCGGTTATTCAATTTAAAATATCCAATCCGAAAAAAGAAAGGAGAGGTGGAAATGGGAAATAAACGCAATAAAATACTATTGGTGATTTTGGCTAGTCTAATAGCGGTGCTTTTCCTGATACCTCTTCTTTGGATGATTTCAACATCATTTAAGAATGATTACGAAGCAATTGCAGGTGGGTTAAACTGGTTCCCCAAGAATTTTACTTGGGATAATTACACGTATACATTACTTTCTCAGGCTATTGATGTTCCAATATTTAAATGGATGTTCAACTCTATTTTTGTTGGAATAGCCGGGACGCTCATTATCGTTGCGATTGACGCGATGGCAGCATACGGTCTTGCCAGACTCGATGTTCCTTTTAAAAAAGTATTGTTTCCACTATTTATCAGTACATTAATGATTCCATTTGTTATCACTTTTTTACCGCTATATATGCAGTTTAGCAACTTAGGTTTATTAAACACTTATGCTGCGTTAATTTTTCCATATACGGCAAATGCCTTCGGCGTGTTTTTACTTTATCAATTTTTCAGAGGTTTTCCTAAGGAACTGGAAGAAGCTGCACGACTTGATGGCGCTAATAAATGGGATATATTTATCCGAATCGTTATTCCGTCTGCGCGGCCTGTTTTATGGACATTAGCTATATTTTCTTTCATGCAAATATACAATGATTTCTTATGGCCTTTGGTCGCAACGAATACACCTGAAATGAGAACAATTACTACGGGAATTGCGATTATGCAACAAGGTAGTTTTGTTTCTTCTTATGGAAAATTAATGGCGTTGACGACAATTGCGACAATACCGATCTTAATAATCTTTTTGATCGGACAAAAACAGTTAATAAAAGGAATTACTCAGACAGGTATTAAATAACAACGGAGGTTAACATCATGGCATATTTAATTGAAGAGTACCCAAGACCACAGTTCCAACGAAATGAATGGTTAAATTTAAATGGCGAATGGAACTTTGCATTTGACGATAATGAAATAGGATTGAAAGAAAAATGGTACAACTCGTTTCCAAAACAAACGAAGATAAATGTTCCTTTTGCGTACCAAGCTGAACATAGTGGAATTGGCGATCCTACATTTCACGATGTTGTATGGTATCAACGTAACTTTACAATCCCATCAAACTGGAAAGAAGAAGAGCTGCTTTTGAATTTTGGCGCGGTAGACTACAGAGCGTGGGTTTACGTGAATGGAGAAATGGTAACTTTTCATGAAGGTGGAAATACACCTTTTTCTGCGAATATTACGCATGTCTTGAAAGAAGGGGATAACAATCTTGTCGTGCGGGTTGAAGATCCTTCGGAGGACGCTACGATTCCAAGAGGCAAACAATATTGGCATGAACAGTCAGCGTCCATATTTTACACGAGAACGACTGGTATCTGGCAAACAGTTTGGTTAGAACCTGTCAATAAAAGTCGGATTGATACAATTAGGTGGACTCCTCAAATTGACAGAGGGGATATCGATTTGGAAACAGAAATTCTCGGCGATATTGAAGACGATTTGACGATGCAAATCTCTATTTCGTTTAAAGGCCAAGAAATCATCTCTGATACTACAAAAATCTTTGAAGGTTATACAAAGAGAAGCTATAATATACGAAATCGTTTCACGGATCGTAGTAATATTCACGATCATGGATGGTACTGGACGCCGGAAAGCCCGAACCTATTCGACGTTGAAATCGAACTCCTGAAAAAAGATACAGTAGTGGATACGATCAGTAGCTATTTCGGAATGAGGAAAGTATCCATCGAAAATGGAAAGTTCATGTTGAATAATAAGGACTACTATCAAAAATTAGTACTCGATCAAGGCTATTTTCCAGGCGGCTTATTAACTGCGCCATCTGATGAGGCTTTGAAACGCGACATTGAATTAGCGAAGGAAATGGGCTTCAACGGAGCTAGAAAACACCAGAAAATTGAAGATCCAAGATTTCTTTATTGGGCAGATAAGTTAGGATTTCTGGTTTGGGCAGAAATGGCGAACTGCTCCGAATATAGTGAAGCAGCGGCTCAGCGCATGAATGCGGAATGGATTGAGGCTGTCAAGAGAGATTATAATCATCCATGTGTTGTCGTTTGGGTCCCTTTAAATGAAAGTTGGGGAATATCGCGAGTCGCTTATGAAAAGCAACAACAACATCATTCATTAAGTATGTATTATTTAACGAAGTCGCTCGATACCACGAGGCCTGTGTTATCTAATGAAGGTTGGGAGCATACTATATCTGATATTTGCGGGATTCATAATTACAGGTCGGCAGAAGAGTTGGAGCAAGCTTATGAAACTTTAGAGTCGGCACTCACCACGACCTCCGCTCAACGACCGATTTATGCAGAAGGCTTCGAATACAACGGCGTCCCTATTATGATTACTGAATACGGCGGCATTGCGTATGATAAAAAACAAGAAGAACTAGAAGATGGCTGGGGTTATAGTGCCGTTAATTCAGGAGAAGCATTGATTAAACAGTATAGAAAAATGACGGAAGTATTGTTTAATTCCAAAGTCGTACAAGGCTTTTGTTATACGCAGTTAACGGATGTAGAACAAGAAATAAATGGCCTGCTGACGTACGATCGTCAACCAAAGTGTGATTTAAGCATCATTAAAAAGATTAACGATCAAAGTGAATAAATGATTTAGAAGGTAAAAAAGCTAAACGGATAGTTTAGCTTTTTTTATTGGCGAAAATATTATATACAAGAAATAATAAGCTAGTGTGTTATTATTAGTGTGGAAATAGAAAATTCTATAAGTTTTCAATGAAATTGAAAGAGGCGTTCCCATGATTAATCAACTTAGAAAAGTTTACTCGACCCTTATTGTATATAATGAAGGAAAAAATAAATTAGATCAAAACTATAAATGGTTTGTCACTGGTAACCATGAAGTTATTGGCATTCATGAAGATGAATTAACCTCGAAAGATATTTCTTTATTAGAGGCTTTTTTGGTTCCTTATAATATAGAGCTTCCTATTTTAACGGAAGAGGAAGAAAAGTGGAGACAGGTTATACAGTCGAAGGAGCCAACTGATAATGCATTCGAATTAGATTCTTCTTTTCGATTTGTTTACTTCTTCATCTCGGAAAATCAAATTAGCCCCAACTTATTTAATGATGCCATCCATGAATTGTTTGCAAAAAGAGTTCCGATCTTATGGAAAAATGGTAGTGAAGGAATCATTATTGAAAAGCAGCAAGACAGCGATGAGAACCTATCCTATGATCAAATCATTGATGTCCTTATGAGTGATCTTTATGTGAATATCAATTTTTTTGTGGGTCCTTTTAAAGAAGATTTAAAGGAAATCAATCATCACTTCGAAACGCTGACGAATGATGCTAAAACAGTGTTTGGTTATACGAATAAGCCTGTCGTGACCTATGTTGATGCAATACCATACTTATTGATCCATCAAACAGAACCAGAGCTGCGCGATGAGATAAGTAAAACGATTTTACAAGAATATCTCGATGATGAAGATACGCTGAAAATGATTGAAACATTTGTACAATGTAATTTAAACATTTCAGAAACCGCGAAGGAACTCTATATGCATAGAAACAGTTTGCAATATCGACTAGATCGTTTCTTGGAGAAAACAGGCATAGACGTCCGCCAATTTCAACACGCCATGCCGGTTTATCTTGCGATGTTGGCGAGGAAATGAGTGAATCCCTGGGAACAGTGTTTTATCAGGGGGAAATTCCCTGTACGATAATGACAGTAAATGGCCCACTATTTTCAACAATGTAATCTTGCACAGTAACTATCTGAAACTTTGTGCATATCTACCATTACTATAATCCAACCAATCTTGTATGCTTAAAGCAGCAAATGAAAGCACTTACATAACTGGAGGGAATGGGAATGGCTGAGCTTAGATTAGTAGGAATCAAGAAAGTTTATGATAAAGATGTTGTATCGGTTAAGGACTTTAACCTAGAAATTCGCGATAAAGAGTTTTTAGTATTAGTTGGTCCATCTGGTTGCGGAAAATCTACGACCCTTCGTATGATTGCTGGTTTAGAAGAAATCACTGAAGGCGATCTTTACATAGGGGATAAACGAGTAAACGACGTAGCGCCGAAAGACCGCGATATCGCGATGGTATTCCAAAACTACGCACTTTATCCGCATATGGATGTTTACAACAATATGGCGTTTGGCTTGAAACTTCGCAAGTTCAAAAAAGACGAAATCAAAAAGCGTGTAGACAATGCAGCTAAGATTTTGGGACTTGAAGAACTTCTGGATCGTAAACCAAAAGCACTTTCGGGCGGTCAACGTCAGCGTGTTGCACTAGGACGAGCGATTGTTCGAGACGCTGAAGTTTTCTTGATGGATGAGCCACTTTCAAACTTAGATGCTAAATTACGTGTACAAATGCGTGCAGAAATTCAAAAATTACACGCTCGTCTGCAAACAACAACTGTTTATGTTACACATGACCAAACAGAAGCAATGACGATGGCTACGCGCTTAGTTGTTATGAAAGACGGTATTATCCAACAAGTGGGAGAACCGAAAGAAGTTTATGATTTCCCTAACAATATTTTCGTTGGCGGATTTATCGGTTCACCTGCCATGAACTTCTTAAACGGTAAAATCGAAGGCAACCATTTTGTTATGGGCGACGTTAAAGTTGAAATTCCAGAAGGAAAACTTAAAACGCTTCGTGATCAAGGTTATGTCGGAAAAGATATCGTTCTTGGTATTCGTCCAGAGGATATCCATGACGAGCCACTTTACCTTAAATCATCACCAGAAACAAAATTCAGTGCGCATATTGAAGTAGCCGAGTTAATGGGATCAGAAATTGTTCTTTATTCTAAAGTGGATGACCAAGACTTCGTTGCACGTGTAGATGCACGTTTCAATGCAACAGCTGGTCAAACAATCGACTTCGCTTTCAACCTTAGTAAAGCACACTTCTTCGACAAAGAGACGGAAGAGCGTATTAAATAATATTGTCAAACCGCCAACAGGAAAAGTTTCCTGTTGGCGGTTTTTTTGATTTTGATTCTGACACCAAGCCTCCGTTCAACACCTGAAAATCTCTTCAAACAAACCACTCAAACACAAAGCACAATGATGTACAATGTAATCCTAAAAAATTGTGCTGAAAATTTGTACAACGTTTGGATGTGCCGTGATATGCTTTAAACAGAAGGAGGGGCGCTATGCAAATTGATATTCGAAGTCGTACGATTTTCGATGAATTGATAAGTAATCCTAGTATTACTAGTAAGGAGTTAGAAGCAGAGTATGATTTAACTCGTAGACAACTAGGATACAGTTTCGACAAAATCAATAATTGGCTTGCATTTAAAAGTCTTCCTGCAATCGAGCGAACTCGACAAGGTCATTTTATAATTGATTACTTGATTTTATCGGAGTTCAGTAATACAAAGACGATTGGATCTGCAAATCAGAATATTATAACTGAACAACAGAGAGTGTATTTGATTATTGTAATGCTCCTGTGTAAAAAAGAGGAACTCTCGCTTTTTCATTTCACAAGTGAATTAGACGTTAGTAAAAATACTGTTTTGAGCGATTTAAATGAAGCGCGAAAATTAGTAGACAACTATGACGTAACCATTCGGTACTCTAGAAAACATGGGTATTTAATCGAAGGTGAAGAGTTCTCGATTCGAAAACTATTAATAAATATTTTCTACAAGATTATTGAAATTCCCAATGGGAAAAGTCGTATTCAAGCACTGGTCAACATCAAAGAAGCCGAGTTGAATGAACTAAGGCAACGCCTTGAAAAGATTGAAAATAAGCTGAGCCTCAAATTTACAGATGAAAAAATTGAAACAATGCCCTATACACTTTTACTCGTATTACACAGGGTGAAAATCAATACATTGAAAACTTCATTTTCCATTCCATACAAGGAATTATCAGGAACGAAGGAGTATCAGGCAACAGAGGAATTATTATTTGATCATCAAGACATTCCGATGATAGAGCGTTTGTTCATCACCTTGCATTTGCTTACGACAAACGTCTATTGGTCCGAAACATTAACAGACGATGAAGTTCCTAATTTAGCACAAGCAGTTGAGGATATGTTGCGATTGTTTGAAAAAAGCGCAGCGATTTACTTGAAAGATCGGGAAGAGCTCATAACTAAGATACTGCTGCATATGAAACCGGCTTATTACCGGATTAAATATCAGCTGACAGAAGTATATGACATCAGCTATTCACTAATCAAAAAAGAATTAAAAGAGCTGCACCATCTTGTAAGTCAGTCGACAAAACCATTATCAACATTAATCGGACATGCTATTCCAGAAAGTGAAACCGCTTATTTAACGATGTTAATTGGTGGATGGTTAAGGCGACAAGGTGAAAATCTCGAAGAAAAAACAAAAGCAATTGTTGTCTGTCCGAAAGGTGTATCTGTATCAAGATTAATGTTTAGTGAATTACGAGAGTTGTTTCCAGAATTCGCTTTTCTTGATTCACTATCTGTACGGGACTTCTATAATTTTGAACTAGACTTTGACGTTGTCTTCTCTCCTGTTTTTTTAGAAACTGATAAAAAGTTATTTCTTGCTAGCTCGTTTCTTGAACGTGAAGAGAAAAATCGACTTAGGAAGCAAGTCATGCTTGATTTACATGGGTATATCCCTTTCGTAGTCAATATCGACGAGATACTCCAAATCGTGAAAAAGCATGCGGTTATTGAGGATGAAAAGTCGCTGGAAAAAGAATTGCGTGATTATGTAGTTCGGGATGGCAAGTCAACAGCTTTCAATGATGAACTAAAACTTTCCGCTAGGAATTTAAGCGATTTATTAGCACCAAGTAAAATCACATTAAGGAAAGCGGTTTCTTCATGGGAAGAAGCGATTCGATTGTGCGCTAAGCCAATCGTCGAAAGTGGTCATATTAAGCCGGAATATGTTGAAGCAATTATTAATCAAGGTGAAAAAGACCCTTATATTGTCATAGCACCTAATGTTGCAATCCCGCATGCGGCGCCTGAGGAAGGCGTCAATGATGTGGCAATGAGTTTATTGAGACTAGAAGAGGGCGTCAAGTTTGGAGAAAAGTACATAATTAACTTGGTTGTCATTATCGCCGCAAAAGATAAACAACAACATTTCAGGGCGTTAACACAATTGATGAAATTAGCACAATCAGAAAAAGATCGATATGAAATGATACAATCGCAATCGATTGAAGATATTTATGACATTATAAAAAAGTATTCTATTGATAACTGACAGTTTAAGGGGTGCGGAAATGAGCAATTTATATTTTAGTGAATCAATTATATTATTGGATTTAGAAGGAAGCACTAAAGAAGACGTATTACGTGCAATGGCAAAAAATCTAGTAGAAAAAGGATTAGTTAAAGAATCCTTTACAGAAGCAATAATTGCCAGAGAACAGGAATATGCAACAGGATTACCAACAATGGGGGTGTCCGTAGCGATTCCGCATACAGATATCGAACATGTCAGTAAGAAAACGATGAGTGTTGCTGTATTAAAAGAACCAGTCGATTTTGGCGTGATGGGTGATCCAACCGAAATAACGCCGGTGAAATTGGTTTTCATGTTAGCTATGGATAAAACAGATTCGCAACTCAGCCTATTAACAAAGTTAATGCAAATATTTCAGGATGAAGCGATTTTACTTCAGCTTGCGAATGAAAATGATAAGTCGGAAATACTTAATTTATTGGCAACTAAATTAGATTTTGCATTGGAAGGAGGTGGCCAATAATGAAACAGGTATTAGTAGCTTGTGGCGCAGGAATTGCTACATCAACAGTTGTTAACAATGCAATTGAAGAGATGGCGAAAGAGAACAACATTAAAGTGAACTTAGTTCAAATTAAAATCACTGAAGTCGGTGCTTATGAAGATACAGCTGATTTACTCGTCACAACAGCAATGACACAAAAAGAATATCCATTCCCAGTAATTAACGCGCGTGCGTTCTTGACAGGAATTGGTATGGAAGATACAAAAAAACAAATCTTGGATGAACTACAAAAATAATTTGTCAGTTTACAAGAATAATGATCTCGATTTCTCTTAGTAGAAATCGAGATTTATACTAAATAGACAGGAGATTAGAACATGGAAGGTTTTGTCGATTTTCTACAAGGCTTCTTAGCATTAGGAGCAACTGTAATTTTACCCGTCGCAATATTTTTTCTAGGTTTATTTTTCGGACAAAAACCAGGTAGAGCATTTCGTTCTGGCTTAACAATTGGAGTAGCTTTTGTAGGTATTTTCTTAGTTATCGACTTACTTGTATTTAACCTTGGACCTGCTGCACAAGGCATGGTTGAACGGTTAGGGGTAAATTTAAATGTTATTGACGTAGGTTGGCCTGCATCCTCATCAATTGCTTGGGCATCTGTAGTGGCTGCATTTATTATTCCACTTGGATTACTGGTTAACGTTGTGATGCTAGTTACGAAAACAACGAAAACGATGAACGTAGATATTTGGAACTTCTGGCACTATACGTTCATGGCAGCAATGGTTTATGCAGTTTCAGGAAGTATTATTCAAGGATTAATCGCTGCAGTATTATTCCAAGTCGTTTGTCTGAAAGTGGCGGACTGGACAGCTCCAATGATGGGTGAATTTTATGATTTACCAGGTATTTCAATTGCGACGGGTAGTACAATTTCCTATGCACCGGGTATCTTTTTAGTCCGATTAGTGCAAAAAGTTCCCGGACTGAAAAATTGGAATGCAGATCCTGAAACAATTCAAAAACGCTTTGGTATTTTCGGAGAATCAATTTTCATCGGACTATTCCTTGGCGCTGGAATCGGAGTACTTGCGGGGTATAGCGTTGGTGAGGTAATTGAAATCGGAATGGCTATGGCTGCCGTAATGGTCTTAATGCCACGTATGGTTAAGATTTTAATGGAAGGGTTAATGCCCGTTTCTGAATCGGCACGTGAATGGTTGAATAAACGTTTTGGAGATAGAGAAATTTATATTGGACTCGACGCTGCAGTAGCATTGGGACATCCAGCTGTTATTTCAACAGCATTGATCCTCGTTCCAATTACTATTGTGATTGCAGTTATCTTGCCTGGTAATGCAG
Source organism: Sporosarcina jiandibaonis (assembly GCF_013184495.1). Lineage (GTDB taxonomy): Bacteria > Bacillota > Bacilli > Bacillales_A > Planococcaceae > Sporosarcina > Sporosarcina jiandibaonis. The sequence continues at coordinate 1,197,372 of NZ_JAAOIY010000001.1, read as the reverse complement.
TACTTCCGTTTGGTGACTTAGCTACGATTCCGTTTATAGTTGCATTCATCGTAGGTGCAGCGAGAGGAAATATCGTTCATTCGGTTCTTGTTGGTGCAATCATGATAGCGATTTCTTTATACATAGCAACAGATCTTGCACCGATGTTTACCCAAATGGCTGTGGATATTAATTTCAATATGCCCGAAAACTCAGCAATGATTTCTAGTATTGACCAAGGCGGTAACATCGTTCACTGGGTCATCTATAAATTGTTTAGCATATTTAATTAAAAAGTATTTAAGTAATATAGAAGAATTAGAAAGCGGCTGGAGGGGTTCAAATGAAAGCATTAGTGAAAACCGAACTCGGATTTGGAAATCTAGAAATTCAAGACAGACCGGAACCTACGCCAGGTAAAGACCAAGTTAAAATAGAAGTGAAATATGCGGGAGTTTGCGGTTCAGATATTCACACGTATGAAGGGCATTACAATGTCGCCGTGCCTGTCACATTAGGACATGAATTTTCAGGAGAAGTTGTTGAAGTTGGGGAAGGGGTTACTGAATTCAAACCAGGTGACCGTGTTACTTCCGAAACAACCTTCTATATTTGCGGAGAATGTGATTATTGTAATTCCGGTGACTATAATCTTTGTAATCATCGTAAAGGCCTTGGGACGCAACAGGACGGTGGCTTTACGAATTATCTTATCGCTCGTAAAGAAAGCGTTCATCTTCTTCCGGAAAATGTTGATTATCAATCGGCGTCGATGACTGAGCCATTAGCATGCACCCATCATGCGGTAGAGAAAACAGAGATTCATGAAGGTGATATTGCTGTTGTTATTGGACCGGGTCCGATTGGCTTATTAACTGCACAAGTTGCAAAAAGCCGCGGGGCTACTGTTATTATTACCGGTTTAACAAACGATAAAGTCCGTTTAGAAAAAGCGAAAAAATTAGGAATTGACTATGCGGTTAATACGCAGGAAGAAAATCTCAAGGAATTCGTCAATAGTTTAACTGATAGTTACGGTGCAGACCTTGTGTTTGAATGTTCGGGCGCGGTTCCGGCAGCGAAACAAGGCTTGGATCTTTTACGTAAAAAAGGACAGTATTGTCAAGTTGGTCTTTTTGCCCAACCTGAAATTCAATTTGATCTTGAGAAAATCATTCAAAAAGAAATTCGTGTTGTTGGAAGCAGAAGTCAAAAATCAGCTGACTGGGGTCCATCGCTAGCTTTAATGAATGATGGTTTAGTAGATGCAAAATCATTGGTAACGCATGTATTTGACATTACAGAATGGGACAAAGCTTACCGGGCAATTAAGAGCGGCGAAGCAATCAAGGTTTTATTAACTCCTGTTAAATAAATAACTTTATGAAAAGGGGCTATTTCCATGACTAATCAACAAATCATCGACATGATTGATTATACGCTTTTAACACCTACGGCAACGAAAGATGATATTACACTATTTTGTAATGAAACCATCGAGCATGGTTTTAATACGGTTTTTGTAAACCCTTATTATGTGAAGCATGCAGTTGAATTGCTATCCCCACATAATATCAAAGTCGGGGTTCCGATTGGTTTCTCACTGGGAGGCGCTACAACGCATACAAAAGTGACCGAAACAAAGGAAGCTATTCAAAATGGTGCAACTGAAATCGATATGCTGATTAATTTAGGCGCTTTAAAATCAAAAGAGTTTGACGTTGTAAGAGACGATATTGCTGCAGTTGTCCGAGCATCAGAAGGATTGACAACGAAGGTTATTATTGAAACAGCATTATTAACAAATGAAGAAAAAATCACTGCTTGTAAGTTGATCATGGATGCTGGCGCTGATTTTGTTAAAACAGCAACAGGTTTTAATGGCGGCGGCGCAACGGTTGAAGATGTTCAACTTCTAAGATCTGTTGTTGGAAATGATTTTGGAGTGAAGGCAGCTGGCGGAGTTCGAACATATGAAGATGCGATAAACATCATTAAAGCTGGTGCAAACCGAATTGGTACGAGCGGAGCAATTGCGATCATTTCAGGTCAAACGTCTACAGCATCATATTAAATTTTTACATGAAACAGAATGAACGATTAAGAAAAAGTCTTAATCGTTCGATTTGTTATCAGAAATGAGGGTGATTAAACAATGATGGATGTATTCCTAGATTTTATGTTGGGGCCCATGCGTTCAATAGGAAGTTTTTATTTTGAAAATCAAGTGATTCTTAACACGCTTATTGTTGGATTCGCTTTATATAAATTAATCTTAACAAGAAAAAACATGCACAGAGCGACACAGATAACTAATAAAAAACAGTAGGTGAAATAGATGAAATCATTAAAACTTTATGGCGTACAGGATATTCGTTTTGAAGAGGCTGATAAACCAGTCCTAGAAAAAGAAGATGACGTAATCATAAAAGTAAAGGCAGTAGGAATTTGCGGATCCGATATTTCTCGTTACAGCAAGCTAGGCCCATATGTAGAAGGCATGATTTTCGGGCATGAGTTTGCGGGAGAAGTGGCGGAAGTCGGTTCTGGTGTCAAAGGTATCAAAGTCGGCGACCGTGTTGCGGGATGCCCTACTTTTTATTGTGGGAAATGTGAAAGCTGTAAAAAAGGAGAACTTTCACGCTGTGAAAAACTAACGGTTATCGGTGCAAGACATCCTGGTTCATTTGCAGAATTTGTGAAATTGCCTGCTAAAAATCTAGTAGCAATTCCAGATAATGTTGAGTATGGCACGGCGTCAATGATTGAACCATCGGCTGTTGTCGTTCATGGATTTAACCGGACAACAATGCAGCCAGGTGATGAAGTTGCCGTAATGGGTTGTGGCAATATCGGATTATTAGCGATTCAATGGGCAAAAATATTTGGCGCGAAAAAAGTTTATGCGATTGATATCGATGAAAAGAAGCTTGAAATTGCGAAAGAAGTTGGCGCAGACGTGCTCATTAATTCGCTAGAAAAGCCGGCACACGAACAGCTGTTGGAACACACAAATGGTCAAGGTGTCGACGTCGCAATCGAATCCGCTGGTTCGCCGATTACATCAGCCCAAGTATTCGCGTTACCTAAAAAAGGCGGGGAAGTTGTTTTTATGGGCATCCCTTATGGCGACGTAAATGTGGAACGTTTTTACTTTGAAAAAATCGTTCGAAACGAATTAACGGTGTTAGGTTCATGGAATGCGATATCAGCACCATTCCCTGGTAAAGAATGGAGCACGACGGTCCACTACATGAGCACGGGACAAATCAATGTCAAACCGATGATTACGCATCGACTGAATTTACATGAAGGACCTGAAACATTTACTAAAATCATTAACAGGGATGGATTCTACGGGAAAGTTCTTTTCCATCCAGAATTAGATTAAGAAGCGATTAAAGTAAGACTACTTCAAAATACTGCTTAAGGAGATACCACGATGCCAACAACTACAACGATTTCCACTGAACAACTTTCAATCAATGCAATTAGAACTTTAGCAATTGATGCAATTGAAAAAGCCAATTCGGGTCATCCAGGATTACCAATGGGGGCAGCTCCAATGGCTTATACATTATGGACAGACTTTATGAACCATAATCCTAAAAACTCCAAATGGTTTAACCGAGACCGTTTTGTTCTATCCGCAGGACATGGTTCAGCTCTTCTATACGGTTTGCTTCATTTATCGGGTTATGACGTAACAATCGATGATTTAAAGAATTTCCGTCAATGGGGTTCAAGAACGCCCGGTCATCCTGAAGTGAATGATACGGACGGTGTCGAAGCAACGACAGGACCATTAGGACAAGGAATTGCGATGGCCGTCGGAATGGCAATGGCAGAAGCGCATTTAGGAGCTAAGTTTAATAAAGATGATTTGGCAATTGTAGATCATCATACATATGCCCTTGTTAGTGACGGAGATTTAATGGAAGGAATATCTCATGAATCGGCGTCTTTAGCAGGTCATTTAGGACTGGGAAAACTTATTGCACTCTATGATTCCAACGATATCTCATTAGATGGAGATTTAGATCGTTCCTTCTCAGAAAATACGGAACAACGCTTCAAAGCATACGGCTGGCAAGTGATTCGTGTTGAAGATGGAAATGATGTTAATGAATTAAGAAATGCGATTAAAGAAGCAAAAGCAAATACAACGCAACCGACATTAATTGAAGTGAAAACAATTATCGGATACGGTTCACCAAATAAATCAGATTCATCTGCTTCTCACGGAGCTCCGCTCGGTGAAGACGAAGTGAAACTTACAAAAGACTATTATAAGTGGACACATGAACCCTTCCATGTACCAGAAGAAGTATACGCTGATTTTAACAATAAAATCGGTGAAAGTGGAGCCGAAGTTGAAGCAGAGTGGAATCAAATACATGAAACTTACAAAGCCGACTATCCAGAACTTGCCGAGGAATTTGAGTTAGCGATTAAAGGCGAACTCCCTTTGGATTGGGAAAAGGATTTACCAGTCTATAAAGCGAGTAAAGATATTTTAGCAACGAGAGCATCATCAGGAGAAGTTCTGAATGCAATTGCGAAAACAGTTCCTAACTTTATTGGCGGGAGTGCGGATTTAGCTGGTTCTAACAATACTATGATCAATAACGAAGAAGACTTTACTCGCGACAATTATGCAGGGAGAAACATTTGGTTCGGTGTTCGCGAATTTGCGATGGCGGCGGCATTAAATGGAATGGCATTGCACGGGGGGTTGAAAGTATATGCAGGTACTTTCTTTGTGTTCAGCGACTACTTGAAGCCAGCTATGCGTCTCTCTGCGCTTATGAATGTCCCAGTTACATATGTATTCACACATGATTCAATCGCAGTTGGAGAAGATGGCCCTACGCATGAGCCAATCGAACAATTAGCTTCACTTAGAACGCTCCCAGGACTATCATTAATTCGCCCAGCAGATGGCAATGAAACACAAGCTGCATGGCGTCTAGCATTAGAATCGAAAAACAAACCAACAGCATTGGTCCTGACAAGGCAAGGATTACCGACACTTGAAGGCACGAAAGAACTTGCCTATGATGGCGTTAGAAAAGGCGGCTACGTAATTAGTAAAGGAGATAAAGATACTCCCGATGCATTGTTAATTGCGACTGGTTCTGAAGTTCAATTAGCTGTGGCTTCTCAAAAAGCGCTGAAAGAAATAGGTATCGATGTCAACGTGATTAGTGTTCCATCATGGGACCGTTTTAAAAAACAAGATCAAGCCTATAAAAATGAAGTCATTCCTCCGCATATAACAGCGCGTGTTGGAATTGAAATGGCCTCATCATTCGGGTGGGAACGTTTTATCGGAGACCAAGGAGTTATGCTGGGAATCGATACATTCGGTGCTTCGGCAACAGGAGAAAAGGTTATCGAGGAATACGGATTCACAGTTGAAAATGTTATTAAGCATGTTGAATCATTACTGAAATAAACTAGTTTTTGCTATCGCTTAATGCATGCCTTTATTAGGCACTTATGGTAGTATGGGATATTGGGAACGTTAAAAAAACAGTAAAACTAAATTAATATTATTATGAAGGAGTTTGAATACAATGGCAGAAAAATCATTTAAAGTTATCGATGAGACGGGGATTCATGCACGTCCAGCATCTATGTTAGTTAGCGTAGCAAATAAATTTCAATCTGATATAAATTTAATCCATAACGATAAGAAAGTTAACTTGAAATCGATTTTGGGTGTTATGTCCCTAGGAATTGGAAAGGGCGAAGAATTTAAAATCAGCACGGAAGGATCAGACGAACAGGATGCATTGGATGCACTGGAAAATACGTTGAAAAGTGAAGGTCTAGCTGAATAATGAGCGTATTACAAGGAATTGCTGCGTCAAGCGGGATTTCAATTGCAAAAGCATATTGTCTTGTTGAACCTGATTTGACTTTCAGCAGAAACACTGTTGACGATGTAGAAATAGAAGTTGAGCGTTTTCAGTCTGCTATAGCGATTACGAAAGGTGAACTGGAGTCCATCCAGGAAATCGCCAAAAAAGAGCTTGGTGCTGAAGAAGCTGCTATTTTTGATGCGCATATATTAGTTCTAACGGATCCCGAATTAATAGCTCCAATTGAAGATAAAATAAAAACTGAACAAGTAAATGCTGAACATGCGTTGGAAGAAACGACGGATATGTTCATCATGATGTTTGAACAAATGGATAATGAATACATGCAAGAGCGCGCTGCCGATATTCGCGACGTGAGAAAGAGAATTCTCTCTCATTTACTCGGCGTAAAAGTAGTGAATCCGAGTGAGATTTCCGAGGAAGTTGTCATTATCGCCGAAGATCTAACACCATCTGATACAGCTCAGTTGAACCGTAATTTTGTTAAAGGGTTTGCGACTGATATCGGAGGGAGAACGTCCCACTCTGCTATTATGGCTCGTTCTTTAGAAATTCCTGCGGTTGTCGGGACTAGTGACGCTACAGAAATAATTAAAGACGGCGACATCATTATTATCGACGGTCTAAATGGCAAAGTTCATATTAACCCATCAGATGAAATCATTGCTGAATACAAAGTTGAACAAGAAAACTTTGAACAGCAAAAATTGGAATGGGCAAAATTAGTTAATGAAAAAACTGTAACGGCTGATGGCCATTACGTTGAATTGGCTGCAAATATTGGTACGCCTGAAGATTTAGAAGGCGTTACGAATAATGGCGGAGAAGGAATTGGCCTGTATCGTACAGAGTTTTTGTATATGGGTCGAGACCAACTCCCGACAGAAGACGAGCAATATGAGGCATATAAAAAAGTGCTTGAAGGAATGGACGGAAAACCAGTCGTCGTGCGTACGCTTGACATCGGCGGCGATAAAGAACTTCCATACTTAAATCTTCCTACAGAAATGAATCCATTTTTAGGTTTCCGCGCGATTCGATTATGTTTGGAAGAGCTCGATATTTTCCGTACCCAATTACGGGCATTATTGCGTGCTAGTTCATATGGTAACTTGAAAATCATGTTCCCGATGATCGCGACACTTGAAGAATTCCGTGAAGCGAAAGCAATCTTAGAGGAAGAAAAAGCAAAACTCCAAGATCAGGGCACGGCTATATCCGAAGACATTGAAATCGGAATTATGGTTGAAATCCCATCGACAGCTGTACTTGCTAATCAGTTTGCAAAAGAAGTCGATTTCTTTAGTATCGGAACAAACGATTTAATCCAATATACAATGGCGGCTGACCGTATGAATGAACGCGTTTCTTATTTATACCAACCATATAACCCTGCGATTTTACGTTTGGTTAAAATGGTTATTGACGCTTCCCATCGTGAAGGGAAATGGACAGGTATGTGCGGCGAAATGGCCGGAGATGAAATCGCGATTCCTCTCTTACTTGGACTAGGACTTGATGAATTCTCCATGAGCGCAACATCCATCCTAAAAGCTCGAACACAAATCAAAGGTCTGAAGAAAAGCGACATGGAAGAGCTTGTGAACGAGGCAATTCAAATGGGAACTGCTGAAGAAGTCATGCAAGCTGTTAAAACTCGCTGCAATCTCTAAATTCAAAAGCATCGCCAAGAACATTGAATTTGTTCTTGAACGATGCTTTTTTGCATTTTTATGATGAGAATTGATGTTCATTGTATTAGTGTGTCGAATATTATGATAACATAAAGATAGCTTGAAAAATTACATAAAAAGCACGATAGGGGGTTTTTGAATGCTTTCACAGTTGAATAAAAGAAAAAAACTAGAAGAGTATTTAGAACAAGAAAAATATTCATATCCGGAAGTGTTCGAAAACTCCCCAGATATCATTTTATTTATCATCGATTCGGATGGAATAATCGTTAAAATCAGGGGAAAGCATGACCAGTTATTCGGTATGGAATATGAGCGTGTGGTCGGGAAAAAATATAGCAAGTTTGTATATGAAAAAGATTTGAAAAAAGTGCAAAAATATCGTTTAAAAGGATTAAAAGAAGGACCTCAGTATTTCGACTTTAGAATTATGAATACCAATGGAAAATTGATTAATATCGACATATCTCTTGTACCCATCAAAGAAAACAACGAGATAATTGGTTTCTACGGATTAACCCACAATGTATCTGAAAAAGTAACTTTGCAAAATTTCATTCAGAAAAAAAGTGAAAAAATTGACTCTTTGATTCATCATGCGCATGAAATCATTGGCATCATTAATCGAGATGGAATAATTGTCATAGAAAATCCATCGATTGAAGAGAAGCTAGGTTATAGAGTTGAAGAAATTTCAGGAAGAAGTATTGTTGAATTAATACATCCAGATGACATAGATTTATTCAATTATAAATTCGAGGAAATTATTAAAAGGCCCAACACGCCTTTCACGATCGAACTCAGGATAAAACATAAAAAGGGGGAGTGGCGATACTTTGAAGTGGTTTGCACAAACCTGTTGAACAATTCCAGTATAGCAGGGGTTATTTGCAACTTTCTAGATATAACAGAAAATAAAAATCAGCAACTTGAAATCCAAAGGATGGCTTACCATGATGATTTGACTGGTTTGCCAAATTTGCGCGCTTTTGAAAAACGCTTGAAATCAGTTATAAATGCATCTGAAAATCAAAAGTATGCAATCATTCACCTGAATTTAGATGGACTCAGGTTTTTAATGGATTTAATCGGTCGTGAAATAGCCAATAGATTATTAATTAAAATTGCAGCGACAATCCAAAGTAAATTAGGTTCGTGCATTAACCTACTCGCTAGGATCAATGAAGACGAATTTGCAATTTTAACGACTGATATTAATGAGTTAGTGACAATCGAAGAGTTGGCCAATGATATACTCCGGATATTTGAAAGCTCATTTAATGTAAACGGTTATAATCTCGTTATTACAATTCGTATTGGAATCAGTATTTATCCGGAATCCGGAGAGACTACTACTGTATTAATGAAAAATGCTAGTTTAGCATTATATTTGGCCAAAAAAGGCAATGGAGGCAATTACCATATTTTTTCTCCGACTGCAAATGTCGGTACATATAAGGTCTTTTCCTTAAGAAATGAGCTTCAGCAAGCGTTGCAGAACAATCAATTTGTAATCCACTACCAACCAATCATTAATGTGTTAACTAAAGAAATAGAGTGTGTGGAAGCGCTTCTACGTTGGAACCATCCCGATTGGGGACTAGTTCCACCGAATGAATTCATTCCGTTAGCAGAAGAATCGGGGTTAATCATTCAAATTGGGGAATGGGTATTGCAAAATGTTTGTAAAAACGTGAGTTCATGGCATAAAGCTGGACATCCTGTTCGAGCATCGGTGAACTTGTCCATTGTCCAGTTTCTTCAGCCCGATTTAGTCAACATGATTGAGTGCATATTGGAAGATTATAATCTTGACTCAGAATGGCTGACAATTGAAATTACGGAAAGTACAACAATTGAACAAGAAGAGAAAATGTTAACAAAGCTAAGCAAACTTAGAAAGCTTGGTGTACAAATAGCGCTTGATGACTTTGGTACTGGCTATGCATCTTTTAATAAATTAATTGACATTAAACCATCAATCTTGAAGTTGGATAGCGCACTCATTCAAGGCATACCTAATGAGAAGATCAGCACGGAAATTGTAAAGTCAATCATTCAATTAGCACAAAGACTTTCAATAAAAGTCGTGGCGGAAGGTGTCGAAACCGTCAGGCAAGAAAAATTCGTGGCTGATCTGAAATGCGATTGGATTCAAGGATACTTATATAGTAAACCAGTTCCGCCAAGAAAATTTTTAAAAATGCTTGAGGGGCAGGTAAGAAATATAAGTGAAGAAGAAATGAATCAAGATAAAACTAAAAACTTCACAATTGAATTTCAGTATCCGCTAGAAGCGATGATGACGATTAGTGAATTGAACGGACGAAAAGTTCAATTGGGAAATAAGAAGGTCTTATTAGAAAACATTGAACCGGATCGGTTATGTTTTTTATCAAATGTAAAACTGCCGGTGGGTACCGAAATGCTCTTGAAATTCCAACTGAATATCATGGGTGAGAAACTGACGCTTTTTGGAAAGATTGTTTACGGATCAGAACAAGCAGGGATTCATCAGTATGAAATTGAGTTAATTATTGAAGAGAAAAATCGAGATTTTTTAATCAAGCAACTCGACAAACTCTATATTGAATTAAATAATGAATCACTGATAACAGGACACTCATTCATTACGGAAAGTCCAGAGGATTATTTTATGAAATTATGAAAAGAAGCCGATGAATATTTGTCGGCTTCTTTTCATATTGTACCTAATCTTTTTTCCAACTTTCGGGGGAGAAGTCAAAGCTATCAAATCCTTCTCCTGCTTCAAATCGCATGTCAGCTTCTTTATTTTTTGTAGTTCTATTTTTCGAGTTTTTCTTCAGAATATTATTTGTGATTTCCTGTGCTTTATCGTGATCTGATTTCCTTTTCATAAAGATTTTCCCTCCTTTGGATATAGGTTTTCCAATTAGGGAAGAAATATTCTGATGAGAATTTTTGTATGATTGAAACTTCGAGAATTTGTATAATGGATTATTACTGGAGAAAATGGGGAGTTAGAATCCCAAAACTACATAATTTAGAAAAAAGAAAAAGCCCCATTCAGGGCCTGTGGGAGAGTCATGAAGAAAGTTTTAAGGCATTGATCGAAGTGCGGCGACGGATTTCATTTTCCAATAGAAGAATAAAGTCTGAGCTTAAATTTAATTCAATAGCTTTAAAATAGGATTCAATCAAAAAATGATCCGATAATTTACTCATTTAGGATTTCACCTCCAAATATTGAAATAGGGTTCTATTTGACGTCCGCTATGAATACATTGGTAAGTATTCTATCTATATTAATAATCTAACAGATTTGATTAATTAGAACAACCGTTCCTTTGTCCACAGGGGGCGGGGGATATCTTGTGGATTGTTTGTTTATAATATGTACAAAAGCACGAAAGAGTAGCGGTAAAATGTTACCAACCTTATCCACAGATGTTAAAAAACCAAAACTTTTGTCGAAAAATAAAGTTAATTATTTAGTTTTTTCAGTTCTAAATTGAAAGATTCTGTTTTCGGTCGGGTAATTGCGGATGCGGGTTATGGTAGCGAGGATAACTATCTATATGCAATCGGTGAGGAAAAGGAGCCGCGTTTCGATTTATTGATTCCTTACGGGACATACGTAAAGGAAGAGACACGAAAATACAAAAATGACCTTAAGAACGTAAAGAACTGGTCATATCAATAAGAGGTTGATCTATTCATCTGTCCGAACGGACAGAAGGTCACTTTTAAAAGGTATCAAAATTAGAAGAATCCCTCCGGTTTTGTACAAAGCTATAAGATTTACGAAAGTGAAGACTGTTCAGGTTGCCCATTAAAGGAACTCTGTACAAAAGTTAAAGGTAATCGTCAGGTTCATTGGAATACGATATTTGAAGAACTGAAAGCAAAAAGCAAAAAGTTAAAACAACCCTTGAGCGTGAGGAGAAAGCAGCTATCTACGTTAGACGAAAAATCGAGGTAGAAAGCGTGTTCGACCACATAAAAGGCAATTGGTCGTTCCGCAGATTTCTACTGCGGGGCTTGGAGAAGGTCCACACCGAATTTGGAATTGTGGCTTTGGCACACAATCTCCTGAAGGTAGCAGGCATTCGCCAGCTGTTATCAGGTCCTAACCCAAAAGATACAAAAACAGGTGGAGAAAATTGTTTCATTTTTCTCCACCTGTTTTATTTTGGGGACTTATTAAACAGCCCCTTTTATTATTTGAGAATTAGTCTAGGTGATTAACATTGTAAACTTGTACAACGGACGCTTTTGTTAATCTGGGCATTTCATCGTAATATGCCGATGTTTTATTTGCAACAGTTGATCCACCTAGAATTGCTAAAATAAAGAGAATTGATAATACTTTTTTCATCATAAGTCCTCCCATTTCTGATTTTTTCTATAAATATAACCATATCTATTCGCTTCATTATAAAGAATAGATGATAGTTTATATTTCCTATTGTTAAAATACCATTCAGCTAGCGCAATACTATATTTATTGATATATTGATGGTCCTGAATTTTTTTGAAGTGTTCTATTGCCGCTACGGCAATTTCTTCCGATAAACCCGACTTACTATGAAGTGATTTGAAAAAATTAAAATGATGATAATAAGAAATTAAACTCTCATCTTTTAATTGAATATATAATGAAATCCCTTTTTCACACCATTGATTCACTGATGATTTATCTTTTATCTTTGAATACTCAATTACTATACCTAATATTGAGATTAACTGGCTTCTTGTATCTTTTTTTATTTTTATTGCTTTCATTAAAAAATTTATTGCTTCTTTACTTTTTCCCATTGTACCGTATAGAGAACCTAAGTTATGGTATACTAATCCTTTTTCGCTATCCAAATTAAATTCGTCACATAGCTGTTTTGCTTTATAATAGGATTCGAAAGCCTCTTCAAATTGCTCACTTCTCTTTTGGGTAACTCCGATAAGCACATAACACTCTAAAACTCTGTTCATTAAAAAGTTCTCTTGAAAGAATCCCAGCGCTTTTCTAATGTGTTCTATCGCAATAAATATGCGATTATCAGCAGTGTATATTAATCCAATCATATAATTCAGTTCCGCTTTTTCCCAAACTTCCAATGAAATATCATCAACAGTATGCAAAACTTCTTCTAAATATTCAATTGCTTGCTTTCTGTTTTTAACGGAGTAGTAATAAATAGCTTTTGCAACATTAAACATATATATATGGCGAGGGTTAAAATTTGAACTAAGTTTTGATAAATTATCAATCTCTTTCTTTCTTGCTACCAAATCAATACCAAGAATAAGCCGTAAGCGCAAGAGGATTAGTTGGAAAGAATAATGATGCGAGTCGTTTTCAAATAAAAGGTTCCTTGATTCTAATTCCGCTAATTTTTGTTTTCTAAATTCATCATTGCGTACTGTTAAAACCTTTTTATAAGTATCATTTAAAAACGCTTCAATTTCAGGCTCAGATTCATAATCCTTTTCTTGAATCGTATCGATATCCATCTTCAGTTTATTAAACAGTAGTGTAGCTATTTCCTCGCTGGGTGCAATTTGGTTGCGTTCTATCTTTGATAAATAAGAAGGGGTACAGATTCCCCGTGCCAAAACGACCTGTTTCATTTTTTGTCTAATTCTTTCAGCCCTTATCAAATGGCCTACTTTACATAGGTGGATCCCCTCTTTCATATTATTATAGTTCATAATCACTAAAATGTCATGTGTATTTTGATATAAGAAACTTTCTTTCAATATAGCTAAATAATACACTATTTCAGAAAAAATGTCCCAACTTGAACATGTTTAAAACCATACGTTCGCGTGGTATCTTTAGTATAGCAAGAGAAAAGGGGTTTTGACATGCGCAGAATAGAACAAGTTTCTATGGATGAATTAGTGAGACGTGATCCTGTTCGCCGTGATGCTACTAAAGTTCGGGAGACTTTCAACTTAAATACATTAATTAATTATATTATATCATTAATTCGAGGGAGGTAAGCTTATGGCGATGAAACAGATGCAAGATTCTTATGTAAATGAGACGAATAGCATGGAATTGAAAAAAATGAAACATGAGTTATTGATGTTCGTTACTAAAATGAAATCTGAGGGTTATTTAACCACGGTCGACTGTCAAGATATACCTGACTTATTCGATAATGATCACAACAATTACTCTGCTGTATAAGAACATAATTTCATATGTCCCCAGGTTTTATAAAACAAACTATCATTTCTAGGGGAGGGGTGGTGATAAACATGTATAAAAAGCTTGCGCTCTATTGGCACACCTTTAAGTACAACAGTAATACCACCTCGTTTCAAGATTGTTTAGATTGTAAAATGAAGGAGAAAATAAAAAACAATATTGACTATCATATTAGTAAAATTCATGAACTTAAACAATTGAATTAATGTAAGCGCTTCATATATGGATGTCCATTGAGTATTAACTCTCAGTGGATTTTTTTTATTTCTTTGAGAGTTTTGTTGGAATATACTAATTGTTGTTAAAAATCCGTGGTATTATTAAATGAATATGTGAGAAAGGATTTGAATCATCTTGAACACGGTCTTTATCGCTGGTCACGCGCGGCTTCCTTCCGGAATGACGGCACAAAGTATCTATGAAACATTGACCATCAACGTCGGACGGTGAAATAGTAATTTCCGCGGGAAATGCCAGTCAGTTTAAAGGTTATGCAATGTCCTTGATAAGCCGAAATTTGCGCAAGAAAATCGTTTTAAAACAAATCCAGAAAGAGTTAAACATTTGTGATGAATTAATTCCGAAGCTTCAACATAGTTTTGCTACTAAACCGACCGCGTATTGGCAGGGAAAATGTCGTGAGCGTAATATTCCATGCCCAAATCATGGGGAGCACCAAATTGAAATTATGGATCAGCTGAAAATTACTAATGATAATAAAGGGGCGATTTGAAGATGAATTTTTCATTCACAGAGGAACAGGAAATGTTGCGGAGCACAGTAAGAAGTTTTGTTGACAAGGAAATCATGCCGCATATTGGCCAATGGGATCGCGCGGGGAAATCTGATCCGGCCATTTATTCGAAACTGGCAAATTTGGGTTTAATGGGGGTTTGTATTCCGGAAGAGTATGGCGGCATCGGGATGGATTACAACTCATTAGCGATTGTTTGCGAGGAGTTGGAAAGAGGGGATACTGCTTTTCGTACCGCGGTTTCCGTTCATATCGGATTAAACAGCTTGACGCTATTGCAATGGGGGAATGAAGAGCAGAAACAAAAGTATTTGGTTCCTCAAGCAAAAGGGGAGAAAATTGGGGCTTTCGGATTAACAGAACCTGCAGCTGGATCTGACGTGGCCGCGCTTCAAACGACAGCTGTGAAAAATGGAGATCATTATTTATTAAATGGACAGAAAACATGGATCTCGCTTTGTGACGTTGCGGATCATTTCCTCGTGTTTGCTTATACTGGGGACCGGTCAGAAAAACATAAAGGCATATCTGCGTTCATTGTAGAGAGAACGTGGGAAGGATTTTCTTCCGTCGCAACGAAAGGGAAGTTAGGAATTCGTGCAGGAAACACGGGAGAGTTGTTCTTTGAAGATGTAAAAGTTCCGAAAGAAAACTTGCTAGGCGAAGAAGGCGAAGGGTTTAAAATTGCAATGTCCGCTTTGGATAATGGTCGTTTCACGGTTGCGGCAGGGGCTGTCGGCCAAATCATGGCCTGTATGGAAGCAAGTATTAGCTATTGTCATGAACGGAAAACTTTTGGAAAAGAAATCGGAAGGCATCAGCTTGTCGGGCAAATGATTGCGAATATGGAGGCGGGTTTTCAAATGAGTCGTTTACTCGTCTACCGTGCAGGCGTGTTGAAAAATGAAGGTAAGCGAAATACGAGAGAAACTTCACTCGCAAAGTGGCAGGCATGCGATTTTGCCAACCAAGCGGCAGATGATGCTGTACAAATCCACGGAGCGTATGGCTATTCCGATGAGTATCCAGTCGAACGTTATTTGCGCAACTCCAAAGCGCCTGTTATTTATGAAGGAACGCGAGAAATTCACACAGTCATGCAGGCGGAGTATGTACTAGGTTACCGAGCAGACAAGAAGTTAAATAAAATGCTCCCGGCATGGGATAAGTAATACACGGAAAAGTATTTGGTATATTATCAAATGCTAATTCACATAGCTTCATATAAAATTTACCGAGTACTGAACATTTTACGTACTCGGTTTCTTAATTAAGATACTATAACTTCCTTTCCTATTGATCGCCTATTCATTTATTTATAGTCATTTGACGGCTAGCAATTCGCGAAAACGCTCTAAAGCATAAACTCGTCGCAATAAACGCGAATATGCTCCCAGTAAACAACGGAATCATGCCAGGGAAAATGCTGACAACTATGTAAATAGAAACTGCGCTTACTGCAATCCCAATGACTTCGAATGGAGATGCTAGTGCGATTAAAAATGCCTGCTTAAAATATTGAAAGAACTTCAATTTGAAATGAACATACACAGGAAAGAAAAATAATAGAGTGACTAGGCTTGTGAAAAATATCAAAATTAGGACAGGATATAAAAATTGGAATTTGCCATGGTTCAACTGCAAGAATTTTAAATCGTAATATAAAAAATAGGTAACTAAGTAAAAAATGATTGCAAAACCATTTGTCTTTACGAACTCAGTACGATATGTATCCCAAAATGTGTTGAAAATTTTAATGCTATCTTCACCAATTATTCTTTTACGTACAATCGTAAACATAGCGACAGTGGCTGGGAAAAGTCCGAAAATAACAAACCCCGAAATCGTGAATAGTATCCAAAGAATATTTATGTAAATAAGTTCAATCATCTTATGAGCAATTTTGTTAAAGCTCTCCCAATTCATGCATATTCCGCCTCCCCTTCTACCTACTAACTATAAGATAGTGCTTCGGAAGAAAGCAATAATTTCCTGAAAATAAAGTTAATAAACCGATTTTTTTTAACAATAACTCCAATTAAAGACACTTAATAGACTTGTCTCTTGTTGAGGAATAATGTAACCTAAAATTGAGTCATCGGACAATTTAGTTATTTCAGATTTCCGAGAGGAACTTAGAAGTAGACTTCTAAACTTTCAAAAGTCTGATACTCGTAAGTGTCCAAAAGTTACTGATGATAGCGTTTTCAACAAACCTAAAATATATCAAAAGAGGTGTTGCTGTTCATTCGAAAAAGCGCCAGAAGATTAATGCCGAGTGTAAATTAGCAAACTTAGAGAGGGGTTAATTGAATGAGAAAGTTTAAATTTTTGATTGTGTTTATCTTAGTGGGGCTTCTCCTTGTCGCATGCGATGACGGAAAGAAAGATGAAAAAACAGATGGAGAAAAGAAACCTGTTTCTGGAGATGACGGAAAGCTGTCCGGAGAAATCACAGTATGGGCGCATCCTTTCACAGCAGACCAAGAAGTAGAAGGGAAAATGTGGGAGGAGATTATCGCCTCTTACGAAGATGCAACTGGCGTTAAAGTTAATTTCGAACAAATTCCTTGGGCGAACCGCGACCAGAAGGTATTGACTGCTTTGGCTGCGAATAACGGACCGGATGTCTTTTATGTAATCCCAGACCAAATGCCTCAATATGCAGATGCTGGTATGTTACTAAGTTTGGACCAATATTTAGAAGGCTTCGATATTGAAGATTTCGTAGATACTGCGCTCGTCTCGACTACTTGGAAAGACGAATTATATGGATTGCCTATTTTACAAGAGGCATACACTTATTTTTATAACGTCGATGTCGTGAAAGATATCGGTGAAGATCCAGAAAACTTGCCTGCAACATGGGAAGAGTTTGAAAAATGGGCAGAGAAAGCAAAAGAAAAAGGTTATTACGCAACAAGTTTCCAAGGCGGAGGTTCAATGAACGGTACATTGTATCCATTCCTATGGCAAGCCGGCGGGCAAGTTGTCACAGAAGATAACGAAGTTTTGCTCAACAATGAAGCTGGTGTGGAAGCCTTTGAATTTATCAATAAAATGTACGAAAAAGGTTGGATTCCTGAGGATTCTATCACAGCAATGGAACATAATGCGCTTTGGG
Source organism: Sporosarcina jiandibaonis (assembly GCF_013184495.1). Lineage (GTDB taxonomy): Bacteria > Bacillota > Bacilli > Bacillales_A > Planococcaceae > Sporosarcina > Sporosarcina jiandibaonis. The sequence goes on along the minus strand of NZ_JAAOIY010000001.1, from coordinate 1,179,737 downwards.
ATGGCGGGAAAATGTTAGCCGTACAAGGTTCAGGAAACTCAGTAAGTCGTATGTTGGACCAGGATCTTTTCGAATTCGTAATTGCTCCTCCGATGAAAAACAAAGAGCAATTAACATACGGAACTACTGGAATGTTCGTCGCTCCAATCAATACGGATAACCCAGCAGCTGCCGCTGAATTCATCAAAATCGTGACAAATACAGACAATCAGAAGAAGTTCAACACTGTAACTCAATATATTCCTACTCGGGAATCTGCAAAAGATATCTTTAGCGAAAATAAATACCTTGAGCAGCTTGCAGGCTACACTCAATATGCTCTTCCAGGTGTAATTCACCCAGAAGGCCGGACAATTATGCCAATGATTCAAGCTGAACTTCAAACAATGTTGGAAGGTAATAAAACGCCGAAACAAGCAGCTGACGATGCTGCGGCAGCGGTTGAAAGCAAGATGGGGAATTAATAAGTTGGTTAACGTAGAGAGTTTAATCGTTTCTTGATTGAACTCTCTATCATTGACTTTAGCCAAGAGAGGGTGTGTTAACACTGAATAATGCAGTTACTTCCAAGGTCAAGAAAACTAGGTTGCCATTCGGAGAAAGAGTGAAACGGGAATGGAACCGAAACGCGATTGTTTATATCTTCTTAATCCCGGTTATTATTCATTTTATTGTGTTTCAAATCTATCCTTTCTTATTAAGTTTTTATTTAACATTTATGGACTGGAAAGTAATAGGAGATCCGGAGTTTGTTGGTGTAAAACACTGGCAACATTTCCTATCGGATAAATTAGCTTGGAAAGCATTATGGAATACAGTGATGTTTTCGGTTTATTACATTATTCCTACAATGGCTTTAGGTTTAATCTTGGCGCTAATCATTAATTCGGGTGTTAAAATGGCTGGTTTCTTTAAAGGCGTATTTTTTCTTCCTGTTGTCACTTCCTTCGTAATCATAGCCGGAATTTGGGGTTGGCTTTTCGGGGGAACAGAAGCTGGAATGATCAACTATCTAATTAGTTTTATAGGAATTGAACCGCAGTTGTTTTTAGCGAATTCTAGTCAGGCACTAGCAGTATTGGCCGGGTTAAGTATTTTCAAAGTCGGCGGCTCCACGATGATTTACTATTTCGCAGGACTCCAATCAATCGACAAGCAATTGTACGAGGCTGCAAGAATCGACGGCGCGTCAGCGATAAAAATATTTTGGAAAGTCACGTTTCCGTTATTAAAACCGATTCACTTTTATGTGGCAATTACAACGACAATCGGCTCTTTTCAAATTTTCGATTCTGCTTATCTTTTGACCGGTGGCGGACCGAATTATGCGACGACCACGATTGTTTATTACTTATATGAACAAGGATTTACTGGCCTGAACTTGAGTTATGCGGCTGTACTTTCTTATGTCTTGTTTGCGATTATCTTGGTTATTTCGCTTATCCAGCGGAAATATCTAGGCCAAGAATCTAAGCATTATTAAATATGGATGCTTGTTTAAAGGAGCCTGATTAAATGTTGAAAAAAGTTATATCATATACAGCATTATTTATATTGGGATTCTGTTTCTTATTGCCTTTTGTCATCATGATTTTCGGGTCGTTTAAGGATGTCGAATTTGCCCAATTGGATCCGCTTTTCTGGATACCTGAAGACCCAACATTGAAAAACTATATATATATTATGAGAGATGGTTTATTCCTTAGATGGATACTGAACTCTATCATAGTCACGGTTATTCCGGTGGCGAGTCAGATGATCTTTTGTGCAGTTTTAGGCTATATTTTCGCGAAGAAACAATTTCCTGGAAGAGAGGCAATCTTCTGGACGTTCATGGCAGTTATCATGATTCCGCAACAACTTTTAATCATTCCAAAATTTATCATGTTTTCCGACTTTGGATGGATTAATACATATTGGGCATTGACTGTACCAGAGTTATGGGGAATTATGGGCGTTTTCCTAGTGAGACAATTTCTTCAAAACATCCCGAATGATTTGGAAGAAGCGGCCTATATTGACGGAGCTAATGATATTCAAATTTTCATGAAAGTCATCCTTCCTCTTTCCATACCGGTTGTCGCGACAGTGGGAACTTTTTCATTCATCTCCAACTGGAATGATCTATTCCAACCTTTAATTTATTTGACGCAGGAGAAGATGTTCCCGGTTACTCTCGGTTTAGCTTCAATGCTCGGGAAAGAAGGGAATTTCGGTTTTGAAATGGCGGGTTCTGCAGTATCCTTTATTCCGACATTCCTCATTTTCCTATTCTTCCAGCGTTATTTTACAGAAGGGATTCAAATGTCTGGTTTGAAATAAATGCGCTTTATCAAAGGGGTGACGTTCATCCGCATGATCAAAATAGGAATCATCGGTTTAGATACTTCGCATGTTATCGAATTCACTAAGTTATTAAATAACCCTAATGGATTAAACCATGTACCCGGTGGAAGAGTAGTTGTTGCCTATCCCGGCGGTTCGGAAAACTTTGCTATAAGTAAATCCAGAGTCGCCAAGTTCACAGAGCAAATGAAGAATGATTTCGGCATTAAAATCGTATCCACGATTAAGGAACTGGCGGAGCAATGCGACGCCATCATGCTTGAATCCGTGGACGGCGCCGCGCATTTGGAACAATTACGCGAAATTGTCTCGTTTCGAAAACCCATTTTTATCGATAAACCATTTAGCGTTAGTACTGAAACGGCTGAGGAAATGATTCAATTGGCCAAAACTCACAAAACATCTTTAATGAGTTCTTCTGCATTGCGATATGCGGAGAAACTGAAGGGAAGTCTCGCTAAAACGGATAAAGGGCGAATCATAGGAGCCGATTGTTTCGGACCGATGGAGCTGATTGATGAAGGTTCCGGGTATTTTTGGTACGGCATTCATTTGGCAGAGATGCTTTTCGCTATCTTGGGGCCTGGCGTTCACTCTGTCACAACGATTGCAGAAAAGAAGCATGATGTAATTATTGGTGCTTGGACCGATGGAAAGATAGGAACAGCTAGAGGAATCAGGGAAGGAAATCCACGTTTTGGAGCTTTGATACACTTTGAAAGTGGCAAGGAGTATTTCGAAGTGGATTCTGCTCAAAAACCATTTTATGCAGGTTTAGTAGAGGAAATTATTGAGTTTTTTACTACCGGATGTTCAAAAGTGCCTATAGATGTAACGAAGGAAATTATTCGTTTCGTCGAGGCGGCCAATGAGAGCGCAGTAGCTAAGAAAACGATTAAAGTAGGGCCGTGAGATTAGGTATGCGGCCCTTATTTTTTAAAGGAGATGCTCTTCCTCTATAAAACTCAATCGGTAAATGCGGCGCGGTCTTCCTTTGTGCGTTACTTTTTCTTCGCCGATTATTTCTACTAATTCTGCATCGGTCCATTTTAATAGAATTCGGTTGGCGCTCCTGAGTGTAACGTTTAGAGTTGATGCCAATTCTTGTGCTGTGTAGTTGATTTTTTTTTGACGCGAAACGCGTGCCATCAGCTTTGTCATATAAGCAGCTGACATTCCCGCTTTTTGAGCTTTATCCAAAAGGTGCGGGTCTGTAATTGCTAAATTATAACGTTCATATTGTTTATGCGTTGTGATATCAACAGGTCCAAGTACGCTTCGATCTTCACGAACAATATAACAAACATTACCACCTAATTCCTTTGATTGGCGAAGGGCGAGGCGAGCATGATTTCCTGCTTCTGCGGCAGTGCGACCAAAACCGACACCGAGGCTGATCGTGATTCCTAGTTCATTTTTGATTTCTTGAAGCAAAGGAATAAATTTATATCCTCTAGTTTCACGTTCGAAAATGCCGCGTGTTGTGATGAATGAGTATTCTTCGCCTCCTAGGTTGATAAGGTGGCCATCTAGTAATTTTATATAATCAAGCAGCATTTGTTGGATATTCAGTTTTAATAATTGAACATCATATTCAGTTGAATATCTTTCAATAACGCCTTTGAAGTCATCGATATTGATCAAACCGAATACAATTTGGGATTCTTTATTTCTACGCGTATTCGTTGCCAATAAAGCTCTTTCCAAAGAGACAGTCATGTCCTGCTGAGTAGGTGTTACCCACTCATTTGGTATATCGAGTTCAGAAAGTCGAATGGCAACTTCTTGGATGCCGGTTAACGCGATGGCTCCAAATGACTTATGGTTGTCTATGTGAAATTGGACAACTTCGTCAATTAGAGAAGACCCGTTATAAAGAATAATTTCGTAATTATCTTCTTTAAGTTCCATTAGAATTTGTTCAACATATTTTTCTTCAACCGTATCGATAGATAAGCAGTTCAAACTATACCCGCTTTTTATAATAGACAAAGATCTGTAAAGACCAGTACCCATCAACGGCATATGATGCACCGGAATGGTGAAATCAATTGCTTGTTTCACGCTTTTATAAGCATGATATTCCGTGAAGATTAATACTTCAACGTCATTCATCAAATCTTTAGTGATGTCAGGTATAACCGTGTCGTTGTCAATTACACGAAAAATCGGTTTGAAATTTGGAAAGTTTTTTAATGTTTCCCGTGTGCGATTTACAAGTGCTGCGGGTGTAATAATTCCAATATTAATTTCCGAATTGTCATTAACTGTATGTTTTTCAGGCATAGAATTTCCTCCTATTCTATTAAAAGACTTAATAAAGACTTGTCTTTTAATAAGAGTGTATCTAGACTTATGTTATAAGTCAATTTTGTATATTCGGATTATTGATTATTTGAGGAGTGGTGGAATGAAAACGCTAGCGGAGTTAGAGGAGTTTATGACTAGGCCATCAGAAGAGCTAGTCAACGATCTAAAACAGTTGGACGGAGATATTTTAATCTTAGGGGTCGGCGGTAAAATGGGCCCTACTTTGGCAAAAATGACGAAGAGAGCAATCGATTTAGCTGGTCTTGATAAAAAAGTTATCGGCGCTTCTCGTTTTTCTTCTGGAAGTTTAAAAGAGGAACTAGAAGCTTCGGGAATTGAAACGATAGTTGTTGATTTACTAGACGACGAGCAGCTGCAAAACATGCCGGATGTGAAGAATATAATCTTCATGGCAGGAAACAAATTCGGAACATCGGGTAACGAACATTTCACATGGGCGATGAATGCTTATCTGCCGGGAAGAATCGCTGAAAAATTTAAAAACTCCCGAATCGTTGCTTTCTCATCCGGCAATATTTATCCGCTGACCAATGTTGTGAATGGCAATTGTTCAGAAGAGACTGCGCCTAGTCCAATAGGTGAGTATGCGCAGTCTTGTTTGGGAAGAGAGCGAGTGCTTTCGAACTTTTCATATTCTAACAACACGCCAATGTTACTTTTTCGGTTAAATTATGCGATCGATATGCGATACGGTGTTTTATTGGAAATCGCGAAGCATGTCATTGAGGAAAGGTCGATTGATTTGACAATGGGAAGCGTAAATGTCATTTGGCAGGGCGATGCAAATGAGTATGCAGTCCGTTCACTTCTACACTGCGATACACCGCCGAAGATATTAAACGTGACGGGTCCCGAAACAATTTCGGTCCGCTGGTTGGCGAAAGAATTCGGCACACGTTTCAATAAAACACCGTTATTTGAAAATGAAGAGGAGGAGACCGCCTTATTGAATAACGCTTCTAAAGCGCATCAACTTTTTGGCTATCCAAAAGTCACACTTCAACAAATGATCGACATGACTGCTGAGTGGCTCCTGAACGATGGTGAAATGTACGATAAGCCGACTCATTTCCAAGAGCGGAAAGGAGAATTTTAAAATGGTAAGTTCTGTTGTTCTTGAACATTTGCACAAAGGAACTGTTATTCCGGCGCATCCTCTTGCATTGACAGAAGATCGCAAACTCGATGAAGCGGGGCAACGCGCTCTTACTCGTTATTATATAGATGCAGGGGTTGGCGGGGTGGCGGTCGGCGTTCATACTACGCAGTTTGAAATACGCGATCCGCAGTTTAATCTTTTTGAAAAAGTATTGACATTGGCAATTGAAGAACTTAAAAATGCGCAAGTTCCAGAGTCATTTATAAAAATTGGCGGAATTAGCGGACCTGTTGAGGCTGCCGTTAAAGAAGCGAAGTTTATCAAGTCGATTGGCTATGACTTTGCATTGCTGAGCATGGGCGGCTTGGCTGATGCATCTCCAGAAGAACTGCTAGAGCGGACGAAAAAAGTTGCAGAAATTATTCCAGTTATCGGTTTTTATTTACAACCTGCAGTCGGAGGACGTGTTCTCTCGTATGATTTCTGGAAAGAGCTCGCTGATATTCCGAATGTTTACGGCATCAAGATAGCACCGTTTAATCGGTACCAGACGCTCGATGTAATGAGGGCGGTATGCAACTCGAAAAGGAATAAAGAAATCGCTATCTATACCGGAAATGACGATAATATTGTTGCCGATCTTTTGACGACGTACCGTTTTCAAATAGACGGGAAACAAGTAGAGAAAGAAATCGTGGGCGGTTTGCTTGGCCACTGGTCGGTCTGGACGAAAACTACTGTAGATATTTTTAATGACATAAAGAAAAGTAAATCAAATGGGAACATCCCGGCTGAATTATTGACCCTTGGGCAAGAAATCACAGATGCCAATGCTGCGTTTTTTGATGCAAGTAACCAATTTAAGGGAAGTATTGCGGGCATCAATGAAGTTTTAGCGAGGCAAGGAATTCTGCAAGGGAATTGGTGTTTAGCTGACAGGGAAAAACTGAGTCCAAATCAACTGGAAGAAATCGACCGTGTTTATGCTGAATACCCTCATTTAAACGACGATGCATTTGTGAAAGAGAATTTATCAAAATGGTTCAATCAATAAGGAGCAGATAGCATGAAAACAATTATTGCCAGGGATAGAAAAATCCAGATTATTGAACAAGCGGAACCGATAATTCTACAATCCAATCTACTAATCGAAACAAGCTATTCAGCCATCTCGCCAGGAACAGAACTTGGGCTGATAGAAGAGAGCGACGGCCGGGATCTTGAGTTGGGCTATAGTGCGGTTGGCATTGTCTTGGAGTGCGGGGAAAATGTGAAGGGGTTTCAAAAAGGAGATATAGTTGCCTGTTACGGAGCTCCTTATGTGGGACATCGTGAGAGACTTCTTGTTCCGACCACTTTATGCGCTAAAGTGCCGCCTGGTGTGGATATAAAAGAAGGTGCATTGGCAGGGATAGGTGCCATTGCAATTCATGCATTGCGGATTGCTAAATTGTCTTTTGGAGAAACGGTTGTCATTGTCGGGTTAGGCGTACTCGGTCAAATGATCGCGAAAATTGCCAATGCGGCGGCTTATAATGTCATCGCTTTTGATATTCAATCAGATCGAGTTGATATGTTATCAGGCGATAACGGAATCCGGGCGTTTTCATCGCTTTCAGAAATGGAAAATGAACTTGCACGTTGCACGAATAATCAAGGTGCGGATGCCGTTTTATTGTGTGCGGGCGGCAAACGGACGGAACTGACCGATTATTGTCTGGAATGGGTTCGGAAGCAAGGAAAAGTTGTGATTGTTGGAGATATAGAACCCGTTTTCCCGCGTAACCAATTATTTGCTAAAGAAGCGCAAATTCTTATTTCGCGCGCAGGAGGTCCCGGTCGCTATGATCCGGTGTACGAGAAGCAGTCAATCGATTATCCCTATGGATATGTGCGTTGGACCGAAGGACGGAATTTAGCGGAATATGTACGTTTAATCAGTAATAAAATGATTGATGTAAAACCATTTTTAAAAGACGAAGTTGATTTTAAAGATGTTCCTGTCGCCTACGATGAGTTGTTGGAACGGAAGAAAGATAGGTTAACCAAAATCATCAACTATAAAAAATAAGGGAAGGGAGTTTTGTGCATGCTGAAAGTGGGAGTTATTGGAGGAGGTTCAATTTCCGAGTTTCATATTAAACCGTATGTGCAAAACGCTAATGCACAACTGATTGCCTTATGCGATAAGAATAAAGAACGTTTAGCTGAAGTGGGCGCTCGCTATGGTGTTGATAATCTCTATGCTAATTATGAAGATTTGCTGGCAAATGAGGAGATTGATGCAATTAGTATTTGCACTTGGAACAATACCCATGCGGAGATTGCTATTGCTGCTTTGGAGGCTGGGAAACATGTATTGGTCGAGAAGCCTTTAAGTATGTCTGTGGCAGAAGCTTTAGCGGTTGAGGAAGCTGTCAAGAAGTCGGGGAAAATATTGCAAGTAGGCTTTGTCAGAAGACATGGGGACACTACAAAATTATTGAAACAGTTCGTCGATCAAGGCGAACTTGGCGAAATTTACTATGCGAAAGCTTCTTGCATCAGAAGACTAGGAAATCCTGGCGGCTGGTTTAGCGATAAATCGAAATCCGGGGGAGGGCCGCTCATCGATTTAGGTGTTCACATGATTGATATTAGTTGGTACCTGATGGGGAAACCTCGTCCAGTATCAGTCAGCGGCAATACATATAATCGACTTGGCAACCGTAGCAATATTGAGAATCTATCTTTCTATAAAGCGGCTGATTATGACCCGAGTTTAAATGATGTGGAAGATTTGGCGAATGCATTGATCAGGTTTGAGAACGGGGCGTCTTTATTCATCGATGTCAGCTTTACGCTTCATGCTAAGAAAGATGAATTGTATGTCAAATTGTTCGGTGAAAGTGGCGGTGCTGAGATTGAACCTGAGTTGGCAATCGTCACGGAAAAAAATAATGCGATTTTGAATATAGAGCCGCAAATTGATAATTTGAGCTTCGATTTTGAAGGAGCTTTCACGAATGAGATCAACCACTTCGTTGACTGCTGTCGTGAAGGAAAGGAAACGATTGCTCCGGTAGCTGACGGCGTACAAGTGATGAAAATACTGGACGCGGTCTATGAATCGGCTGCTACAGGAAAGGAAGTCTATCTATAAATGGTAACGACTCATGCGGATGTTTTGATCATTGGTGGCGGTTTGGGTGGCTGCGCTGCGGCATTATCGGCATGTGCCGACGGCTTTCGCGTATTGTTAACCGAAGAAACGGACTGGCTCGGAGGACAAGCGACATCGCAAGGGGTTCCGCCAGATGAGCATCAATGGATTGAAGATTTTGGCTCCACTAGAAGGTATCGAACATATCGCCAGAAAGTGCGTGAAACGTATTTAAGAGTGATGGATGTGAAGGATGAGACTGAAGCTTTTAATCCTGGAAATGGACTGGTCAGCAACATCTGCCACGACCCGAGAGTTAGCGTCCATGTGTTGAATGAAATGCTTTTGCCATATGTTTTATCAGGCCAGTTGACAATTGAGTTGAACACCATCGTCACATCTGTCGATAGAACCGGCGGCCTGGTGAAAGATGTAACCTATCGAAATAAACTAACGGGAATTATCGGTGTGGCTGATGCACTATATTTCATAGATGCAACAGAAGCGGGTGATGTCTTGCCATTGGTCGAAGTGCCGTATGTAACCGGTGCCGAAGGAATCTCGGAAACGAATGAGCCGCATGCATTAACGACAGCGGATCCGAAAGACATTCAAGCATTTACGTATGTGCTGGGCATGGAATACAGGGCTGGTGAGGACCATACGATTCCAGAACCAAAATTATATTCATTTTGGAAAGACTATCATCCGGATATTTGGCCTGAAGCCTATTTAAGTTTTTTTGCACCCCATCCAATTACAAAAGAGAAAAGAGAGTATACACTCTTCCGTGAAGAAACCGGTTTTCCGCTGTGGGAGTACAGGCGCAGTTTAGATGTCCTGAATTTTAATCTGCCAATTGATGCTGGTGATGTCAGCTTAATGAATTGGCCGATGAATGATTATTTTTTAGGGAATATTTATGATGTAACCGAAATGGAAAAGGAAGAAAATAAGTTCAAGGCAAAGCAGTTAAGCTTGTCGTTGCTTTATTGGCTTCAAACAGAAGCGCCGCGGCCAGATGGAGGTAAAGGATATCCCGGGTTGAAACTGCGTAAGGATATTTTCGGAACTGCAGACGGGTTGGCGAAAGCTCCTTATATAAGAGAGTCCAGAAGAATAAAAGCGTTATATACAATTGTTGAACAGGATGTATCGCCTGATCTTAATAAAGGAAAGACAGGGAAATTGTATGACGACAGGGTTGGCATCGGTTCCTATAGCATCGACTTGCACCCGAGCATGACCGGAAGAACATATCTGGATATCAAAGCACTACCTTTTCACATCCCATTAGGCGCATTAATTCCAAAGGATATCGATAATTTATTGGCAGGTTGCAAAAATATTGGCACGACCCATATTACCAATGGTTGTTACAGGCTTCATCCGACGGAATGGAATATCGGAGAAGCATGCGGTGCCCTTGCAGTCTACTGCATAAAAACAAATGCAACGCCGCGAGAAGTTAGGGAAAACAAAGTGTTATTGACAACGTTTCAAGATAAATTGCGGGCAGATGGCTTTGAATTGGAGTGGCCTGATAAATTTTACGAAAGGGAGAGTCTATGAATATTAGCGTGAGCATGTACAGCCTTGCATCGACGATAAAAGAAGAAAATTGGTCCATTATCGATTTTATTGACTATGCCAGTACCATCCCGGTTGATGGCGTGGAGTTGCTTGATATGTATTGGACTGACAATAATAAAGTAGAAGCCGGACAAGTGATAAGGACGTTGGATTCTCTCGATCTAAAAGTATCCGCGTACGACATCAGCAATAATTTTGTCAAAGAAACAAGTGAAGAACGTGATGCTGAAGTGAAGAAGGTTCTAGATGGAATTGAAATGGCGAAAATCTTGGGTACGGATATTGTTCGCGTTTTCTGCGGCGACCTTAAAGGTGAACTGACATTCGAAGATGGGGCTTCATGGATTATTGAAGGTTTGAAAACATGTGCAGAAGCTGCCGAAAAAGCGCATGTATATCTGGCTATTGAAAATCACGGGTTGCTCGCAGGGAGAAGCGAGCAAGTAGTTGAAATCCTGAAAGAAGTGAACAGTCCTTATGTGAAGTCCACGTTTGATACGGGAAACTTTTTGCTTGTTCATGAAAAGCCGACAGAAGCTTTTGATCAGTTAAAGAACGAAATCGTCCATGTTCATTTTAAAGACTTTCGTGAAAAAAATGTGGCTGACTCATTCAAAGGTTTCCGTTCAACAGAAGGGGTGGAACTGATTGGCGTAATCCCTGGCGACGGCGAAGTAGACCTCGCATATATTGTTGATGGTTTGAGGGAAAATAATTATGACGGTTGGTTGTCGATTGAATATGAAGGCTTTGAAGATGCGAAACTGGCAAATGAAGAAGCGGTTAGCCGGTTAAGGAACCTATTGAAATAGTGGGGGAGATACAGCATGAAACTCTTATACGCTAATATTAAAAAGCTAGACGTGAGCTCATTAGGGAATTGCAGTGTAGTGGGATCAGTGAAAGAAATCAAGGACACAAATAATGAAGGCGCAATCTATATATTGCCAGTAACGAAACTGGAGTCGGGTTTGCCTGAGAATGCAAAAGTATATATGCCGTTCAACAGCGCAATCTTACGAAATGGCTGGCGCGTGTATTTTGATTTGGAAAGTTACTCCTTTTATCAAAAAGCTAAAGAAGTCATTGAAAAAGGGAAAGCTTCCAAAGGCGTTTTTCGGTATCGGAGAATTATTAGAAATGACTATGAATCATTGGTTATCGGAGATTTATTCGTTCTTTTTTCTTTATTCGGCGAACCTCGAGATATCCAAGTGAAAATCACAGATCAAACATTGACTCCAGCGCATACAATTTTGACGCTTAACTTTGGCGAGGGAACGTTGGCTCATGTCGAATTTACAGTAGGTGCCGATGATAGAATAGAACTCGAATGGAGCGGTATCAATACCATTCTTGAATTTGACAGTGATCAAACGAGATCAATCCAGCCTGACGGGGCATCACTAAGATATTCAATCAATTCGATTTTAGAAAAATCGCATAGAGTTAATTTAGAGTTAATAACGCGGTTGAATAAAATAAATGAATTACTAGGCGGAGGTGATCATTCATGAAAATTGGAATGATGAGTTTCGCGCATATGCATGCTTATAGCTACGCGGATAGTCTGCTGAAAATGCCAAATGTTGAGCTGGTTGCCATTTTTGATGAAGATATGGAACGCGGGCAGGATGCAGCCCAACAATTTAATTCTGTCCATTACTCCGTTCAAGCGGAATTTCTGGCGTTGGATATCGATGCCGTCATTATTTGCAGTGAAAATAATCGTCATAAAGAAATGGTCATTAACGCGGCGAAGGCGAAGAAACATATTTTATGTGAAAAACCGATCGCTACGAATCTAAAAGATGCCCAGGAAATGATCGATGTTTGCAAAGAACATGAAGTGATTTTCCAAATCGCCTATCCAGTGCGTTTCAGTTCACCAATCAGAGAGCTGAAACAAATGATTGATAACGGCGAGTTGGGCGAAATTGTAGCGTTCCGAACAACGAATCGTGGACAAAATCCAGGTGGTTGGTTTATCGATAAAGAACAATCGGGCGGCGGAGCTGTATTGGATCATACTGTTCATATGGTGGATATCATGCGGTGGTATTTAAATGAAGAAGTTGTCGAAGTGAAAGCTTTTGTAGATTCATATTTTCATGATATTGACATTGATGATGCGGGCATCCTTACATTGGAATTTGAAAATGGCGTGATTGCCTCGCATGACGCGAGTTGGTCCCGTTTTGCACAATATCCAACATGGGGAGATGTCATGATTGAAGTCATAGGGACGAAAGAGATTGTCAGAGTGGACGCGTTCAACGAGCATATTCGATTTTTTTCTAATGCAAAGAAATCTTTGGAACACATATTTTACGGCAGTGACATGGATTCTGGCTTGGTTCGCGATTTCGTCAATTGTATAGAAGAGGGTAGAGAACCTTCAGTGACGGGTTATGATGGGTTGAAATCGTTGGAAGTTGCGTTGGTTGCTTATGAATCTAGTGAGAAAGCAAAAACAATTAAGTTATAAACAAAACAGAGCTATCAATAAGATTAACAATAAATGTATAAAGGGCGATGACACGTTGATGAACCCTATAGCGAGGTATTAAATAAAGAAGGTGTTATTTATGGATCAAATCATTTATTGGGATACGCACGAGACTGTACTTTTTGCAGTTGAAGAGCTAGCGAGATTAATGAGGGGAGCCGGTGCTGAAAATATTATCAGTGACCGTGCTTCTTTTTTGGAGCTAGAAGAGAAATATCCGAGAATTATTTTGGTTGGCATTGAGGAATACAAAAGTTACATGGGGGTAGAGATTTCACTTAATGATGACGGTTTTGCGATAGTTCATGCTAACAATGATACGTGGATTATCGGGAATGAAACGAGATCGATACTGTACGGTGTTTATTATTACTGTAGGGAGCGTTTCGGTTATCGTTGGATTGAATTGGAGAAAGAGACGATTCATCCAGTAAAAAATACGATGTCGGAGAAAGATAGGTCGTATATTCATAAGCCTTTATTTGAGAGGCGTGGCAATATCCTAGAAACAATTGATGATCCCGCCTATATTAACTCATTGATCGATTGGGGAGTTAAAAATGGTCAAAATGAGTATTTTTTTACATTTTTCTTATGGGATCGAATTAAATCTTATGTATCGCCAGAATTGCAAAAACGAGATGTGAATGTAACGCTTGGAGGCCATAGTCTCAGTTATCTACTAAAGCAAATTCAACAAGATGATTTTAATGAAGATCTAGAGGAAGAAGAGAAACTTAAATTCTTTGCAGAAAATACGATTCTTCAAGAAAAAGTGATTCAAAAAATCGTTGAAATCTGTTTAGAAAATAGTGTCATCAATAGAGTTTCTTTATGGCCTGAAGATGTGGGAATTGATGAGAAAAATGCGGATGGATTTTTACATAATTATATCCGTTTTACAGAAAAGGTAAAGGAAGCGCTAAGTGTCAAGGCGCCCCATGTAGAGGCTGAGTATATAGTTTACAATGCAGGCTTGTCATGGAATATGTTGGCAAGAGACCAAGAAACAGAAGCATCGAGTCAAGTAGACGCATTGTATGCCTACTGGGGAAGGGATTACTCAACCTCGATTGACTCAGGGGAACAAATACAAGAGAGAGCGTATCAGGCATTAGAAGACTGGATTAAGCAAACAGGAAAAAAGGGAAGGTCATTGACGGTTCTTGAGTATTATAGCGATCACTTTATGCTGTCGGAAATTTTTCCGCCGCTTTTAACGAGAATTCAAAAAGATTTACTAGATTATAAAACAATGAATGTTGAAGGCGTTTTAAACTTGATTGTTCCGATACACCGTAAAAAGAATGCGCCTGTATTTCTAGCAAATTATCCGTGGAAATGGATACATCATTTAAATAACTATTTTTATACCCGAATTGCCTGGGGCGAGCAGTTTGAAGTCATTGTAGAAGAGTACTTTACAATATTCAATGAAGATAAAGATTTTTTTCATTCCATAATCATGAAATTGGAAAATATGGTTTCCCGACATACCAAATATAATGTGCCTTTATTTCCTGCAAGGATTGTTGACCCCGAAAAAGTTCCTGAGCCCGATAATGATTTAAGGATAACGGAGTATTTGGAAGAAGTTGAGACGTTTTTAGCTACTTTAGAATTGGATAGGGCTGAATCTTCATGGCCGATTGAAACAAGTAAAAGTGCTGTATCTTCGAAAGAAATGATGTTGATTTATCTAACCCATCTGAAAAAGTCAGTGAATTTATACGCTGATGCATGGGCTAATGGAGGTCGAAGCGATGAGCATTGAAAATCTACATTATTATAAGCCGACAAAAAACCTGTCGACACCGGAATTAATCGAAAAAGATATTATTATTTACGGTGGAACACCAGCAGGCATAACGGCAGCTATTCAAGCAACAAAAATGGGGTCGACCGTGGCAATAGTTGAGTTCAGCAATCATATTGGCGGCATGACTGCGAGTGGGCTGGGTGCAACCGATTTAGGCGCGGAAGCCGCAGTTGGGGGACTTTCAAAGGAGTTCTATCAACGAATTGCAAACTATTATGGTAAAGAGAAACAATGGACTTTTGAACCGAAAGCTGCACAGTTTGTGTTTGCCCAGTGGATCAAAGAATACGAGATACCCGTTTATTTGAATCAGTATTTGTGTGAAGTCATTAAAGATGATTTGAAAATTACTGGAATTTCCATGGAGAACGGGAATCGTTTTAAAGGAAAAGTATTCATGGATTGCAGTTATGAAGGAGATTTGTTGGCGAAAGCGGGGGTTTCTTTTTTTGTCGGAAGGGAGTCCAACGCAACCTACAAAGAAATTTATAACGGCATTCAATTAGGCGCGCTACATCATAAATTTGAGAAATGGATTGATCCTTATGTAATTGAAGGCGAACCTGAAAGCGGCTTATTGCCAGGCATAATGGGAGATAGTCCAGAAGAATTAGGTTATCAAGGACAAGGGGATCATCGTATACAAGCGTATAATTTCAGGATTTGCATGACCAAAGTAAAGAACAATCTAGTCCCGTTTCCAAAACCGCCTAAATATGATCCGAGGCGTTTCGAGTTACTGCTTCGTTACATAAAATCAGGTGTGTGGGATGCAATGAATCTTCACACGATGCTGCCGAACGGAAAATCCGATTTGAATAATTACGGTGCGGTTTCAACAGATAATATTGGCATGAACTATGAATGGCCCGAAGGCAGTTACGAAAGACGCGAGGAAATTTTCCAGGACCATGTGAATTATGCATTAGGAATGTTGTATTTCTTGGCGAATGATGCGCGTATTCCAGAGGAAATCCGTAAAGAGGTGGCATCTTGGGGATTGCCGAGAGACGAATTTAAAGACACGGGACATTGGCCGCATCAGCTTTACATCCGTGAAGGGAGAAGAATGATTTCGGATTACGTCATGACAGATCACAACTGCCTACAACAGACGTTTGTAGAGGATCCGATCGGATTGGCATCATTCCATATGGATTCACATAATTGTCGACGTGTTGTAATTGACGGCAGATGCGTGAATGAAGGCGATGTTCAAGTACCGATTCCTCCTTATGAAATTTCATATCGTTCTATCCGCCCTAAAGCGGATGAATGTACAAACCTGCTAGTTCCAGTTTGTTTATCGAGTTCCCATATCGCTTATGGTTCAATTCGAATGGAACCGGTTTTCATGATTTTAGGACAGGCTGCAGGTACGGCGGCTTCATTGGCGATCAAACATAACCGAACTGTTCAAGATGTGGATTTTGATGAATTAAAACAGGAACTTCTAAATGGGGGACAAGTTGTCCAATGGGGCGAGGACATGGTGGATGACCCGTTGACACGTATGAAAGAAACATTCGGAAAAGAATAGAATGCGGGGGGACAGATTTGAAGTTAATTCCATGGCATGCTGAACGGATGGAAGAACTACTTGCGTTATGGGCTAAAGAATTATCAAAGGACTTTCCGATGCGGGAAGAGTTGTTCAAGCAAAACAGTTTTGATGATGTGAATATTTCCTATGAGAGTTCTCACATTGCGGTAGATGATTCAGATGAAGTTATCGGATTTGTCGTTGCGAAACGGTGGCAAGAGGAAATTGATGTAGGCATGGATCCAAAAAGAGGCTGGATTCAAGTGTTGCTTGTTGATAGTGAGCATCGTAAAAAAGGAATAGGCACGGCGTTGCTTCATCGAGCTGAAGCTGATTTAAAGAAGCGAGGCATTAAGGAGTTGCAATTGGCAGGGGATCCTTTTCACTATTTTCCTGGAATTCCGGATCAATATAAGGAAACTCAAAAATGGGCGGAGAAAAAAGGTTTTATTAAAAGGGTAGATACTTATGACATGATTAACCATTTAGAGAAAAGCTACCCGCTCCCTGAAGATAACACGGTTGAATTTTCATTGCTTAAAAGGGATGAGAAGGATGAACTTATTTCATTTCTGGAAAGATGCTTTCCAGGTAGATGGGTTTATGAAGCAATCAAGTATTTTGAAAAGAATGGGGACGGCCGGGAATTTCTTGTATTGAAAAAGAAGGGGCGCATCATCGGATTTTGCAGAATCAATGATGCGGATTCACCGTTCATCGCGCAAAACGTCTATTGGAGCCCTTTGTTTGAAGGGTCAGTCGGCGGTATTGGACCGCTGGGAATCGATTCAGAGGAACAGAAGCAAGGTTACGGACTTGCTATCGTGCAAGCGGCAATGGCTTATTTGCAAGTGAGAAAAATTGAAACCATTATAATTGACTGGACCACCTTTCTGGATTTTTACGGGAGACTTGATTTTACCCCGTGGAAAAAGTATGGAGTCTATTTGAAAAATCTAAAGTGAACGATTATACAGGTGAAGAAAAAATGCTTCTTCACCTGTTTTTTAATCATAACTGCGAGATTTATAGGACTTCGAAATGTCTTCACTAATTTGATTAGCGGTTGCCAAGAGAAGCGGGACGTAAAATTCTTCAATCTATTAAAGGGGGATTAACATGGCAAGAGAAGTAGTCATAGTAGATGCTGTACGCACGCCGATTGGAAGGTATAAGGGGCAATTTAAAAATGTCCGCCCGGATGATTTAGGGGCGGTTGTCATTAAAGCATTGCTCGATCGAAATCCTGCACTTGATCCGCTGTTAATTGATGATGTTATTTTAGGGAATGCGAACGGTGCGGGTGAAGACAATCGAAATGTTGGCAGAATGTCATTGCTTTTGGCAGGTTTACCGCTAGAAGTGAGCGGGACAACAGTGAATCGTTTATGCGGCTCAAGTTTAGATGCAATCAGCATGGGGGCGCGATCAATTCTTTCAGGTGAATGCGATGTAATCATTGCAGGCGGTACTGAAAGCATGACGCGAGCTCCATTTGTGATGGGGAAACCTGAACATGATTTTCCGCGTGGAGATATGGGTTTACATGATACGACTATGGGGTGGAGATTTATTAATCCCAAATTGAATGAAATGTACGGAACAGAATCCATGCCGCAAACAGCAGAAAACGTTGCTAAAAAATTCAGTATTTCTAGAGAAGAACAAGATGCTTTCGCATACAGAAGCCAGCAGTTAACGAAGATAGCGAATGATACAAATCGATTCGAGGATGAAATCATTCCAGTTACTGTGAAAGATCGAAAAGGAAATGAAATTATTATCAATCAAGACGAACATCCGAGACCGACGACGACTTTGGAGAAATTAGGGAATATACGTCCATTATTTGAGGATGGAACAATAACAGCTGGAAATGCTTCCGGAATAAACGACGGGGCTTCGGGTGTCATTCTAATGAGCGCTGAACTAGCGGAAAAATTAAAACTGAAGCCGCTCGTTAAATTTGTAGGTTCTGCAACAGCGGGTACAGAACCATCGCTAATGGGATTAGGTCCAATCTATTCCACGAAGAAAGTAATGGAGCGATATGGTCTAACTTCTGAGGACTTTGATTTGGTGGAAATCAACGAAGCATTTGCCTCTCAATCAATCGAGTGCGTGAAACAACTCGGGTTGGATATTGACAAGGTGAATGTCAACGGCGGGGCTATCGCGTTGGGCCATCCACTAGGGGCAAGCGGGACGCGTATCTTGACAACACTTATTTATGAAATGAAAAAGAGGAATTCGAAACTAGGATTAGCTTCCATGTGCATCGGAGTTGGGCAAGGGATCTCTGTTGTCGTGGAAAATATAGATTAATGAAATTAAAAACCGTTCTTAAATTAAGAACGGTTTTTGTGCTCAGTCTCTCATCTCTAAATAGGACAGAGATACTTTCAAATTAGCATTTCTCTCACGAATGACATTAAGCAACTCTTGATCTTTCGTATCGACTTTACTGCGTATCGCAAATGTATATAAAATCATTGTTCCCAGGTTTGTAGTTTCGACTTGACGAAGCTGATAACTATCCGTTTTCTCTTGTAAAATATCATCAAATAGGTTTTCATCATTTAAGTTTTCAGGAACAGTTATTTTTAAAATTTGCGTATCTTTGCCTGCCCCGTAATCTACTTTATAGAGTAAGTAAAACACTAGGCTTGCAAATAAAGTCAGTACAATGGCAAGTTCGAATTGGAATAATCCTGCAGTCATGCCGACGCAGAGTCCGAAGAAAATATAAGCGATGTCTTTCGCGTTAGTCACAGCACTTCTAAATCGGATCAGTGAAAACACTGCGAATAAACCGAATGCAACTCCAGCATTTCCGCTAACCACATTCATAACAACAGCAACAATAACACTCATCATCACAATCGTATGGACGAATGCTTGTGAATAACGCTCACCTGTAAATGTAATTTGGTATACCTTTGTTATGATTAAGCTAAGTACTGCTGCAATCGCCATAGCTCCGATGCTCATCCATATAGTAGGCTCGCCTTCTAATCCATTAAATTGAAACAAATTGTTTATGCTTTCCATTTGTAACGCCTCCAATTGTTGTTGTTTCCATCCACTCATTGTGTGGAAGGTCATCTCCATATAATAATTCGGTACTCGTGCAGAACTTTGAAGCGCTCCGCTGTTCACAATCTACTTCTTGTAGAAAACGTGTAAGCCATAGCGGCACGCTATCATTTACTTTTACTTCGAGGACAACAAGATCTTCATCGATAAAACTCTCACCGTATGGACCATTCTCAAGTGCTAAATCTTCATTTCGACACTTCAGGTCCAAGTCAAAAGTAATTCGAAGTTCAGGATCCGTAGTTCCGTGAAATGCATGTCGATTATAGCTGACAATCATCTCAGGAAGTAAATTGTAGAATCTTCGAAAATGATCAATCTCTTTTAACACTTGATTGTTTGATGTTTCATACGTAGATAGATCCTCAGTTTCATCATTTTCCAAATACCGATAGGCTTCATTTAACGGCAAGACTAGACGTCGTTTATTGACCACCTTATTATGCTTTTGTTTCACTTCGAAAAACGCATTTCCATTTCGATCCGTATCATCATAGACGCGCAGTCGTAATTTTTGACGATACTTTAATTTGTTTTTTGTCTCAAAATAAATTTCCTTATCAGGGTTTTCGAAATAAAGGCTTGTTACGGTATATCTACCATCTACCCCGTACTTATCAAAACGCATATAAGGTGAGATCTTTTCAACAAGTTGTTCGTACTGCAATCGCGTTATTAAATACTTTTGTTCCCGCCGGCTAAAAATCTCGATAGCCATTTAATCACTCCTCTATGTAATAACAACCATCCTTGATTTGGATTACTCCTATCATAGTATTTCGTTATGTGAATTCATTGTGAAGATTATTAGAATGTCATGAGAGTCCTAATGCGTAATTCCAATACAGTGTACGTATATATTTGTAACCGTTGGAATTCATTGTATAGTAAAAGGAGATTGTTCATTTCTTTTTAATAAAGGGGCTAATTATAATGAAGAAGAACTTTTCACACATTGAAAGAAAGAACATATTGACAGGGCTTGAAAATGAACACTATGACGTTATTATTATTGGCGGTGGAATAACAGGAATGGGGATTGCCCTTGATTGTACGACGCGGGGCTTAAAGACTTTATTAGTAGAAATGCAGGATTTTGCGGCAGGCACTTCGAGTAGATCGACAAAACTTGTTCACGGTGGACTCCGCTATTTAAAGCAATTTGAATTAAAGATGGTTTCGGATGTAGGTAAAGAACGAGCGATTGTCTATGAAAATGCACCGCATATTACACATCCGCAGTGGATGTTGTTGCCAATCTATAAAAAAGGTACATTTGGCAAGTATTCAACATCTATCGGCCTGAAAATTTATGATTTTTTAGCTGGAGTGAAGCGAGAGGAAAAGCGAAGAATGCTTTCTCGAAAGGAAGTCCTTCGACGCGAACCATTGCTTGCTAAAAAGGGGCTCATAGGCGGCGGCGAATATGTCGAGTACAGTACGGATGATGCAAGACTGACAATAGAGGTAGCGAAAAAAGCATATGAATATGGAGCAGATCTTCTAAACTATGCAAAGGTCGAGCAATTTGAATATGATGCAAATGGCAAAGTTGCAGGTGTGCATTTACTAGATGAAATAACGGAACAACGCTATCTTGCAACTGGAAATATGTTTGTTAACGCTGCGGGTCCTTGGGTAGAGAGGGTCATTAATCTTGATGAAGAAGTGCCCGGGAAGAGCTTGCTTCTAACAAAAGGTGTGCATATTGTACTCGATAGAAAAAAGCTTCCCCTCAATCAACCAATTTATTTTGACACGCCAGACGGAAGAATGGTTTTTGCGATTCCGCGGAATGGAAAAACTTATGTAGGCACTACAGATACAATCTATGAAGGGAATCTTGAACATCCAAAGACAACCGATGAAGATAAAGAATATCTATTGCGTTGTATACGAACTATGTTTCCTGAGACGGCGATTGAAATCGAAAACATCGAATCGACTTGGGCCGGTATTCGCCCTTTAATCCATGAAGATGGAAAAGGACCTTCTGAAATATCCCGCAAAGATGAAGTTTGGACTTCAAAAACAGGACTTATTACAATTGCAGGAGGGAAGTTAACAGGCTACCGAAAAATGGCTGAAACGGTGACCGATTTACTCATTTCCAAATTAGACAAAAAAGACGTCGACTCACAAACAAAGAAATTGAAGTTATCTGGGGGAGACTTCTGGGATTCGAATGATTATCCAAAATTCATCGAAACGAAATCAATGAAACTTTCAGCATTAGGTATGTCTAAGGAAGATGGCGATTCGATTGCTGCAATTTATGGCACGAATACAGATGCGATTATTGATTTAGAAAAAGAGTTGTTAATTGAACTCGATTTACCTCTGCCAATCAAATTGACACTTCATTATGCTATTCAATTTGAAATGGCGATGACTCCCGCCGATTATTTTGCGAGAAGAACTGGCGCTATATACTTTGATAAAACATGGGTTCGAACGTGGAAGCAACCTGTAATTGATTATATGGATCGTCTATTCAACTGGTCGCCAGAAAGGAAAAAACTTATGACTGAAGAACTAGAATCGCATATTCAAGAGGCTAATAGATAAAAGAAATGAAAAAGGGCCAAACGGCTCTTTTTTTTGTATCATGTCGACCTGCGTTGAGCCTGTTCCTTATGTGTTTATTCTTGAATTAAATTCTGAGTTTATTGATAAAACAATGATTTGTTAATATTTAGAAAAAGTACTAGAATTATGAATATTTAAATGGTATAATTATACTGAATTTAATCCACATTTTGGAATAATTAAATTCGAAAAAGGGGAAGGAGGGCACTTGAATAGATATAATAAACAACTACTGCAGAAAGGAGATTAAATATGGAGAGAAAGTCTCATATTATTTTCGGAATGACTTCACATACCCCTAGAACTATCAATATCCTGAAAATGGGTGGTGAAAACAAAATCTACGTATTAGATTTTAATCAGTCAAGTAAAGTAAGAGAAAAAAATGGAGTTATTTATATATCGAAAGAATGGGCTTCACAACTGGTTATGAATAATCCGAACACAGTTTACCATCACTTTATCTATAAACGTCCTGATCAACCGCAAAAAGTAAAAGTCCGCCAATAGAGTCTGATCCTTTCTTGAATTGAATGGTATACTTAGAGGGAGGATAACTAAATAGGTTGGAGTGATTGGTGTGAAGACATATTTAAATGAAAAAGAAGATGAAATGTTGTCGTTGTTGGAGAAGCTAGTGAATATTGATAGCGGATCAACAGATAAGGAAGGCATTGATAAAGTAAGTAACATCTTACAAAAAGAGTATGAAAAACTTGGCTTTATAGTTGAAACTGATTATCAGGATATCCAAGGAAACCATCTCGTTATCCGACATAAAAACGCGAAAAACCCGGAAATCATGTCGGTTGCGCATATGGATACTGTTTTTGCAAAAGGGACAGCATTAGAACGCCCATTTACCATACGAGAGGGTCGTGCGTATGGTCCAGGTGTGATTGATATGCAAGCTAGCCATGTAGTCCTCTTATATGCATTAAAATCACTTCAAAAAACTGAACGAGCTGGTCTTGAAAATATTTTAATCATTTTAACGAGTGATGAAGAAATTGGTTCGCCGACTTCAAAAGACCTTATCGAAAAACATACGGCTGGTAAAAAATATGCACTCATAATGGAACCTGCTCGACAAGATGGATCACTCGTTACAGCTCGTCGTGGTGCAGGAGAGATTATGCTCCAAGTTACGGGGAAAGCGGCCCATTCTGGCATTGAGCCGCAAGCTGGATGCAGTGCCATTGAAGAACTTGCACAGAAAATAATTAAATTACATAAGTTAACTGATTATGAAAAAGGGATTGGTGTTAACGTCGGGGTTATAAAGGGTGGAAATACCGTCAATACAATTGCCCCATCTGCAGTTGCTTATGTAGATC
Source organism: Sporosarcina jiandibaonis (assembly GCF_013184495.1). Taxonomy (GTDB): domain Bacteria; phylum Bacillota; class Bacilli; order Bacillales_A; family Planococcaceae; genus Sporosarcina; species Sporosarcina jiandibaonis. The sequence continues at coordinate 1,156,333 of NZ_JAAOIY010000001.1, read as the reverse complement.
TTCGTATTAGTAAAATGGAGCAGGCGGAATGGCTTGAAAATACAATCAGAGAAATTTGTGCGGTTCCAGATGTTAAAGGCACGACAATTAAAGTGACGGGTGGAATTGAAAGACCGCCAATGGTGAAAAATGAACAAACCATAGAATTGCTTAATTTGATTATATCGGTCGGAAACGAACTTGGGATTGAAATTAAAGACATGGCGACAGGTGGAGGCTCGGATGCTTCGTTTACATCCGCCATGGGGGTTGCGACGATTGATGGTTTAGGTCCAATCGGCGGAAATGCACATAGAGAAGATGAATATTTAGAAGTTGATAGTCTCGTAGAACGAACGAATTTGTTGGCGCATGTTATACACCGATTGACAATCGAAAAAGAGTAATCTAATAGAAATCATAGGAAAAACCGCGGCCGTAATTGGGCCGCGGTTTTTCCTATGTTAAAGGACTTTTTCTAGTAATATCAGGTCTCGGTCTTCTACCCACACCATTTGAGCGTATTTCAAACTAAGTGCAGTGGGATGCAAATGAGTATATTCGAGTTGTGCTATTAATTCTTCGCTTTCATTCTCCGCTTCTGGTTCTATTTCTTCAGCTTGAACTACCTTTGTTTTAGTTTCTTGTATGGGAGGAGTTGCAACTGGTTGTGCAACGGCTTTCGGTTTTGCAACTACCGGATTTTCTGCTTTTGTTTTCTCAGCAACCTTTTGTGTTACTGCTGGTGTAGGAGTTTTTTTGACTTCCTTTTTAATTTCCTTTTTAACTTCAGCTTTTGGTTGTTCTTGTTTTTTCTCGACTTTTTCTTCAGGTTTTGGGTTTGCTATTGGTTGAGCATTCGGACGACGCGCACCGATATAGCGGCTACCCCAATAATGAGGGTCATATATCGATGAAATCATTACGCCTCTACTTGACGAAGCATGAATAAAGTTATTGGATCCGATGTAGATACCTACATGCGAGACGCCTATTCCATTCGTGTTGAAAAATACGAGGTCGCCTGGTTGTAAATTTCCTTTGGCTACAGATGCCCCTACACCGAACTGAGCTCCTGTCGTTCTAGGAATTGAACTGCCGCCGTCACTGAACACGCGTTGTGTAAATCCGGAACAATCAAATCCGGCGGAAGTAGTGCCGCCATAAGAATAGGGGGAGCCGATGTAACCATGTGCAATATTAACCAGTGTAGATGCGGAGCTTGCTGAAGCCATGGCTGGAGTCGCCGACATCAAAAGTAGACACGCAAAAATCCCGAACACAAATCGCTTCATGTTATTCCCTTTTCCCCTTTCAGTTCTTTTTTATCTATTTTTCGTCTTTTCTGTCTATTTATCTATAACTAATCGTAACAAAAAAAGAGGAAGAGGACGGTTACAGTTATATTACAAGTTGGTAACATATAATTCGTGAAAAATTCAAGACAAGCACTAAATGTAATATTATTATTCAAAATAAAAAGAAAGACTGCCAGTTGTAACGGACAAGTCTTTCCGTAAACATTACATAAAGAAATTCTCTTTTCCAATCTTATCGTACAAGCCGCCTTTTTTGAAAAGCGATATTTTCTCTTTTGGCAGTTTCTTAATAATAATTTCAATGTCTGCATTGCGAGCATCGTCAATAAATTTCGATAAAGCAGCTTCACCAGTCGCATCGATGACTGAAATATGTTCCATGTCGAGAATAATGGTTTTCACGTCACCTGTGAGTATAACTGAATACGCATCTTCAAATACTTTTGCAGTTCCAAAAAATAGCGGTCCATCCAGAATGTATTTTTTCAAAGTAGCAGGATCGTCTTTTCCGAATTTGACAATTTCCACATCGGACGTCTTTGCCACTTTTAAATGAAGCTTGTGCACCATTTTTCGCAGAAACGAAATGACAGCTATTAGAATACCGACTTGAACTGCAACTGTTAAGTTTACGAATATTGTTAGTAGAAAAGTAGTTAACAGAACGATGGTATCGCCTGAACGTATCGACAAAATATGGACAAATGCTTTTCGCGCACTCATATTCCAAGCCACAAACATTAGAATGGGCGCCATAGCCGCTAAGGGAATATGCGATGCATAAGGCGCAAATAAGAGTAGGAATCCAAGAACGAATAAACTCTGCACGAATCCAGAAACCGGGCTAACTGCTCCAGCACGTATATTTGTTGCGGTACGTGCAATTGCACCTGTCGCGGGAATTCCGCCGAATAAGGGTGTAATAATATTCGCGATACCTTGTCCGAATAACTCGCGTTTTGAATTGTGATTTTCTGTTTTTTTTGGTTTCATCCCGTCTGCAACGACTGCGGATAAAAGGGATTCAATAGAGCCGAGTGCCGCAATAACTAGCGCTGGTTGCCAAAGCGCGACCAGCTTTGATAACGTGATTTCGGGAAAGCGAAACGTTGGAAGGGAATTCGGGATGCCGCCAAATGCAGAGCCGATTGTTTCAACCTTTCCCTGGAAAAAGAAGAAAGAAATAAGTGTTGGAATGAGAAGCGCGACAAGAAGGACGGGAACACGCGGTGCTACTTTCGGCAAGATGAAGATAACGGCCAGGCCGATAACCGCAATCAGAATGCTGAATAAATTTACTGTATGAAACTGTTTGGTCAGACCGAGCATATTTTCATGAAAAAACTCTTTTTGTTCCACTCCGGATAATCCGAAAAAATTACCAAGTTGACCCGTGAAGATTATGATGGCAATTCCCGCAGTAAAGCCGATTGTTACTGATTTTGGAACAAAATGAATCAAACTGCTGACACCTGCGTAACTCATGATGACGAGAATGACACCGGCTAAAAACCCTGCAATTAACAGGTCTTCGTAACCGTACTGAAGAACAATCGCGAGTAGAATGGGAATGAATGCGCCAGTTGGTCCGGCAATTTGAAACCGCGATCCTCCAAGAAGCGCGACTAAAAAACCTGCAATAATCGTTGTATAGAGACCATACTCCGGTTTTACGCCAGAAGCGATTGCAAATGCCATCCCAAGCGGTATTGCAACAATTCCCACAGTGATACCTGCAATTAGGTCCTTTCTGAACCCGTCCGCATTGTAATGAAGAAATCGATTGTCTTTGAACAAGTGGTTCACTCCGTTTAAAGTAATCTGTTTTAATAAAAACTTCCAACTATATTATAGCTGAAAAACATTGTAGCTCCAAGGGTTCAGCTTAATTTACACCAAATTTTAAATTATAAAACCGGCACACTCTTTGACGAGGTGCCGGTTTCATAATTTCACTTCTTTTGGAAAAAACTAATAATTACTCCGGCAAATGCGCCGACAATTGCTGGTACAAGCCATCCGATTTGCTGCTTATATAGTGGTAGTTGAGCCAATAATTTCGTCACTGGCTTTACATCAATGTCCGCTACAAGAAGTCCATCGAAAATACTGACGAAGGCAGTTGCAGAAAGGGCAAGTATATAAACAATCGGTTTCCGGCCAAATGCTTTATCAATGAATGACATCAGCATGAGTACAATCGCAAGCGGATAAATCATCATTAGTACCGGTAGTGAGATGGCTATAAGTTCAGTCAAACCAATGTTTGCAATAACCGCACTAAATATGGAGAAAATCAATACATAAATCTTGTACGATAAACTCGGAAAAATTTCATTGAAAAATTGAGCACATGCAGCAACGAGTCCGATTGACGTTGTTAGACAAGCGAAAATGATCGTGACGGCGAGTATTGACGTTCCGGCTGAACCGTATAATACCGTAGATGCCAAAGAAAGTATTGCGCCGCCATTTTGTTGCATTCCAATAACCTCAACACTTGTTGCTCCGATGTAACTCAAGGAAACATAGACGAAAGTTAATCCAGCTGCTGCGATGAGCCCTGCAATCATCATTCCCTTCATAATGGGTCCTTTTTTTGTTACGCCTTCAGCTTTCAGTGCGTTTACGACAACAATCCCGAATACAAGGGCTGCAATAACATCCATAGTAAGGTATCCTTCTACGAAACTACGGAAAAACGGATGCGTGACATAATCTCCCTGTGCTTGTCCGATTGTTCCAATCGGTGTGAGTATGCTTTTAATCGCCAATGCACTGATAATGATAAATAAAACGGGTGTTAACACTTTACCGATTCGGTCCACAAGTTTTGCAGGGTTTAATGCTAGAGCGATTGTTACTAGGAAAAAACAAATCGTGAACAAGGCAAGCGGCCAATCTGATGAGGCGGCCCGTTCGGAAAGAAATGGCACAACTCCGATTTCATAAGAAACAGTAGCTGTCCGTGGAATTCCGAAAAAAGGTCCGATTGCCATATATATTATCATTGTGAAAACGATTCCAAAAATTGGGTGAACTCTTCCGGCTATAATCTGTAACCCTGATTGTCCTCCCGCATTAGCAATTGCCAGGACAGCGACAAGAGGAAGGCCGACGCCTGTTATTAGGAAACCCGTCATCGCAATGAAAAGATTTTCACCAGCCATTTGCCCGAGGGAAGGCGGGAAAATAATATTTCCAGCACCGAGGAATAATGCAAATAGCATGAGCCCGATGAGGAAATTTTTACGTAATGTCAATGTAAACACTCCTTGAAATAGTATGAATCTTTGATACCACTCTCTATTATAACAATTCCAATGCAAGATTGGGGAAAAAATAAGGAGTACTATTATTCTGAATTGAGTCACTTATATTGTGGTTTAATTTGCGAATTAAAGGCGCCTGGATGGGTAGAAATTTTCATGAAATGTATTACAATAATAGTACTGATACTAATTCAATTTACGGTAGACGATTATGAGTGTAAGATGAAATTAGTATTCAAAAATGTGGAGGTCTGAAAATGGAACAAGGCGAATTTATGCGTAATCTAATTATTGAAACCCCTTCTTCACCTGGTAATTTTGCAAAAGTTGCGATGGCAATCGGAACGTTAGAAGGGGATATAGGAGATATCCAAACGATAAAGATTGGAACATTATCAACGATTCGCGATGTTTCGATTCATTGTAGGAGTGAAGAACATTTACATAGTATCGTTAAAGCAGTGAATGACATTGGGGACGGAATTGTCGTGCATGCTGTAACGGATGACGTACTCCAAGCTCATGAAGGCGGAAAAATCCATATGAAGAGTCGAATGGAAATCCGCTCGCTTGGCGATTTACGTCGAGTTTATACACCTGGAGTCGCGAACGTCTGCGAAGTGATAAAAGAAGATCCTGAACAGGCGAATTATTTTACCGGGATTTCAAATACGGTTGCAATCGTAACGGATGGCACGGCTATTTTAGGGCTTGGAGACATTGGTCCGGTTGCAGGAATGCCTGTCATGGAAGGTAAGGCAGTCTTATTGGATCAATTTGCAGGCATAAGCGGTGTTCCGATATTACTAAGTACCAGTGACCCCGATGAGGTTGTGAATACCGTTAAAAATATTTATCAAGGATTCGGCGGGATTCTACTCGAAGACATCGGATCGCCACATTGTTTTGAAATTGAAAGAAGACTGAAAGAAGAACTTCCAATTCCAGTCATGCATGATGACCAACACGGAACAGCTGTCGTCACGCTAGCCTCAGTGATTTCGGCATGTAAAGAAGCCGGGGTTAAACTTTCCGATTCCACTGTGGGGCAAATCGGATTGGGTGCCGCCGGTTTAGCAATCAGCCGCATGCTCATGGAATACGGCGTTAAAGAGGTGCGCGGCATTGATCGTAACGAAGTTGCATGCGAACGTCTCAGAGAACACGGTGGAACTGTTGCGGGGTCGTTAGAAGAGGTAATGTCGAGCTGTGATATTATCGTTGCGACAACAGGAGTTGCCGATTTAATTAAACCGGAAATGGTTCGAAAAGGACAAATCATTTTAGCGCTTTCGAATCCGAACGCCGAGATTAAACCGGATGTTGCTTTGGAAGCTGGCGCGGCATTTGCGGCTGATGGACGCCTTGTCAATAATGTGCTTGGTTTCCCAGGGATATTCCGCGGCGCTTTAAATGCGAATGCAAAAGAAATTACGTATCCGATGCTTCTTGCGGCTGCAATTGCCATCGTTGAAAGCACTAAATCCGGAGATCTCGTACCTCATCCGCTAGACCCGTCTGTCCATGAAAATGTAGCAGCAGCTGTTGAACGCGTTGCTTCGAATAAATGATGAATTAACTGTTCATAAGTAAATAATAAAAGTGCACCGGATTAAAATCCTGTGCACTTTTTAAATTCGACTCATTTTCCAATAGGCCAATCAAAAGGCGGCGAACCAGGTGGTGAGTGTTGCAAGATTTCGAACACTGGTATTGTATAAGCAAAGAGGATTAAACCGATTGTAATCGCAATCCACAGAACCCAATTTTCCAGCAGTTTCGGTGTTGGCTCAGCATCCTCTTCTTCTTCAGCAATCGGATATTCTTCAACGCCTCGCGGTGCAAAGAATGTTAATTGGATGAAAATATACACCATTAAGATGATGGCAATGAAGAGAATCGATCCGCCGATTCTTGTGCCATTTGATAACTAATCCATGTATCTACTTGCGCTCCTCCTGCATATTCGGAGAAGTTGGAACGGCGGGGTCCGCCCAATAGACCTTGAATATGCATAGCAGTCGACATTATTAGCATACCGACTGTCCAAGTAAGGGACTGAATAATTCCTAATTTGTTTAATCTAGGTGTCAATCGGCGTCCCGTTAAATGGGGGACAAGCCAATACGTAATCCCGAAGAAAGTAAGGACAGATGTCATCGCCGCTGTCAAATGGAAATGGCCCGTTACCCAAATGGTGTTATGGATTAATGCGTTCATTTGGTGAGATGCGTTAATGATTCCGCCAGCACCACCGGGAATGAAAGCGACCATGCCAATGAAAGGTGCCAAGAAACGAACATCTTTCCAAGGGAGTTTTCTAAACCAACCGAATAGGGTCGTATATCCTTTTTTTCGTCCCGTCGCTTCAAATGTAGCGAAAATCGAGAATGCGGTCATTAGTGTTGGAATGACAACCATAAATGTTAATACCACTTGAATGAATTTCCATGTTGCATCAATTCCCGGTTCAGTTAGCTGATGGTGAAATCCAACCGGAATTGAGAACAACAGTAACAGTATAAAGGCAAGCCTTGCCAACGAGTCGCTTAATATTTTCCCGCCAATTATTTTTGGAATAATCGCATACCACGCCATATAAGCAGGCAGTAACCAGAAATAAACGAGTGGGTGACCGAAATACCAGAACAGGGTACGACTTAACAACACATTAATGGTTGCAGTATAGCCAAGAGACCATGGAATGAATAGAACTAGTACGGAAACCGCGACTCCAAGAGATGCAATTACCCACATGATCATATTGATCGTAACCATATATGCGAGAAGCGGAGATTTCTGCCCTTTATTCGCTTTTCTCCATAGATATAGCTGACGGAAGTTTATGAATACTGCAATCCAGCTTCCGATAATGACCAATGCAAGCCCGAAATAAAAGACTGGATGTGCACGCAGCGGTGCATAAAAAGTGTATAGAACGGATGCTTGCCCAGTTAAAACCATGACTGAAGCCATAATAGTACCCGCGAGCATGATCCAGAATGACCACCAAGCTGCTTTTCGTTGTTTATCGGTCAGTCCAACTGTTTTTCCCATAAGAGAAAATTGGAATCCGATAATGAAAAACGTTGTCATGACTAGACCTAGAATAACGCCGTGAACAGTAAGGATTGTGTAATAATCGATGCCGAATGGAAGTGTATATTTACCTGAACGAACGAAAGTCTGTAATAATCCCATTAATCCGCCGACTAACAGCGACGTGAAAGTAACATACATAAAAGCCATGTACAAGGTAGATCCTTTTTTAGAAAACTTTAGCTGCTTCATGATTAATCATACACCTCCACTTTCCCGAACATTAAGTGGTGACCGATACCACAATATTCATTACACACAATCGTAAATTCACCATTGTTTTTCATCACTGTTTCGTAACGGCTAATATGCCCGGGTTCAACCATCATATTGACGTTTGTTCCAGCGATTTGAAACCCATGCACGACATCGGGTGTCGTTACTTGGAAAAGAACCGTGGAGCCTCTCGGCACGCGGATTGTGTCGACGCGATTTCCATTTTCATCTTTCCCTAAGTCATAATTGAATGCGGAAGCAATGATGTTGACGGTATATTTGCCATCAGCAACTTCACGCAACCCGAGATTCTCTGGCTTAAACGCTTCGTGCGCTTCAACGTTTTGCGGATCAATCGTTTCGATATGACTTTGTGGATGTGTTCCTTTCCAAAAAGCAGCGAAACCGATAACGGCTAAAAATACGGCAAGCGACCCGATTCCAAAAATAAGCCATATTTTTTCGTACTTATGCAAATTCATTTTATTTCCCCCAATCATTCATTATCTAGATAAAAAGAGTGCGTAAACTCCGAACCAGGATGCAACCATAATCACGCCAAGCAACATAACTGCAATGAATGTGCCTTTAAAATGAATAGTGGATTCGTTACTTTTTGTGTGTTGTGGTTTTGGATTTTTGTTTTTCATTTCATCACTTCCTTCCAACATGCAGTGTTTAAATACCGCTTACCTCTATGATAGGCAGTAGACGAAATCGGAATTAGGGAAATCCCTAGGTTTAATGATAATTGCGAATTCTTCACATCTTGTTCACTTTTTCTTCATAAAGTTGCCATAAGCTTATGAGTTAGTTAATCTTAATTAACAATCAAATAGTTCGGTTCTGTTTTTTAGTTGACACGAGACACGAAAAAAAATTACAATTGGTTCAACAAAAAATTAAAGCAAAGGTCGGATGAACAAAATGGAAAATATAAAGTTTATTAAAGTTGATAATGCCGAACAAGGCTCAGAAGCTACTTTTCAAATAATCAAAGAGGAACTTGAAAAAGACCGTCTCCATACGATCGGTCTTGCGACTGGAAACACAATGGTTCCAGTTTATGAAAAATGGGTTAATTCAGATCTTGATTTCTCAAACGTGACTACGTTTAATTTAGATGAGTATGTCGGCATTTCTGCCGATAGTCCGAACAGTTATGCTTATTTCATGCATGAACATCTTTTCGATAAAAAACAATTCAAGGAAACCTTTTTGTTAAATGGATTAGCGGAAAACTTAGAGGAAGAGTGTAAAAGATACGAAGATTTACTAGAGGAACACGGTCTCGATTTACAATTACTTGGTGTGGGTGAAAATGGCCATATCGCATTTAATGAACCGGGAACTTCCTTTGATTCAGTGACCCATGTTGCGAAATTAGCTGAATCTACATTGAATGTGAATAGCCAATTATTTGCGAACGATGAAAAAATTCCTGACACTGCTCTATCATTAGGGATTAGTTCGATTTTACGTGCGAAGAAAATTGTATTGTTAGCATTCGGTGAAAGAAAACGTGCAGCACTTGAAAAATTATTGGAAGGTCATGTGACAACAGAATGGCCGATCACTAAGCTTCTTCATCACGGAGATGTTACAATCATTACAGATCTTGAACTTTAATTAATAAGATAGAGAAAGCCACACGTCGTCATCATGAGTGTGGCTATTTTTTATTAACGTTTGTCGCCAATATTTCCTCTATATTCAGAACGCATATCCTCGATGTCTTCCATGCGCTCTTCATTTTCTAATAAAATGCGGTTTTCTTCGTCGATTTGATCATCTATGTCATTTTCAGGTGCAGGTTCTGAAAACATATTTATAGATTCATCTTTCTCTTGAATGCTGAAACTGTGCGTATTTCTTTCTTGTAATGGTTCATATTCGCCTGCTGCATGATTTCGTTGTGAATTCGAATTTGAATTCCAATCCCTATCAACCGTTTCTTCGCTGCCCGCCATATAAGCGGCATTATGGTCTGTCCATTTCTCGACATTATTTTTTACAGAACCCATTGCATTATGAAAGATTTTTATCACATCGTCTGACAAATGATCTTTTCGCTGCATAATCGTAATCCCTCCTTGTCGTGGTGTATTTACTTTGGATATACCCAAATTGTAAATATTTAAACTGATTTGATAATACGACTTGTAAAATAGACACTTATATATAGGAGTATAAGTGAAGCGCTAGATTGATTGTCTTCATTATTGCCTTAGAGTAGATATGCTTTTTCTCTTTGTTTGTGTTATAATAGTATAGATTTTAAGATTAAATACTATTAGGAGGAAGGACATGTTATTTCTTGCAATCGCTGTTGCGTTTGTAGCATCCATAATACTGACTCCGCTTGTGAGAAAATTAGCATTCCGTATCGGAGCGGTTGACCGTCCGAATTATCGGAAAGTACATGTGTCTGTTATGCCTCGTATCGGCGGTCTTGCCATAATAGGTGGGTTTCTAGTTGGTTATCTATTACTAACACCAGCAGATGAACATGCCACTGGAATTCTCATAGGAGCCCTCATTATTGTTATTACCGGGTTTCTCGATGATATGCTCGAAATTACCGCAAAGGCGAAAATTGCTGGTCAATTAGCGGCAGCTATCGTTGTAGTGACATGGGGCGGTTTACAAATTGAATTTATTAATTTGCCATTTGGCGGAATAATTGAATTTGGATATTTAAGTATACCAGTAACAATACTTTGGATTGTCGGTATTACGAATGCTATTAATTTACTTGATGGTTTAGATGGATTAGCAGCAGGAGTTTCAACGATAGCGCTTATCTCGCTCTCTGTTATGGCGATGCTGATGGGCGATATGTTCGTTGTTGCAACCACTGCAATTTTAGCAGCTAGCTCTCTAGGTTTCTTATATTATAATTTTTATCCGGCAAAGATTTTCATGGGGGATACCGGTGCACTATTTCTTGGGTTCATGATATCGGTTCTGGCCTTGCTAGGATTTAAAAATGTAACTTTTATTTCGTTAGTCATCCCTGTTATTATGCTTGGTGTTCCAATCTCTGATACATTTTTCACGATTGTTCGCCGTGTCCGCATGAAACAACCAATCTCTAAACCTGACAAATCCCATTTGCATCATAGCTTGTTAAATGCAGGATTTTCACATAGACAATCGGTATTAATCATTTATGCATTCGCTACGATGTTTGGCGGCGGGGCGATCTTGTTTTCTCAAGCAACCCAATGGGGCGCGCTATTGCTCGTCTTTATAATGCTCATCGCGATTGAGCTGTTTGTTGAAATTATCGGACTCGCTGGTTCCAATTACAGACCGATTTTGAATCTTGTACGAATGATAGGGAAATAGTTAAAACGATTAGACCAAATGGATCTAATCGTTTTTTTTATTGGGGGAAATCGGGGAAACGACTAAAGCGGGCGCGGAAACGACTAAAGAGAGTGAGAAACGACTAAAGCGGGTGCGGAAACGACTAAAGAGAGTGGGAAACGACTAAAGCGGGCGCAGAAACGACTAAAGAGAGTGGGAAACGACTAAAGCAACTCCACAAACGACCAAACCCGATTCCTAATCAATCAATCAAACAAAGATACTCCTGAAAAAACACTCCAATACAACAAAAAAAGCCCGAAAGTGAATTTCGGGCTTCATTCATTATCTTAAAAATTTGCATCGTCTGCTGATTCATTAATGTCGGTATTATTTATGATTCTTGAGTTTTCATTTACTAATGATGACCTAGGGGATACATCTAAATGATTTTGAAGATCAAGTTTTAACTGTTCAAGACCTTCCTCATCAGGCAACCAGTAATAAACCCCCGTTGACATATCATCCAATCCGCTTATGTTGATTGTTTCAACGTCCGGCATGCCGCCTTTGGCATACTCGAAAAATGATTTCATCTCATTGAACGTCATGTTCGTTTTCATGTTATCGCCAACTGCATCAATTAGGTCGCCATACTTTGTTATCGATTTTATTGAAGTAGCTTGACTCATGATCGATTTCAAAATCATTTGTTGTCGTTTACCGCGCTCGATGTCACTGTCTAATTTACGCGTTCTTGCGAGTGCAAGTGCTTGTTTTCCGTTCAGTTCCTGTAAACCTGGTTCTAAATTAACCGTGCGTTGATCATTTTCATCTAATTCCGTGAGTTTATACGGAACTTCAGCTTCAATTCCGCCAAGCGCATCTACGATTTCAATGAATGCATTGAAATTCATCTTTACATAGTAGTCAATCGGAATTTCAAGCATTCCTTCTACTGTTTCAATTGTGCCTGGAACCCCGCCAAAAGCATGAGCATGCGTTATTTTGTCGTTGCGACCTCTGTCGGGTACATACACATAGGAATCACGTGGGATACTGACAAGTTTCACTGACTTTTCCTTGTTATTAAGCGTGGCGACGAGAAGAGCATCGGAGCGACCATTGCTATCTCCTTGGCTGCGTTTTTCACTTTCATCGACACCAATGAAAAGGATGGACACATTATCTTTCAATGGCTCAACGACTTCATCGCGCAAATCGGATTTGATTCGATCGTCAAGTGCTGCATACGCGCGGTCAGCCGCATCAACTGCTTTCTTTTTCAATACTACCGCGTAAACACCAACGACTAAAACTGTTGTTAACGTAACAAAAAGTGCTATTTTAAACGCAAGTCTTTTCCGACTACTTTGCCTTTTTTCCTGTATATACTTACTTCTATTCATTCGTTTGCCTCCGAACTTAATATGTGATGGTATCTATGATTAAAAAAATATAGAAGACGATTAATTTGCCTCTAACAATGTGACGTTCGCATTTAAAGAAAGTTTCATGTCTATAAAATTACAGTTCACATTATTATACTCTTTTATTGTCTTATATACAATTTAATTTAAATATTAAATTCTAAGAGCTTATTAGTAATCGATGAAATCTTTGCTTGACCGTTCGTAATTTCATTCATCCAGTCTATAAACGTTTCTTCATCTTCAATCGGAACGTATAAAAGTATATCGACATCTTCCATATAGTTAATGTCGTCGAGGATGTAGTTGGATTGTCTGACTTCGTTTTCTACCTTACCTAGCCAAGTATAATCAACCGTTACCTTCATTAAGAAGTGTTGTCTGCATTCCACAGTGCCAGCCGCAGCGATACCATCAGAAGCTGCTCGACCATACGCGCGGATGAGACCGCCGCCTCCGAGTTTTATGCCGCCAAAGTAGCGGGTCACAACAATTACGGTATCTTTCAAGTCTTGCTTTTTTAGTACTTCGAGTATAGGAACTCCGGCAGTTCCGGATGGTTCGCCGTCATCGTTCGCTTTTTGGATGTCATTATGTTCACCTATCATATACGCTGAACAGTTATGAGTTGCGGTATGATGCATTTTCTTTATGTCATTAATGAAGTCTAGTGCTTCTTCTTCAGTTTCAACTCGCATAACGAATGTAATGAACCGTGACCTTTGTATAACGTATTCACTTTCGCCATACCCTTTTACAGTGCGATAATTTGCACGCATATTAAAACCTCCGATATCTGTAATACAAACTTAATATTCATTTCGTTGTATAATGATATAATAAATGAAGTGCGTAAGGAATTGATAGCACCTTTGGCACATTACATAAAGTGCACTTGTTTGTTTTCTGAGTGGGGGGGAACCTATTGGCAGACCAAAGAGTCGATATTAAAGCGTTAGACACCATTTTTTCTAATATGCTCCGTGCGATGGATCAGTCCAAGAACGATATATTCATTATAAGTGAACGAAGTCGTAAAAGCTTTGATGAAATGAAAGTTGAGCTTGAAACGGTGGAAAATGCGATTACTCGTTTGCTGACAGAAAATAGCCAGTTAGAAGAAAAAAGTCGCAGTTCACGTAGGCGACTCGCAGAAGTTTCTAAAAACTTTGCGAGTTATTCAGAGTCGGAAATACGCGAGGCATATGAAGCTGCCAATAAATTGCTCATTGAGTTATCGGTCAATGAGATGGAAGAAAAACAAATGCAACAAAGACGTTTCAGACTTCAAAAGCGTATGAGTGACCTTCTGGAAACGATGCAAAGAGCCGATCAGCTCATAAACCGTGTGTCAGCGGTTGTGCATTATTTGACGTCTGATTTGCAAAATGTAGGGGAAGCACTTCAAGATGCCAGGCTCAAGCAGAATTTCGCGATAAGTATAATCGAAGCGCAAGAAGAAGAGCGGAAAAGGCTATCTCGGGATATTCATGACGGACCCGCGCAAATGTTGGCCAATGTCTTGCTAAGATCAGGCCTAATTGAAAAGGTGTATGCTGAAAAAGGCGCAGATTTAGCCTTCCAAGAACTAAATGAATTAAAAGAGACAGTGCGCGATGCACTATCTGAAGTGAGACGAATTATTTACAACTTACGTCCAATGGCACTTGATGATTTGGGCTTAGTTCCTACGTTGGAAAAGTACCTATCAAGCACCGAGAATTTTGAGAGGGCGACACAAATCCATTTCATGAGTGTTGGACAACCGCTGCGTCTTCCAACGAATATCGAAATATCGGTATTCAGATTGGTGCAAGAAGCAGTGACCAATGCAATAAAACACGGGAATTCCAAGGATGTTTGGGTGAAAATTGAATGGCTTCGCGATATACTGAACATAGAAGTTAAAGACAATGGAAAAGGCTTCGAATTAAAAGAAGTACGAGATAAATCTTTCGGATTAATTGGAATGCGAGAACGTGTCGAATTACTGAAAGGTGAAATGAAAATTAGTTCAACTCCAGGAAAATGGACGAAAGTCACATTTGGAGTGCCACTAAAAAGCGTGGTAATTGACACTTTAATTGAGAATTAGAATTATTGGGAGGAAAAATGCTAATGACGACGATAAAAATTGTAATTGTGGACGATCACCAACTATTTCGGGAGGGAGTAAAGCGAATTTTGGACTTTGAAGATTCGTTCGAAGTAGTTGCTGAAGGTAATGATGGAAGTGAAGTAGTTGAACTTTATGAAAAACATAATCCGGACGTTATTCTAATGGATATAAATATGCCTCGCGTTAGCGGTGTCGAAGCAACAGAAGAACTTCTTAAGGATTACCCGGAAGCAAAAGTTATTATTTTATCAATCCATGATGATGGCTCATATGTCACGCATGCACTCAAAACGGGCGCTCTTGGTTATATGTTGAAGGAAATGGATGCCGAAGCAATTGTTGAAGCGATTAAAGTCGTTTCATCAGGAGGTTCTTATTTGCACCCGAAAGTGACGCATAATCTTGTAACGGAGTTCCGTAGGCTAAGTGAACGTGAACATAAAGGCGCATTCCAACAAAACGATATTCGACGTCCATATCATTTGTTGACAAAACGTGAATGTGAAGTGTTACAATTGTTAACGGATGGACAAAGCAACCGTACAATCGGCGAGACGTTATTTATTTCGGAAAAAACGGTGAAAAATCACGTATCAAGCATATTACAAAAAATGGCTGTCAATGATAGAACTCAAGCGGTTGTTTCGGCAATTAAAAACGGTTGGGTTGAAGTAAAGTAATGATTTATAAGTGAAAAGGGCCGTCCAATTGGAGTGGCCCTTTTTCGCACGCAGGAGGAAAAATGATGAAGAAGTTTTATATTGCAATAATGGTAGGAATCTTATTAGTGCTTGGGGCTTGCAGCGCAGACAAAGAGAATTCTTCGAACCATGGTTCCGTCGATGATGGTGAAACGGCCACGAATAACGGCGCGATTGATCACGGAGTGGATGACAAACAAGTTGGATTCAATATGTCCGGTGGCATGATTGAAGAAGCGGCAGGCGTGCCCACTGCTGAGAAAGAGCGGATTTTAGAAGCATTCAGTATTTACATCGATGCATTCAACGAAAAAGATATCGATAAGTATATGGGTACTCTTTCGAAGCACTCTGAAGTGTTTGATTTGGAAGAAGAACGCGAATATATGGAAGAACAGTTCGAAGAATATGATTTGAACCGCGAAGCTGCCGATATTACAATCGTTCAGTACTCTGAACAGGAAGCTCAAGTATTCGCAAAGCTAAAGACAAAGATTAAGCAAATTTCATCGGGTTTGGAATTCGATCAATTGGGCCGACAAGTGACCGTATTCACGAAAGATGACGGCAATTGGAAAGTATCGTCTATTCACTATATTGGCGATGAAAAAAAGTAAATAGTGCACATTAAACTCCTTGCTCATTGCGGCAAGGAGTTTTTTTATTGCACCATCTTTTACAAGTTGATATTTCCCCGAAAAAAGCATATACTAGAACAAATGTTCCGTAACGGAGGGAAAGGTATGGCACTAATTCCAGTGGAGTCTTTGCAGTACTTCGAAAATATGATTTACTTGCCGATGGTTCTCATCGTTTTAGAACGGGATCGGCAAGAATTTGAAAAGGGCTCATTTAAATTAAAAAGACCATATGTCAATCTTGTTGAGGAGGCGCTGAAAATTGTACGGGCAGAACTCAAACAGACATCGATTTATTTGCGGCGAAATAATATGAAAGTTATTCGCGGTCAGACAGATGATACTTTCACTGAGTATCTCTTTTTACACGGCGGTTATGAAGAACGCCGCCGCTACCTGAATGTTCGCCTGCGCAATCGAACCGAAGAGCTGATAACTGTTTATTTAGCCATGACAGGAGCTTGAAGAAAAATTAATAAGGTTAAAATCTCGAAAGTTCTTGGTATTTTCTTATCTGATCTTTTTCTAACCAATTCGCCAATGCGACTTGGCGATAAATTGTTGAAGCAGATACATTGACTTTAATTTCATCACCGTTGATCAAGTGGATAATACATGCATTATTCAGGGATCGGACATTGGCAACCGCATGTAAAGCAATCCAGATGTTATCAGGGGCGTTTGGCGATAACGTCGGGAAAAATGGGATTGGACCCCCATAATTATAAGCGACAATAATAGGCGGTTTATGAAGTTTTCTCAAAAACTTTTTAGCGACTTCCATTGCATTTTCAAACGAGTGCCCATAATGCCGACATGAATTTCTTATACTATGTAGCGGCGAGTGCGAATAAGTAAGTATTTTGTCCTCTTCAATGGCCCGACACATCAATCTAGATTCCACAAAAACCGGTTCGAGTACTAATGTTTTTAAAGAAACAATATATGGCGAACTCCGACTGTTCACTTGCACATTAACCAACACCTTTCCAATTGTTATACGATTCATACTATATAAAATAATTTAATATTTCAACACATTACATGTGTAATTAGCATTATTATCCAAAATGAATCTTTTAACCTATGCCGAATTGAGAAAATAGAGATAGGTTAAGGTTTTACTTCAATAGAGAATTATATAGAAAAAAACCCATCCCGCAAATGCAGGATGGGCTTTTAGTTCTTAAGAATCATTCGATTGAACGCCTAATACAAGGAAGTAAATCCCATAATCAGTAAAAAACTAGAAAACTATTGAAAAACCTTATTCTTGGTAATCCAATGCCGCGGCCCCTAGCACTTTTGCCGCAATCAGCATCGCATTTTCATCAAAATCGAATTTCGGATGATGGTGCGGATATGGATTTTCAGGTCTTGCGCCGGTAAAGAAAAATGTGCCGGGCACTTTTTCAAGGTAGTAAGCGAAATCTTCGCCGCCCATATGGGGCTCCGTTTCAACAACCTTTTCAACACCTGGAATTTGTTCCGCTATCGATTTTAAAAACTCAGTTTCATCTTCATGGTTAACAACGGCAGGATATCCGCGTTCATAGGCGAATTCAATTTCGCAGTCATTTGCAAGTGCAGTGCCATCAACTACGCGTTTCATTTCGCGTTCCATTAAATCGCGAATTTTCGGGTTGAATGTTCGAACCGTGCCGCCGATTTTTGCCGAATCGGCAATCACGTTGAACGCATTTTCAGCAACAAAAGAACCGACAGATAAAACTGCTGATTCGGTCGGATTCACACGACGCGATACGATTTGCTGTAAATTTGTTACGAGCTGCGCGCCGATTGCAATCGCATCTTTTGTTTGATGCGGCGCGGCACCATGCCCGCCGGCGCCTTGAACCGTGATGTCAAATCGATCGGCAGCGGCCATAACAGGTCCGGTTCGGTATTCAATGGCGCCCGCATCAGTCAGTGACCAAAGATGCGTTCCAAAGATTACATCGACACCGTCGAGACAACCGTCCTCAATCATCGGTTTTGCGCCGCCCGGGGCATATTCTTCGGCATGTTGGTGAATAAATACATATTCGCCCGCTAATTCTTCCTTCATCTCATAAATCGCTTTCGCAAGTTGGAGAAGCGTTGCTGTGTGACCGTCGTGACCGCATGCATGCATAACGCCTGGAACAGTAGATTTATAGGGAACATCTTTTTCGTCTTGAATCGGCAGGGCATCAAAGTCAGCACGAAGCGCTACTGTTTTACCAGGCCTACCGCCTTTTACACGAGCAACGACACCGTTGCCGCCGACTCCCGAACGAACATCAATGCCGAGATCCGTATAAAAATCAACAATATAGTTAGCGGTTTTTTCCTCTTTAAATGACAACTCCGGATTCATATGTAAATAACGGCGCATAACAACCATATCTTCATATGAATTTGCAAGTTTTTCAAATAGCTTTTCTTTCACGAATATTCCCCTCTCAAGTACAAAATAGTTTGAAAGTTTATTGTACCAATGATACGTTGCAGCTTCAATAAAAACAAAAATGAAGTATAGGAAGAATTTCGGTTCCTCCTATACTTCATGCACGTATATTATTAATTGCTGTAGTCTTCTCCGTTTTGTTCTTTCTCCACTTTTGTTTTATAAGTCGTCACATAGGGGGCGCTTAAGAAGATATGTTGCATCTTATCCAATCCGACTTCATTTTCGATACTATCGTTCATCTTTTTGTAAGCGGGGGAATCGAGCCACAAGTTTAAAAATTCTTTACTCGTCCACTGTGATAAGATTATATACGTTTCTGAATTTAATGGTCGAAGCAGCCGGTAAGCCACAAATCCAGGTTCGCCGGCGATAGCTTCTATTCGACTTTGGAAGCGATGCTCGAAAATCGGCCGGCCTTCATCTGTAATAGGTATATTATTGAAAGCGAAAAAACCTTCTTCTGTCAGTTTGCCGGAAGAGCTGATCACCTCATATCGCCGCGGGGTTTGAAAAACGGTTTTCCCTTCTGTTTCATGCAGCAACACTGAATTTCCAGCACCATGCATAACAATCATCATTTCATTAGCATAACGTTTTCTAACGGTTTCCATAAAACCCATTGTCCCCGATGTTAAAAAAATGTTCATTCTATAACCTCCCCTTACTACTTCATATTTTCCCATATCTCGAAGTTTGAAACAAAGATTGACGATTATGTGGCGAAATTAAAGACGATTGTATGACAATGGGGGCATTCAACTATACAAAATGCACATAAAGCTCTACTATTTATAGGAGATATATTTAAGGTGAAAATATTATTGAAAGTGGGAATAAAATTTATGACTAAATTTAACGACACACTTTTGCGTGCAGCACGCGGAGAGAAAATTGAGCACACGCCAGTATGGTATATGAGACAAGCAGGACGTTCACAGCCTGAGTATTTAAAAATTAAAGAAGAACATGGTTCGTTGGAAGATATTGTACGAAAACCGGAACTTTGCGCATACGTTACAAAACTTCCTGTTGATCAATATAACGTAGACGCAGCGATTTTATATAAAGACATTGTGACACCACTTCCAGCACTTGGAATCGATGTGAAAATCAAGGCTGGCGTTGGTCCAGTCATTAGCAATCCAGTTCGTTCAGTGCAAGACGTACATAAACTGGGTGAAATCTCACCGGAAGATGATGTACCATATGTTTTGGAAACGATTAAAATGTTAACGCAAGAACAATTGAATGTTCCGCTCATCGGTTTCGCGGGCGCGCCGTTTACACTTGCGAGCTATATGATTGAAGGCGGTCCTTCAAGAACTTACAACTTAACAAAGTCATTCATGGTGTCGCAGCCTGAAGCATGGTTTGCGCTAATGGACAAACTTGCGGATATGACAATCACGTATGTGACAGCACAAGTTAACGCTGGCGCGAAAGCAATTCAAATTTTCGATTCTTGGGTCGGCGCATTAAGCGTTTCAGATTACAGAATCTTCATCAAACCTGTTATGACACGTATTTTCACGGAACTTCGCAAACTAGATGTTCCACTCATTACATTCGGTGTAGGCGCTAGCCATCTTGCAAATGAATGGCATGACCTTCCAGTAGATGTTGTTGGACTTGACTGGCGCTTGCCGATTAAAGAAGCTGGCGAACGCGGTCTGACAAAAACGCTACAAGGGAACTTAGATCCGACAATACTCATTGCGGATTGGAAAGTTATCGAAGAACGTGCAAAAGTAATCATCGAACAAGGGGTGGAACACGGTAGCCATATCTTTAACCTTGGACACGGTGTATTCCCGGATGTAAAACCTGCGACATTGAAAAAGTTAACTGAATTAGTGCATACGTACAGTGCTGAATTACGTAAACAAAATAGCTAATTATTAAAAGAGGTGATAAATATGACCAAAAAGAAAATGGGTCTATTGGTAATGGCGTACGGAACTCCTTATAAAGAAGAGGATATTGAACCGTATTACACGCATATCAGACGCGGTCGTCCGCCGGCACCTGAACAGTTGGAAGACCTTCAAAATCGTTATGCGGCAATCGGCGGAATATCCCCGCTAGCCAGAATCACTGAAGACCAAGCAAACGCGTTATGCAATCGTTTGAATGAAGTGCAAGAGACAATAGAATTCAAAGTGTATATCGGTCTAAAACATATTACGCCTTTCATCGAAGAAGCAGTTGAGCAAATGCATAATGACGGCATCACAGAAGCCGTATCAATAGTACTTGCACCGCATTTTTCAACATTCTCCGTTAAGTCGTACAATGGACGTGCCAAAGAAGAAGCCGAAAAATACGGCATTCAAATGACATCCGTCGAAAGCTGGTACAAAGAGCCGAAGTTCATTGAATACTGGGCGGACAAAATCCGAGGAACCTATGAAAGCATGAGCGAAGAAGAGCGTGCAAAAGCATGCCTAATCGTTTCAGCTCACTCGCTTCCTGAAAAAATCGTCGCAAACGGCGATCCATATCCAGAACAATTA
Organism: Sporosarcina jiandibaonis; assembly: GCF_013184495.1. Classification (GTDB taxonomy): domain Bacteria; phylum Bacillota; class Bacilli; order Bacillales_A; family Planococcaceae; genus Sporosarcina; species Sporosarcina jiandibaonis. The sequence goes on along the minus strand of NZ_JAAOIY010000001.1, from coordinate 1,135,283 downwards.
CAAGAAACTGCTGATTTAATTGCCGAGGCGGCTGGCGTCGAAAATTACGAAGTCGGTTGGCAAAGTGAAGGACAAACGCCTGAGCCTTGGTTAGGTCCTGATGTGCAAGACATGACACGTGACTTGCATAATGAAAAAGGGTATACGACGTTTGTCTATACGCCAGTCGGATTCGTATCGGATCACCTGGAAGTTCTTTATGACAATGATTATGAGTGCAAGGTTGTTTGTGACGAGGTCGGAGCTTCCTATTACCGTCCGGCTATGCCGAACACCGATCCGCTCTTTGTCGATGCGATGGTCGATGCGGTATTTGGGAAACTCGAAGAACAGAAATAATAGTGAAAGTACGTGATGATGGACATGAACGAACAACGTAAAAAAGTCGTCATTGTCGGTGGAGGGATTACAGGACTCTCCGCAGCTTATTATATGCAAAAAGAAGCGCGGGAAAAAGGGCTTGCACTCGATGTACTCCTCGTTGAAGCGTCGAATCGTCTGGGAGGAAAAATCCAAACGGTTCGACGTGACGGTTTTATTATTGAGCGCGGTCCTGATTCATTCCTTATACGCAAGAAAAGCATCGGAATTTTGGCAAAAGATCTAGGCATTGAAGATGAACTCGTTAAAAATGCGACAGGCCAAGCTTATATTTTTGTTAACGGGAAACTCCATCCGATTCCAGCAGGTTCCGTGATGGGGATCCCTACGAAAATGGGTCCATTTTTAAAAACAGAGTTATTTTCATTAACTGGTAAACTACGTGCAGCGGGTGATTTAATAATTCCTCGTTCCTCCTTTTCTGGTGACCAATCGCTTGGTAGTTTTTTCCGCAGGCGCTTGGGCGGAGAAGTTGTTGAGAACTTGATTGAACCGCTTTTGTCAGGTGTTTACTCCGGGGATATCGACGAAATGAGTTTAAAATCGACTTACCCTCAATTCTATGAAGTTGAGAAAAAGCACAGAAGTTTAATCCTTGGAATGAAAAAATCGGCGCCAAAACCAGTGACCGAGAAAGACGGACTTCCTGCCAAAAGGGAAGGGGTCTTTCACACATTCCGAAATGGACTTGAAACATTAGTCGAAGCAATCGAAGAAAAACTCAACCCGAATTCAGTTTTGAAAGGTGTTCGCGTCGATTCAATTAAACGATTGGAAAATAAAACCGTACTTCAATTGAACGATGGACAAATCATAGAGGCGGATGCAGTAATCCTGACCACGGGGCACAAAATGGCAAGTGATTTATTCGCACCGCATGGTTTGTTGCAAGATTTGGGAGGAATTCCGACTACATCTGTTGCGACAGTCGCACTGGCATTTCCTGAAGAAGCTGTTGTGCAAGATGAAGAAGGGACAGGGTTTCTTGTTTCAAGAACTGGTGACTTCTCCATTACGGCATGTACGTGGACACATCGGAAATGGCCAACGTCAACGCCAAAAGGGAAAGTACTGATTCGTGCATTCGTCGGCCGAATAGGTGATGAAATGATTGTCGACTTGCCCGATGCAGAAATTGAGAAAATTGTGCTGGCAGATTTAAATAGAATTATCAACATTAAAGGAAAACCGGAATTCACGGTGATTACTCGTTGGAAGCATGATCGCCCGCAATATAGGGTAGGTCATCAGGAAAGAATCGATGCTGCGCGTGCTGAGATTCAGAACGAATTTCCACTCGTGAAATTAGTAGGCGCATCTTATGATGGCGTCGGATTACCCGATTGTGTCGATCAAGGAAAAGCTGCCGTAAAAGAAATAATCGAAGAGTTATTTTAATAGCTTTTGAAATCCATCAGTAGCATGTTCTGCATGCTATTGGTGGATTTTTTTGCAAGTTTTTTTTACTGAAGAAGGGGAAAATAGAAGAGAAAGGAGACGATCGTATTGAATAAAATAATCATTGGCGCCATTTCTGTCATTTTCTTGTTGGCGGGATGCAGCCAAGAAAAGATTGATACTGAAGAAACGCCAGATAAAGACTTCCAAATTATCGCGCATCGAGGTGCATCAGCTTATGCGCCGGAAAATACGCTTGCATCTTACGAACTCGCAGAAGAAATGAATGCCGATTACATAGAACTGGACATCCATTTAACAAAAGACGGTGAAATAGTCGTCATGCATGATAAAGACGTAGCGAAGACAACAGAGGGAAGCGGAGATATCGGAAATTATACACTTGCCCAACTAAAGGAGCTATCTGCGAACTATGGAAATAAGGAAAAAGAAAGAAATCCAAAGGCGGAAGCTTATAAAGTCCCCACATTGCGTGAAGTATTCGACCAATTTGGTCACCAATTGAATTTCATGATTGAATTAAAAGAGTCTAAAACAAATCATGGCATTGAAGAAAAACTTGTAGACCTGTTGAAAGAATACGAAATGATAAATAAAGATAATGAAAAGGAACCAAAAGTGTTTGTTCATTCGTTCTATGAAAAAATGCTAAAACAAGTGCATGAATTGAATAAAGATATTCCATTGTTGAAATTAATACCATTCGATGAAGGCGAAACTGCGGAACTTTCAAAAGAAGAAATAGATGATCTATTAACCTATAGCTCGGCTATCGGTGTCGGACACAAGTTGCTCAATCAGGCCTTCATACAAGAGATGAATCATAAAGGTTTGCTCGTTTATGCAGCAGATGTGCAAGATGAAGATGCGGCACGGGATATGAAGAGAATCGGAGCAAAAGGAATTTTTACTGATCGACCTGATTTGTTGGAGAATGACTAAGTTAATATTTGAAGAAAAAAGCAGCTATCGGAATTTTACTAGTTCCATAGCTGCTAATTATTTTTATAAAGCGTTACACGAATCGCATTTGTTTCCATAGCATTCATGTTGTTCAACAATATCTTCACCGCAATTCGTACATTTTTTTGGAGGCAAGTTTTTAAAGAACTCTATAATGTTTTCAATCATCTAGTTCATCTCCTTTGCTAGTAATCGTGAAAGGGTAGTAGTCTATGTCCCTTATAGTACGTTACATTTAGTGCATTTGTTCGTGTAGCAATCGTGCTGCTCCGCAATTTCTTGCTTGCAGTTAACGCAAACTTTCGCAGGTAAATTTTTAAAAAATTCGATAACGTTTACTAACATCGGCCATCATCTCCTTCCCTGTACTAGCACTGCGGCTATTAATAGTAGTGTATTATAACAGTGAATCAAATGTCAATACATTTCTTTAGTTTTCAGATAAAATAGAAGTGAATCATTAAAGAAGGAGCGATAGACATGCATTTTATCGACAATAAAGGAATTACAAATCCGCAAATTAATCTTGCGATAGAGGAGTACGTGCTTCGAACGATGGATATAAACGAAGATTCATTTCTTCTGTTCTACATCAACGAGCCATCAATCATCATAGGGAAAAACCAAAACACGATTGAAGAAATTGATACTGATTTCGTTGAAGAAAATAGCATTAAAATTGTTCGTCGTCTTTCCGGCGGCGGCGCTGTGTATCATGATTTAGGGAACTTGAATTATAGTTTTATCACGAAAGATGATGGAGAATCATTCCGCAACTTCAAGAAGTTTACTGAACCAGTCGTTGAAGCACTCGCAAAAATGGGAGTTAAAGCAGAATTGATCGGCCGAAACGATCTTCTTGTAGATGGTCGAAAAATTTCCGGAAACGCGCAGTTTGCAACTCAAGGCCGCATGTTTAGCCACGGGACTTTAATGTTTGATACAGAAATTGATACGGTAGTGTCAGCCCTAAAAGTTCGGAAAGATAAAATTGAATCGAAAGGTATCAAATCAATTCGAAGCCGTGTCGCAAACATTTCAGAATTTCTTGAAGAACCGATGACGATTGAACAGTTCAGACAAGAAATCTTGAATTCAATTTTCGGTGGTGAAGAAAATATTAAATACCACGAATTAACAGAAGAGGATTGGGAAAATATCCATGAATTATCAAAGGAACGTTATGCTAACTGGGATTGGAACTTCGGGAAATCGCCTAAATTCAACATGCAGCACTCCCACCGTTTCCCAGTCGGAAGCATTGACGTTAGACTGCAAGTGGATAAAGGAATTATTAAAGACGTTGTCATTTTCGGCGACTTTTTCGGTGTAGGAGAAGTCGGAGTCATTACGGAAAAATTAATAGGCGTTCAATACAACCGCGAATCAATCAGCGAGGCGGTATCGGATCTAGATATTTCTACATATCTTGGCGGAATAACTAAGGAAGAGTTTTTACAGCTGATTTATTAATGAATGAATGTAGGGCCTTCTATCGAAAAAGACCTTGTTATTAAGTGTTGCTCTTGAAACACGCTTCGGCGCTAGGGAAAGATTAAACTGTATCTTTCTTGAATAATGGCTTTTTTAAAATACTCTCAGACAGGTACAGAGGCGATATCGCTTCTGTACTTTTCTGGTTCAACTTTTTATGCGCTCCCTTTTCAGTTTTTTGAATTATATTACACACATTAAATCCATATTATAGGAAGAAGCGAAGCAGGCATTAGGGCGTTATCTAGGTTATAATAGGAATACTGGTGAAAGGGGAATGAACTATGGAAAAACATCGTATATTCATTGTTGAAGACGATCGCAAAATTGCACAGTTACTTGCGGATACATTACGGAAATATCAATATGACGTAGCTATTATCGACGACTTTGATCGGGTAACGGAAGAATGCCTCGCATTTGACCCGCATTTAATCCTTCTTGATATAAATTTACCTTCATACGACGGTTATTATTGGTGCCGTCAATTACGCACACACACCACATGCCCAATCATTTTCATATCCGCGCGTTCAGGCGACATGGATCAGGTCTTTGCTCTTGAAAACGGCGGCGACGATTTTATTACGAAGCCATTTCACTATGAAATCGTTCTTGCTAAAATTAGGAGTCATTTACGCAGATCATTTGGAGAATACGCATCAGGCCATTCGGAGCGAACAATTAAGCTAGGGGCACTCAATTTATATATAGAACGAATGGAGCTTCATGTCGGTGATGAAATTGTTCCATTGCAGAAAAAAGAATGCGCTATTTTAGAACTGCTGCTTGAAGCTTCACCGAAAGTGATTTCCCGCGAAATCTTGCTCGAGCAACTATGGGACGACCAAACTTTTGTCGATGAAAATACACTTAACGTCAACATGACAAGAGTCCGGAAAAAACTTGCAGATTATCATGTCAAATCGACTATCGAAACTGTTCGAGGGGCTGGTTATCGTTTCATTCCAGCGCAGGAAGAGCTATGAAAGCAGTGCAGCTTTTTCTAAAAGATCATTTATCATTTATCCTCTTTCAAATTGCACTCATATTATTTCTTCTTTTATTGTTTTGGTTGGATGGATTTAGAAATTATAACACAGCCATCTATTCGATTATTATTAGTCTATTACTGACCTTTGGTTATCTAAGCGGAAAATATGTAATTCGGCGTTTTTTTTATAAAGCGATCGTCATGACTCCGGAAAAGATGGAAGACGCGCTAATTCGCCACACACAAGGTCCGGAGCATATTCGAACCGCGGCTTATACACGGGCTTTATATAAGATTTATCAGGATGAAGTGCAATCACTGTATTCTGCTCAAAGTCGGCAAACCGAATTTATGAACCAATGGGTGCATCAAATGAAAACCCCGATTTCTGTTATTAGTCTTTTATTGGAAGAAGAGGAAATCGACCGAGATAGTATAAAGGAAGAAATTGAACGCCTACATTTTGGTCTTGACACAGTGCTCGTCAATGCTAGACTGGAAACATTTGAACGAGATATGACAATTGAACGCGCGAACTTAAAACAACTAGTTCAAGAAGTGGTCACTGAACATAAACGATTACTGATTACCAACGGCGTATTTCCTAATGTACTAATCGATGAAAATCTTGTAGTGATTACGGATCGAAAATGGATTAAAATTGTACTCGGTCAATTTATAACAAATGCTGTGAAATATACATTTGAAAAAAACAAGAAACTATTTTTGACTGCAGAAAATTTAGGGGAAGGGATTTCCCTTATCATTCGCGATGAAGGTGTCGGAATTCCAGCGTCAGACTTAAATCGCGTAACAAAGGCATTTTTTACGGGGGAAAATGGAAGACTTACGGGCGAATCGACTGGAATGGGATTATATATTGCCTCAGAGGTTTGCAATAAACTCGGGCACCCGCTGAAAATCGAATCTGAATTAGGTACAGGAACCACTGTATCCTTATTATTCGAGAATGTTGAAGGGAAGGAGGAAGTGGGCAGTGAAACCAATCGTGACATTGAAGGAAGTAACGAAGATTTATGAGGGGAAAGTAATGCACCGTGCATTAAATCAACTGACTTTTGAAGCGTTGGAAGGAGAATTTGTGGCCGTCATGGGACCGTCGGGAAGTGGAAAGACGACACTGCTGAATCTAATTTCCTCAATTGACATACCGACATATGGCCGTGTTTTAATCGATAATGTTGAGCCGGAAAAATTATCGGAAAATAATTTGGCACTCTTTCGAAGAAGCAGCCTAGGTTTTGTATTCCAAGAAATCAACCTATTGAATATGCTAACGGTCGAGGAGAATATTGTTTTGCCATTGACATTAGATGGATATTCAATCGAAGAAATGGAACAACGTGTATCGTTATTATCGAATCGACTAGGCATAAGTAAAATCCTAGATAAACGCCCTGATGAATTATCGGGGGGACAAGCACAACGGACAGCTATTGGTCGTGCGCTTGTCCATAAACCAAAAATCATTCTGGCGGATGAACCGACCGGAAATCTTGATTCGGCTTCAGCAAAAGACGTCCTTGAATTATTAAGTGAGGTAAATAAGACAGACAGAACTACTATCATTATGGTGACTCATGATCCAATTGCAGCAAGTTATTGTGATCGAGTGGTATTTATTAAAGATGGCGAGTTTTTTAATGAAATCTATAAAGATGAGCGCAGACAAACTTTTTTCCAAAGGATTTTAAATGTGCTTTCACTTTTGGGAGGGCACTCGAATGACTTTTCGTCAGTTCGCCTACCGTAATGTAGTTCGAAATCGCCGTATTTACGCTGCTTTTTTTATGGCGAGCGTTTTTTCAGTGATGGTGTTTTTTCTGTACTCAATGTTATTGTTTCATCCGACGATTGAAGATCGTTTTATCCAGGAAATCGCGATAATCGGCATGGGAATCGCGGAAATTATATTATTTGTATTTACGGCTTTCTTTTTATTTTATTCCATGCGGGCTTTTCTGCAAGCACGTTCTAAGGAATTTGGAATCCTTCTACATCTTGGGATGGAAAAACGGCAAATCAATCGACTCATATTTATTGAAACGTTATTAATTGGCATTACGTCGATTGGAATTGGAATTATTTTAGGTTTTACTTTTTCAAAGTTCTTTTTCATGATTGTGAAAGAAATTGTATTGTTGCCAGCCTTGCCGCTTTATTTATCGTGGAAACCGTTTGTCCTTACGATCGGCGCTTTTTTAAGTTTATTTATTGTAATTTCACTCATCGCCCCGGTGTTTATTAAGTCCGGAAAAATAGCGGATCTTATGCGCGGCGATGGAAATGAAAAAGAGCTTTATGTCTATTCGAAGGCGAAAGGTTATATAGGGATTATTTTTCTAGGAGTATCATACGTGATGGCGGCATCGACTTCGAATTCGATTGTTCTTGTGCTTCTTTATTTCTTGCCGCCGCTCGCTACGATTGGTACATTTTACTTTTTTACAGATTCGGTTCCTATGTTTTTACATAAGCTCAGAAGCAGTCGAAGAATTTACTGGCGTAATTTCCGTTTGCTGTCGATTTCGGAGGGAATCGTGCGGCTACGGGAAAATGCTCGGATGTTTTTCATCGTGACGATTGTTTCTACCGTTGCATTTATGTCGGTAGGGATACTGGCATCATTAGCCTCGTTCGCTTCTCAATACCGTGAGATGAATCCTTTAGGTCTGATTTATATAAGCTATGAAGGAAACGAGCTTGAAGAAGAGCATACGAGCATGCTGAACAGAGAACTCGAAGAACGCGATATCCAATTCTCACGAAAACAAATTCCTGTATTGGAGCAGCGTTCAACTTATTCAGGAAGTTCTGTCGACATTATTAGCGTCTCGGATATAAATGAATTAGCGAGTGAGTTTGACTATTTGTCCATTCAACTAAATAAGGGGCAGGCGATATTTTTACCGCCGTCACCATCTTCCTATGAAAGCTTAAACAATCGAACCGTAAAAACGACGCTTCAAAATAGCGACTTATCGATTACAATTGACGGGGCATATCCTTATCAATTATTTGCGTCATACTCCATTTCTACCAATGCCATTATTTTGAATGACGAAGATTTTTCGACTGTTCTTGCAAAGGGAACCATGAATGAAGCACCGTCGTTTACGTATTATGCGTATTACATTCCCGAATGGCAAAAAACAAAAGACATCGGTCTTTCTATCAATGACACGATAAACGATACTTTCATAACCGGCGTGTCGAGTTCACTGCCGTATTCTTTCGATAATCCGGGACTTAATTATTCAATTATCCGGACGACATTTTCACTTTTATTATTTATCGGGCTATTATTGGCGGCTGTATTTCTACTGGCAGCGGGGAGTTTCATCTATTTCCGTTTGTATACACGGCTAGAACAAGATAAAAAACAGTTCGACGTGTTAAAGCGATTAGGCTTAACGGACCCGGAATTCAAAAAGATTGTCAACCGACAACTGATCCCTCAATTTTTCTTTCCGTGGGGAGTAGCTATGCTACACAGTTCATTTGCCTTTTTGTCTTTGCAAGTCGTCTGGGATGCACTTGCAGAAATTTCGATTGTGAAGGAATTAGTTTTGGTTTTGATCGGCTTTACAGTCTTGCAGATCGGTTATTTCTATTTAATTCGTTGGCGTTATCTAGCCCATATTAAAGCACCGAGCTAAGTTCTCGGTGCTTAATTGCATAATGTGATTGTATTATTTTAATTATTCTTATATAATAATAATTGTATAGTTTCTGAATGAATACTCATTCAACAGAAAAGGGGATGCGAAGAAATGAATCTAGTTTCACAAGTTCAGAAAACGGCAGCAACACAACCAGAAAAAATTGCTTATCATTTCATGGGAAAAGATACGTCTTACGCAGAATTCGATTTGTCAGTTTCAAAATTTGCTTCAGCGCTTCAAGACTTGGGAATTGAAAAAGGGGACCATATTGCATTTTTACTTGGAAACACGCCGCATTTTCTTATTTCACTTTATGCGACGATGCGGATTGGGGCAACAGCGATTCCGGTTAACCCGATTTATACACCGGATGAAATTTCGTACATCGTACAAAACAGTGATGCGAAGGCAGTTATTGCGCTAGACCAGCTACTGCCGCTTGTTGAGCAAGCAGCTGGCGCATTTCCGACTGTCGAGCATTATATTATTTGCGAGACAGATCCAAAGACACCAGAAAAAATTGCTGCATTGCCGGCTAGCGTGAGAAATAAAGTACGTTCATTTACACAGCTCATCGAGGCGGGGAAAACTGGTATAGATCCTGTTGATGTTGAAGAGAATGAAACCGCTATCATTTTGTATACGTCTGGAACGACTGGAAGGCCTAAAGGCGCAATGTTGACGCATAAAAACATATATTCGAATGCGCGCGATGTGGCGGATTATCTTGGGTTTTCGGAAGATGACCGCGTCGTAGCAACATTGCCTGTCTTCCACGTATTCGCGCTCACCGTCGTTGTCAACGCACCGTTATTAAAAGGCGCGACGATATTGTTGCTCCCGCGGTTTAGTCCCGCGGATGTTTTCAAAATTGCGAGGGAAAAAGAAGCGACGGTGTTTGCAGGGGTTCCTACGATGTACAATTTTTTGTATCAGTTCCCGGAAGGAAGAAAGGAAGACTTCGATTCCATTCGACTTTCCATTTCAGGCGGAGCTTCATTGCCAGTTGCTTTGCTTCATAATTTTGAACAGAAATTCGATGTGAGGGTTTCAGAAGGCTACGGACTGTCTGAGTCATCGCCGGTAACCTGTTTCAATCCAACAGACCGCGAACGAATTCCTGGATCGATCGGAACGAATATTACTAATGTCGAGAATAAAGTCGTTGACGAGCTTGGCAATGAGGTGCCAGACGGAGAAGTTGGCGAACTGATTGTACGCGGACCGAACGTCATGAAAGGCTACTATAAGATGCCGGGAGAAACAGCAGCAGCGTTACGTGATGGCTGGCTTTACACAGGAGATTTAGCAAAGCGGGATGAGAATGGCTATTTCTATATTATTGACCGCAAAAAAGACTTGGTTATTGTCGGGGGCTATAATGTTTATCCGCGCGAAGTAGAAGAAGTATTATTTGAACATAGGGATGTTGTAGAAGCCGCGGTCATCGGAGTTCCAGATCCAGATTTCGGCGAAGAGGTCCACGCTTTTGTCGTTTTGAAAGACGGTGTCGAAGAAGACATTGAATCCCTCAAACGCTATTGCAGAAGCCGCCTTGCAAAGTACAAAGTGCCAAAGCATTTCGAGTTTCTGGATGAACTGCCGAAAAACACAACCGGAAAAATATTGCGACGCACTTTGAAAGATTACGTCAAAATTTAAATGGCAGGACCTTCCCAGAGAAAAAGGAAGGTCCTTTATTTTTAGCGATAACCAAAATGTAGTTTGAAGTTTAGTTAATACACTTTTCTTTATTTAAACTTTTTTTCGGTGAAATAAAGGAAAAATGCTCCGAATGTCGAAATAAGCAGGTGTAGAAAGAATAAGGGGGAATTAAGCTTGGGTAAGCGTAAATTAAAAGTAAATGATTTGTTTGAATTAACATCTGTAACAAACCCGCAGTTGTCGCCGAATGGTAAAGAAGCTGTATTTATCCAGACGCATATTGACCAAGAAGAAAATAAATATGTCTCGAATTTATATCACGTAGACTTGGAATCGAGTACGGTAACACAGTGGACACACGGACAAGACAGAGTATCTTCTCCGTCTTGGTCTTCCGATGGAACGCATATTGCTTTTTTGTCCAACCGTGTAGAGAAGAATCAAGTTTTCATCTTGCATGCTCGGGGCGGGGAAGCGAAGAAGCTGACAGCATTTGAAAAAGGCGTGACAAGTTTTCTTTGGTCGCCATGCGGAAAAAAAATTTGGGTCAATGCGGTTGTAAAAGAAGGCCAGACGTTTACGGATAAGGAAGAAATAGATGAAAAGAAAAAGCCAAAACCGTATCGAGTGACAAAAATGAAATATCAAATGGATGGCATCGGACTACTCCCGCAAGATTCCTACCGCCAGATTGGTGTTGTAGATATAGAATCGGGCGAAGTTGCACAGTTCACGGAAGGAAATCATCAGTTTGCTCTTCAAGCGATTTCACATGATGGGAAGAAACTTGTTATGGGAGTAAATCGCAAGGAAAATCAAGACTTCGAATTCCGTCAACCACTATACATAGTCGATGTCGAATCGAAAGAAGAAACTGTGCTAGTTGATGAAAATGGTTATTTCGGCGGTGCAGTATTTTCGCATGATGATCGCTATATTGCTTATACAGGTTCTGATAATACTTTCAAAAACGCAACGCATGCCAAATTGTATGTCTATGACAGTGAAGACGGAAGCACTGTTTGCTTAACTGAAAGTATCGATGCTCCGGTTGGAGATTATGCGGTTGCGGATCATCAACAAGGGGCAAACGCGCCCGCCGTAGTCTGGACTAAAGACAATCAGCTATATTTTCAATTAACGACAATGGGCGATGTACGACTTTATTTCGCATCGCTTGACGGCGCTGTGTATCCAGCTTCTCCTGAAAATGAACATATTTACGGCTATGACGTGTCTATGGACGGCGGATTTGCGCTCGTGACGGTCAGTAATGCGGTAAATCCTGGCGATTTATATAAACAAACAATCGGGACGGGGAAACGAGTGGCGTTAACTTCTGTTAATAAATCATATTTGGAAGAAGTTGAACTTGTAGAACCGGAAGCGATTGTTTATAAAGGAGCAAAGGATTGGGATGTCCATGGTTGGCTGATGAAACCGGCGGGCTTCGAGGAAGGACAAAAATACCCATTGATCGTTGAAATTCATGGGGGCCCTGCTGCAATGTATGCAAATTCATTTTTCCATGAAATGCAGGTTTTAGCGGCTCAAGGTTATGGTGTATTATACGTAAACCCTCGTGGAAGTCACGGTTATAGTCAGGAGTTTGTTGATGCTGTGCGCGGCGATTACGGCGGCGGGGACTACGAAGACATTATGGCTGGACTAGAATTCGTCCTCGGAGAAAATCACTGGATTGATGCGGAACGACTTGGTGTGACAGGTGGAAGCTACGGCGGATTCATGACGAATTGGATCGTCGGCCACACGACTAAATTTAAAGCGGCTGTTACACAACGGTCAATTTCGAACTGGATCAGTTTCTACGGTGTATCTGATATCGGGTATTACTTTAACGACTGGCAGCATGGTGCGGATATGAATGATGTGGAGAAACTATGGGATATCTCCCCATTGAAATACGCGAAAAATGTAGAAACGCCATTATTGATTTTGCATAGCGAAAAAGATTTCCGTTGCCCGATCGAACAAGCACAACAGCTTTATATTACGTTGAAAAGCATGGGGAAAGAAACAGAGTTTGTGCGTTTCCCGGACGCAGACCATAACTTATCGCGTACTGGAACCCCGAACTTGCGCATAGCAAGATTAGAAGAGATTACGGATTGGTTTGCAAAATTTATATAAGAACCACAAAAATAGGAGAGGGATTAACCCTCTCCTTGCTTGTCCACCCTCGTCATATACAAAGATGCCAGAATCAGTAGTTGAACACGTCTGTTCAGTTTACGCCGGCCCTCCGCCATTTCTGAGGTCGATACCTAGCTCGATTTTTTTAGCGATTTGTTTTTCGAACACCAGATTTGCTCTAGTACGTTAGCTACAGAGTTATCTACATCAGACAATTCCTCGGCAGTTACATCTGCAATATCAAGTGCAAATCTAATTTTGTCCTCTTCAGCATCTAGAATTCCTAATAGCGCTAATTCCGTCAAAAGGGCAGATACGATGACTAGCCACCTAAGGCATTATCATTGGTATCTCCAATACTCATTGCAGTTTGCATATTTGAAAATACTTGTCTTTGATTCATTTATTTCACCTCTTTCTTGGTGTTATTATTTGTCCGAACGTACTTACTATCTGTGGTTTAATTCATAGGACTTGTACTAATAACCATATTTGAAAATAAACTATAAATAATTGAGTGATTGCATACTTTGGAAATGATTGAAAATTTGTTGGATTAATAGTGACAGCTCACTAAGAAGGAGAGGTGTATTGAATGCAGAAAATAGAAGAATGCATTTCAATTAATCACGTGTCAAAAAGTTTTGGGAAGCAGCAAGTACTCGAAGACATAAACTTGAAAATTTTCGAAGGAGAAATCTTTGGACTTCTCGGTCCATCGGGGGCTGGAAAAACGACACTCGTAAAACAATTGACCGGCTTGGACCTACCGACATCTGGAGAAGTGTATTTATTTCAAAAGAAAATGCCTACCTTGAAATTAATTAACAGCATCGGTTACATGGCGCAGTCTGATGCATTGTATGAAGACCTTACCGCAAAAGAGAACTTGCAATTCTTCTCGGAATTATATGGATTAAAAGGGAAGGACCAGACGCGCAGAATAACAGAAGTGATGGACCTCGTACAATTATCAGATGATCTAACGAAATTGGTTTCCAATTATTCTGGCGGAATGAAAAGAAGACTGTCATTGGCCATAGCGATGCTTCATGAACCGAAGATTTTAATACTTGATGAACCAACTGTCGGAATCGACCCCGTGTTAAGACAAAGCATTTGGGAAGCTTTTGATTTATTAAAACAAAGTGGAATTACAATAATTGTCACTACTCATGTTATGGACGAAGCAGAAAAATGCGACCGACTCGGCATGATTCGTGATGGCCGTCTAATCGCAATCGGCACAACAAGAGAATTAAAAGAACAAACAAATTCGAAAACGATTGAAGAAGCTTTTCTCGTTTATGGAGGTGCATAAAATGCGGGTTATCGCATTAACAAAAAGGATATTGCGGCAAATTGTTCGCGATAAACGGACAATGGGGTTGCTCATCGTTGCACCGATTTTCGTCTTGACTATGCTTCACTTCGTGTTCGGGAATGAAGAGTATACGCCCGAAATCGGATTTGTGAAAGTTCCTGAAATAATTGTCCAGCAGATGGATGTAGGGGACGATGCAAAAATAACGACTTACGATAATGAAAAAACAGCGAAAGAAGATTTAGCTGCAAGAAAGATAGACGGCTATTTAGTGTTCGAGGGGAATAACCCTGCAGTCGTTCTTGAAGGAAGCGATCCAAGCGTTTCCGGCGCGACAATGAAATGGTTACAAAATGCACTGCCATCTGTTTCGAAAAATGATAATGAGCAATTGATGTCAATTGAATACCTTCACGGTTCGAGTGAAATGGGCATGTTTCGATTATTTCGGGCCGGTTCTTGTCGGATTTTTCGTCTTTTTCTTCGTGTTTTTAATTGCAGGAGTATCGTTCTTACGGGAACGTACAACGGGCACGTTAGAAAGATTGCTCGCTAGCCCGCTTCGCCGCTCTGAAATTGTGCTCGGGTACGTGTTGGGATTTGGATTGTTTACAATGATTCAATCGACTATTATTGTTGCTTATGCAATATATGTTCTCGGTATGGTCATGGAAGGGGCATTTGGGTATGTGCTCCTCATTACATTACTCCTAGCTTTAACAGCACTGACACTCGGTATTTTACTATCATCTTTTGCGAATAATGAGCTCCAAATGATGCAATTCATCCCCATTATCGTGATTCCGCAAGTGTTCTTTTCGGGATTATTTAATTTAGAAACGATATCTGATTGGTTAAGTTGGATTGGTTATATCACGCCGCTTTATTATGCCGCCGAAGCGTTGCGGAATGTGATGGTTAGGGGGTATGGTTGGGATGCCATCTATTTGAACTTGGCATTTCTAGTCGGTTTTTCTCTACTATTTATCAGCATCAACGTCGTTTCACTTCGTAAGTATAGAAAAATTTAAAGGGGGAAGCAGCATGCCAGACAATGATAATTGAGATGAAATTCCGAATAACGGTAGAGTAGAATCAAAAAAAGAACCCCATATTTAAAAATGGAGTCCTAAAAAGTTCCTGTAGTAGCAATCAATCTTTTACTTATTAAACGGCCGTGTAAAGGATGCAGGCGTTTTGGATTCAAAGCGCATTGATTCACCGGTTGATGGATGTTTTATTTCAATTGCATTTGCATGAAGTCCAAGTCGGCCGATTGAATTATTGCGCGAACCGTATTTTTTATCGCCGACAACAGGATGACCGATGTCTTGCATATGAACACGAATTTGATTTTTTCGGCCAGTATCCAAATTCACTTGCAGCAACGAAAAATTTCGGTTGGATTGGAGCACTTTGTAGTGGGTGATTGCCTTTTTTCCATCATTCGGTCTTGGACTAGAGTAAACCATAAATGTTTTATTTTCAGTTAGCCAAGAAGTCACTGTTCCATCTTTTTTCACAGCACCTTCCACAAGCGCGATATAAGCTCGTTCACGAGCAGATTCCTGCCACGTATTTTGAAGGGTTTGCTGAGCTTCTTTATTTTTCGCGAAAACCATAACCCCGGAAGTGTCGCGATCCAACCGATGGACAACGAAAATGCGGTTCTTCGGATTAATACTCCGAACATAGTCCGTGAGTTGGCGATAGGCAGTCAAGTGCCTTTCATCTGCCGATGCAATCGATAACAAGCCTGGTTCTTTTTCGATAACAATCAAATCATTATCTTCATGCAAAATCGTAACGCCCGTCATTTTCACTTCATTAGTGGCAACGCGTTCCTGAATCTGAACCCGATCTCCGGGATTTAAAGGGTCATTAAATTGAGTGGACACTTTACCGTTCACCAAAACTTGTCCCCGGCTTAAAATACCTTTCACCGAATTCCGGCTTCGATTTGATAATACTTCATACAAATACTTCAATAGCTCCGTTTGTTCTTTAACAATCCATTCGTCGTTTCTATTCATATATAACATCCTTTTATATTTTGATAAAACATTTCAAAAGCCTACTATCATGTATAACCAATGGTATAGTGCTCGAGTATATATTACAAACCATCAACGAAATAAAAATGCAACAAAATATTATGCTATAATTTACCTGTTAAATCATTTACTATGGGGGGGAATGAGGAATGGATTTTTCACAACTCAGCATTTTAGGAATCGTACTTGCTGTCATCGCCAATATGGTCATTGGGGCCTTATGGTATTCACCAGTATTATTTGCGAAAATATGGATGAAAAGCCTAGGGAAAAGCATGGAAGAACTTCAAACATCTAACGCAAATATCGGCTACGGGCTGACGACACTTGCTGGCATCGTTTCTGCAATCGTTCTATCACTATTTATATCGATGCTAGATTCTGTGACAATCGGCGGGGGTGCGTTGATTGGATTCTTGGCCGGAGTTGGAATTGCGAGTGCACGTGAATTGTCGCCAACTTTTTTCGAAGGTAGAAAATACACGCTGTTTTTAATAAGTGCAGGCTATCATACCGTCTCGTTAACTATAATGGGAATCATTATTGCTTTTTTTACAAAATAAGTAAGGGGGAGCTTACCCCCCTTTACTAGATAAGAGGAATCGAACCTCTTAACTAATTTTATTTTCCTTTAAATAAAGGTTTGCGTTTTTCACTAAACGCAGTTAATGCTTCAATCCGATCTTCGGTTGGAATTGTAATTTCATAGGCTTTCCTTTCAATCGCAAGACCGGTATGTATGTCTGCATTCATACCTTGCTTGATCGCGAACTTCGCTTGTTGCAAAGCAATCGGCCCGTTCGACAACATGGACTCTGCAAATTCTGCAGTTTCATTAACTAAGTTTTCCGGTTCAGAAACTTTTGTCACCATTCCATAATCCAAAGCTTCTGCCGCTGTCAGTCTACGAGCTGTTAAAATAAGTTCTAGCGCTTTCGTTTCTCCGATTAATCTCGGAAGACGTTGTGTGCCGCCAGCCCCCGGAATAATGGCCAAACTGGTTTCTGTTAATCCCATCATGGTGTCTTCAGATGCGATTCGGAAATCGCAAGCGAGCGCGAGTTCCATTCCACCGCCGAATGCATAACCATTCATCATGGCAATTGTCGGCTGCGGCAATGAGGCAACCGATGAAAAGACTTCGCCGATTTTATAGACATTTCGTTTCACTTGTAACTCAGTCAACGTTTTACGTTCTTTCAAGTCAGCGCCTACGCTGAATGCACGGTCTCCAGCTCCCGTGAAAATGACGACGCGAATGTCTGGATTAATGCGGATTGCTTCAGTGATTTGACCTAATTCAACCAACATGTCATAATTAAATGCATTCATTGCTTCCGGTCGGTTTAACGTGACGTAAGCAAGATTCCCCTTTTGTTCGTAACGAATAAGCTCCATTTGCAAATCCCCCTTTTATTGTCATTTTCCTTATGTAAAACATACCACGTTTCTCAAACTTCTACCATAACGATTGTATCTCAAAATCCTTCACAGCCAAGAAAGCGAGTGATTTTTTGGTTATTGATTTTGCTGTTCAAAGTTTTTTGACAGGTCGTTTATGGCTGCGCGAACACATTCCATTTAATTCAAACATTATTGATGCACATATCGCCACTGGCAATATTAAAGTCATTCCAGGAATAAAAAAAGAAAAATCTTTTTTATATAAAACAATATTCCAATGTAATCGATGCCAAAACAATACCCCATCCAGATTTACGGTTTTCGATTGCGCAAAATGCGAGGGACCTTGTGTGTACTGTAGACATTGTCTCAAAATGGGGAGAGTTTCTTATTGCACGACACTGATTGCATGGAACGGACCTGAACCAGCTTTTCCGAAGAGTCATTTATTGGCATGGGAAGGAAAACTTACTCCGCTTCAACAAATTGCATCTCATGAACTATTTGAAAGCACAATTCGAAATCGTCCTCATCTGATCCATGCGGTTTGCGGAGCGGGGAAGACCGAAATTCTATTTAAACCAATTTATAAAATGCTTCTAAAGGGGAAACGTGTGTGCATTGCCGCCCCGAGAGTCGATGTCATCCTTGAACTTGAGCCGCGTCTTCGAGTCGCTTTTCCAACTACAAAAATCGCGGCTTTATATGGCGGGGCGATAGTTGAAAATGAACTAAGTCAACTAATACTTGCGACTACCCACCAACTATACCGATTTCAAGAAGCATTTGATGTCATATTCGTGGATGAAGCGGATGCGTTTCCATATACGGCTGATGAAACGCTTCGCCGAGCTGTTAAGAAGGCGGCAAAAGAAAATGCGCCCATTCATTCAGTGACCGCCACGCCATCAAAAAAGCTACTCTATCAAATGCGAAGAGAAGGTTCCGTCTCAACCATCAATCGACGTTTTCACGGTTACTCGCTTCCGGTGCCGCGTTATGAATCATTATGGAATTACTCGGCAAAAATAAAAAAGAAAAAACTTCCTATGAAACTCATTAAATGGACTGAACAACGATTGATAAAAGAAGAGCCTTTTCTGATTTTCTTCCATAACATCATTTTGATGGAAGAAGCGGAGCCTTTATTCAAAACTTTGGATCGTCGTATTAAATCCGTCCATGCTTCCAATGAAAATCGGAAAGAATTCGTGCAAAAACTTCGTGATAAAGAGATTCCTGGATTATTAACGACAACTATTTTAGAGCGCGGCATTACAATTCCAAATGTTCAGGTGGCGGTAGTAGGAGCAGAGCACGGCATCTTTACTAGCGGCGCACTCGTTCAAATCGGAGGAAGAGTGGGCAGGTCTTCAGTTTATCCCTCAGGCGATTTTGTCCTATTTCATCATGGGATATCGCACGCGATGGATGATGCCAAGCGGGAAATACTTCGTTTGAATAAAGGCGGTGCCTCTTTGTGACAGAATGCCTTTTATGCGATGTTGAACTTTTAACTAAGCCGTCATGGAAAACTTTATTGGCATTGGATGATGAAATGGTTCTCTGCCGAGAGTGTTTATCAGAATTTAAATTGTCCAATCAACAAATAGAGAATCCTACTTTGAAAAAGGTGACATCTCTTTATGAATATAATGACGCGATGAGAGATTACTTGCATCAATATAAATTTTTACAGGATATTGCTCTCGCAAAAGTATTTAAATATGAATTGCACAATGTATTAAAATCGAAAACAAATATTATCCCGATACCGATGCATCCCAACAGAAAAGTTAAGCGCACTTTTTCACATGTTGAAGAATTACTAAAATGTGCACGTATCTCGTATAGTGATGTACTAGAAAAAAAAGACGACGAAACGATGGGGAAGAAATCAAAAATAGAACGGCTTGCACTTGCTCCTTTATTCAGACTGAAACCGGAAGTAGTCATAAAAAATGAATCCTATATGCTGATCGATGATATTTATACAACAGGAACAACACTTCGTCATGCGGCCGCTCTTTTAATCGAAGCTGGTGCAAGAGAAGTTGAAGCAGTCACCTTAATTCGGGCTAGATTAAACGACTAATTTTTCAAATAATGAAGGCGTCTAACTATTCAAATAGTCCGAAGTATGGTAATTTAAAATCGTGGATGGTTTATCTTTAATCAATAATCATCCGCGTTTGAGGAATTAATACATTACTAGTCACTTCGCAAAAGAAGACCTTGCGAATATTGTCGAAGATTCATTGATTAGTCGTACTTTGTTATTGGTGAAAAAAGCGGTACCATCGCTGTGGATTGGAGGGGTGGGAAAAGCTTGATCGATAAAGGAAGTATATAATTCATAATCAACAAATCTATATTCACTTTTTTAGTGAAAGGTATTTGAATAATGGCTGTCAATATTTCGACATATTTCGCCAATATCATTTATTTTTTCAAGGTTTTTAAAAGGACTTTTGAGGGAACGTATAGAAGTGTACGGTAGTGGTTAAATAAAGGAGGAGTTCATATGCTAAACTTTAACATTCGCGGCGAGAACATAGAGGTGACTCCAGCGATTCGCGATCATGTAGAAAACAAAGTGTCAAAGCTCGAAAGGTATTTTACAAATGGTGCGAACGCGACTGCAAACGTAAATCTGAAAGTATACAATGACAAACAAACAAAAGTGGAAATAACAATTCCAATGAAAAATTTAACGCTACGAGCAGAAGAAAGACATGATGATTTGTATGCAGCTGTCGATTTAATCGTCGATAAGCTTGAGCGTCAAATTCGAAAATACAAAACTAGAGTGAATCGCAAATTCCGTGAAAGGGAAGGCGTGGCAGCGTTCTTTGCATCAGTTAATAAGAGTAAAACGAATGATGGTCCACAATATGATGAAGAGGAAGATGAGTTTTCTGTTGTCCGAACAAAGCGTTTCGACTTGAAACCGATGGACGAAGAAGAAGCGATTCTGCAAATGAATATGCTCGGACATAACTTCTTTATCTTTACTGATGCTGAGTCAGATGAAACGAACATTGTCTATAAGAGAAAAGATGGAAAATACGGTTTAATTGAAACAAATTAATAGGTAAACATAATAATCCTCCAAGTGTGAGCGTGCACTTGGAGGTTTTTCTTTGAAGAGCTGCGTATACTCAATTATAAATAACTTAGTGGTACATTTGCACAGCGCATTTTGCAGTGTTAAAATAAAGAGTGAACAAAATGAGGATGTGACCTATATGCTGGGCGTATTAAGTAAAATATTCGATTCGAATAAAAGAGATTTAAAAAGACTGGAAAGAATTGCAGATCAAGTCGAAGCTTTGGCTACTGAAATGGAACAGTTATCTGACGAAGAGTTGAATGCCAAAACCGATATGTTTAAAGAAAGACTCGCCAATGGCGAGACACTTGATGATATACAAGTAGAAGCGTTTGCTGTTGTCCGTGAAGCTTCGCGACGGGTTCTCGGGATGTATCCATTCCGCGTGCAAATTATCGGTGCAGCTGCTTTGCATGAGGGTAATATTGCAGAGATGAAAACCGGTGAAGGGAAGACGCTAACGTCAACTCTTGCGGTTTATTTAAATGCGCTTGAAGGCAAAGGAGTGCATGTCGTTACGGTCAACGAATACCTCGCGAGTCGTGACGCTGAAGAAATGGGCGAACTTTATGAGTTTCTTGGCCTATCCGTAGGCTTAAACTTAAATAGCATGTCTAAGGAAGAAAAGCGTGAAGCGTATGAAGCAGACGTGACTTATAGTACGAATAATGAACTCGGCTTTGATTATTTACGCGACAATATGGTGCTTTACAGCAACCAGAGGGTTCAACGTCCACTTCATTTTGGCGTCATTGATGAAGTTGACTCCATATTGATTGACGAGGCCCGAACACCGCTAATTATTTCAGGACAAGCAGACAAGGCTGCTGATTTATACAGGTTATCAAACATGTTCGTCACAACATTGAAACTCGACGAGGATTATTCTTTTGATGAATCGACAAAAGGCGTTGTTCTGACTGAAAAAGGCGTTGAGAAAGCTGAAGCTGCTTTTAGCATCAATAATCTATTTGATTTGGAACATGTGACCCTGCTTCATGGGATAAACCAAGCACTTAAGGCACATGTTAGCATGCATATTGACATTGATTACGTTGTCGAAGAAGACAGCGTCGTTATTGTAGATTCATTTACGGGACGTCTTATGAAAGGTCGTCGTTACAGTGATGGGCTTCACCAAGCAATTGAAGCAAAAGAAGGCTTGGAAGTGCAAAATGAATCAATGACACTAGCGACGATTACATTCCAAAACTTCTTTAGAATGTACGATAAGCTTTCCGGAATGACGGGTACAGCGAAAACGGAAGAAGAAGAATTCCGTAATATTTATAATATGAATGTTATTGAAATTCCCACAAACCGGCCGATTATCCGTGATGATCGTGCAGACTTGATTTACTCAACAATGGATGGGAAGTTTAAAGCGGTGGCGGAAGATATTAAAGCCCGTCATGAAAAAGGCCAACCAGTATTGGTCGGAACCGTCGCAATTGAAACGTCAGAAATCATTTCTGGCTACCTGAAAAAACTCGGTGTAAAACATAATGTTTTAAACGCTAAAAATCATGGCCGTGAAGCGGAAATCATTCAAGAAGCTGGTCATAAAGGATCCGTTACCATCGCCACGAATATGGCCGGTCGCGGTACAGACATTAAACTCGGCGAAGGTGTTGTCGAAGTAGGCGGCCTTGCTGTTCTTGGTACCGAAAGACATGAATCTCGCCGAATTGACAATCAGTTACGCGGACGTTCCGGTCGTCAAGGTGATCCAGGGGTTACGCAGTTCTATTTATCGCTCGAAGATGAATTGATGAGACGTTTTGGATCAGATCAAATGAAAGCGATGATGACAAGACTTGGCATGGATGATACAACACCGATTCAGTCGAAAATGGTTTCCCGTTCTGTAGAATCAGCGCAAAGGCGTGTAGAGGGGAACAACTTCGACGCACGGAAACGTTTACTCCAATACGATGATGTTCTTCGTCAGCAACGTGAGATCATTTATAAAGAACGTAATGAAGTTTTGGAGACCGATAACATTCGCGGCATTGTTGAAAAAATGATAATCGATGTTATCGATCGTACAGTTGATGCCTATACATCAGCGGAAGATTCAGCTGAATGGAACTTGAAAGGTCTTGAAGATTTCATTGGCGCGAATTTACTCCCTGAGGGCCGGTTGACGAAAATAGATTTAGAAGGCAAAACAACTGAAGAACTAAAAACATTTATTCAAGAAGCCGT
Source organism: Sporosarcina jiandibaonis (assembly GCF_013184495.1). Lineage (GTDB taxonomy): Bacteria > Bacillota > Bacilli > Bacillales_A > Planococcaceae > Sporosarcina > Sporosarcina jiandibaonis. The sequence goes on along the minus strand of NZ_JAAOIY010000001.1, from coordinate 1,112,425 downwards.
TTTAGCTCGTTACGATGAGAAAGAAGAAGAAATGTCGGAAGAGCGCATGCGTGAATTTGAAAAAGTTATTTTACTTCGCGCAATTGATACGAAGTGGATGGATCATATTGACGCAATGGAGCAACTCAGACACGGAATTCACTTGCGTGCATACGGACAGACAGATCCGCTGCGCGAATATCAAAGCGAAGGATTTGCTATGTTTGAAGATATGATTTTAGCTATCGAGAACGACGCAGCAAGGTTTGCCATGAAGGCAGAAATTCGCAATAATTTAGAGCGTGAAGAAGTTGTTAAAGGCCACGCAGTTAAACCGGACGACGAAGGCGAACCAGTGAAGAAGAAACCGGTGCGTCGCACAGTGAATGTTGGACGCAACGAACCATGCCCTTGCGGTAGCGGCAAGAAATTCAAACAGTGCCACGGTCGAAACTAAGCACTACTACCCATTTCAGGAGGAACTTATTATGATTGAATTATCGGATGTACGCAACGAGCTTGACAATACAGCTAAGAAATTAGTGGACTTCAGGGGGTCTCTTTGACTTAGAAAACAAAGAGGCTCGAATACAAGAACTTGATGAAATGATGGCTGAGCCTGGATTCTGGGATAATCAAGAATCAGCTCAAAAAGTTATTTCTGAATCCAATGGGTTGAAAGACGTTGTTGGCGACTATAAAGAATTGACAGATGAACAAGAAAATCTGGAAATGACGCATGATTTATTACGCGAAGAATTTGATGCAGAGCTTCAAGAAGAGCTAGGCGTCGAATTAAAAGCGTTCAAGAAAAAACTAGAAGCATTTGAATTGCACATGCTTCTCAGCGGCGAGTTTGACCGACATAACGCGGTTCTTGAATTGCACTCTGGTGCAGGCGGTACAGAATCCCAAGACTGGGCTTCAATGATTTTACGAATGTATACGCGTTGGGCGGAACAACATAATTTCAAAGTTGAAACGCTCGATTATCAAGCAGGGGATGAAGCAGGCGTAAAGTCTGTAACATTATCGATAAAAGGCCATAATGCGTACGGCTATTTGAAAGCTGAGAAAGGTGTCCATCGACTTGTTCGTATTTCACCTTTTGATTCTTCAGGACGCCGTCACACATCATTCGTGTCATGTGAAGTCATGCCTGAATTTGATGGAAATATTGATATCGAGATTCGTACAGAGGATCTGAAAATTGATACGTACCGTTCTAGTGGCGCAGGCGGACAGCACGTTAACGTAACTGACTCAGCCGTTCGGATTACGCATTTACCGACTGGAGCAATAGTGACGTGTCAAACCGAACGTTCGCAGATTAAAAACCGTGAACGTGCGATGAACCTTCTAAAATCGAAATTGTATCAAATTAAAGTTGAAGAAGAACAAGCGCGTCTTCTTGAAATCCGAGGCGAACAAAAAGAAATCGGTTGGGGAAGTCAAATTCGTTCTTATGTATTCCACCCATATTCAATGGTGAAAGATCACCGTACTGATATGGAAACTGGAAACGTCGGCGCTGTCATGGACGGCGATCTTGATCCATTCATTAATGCGTATTTGCGTTCTCAAATATCGTAAAAATGTTTATAAAAAGTCAAATAGGCAATATGAGTATTATAGATGAAGTAATTATATGATATTTCTCGAGAAAACAGATAAACATCAAAAAGCCACGTTCACAGAATCGTGACATGTCTTGGTAAATGTTGCCACGACAAGGGCTGTGTTGTTTTTTCGGAATTCTGCTTTGACGTTAAAAGATTGAAAAGCCCATGTTTTTGGTATACTGCAATAGAGGAATGTATATTTATATTCCTATGTAACAAACTACAAAATCAAGGGAGGAAACAGCGTGAAGAAAAAACTTTTAGCAGCAATTTTTGCATCACTTCTTGTTCTCGGCGCATGTGGTGGCGGCGGGAATACGGCAAATGACGGCGATAAGGATACGAGCGGCGATGTAGCGAGCGTAGATGCTGAAAAAATCGTCAACAATAAATGTATCTCTTGTCACGGTAACAACCTAGAGGGCGGCGGCGCACCTGCATTAAATAATATCGGTTCGAAGCTTTCAGAAACTGAAATCCACGATATTATTATCAATGGTCAGGGCGGAATGCCAGGTGGACTCATCAAAGGTGAAGAAGCCGAAGCAGTTTCGAAATGGCTTGCTGAGAAAAAATAAGTAAAAGTAAAAAACACTAGCGGATATTTTTTCCGCTAGTGTTTTTTTATGAGTGAAAACGACTATTTGCCTGAATGTGGGAATATTTCTACCCGAATCAAATTCACTTAAACCAAATGAAATATAACTGTAATAGTTAGAGTGAAAAATACATGCTATACTATTGGTGTTGTTGAATAAAATCTAATTATTAGAGATTCAGGTGGTTTTAGTATGATTGTGATGAAAGATGTCTACAAAAAGTATTCGAATGGCGTCGTTGCATCGAATGGCATTAATATAGAAATTAGTCGCGGAGAATTTGTTTACGTTGTTGGTCCAAGTGGTGCAGGAAAATCTACATTCATTAAAATGATGTACCGCGAGGAAACGCCAACAAGCGGAGATATATTTATAGATGGTGTTAATCTAGCAACATTGAAAAGAAGAAAAGTTCCTTATTTGCGAAGACGCATCGGTGTCGTATTTCAGGATTTTAAATTACTACCGAAACTTAATGTATATGAAAATGTGGCATTTGCCCTTGAAGTAATCGAAGAAACCCCCGCTAGGATCCGAAAAAAAGTTACTGATGTACTGGAACTTGTCGGATTGGCACAAAAAGCGCGAATGTTTCCCAATGAATTATCCGGCGGCGAACAACAACGCGTAGCGATTGCTAGATCTATTGTGAATGTTCCTCAATTAGTTATTGCAGACGAGCCTACAGGAAACCTTGATCCGGAAACTTCTTATGAAATCATGAATATTTTCGAACGAATTAACGCAAGAGGCACAACGATTGTCATGGCTACTCATAACAAAGAAATCGTTAATACGATGAAACACAGAGTAATCGCAGTTGAAGGCGGCCTAATCGCACGCGACGAACTCGGAGGTGCATACGGCTATGAAGTTTAGAACATTTAGCCGACACCTTAGCGGAAGTTTCAAAAGCCTCGGACGGAATGCTTGGATGACATTCGCCTCAGTAAGTGCGGTTACAGTGACTCTCTTGCTCGTTGGTGTCTTTATTGTCATCATGATGAATTTAAATAAAATTGCAGATAACATCGAAAACGATGTCGAAATAAAAGTAATTGTCGATTTAGCGGCAAATGATAAAGCAATCGCCAAGTTGGAAAAAGAAATACAAGAAACAAAAGGCATACAGGATTTGGAGTTTTCTTCAAATGAGCAAGAATTGAGTAAAATGATTAAAGGGTTTGGAGACGAACTTGGTTTATACAAACAAGATAATCCCCTGCGACATGCATTTTATTTAAAAGCGGCTGATCCTCATCAGACAGCTGAAATTGCGAAGAAAATTGAAACCTATGAATATACTTACGAAGTGATTTACGGAGAAGGAAAAGTTGAAAAGTTATTCGGTTTTCTCAATTCGGGTCGAAATGTTGGACTCGGGCTTATCATTGCACTATTATTCACAGCAATGTTCTTGATTTCCAATACGATAAGAGTCACGATTAACGCACGTAGAAATGAAATTGAAATAATGAAGCTTGTGGGGGCCACAAATAACTTCGTTAGAATTCCATTCATATTGGAAGGAATTTGGCTTGGTATTCTAGGCGCGCTTCTACCGATGATATTGCTTACAGTCGCTTACTTTAATTTATACGATATCATCGAACCTAAAATCGAAGGAGAACTATTTAAACTTCTTGAAGTAACGCCGTTTATCTATCAATTAAATGCGTTAATTCTTGGTTTAGGAATCTTCATCGGGATTTGGGGCAGTTTTATGTCAGTTAGAAAGTTTTTGAAAGTTTGATAGTTAAAGAGATAGAAGAATTGAAAGGGGAAATTATCAGTTGAGAATGTCGAAATGGATGCTGCCGTTTTTGGTTGCAATATTATTTTTAACAACCGCAATAGAAAATCCTTCAGCTTTTGCAAGCTCTTTGAAAGATATGCAAGTTGAAAAACAAAATATAGAAAAGAAAAAAGAGGATTTAAACTCTGATATTAAAGTGAAAGATTCTGAAATTAATAAAGTCGAATCGAAAGTCGAGTCAATTCGCAGTCAAATTAATGAGTTGACAAATAAAGTGAATAAAACGAATACTGATATCGAACGTGTCGAAGAGGAAATTGCGCAAACAACCCGAGAAATTAAGAAATTGCAAAAGTCCATTGCAAAACTTGAAAAAAGAATTGAAGAGCGCGATGTTGTTTTGCGTGACCGTATTCGTGCCATGCAAGTCACGGGCGGACAAGTAAACTATTTGGACGTATTACTGGGAGCGAATAGCTTCTCTGATTTCATCGATCGATACTCAGCCGTTAGCACATTAATGGAAGCGGATCGCGATATTATGAAGCAACAAAACGAAGATAAAGAACAGTTGGAAGTAGAGAAGAAACTAGTTGAACAAAAACTTAGAGACCAAGAAAAGCGAAAAGACGAACTTACAAGATTAAAAGTATCATTGGATTCTCAGAAAAAAGAAAAAGCTCAACTTGTGAATAAACTTGAAGCAGAACAAAAGAAATTAGGTAAAGAAAAGAAGAAGCTAGAAAAAGAATATCACGAGGCTCATGAGGTTAGTAAAGAAGTTGAACAAGCAATCGCTGCAGAAGAAGCGCGTATAGCTGAACTCGCACGTCAGGCAGAGATTGCTAGAAAGAAAGCGGAAGAAGAAGCAAGGAAAAAAGCTGCAGCTGCAGCAGCTCAAAAAGCTTCTGCAAGTAAAACAGGCGGAAGTTCTAACAGCCCGGCTCCAACACCGACAACACCAGCACCGCCTGTATCAAATGGCGATTGGACAAGACCGGCTGCAGGATATGTTTCCTCTGAATTTGGTTACCGTAAACTTGATTTTGTTGATTCGACTAATCACCGTGGAATCGATGTTGCGAACTCGAGTGGCACACCAATATTAGCTGCGGGACATGGAGTGGTTCAGCGTACTGGCGTACTTGGTACATATGGAAATATAATTATGATCAAGCATTCGGTTAACGGTAAAATTTACACAACATTATATGCGCATCTATCAAGTATAAACGTCAGTTCCGGTCAAGTTGTTTCCAAAGGACAAGTTATCGGTAAAATGGGGAATACAGGACGATCATCAGGTCCGCATCTTCATTTTGAATTCCATATTGGCGGATGGACTGCTTACGGTAATTCAGTAGTAAATCCTAGAAGTTACGTACCATTTTAATAAATTTTAAAACCCTCCATTGCGAGGGTTTTTTCTTGGGCAAAAACCTAGCCATGCAATTGCGGATTGGGTAAGCTAATATAAGGATTTTATAAACTGAGGAGAGTAAAGGATGCCTGTAACAAAGTTATTTATCATCGGCAATACAACAGTACCCTCTTCTTGGGTCGCGCTAGTGCTAGCCTGCGCGTTAGCTTATTTAGCCATTCGGTTACGTTTTGGAAAACGCATTTCTAGCGTGTTGGCCGATTCGATTTTTTATTTCGTCCTCGTCTGGAAATTAAGCGTGATACTAACTGATTTTGAAAATGTCATTAAATCGCCATTATCCATAATATATTTCAACGGTGGAGAAGTTGGTTTATATTTGGGACTCTTAGCTGGAATGGTTACAATCGTAATTGAATTAAAGAAGAACGGATTGCATACGCTCGATAAACAAGCATTGTTTTTAGGATTCATTACAATACAAACAATCTTTCAATTAACTATGGCAATCATGAATGAAGGAACCAAACTAGCTGAATCGGTTACAATCATCATGTTCACGCTAGTCGCTATCATCATATGGATTAGCATTCATAAAATGGAGAATGCGGTAATCCAGTTAGCTTTACTATTTGCAGCTGGCCACTTTTTCACATCCTTATTTCAGCCTTCCAGTTATATAGACAGTTCATTTTTCTCAACAATTCTAGTAACGATTTTCATAATAATATTCTTAGGACAAAATGATAAAGATAAATCGGAGGGACGTTTATGAATAAAAAGATGATCGGTTATCTAATTGCTATATTAGTTATCGGATCAATGATTGTCATGACAGTAAAATCCAATATTGAAAAAAATGCACCTAGTGATCAAGTTGCTTCCGTCGTTAAATCAGATGGGAAAAATATCGTGGGACTTGAACCAGGGAATTTGCCTCCGGACTTTGACCTTACGACAATGTCAGGTGAACAGCTAAACTTATCGGACTTGAAAGGAAAGAAAGTCATTCTTAACTTTTGGGCTTCCTGGTGCGGCCCGTGTAAAGCTGAGATGCCGCATATGGAAAATTATTATAAAAAGAATAAAGAGTCCGCAAATGTCGAAATTGTTGCAGTCAATATGACGAATACAGAGAGAAGAGGACTTAAAGGCGTTGAGGAATTTATAGATGCCTACGGATTAACTTTCCCGATTCCGTTGGATAAAGACGGGAAAGTAGAAAGAATGTATGAAATCGTATCGATACCGACGACATTCATGCTTGGAACAAGCGGTGAAATCGTGCATAAATTTGTTGGTCCGATGGATGAAAAGATGATGGAAGAGCTTGTAAATAACTTAAAATGAATTTAGCCAGTTTCTGTAGTTGTAATGTTAATTTTCCGTTCATATAGTAAACGGAGGAGGGAGCATTCTGCGAAGAAGCTGGCTTTTACTTTTAGTCATAATTGCGGTGGCTGCAACATCAATATTTTTAATCTCGAATAAAGGGAAAGGTGATAAGAGTGTTGAAAAAAGCTCATTCGATGTTATCGATGAAGCCTTTACAATTATTAAGGATCAAGGCGTTTACCCTGTAGAAGGAGAACTTCTCATCGAAGGCGCACTAAGAGGGATGACTGAAGTGATTGGTGATCCATATTCAACCTATTTATCAGAAGAAGAAGCTGCTGCTCATGAAGAGTCGCTTGCGGGTGAAAGAATCGGAATCGGTGCAGAAATTACAAGGTCTAATGGAAAATTTATAATAGTTGCCCCTGTAAAGTCATCTCCTGCCGATAAAGCTGGATTACGTCCCTATGATGAAATTATTCGTATTGATGGCAAACCGTTAGACGGTGGTACATTACAAGATGTGGTTAAGAAAATTCGAGGGGAAAAAGGGACAGCTGTTACGATGACGATTTATAGACCTGAGTTAAATAAACATCTTGAAATTTCGATTATTCGCGATGTTATACCTGTAACGACGGTAAGTAGTGAATTAATCGAAGAGAAGGAACGCAAAGTCGGTTACATATCGATTACGACCTTCGGAAGTGAAACTGCTAAGGAATGGGCAATCGCATCTGAAAACTTGATTGGTGATGGCGCTGAAGCGTTTGTAATCGATGTCCGTGGCAATCCCGGGGGCTATTTACACAGTGTCGGCACAATCTTATCGAGTCTTCTTCAAGAAGATACGGTATATGCCTATTTACAAGATGCGAACGGGGCCTTAACTCCGCTAGTCGCAGACCAGGATGAAAAAATAAAATTTGATAGCCAGCTGAAGAAAGTTCCGCTGGTTTTGCTTCAAGATAAAGGAAGTGCATCAGCTAGTGAAATGTTAAGCGGCGCTTTAAAGGATTTACGAAGAGCATCCATCGCAGGCACTGAAAGTTTTGGGAAAGGAACTGTCCAAGACACAAAGGATCTAGCAAACGGCGGAAAAGTGAAGTTATCAACTGCAAAATGGCTGACGCCGAAAGAAAAATGGATACACGGCAAAGGCGTAGAAGCCGATCTGAAAATAGCCCAAAATGAGTTGTTTAATGAGCATATTCGTTTAGTTTCTGCTGAATATACTGAAGGCGATTTTTCTGACGATGTTGCCTACAGTCAAAAGTTACTCGCCGGACTTGGTTATACTTTAGGGCGCGACGATGGCTATTTTGATGAAGCAACATCGGACGCGGTTAAAGAGTTTCAAGAGGAGTCCAAGGTGGAACAATCAGGCAAGATGGATCGACAATTTTTCACGGCATTGCAAAAAGAAATTGAAATCTATCGTGAAAATCGTGAAAATGACGTTCAATTACAAATGGGATTAGATTATTTACTGCATCTATTGGCGGAAAAGTAAACTCTACGTAGAAACAGCTGTTAACGGATTGAATTCCATCCCGTTAACAGCTTATTTTTATTATTCTAAAAATAATCTTCTGAAAATAGTCAATAAGGATTCGCCTAATGTACTGTTCATTTGTTACAATAGATAGAAATAGTGTAGTAATGAATAGGATGGTGTCGGTACATGGTGAAAGATATATTACTAGAAGTACTAACAGCTGCATCGTTATTTTTTCTGAATCCACTATTTGTGGCCACACTAATCGCGGCAGTGTTTTTAGGCTATATGCGGGTGAAGAGAGAACGACGTAGTTTCAGAGTTCGCTTGATGCCAGGATTTACTGAGTTAAAACGACTATTATCAGAATCCTGGCCATATGCGATTATTTTATCGATTCTTATATCGGGTGCCGGTTTGGCAGTAGACTCAGGTTGGCTGGTTTTATTTTGCATTGCGGCGTTTGTTGGACTTCTTTCTTTTTATTATAAAATAATGTCTCCAATTTATTTTGCGGCTGTTGCATATTTTATAATCTTTTTCATGGAACGTTATGCTAGTGATTTTGTTTACCGTGGATGGTCGCCGGCTAACGTAGACTTATTCGGTGATTTAGTTGTAACCGTTGCGATCATTGCAGGTTTATTATTAGTTGCTGAAGGTTTTCTAATTAGCCGATACGGCGAGCGAGATACGTCTCCATTTTTGAAAAAGACTAAAAGAGGGCTTCAAGCCACAGCTTTCAAAACAAAGCGACTTTGGCTTTTGCCGGTTTTGTTTATTGTCCCTGGTGATTTAATTCAGGCGTATTTACCTTATTGGCCACAGTTTACGCTGGCTGAGAACGCATTTACTTTTGTTCCTGTTCCACTTATTATCGGGTTTTCCCAAGTGATTCGCTCATCGTATCCTAATATCGCATTCCCGAGAATTGGACGTGGCGTGATAGTTATCGGAACCGTTGTCTTTGCACTTGGTGTTAGTGCGATATGGATGCCTGTATTGGGCGTAGCGGCACTTTTATTCGGTGTTGCAGGACGTGCCGTGTTTTCCGTAATTGTGTCGGTTCAAGAGCGCAGCGGCGCATTTGTCGTAGCGCCAAAATCGACTGGGGTTGTTATTGCGGGGGTATTACCTAATTCGCCGGGCGATAAGATGGGTTTACTTCCAGGGGAATGTATCAGATCCGTCAATGGGTTAGAAGTAATGAACGAAAAAGAATTATACGATGCCATTCAAATTAATGCCGCGCACTGCCGGTTGCAGGTTCTTGGGCGCGATGGAGAAGTACGACTCATGCAACAAGTCATTTATCGTCATGACCATCATCGTCTTGGAATATTGGTTATACGGTAAGCGTAACCGTTTGTTTGTAAGGGAAGGTTGTTGCTAACATGGATTCATTCGTAACAAAATTCATACTTGCGGCTATCATGCCTGCTTTACTAGTCGTATTGTTTACACGCATAACATTTCATCATGTTGTAGGGCTATTATTAACAGCAGGGTTAATAGCAGCCTCAGTTTATGCGGGCTATACACATAACTGGGTATTGTATACGGTAGATGCTATATCACTAACAGTCGGTTTTTGGTATGCAAGCCGAATGGTTAAACGAGCACGCGACCATTTGGATATAGAATAGAGAAAAGTATGAGAGGAATTTGATAGTTTTCCTCTCATACTTTTTAATTTACTTAAAAATCATTAATAATGAGCTTGAATAATCTATTATTCAAGTTTATATTCAGTCCGCTGCTTTCTCATTCTTTTGAAATATAGACTATTCTTTTTACATAAATAAACTATAAACAGCAAGTACACCAATTGTACCCAAAACTACAGACATGACGCCGCCGCCTAGTATTGCTATTAAAAATGCTGCCCCGGCTCCGATAATGCCGAAAAGAATATTTCCTTCTTGTACGAACAAAATACCAGGGAAGATAAGTGCTCCAAGTACGGCGTATGGAATGTTTCGAAGAATACCGGAAATAATAGGAGGCAATTCTTTACCTTCCAGAAAAGTCAGAGGAATCATTCTAGGAATATATGTAACTAGCGCCATTCCAAAAAGCATCCACCAATATGCAGGTCCCAATTTACTCCCCCTCCCTTGAATATATCAGTTCTGATGTTTTACGATGTTTCGCATAAATAAATTCAACGAAAACTGATGAGATGAGTGTTGCAACGAGAATTGCCCAACCGGTTGATAAGAGTTCGGTGAAATAAAAAAAACAATGAATTGCGGCTGCTATAGTCGCCAACATAACAACTTTTCGGTTACCTTTCATAGAAGGCACAAGCAGTCCGACAAACATTGCAAATAGTGCGATTGACATTGCGGCTTGGAGGAAAAGTGGCAAATTTGCCCCGACAACATGTCCGACGGCTGTGAAAATAACCCAACTTCCATATGCGATCAAGGTTACTCCGAAAGTAAATGCAGTTGTTATTTTTTTGTTTTTACTCGTGGCGAGCATCGAAAAAGATTCATCAGTGATTCCGAACGAATAAATGGCTTTAATCCACCGTTTTTCGGGCTTTAATTTTTCACTTAATGAAGCGGTCATGAGAAAATGTCGAATATTAACGACAAACGTATTCATGACGATCAACAAAGGGTTGACTGCATCGGCGATAAGGCTTAAAGCTATGTATTGAGAAGCGCCCGCATAAACGAAGATGCTCATAGCCGTCGCTTCAATCATTGAGAGGCCGGCAGTTTTTGCGAGAAGTCCAAATGTGAGCGCAACGGGAAAATAGCCTATTGCAATGCTCATTCCGGCTTTTAGTCCAGAAAAAAACGTATTATTTTCCATTTTGTCACATCTTTCTTATTTGTTTTTCTGATTATACTATACTTTTGTGTAAAATTGATGAAATAGGTGATAAAATTGATTTATTGGGTATACTTATCACTATAAGTCTCTAGATGCTGCGAGGGTGATTTGGGTGAATGAATGGTTTGATGTAGATAAAATTATAGAGTTGTCTCAACATTATAGAGCGTTTGGACCATTAATCGGACTCCTGTTACCATTTATCGAGTCGTTTCTCCCTTTCTTGCCTTTATTTGTATTTGTTTTTGCGAATGCAAGTGCTTTTGGATTAGGGTATGGAATTCTATTATCATGGGCAGGCACGACAGCTGGTTCATATGCTGTGTTTTTATTGATTCGAAAATATGGTGAGAATCGATTTTTTCGCTTTTTAACAAAAAGTATTCGTGTGCAAAAGCTTATTAAATGGGTAGACCGGAATGGATTCGGTCCGTTATTCTTATTTATCTGCTTTCCTTTTACACCGTCTGCTTTAGTAAACTTAGTAGCTGGTTTGTCAGGTATAAGGAAAACGCATTACTTACTCACGTTGATGGCTGGCAAACTTGTAATGATATGTACTGTTAGTTTTATAGGATACGATTTAAAAGCGCTGCTTACACAACCAATTCGAACTGCGATTGTTGCAGTTGTTGTTATTTTGCTTTGGTTGATTGGAAAGCGACTTGAACACCGATTAACGAAAAAAGTAGACGCGGATTTTCATCAGTTGAATGAAAGACGTAAAAAAAAGGAAACCTACTAAAATAGTACCTGCATCCCCTTTCCTGTACAATAGAGAGAAAGGATTGCAGGTTTTTTTACGTTCAAAGGAGGGGAAGTGTGTGTCATTACGTTTTATTACCGGAAGATCTGGATCTGGAAAAACGACGCATATTCAAAGAGAAATTGCTGAAGAACTTAAACAAAATCCATTAGGAGCTCCCATTTTTATCATCGTTCCAGACCAAATGTCTTTTTCTGTGGAGCATAGTTTAGCCGTCAATTACGGATTGAATGGAATCATTCGTGCACAAGTTGTGACATTTAAACGATTAGCTTGGCGGATACTTCAGGAGGTCGGCGGTATTACTCGTAAAGAAGTAAATGGTTTTGGCTACCGGATGCTCGTTAGAAGTGTTTTGGAAGAGCATCATGAAGAGTTCAAGTTATTTCGCCAAGCAGCTAATAAACGCGGATTTACGGAACAAATCGGCACCTTATTACAGGAGTTTGGTCGCTACGCTGTTGACTTTACTACGATGAATGAACTTCACGACCAACTACTCGCCGCGAGTGCACCGAGAACCTTGATTGATAAGGCCAGCGATTTATCACTTCTTCTTGCAAAAATAGAAGAAAAACTTGGCACATCTTACGTGGACAGTGAAGGTCATTTGGCGCTTCTTGCGATGCAAATTCAACATGCGGACATATTAAAAGGGGCAGATATTTATATTGACGGATTCGAAAGCTTTACGACGAGAGAATATGAAATTATTACGGAACTTTTAAAATATGGAAATCGCGTGACAGTGACATTGCCGATGGAGTCTGATTTAACAGGATCCGCGGATCATGAATTGTTTTTCAATCCAGTGCGAACTTCTTTGCGATTGCGAGGAATCGCATACTTGGAGTCTATTGACGTTGAAGAAGATTTTCATATGAATCAAGTTATGCGCTTTGAAAATGATGATTTGAAACATCTCGAGGCAGCATTTGATCAGTACCCGACAAGCGGGAAACCGTCGAATGGTCATGTAACGTTTATTGAAGCAGCCGATCGAAGGGCTGAGATTCATGCTGTTGCAAGAAAGATTCGAGAATTGATGTTATCAGGAAAAAGGTATAAGGATCTGGCCATCTTGTATCGACAACCGGAAGTGTACGATGAATTAATCGAAACTATATTTCCGCATTACGATATTCCAGTTTTCATCAGCCGAAAAAAACCGATGTTGCATCATCCGCTCATTGAATTATCACGTTCTGTATTGGAAGCGGTCACTTCGGGTTGGTCATATGAATCGATTTTTCGCGCAGTAAAAACAGATTTATTTTTTCCGCATGGTGAAAATTTGAATGTATGGCGCGAACGAGCAGACCGCCTTGAAAATTATATTCTTGCACGTGGCATCTATGGTTCTCGTTGGTTTGATGATTCGCGCTGGAGAGTGAAACGATATCGCGGTCTTGAATTGCATACCGACGTTCAAACCGATGAAGAACTTGCGATGCAAGAAGACTTACATCGTATTCGCGATTGTATACGAGAACCACTTCAAAAGTTTGAAAAGAAAATGAAGAAGTCTAAGAATGGCAGGGAAGTAGCAGAAGCGATATTTTTATTTATAGAGCAACTGCGCGTCTATGATAAAGTAGTTGATCTGCGGGCGGAAGAGGAGCTTGCGGGTCGTCTTTTGGGCGCAACTGAACATGAACAGGCGTGGAACGGGTGGATTGATGTTCTCGACCAGTTCGTGCTGATGTTTGGCGATAAAGAGTTGAATCCGAGTGACGCAGCACGCATTTTAGATGAAGGATTCGACTCGTTGGAATTCACTCGAATTCCACCTTCATTAGACCAAGTGACGGTGTCATCGATTGAAGTTTCGGGTTTAATGAATATCGATGCGGTTTTTCTCCTGGGTGTCAATGACGGTGTGCTTCCGCAACGAATTGATAATGAAGGAATTTTATCGGATACCGACCGGGAATGGTTTTCTCAAATTGGTTTCGAACTTGCACCGACATCGAAAATGAAGTTAATGGACGAGACATTTATCGCATACCGCGCATTCACTGCACCGCGGGAACAGCTATACATTTCATACCCGATTGCAGATGAAGAAGGGAAAGCGCTACTCCCGTCCTTATACATTGCAAGAATCTCGCAACTTCTCCCGGGAATTCAGACAGAATCTGCGGTCATGGATCCGTCAGAATTAGAGGGGGATGTAGACAGGTTTGCGTATATTAGCCATCCGAGGGCGGCATTGCCATTTGCTGCGATGAAACTTAAGCAAGCGGAACATATGCAGAAGATTGCACCAGAATGGAAGGCTGTACTGGCCTATTATGAAAGAGATGTTTATTGGACTTCTGTTCTCGGTCGAATTCGTCGACCGTTAGAAGTTGGCAATGAAACCGATAGACTGACGATTGATTTGACAAAAGGATTATACGGCGATTCTTTCGTGTCTAGTGTTTCGCGAATAGAATCCTATTATAGTTGTCCGTTTCAACACTATGCTTCTTTCGGCCTTGGTTTACAAGATCGATCAGAGTATACGCTTGAAGCACCTGCTATTGGTGATTTATTCCACGCGGCTCTTAAATGGATTTCGGATGAAACAATGCGACTAGGAAAGTCTTGGGCCGAATTGACAAAAGGAGAATGTTGGCGGTTGGCATCTGATGCAGTAGATGACATTACGCCATACTTTTTCAACCGGATCCTATCATCAACGAATCGCTATGTATACATCAAGCGGAAGTTAGTGCAAGTTATTCAACGGACAATTTATTCACTTAGCACACAAGCTAAATCGACAAACTTTAAGCCGATTGCAATCGAGGCAGGATTTGGACCGGGCGAAAAGTTGCCTTCCTTGGAAATTCCTCTTCGAATGGGGAAGCCTTTGCAACTTCGTGGCCGAATTGATCGAATCGATGCTTCTGAAATTAATGGGAAGAATTATATTCGCGTCATTGATTATAAATCTTCGGCAAGAGAACTTGACTTGGCTGAAGTGTATTATGGATTATCGTTACAAATGATGACATACCTTGACGTGGCGCTTGAGCATGTTGAAGAATTGCTTGGTTTTCATGCAGATCCGGCGGGTTTACTGTATGTCCACGTTCATAATCCGATGATTCGCCCAGTAGAAGAGCTTTCAGCCCAACTATTGGAGGATGAAATTGCCAAATCTTATAAAATGCGCGGATTTCTACTAGAGCATCCTGAAGTGGCAGAAGCGATGGACGTTGAAATCGGTAGTTCGTCAAAGATTATTCCGGCGGCATTCAAAAAAGATGGATCATTTACAAAGAGATCGAAAGTGTTGGCAGCAGAGGATCTGCAAATGATGCGGTCTTATGTGAGAACACGACATCAAATGGCTGGAAATGCAATGCTAGCGGGAGATACGCGTGTTTATCCGTATAAGTTGAAAGATAAAATGCCTTGCCAATTTTGTTCGTACCGATCCGTTTGTCAATTCGACCCAACAGATCCAGCTCAACAATATCGTAATTACGAAATGTTAGATGCAGATACATCACTTGAAAAAATGCGTGAGGAGGTGGTTGGGGATGATGAACATACCCGTGAAACCTGAAGGACTTACGTTTACCGATGAACAATGGATAGCAATATGGGCTTCGGGCAGAGATATTCTTGTTTCTGCAGCCGCGGGTTCAGGGAAAACCAAAGTGCTCATTTCGAGAATGATCGAAAAAGTTGTCGATGAGAAGAATCCAATCGATGTGGATGAATTACTCGTCGTGACATTTACAAATGCAGCGGCTGCTGAAATGCGTCATCGAATGGCAGAAGCGCTCGAAGAAGCGATTGCAGAAAAACCGGAATCTGTTCATTTGCGCAGGCAATTGAACTTGTTGAATAAAGCACAGATTTCCACGCTTCACTCGTTTTGCCAAAATGTCGTTCGGCAGTACGCTTATTTACTTGATATCGATCCGGGTTTTAGAATCGCTGACAGCACGGAGGTCGCGCTTCTTCGCGATGACACGATTAGTGAAGTGCTTGAAACGGCGTACAGTTCTGAAAATCCTGAGTTGATTTATAGGCTGGCAGATAGTTTCACTTCGGATAGAGACGACCAAATGATTGAGACTCTTATCAGTCGTTTATACGATTATTCAAGGGTTCATCCTTCTCCGGAGAAGTGGTTGTGCCTCATACCTGAACAATATGAAATCGAGCAAATCAGCTCAGTCGATGAACTTGAATTTATAGGACCCTTAAAAACAGCAATTCGTCATTCCCTTGAAGAAGCAGCTGCGTTAACAGGTGATTTAAGACGTATCGCTTTGATGCCTGAAGGACCCGCGGCACTTGCTGCAACTGCAGAAACTGACATGATGTGGATTGATGAAGCCATCAGGCGCATTACAGTTGGAACTTGGGAAGAAACATACGAGTTTTTCGGGACGCTGAAGTGGGTCAGGGCAGGAGCAATTAAAAAAGATTCCTGCGATGAAGGGCTTGCCGACCGCGCGAAAAAAATTCGAGATGTTGTGAAAAAGATTGTCAATGACCTTAAAGAAAAATATTTTATTCGAACACCGAATCGGCTTCTGGAAGAAATTAAATTAATGGCACCCGCAATGCATACGTTAATTGAACTGGTGATTGATTTTGGCAGGCGTTATGAAACTGTGAAAATTGACCGGGGAATTGTAGATTTTTCAGATTTAGAACATTATGCTCTACGGATCCTGTCTGTTGAAATAGATGGAAAACTACTGCCTTCTGATATCGCCATTGATTACCGCAAGCGATTTTCGGAAGTGCTCGTTGATGAATATCAGGATACGAACCTACTGCAAGAAACCATTGTCAATTTGGTGAAAAATGGCAATGAGAAAGATGGGAATCTGTTTATGGTCGGCGATGTCAAACAATCGATTTATGGTTTTCGTCTGGCTGAACCAAACCTGTTTCTTGGAAAGTATAAAAACTTTAACGCAACGGGCGAAGATTCGGGCCTGAAAATCGATTTGAACGCGAACTTCAGAAGTCGAAAAGAAGTATTGGATTCAACGAATTTCATCTTTTCGCAGGTGATGGGCGCTCGTGTCGGAGATATCGATTACGATGAGGCTGCCGCACTTAAATACGGTGCGCAGTACCCGGTTAAAGAAGTGCCCGCGGAATTGACTGTCCTTTATGAAGACGACGAAGAAGATGCAACAGAGGAAGATCAAAGTGAACAAAGTATTAAAAGTTCTCAAGCTGAAGCACGTTTTATAATTAAACGGATTAAAGAGTTAATGGCTTCAGGGGCAGAAGTCACAGATGCATTTTCCGATGAAAAACGACCGCTCGAATACCGGGATATTGTCATTTTAATGCGGTCGATGACTTGGTCGGCTGAATTTGTTGAAGAGTTCAAGCTTGCGGGTATTCCAATCTATGCAAACTTGTCTCGAGGTTATTTCGAAGCGCTCGAAGTGATGATCATGTTAAATACCTTGCGTGTCATTGATAATCCGTACCAAGATATTCCGCTGGCATCTGTTCTCCGTTCGCCGTTTATCGGCATGACTGAAAATGAGCTTGCGAAAATTCGGCTAGCCGACAAGAATGCTCCGTTTTATGAAGCATTAAAGTCTTTTATGGCAACAGGCGGCGCTGGTATTGAAACAAAGACACAAGAGAAATTGCAACGGTTCTTCGTGCAATTTGAAGATTGGAGAAATTTGGCGCGTCGCGGATCATTATCTGAACTGATTTGGCAAGTGTACACTGATACGCATTATTACGAAATGGTTGGCGCCATGCCGAATGGACAACAAAGACAGGCAAATCTTCGCGCGCTCCATGATCGTGCTATTGATTATGAGAAAACATCATTTCGCGGCTTATTCCGCTTCCTTCGATTTATCGACCGGATGAGAAAGCGGGGCGATGATGTAGGAGAAGCAAGGTCGCTTACTGATACAGAAGACGTTGTTCGGTTAATGACCATTCATTCATCAAAAGGCCTCGAGTTTCCATATGTTTTTATTTCTGGAATTGCGAGGCAGTTCAATAAGATGGATTTCAATGAAGCTTATTTATTCGACCAACATTTCGGTTTGGCAGTGAAAGCAATTGATCCGGATAATCGAATTACGTATACATCTTTGCCTTTTTTAGCGATGAAAGAGAAAAAGGAACTCGAAATGCGTGCAGAAGAAATGCGGATCTTATATGTCGCGATGACCAGAGCAAAAGAATATTTGGAGCTAATCGCCTCTATTAAGGATATTGAAAGGGAGATCGGTAAGTGGCAGGATGCTCAACTGGTTGATCCATCGTTGATGTTGCCCGAGTATACGCGTTCTAGAGCAAATAGTTATCTCGATTGGATTGGACCAGCAGTCGCAAGGCATCCTGACTTCGGTAAATTTGATGTGCTTCCGGGAGGACAGTTCGTTGCAGATTCATCGAAATGGAAGATAGATGCGCTACCGTTTTCATCTGTAATGAATCTACATTTGCACCAAGAGAGCATCGTTGAAAATGATGGTTTAATTCCTCAGGATGATGTTGGAAAGTCAGATGAAATTGATGAGCAAATTTATGATGAAGTGAAACGACGTTTTGATTGGTCATACGAATATAGCAATTCGATTGCAAAACGTTCGAAGCAAACGGTTAGCGAATTGAAAAGACTCTCGATTCTTGCGCAACAAGAGGAAGAAAATCCTTTTGCAGAAAAGGGAGATGAAGTAAGCACGGCATATTTGCATGCTCGACCTAACTTCATGCAAACCCGGGCGCTTTCTCCTGCGGAAATCGGAACGGCGATGCATACGATCATGCAGCATATTGATCTTCAAACAGAACAAAATTCGGAAACCGTTGAGCAATTAATCACAACGCTACAAACGCGTCAATTATTAACGCAAGAAGAAGCAAATGCTGTGCAGGTCAATCAAATCACTCAGTTTTTAAAGTCAGATATGGCGAAAAGAGTAAAACAGTCAGCAAAAGTATTGAGAGAATTGCCGTTTACGTATGCGCATGATGGCGATGACGGGGATTATCAAATCATTCAAGGAATCGCGGATTGTTTATTCCAAGAAGAGGATGGTTGGGTTCTGCTGGATTATAAAACGGACCGGGTGCAAGGACGATTCAATTCTCCTGGTGAAATTGAAAATGAAATGCAAGACCGTTACGGAGTTCAGTTGAATTTGTACAAACGTGCAATCGAATCGATTATCAATGTAGAAATTAAAGAAATGGTGCTTTACCTATTTGATGGGGATAGTACAGTGCTTATTCAGGGGGACGAAGAAAAGTGAAAATGTCGCCTACGAATGTAGAAAATCGAATCGAAGCGCTTGATATAACAAGAGGATTTGCACTTTTGGGGATTTTTATCGCGAATATGTTGCTTTTTCATACGCCTTATTTACATGTGGATCCCTACTCATGGTTCACATCGGGGGATGCGGCGACTTTCAAGTGGATCGATGTTTTCGTGCAGGGCAGTTTTTATCCTATATTTGCTTTGTTATTTGGCTACGGCATTAACATGCAATATGAGAAGTCAATTCAGCGAAACACTCCGTTCGTACCTGTTATGGCAAGGCGATTAGGAATATTGCTCGGCATTGGGCTATTACACGGGCTTTTCATCTGGTCAGGCGATGTATTATTTCCGTATGCGGTCATGGGCTTTTTGTTATTAATATTTGTTCGGATTCCTGCAAAATGGCTTGCCTTATTTGCAGGAGCCCTATATATGATTCCGGCTGCATTCATGTATTTTGTCGCGAAATTATTAATGAAAGCGAATTCGAATCTATTAATGAGTGATTACGCCGACTTAGACCTGATTGAACGTTCGATTGAAGTTTTCGGAAGCGGTTCTTTTGGGGACATTTTCACTTTAAGGTTTTTCGAGTGGTTAGTCATAGGGCTCGGCGGGACATTTATGGGGTTTTTCATCGTATTGCCGATTATCATGTTTGGGGCGGCATTATCGAAATGGAAAGTCATTGAACGCGCGAAAGAATTTAAAATTCGGTTGGCTATTTTAGCGTTATTATCACTGGCTGCGGGAATCTGGATAAAATTACTCCCGCACTTGAAAAAACCTGCATTGGATTTAATTCAAATACAGGATACGATTGGCAACATCATTCTAGCCGCTGGTTATGTTAGCTTGCTTTTATTATTTTGTACATTCCCACTGTTCCGCGACGTCTTCAGACCTATTGGAAAAGCGGGGCGGATGTCCTTAACAACCTATATCACGCAATCAATTGTCGCCACATTGATTTTTTATTCGTATGGTTTTGGATTATACGGCAGGGTGGACTTAGCGGCGGGCACTTGGATTGCAGTTGGCCTCTTTGTCGTTCAAGTTATCTTCGCGGAGCTATGGCTTTCAAAATTTCGGATGGGTCCGCTTGAATGGTTATGGAGAAAAGGGACTTACGGAAGAAGTTTGATGAAAAAAGAGGAATAAACGGGACAATTGTCGAAATAGAGTCATAACAAGGGAATTATGAATTGGGAGGATGGGTAAAAGATGAAATTGTTATCGTTTCAATTGGAAGGTCAGACATTGTATGGTCCGAAGGTAAAAAGGGAAGAGGCAGTATGGGATGCGTTGGCTTTGGCAATCCATTACGGCGATACTAGTTTACCGAAGACGATCATCGAAGGTGTTTCATCGGGGTTAGATTTCGTCGAATCAATCCGTAAACTTGTTAACCGTGCAGAAAAAGACGAATATGCGAGCGAATATAAATATTCATTCTCATCTATTGAGTGGCTTGCGCCAATTCCTAGAACACCGAAGAATGTCATTTGCGTAGGAAAAAACTATTTTGATCACGCAACCGAAATGGGGGACGAAGCAGCGCCTGAAAAGTTAATGATATTCACAAAATCACCAACGACAATTGCTGCGGATGAACAACAATTACCCATCCATGCTGAAGTGACGGAAAACCTTGATTATGAAGGAGAACTTGCAGTTGTCATCTGTAAGAGGGGGCATAATATACCTAAACAATTGGCGTATGATTATATTTTTGGTTATACAATTGCGAATGATATTACCGCACGTGATATTCAAACAGCGCATGGACAGTTCTTTCTCGGAAAAAGTTTAAATGGCACTTGTCCTATGGGACCTTATTTAGTCACTAAAGATGAACTGCCAAACCCGAATAACTTATCGATTGTTACGAAAGTAAATGATGAAATAAGACAAAACAGCAATACAGAGGCAATGATGTTTAAAGTCGATGAAATTATTGCGGAAATTTCTCGGTTTGTGACATTGGAACCCGGTGATATCATTTTGACGGGCACGCCAGCGGGTGTTGGAAAAGGCATGAAGCCGCCTGTTTTCTTGCGAAAAGGGGATACGGTCAATATTTCGATTGAAGGGATCGGCACACTTTCAAATCAATTTGTGTAAGCATGTTTGCTTAAGCCTCATCCGAATCTGTGATAGGATAAATAAGTACGACATAATTTTTATGAGGTGAAGTTGATGATACATTTCCACATTTTTACTTGGGTTGTTGGAATCATTTTATTCCTAGTAGCGGCTGTAATGGCGAATGGCTCAAAAGGGCGCAAAATTGTTCATATGAGCAGTAGATTATTTTATGTTCTAATTTTAGTCTCAGGTGCAATATTATTCATGAATCACTCTGGACTGGATCCTGCTCTGTACGGAGTTAAATTCCTGCTTGGCCTTGTTACGATTGGTCTAATGGAAATGGTGCTAGTTCGTTCGAGCAAAGAGAAAAACGTTACGACATTATGGATTTTCTTTTTCATCTTCTTATTCGCAACCATGTTCCTCGGATTTAAACTGCCGATGGGCATCAACTGGTTCGCTTAATTAAGAAAAAAAGCCGGACTATTTAACAATTCAAAGCATGGTGGGAATTTTTATATTCCTATCATGCTTTTTATTTTACGTTTCTATTATTAAAATGATCAGGAAGATATGTTGTAGCATTCGATATAACTTTAATAAA
The DNA here is from genome assembly GCF_013184495.1 of Sporosarcina jiandibaonis. Taxonomy (GTDB): domain Bacteria; phylum Bacillota; class Bacilli; order Bacillales_A; family Planococcaceae; genus Sporosarcina; species Sporosarcina jiandibaonis. The sequence goes on along the minus strand of NZ_JAAOIY010000001.1, from coordinate 1,090,677 downwards.
TTAGAGAAATTAGTTGATTGGAGTGGAGGGTGGCGACTCCAGCGGAATCAGCGAGACAGCCGAGACCCCGCAGGAGCGCAGCGACGAGGAGGCTTGGCGCTCGCCCGCAGGAAAGCGCTCGCCCGCAACGGAAATCAACGGTTCTTATAAAAGACGACTACTTGAATAATGGATTTTATAAATACTGCCGTAATGAATTTCTCAATGACCATGAACCTAGCGACGAGTAGAAGAAGTAAGGGGCCGTTCGAAACGAAAAATCAACTAGCACTTATATTTCACATATCCGCCCCATTTCTACAATCAACGATCAATTTATTGATGAAAGAATAGCCACTACTCATTTCGTTTGTTAAAATGAAGAGTGATAGTTCGTTAATTAGGAGGATTTATTTGTGAAAAGTAATACATGGTTTGGGCTACTATTATCAATGACTTTGATTTTATCTATAATTTATCCAACAGGGGTATTCGCAAAAAATGATCGAACGCTACAAGATGAAAGCATATACGATTTACTGGTCGATCGATTTAATGACGGGAATTACGACAATAATGAAGGCGTTAATCCTCGAGATATGAACGCATTTAGCGGCGGAGATTTCGCAGGCATTGCTGCAAAATTGGACTATATTGTTGAAATGGGTTTTACATTAGTTTCAATTGGACCTGTATTCAGCACAGCAACTTATGACGGAAACGAAGTCCTCGATTACGAAATGTTAGAACCGCATTTCGGAACGGAAGAAGAGTTTACTGACATGATTAAATCCTTAAAGAAAGAAAACATCGGCGTTGTTGCTGATTTTCCATTAAACGGGGTTAGCGAGAATCATGCATGGGTGAAGAATGATCTTGTACCGTCTATTCCAGCAGGCGATGGAACTGTTGACTGGGATATTTCAAGTCCAGTTGCGAAAGAAATGATCATTGATGCGATTGTTTCATTCGTGGATAAGTACGAGCTGGCTGGAATTCGTTTAACAAGATTAGGGGATTTCGATGAAGACTTTCTAAATGAGGCAATCGCTGAAATTAAAAAGGCAGATGACACAATTTATGTAATGTCGACAGAAGCATCGAGCGCTAATTTTGATACAGTGCCTAATATAGAAAAAATGAAAGCACTCAAACAGTCGTATGTCCAAGTCGATCCCGATTCATCACCTCTTCAGTTATTTGAAGATGAAAACGAAACGGACATCATCCAATTCGATGAATTGACAGGGCCTCGCTTTACGTATGAAATGTTTACCTTGAGAATGTTTCCGCCGACTAGATGGAAAGTAGCCACAACTGCATTATTCACATTGCCTGGGATTCCGGTGATGCCTTATGGATCTGAGATTGCAGTTAACGGGAAAGAAGCACCTGAAAGCCATCCAATATCGAACTTTAAAACAGATATGGAATTACAAGAGTATATTGGAGATTTAAACTCGCTGCGGAACAAATCTGACACACTTCGCAATGGGGATTTCGAGATGCTGCATAACAAAGATGGCTTTACAGTTTTCAAGCGTTCGTCAGATGAAGAAACTTGGATTGTCGCATTAAATAATACATCTAAAACCGACAATTTAGAAATTGATCAAGAAGTTATCGGAGATAATAAAAGATTGCGCGGCGTTGTCGGTGGCGATATGATTAAACAATCAAAAGATGGGAAGTATCGGGTTGTCCTCGAACGAGAATTGGCTGAAGTATACATTGTAGATGAAGATAAAGGATTTAATATCCCTTATTTAATCGCTTCAATTCTTGTTTATACATTGTTCCTAGGATTCCTTTGGGCAGTGTGGAGAAGAGGAAAGAAAAACAAAGCGGAAGAACAAAAATAAATGAAATCCCAAGACAGCGACATTGCCGTCTTGGGATCTTTTTGTTAATAGACAATTACTTTGCTTTATAACCAAGCATGTTCACCGGGTCTTTCGGTGAGGAATATGGGGGAGAGTAGCTAAGTTCAAGTGCGGCCAAATCATCTACGGTCATATTCCCCATAATCGCTGTTGCAATAACGTCAATGCGCTTATCGACACCTTTGTTACCAACAGCCTGTCCGCCTAATAGTAAACGAGAATTACGATCGTAATGGATGCGCAATGCAATTGTTCCGTGATCCGGGTAATATCCCGCATTGGTCCGACCTTGATAGGTAACCGTTTCAAATTCAATACCTTCGTCAATTAGGCTTTGTTCCGAGTGACCTGTCATTCCTGCGGTCAATGAAAATAATTTCGTTATTGTCGTGCCGAGAAACCCGTTGATTTTCACCGGCTTTTCACTGAGATGACTAGCTACAATATAAGCTTGACGATGAGCGTGCCAAGCGAGCTGAACCCTTTTAGGTTTACCAGTATGCCAATCCGAAGTTTCCGCGACATCGCCGATCGCATAGATATCAGGGTCATTCGTTTGCATATAGTCATTTACAACAATGCCTTCTGTTTCGCCGATTGTTAATCCGATGCTTTCAGCTAACGCTGTATTCGGAATGATTCCAATGCTTGCCGCGATAAAGTCGACTTCAAAATTCATCCCATTTTTCATGATCAATTTCTTTCCTTCAACCCGCTCAATCTCATCATTAAAATAAAATTCTACTCCGTTATCTGCCATTTCTTTGTATAGGATATCCGAAAGTTCTTTATCCATTGCTTTCATGACACGATCATTTCGTTCGATAAGCGCAGTTTGAAGTCCCAAACGCCTGAAGTTCTCCGCAAGTTCGATACCTATAAAGCCGCCGCCCATAATCGCGCATGAACTGGGTTTTTCTCGTTCGATGAATTTCAGGATTTTCTCCATATCAGTAAAGCTTTTCAAAGTGATCAAAGGTAACTTTCCAAGCCCTTTAATTTCCGGTATGCGTGATTTTCCACCTGTCGACATGATAAGTTTATCGTACGACAGCGTGAAAACTTCATCCGTTTCGAGATTTTGGACTTCCACAGTTTTTGCTTTTCGGTTAATCGATGTAACTTCGTGGCGGGTGAGCGTCGTAATATTGCGTTTCTCGCCAAATCTATCAGGAGACGGGCCGCTCACTTTTGTTTCATCTTCGATTAAACCGCCGATAACATATGGTAACCCGCACGTCCCGTAACCGATTTTTCCTTCCAGACCTATCAGTGTGATTTCAGCATTCGGAAGAACTCGCCTAATTTGTGATGAAACAGTTGATCCTCCCGCGACAGCACCGATTACGACTACTTTCACATTATCACCCTTTACAACTTAGTATTAATTAAGCTTATTCAGGAAAAATATTGAAACTGTGCCAGGTCCGGCATGTGCTCCGATAACCGAACCAATCATGTGTATTTCAACATTTTTAGGACTAAACTTTTCTTCGACTAACGCTTTCAACTCGAGCGCGATCGCTTCATCATCGCCATGACTGATCGCGATGGTTTGTTTGGCCAAATGATCACCGCGTTCCTCCATTAACTCGATAATTCGGCGCAATACTCTTTTACGTCCACGATGCTTTTCAATAGGGACTAGTTTTCCATCTTCTACATGCAATAGCGGTTTAATATTTAGTAATCCGCCGATGAATGCGCTTGCCTTCGACACTCTTCCTCCGCGTGCCATATAATCGAGATCTTCTACGGTAAATAGATGTTCCATATGTTCGGACATAAAACGAATCTTTTCTTCGATTTCTTCCAACGTTTCGCCCGCATTACGAAGTCGAACGGCTTCTTTAATAAGAAGTCCATATCCAAGTGAGGCGCATTTGGAATCCACGATGATCAAGTTTAAATTTTCGTTTTCCTCTTTGACTTGGTCGCGCATCATTACCGCGGTGTTATATGTACCCGATAATTCAGATGAAAACGCAATATAAATGCCTTCTTCTCCAGATTTCGAAAGTTCGGTCCATCTCTCCAACAATTCTTCGGGCGAAATTTGTGATGTTTTAGGTTGTCCGCCTTCTCGAATCGTTTTGTAAACTTCCCTCGAATCTATTTCGAGGATATCCTCATACTCTTTCCCGTCAATTAATACATGCAGCGGAATTAACGTAACATCATTTTCATCAAAAAATGATTTTGGCAAATCGGATGCGCTATCTGCAAATATTCTCATTAACTGATCCCCCATTTTCTATTTGTATCAATATTCTTACTTTAATTGTAACCGTTCATCGAGTACTTGTGCAATGCCATCTTCATTATTCGATTTTGTAGTCACTTCATCGGCAATCGATTTTAACTCATCAATCCCGTTCGACATCGCGACGCCAATTCCTGCATATTCGATCATTTCAAGATCATTATTTTCATCGCCAAAGGCAATTATGCGTTCTTTTGGAATATCCATCCACTTTGCAACATGGGATAGACCAGCTGCTTTACTCAGACCGCTTCGAAAAACTTCGATAACATGACCGAAAGGCGAGTCCCATACGCGATGTCCGACAACTTCGGCGTGAATATGGTCGAGATGTTGGACAATCGTATTGACATGACTTTCATCAGCTTGGATAAGTAACGAAGTCGGATCTTCTTTTAGATAGTTTTGAATCTCGCCAGTGGTTACTTTCGGAGTACCCATCTTGAAATTATCTAAAACTTTTTCATCATGATAATGGACATAAACATCATCCATGACTTCAGCGACCATATTATTCCACGGAAATTCTTGCATCGCTTCCACAACCTCTTTCACGACGGATAGAGAAAGCGTTTCATGAATCGTTTTCCAAGAACGATTGCCGGGATGATGCACAAAAGCTCCATTAAAATTTACAACGGGCGTAATTAGACCAAGTTGCCGATAATAAAGTTCAGTCGCGCGGTATGGTCTGCCTGTTGCAATCATTACATGATGGCCTTCACTTTTTGCTTTTTGCAAAGTCTGGGCTGTTTTTTTCGTTATTATTTTGTCATCTGTCAATAAAGTCCCGTCGAGATCGAGGACGATTAAATGTGGTTTCAAGAAAATCCCCCTTTATTATATAAGTTTACCTTTAAGACATTATCCAAGTCAAAGAAGCCAGTAGCTTAAACAACCTTTTTGTTTTTCCTAGAAAAATTTGGTACGCTGAAATGAAAAGAAAAAAGGTTGTGATTGAATGATCCTGAATGAAGAAACTTGGGGAGCAATTCCATTATTACATATTGTAGAACAAGAAAATGAACATAAAGAAGTCCCGGTTGTTGTCTTCTTCCATGGATTTACAAGTGCAAAAGAACATAATCTGCACTACGCATACAATCTTGCGAAAAAAGGGATGCGTGTATTATTACCAGATGCATATTTACATGGTGTGCGTGAAGAAAATTTGGATGAAGTCGAATTATCACTTCGATTTTGGGAAATTGTATTAACATCTATTGAAGAACTGGCTTTCATTCGCAAGGAACTTAACGACCGTAATCTCTTATCATCCAAGAAAATCGGCGTTGCCGGAACATCGATGGGCGGAATTACAACTTTAGGCGCGCTGAAAATGTACGAATGGATTGATGCTGCTGCTGTCATGATGGGCGCAGCCGGATTTGTAGAATTAGCAAAAGCGCAGATTAAACAATTTGAATCGGAAGGGTTTAAATTGCCCGTGACAAAAAATGAGAGAGAGAAGTTATTTACTGATTTAGCACAATTTGATATTACAAAGAATCAGTCTGTGCTGAATCAAAGACCGCTATTCTTCTGGCACGGAAAAAATGATCCTGTTGTTCCATACAGACCGATGTATAAGTTTTATGAAGCTATAAAAGATGACTATGAGAACGTCCCTGATCGACTTCGTTTTGTGACGGATAAAGTTGCAGCCCATGCGGTGACAAGGGCCGGTATGCTTTCTTCTGTAAACTGGCTTGCAAGTCATTTGTATGAATGACCTTTGGCTGTTATGATGAGGGTATCAACTGAATTGGAAGGGGTAAAAACAATGAGTCAAGAAATGAAAGACAGTATGATGGGCGCAATTGAAAACGTTATTGACCCTGAGCTTGGGATTGATATTGTAAATCTAGGGCTTGTTTATGATGTTGAATTAGATGAAGAAGGCACTGCAATAGTAACAATGACACTTACATCAATGGGCTGTCCAATGGGACCTCAAATTGTTGCAAATATTAAACAAGAACTTATGGAGCTTCCGGAAGTAAAAGACGTAGACGTCAATATTGTTTGGAATCCGCCATGGTCAAAAGACAATATGTCGCGATACGCTAAAATGGCATTAGGCGTACGATAAAAAGCTTTATACAATTCAAAGACTGTATGACTTCTTACTAAGTTGTACAGTCTTTTTCTATCCAATCAAACCACTTTACTCATAGGTGAAATCATTATATAATTTAATTAGTCAAAGAAAGTCAAAGTCGAATACGTGGAAGGTGATTGTTTATGAGAATGCAGGGACAGCAGGAAGACGAACGGACACCGCTTGAACAATTTGGTCGCAATCTAGTTGAAGAAGTGAAAAACGGCAAGATGGATCCTGTCATCGGACGCGATGAAGAAATTCGGAATACAATTAGAATTCTATCGCGGAAAACGAAAAACAATCCGGTCTTAATCGGAGAACCTGGCGTCGGTAAAACGGCCATCGTAGAGGGGCTCGCACAAAGAATTGTAAAAGGGGACGTTCCAGAAGGGTTAAAAGGACGCGAAATTTTCGAACTTGACATGAGCGCGCTCATCGCCGGTGCAAAATATCGCGGAGAATTTGAGGAACGCTTGAAAAGTGTATTGAAACAAGTAAAAGACAGCGATGGACAAATTATCCTTTTTATCGATGAAATCCATACGATTGTCGGAGCTGGAAAAACGGACGGGGCAATGGATGCCGGTAATATGTTAAAACCGATGTTGGCACGCGGGGAGCTCTATTGTATCGGTGCAACGACACTTGACGAATATCGAATGTACATCGAAAAAGATCCAGCATTGGAACGTCGTTTTCAGCAAGTAATGGTTCGCGAACCTTCCGTTGAAGATACCGTCTCGATTTTACGGGGGTTAAAAGAAATGTATGAATTGCATCACGGTGTGCGTATTCATGACCGAGCGATTGTAGCGGCTGCCGCATTGTCTAATCGCTATATTACAGAAAGATTTTTACCGGACAAAGCAATCGATTTAATCGATGAAGCAAGTGCCATGATTCGAACAGAAATCGATTCGATGCCGCAAGAACTTGATGCTGTCACTCGGAGAATGATGCAACTCGAGATTGAAGAGCAAGCTTTGCAGAAAGAAAAAGATGCAGCGAGCCAAACAAGACTTGAACTATTACGCGAAGAATTACAAGAATTGAAGGATTCATCCGCTGATATGCGTGCTCAATGGGAATCGGAAAAAGAAACATTAAGTAAAATTCAAGAAAAACGAGGACAGCTCGATCAGTTCAGACGGGAACTAGAGGATGCGGAGAATCGCTATGATTTAAATAAAGCGGCGGAACTTCGCCACGGAAAAATTCCGGCAATGGAAGCCGAACTAAAAAAACTGGAAGCGCCATTGCTCGATAGTAAAGAAAATCGACTTTTACGTGAGGAAGTGACTGAAGAAGAAATCGCGACGATTGTTGCAAGATGGACAGGCATTCCAGTAACCAAATTAGTTGAAGGAGAGCGGGAAAAGCTTCTCCGTTTACGTGAAACTCTTCAAGAACGGGTTATTGGGCAAGATGATGCTGTTCAACTTGTAACAGAAGCAGTGTGGCGGGCGCGCGCAGGCATTCAAGATCCGAACAAACCAATTGGGTCTTTTCTATTTCTCGGGCCAACAGGCGTAGGGAAGACTGAACTCGCGAAAACATTAGCTGCGACATTATTTGATTCTGAAGATCATTTCATTCGGATCGATATGTCGGAATACATGGAGAAACATAGCGTTTCTAGGCTCGTCGGTGCGCCGCCGGGATATATAGGTTATGAAGAAGGCGGGCAATTAACCGAAGCCGTTCGACGTAATCCTTATTCAGTCGTGCTATTGGATGAAATTGAAAAAGCGCATCCGGATGTCGCAAATATCCTTCTTCAAGTACTTGACGATGGCCGAATTACAGACAGTCAAGGAAGGCTGGTTAATTTTACAAATACAGTCATCATTATGACGTCGAATATTGGTTCAGCTTATCTACTTCATGAATTGGATGAGAATGAAAACCATGCCGCCGAGGATTTGGTTATGGCAGAATTAAGAAATCATTTCAAGCCAGAGCTACTGAACCGAATGGATGACATAATTATTTTCCATTCATTAACTGGCGACGCATTTAAACAGATTTCACGGAAAATGCTTGATGATCTCGTATTGCGACTTGATGAACAAGAAATAGTGATGAAATACGATGAAAATGTATTGGATTGGATTGTCGAAGAAGGGACAGATGCGGATTTCGGTGCACGTCCATTGAAACGATTTATCCAACGATATGTTGAAACGGTCGTCGCGGGGGAATTGATAAAAGGCGAGATTGGACCGAACGGAGAATTCCTACTGACGATGCAAAACGGTAAACTCGTTGTTGTCAATAAAACAGTGTAAATAAAAAGCAGCTATGGCACTTTTCCATAGCTGCTTTTTTAAAATTAATTATCCGAAATAGGTCCTTTTGGCATTGATTCGCCAATGAGAATTACTAAAATTCCTACAACTACTGATAAAATGATGCCTGCTTCAAAATTGAATTTTACGTTTGCAATCGCTCCAACGACGTAATTAAGCAATGTTACTAAAGCGAAAGACCATACAAAAGTTAAAATGAATCTCAATTAAGTTCACCTCTACATTACTATTTCCTCAACTATCATACCATAGGGTTGACACTTGGGAAACAATTAATCAATTATTATAAAGTTTTTTTGAGGCGAATTGGTGTCGAGATGTTGTAAAAACTGTCCGAATCTCTTATGATTAATACCAGGTGCTAATAATAGATGATAAAGAACGGAGGATATTTTTTATGAATGCAGGTATATTGGGAGTCGGAAAATACGTGCCGTCACATATATTAACGAACGAGGATCTTGAAAAACGTATGGACACATCTGATGAATGGATCCGAACAATGACAGGGATTGAGGAAAGAAGAATCGCGGCCGATGATATGGATACATCTCATATGGCCTACCATGCGGCTGTCGATGCAATTGAAAATTCCGGGGTGAGTCCCGAGGAAATCGGCTTAATACTCGTCGCAACGGTTACTCCTGATCGTCCGTTTCCATCCGTCTCTACGATGTTGCAAGAACAGCTAGGCGCTAAAAATGCAGCTGCAATGGATGTTTCAGCTGCTTGCGCGGGCTTCATGTACGGTCTCGTCACTGCAAAGCAATTTGTAGAGTCAAGCTCGTATGATTATGTGCTTGTCGTCGGCGTAGAAAAGCTATCTAAAATCACGGATTGGGATGACCGGAATACAGCAGTTCTATTTGGCGATGGTGCAGGGGCTGCCGTTGTAGGAAGAGTAAGCGAAGGTCGCGGAATTTTGTCTTTCGAACTTGGCGCAGACGGTTCCGGCGGGAAGCATCTTTATCAAGATGAAAAGCTTATCATGAACGGTCGCGAAGTATTTAAATTCGCGGTGCGTCAAATGGGGCAATCTGCCATGAATGTTATCGAGAAAGCTGGATTGGACAAAGAAGATGTGGATTATTTAATTCCGCACCAAGCAAATATCCGGATTATGGAAGCTTCACGGGAACGATTGGGTTTACCGATTGAGAAAATGTCTAAAACGATTCATAAATACGGAAATACTTCCGCTGCATCGATTCCGATTTCACTAGTCGATGACCTTGCTGAAGGTAAGGTAAAAGACGATGATGTTATCGTATTCGTCGGTTTCGGCGGAGGATTAACCTGGGGCGCAATTTGTATGCGTTGGGGTAAATAATCGTTCTGCATGCTAATAATAAGGACAGCATTTATACTAAATTCTATAGGCTATTTATTTCTAAAGGAGAGTTATAAAATATGACTAAACGACGTGTAGTTATTACGGGAATCGGAGCTATTTCACCAGTAGGAAATACAGCTGAAGAATCATGGGAAGCTGTTATTAATGGTAAATCAGGTATTGGACCGCTGACGAGACTCGACAGTGAACAATTTCCTGTTAAAGTAGCCGCTGAAGTAAAAGATTTTAATATTGAAGACTATATTGAACGTAAAGAAGCACGTAAAATGGACCGCTTCACTCATTACGCGCTTGCAGCATCCATTATGGCGATGAAAGACGCAGGGTTAGAAGAACTCGATGAGGACCTTAAACCTCGTACTGGCGTCTGGATCGGCTCTGGAATAGGCGGCATGGAGACGCATGAACAACAGTTTTTAACGTTCCAAGAAAGAGGATATCGCCGAGTAAGTCCTTTCTTTGTACCAATGATGATACCAGATATGGCTTCTGGCCAGGTATCGATTCATTTTGGCGCGAAAGGAATTAACTCATGTACCGTGACTGCTTGTGCATCCGGAACGAACTCAATCGGGGATGCGTTCGAAGTAATTCGTCGCGGCGAAGCAGACGTAATGATTTCAGGCGGAGCAGAAGCGCCAATCACGACAATGGCTGTCGCTGGATTTTGTGCAAACAAAGCATTGTCTTTGAACCCGGATCCAACTCAAGCATCCCGACCGTTCGATGCTGAACGAGACGGCTTTGTAATCGGGGAAGGTGCAGGAATTGTAATTCTAGAAGAGTATGAGCATGCGGTTAAACGCGGAGCGAAGATTTACGCTGAAATGATTGGCTACGGATCGACCGGCGATGCGCACCATATTACTGCACCGGCTCCGGAAGGCGAAGGGGCGGCGCGCGCGATGATGCAAGCGATTGAAGAAGGCGGAATTTCACCTGATAAAATCGACTATATTAATGCACATGGTACAAGTACGCCGTACAACGACCAGTTCGAGACGATGGCGGCGAAGACCGTGTTCGGTGACCATGCATACAAACTGGCGATTAGCTCGACAAAATCGATGACTGGCCATCTTTTAGGTGCAGCTGGCGGACTTGAAGCAATCTTTACAGTAAAAGCCCTTCAAGAAGGAATTTTACCGCCAACAACAAATTACGTAAACGCTGATCCAGAATGCGACTTGGATGTCGTGCCAAATGAAGCACGAAAAGCGAATATCGAATATGCGATGAGCAATTCACTTGGTTTCGGCGGGCATAACGCTACGCTTGTTTTCAAAAAAATATGATTTACAGAGAGACGTTCCGTTTGATGGGACGTCTTTTCTTATTGATGATAAAGTGAGAAAAAGATTTAAGTGTTGAAAGGATGTTTTTTTATGAAGCAACCATTGTTTTTAGAACCGGTATTTCAAGAACGAATTTGGGGCGGAACTGCTTTGAAAGAGCAGTTTGGTTACGACATCCCGTCTGATAGTACGGGGGAATGTTGGGCGATTTCAGCACACCCGAATGGACCGTCAATTGTGAAAACCGGTGATTTTTCGGGAAAAACGTTAATCGAACTTTGGCAAGAGCAACCGGTGTTATTTGGAAATCATAAGGCGGATGTATTTCCGCTATTAACAAAAATTTTAGACGCGAATACTGATTTGTCCGTTCAAGTTCATCCGAATGATGCATATGCCGAACTTTATGAAAGTGGTGAACTTGGAAAGACAGAATGCTGGTATATTATCGATTGTGCAGTAGGCGCTGAAATCATTTTAGGACATGATGCAAAGACGAAAACCGAGTTTACTGAGCGAATTGAAAAAGGTGAGTGGGATCAGTTACTACGAAGAGTGAAAATTAAACCGGGTGATTTTTTCTATGTGCCGAGCGGAACGATTCATGCATTAGGTAAGGGAACGGTTGTACTAGAAACACAGCAAAGTTCAGATGCGACTTATCGTTTGTATGATTACGACCGGGTTGACCAAGATGGTCGGTTACGTGAATTGCATATCGATAATTCGATTGCCGTTTCGACGATTCCTCATCGTGACACTGTAGCAACCCCGGAACAGAGCATAATTCCAGGGGCAACGATTACAAAATTTGTTGAAGCGGAATATTTCACTGTATATAAATGGGACATTGAAGGAAAGGCGAAATTTAACTACAAAGCATTTTTGTTGGCAAGTGTCATTGTAGGAGACGGTACTTTAAATATTGGCAATAAACTATACCGCGTTAAAGAAGGCGACCATTTCATACTTCCAGCGAACGCTGGTGAATTTGAGATGGAAGGAAAAGCAACGCTGATTGTTTCGCATGTCTGATAACATTATTTACTCTATTAAGTCATTCAAAGATTGACTTGTAAAGTTAAAAAAGGCAACTCCGCATTTTGCCGAAGTTGCCTTTTTCTATCAAGGAAAAAGGCAATTCAATTTTTCCCTGCTTTTGTTTCTGTACCTTCGTCTAAAAGAGGGCTATTTGTTCATATAGTTATAGAAAACGTAAAGGGCGATGCGTTATTACACGTGTATTTTTATTCCTCATAAGTTATGGACTACTCGTTGTCAGCATTTCGCACGTCATTTTCTATTTTAACTATAGAGCGCTCGGTTATGAATGGAGTCAAATTTTTTACTTTATCTTTCGGACAGCGGACTTCGCATTGTTGGTCATATCTGCAATTACGCTCACCATTACCGTTGCCTACCGAGGCCCATCGCGTTCTCCATTTTTTTCAGAGTAGCCGATGCAATGGCATTTGCTCTTTCCGCTCCGTCATCCAAGATGCTATCTAGCTCGGGAGATTCAAGCAAATCATAATACTTTTCTTGGATTGGCGTTAAATGGTTGATGACAACTTCTGCTACGCCGGCTTTGAAATCACCATATCTGAGGCTATCATATTTTGAAACGACTTCATCAATCGATTTACCACTCATTGCGGATTCGATCGTCAATAGATTTGAAACACCCGGTTTGTTTTGTTCATCGAATCGAACGATTCCTTCTGAATCAGTAACAGCGCTTTTAATCTTTTTTTCGATTTGTTTAGGCGTGTCAAGCAATGAGATAGTCGCTCTGTTATTCGGATCTGATTTACTCATTTTCTTCAATGGATCTTGGAGCGATTTTATGCGTGCACCGTGTTTTGGAATGCGGATTTCTGGTACTTTTAATATCTTCCCGTAGCGATTATTGAACCTTTCGGCAAGATCACGAGTCAATTCCAAGTGCTGGGTTTGGTCATCGCCGACAGGCACAATATCCGTATTATAAAGCAGGATATCGGCAGCCATTAGCGGCGGATAAGTAAGAAGTGCTGACGAAACCCCTTCTTGCCCATCTGACTTGTCTTTAAACTGTGTCATTCGCTCAAGTTCGCCAATATAAGAAAGACATTGCATAATCCATCCAGCTTGGGCGTGCGCCGGAACTTCAGATTGAATAAATAAAATTGCCTTCTCTGGATCAATTCCGCTCGCGATATAAAGAGCTGCCAGTGAACGAATCGTTTTACTCAATTCTTTTGGATCTTGTTGTACTGTGATTGCATGTTGGTCGACAATGCAAAATAGACAATCGTATTCATATTGCAACTCTGTGAATTGGCGAAATGCCCCAATGTAATTCCCGATTGTCACTGTTCCTGTCGGTTGTACACCAGAAAAAATTGTTTTCATATAAATTCCTCCTCATAATAAAAAGACATCAGAGAAGAATGGAGTTCCATTCTTCCTTATCATCCCTAATTAAAGGGACGATTGATGTCTTTTCAACCGCGGTACCACCCGAATTGCCCGAAAGCCTCTCAAAGCTCCTTAACGCGGAAAAACGTGACTGACTAATGAAAAGTTCAAATTGAACTTTATTTCATCTGCCAAGCTCAGGAACCCATTTCACCTCGTGTAGTTATCTGTTTTCACCACCACAGACTCTCTGGGAAACTACGCCGAGGTTACTCTTTCCTTCAATGCTGTTCAATTATTAGTTCTTATAATTATAAACGAAAATTGACTATTAAGCAAGACTGTGCTTACGCCATCTAACACTTTCAATTATGTCGCCTTCTTGCTAAACTAGGAGAATAAGAAAGGATGTTGTCGAAAAATGTATTTAATTAAATGGGCGACGGCATTTGTACTTGCTTTAGGAATTGCGGTTCCAGTTGTGGTACATGCCGAGGGAAAAAATGAAGTAGAAGATTTTTCTGAGATGACATATGGTTTTGAAGCGTATGATGAACAACTTGTTGCTACGTCCACATTGTTTCGATATGACTCGGGACTTACATTTGAGTATCCGGACGCAATTCGCGGCGTTTATGTAACCGGACATTCAGCTGGAGGCGCAAAGTTTGGCACTCTGGTCAATTTAATGGAGACAACCGACTTAAATGCGATGGTTATCGACATTAAAGATGATTTCGGCAACATTACATACGTACCAGCGGATGATTCTCCATTGAAAGATTTAGGTATTGGAAAACCTTATATTAAAAATCCGCGTAAGATGTTAGAAGAGATGGAAGAGAAACAAATCTATCCGATAGGGAGAATTGTCGTCTTTAAGGATAGTGTGTTAGCAGAAAAACGGCCTGATTTATCATTCGTTGAAAATGGAAAGGTTTGGAAAAACGGTCGAGGGGAAGCATTTGTAAATCCTTTTATGAAAGAAGTATGGGATCATAATATTGAAATTGCCATTGAAGCAGCAAAAATGGGTTTTCAGGAAATTCAATTTGATTATGTCAGGTTTCCTGAAGGATTCGAAAAACGTCACGATTCAGTAGAGTATTCTTACGAGGATTATAAGGAATCTGAACTTGATCCTGTTCAAAGACGTGTTGAAGCGGTAACTGATTTCGTTGCTTATGCTCGTGAAAAGTTGAAACCTTACGGAGTTAAAGTTTCTGTAGATATCTTCGGTTACGCCGCAACCCTTTCGGAAGCGCCTGGAATAGGTCAAAACTTCTCGAGAATATCTGAAAACGTCGATGTGATTTCATCTATGATTTACCCAAGTCATTGGACATCCTACTTTGGCATCTCAAAACCAGACACTGAACCATATAAACTTGTTTCAGAATATGCAAAAGTAGAAAATAATGTTCTCGATGCATTGGAAAACAGACCAATTTCAAGACCATGGATTCAAGATTTTAGTGCACCGTGGCTTGGTTCAGGAAATTATTTGATTTACGGCAAAAAGGAAGTAGAAGCGCAAATAAAAGCATTAAAAGATAATGGAATCGAAGAATTCCTTCTTTGGAACGCGGGAAATCGCTATACACCAGGAGTCAACTATAAACAGTAAATGAAAAATTGGAGACACATCGCCGTGTCTCCTTTTTTGTTTGAAACTTTTCTTGGGGTTCAAACGTATTAATAAGGAGTATAGGCTTCATTTTCAATGAAATTAATCTAAATGAGAAAATAAAATTTCGAAAAACAAATGTTTAATTATTCTAAGTGAAGGGTATACCATTATATAAGAAATAAAAATCAACTAAAAGTCCTGATAAACCTCATTATATTGCGGAATTGTGACAAATTGTTCATAAAAAGCAAGTAATTTTGAAAAAGTGTTTTATTCATTAATAAACTTGTGTATAATAATAGGTAAGCGTTTAGTTTAAAATAATTCTAATTTAGTTTCATTTTAAATAAGTACTAATAGAACGAGCCGATTTGAAAGGAAGGGTTTGCGTATGATGGTCACATTATTCACTTCACCAAGCTGTACGTCATGCAGAAAAGCAAAAGCATGGTTGGAGGAACATGAAATTCCTTATACAGAACGAAACATCTTTTCAGAGCCTTTGAATATCGATGAGATAAAAGAAATTCTTCGTATGACGGAAGATGGTACTGATGAAATTATCTCGACAAGATCTAAAATTTATCAAAAACTTAATGTCGATGTGGAAAGTCTTCCACTGCAACGACTTTACGAATTAATTCAAGAGCATCCAGGTCTATTAAGACGACCGATCATTCTTGATGAAAAAAGGCTCCAAGTAGGATATAATGAAGATGAAATCCGTCGTTTCCTACCGAGAAAAGTAAGGGCCTATCAGCTGCTTGAAGCGCGGCGCATGGTCAACTAAGTGAAAGTTTTAAAAGCTGATAGGAGGACATTGAAAAATGCCGTTCACCTATCAGCTTTTGTCTTTCCCTTGCATTCCTGACGGATGTTAATTACAATGTCTTTTACTATCAAAAAATATTGATCTGTGGTAAAACCCTTACAAATCACGCCGCATGGTCATATAATAAATATAAGCATTGTAGGATTATTGCATTCTCTGACAGGGAATCGTTACAAAACCTATTTTATAGGGAGGGGGAGATTAAAAATGGAAATAGAACGGATAAATGAAAATACTGTTAAATTTTTTCTTTCATATATGGATATTGAAGAACGTGGATTCACTCGTGAAGAGGTATGGTATAACCGTGAAAAAAGCGAGGAACTTTTCTGGGATATGATGGACGAAATTAATGATGAAGCTGAATTTGAAGCGGAAGGTCCGCTATGGATACAAGTTCATGCTAAGAAGAATGGTATCGAAGTGACAGTTACACGTGCTACTACGGCCGATGGTCAAGTTAGCGAATCCCCATTTGGCTCAGATGATCAACAAGATGTATTTCACGAGATCGGTGGAGGAAGCTTCCAATCGATGGAGGATATATTAAGCGCTACGGAAAATAACGTGGAATGGGTGGAAAACACGTTTGAATTTAATGAGTTCGAAAATGTTATTCAACTAGCCAGCCGGATGCGACACTATGAAGCAGAGACATCACTCTACTATTATAACGAGAAATATTATTTACACATCGTTTATGATTCGGAACTAATGGATGATAAGCAAAAAACAAATATGTTTAGTGTCCTTTCTGAATTTGGAGTGCCTACGAAGACAACCATCCATCTTCTTAAAGAATATGGAGATATAATCGTAGATTCTGATGTATTTTCACAAATTGAAAAATTTTTTTGAAGGATAATTAAATAAACCTGACGCAGTGACCCCAAAATGGTTATTGCGTTTTTTTATTTGCTATAAATAATATCTTGCATATTATCTTGAAGTTTTGTAAGATTGTGAAAAGGAGCGTGATTTTAATACTAACTGCAAAACAAGAAGATGGAACAATTGTTTTTCTCTCATCTCGCATGAAGAGAGAACAATTAAGAAAGTGGCGAAGTTCGACATTGTTTTATTGTCCGCAATGCAATAATCCCGTGCATTTAAAAGTAGGTGACGTAGTAATACCGCATTTTGCTCATAAGAAAGATAAATCGTGTTCAGCATCGTTCTCAGAAGGGGAATCGAAGGAACATCTCCAAGGAAAACAGGACCTATTCAGCTTTTTTAAGAGAATTAATGTGGAAGTAAAATTGGAGCCTTATTTCACAGCTTTATCGCAGCGACCGGATCTTCTGGTAACAATTGCATCTGAACAATTCCCAATCGAGTTTCAATGCAGTACAATACCCAAAAAACTAATCGAATCGAGAACGGCAGGCTATAATAAGGCTGGTATGAAGCCGATCTGGTTGTTGCATACGCCCCGAAATTTAAAAACACTCCCCCAAGGTGTTGTAATAATTCAATTTTCTGAGTTTGAAAAAAGTTTTTTCACAAAAACACTTCCCGAAAATATTATTTTCCTCACGTATAACCCTCAATTCGAACGTTTCCATTATTTCAGCAGCCTTCTTCATATAGCAGGAAGAAGATATATTGGATTACATCGAACTCTACCTATTTCGAAGCAAATCTTTCCATTCGCCAAACCGAAAATTCCGAGTGACGATGAACTTCAAAGCTACGCTAGGCTATTTTTGTCTGCTCGTAAAAAATTTCTTCAAAATCGAATCTTGCTCAATCGAAGGGGAGTGAATGATCCCTTTCTTCGTGGTTGTTATGATCTGAGAATTCTTCCCTCTGAACTTCCGATGTGGATCGGCATTCCCGTTTCGTACATGAATCCATTTCGCGAACATCCTTGTGAATGGCAATTAGGATTCGTGCACTTTTTGCATAGAGAAAAGTTGACTGTTCATACTATTAGTGATGCTTTTCTTTATGATTTCGTTGAGAGATTTGATGGTCCAACTGATAGTCAATTAAAAGCATGTATGAACTATCGTGACTTTTTACTATCGTTGAACATGAAATCGATTAATAACATAGGAAACTTTGATGAAAAGCAATTCATCGAAAAACTTTCGCACAAATTCCTTGCAAAGTGAAATGAATATTGAGAAAATGAAGGTTGTTTGTTACTCGAAGTAACGATAAAAGGGGGAGAAAATATGTCGAACGATACAAAGAATAAAGTGTTGACTCGAGATGAAGTAAATGTTGAAGAAACATGGCGTTTAGAAGACATTTTTGCTACAGACGACGAGTGGGAGCAAGAATATAAAGAAGTCGACGCACTTTCTAACAAAGCTGAGTCATTTAAAGGAAAACTTGAAGACGGGGCGGATGCTTTATTTGAAGCGCTAAAATACCGTGATGAACTTTCTGAAAGATTGCGTCGTTTATATGTGTACTCCCATTTAAAATCCGATCAAGACACCACAAACAGTTTTTATCAAGCGATGGATGGTAGAATAAAGACTCTTTTTGTAAAAGCATCAACAGCACTATCTTATTTCTTGCCTGAGTTGTTATCAATTGATGAAGAAAAAATCAATGCTTGGGTTGAAGAACATGATGGTCTCCGTTTGTACAAGCAAGAGTTTGAAGAAGTGAATAAGCAACGTCCGCATGTATTGCCTGCTGAACAAGAAGCACTTCTTGCACAACTCTCAGAAGTTACGGGGAAATCTTCAGAGACGTTTAGCATGTTGAATAATGCGGATCTTAAATTCCCTGAAGTGAAAAATGAAGACGACGAGGAAGTTGAATTATCGCACGGCCGTTATATCGGATTCCTGGAAAGTGACAATCCGCGCGTTCGAGAAGAAGCATTTAAAGCGATGTATTCGACGTATGATAAGTTTTCCAACACGTTTGCCTCAACACTTTCCGGGAATATTAAACGGGATAATGTGAATGCGCGCATTCGAAATTATTCCAATGCCCGGGAAGCGGCAATGTCGAACAATCACATACCAGAGCAAGTATACGATAATCTTGTAAAAACGATTAATGATAATGTTCATTTATTACAACGCTATGTAGCGTTGCGTAAAAAGGTATTCGAATTAGATGAGCTTCATATGTGGGACTTGTTTGCGCCGCTTGTCAAAGATGTGGATATTAAATATACGTACGAAGAAGCTGCGCAGACAATGCTAGAGAGTTTCCACCCATTAGGCGAGGAGTATACGTCCATTGTTAAAGAGGGCCTTGACAATCGTTGGGTAGACGTCCGAGAAAACGTTGGAAAACGTTCGGGTGCTTATTCTTCGGGTGCATATGGAACAAATCCATATATATTAATGAACTGGCAAGATAACGTCAGTAATTTATTTACACTAGCTCATGAGTTCGGGCATAGTGTCCATAGTTATTATTCACGTAAGCATCAACCATTTATCTATAGCGGATATTCAATATTTGTTGCCGAAGTTGCATCGACAGTGAACGAAGCGATTTTAAACGATTACTTATTAAAGACGACTGAAGATGAACAACAACGAATTTATCTATTAAATAATTGGTTAGATGGTTTCCGCGGTACTGTATTCCGCCAGACGATGTTTGCTGAATTTGAACATTTAATTCACGAGCTAGATCAGCAAGGTGTCGCGTTGACAGCTGAAAAGCTCACTGAAGAATATTATGCATTGAACAAAAAATACTTTGGTGATGACATAGTTGTCGATAAAGAAATCGGTATCGAGTGGGCGCGAATTCCGCATTTCTACTATAATTATTATGTTTATCAATACGCAACAGGCTATAGCGCCGCAGTTTCATTGAGTAATCAAATATTGACAGAAGGCGAGCCTGCTGTTGAACGTTATATTAATAACTTCCTGAAAGCCGGTTCATCCGACTATCCGATTGAAGTGCTTAAAAAAGCTGGAGTCGACATGACAAGTTCGGCGCCGATTGAAGAAGCATGCCGCGTCTTCGAAGAAAAATTAAACGAACTCGAATCGTTACTTTTAAAATAAGTCGATCATGAAGAGAATCCATTTCATTTATTGAAGTGGATTTTTTCAATTTTATGCCTGATATCAAATGTTATTTGTGACAATCTTGTTAAATTGATTGTGAAATGTTGATGTATCTATTATTTCATGATAAAGTAAGGATGTGAAATAAATCACATATCAAACATACACCCCTTTTGTTTGAACGTGAACATTTCTCCCATTCCCTTTTATAAAGAGCATCCACTCCCCCCCAGGTGTGGATGCTCTTTTTGTTTAATTGGATTCAATACAAAAAAGAGCCATCGATTTTTGATCGACAGCTCTTTTTATTAATTACATTTTTTCGCCATAAGGTTGTATCATTAAACGCCATACGTTCCACATCTTGTTGCAATAGGCGCTTTTTTAATTCGCGTTCAGCGGATTTCTCCGTGATGCCATATATATTGGCAATTTCCATGGTCGTAAGTGTATCATATCGACTAAATAAGTTCTCCAGTGGAGGAGGGGAGTCGGGTATGATTGCTTGGCCGATAAGCTCCTCAAGAATTTGAACATACACATCAAAATCATAGATGCCGCTAACCTTTAATCCTTCGTCTTCAATATTCGAATTGAAAAACACGAATGTTGGCGCATGTTCAACTTCCATTTCTTGAGACATGAATAAATCTATTTGCAAGGATCGATGCACATTTCTTGAAGTGAAATCGCGTATGAATTCATTTACATCTAAATGAAGTAATTCAGCAATTTCAACAAGTACTGAAAAAGATGTAACATTTCTTGATTTTAAATACGAGTACTCAAATAACTTTGATATGAAACGTTGTCCCGCTCGTTTACCTTGAAATTCCGCAGCTTTAATGGCAATCGCTGGAAACGAGGGATGTGATTTCTCGCAAGTTTCATAGGAATTATCATTACTGGTACAAGGTAAATTCATCGTCGGTAGAGACGTGCGTAAAATAACTCTTAATGTAAAATACTTTTCATAGGCAACTTGTAGTTTACGTAGTACTGGCTGGAGTCTCCAGCACTCGCTGCATGTCGGATCGATAAAAACATATAATTCAATCGGCCTTGTCAATAAGGATGGATTTAATGGATTTTCCATCAGAGTTCGCGAAATCACGAATTCCCCTCCTTATTCACCATATGTCTAGCTGTTAAAGCTAAACGCTTATAATAGAACTCGCGTAATTGTTCATCGAGTTCGACTTCGTCCATGGCCTCAGACATACAAGACAGCCAAGCCTCTGCACGTACTGGAGTTATTGGAAAAGGATTATGACGTGCTTTCATCATTGGGTGTCCATGTTCATCGCTATATAAATTAGGTCCGCCTAAATATTGAGTTTGAAATTGTTTTTGTTTTCGAGCTGTTTCCGTCAGATCATCCGGGAAAATAGAGTGTAAATCAGGATGAACGGCTACTTTTTCATAAAATAAGTCGATAAGCTCGGATAATTTCTCTTCGCCAATCATTTCGTATGGAATCAAAGGTTTACGGGTCATTTTGATTTATCTCCTTTGCTCTGACTGTATTGATATTCTACCAACGGTTGTCGACTTTCACAAATAAACAGCTCCATGGGCAAGGGCTTTTAATTACTAACTTAAGTAAATGCTATAGTTAGTTCAAGTGAAAACCCTACTTTTCGAACTGCAAGACTGGGCGCCATATGATAGACTAAACGTATTGAATGATGAAGGGAAGAATATTTTATGCGTACTGAAATTCATATTAATAGTGGGACTCAAAACGGTCCAGTAATAACCTTTCCGATACTTGAAAAATTAAAAACACAAACTTTAATCCCATCAGGGAAAATGATTACCGATTCAGAGAAAATGACATTTGTTTATTTAGTTGATGAAGAAGAACAATACGGGCAACTTCATTTTGAACAAGCAGTTTGGCCGTTATTAGTTGAATCAATAAAGTTACATAAGGACCCTGTCATTACATATAACGAAAATACTATTTTATTAAATGGATTTATCGAAGAGCTGACGATGTTGATTTATAATATAGAGGGGAATAATAATTACGGGGAGGCTTTTTCCTCAGCAGTAGAGTCGGCTTTTGAAGAAATTTTAAAAAGTACTATATAAGCGGGGGAGGAACCTGAAATGCCGCAGTGGAATAAATTTCTAGAACAATACAAACAAGCTGTCGATGAGTTAAAAGTGAAGCTAAAAGGGATTCGTTCACAATATGATTTAGAAGATGTACATTCACCTGTAGAGTTTGTAACCGGCAGAGTGAAACCACGTGCGAGTATTTATGACAAAACCCTTGAAAAAGGAATACCATTTGAACCTTCCGACGAATTAGCGGCTGAATTGCCCGATATTGCCGGTTTACGAATTATGTGTCAGTTTGTTAGCGATATTAAATCAGTCGTTGAAATTTTGCGCGAACGGAACGACCTTGAGGTAATTGAAGAACGTGATTATATTTCAAATAAAAAGGCCAGTGGATATCGCTCATATCATGTCATCATTAATTATCCTGTTCAAACAGTTCACGGGGAGAAAACAATTTTAGCTGAAATTCAGATTCGAACCTTGGCCATGAATTTTTGGGCTTCTATAGAACATTCTTTAAATTACAAATACGAAAGTGCGCTTCCTGAAGAAATTAGCCATCGATTGGAACGTGCGGCTGAGGCTGCTTTTCGGTTAGACGAAGAGATGTCTCTTATTCGAGATGAAATTCAAGATGCGCAGCAATACTTTAGTATTTATAAACAAGATCCAACTAGTGGATTCAACGATCAAGATCAGAATGAGAGGCGAAAAAAATGAAGTTTTCAATACAGTCGAGAAATGACGAATTGTCAAATCGGCTAATGCTTGAAGCGAAAGATTATTTACTTGGATTCGGCCTCGTCTTCGACGAAGATGAACCAGATATTGTTTTATCGATTGGCGGCGATGGAACGTTGCTGCATGCTTTTCATAAATATAGTTATCGGTTAAAAAAGACGGCTTTTGTTGGAATCCATACCGGACATTTGGGTTTCTATGCTGATTGGAAGCCATCTGAAATTGAAAAGCTTGTCATTAGCATTGCCAGAAAAGAATTTGAAGTTATAGAATATCCGCTTTTGGACGTGACGATTAATTATCAAGGTGAAAGAGAAAGTTTACATTACCTAGCACTTAACGAATCATCAGTGAAATCTCCAGATGTTACCCTGGTGATGGATGTCTTATTAAACGGTAATCATTTTGAACGTTTCCGGGGAGATGGTTTATGTATGTCGACACCATCTGGATCTACCGCATATAGTAAATCGAATGGCGGGGCGTTGGTTCATCCGTCTCTGCCATCTATGCAGCTAACGGAAATGGCTTCGATTAACAACCGTGTGTTCCGTACTGTCGGTTCTCCGCTAATTTTACCGGATCATCACAAATGTGTATTGAAACCGGTAAATGGACCGGATTTCATGGTGACTGTGGATCATTTGCAACTACTTCACAAAGACGTCAAGTCAATCGAATATAAAGTTTCTTCAGAAAAAGTTCGTTTCGCGAGATTCCGGCCATTTCCATTTTGGAGACGTGTGAAGGACTCCTTTATTGATAATAGTGGCTAAAGGCAAGGATTTAAGATTCCATCTCGCCTTTCACGTGAAAGAAGATGGGATTCGACTGCGCGATTTTCTGAGTGCGCATGATATTTCAAAAAGAACATTAACAGCAATCAAATATAATGGCGGAATGCTTTTGGTTAATGGCATTGAAAGAGATGTGCGAAATCTACTGTACAAAAAGGATAGGGTTGAAGTGTATTTTCCGCCTGAAGAAACGAGCGCTGGGCTCAAAGCCGAAGATGGTGACTTGTCTGTTGTATTTGAAGACGATGTTTTGTTAATTGTCGATAAACCGGCGTATCAAGGCACAATTCCATCCTATAATCATCAATCTGGAACAATCGCCAATTTTGTTGCGGGGAAATTTGTCCGTGAGCAAATTCCATCGACTGTTCATGTCGTTACGAGATTAGATCACAATACTTCCGGTTTAGTTTGCATTGCGAAGAACCGGCATATTCATCATTTACTTGGAAAGCAAGTTAATAACTCAACCTTTAAACGACGTTATGTAGCTGTCGTGGAAGGCCATTTTCATTCCGATCAGATGCTGATTAATGAAGCGATAGGGCGAAAAGATGGCAGCATAATTGAACGTGTTGTTCGCAATGATGGACAAGTTGCACGGACAGAAGTCCAAGTCATTGAAAGGTTCGTGAAAGATCGACTAAAACTGACAAAAATTGCACTTGAACTGCATACGGGTAGAACGCATCAAATAAGGGTACATATGAAGTGGGCAGGTCATCCAATCCATGGGGACGACTTATACGGGGGCAGTCCAACATTAATATCGCGGCAAGCGCTGCATTGCGAATCACTACAGTTTAATCATCCAATTTCAAATGAACCTTTATTTTTTAAAGCTAATCTACCGCTTGATATAAATAGAATTCTTAGTCAAACTCACTAAAACGGTCTGCTATAAATGGTTGGGAGGAAGGAACGGAGATTGTTTCTTTCTCCGGGTAACGTATCGCAGTTAACTGACCTCCAAAAACGCAACCGGTATCGATATTCACAGTATTACGAATGAAGCGCGCCTCTCTAACAGGTGTATGACCATAGACAATAAATGGTTGTCCGTGATAATGTTTTGCCCAGTCCCTGCGAACAGGACGGCCATTTGGATGGATTTCACCCGTTGTATCACCATATAAAACAAAGGATCGAATCTTTTTCCTGTTAGTCGATTCGAGAAGGTTTTCGCGAATACCTGCATGTGCGATAATGAGTTTTTTATCGTCAAGGGTATGATATAAAGGTAAAGCCTCATAAAATTCGATATATCGCTTTAAGAAAAATAGACGTTCTTTGGATGGAAGCTGTTCAAGTTCCGCAACCGTGGTTTCAATTCCATGCTGGAGTTGAACCTGGTTCCCTTTGGCGTAACGATAGAACTTATTACAGTGATTTCCTGGGGAATAAATAAGCTTTCTTGTATCTTGGAGTCGAAACATGAGGTTAAGTGTCTTTAATGAATCAGGCCCCCGGTCCATTGCATCGCCGACAAAGGCTAATTGACGGCCTTCCGGATGAATGGGGATGTCATTTTCCATTGTATAACCCAGCTTGATCATTAATTGTGAAAGCTCATCGAAACAACCATGTATATCACCGATAATATCGTAGCGATTCATAATTATTCATCCTTTTTTAATTTGTCCCATTAATTTTATTATACCCAGAAGTACCGCGTTTATGGAAAGGAAGGTGCGGCAATGGTTGGAAAAATCGAGAACGAAGAAGAAATTATTTATGATGAAGAGAAACTAATTGAAGCCCTGGAAAACAAGGATATTGAATCATTTCGTTCTGGTTTCCTAGTGCTTCACCCTTATGACCGAGCAACTTTTTATAAAAAAGTAGATCCAGAAATAAGGAAGGTAATCTATTATTATTTATCTCCCAAAGAACTTGCGGAGATTTTCGAGTTAAGTGAAATTGATGACGAAGATTATAAAAAGTTCCTTTCAGAGATGGACACGACTTATGCCGCTGACATGTTTGCTAATATGTTCGTGGATAACGCGGTAGATGTCTTAAATGAACTTGATAAAGCGCAAGTCGTCAGTTATCTGACATTGATGAACCAAGAAGCAGCGAACGAAATTAAGGCTCTTTTACATTATGAAGAATATACAGCCGGTTCAATAATGACCACAGAATATGTAGTGATTCCGCAAAATTCGACTGTCAGATCCGCGATGACGATTTTACGGAATGCAGCGCCCGACGCTGAAACAATCTATTATGTATTTGTTGTGGATGAAGGTGAAAAATTAACAGGCGTTGTTTCACTTCGAGATTTAATCATTGCGCATGAAGATACTTTCATTCATACCATTATGAATGATCGAGTTGTTAGCGTGCTTGTTAGTGAAGACCAGGAAAATGTTGCTCGAATGATTAAAGATTATAATTTTCTTGCGGTACCTGTTGTCGACTTTCAACAACATTTACTCGGGATTATTACAGTCGATGATATTATTGACGTTCTCGAAGAAGAAGCTTCGGATGACTATTCCAAACTTGCTGCTGTTTCAGACATGAACACATTTGATAAAAACTCATTATCGGCAGCAAAAAAGAGGCTTCCTTGGCTTATTATATTATTGATCCTTGGTATGTTAACTGCGAATTTAATCGGTGCATTTGAAGCGACAATCGAGAAAGTTGCTCTTTTGGCCGCGTTCATTCCCTTGATTGCGGGAACTGCGGGGAATAGCGGAACACAAGCGCTAGCAGTAGCAGTACGCGGAATTGCCACGCGAGATATCGAAGATGAAAGCAAGTTTAAATTATTACTGAGAGAAGCTGGAACAGGATTGATGACTGGCATTGTTTGTGCAGTATTTGTTGTGGGATTAGTCTATATTTGGAAGCAAGAGTTTCTTCTCGGACTGCTTGTTGGCGCGGCTATTTTCGTATCCATTTTTGTTGCAACGATTTCAGGTTCATTCATTCCGTTGTTCATGCACAAAATGAAGATTGACCCTGCTGTTGCATCGGGTCCTTTTATCACGACATTGAATGATCTGTTAAGTACACTTATTTATCTTGGGCTGGCAACTACTTTCATTGCTGACTTATAAGGCCTTCCTGTCGATGAACATCAAAAATAAGTAGTGCATATACTAAGTTCAAAAAGGATGTGCGAATTATTTATCAAAATGAACCTTTATTATTCGTTCACGGGCCGCCGATTTATATTCGGGTTGCCACCACGGATGAGGAAAGCACATCAGTATTTGTGCTGAATGGGGAAGAGATGGAAGAATTTATTCATACAGAAGAAGTAGAGGAAGTAGAGGAAGTCCAGAAGAAAGTTCGGACGAACTCAGAAGTTTTTAACAAGATTACTAACCTTGGACGTCCATTCCAAAGGCAAATTTACAAACCGCTTCAATTTGTACTTGAGGATGAAATCCTAAAAGGTGCAATAAATAGAGTTGATGATGAAACAGTTTTTATAGAACTGGCTAATGAGGAAGATTTAATTATCACCGTAGAAATTGATACAATCAAAGACGTATTATGGCGGGGAAAACCATTTCTAGATAAATAATAAAAAGGCCGTTCGGAAAGAATTCCGTTCGGCCTTTTTTGATGAGATTAATCAAATGACTGCCCGATTGAATTATCAATCGGGCAGTCTAGCATTGCAGGTTTACCTATTAATCTCTGTCACAGTCGATAAATACGTCTTTAATACATTGGACTCCACAGAAGCATTTCAAATCAACTGTAATACAAGAGTCAGTTGCTTCAAATTCTTCAACATCGCATAATTTGTCAAAGTCGATTTTGCCGTTTTTCAAAATATCTACGCGTCTTCCGTCTTCATCACGTGGCTCAAGTACTTGTAATGTCGCACAGCAGTTGTCGAAAACATTCTGTACCCGGAAAAAGACTGAGAAACAGTTATCCCGATCTCGATGCTTATCTCTTCCATGTTCAGATCCTAAGCCGTCTCTGCCATCCTTGCCGTGGTCTCGGTCTCGGTTTCTTCTTCTTCTTCTTTGACGTTTAAACATAGCTTTGAATGGATCACCATCATCTGTTAATAGCATGAAGACCCGTGTGTTAATACGACCACGTGTCGGACTAACAAGACCGCCAAGTGGTGATATGAAGCAGTCCGTTATGCAATCATCACAATCATCTTCATCCCGAACGCCTTGGATTCGTTTAATAGCGCGAACTACTTCACAAATACAGCTGTCGTGATGGCGGACTCCTCTAACATCATCTTCTCTTCCACATCCCATTAATTCCACCTCCTTTTATCAGTTCTCTATACTTTATGCGATAAGGAATATAACGACAGGGCAGACGACTATTTTTGAATAAAATGAATCGATTTTTGGCATACTATTACAAGAGGAGGCGAAGCCATATCAATAAATTAATTTATTCCTTGCTACTGTTACTAGTTCTAGCAGGTTGTGTCCAAGTAGAAAATGGCGTGCATATCCAAAATGACACGAATGAAGACATTGGAAAAGCAGAAAAGGTATTTGAAGATGATGATCGATTAGTGAGCGCTATCGCTATTTTTCATGAGAAGGAAATCCTTTCGGGGGTGACAGTTAAAACTTTTTCTAGATTCCATAAAGCTAAAATCGAAAAAGAGTTAACAAAGAAACTAGAGAAACATTATAAAGACTTTAAGGTCACTGTATCAGCGGACAGTAAAATCATTCAAGAAACGAAGAAGCTTATGGATTTGGAAGATAAGGATAAGTTTCCTAAAAAGATCAAAGAATTGAAAACTTTATCGGAGGAGGAGACATGATGGACGAAAAAAAGTATGCCGAATTAGAAAGTAAAATATCCCCGAAACCTCCACTGATACGAAACTTATTTACTGCATTTATAACAGGTGGAACAATTTGTTTAATCGGACAAGGTATTTCAGTTTTTTATATGACTTATTTTGATTTCACTGAACGAACGGCTAGCAATCCAACAGTTGCGACGTTAATTTTTATAGCGATGCTGTTAACTGGGTTTGGACAATATAGAAAAATTGCACAGTTTGGAGGCGCAGGTTCAGCTGTCCCAATTACGGGATTTGGTAATGCTGTAATATCAGCTGCTATTGAACATAGAAGTGAAGGTTATGTTCTCGGCGTTGGTGGAAATATGTTCAAGCTCGCAGGATCAGTTATTTTATTTGGCGTTGCTTCTGCTTTTATTGTGGCACTTATAAAAACAATATTAGTAAAGTTTGGTGTTGTCTCATGGTAGTGAAAGGACTTCTAAAATTTAGAACAAATCCTACGATTGCCGCCACGGGTGTCGTCGTTGGACCTCTTGAGAAAAAAAGTCCTTTTAAGCCGTTGTTTGATAAAGTCTATGACGATGAACGAAGTGGACAACCGACAAATGAAAAAGGACACTCAAAATTAGTAGAAGATGCGTGTATGATTGCGTTACGAAAAGCAGGTTTTGTGCCAGACGATGCAGATTTTTTGCTAATCGGAGATCTGGTGAATCAGATGACACCATCAAATTTCTGTGCATCCGAGTTGCAAATTCCTTATGTCGGGATGTTTTCAGCATGCGCAACCTCGATATCATCGCTCTTGACAGCTGCATTATTAACGGAATCAGGTATGTCTGCATGTTCAATTGCAGGAGCGAGCAGTCAGCATAATGCTGTTGAGAGACAATTTCGGTATCCTGTGGAATACGGCTCGCAAAAACCCGAAACAGCCCAGTGGACAGTGACCGCAGCAGGGGTTGCAGCAGTTACCCCGAACCAGGCTGGATTTCCTGCAATCGTAAGCGGGACGATCGGCCGTGTTATTGACCTTGGCGTGACCGATCCATTTAATATGGGGGCGGCAATGGCACCAGCAGCTGCAGATACATTAGAACGTCATTTAAATGGGCATGGAAGAAAAGTGAAGCATTACGACACAATTATTACAGGTGACTTAGGAAAGATTGGATTTGAAATTTATCAAAAGTTAATTGCCAAAAAAAAGATTGAAACGACAAATAATTTACGGGATGCAGGAGCCGAGTTTTTTGGTGATGATTCAGATTTTCAAGCCGGTGCAAGCGGAACGGGATGTTCTGCAGCAATTTATTTTTCAGATGTTTATGAAAAGATGATGGTCGGAGAATATAAGCGCGTACTTCTGATTGCTACGGGGTCATTATTATCCCCATTATCGTTTCAACAAGGAGATACAATTCCATGCATCGCGCATGCGGTTGAATTAGAAATGAAATGAGTGAAAGATATGTTGTCTATATTTGTTACCGCATTTGTTGTCGGGGGTCTTATTTGCGTAATCGGCCAATTATTATTTGATGTAGCCAATTTAACACCCGCTCATACACTTTGCATACTCGTTGTCGCAGGTTCAATTCTCGATGGATTTGGATTGTATGAGCCTTTGATTGATTTCGCAGGTGCAGGAGCGACCGTTCCCATTACATCATTTGGGAATGCACTAACCCACGGAGCGATGGCGGAAGCGGAAAAACATGGATTTGTCGGTGTATTAACAGGGATGTTCGAAGTGACAAGCTCTGGTATTAGTGCCGCAATTTTATTTGGCTTCATTGCCTCGGTTATTTTCAGACCAAAAGGTAAGGTTTGACTTGTCAGTATGTAGGTTTAATGGTTTAGATTCTATTTCAACCAATTAAATATCCTGTGCACTTGCCCCGTATCGCCCTTTTTTCCCGCATACACTATGTAGAAGGGAAGGAGGGGTTTTTATGTTTGGATGCAATCCTTACGGAGGCGGCTACGGTGTAGGCGGCTATGGCGGGGAATGTGGACGCGGAAGAGGATATTATGGCGGTTCAACATTTGTTCTCATCGTCGTTCTCTTCATTTTACTCATTATTGTCGGCAGTAGCTTTGTATAAGAAAGGGGAGTAGCGGATGAACGATTCATTTTTCCGGAAAATCGAATCAAAGACTGGGGTTCCGATGGAAGAAGTATTTGCACTTGCAAATGCTATTCAATATGCGGATTTTAGCGATGAGCGCCAAGTAAGAAAAATTATTAGAAACGTAGGAAAACTTGCGAATAAAAATGTCTCATCTCATATGGAAGATGAACTTGTCAAATCCATTGTTAATGATGGAAAAGCAGTTAATTTTCAAGATATTGAGAAAATGCTCGGTAGATAGTCGTTAAGTTAGGGTTACACTAAGAAAAAATAACTGTAATTCCGGATTTTGCGTTAATAGAAAATGAAAAATAGCTGAAAATCATCTGCTTTGAAAGAGAAGATGAATCAGCTATTTTTTATTCTGTTATTGTTTTTTCCATTGTTCGATGCGGAATGTCCGCATCCATAAATTCCGGTGAAGTAATCACATAACCAATTTTCTCATAAAAGGGGATGGCATAGGATTGGGCGTTTAAAACGATTTTTTCGAATCCTTTATAAGTAGCATGATCTTCGAGTGCTTGCATAATAAGTTTTCCAAGACGTTTTCCACGATATTCGGGAAGAATACATACGCGCTCTACTTTTCCGATACCAGAATCGCTTTCTCGAATTCTTCCCGCCCCAATTGGCATGTTTTCTGTGTAGACGACAAAATGATCTGCAGTTTCATCAAGTTCATCAAGCTCTAGACTTAGTGGAACACCTTGTTCTTCGACAAACACCTTTCGCCTAACAGAAAACGCATCCTCCTTTTCTCGACTAGTCGTCACGATTTTAACATCAAACAAAATTATTTAGCTCCTTCAAGGCGGAATGTTTCATAAACATTCCATGATCCATTTTCCAATTGGTATAAAAGGTGAATGCGGTCGATTGTTTCTGTATGATTAACGCCGATCATTTTCAATTGACCGATAATATCATCATGTTCACCTGATGTAAGTTTTTGCGCGATTGTAATATGCGGAATAAACGCATATGCAGGTTCATCGCCAAAAAAGTTATAATTCAAGTCTTTGTGTAAATTCATCAATTCTTCATTTGCTTCAGCTTTAAAATAGATTGCATTTGTGATTGGAGCAAAAGTGCTTACCTTTGTAACGGTTAACTGAAATGGCCCGTGCTTATCCGTCACTTTTTTAATTTCTCTTGCCACTTCTTCAATCTCTTTGTCGTTCGCATCAAATACGCCTTTAATTGTCATGTGTGGAGTAATTTGCGCATAATGTGGGTCATATCGTTTTCGATACCCGTTTGCTAAATCTTGGAGTTCTTTCGATGGAAAAGCTACAATACCATACTTCATAATGAAAACCTCCTAATTAAATTGTTATAGATTGAAGCGCTAACAATAATTATAACAGAAGTTGCGGTTATCTGTCATATATCTATTATTACTGACCATACACCATTGAGATTGCTCGACGAACGTCGGGTTGCCAGTATTTCCAAGTATGGTCTCCTTTAAATTCTTCATAGAAGTACGAAAACCCTTTAGATTCGACTAAATTCTTTAATTCTCGATTCGGTTTTAAAAAATCTTGAATACCGTCCTTTTGCGTATTTACTTCCGTTTCTTCTTCCCCGATCACGTGATAAATCGAGAATGCAGCTGTATTTTCAACAGCATTCACTTTCTTGAGCACATAATCATCCACATAAGGAGAGTGTAAAATTACCTTTCCGAATGTATTTGGGTATTTAGAAGCAGTCAGCAAGGATATTGTGGCAGCAAGTGAATCGCCCATCAAGCCTCTGCCTGCTCCAATCTGATAGGTCGGATAATTATTATCAATGTAAGGAACAAGTTCATGTGCTAAAAAACGAATATAGGCCTCGTGTTTATCTCCTTCAGGGTGATACATGCGTCTTCTCTCACTGACGCTTTTATAAGGAACGCCAAAGAAAATAACGTCTTCAATTTCACCTGATTCGATGAATTCATCGATGACTCTTCCAACACGGCCATATTGTATGTAATCTTTTCCATCAGATGCAATAAGGACTGCATATTTGTAAAGAGGGGTATAATTATGAGGTAAATGGACAAGTACCTGCATTTCTTCGCCAAGCGCTTCACTCTGAATCGTAAATTCTTCGATTTTACCTTGCTTCATTAATTTTAGCCTCCTAGATGCGTTAATATTGAAATTGTAACATATTAAGTTTCATTAGGTATAATAGAAGTAGTTCAATTTGACAGTCAGAAAAAGGGGATGTATTTAATGGTCAAAAAAAGAAAAGTAGTCCATTCACAAGTTGTGAAAGATGCGACAAAAGCTGCATTGGCACGCCGCAGAGTTAAAATCCAAGACATTGCTGATATCGTTTACGAAATGCAATTGCCTTATAACCCGGATTTAGATATGGCTTATTGTATTGAATCCGTTGAAAGCGTGCTTGAAAAAAGAGAACTGCAACATGCTATCCTAGTCGGCATTGAACTTGATGAGTTGGCTGAACAAGGAAAATTATCATCTCCGCTTCAAGAAATTGTTGTGTCCGATGAAGGTTTGTTCGGGGTTGACGAAACGATTGCATTGGGAGCTGTTTTTACATACGGTTCGATTGCAGTAACGACGTTTGGTCATTTGGATAAAAACAAGATTGGAATTATAAATGAACTCGATACGAAAAAAGGACGCGGTGTTCACACATTCCTTGATGATCTAGTCGCAAGTATTGCGGCATCAGCAGCGTCTAGAATAGCCCATAAATCAAGAGATATACAAGAAGCGAATAATTTAATTGATAAGGATTTACCTTGAGTGTTGTACAAAAAAATCCGAAAAATCACGGAGTACTTGAATGAATCATATTCAAGTACTTTTTTTCGTCTTTGATACCGCTGATCTTCATTTCGGGCGGACGCTTTCCTGCGGGCGAGCGCCGAGCCGATGGAACAACGAAGAGTTCGATTTGTATAATTTTGCGGTCTTTGCAAAATAATACAGCTCTGTGCTCCCAAACGCTTCGCTTTTCGGTCGCAAAAGCCGTTCTTCGTGACGGCTTTCGCTACGCTCAGTCCAGGGTCTCGACTAAGGAAAGAGTGAACTTCTCTTTCGCACTTCGCTTTTCCCGCTGGAGTCGCCGCCCTACATTCCGATCAACTATATATTTCAATTTACAAAGGAAGTTATTTGTGCCGCACATCGCTACGGGGGCTTCAGCTATAGAATTACTAAAATTCTTTTTGCGTTTTATCTATTCTGAAAATAATGAAACTTGTAAGGGTAGAAGTCGTATATATCTTAATAGCGATATTATAGGGAGGGGGGTGGTGACCATAACGAAAAGAATTGTACTGTTTATATTTATCGCTTGTTTCATCATTTTTGCGCCGATGTATATTAAAGAAGATGTATACACCATGGAATATAATTCCATTAACAATATAGAATCATTTGCGAGGTTGTACGGATATGTTCGGTACTTTCATCCAAGTGATGAAGCATCGCAGATAAATTGGGAACAGTTTGCTATTTATGGAGTGCAAAAAGTTAAAGGAGCTAAAAATATAGACGAATTGAAATTGCTTTTAGAGGAATTATTTTTACCTATCGCACCAACCATGAGTATTTATTTTGATGATGAAGGTCCAGAAATAAAAACATCCATCGATGAAAGTTCAGAAGTAATCGCGTGGCAACATTTTGGTTTAGGCTATTCAGAGTCCACAATCTATTCAAGTGAAAGAATCGTAGCGTCTATGGTAAATGAAAAGATGGTATTGGATAACAATAAATTATTCGATGAATTCCCGAAAATCAATGAATCTATACAAAGAAAAATTGGTTCAAATCTAATCTGTTATATCCCAGTAGTGTTAAATCAAGGCAAGGATGGTACGATTGGGCAAACGGAAAAGAGCAGAAAAAGTTTTGATCGCTTACTCGAAGATATCGATACTGTTTCGCTAATTCACTCTAGTACAGATGAAAATGTTCGTTATGCAGGGATTATCGTAACTTGGAATATCTTTCAACATTTCTATCCATATTTTCACGTTACGGATTCTGATTGGGAAGACCAGCTTCGAGTAGCATTAGAATCTACAACAAAAGATGAAAACAGAGATGATTATATAAATTCACTTCTACAATTATTAGAGAAAACAGCCGATGGTCATGTGAAAAATATTCTTGATACAGAAAAGTATCTTTTGAATGATAAGTGGCTACCGTTTATTGCCGATATTATTGATGATAAATTAGTCATAACAGTAGCAGAGGAAAGCTCAGGTTTAAAACCAGGGGACATTATTCTATCAAAAAACGGCGTTGATTCGACTACCGTCATCGAACAACTTAAAGCCGAAATTCCAGGGTCGGAGCAGTGGAAATCATATCTAGCCTCAAAACATTTTAGATTTCATGATGCTGCAATACTTGAAATAGAGCGGAATGACAAATTACTTAGTTTATCTATGAAGGGCGTTTATGGGCCGGATTTAGATGAATTTAATCGAACTATATCATTTGTGGAACTTGAAGATGGGATTTACTATATCGACCTTACAAAGGATGTCATGCCTGCTGTTTTTGAAAACATTGAATTACTATCGCAAGCCAAGGGAATTATTTTTGATTTAAGGGGGAGACCTTTTACGACTAGGCTTTGGGTCGATCTCGTTGGGCATTTAATCGACGAACCTATTAAAGGGCCGATATATTTAATTCCAAAGATAATTTATCCAGATCAAGGTGATATTAAATTCCATGAATATCGAAGCGAAACTGAACCGCTCAAACCATTTTTTACAGGGAAATTTGTATTTCTCTCTTATGCAGGATCAATTAGTCAACCGGAATATATATTAGCGCATATTAAAGATAATGAGATTGCCGAAATTGTCGGTCAACCGACAGCGGGTGCAGATGGAGATGTCCAAATTTTTTCGATTCCAGGAGGTTTATTTGAACACTTTACGGGTGCAGAAGTCTTAAATGGCGATGGAAGCCAGTCACATTTAATTGGTATCAAACCGACAATCCCGATAAAAAGGACGATTGAAGGGGTGAAAAATGGTGAGGATGAGTATGTGAAAAAGGCATTGGAACTAATTAATTCAAATTAATAAAAAAAGTTTTGTTTTAGATGTTTAATCTTTTTTATACGGGGTATATCTTAAGTACAAGGCTAAACAACAGTGGAAGTTGCTGGTAGACGAGTAACCTACAGCGGACTTCACCTGAAGATTTGCACAGCCTTGGGCGGAAAATTTGCTTTACTGGCGAAAGGAAATCTCGTCGGGAACCATGCATTTAGGTTTCAACTCATTCGTTCAAAACGCAACATTCTATATGAACGAATAGAACGTGTAGCAGTTAGCGGTAAGCAGTAAGTTTTTTGTTTGAAGTGCAACTTGAAAGCGGGCTGTGGAAGGTGTAAGTCACACAAAGTGAAACGTGAACCCCTTGCCGGAAGAGGCTTAAGAAGACAGTCACGCCAATCAAACTGCATTGACGGGGTATTCGATTAATCGTCAGAAAGAACAGTTTGTGAACATGAAGTGAAATGAAGAACTAACAAATTTTCCGCGTAACACCCCCGGAATTATGGGGAAGGGAAAGAGCATGATCCGATACTATGGATCATGCTTTTTTCGTGTTTATCTATCCGGATTTTAAAATTATTTCGATTTTACGCAGAAAAAACAAACCTAACTCCAGCCATAGCCAGCTATAAAGAATTGAAAATCCGAAAATCATTAATAAAATCAAACCATCAAAATTAGATGCAACGGTAGGTCCGAATACAGGAAAGCCCAAAACATACAAGGGGATACAAATTCCTGTAAATAATAAAAGCCCATTAATAAGGATAATTTCCAAACGTCGGTGCAAAATTCGAAATGTCCATCCAAGTCCAATCCCGAGAATACCAGTCGTAAACGGAAAAATAAATAGTTCGCTAGGCTCCATTAATAATAATAATAAAATCGTCAGTATATAAGTTAAAATGCCTGTTCGAATTGAAACTAGCGTGCTTAATAATATCGGCAAAGTTGTAAATGGGCTTAGAAGCATGCCGATACCTGGCAATACTCCTCCGGTAGCTTGTAAAATGGCTGCAAGCGAAGCCATCAATGCGCCGAATAAAGAGTGCTTTAAAGATGACCAACGCATAAAAATTTGATGAATATCGTTTGGTGAAGATGATATAGATCTCATGAAATACACAAAATCCCTCCTTTCAAATAGATTGATATGTAAACAATAGAGGATGGACAAATGAATGGCTGAATAGAATGTCTTGGACCAAATTCAAATGGAGGATAACAATATACGCAATGACTTAATCCAAAAGAAGTTCTAGTACATGTAGGATATGAAATGGATATATTTGCAGATAGGTTAACAACACCGAATAACTTAATTTTTACAAAAGAACCAATTAAGAAGGTTAATGGAATAAAGGATTTGGCGATTACTTATAGAATTACATAATCAAAGGAGTGGGGTTATGGAGAAGAAGCTAGTATTTGGTGTGTTGCTTTCGTTAGCAATAATATTGGGCGTGTTTGCACAAGGGATAGCTTACTTTCTGCATGGAAATATTTGGAGATTGACGCCATTCTATTACCTAAATATAATGACAATTTCGAGTGTTGTAATGTTTATTTCAGCTCTTATCTATGTTAAAAAAGTTTCAAGCCAACTACTGAAATAGAAAACGTATTACCTTTTCCATGCAAACTTATAGGAGTGTTCGTAATCAAGGGGGGGAATAAAATTGTCACTAAAAGTAGGAGATATCATTACATTTGAACGGACTTTCACAACAGAAATTGTTGAATTGTTTACCAAGATTTCAGGAGATGAAGGGATTCATCATCTAAGCCCGGATGAACAGGGAAGACTTGTCGTTCAAGGATTACTGACAGCAACCTTGCCGACAAAAGTGGGCGGAGATCATAACGTACTTGCCCGCAATATGAATTTTGAGTTTCTAAGGCCTGTGTTTACGGGCGATACAATAATTTGTGAAGTTACAATTGAAAAATACGAAAGGACAGAAAACA
Source organism: Sporosarcina jiandibaonis (assembly GCF_013184495.1). GTDB lineage: Bacteria > Bacillota > Bacilli > Bacillales_A > Planococcaceae > Sporosarcina > Sporosarcina jiandibaonis. Next base: position 1,053,089 of record NZ_JAAOIY010000001.1, on the reverse strand, counting down.
AAAGAACTGCAATTGACGCGTCCTTTAGTTGTGAAAATCACATGGAAAAGGAAGTGCTCAGGGGAGATTTTTCGGGAGTGATATTGTGAAATTACACTTATTATCAAAAAAGAAAAAACACCATCCAATGGAGGATGATGTTTTTATGATGGTCCCAGACGGGCTCGAACCGCCGACTTCCACCTTGTCGAGGTGGCGCTCTCCCAGCTGAGCTATGGAACCGGGATGAAAATTATTGTGTCTCGTTTACCGGACAAACTCTATTATAACCCATGTACATAGTAAGTCAACCCTTTTTCATAAAAACTTATAAAGAAGTATACTAGAACTATAATTAAGAGTAAAAGTAGGTGATTTTAATAGATACTCAAATATCTCTTCCATTCATTTATGATTTTGATCGTGCGCTTGATCGGCTATCCGGGGACCCGCTTAACTCGGTCGATTTGACTAGCCGCATTTTACGCATTCCTATGGATGAAGGGAATGTTATTACCGTGCAAGCGACTGGAACGAAAGTTCAACCTTCATTTATATTAAGCGGCGCCTTAAATAAAATTCAAATTCAAGAAGTCAGTGAAATTCTTCACTTTAATGATTCTCTAGACGGTATTTCAGCACATTTTGCAAATACTGATCTTGTTACAATTTTTGTGGAACATGAAGGAACACCACTTATTCGAAGTTTTTCACTTTACGGAACGTTAATGAGAAGCATTATTCACCAACAATTGAATATGTCATTTGCAAATACATTGTCAAAGCGTTTTGTTGAAACATTTGGAAGTGAGACGGAGGGAGTTTTGCGGTATCCGTCACCTGAAATAGTTGCAAACCTAGATGTTTCAACGCTCAGAGAGATGCAGTTCAGTACAAGAAAGGCTGAATACATGATTGGTTTATCGCAAGCAATAGCAGACGGATCCCTTGAACTCGAAAATCTTCGACAGATGGATGACGATGAAGTAACCGCGAAACTTACTGCCTATCGTGGTGTGGGTCCATGGACAGCCCAAAGTTTTCTTATGTCCGGGTTGGGCAGACCAAATTTATTTCCAATTGCAGACATAGGTCTTCAAAATGCACTCAAGATTTTATGGAAGCTAGATAAAAAACCGACAAAAGATGAAATTATCGCCAGTTTTCCACATTGGACCCCATATTTAAGTTATGCAGCATTATATTTATGGCGAAGTATTGAGTGAAAAAAGTATTAAAAAGCACGGTAGATGAGCTCCTAAAGGAACGCGTCCGCCCGGAACGAAAATCCACGGACATAATAAAAACCGAGTACTTGAATGGATTGGTCAAGTACCCGGTTATAATTATTGGACCTCCAAATTAATGGACAATCCTCTATTAGCAATCATGAATGCAAATGTTCAGTGCTATCTTCTTCCTCTGTAAAATAGAGGAAATTCTCGTCTTCAAGTTCAGAAAGTCTCTCTTTGTTGATTCCAAGAGAAAGATTCCCCTCGAAAATTTCTTCCCACCAAGTTTCTGTCGTTGTCATTGTATTTCCTCCTTAATCGATTGTTTTTTCGAATTAAACATTATTTACCCATGGGTGCTATAATACAAACTGTAATCGGGCAAAAAGATTCGGAAGGCCTACTTTTTATATTAAAAATTTATTACCACTGAAGGAGCGAGTCGATTGGGTAAAACATCTTTTGCACTAATTGGCACAGGTATCGTCGGCGAGCGAATCATTAAACAAATTCTCGCGAACGACAATGCAGAAATCATCGCATTGTACGATGAAAATACTGAACGGCTAACTGAAATGGCGAATACATATGGTCTTTTTGCTACATCCTCCTATGAAGAGGTTTTAGCATTAAAACCGGACTGGGTATATATTGGTACACCTCCAGTATCACACGCATCACTTAGTAAGATGGCAATTGAAGCCGGTTTGCATGTACTTTGTGAAAAACCACTTGCACATAATGCAGAAGACGGATCAGTGATGGCGCACGCTGCAATCGAAAAAACGACATTAACGGCCATGCATTTCCCTCTAATGTACAGTCCAGCGGTAAGGCATATGATGAAGCTTGTTGAAAAAGGAACGATTGGCGACATTGTCCGTGTCGAATTAAATGCATATTTTCCACACTGGCCGAGAATTTGGCAACAAAATCCGTGGATTGGTTCACGCGAGCAAGGCGGATTTACGCGTGAAGTGTTCCCGCATTTTCTGCAAATTATGTATAGAATGTTTGGGAACATAAGGGTCCAAGACCACAAAACGACATATCCAGTCGATGAAACGCTTGCCGAGACAAGTGTCATTGCAATTGGTGAAACTGAAAATAAAATACCAGTCCTTTTAAATGGAATTTCAGGAATCGGACAGAAAGAAGAACTGTCCTACATAGTATATGGAACGAAGGGTGTTTTAAAACTGCGTAATTGGTCGGAACTTAGTGTCGCACAAAAAGACAGTCCTTTTGAAATATTGACTTCTTTCGATTCAGTAAAATCACTTGTCGAAGAATGCATTTCAGGATCGAACGGAGAAGCTGAAATCCTTGTTCCATTTTCCGAAGGACTCGTTGTCCAAATACTGATTGATGAACTCTTGACAGAAAAATAATGATGGGAATTTGTGTATAATCATATGTTGCTATGAGAAATTTTGCATATTCCTATAATTCTGGTTATCATTGAAAGTACTACTAGAATGGGGGGAAACGATGAATTTTACTGCACAAGATGTTGAATCGATGATTGCATCACAACACCAGTTTTATTTCTCTGGACAGACACGGAGTGCGGAATTTCGAAAAGAAATGTTAACAAAATTACGCGATGCGATTCTTGCAAGTGAAGATGCGATTTCGGATGCACTTCAAAAAGATTTGGGAAAGAGTCCGTTCGAATCGTATGTAACTGAAATCGGCTTTGTCCTTTCAAGTATTTCGCATATGATCAAAAATGTGGATGCTTGGATGAAGCCGAAAGTTGCAAAAACACCGATTCATTTGCAACCTTCAAAAAGCTTCATCGTTCGGGAACCATACGGCTCGGTCTTGATTATCGCACCGTTTAATTATCCGTTTCAGCTTGTCATGGAACCATTGGTTGGCGCGATTGCCGGCGGGAACTGTGCAATTGTGAAGCCGTCTGAATCTGCGACTCACACAGTTCGGATTGTAGAAAAGATTTTATCGGAAACGTTTCCACCCGAATACATTCGAGTTATTGAAGGGGAACGGGAAGAAACAACCGCGCTTATTCATGCGCCTTTCGATTATATTTTCTTTACGGGCAGTGTTGCAGTTGGAAAAGTGATAATGGAAGCCGCTGCGAAAAGATTGACGCCGATAACGCTTGAACTCGGAGGGAAAAGTCCGACAATTGTAGACCAAACAGCGAATCTTGTTCATGCTGCTGAGCGAATCGTTTGGGGAAAATTTCTAAATACCGGGCAGACTTGCGTTGCACCTGATTATCTATTGGTTCATCATTCGATTAAAAAAGAGTTTATCGAGATTTTGACTGATACGATCCAAGACTTTTACGGCATGGATGCGAAAGATAGCACTGATTACGGAAGGATTATTAATGAAAAACAATTTGTCCGACTGGCAAAATTGATTGAAAGAGAATGGCCGCAAATCGTATATGGCGGCGATTTTGATCGTTCATCTTTATTCATCGAGCCAACATTGCTCGACCGAGTGACTTGGGATAGTCCATCAATGGAAGATGAAATTTTTGGTCCGGTGTTGCCAATTCTTGAGTACGATAATCTCGGGGAAGTTATTCATCGTATTCGTCAATTGCCGAAACCGCTCGCGGCTTACATGTTTACGGAAAATGAAGAAGCGGCTAATTACTTTATTGAAAGTTTACCGTTCGGCGGCGGCTGTATTAACGATACGGTTTCGCATGTCGGCAATACGAATTTGCCTTTTGGTGGAATCGGTTCATCTGGAGTCAATGCCTACCACGGTAAAGAAAGTTTTAATCTTTTTACCCATGCTAAGTCAATGATGCAACGAAGCACGAAAATTCCTATGCGGTTCGCCTTTCCGCCTTATGAAAATAAATTAAAACTAATAAAACCGCTAATCCGTTAATGGATGCGGTTTTTCTTTTCTTTTAGGCTGCAATAAAAGTATACTAATTCTATAGTTGAATTTTAATCAAAGGGGATATCAACCATGACGAATATATTTAATAAGGAGAAAACAGTTGAACTTATAAAGAGACTTGTTGAAACACCGAGTCCATCGGGATATACATCGACAGTAATGGCTTTAATCGCAGAGGAATTTGAAGCGATTAACGTTCCTTATACAACGACTAATAAAGGTGCAATCATTGCAACGATCAAAGGAGAAGATACAACAAGGCACCGCTTACTAACTGCCCATACGGACACGCTCGGTGCAATGGTGAAAGAAGTTAAAAGCAATGGTCGATTGAAATTAACGATGATCGGCGGATTTAATTGGAATGCAGTTGAAGGGGAATATTGCTTGATTCATACAGCTTCAGGGAAAAAGGTTCGCGGGACGATATTGATGCATCAAACGACCGTCCATGTTTATAGAGACGCAGGTTCGGTGGAAAGAAATGCAGAGAATATAGAAGTGCGCATTGATGAAAAGGTATTTAATGAAGATGATACGCGTGCACTTGGCATCGAAGTAGGCGATTTTGTTTCTTTCGATCCGCGTTTTGAAGAGACGGAAAGCGGATTTATCAAATCTCGTCATTTAGATGACAAAGCTAGTACCGCATTAGTGATTGAATTAATACGGTCATTAAAAGAGCATAACGTTAAACTACCGCATACAACTCATTTTTACATTTCAAATAACGAAGAAATCGGCTATGGAGGCAACTCGAATATACCTACAGAAACGGTTGAATACATAGCGGTCGATATGGGTGCGATTGGCGATGGGCAAACGTCCGATGAATATACGGTGTCGATTTGTGCGAAAGATTCGAGCGGGCCGTATCATTATGCATTAACACAGCACCTCGTCGGGCTTGCAGAAGAGAATAAGATTGGTCATAAGCTTGATATCTATCCGTATTACGGGTCGGATGCGTCAGCAGCAATTCGGGCGGGTTTCGATGTTAAACATGCGTTGTTTGGACCTGGAATCGAGTCATCACATGCGCTTGAACGAACACATATTGACTCGTTACAGGCGACTGCAGAACTTTTACATGCATATGTCACATCTGACATGATGGAATGAACGGAGGATTTTAATGAATACGAAAAATTTACTTTCAATTTTACCTGTGAAAAAAATAGAAGGCGCGTTACCATCAACAATTACAGATCTTGCGGTTAATTCGCGGGTCATAAATGCTGGGGGAATGTTTGTCTGTATTGTAGGTTTTACAGTCGACGGTCATGATTTTGTTCAACAAGCAGTTGATAACGGGGCGCGCGTTATTGTAGCGTCCAAGCCGGTCAATGTTGACTTGGAAAAAGTGGCAGTTGTAACAGTCGAAAATACTTCGCGTGCGATTAGTTTATTGGCAGCGCGCTACTATCAATATCCTTCGAAAAAGATGACGATGATTGGCGTTACGGGAACGAATGGAAAAACGAGCGTTAGCGGAATCATCCAGGCTATTTTAAGAGCATCCGGAGAAAAGTCCGCAGCATCCGGGACAATCGGATTCGACTTGGACGGTACACTTTATGAGACTGAAAATACGACTGGCGATGCGCTAACAACTCAAGCGATGATTGCACAAGCTGCAAATGAAGGCTGTAAAACGATGTCGATGGAGGTATCTTCCCATGGACTCGTTGAGGGCAGACTTGCCGGAACCGAGTTTGACATTGCGATATTTACAAATTTGACGCATGATCATCTTGATTTCCACGGAACGATGGACAATTACGGGGAAGCGAAAAGCCTTTTGTTTTCTCAGCTAGGCCAGGATCTTGAGCAAAGAAAATTTGCTGTCGTGAATGCGGATGATCCATGGAGTAAGAAATTATATGAAAAGACAAGTTATCCTATTTTGACATACGGCATTAAGAACGAAGCCGTATTCCACGGAGAAGATATCGAACTTGACGCAGATGGTACAACGTTTACATTGAATTCTCCAGATGGTAAATTCCCGGTGCAGATGAATTTAATCGGTGAATTCAGTGTGGCAAATGCACTCGCGGCAATTGCAGCACTTTATGCGAAAGGGATGGCTACGGCTGATATCGTCAACTATCTTGGCGAAATTGACTCTGTGAAAGGCCGAATGGAAAAGGTTGAGACAGAGTTGCCGCTGACCATGTATGTCGATTATGCGCATACGCCGGATGCAATAAAGAAAGCGATCGAGGCGGTTCTTCCTTATAAAACGAATAAACTCATTTTCATCATCGGCACTGGAGGCAACCGGGATCGTGTAAAACGTCCAATCATGGCAAAAGAAGCATCGGTCGCAGACTATGTCATATTGACAACAGATGACCCGCGCGATGAACCATATGAAACAATTTTGTCAGAGTTAGAAGCCGGAATGGAACACGACAACTATGCTTGCATCGGCGACCGTGCCGAAGCAGTTCGTCATGCAATCACCGTTGCAAATCCGAATGATATCATAATATTTGCCGGTAAAGGCCATGAAGATTTTCAAATTATCGGAAATACCAAATACCCGCATTCCGATGCAGAAATCGCGCTTTTAGAAGCGGAGAAAAAATTCGGGTCGCAAGAAGCAAGGAAATAATTGGGGGACGAGCTGTCTAGTTTTCTAGGCGGCTCGATTTTTTTTGGAATGAAACATATACTAATTTCGAGAAAAAATTGTTGAAATTTACGGTTGTAATCACTATGATTAGACAATCGGAACAGAAGGAGATTACAAACAAATGAAGAACCCAATAAATGAAGAAATTGCGTCTAGACGGACATTTGCAATTATATCCCATCCGGATGCAGGTAAAACAACGATAACGGAAAAACTACTCTATTTCGGCGGCGCTATTCGCGATGCTGGAACAGTTAAAGGTAAAAAGTCGGGCAAGTTTGCGACATCTGATTGGATGGAAATTGAAAAACAACGAGGAATCTCGGTAACATCTTCCGTTATGCAGTTCGATTATCAAGGCAAACGAGTCAATATTCTCGACACACCCGGACACGAAGATTTCAGTGAAGACACGTACCGCACATTGATGGCGGTCGATGCTGCAGTCATGATGGTCGATGTGGCTCGCGGGATTGAACCCCAAACAATCAAGCTCTTCAAAGTATGCCGTATGCGCGGTATTCCGATCTTTACTTTTATCAATAAAATGGATAGACAAGGGAAAGAACCATTGGATTTGATGGAAGAACTTGAAGAAGTGCTTGGAATTGAATCTTATGCGATGAATTGGCCGATCGGAATGGGGAAAGAATTCCTCGGTATATATGATCGTTTTAATAATCGAATTGAACAAGTTCGCGCCGAGGGAGACGACCGTTTTCTTGAATTAGATGAAGACGGAGGACTTCGGGAACCTCATCCGATGATGGAGACATCTTATTATCAACAGACATTAGAAGATGTTTTATTGTTAAATGAAGCAGGTAATGAATTCGACGAGGAGCGTATTGCTAATGGAGAATTGACGCCTGTATTTTTCGGAAGTGCATTGACGAGTTTCGGTGTGCAAACATTTTTAGAAACATTTTTACAGTTTGCCCCTCCACCGCAGCCAAGAAAGACAAAAGATGAAACAGAAATTAGTCCGCAATCGAAAGAGTTTTCAGGATTCATCTTTAAAATTCAAGCGAATATGAACCCTGCCCACCGTGATCGAATCGCATTTGTGCGAATCGTATCGGGCGCGTTTGAACGCGGAATGACGGTTTCTGTGCCACGGATTTCCCGTACATTCAAACTTACTCAAACTACACAGTTTTTGGCGGATGACCGGGAAACAGTGAATGAGGCCGTTGCTGGAGATATTATCGGATTGCATGATACAGGGAACTATCAAATAGGCGATACGATCATCGGCGGGAAATCCTCCTTTACATTTGATGCATTGCCGCAGTTCACTCCTGAATTATTTGTGCGGGTCACGGCGAAAAACGTGATGAAGTCGAAGCATTTCCATAAAGGAATATTGCAACTTGTACAAGAAGGTGCCATTCAATATTACCGCACGCTTCATACAGAAGAAGTGTTGCTCGGAGCTGTTGGGCAACTACAGTTTGAAGTTTTCGAACACCGTATGAAAAACGAGTATAACGTGGAAGTGCAAATGGAAAACCTTGGCTCCAAAGTTGCGCGATGGATTGAAAACGAGAGCGATGTAAAAGAATCCATGGCAGGTCAACGCGCAATGCTCGTGAAAGACCGTTATGAGAAATTAGTATTTTTGTTTGAAAATGAATTCGCAATGCGTTGGTTCCATGACAAAAATCCGGATATCAATTTATATAGTTTGCTATAATTTTTTACAGCTAGTGGGGCGGATTTTCGCTCTGCTAGTTTTTTTATTTCCGTAATGATTTATACAGATCGATGAAGTTTGTTGGATCTGCATCGACCTCAAACATAAATAGCCCTTGGTTAGTATGCAAATAGAATAATCCGGCTCCATTGGAAAATGGCTTATACGAAAGATCATGAACATGTTCTAATGGAAAGTTATATTTTTCAGTTGAAATTGTATCTACGTATAAATGGATAGAATGCTTAGTCCGATTTGTCGTTTGGTCATACCAACCAGTAACTTTTTCAACTAAATTATAGGTAAGGGTGCACACGACTTTCTGATTTTCATCATGCAAAAGAATACCTCCAGTGTTTATGTATAGACGATTGAAATTGACTGAGCATAGTATAACAGGTTTCAAGGGTAGAAATCAGTTTGCACGCAACGATAAACAGCTGCTATCTTTGTTTGTTTTTGTCGAATACGAAGTTCTCATTTGAGAAAGGGTTCGTCATTCATTATGATTAAAGTAGTGTATCTTTTTTCAAGAGAGGACGTTCCCATGAAAATTAGTGATTTTTCAATAAAAAGGCCAGTTTTTACTATTGTTACAATGTTTCTAGTAATTATTCTAGGGGCGGTGTCATTTTTCCGCATACCCGTGACTTTGATACCGGAATTAAACCCGCCTGTTGCAGTAGTTGTGTCGAGTTATCCAGGGGCTTCGCCTACAGAAGTGAGCGAAAAAGTCACGAAGCCGCTAGAGGATAGTTTATCGACAGCACCTGGATTGAAATCAATTCAATCCTCTTCGCAGGAAGGGTCGAATTTCATACTACTTATGTTCGATTGGTCTACAAAAATTGATGATGTTCAAATGGATTTATTGCAAAGGATCGACCAGGTACCGATGCCGGACGGTGCCAATGCGCCGCGACTATTAAAATTCGATCCGTCACAATTTCCAGTCATTCAATTATCTTTAAGTGCAAAAAATGATGCTGATATTCGTTTAGTTGCCGAAAAGTTAGAGCAGGAATTACGGCGAACAAAGGGTGTTGCAAGCGTAACAGTATCTGGAAAGCTGATTGAAGAAGTTCAGATTACACTAGATGAGAAAAAGTTGGAACAAAACAAGCTTGCACAAGAAGACATTGTTCAACTCATTCAAGCGAATAATGTTTCAATGCCGGGCGAGCCAATTGAAACGAATGACGGCAAGCAACTCACTACTCGTATCGTCAGCATGCTAACATCTGTAGAAGATATTCGAGAGTTAACGGTTACCGTAAATCCTGTAAATGGGAAAAAAATTAAAGTTGGCGATATCGGCAATGTCGAACTTACTGAAGCGCATTCGACTACAGAAACCCGTGCAAACGAAGAGCCGGCCGTTCTGATGTCTGTTCTTCAAGAGTCCAGGGCAAATACAGCCGATGTCTCAACTTCCTTTAAAGAAGCCTTAGAAGAGCTTCTAGCTACAGACGAGTATAAAGATATCGAATCGAATATACTTTTTGACCAAGGAGATTATGTTAAATTAGCAATCGGAAATATAGGTCAGTCACTTATTTTAGGTGGTCTGTTCGCAATGATTGTGTTATTTCTATTCCTTCGAGGCATAAAGAGCCCGATTATTATCGGGATCGCAATTCCTTATTCCGTCATTGTCACTTTTGTGTTAATGTATTTTGCGAATTTCACTCTAAATATCATGACATTAGGTGCTTTAGCGCTTGGCATCGGCATGCTTGTAGATAATGCCATAGTCGTTATTGAAAATATTGAACGACATTTAGCGATGGGGAAAGACCCGACACAAGCAGCCAAGGTGGGAACAAAAGAAATTGGTGGAGCAATTACCGCTTCCACACTCACAACATTAGCAGTTTTTGTGCCAGTACTTTTCATTAGCGGATTAATAGGCCAAATTTTTACAGAGTTCGCGTTAACGATTTCATTTAGTTTACTTGCATCACTAGTCGTTGCATTAACTGTTGTGCCGATGATGGCGGCACGTATGTTGAAAAAGCCGAAAGGGAATTACGAAGCGAGAAGAAGGCGTTCAAAAACATTGAATCGTTTTGAGCGTTCAGTAAAGTGGGCATTACGTAACCGCCTGACAGTGATAGCCATTACGACAGTATTACTTCTGTTTAGCGGATTCGGTTTATTTAAAGTAGGGACCGAGTTTTTGCCGGCAACGGATGAAGGGTCATTTAGTGTTGGCGTAAAACTTCCGAATGGAGCTTCAACACGCGCAACAAATGATGTTGTTAAAAAGATTGAAACAGAGTTGAAAAAACAAGATGATGTCGAGGTCTATGTCAGTCTCGTCGGGGGGACGCAAGAGAGCTTAGCGCAAGGTTCCTCAAATTCAAATCGAGCTGAAGTTTATGTGAAACTGATTCCACTCGGTGAGCGAGACCGCTCAGTTTTTGAGTTTGTTGATGAAGTACAACCAATTGTTTTGGAGACTGTTGGAAATGATGCGGAAATTAGTTTTAATATGCAAACAGCAGCTGGCTCATCGCCAAACACGTTAAGTTTCGCGCTTCAAGATACGAACGAAAAAAGACTCGATGAAGCGGTCACAAAATTGAACGAAGAGCTAGGCAGTATTGATTCGGTAATGGAAGTAACGAATACACTTTCTGAAACAGTCGAGGAAATCCAAATTACTGTAGACCGTGAAAAAGCTGCAGATAAAGGTTTAGTTCCTTACCAACTTGCTCAAACAGTTAATAATATTACGCGCGGCGCTTTTGCGACACAAATCATCAGTGAGGATAATGATGTGTTTCGTGTTCTTGTCCAATACGACGAAAAATACCGTGATAGTATTGACAAGCTGGGTAAATTGAAAGTCCGGAATCAAGCAGGTGAATTTGTTCAACTGCGCGATGTAGCGACAATAGAAATTGCAGAAGGCCCGGTAGCGATTCGACGCGTCGATCAGGCTCATTCTGTTTCCTTTACTGTGAAGTATGCATCTACCGAGTCGCTGGGTCAAATGACTACAAAAGTGAATGATACGATTGATAAATTGAACTTACCCAAAGAAATCGATATAACATTTAGCGGGGATCGTGAGCTATTTGAAGGTGCAATCGACGATATGATGCTGGCTCTCGCGCTTGCGGTTGTCTTGGTATACATCGTCATGGCGGCGCAATTTGAGTCCTTTAAATACCCATTTGTAATTATGTTTTCCGTGCCGCTTATGATAATCGGCGTGGCCATCGGCTTATTTGCCACAAATACGCCGATTAGCGTAACAGCAATCATCGGCATACTCGTTCTCGTCGGAATTGTAGTCAATAATGGAATTGTTTTAGTTGATTATATTAATCAGCGAAAAGAAGCAGGACTCAGTTCGTATGACGCGATAATATCATCCGTACGAGACCGAGTTCGCCCGATCCTGATGACGGCACTAACAACAATCCTAGGGCTCTTGCCGCTTGCACTTGGATTAGGTGAAGGTACTGAAATGAACCAGCCGATGGGAATTGCAGTTATCGGCGGTTTACTAAGTTCAACATTCCTGACACTTTATATCGTTCCGGTAATTTACAGCTTATTCGATAGACAAACAAGAAAACGCACAATACCTGAAGAATAGTACGACTATATAAAAAGAAGGCGGTACCTATTCAAGTCTTGTACTTGATGGGGAACGCCTTCTTTTTTCTATTATTACTTACAGTCCAACTCGCTAAGTCGAAACGAAGTATCGAAACGATCAAACCGCAAAAAAATCAATCTTAGTAAAGTTAATAAATTGAATAACTCTAAGAATTAAAGAATTCTTCAGAACATTCTTCTAGCGAGCGATTACAAATGCTATACTAAAATAAAGGGGTGGAACAGATGGGTACACATTTTTTCACGGGATTTCCGGGTTTTATCGCAAGCCAATTGATTAAAGGATTAATTAAAAAAGGTAAACTACAAAAATTGTACGTACTCGTCCTAGAAAGTCAACTTGCTCAGGCCGCAGAAAGTATTAAAGTTATTTTGGATGAGTTAGAAGTAATACTGCCATTTGAAATTATTCCGGGGGATATTACGTTAAAGAATTTAGGGATAAAAGAAAAAGAATTAGCTATGGTACAAGATGAAGCACTAACCATGTGGCATCTCGCGGCAATTTATGATCTTGCAGTCAAGAAAGAAATTGCTTGGAAGGTGAATGTAGAAGGGACGAGAATGGTCTGTGATTTTGTCCGAGCACATCCTTCTATAAACCAATTTATTTATTTCAGCACAGCGTATGTCGCAGGGACTCGCGAAGGAAAGATTCTTGAAACAGAACTTATACGCCCAAACGCTTTTAAAAATCATTACGAAGAAACTAAATTTGAAGCAGAATGTATCGTAGAACAATTAAAGGGTGAAGCTGCAGTTACAATTATTCGCCCGGGAATTGTAAGAGGACATTCAAAAACAGGCGAAACGATAAAGTTTGACGGGCCCTATTTCTTCATGAATATGATTGATAAACTAAAATGGATGCCAATCATTCCTTATGTTGGAAAAACAGATGCGCATATAAATGTTGTGCCCATTGATTACATTATTGACGCCACCATCTTTTTTGTAAATCATGAGCCGGCACTGGGAAAAACCATTCATCTGACAGATCCATCTCCACATTTAGTCGAAAATGTATATAGAGCGATGGTGAAAGAATTAACCGGCAAGGAACCGAAAGGACGATTCCCTCGTACACTAGCGGAGAAGGGGCTTACCTCGAAACAGGTGCAACGAAAATTGGGGGTCGAAGTTGAAACCCTTGATTACTTAACATGGAATGCTGTTTTTGATACATCAATCGCTGATGAACTATTAAAAAATAGTGGCATTCAATGTGCTGATTTTATTGCTTCGATCCCAACTATGTCGAGATTTTATAATGAAAATAAACATAGAGCAGAATTTCATATTCCCATTCAGTAAAAAATGTTTACATTTCAATGATGGGTGGGTATACTAAATTCAAAGACCTAACTTAATATCTTTTGACTAATGTCAAAGGGGAGTAGCTTTAGGGAAACCTATTTCATAATCGTCAATACATGGCTCTTTTTGCCATCGGTTATGATAGCCGAAATTTAAAGATTAAATTCCGACTTTGCGAGACCTTTGCCTATTTATTAGGTGAGGTTTTTTTTATTTGAGTTGATTGGAGGAAGATTTTTTTGGAAGCAATATTACTGGAATATGCATGGGTACTTGTAGTACTCATTGTACTTGAAGGATTATTAGCCGCTGATAACGCAGTAGTGATGGCTGTTATGGTGAAGCATTTACCAAAGTTACAACAGAAGAGAGCTTTATTTTACGGGCTCCTGGGTGCATTTGTTTTTCGATTCGCAGCTTTGTTTATGATTACTTTTCTCGTAAATATTTGGCAAATCCAAGCACTCGGAGCAGCATATCTTTTATTTATTTCCATAAAGAACATTTATGATCAAAGGAAAAAAGATAAGCATGGGGAAGACTTAACGAAACCGCGTAAACAATCAGGTTTTTGGATGACAGTATTTAAGGTTGAATTAGCAGATATCGCGTTTGCATTAGATTCAATGTTAGCTGCAGTCGCACTTGCAGTCACCCTTCCGGAATTGGGAGAGTTCCATATTGGCGGGATTAACGGTGGTCAGTTCCTAGTCATGTTATTAGGTGGTATCATCGGTCTAATTATTATGCGTTTTGCCGCACGTCAGTTTGTTGTGTTATTGGATAAATATCCTTCCCTTGAAACAGCTGCATTTCTCATAGTTGGCTGGGTCGGTGTTAAATTGGTCGTTTTGACATTGTCGCATGAAAAACTACAAATTCTTGATCCAGCATTTCCACATTCCACTCTATGGAAGACGACGTTCTGGGTTGTTCTCGTTGGAATTGCACTTTATGGCTATTTCGTAGGTGTAAGCAATGACCGGAAAAAAAGAAAAGCGCAACTTTAAATATAACTAATTATTGCAGGAGGTAGTAGTTTGAATAGGTTAAATATAAATCGTGAAAGCTTTCAAAAACTCACTCCTGCACAGATTATTGTGTTTTATTATTTTCTAGCCATTGCATTTTCTTTTTTATTATTAAATTTACCTGGTGTATATAAACCGGGCGTTAAAATTGAAATGCTCGATAGTCTTTTTACTGCTGTAAGTGCGGTAAGCGTGACAGGTTTGACCGCAATAAGTATTTCTGAAACATATACCCCCTTTGGAATTAGCATGATTATGGTCGTGCTGCAATTCGGCGGAATCGGGATAATGTCAATCGGTACTTTTTTTTGGTTGCTAATTAGAAAACGAATTGGCATGAGGGAACGACAATTGATTATGGTTGATCACAATCAGTATAGTCTTTCAGGCGTCGTCTATCTGATTAGAGAAATCGTGAAAATTATTTTCCTTATTGAGCTCGTCGGTGGGTTGATTTTCACTTTTTATATTATGAGGTTTTACGATACTTTCAACGAAGCTTTTTTAAACGGATTGTTTATGGCCGTCTCCGCGACAACGAATGCAGGTTTTGATATTACAGGTGAGTCATTATTGCCTTACTTCAATGATTATTTCATTCAATCCTTGACAATGTTATTAATTATTTTGGGAGGGATTGGATTTCCAGTATTAATCGAAGTGAAAGCCTTTTTCTCAAAGAAAAATCCTCATTTTCGATTTTCTCTTTTTACCAAAATCACAACAATAACATTTGGGGCTCTTTTAGTTTTTGGAGCAATTATGATTTATATTCTGGAATCGTTTCATTCATTTAAAGGAATGGCATGGCATGAAAAAATTTTCACTTCCATATTCCACTCGGTTTCCTCAAGATCGGCGGGTTTAACAACGTTCGATGTGACGCAGTTTAGCGATGCGACGGATATTGTTATTAGTTCTTTAATGTTTATAGGAGCATCGCCAAGTTCTGTTGGTGGCGGAATACGGACAACTACATTTGCAATTGCACTATTATTTCTAATTAACTTCGCTCGAGGGCGAGAAGTGATTCATATTTTTAATCGACAAATTAAGCTAATCGATGTATTTCGCTCTTACGCAGTTATTTTACTTGCAGGTTTTATGGTTATCGTTGCATTGCTCATCCTATTGGTAACAGAGCCGAATGTTCCGATAGTCGCGTTGTTATTTGAGATAACATCTGCATTTGGTACATGCGGCATGTCACTTGGCATAACATCTGATCTATCGGTGACGGGCAAAATAATTATTATGGTGTTAATGTTTATCGGTCGTGTAGGACTCATTTCATTTTTATTCACGCTTGGAGGTAAGACGACGAAACCGCATTACCATTTCCCGAAAGAACGGGTTATTATCGGCTAACAACAAAAATCTTGTAAAACATTCGACCTTATAGCTCTAGCTGAAAACAAAATATGAAAAGTACCAAACCGTTCCCAATAATAACTAAGTGGAACGGTTTTTTTGGGATTAAAGGACCAATTCTGTCAAGGAATCTTTACGGAGAAGTTCCTTGCGAAAAAAAATCATTATCAAATAAGAAATATTACTCATAACCATAACTTTATGCCTATACCATTATTTGTTTAATTATGGAATAATCGGAATTAAGCGTACTTTGCATTGCGTAGTTTCTTAGCATGAATTGTGAGCATTCTTCATACTGTTTTACTACGGAGCTAGGGGGAATGAATTTGAAGTTGAAACAAGAAAAGGCAAGTAAATTCATTATGTTTTTTGAAAATGCACGTAAACCAGCTGCTATTTTAGATGTTAGAGGCAGGATAATACAAATAAATGATGAGTTTAAAGAAAAGTTCGGATTGGGAGAAATAAAAAATATTAAAGACTTATCAGATGAAAAGTCGAATCATTTGTGGGACGAGAAAATAGAGTTGACAATAAATGATGGACACACCTCATCCAATCTCCCCATCGCGTTAGCACCAAAGAATATAGCCGATTCTGTAAAGGTGCACCTCATATATTGTAATGAAACACGACAAATTATTGCACTTTTCAATGTGCCCCAAATGCTTAGAGAAGAACTCGAGGTGAGCAATTTGAAAATATTCCAGAAATCTGAAAGTCTATTCGTTGCTTTTGATCAAACTGGAATTATTCAAAACGTTAATGAACATTCGTATAGCTTTCTTGGAATGTCGAGAAAAATGCTTATTGGGAAAAGCGCTTGTGAATTTTTCGGTTCATTAGGTTTTTCGAAAGAGCAATCAACAAAATTCATCCAGAAAGTGATTGGCGAATGGTATGCTGAAACTTTACACTCTTATGAAAAGCCATCGGGAGAGGTTAGCTATTATTATATCAAGACTTATTATGATGAGTCCGTAGGAATGTTTATTACCCGAATGGCGGATCGCACTGAAAAAGTTATTTTGGAGAAACGGTTAGCTCATAAAGAATCACTTTATGAAGTGGGGCAACTTGCAGCAAGCATTGCCCATGAAATCCGTAATCCGATTACCACACTTAAAGGATTTACTCAGCTATTAAGAAATTCAACTGCTGAGGAATCTGAAAAGTATTTAACGGTTATAGATGATGAAATTATCCGAATGGAATCTATCTTGAATGAAATGCTCATCTTATCCAAGCCGAGTATCGAAGAAAAAACATTTATTTCTTTACCTAAATTGTTATCAACGATGATCAATCTATTTCAACCGAAGGCTAGAATTGAAGGGATTTCAATCATACAATACATGGGTGATGTGGATGAGGTATTTATTTTCGGGGATGCAGCAAAACTGAAGCAAGCCTTATTAAATCTAATGAAAAATGCACTAGAGGCGATGAACCATGGCGGAAAGTTAACGATTAGCTTGGAAGCGAAAGAAGATAATAAGGTCGATATTTTAATATCGGATACAGGTCATGGCATGCCTGTAACCCAATTAAAACAAATATTTATGCCTTTCTTTACCACGCGATCTGAAGGAACCGGCTTAGGACTGCCATTTGTCATTAAAACGATTGAAGAACATGGGGGTACAGTTTCTGTATCAAGCGAGGTTGGCGTTGGGTCTGAATTTATCGTATCTTTTCCCTCTGCTACGATTTATAACTCGTCATCGAAGGAGAAAATAGCTTTACAATCAGAGATTGTACAATGAATTTTTGACAATTACCTTTAATTTCCCTTATAATTATAGTTAATCAGTTGGGAATTACAGAAGGTGGAAAAAGTTATGGAAAATAGTACAGATCGTGCTTTAAAGTTATTTATTGTCTTATCCCGTTCGTGTAAAGTAATTTTGGAAGAAGCTCACAAATTGATTGAACAATATGGCTTGAATCCAACGGAATTCGGTGTTTTGGAGCTTCTATACCATAGGGGAAGACAGCCCATTCAAAAAATCGGTCAAAAAATTTTACTTAGAAGCGGTTCAATGACTTATGTTGTTGACAAACTTGAGAAGAGAGGATTTCTTGAGCGAGTGTTCTGTTCGGAGGACAAGCGGGTAACATATATTTCAATAACAAAAGATGGAATAGAACTGATAGAGTCTATATTTCCCGAACATGCAAAAAATATCGAATCTCTTATGAGCGGTTTGGATGCTGAAGAGCAAAATACAGCAATTGAATTACTGAAAAAACTCGGTTTATCAGTCAAAGATCTATCGTGAAAAAACGGCAACTCGAAAATGAGTGCCATTTTTTTTTCCCAAAATTTATTCGCAAATAATTTCATAGTCATCTTCGGACAATTGAGATAAGTTTGCTTTATTAGATTTCGGTCTGGTACTATATTAATAAAGCAAATATTTTTGATTTGAATGTTTGAAATTCAAAACGGTTAAGGCAAAGTAAAGGAACCGCGGAGGGGTATTGGTGGAAAAAGAAATCGAAGAGACCCGTAAATTAATGATTGAAATTGCCATGTCAACAGGTTTGGGTTCCAGGGAAACACTAAAAATAAGTCAAAAGCTAGATGCTTTGATTAATCGTTATGAAGGATTTCAAAGTAAAAACGATAATTTAGGTAAAAACAGATAAAATATTATCGGAGGGGTTATGAGTGGTTTCCATCCATGAATTTAAGCAAGAATTGAATCAGGCTATTATTGGCAGAGAAAAAGAATTCGACTATATGTTAATTGCATTATTGCAAGAAGGACATGTTTTATTAGAAAGTGTTCCTGGTTCAGGTAAAACGATGATGGCAAAAAGCTTTGCCAGCGCATTCAAAGGCGAATTTAGACGTATACAGTTTACACCTGATGTACTTCCTTCAGATGTAACCGGGATACGTTATTTTAATCCGCAGACGCAGGACTTTGTTTTAAAAGCGGGTCCGGTTTCAACAAACATCTTGCTTGCGGATGAAGTGAATAGAGCAACACCCCGTACACAGTCAAGCCTATTAGAGTCAATGGAGGAGAAGCAGGTAACAATCGACGGTGAAACAATAAAACTTCCAACTCCATTTATGGTAATAGCGACTCAAAACCCAATCGAGTCCCAACAAGGAACTTTTCCATTACCTGCTGCCCAACTCGATCGCTTCTTATTTAAATTGAATATTGGTTATCCGTCATTGGAAGAAGAGCAACAAATTTTAAGGCAATACGGGAATAATCCTGGCGAAATTACCACTTCATCGATAATAGGGCCAGGTGATGTGAAACTATGGGCAACTGAGGCAAGTAAAGTAACGGTCCATGAAGATATCGAACATTATATACTGAAAATTGTCCGTGCGACTCGGGAGCACGCTTTCATCGAACTTGGTCTCAGCTCGCGTGCGGCACTTGCAATTTTACGAGCTGCCAAAGCGCATGCTTATATATCTGGAAGAAGTTTCGCGACACCTGATGATGTGAAAGCAATAATTGAACCCGCGGCATTACACCGTATGGAGTTGTCGACAGAAGGTATGCTGACAAAAGAATTAGACGACGTATTGAGTGACATTATAAGATCAATACCAGCACCGATCGAGGCGGCAATCTAATGAATTGGAATCGCCATGAAGAGGGGTTCAAGTCACTCCATATGATGATGGGCGTCGCACTAGTCTTCCTGCTATTTGCAATCATTTATTTTCAAACTGTATTGGCGGCCTGCTTTGCTTCTATTTTGTTGATTGGCGTTTTTCAAAATATGTATTATAAAAATGTAGGTAAAGACCTAAAACTACTACCGGTTAAAAATAGAGCGCGTTTTTTAATTGGAAGCGAAACGGATTTAGTCATGGAATTTGAAAATGGAAGACTGCCGATATGGAACGGGAAATTAACGCTTTCGATTGAGGATTCTGTGATTCCAGCTTTGGATGAATTGCAACATTTCAGCGGGATTTTTGACTTTACTGTTCCTTTCTCAGTAGGTAGTTATGAATCGGTGCGTATAAGTATTCCGCTGGAAGGTAGAAAAAGAGGATTATCTAGAATCACGCGTGTCATGGTTGAAGTTCCTCATATTTTTGGGGAAGGTTCGGTTTTGATGGAGCTAGAAGATACGGTTGCACAAGAAAATCTTGTGTATCCAAATATTGTCCCATTTAAAGGCGAGTTAAATCCGTCGCCTTTTAAACCGGGCGAAGTTCCGCAGCGTCAGTCATTATTCCACGACGTCTTTCAACCGATAGGGACCCGAGATTATGTACCGACAGATCGTTTTGATCAAATTCATTGGACAGCCAGTGCTCGCATGCAAAAGTTACAAACAAAAGAGTATATGCCAGTTACTGAACAATCAGTGATGTTTATAGTAAACGCAATTGAAAAGGCGCGTACGGATGGGGACTTTGAAAGAAAAGTAGAACGTATGGCATCGTATGTTGATTATTGTACACGCCATGAAATTCCTTATGAGATTATCATCAATATACGAACGTTTGGTGCGGTACCCTATATTCATCAAACAACTGGTGTCGGAAAAGTCCAATATCAAAAGTCGCTTGAATTATTAGCTCAAATCTCTGAAAGAAATGCGAAAATCCCTTTTGAAAATATACTTCGAAGCCTTGATTCGAAAGTACAATTAGCACCAACGATTGTACTGATTACTCATGAGCCGGAACGTTTTCATGCTTTTCATGGAAAATGGTCGAAGCGCAGCGAAGTTATTATCGATAGTTCTTATGAAAGGGGTGAGGAGCAGTGGATCAACGACAAATCGATGGAATCAGTTTCAGACTGAAAAACGTCGAAAGTTTCATACTTGAACTCATACTGCTTACTTATCCACTTCTCTTAATCTCTGAAAACTTAATGTTGAGTCCGCATTACTTATTAATTGTACTATCTATAGTTGTGGGAATAGCCAGCTATTTATTTTTTTATATGAAAAGATATTCAATTTTTATGGGATTAATTTTTTCGTTCCTTCTTGCTATGCCTTTTTATTTTATTGGGACGGCAATACCTGTAACGGTTTTTATTTTTATGTATGCTTGCTGGCGGATGCATGCTAATTTTGGGTTGCAACGAAATAGCAGATGGAACTTTCTCGCGATAAATACAATTGTTTTTACAGTTTTTTATTTTATTACCCGTAGTTATTTGTTGAAAGCGCATGCAACAGAAATAAATAAAGTGAATGTATTATTATTCTTGATGACAACAATCCTGTTTATTGTAATGCGTTATATAACAACTTTGATACTTGGAAGGCGCTTGCCGGAATTTGATTGGAAAGAAACAAGTAAAGTGTTTGCTGCAATAATGGGTATTGGAATCGCGGCCTATATTGTAATCTTTTATTTACTTGAGCCGGTCCGTAACGCCGCTCTAGCTGTTTCGGGATTTCTTTTTGGCGGAATATTTATGTTCGTGTCGGCGGCCATTACACCCTTTATCGATTATGTAATTGATTGGCTCGATTACTTAAGATGGAAAGAGTATCAAGAGATGCCAACGCCTATCTTGAACTTTGAAGATGATGCAGATGAAAAACTTACGATACTTTCTTCAAGTACGGAGCTTAATATTTGGGGTTATGTTGTAGGTATGACCGTAATAGCAGCCGTTATAGTTCTGTTTATGATTTATAGAAAAAGGCAGCGTGTATACGCGGAATCAGAAAGTCTTTCGTATAAAGTACGTTTATTCGGTCGGGGCGACAAAAAGAAACCGGATATTGAACAAGTTTATGACTATTCGATAGGGTCAAATGCTGTGCGTGCGGCGTACCAACGTTTTGAAAATGATGCCCATGAAGCAAAGTATCCTCGCTTTGCAGGGGAAACGGTTAAAGAGTGGTTTTCAAGAATGGGCTGGGGAAAAAATGAAAAACTTTTTTCGACTTACGACAAGGCACGCTATGGATCCATGACTTTATCCGAAGAAGAAGGTCGTCGATTTGCAGATGATTTGAATGAAATACGAGAAAAGTATTTTTCTGAGAGTAGTTAGTGAATAGATTCTTGGTGGGGGACTCGGAACAGAGAATTCCTGAAGGCGAGCAAATAGAAGATGAAGTTCTTGAAATCCCCACTTCATCTGGTCAAATAAATCTGGGTTTTATTATAACTATAATCGTAATCGTTATTGCAATTATATTTGTGATCATGATTCTAAAAAAACGTAAAATCAGTATTGAAATATTGAAGATGCCATCTTACAGTTTTCAACCGTTTGGACAAAATAAAAGAGAAAGAATTAAAAATCAAGATGTAAATCTTTTATCGACTACAAATGTTGTGTGCTTGGCCTTTCAGTAATTTGAAAAAGACGAACATCTTGCAAAATCCTCGCGATTAGCTGGTGAAACAGTGAAGGAATGGTTTGAGAGGATGGGATGGGAACAGGAAATTCAACCCATTATAACGTATGATAAGGTTCGTTATGGTTCTTTGACGATTTCTGAAGAAGAAAGTCGACAGTTTTTAGAAACATTAAATAAAATAAAAATAAATAATTTTAATAAAAATGTTTAAGCACTAGATAAAGTGGGGATATTATATTTGAACACAGCAACATTCTCATTTCCCCCTTTTTAGGATGAACTTCGACAAAAAGTTCATCCTCTTTTTTTGTTTAATGGCAATAAAATGTCGGAATCTAAAATTTCTGATAGAATAAACAAAATAGCTGAATTAAAATGGGGAGGAATTGGAATGGTTTTAAGGAAAATTGCCTTTATAGGTACCGGCGTTATGGGAAGCAGCATTGTTCGACATTTACTTAAGGCTAACTATGAAGTTACTATTTACACACGTACGAGAGAACGTGCAGCCGCACTTATTAGTGAAGGTGCGAACTGGGCTGAAACTGCGAGCGAAGCAACAACAGGAGCGAATATCATCATTACGATGGTAGGATATCCTGCCGATGTGGAAGCTGTTTACTTTGGTCCGTCAGGCATATTCGAAGCAGGAAGTGATGGACATATTCTTATTGACATGACTACATCGAGTCCAGCATTAGCTAAACGCATTGCAAGCGAAGCCATCACTCGCAATATGGCCTCTATCGATGCGCCTGTTTCTGGTGGCGATATCGGAGCAAAAAACGCTACGCTTTCAATTATGTGCGGCGGCGACGAAGAGATATTTAATAAGGTTCGTCCTGTTCTGGAAGTTTTCGGGAAAGATATTATTTATCAAGGAGAAGCGGGCGCAGGCCAACATACAAAAATGTGTAACCAAATTGCCATCGCAACAAACATGATTGGTGTTTGCGAGGCGATTGTCTATGCTGAGCAAGCGGGACTCGACCCTGAAAATGTTTTAAAGTCGATTTCAACAGGCGCTGCTGGTTCTTGGTCCCTTTCCAACTTAGTACCGCGTATGCTAAAGGAAGATTTTGAACCAGGGTTTTATGTCAAACACTTTTTGAAAGATATGGACATTGCTTTAGCAGAAGCCGAACAAATGGGATTGAAGTTACCAGGTTTGGATCTGGCACGAAGCATGTATCATCATTTGCAGGAACAAGGTTATGGAGACAATGGAACGCAGGTCATTTATAAAAAATACCAAATGAATTCATAAAAAATGGACTGGTTAATTGCTTTTGCGCAATTAACCAGTCCATTTAATTGATTAACCATCCAAATATGATGATCGGAAACTATTTGTTTTGTGAATGTTATGAACGCTTTTCTTTTGTAGTTTGCTCTTTTTAATAATTGGTTTTTTTGGGGATATTCCTATGAAACCTTCAAGTAGCTCTTTTGCTACGCGTAAACTCATGCGCTCTTGAGGATTACGAGAAGTTTGGTCTTGTTGACCTAGATGTGGAAGAGATTTGAAGTCTTCTTTTTCAGGGATCATGTGGAAGAGGAAATCGCAACAACGAACAAGCGTCGTTGAATGTTGTTTACTAAATTTTGGATTGTCGACAAAATGCAATCCGATTTTTGTTGCATGACCATTTTTAATGAGTTTTTCAAGCGCTAGCTTTTTCAGTTCATATAACTCTTTATTATCAGGTGCAGTTTTTGCATGGCGATTTACAGTGTATATTGCGACTGTTATGTCTCGAATAGATGGACTACTTTTCAAAATTGGCCTCCTTTTAATATTGTTGTATAGGTCTATACATTTTCTATAATACCAAAATGGACATTCATTGTACATGAATTAATTCGAATTGCACGATGCAGTGAAAAGTCGGGAAAGATAATTTGGAATCTTTTGTCGTTATTTAAATTCATTTATGATATATTATGAGTGAGTATTCATTCACTAAGGGGGAATAATATGTTTAATGGAAAAGTGATGATAGTTACGGGCGGATCAAATGGAATGGGGAAATATATGGCGAAAAAGTTCGCAGAAGAAGGCGCAAATGTCGTCATCACAGGCAGAAATCTTGAACGCTTACATGCGGCGCAAGAAGAGATTGGCGAAAAAGCCACTGTTTTTCAAATGGATGTCAGGGATGTTGAATCTGTTCAGCAAATGGTCGACTTTGCGGATGAGAAATTTGGACGTATTGATGGTCTCGTTAATAATGCTGCGGGGAACTTTATCGTTCGTGCGGAAGAACTGTCACCGAATGGTTGGAAATCAGTAATCGACATCGTGTTAAACGGTACGTTTTATTGTTCGAGTGCAGTGGGAAAGTATTGGATAGAGAACCAGCAAAAAGGCACGATTTTAAATATGCTTGCAACGTATGCTTGGGATGCAGGTGCTGGTGTCATTCATTCGGCAGCAGCTAAAGCGGGTGTCATGTCGCTGACAAGAACGCTAGCGGTCGAATGGGGAACGCAATACGGAATTCGAGTGAACGGAATCGCACCTGGTCCAATTGAACGTACAGGTGGTGCAGATAGATTATGGGAATCGGAAGAAGCTGCAAAACGAACACTAGCATCGATTCCACTCGGAAGAATCGGAAAACCCGAGGAAATTGCAGAACTTGCGGCATTCATCATGTCAGATAAAGCGGCCTTCATGAATGGAGAAATTGTTACTCTTGACGGCGGACAATGGCTTAATAAATTTCCGTTTTGAGAAATAAAAATTCAAACGGTTAATTATATTTTAACTGCACATGCTCATGTTAAAGGAGTGATGTGCGAGTGGATATTTGGACAATACCGTTTATTGTTGTTGTCATTATTATTATTGCAATATGTATTGCAACCGTTAAGAAAACAAGTCGAGCAGTAGGAATTTTGAATGAAAAAGATGCTGCGATTCCAAAAGCGGTTGAAGATCATCCATTTACATTAAATCCAATCTTTTGGATTATATTGGTGGCTTCAATGTTTATAGGAATTATGATTTTATACTATGCATTTGCATACAGGATATAAAAGTAATTGCCCGCTTACTTGACCTATCAATTATTCAAGTAAGCGTTTTTTTATGAAAACTGTTGATTTCTGTTCAGAAAATACGTTTTCCGGCAAATCGCCACTGCATATGTATAGGTGAAAAGCCCCTGTTTACAGACGTTTATTTCGAGTGCAAGAAAAACACTCTCAAGTGCTAGCAAACGCAGGTAAGTCAAGCAAGCAAATTAGAAACAATGATAGTAAGCAGATTATCTTATTGAGTGGACCGCTATTTTTTTACTTTTTACTCTGTACTATAGGCTTCTTGTGCTATGATAGATGAGTAGGTTTAAAATTTCCAGCACAGAGATAGAAGGAGCCGATTTGCATGATTTCTGTTAGAAATAAAGAGTTTTTGTTTACACCTATCGCAGATTATATTATTTCAGCTGAAAAGGTTGTCCACGTTCAAATTGGTAACAATGCGGAACATGCCCTCCTCGTTTTAACAAAGACAGGATATTCATCAATTCCAGTGCTTGATGCGGATGACCGTTTAAAAGGACTTCTTAGTATTCGAACAGTCACTGACTCCATCTTAGGTTTAGCGCATATTGAATATGAGCGATTACCTGATTTAAAAGTAGATGAAATAATGAAAACCGACATTCCGACGATACGGACCACAGATCGCTTCCAACGAGGATTGGATTTGGTAATTGATAATCCTTTTGTTTGTGTTGTAGAAGAAGACGGAACATTTGCAGGTATTTTAACGAGAAGAGTTATTTTGAAACAGTTTAAGAAATATATATATTCCGTTGACTAATTGCGTAACAATTGAGAAGGCTCCGTTAGTGAGGAGCCTTCTCTTTTTGGAAGGTGAACTATATGGGGTTAAGTAAAAAAGTAATGAATAGACCGCTCGTCCTTATATCTGTCATGCTTGCAATGTTTGCGAGTGCGGTCGAGGCAACAATCGTGACAACTGCAATGCCAGTAATCGCATCAGATCTTGGCGGGTTTTCGAGGTATAGTTGGATATTCTCGGCATACCTGTTAATGAGTACCGTAACTGTTTTAATATACGGGAAATTAGCGGACCTCTTTGGAAGAAAGCCAATTCTATTTATCGGCATGACGATTTTTATCGTCGGTTCTTTTTTATGCGGACTTGCATCCACTATGGAACAATTAATTTTATATCGACTACTTCAAGGTCTCGGAGCAGGCGCTGTAATGCCAATTGCGACGACTATTGTAGGTGATATATACTCAACTAAAGAAAGAGCTAAAGTGCAAGGTTATCTGTCAAGTATTTGGGGGATTTCAGCTGTTCTCGGACCTGTGATTGGCGGGGGCATTGTCCATTATTTTAGTTGGGCGTATGTTTTTTGGGTGAATATCCCGCTTGGCATTTTAGCTATGATTGGGATTGGCGTATTTCTTCATGAACCAGAACGAGAAAAAGGAGTAACGGTTGATTATAAAGGAGCAGCTTTATTAACCATTTCATTGTCTGCTATTTTAATTTGGCTAGTTGAAGGCGGTCAATCATTCGGAAGGCTTTCACTAGCAAGTATCGTATTATTATTGATTGCTTTTGCTCTTCTAACATTATTCATATTTGTTGAACGCACTGCTAAAGATCCATTAATGCCTTTTTCAATTTGGAAGAATCCCGTCATTTTATATGCTAATTTAGTTTCCTTTACCACCGGTTTTATACTAATCGGAATATCTGCTTACTTACCGACCTTTGTGACGGGCGTCATGGGGCAACCAGCAATTATCGCTGGATTTACATTGACAGCTATGTCTATCGGTTGGCCAATAGCTTCGTCTTTTGCGGGGCATCTATTAATCCGATGGGGGACGTTTACGGTTTCATTTATCGGTGGGATTTTTCTCATTATCGGATCAATTTTGTTTGTCTTGATGGATGCAACTTCGGGTCCATTATGGGCTGCAATGTCAAGCTTCTTTGTCGGTATAGGCATGGGGTTGACTAGCACTGCTTTCGTCGTCACAATCCAAGGGGCGGTTCCGAGGCAGATGAGAGGATCAGCAACTGCGGCAAATATGTTCATGCGTAATTTCGGGAATACAGTCGGAGCAGCTTTTTACGGGGCAATATTAAATGCTACGCTGATGGCTGCTTTTAAAAAGAACAATTCCAGCTTTGACGTTGACAATGTAAATCTTCTGCTGACCGATGAGGGGCGCAAAGCAATTTCGATGCCAGAAGTTAATTTGCTTGAAAATGCACTAGGCCAATCATTGCAGTGGGTTTATGTCGGCGTTGCTGTATTCGCAGTTATTAGTCTCTTGCTCATTTTACGGATACCACGGGGAAAGGAGCTTTTAAATGTCGATGATCGAGCTTGAAATCATAAAAACACTTGCTGAGGAAGGGAATATGCGAAAAGCCGCTGATCGTTTATTTCTATCCCAACCAGCCTTATCGCAACGTCTGCAATCAATTGAAAAAGAATGGGATACATTATTATTTATTCGCTCGCAAAAAGGTTTGGAACCGACACCGGCTGGAGAACTAGTCGTTGAGTATGCAAGAGAAGCTATTTTGAAAAAAGAAGAAGCACTTGAAATGATTGCATCGATGGCGGATAAAGTGCATGGCACTTTGAAAATAGCTTGTGCCTCAATCATCGGACATACGTGGTTGCCCCAGGTGTTGAAAGAGTTTGTTGAGCGTTACCCCGATGCACAAATTTCACTTATGACTGGGTGGAGCTCGGAAATTGTTAAAGCGTTAAACGAACGGGAAGCTCATATAGGAATTGTCCGTGGACAAACGGATTGGAAAAGCCGGAAGGAATATTTGTTTCGTGACCAACTGTATCTAGTAGACAATGAAATCACATCACTAGATCAAATTAGAGAAACGACGCGTCCCTTTGTTCAATTCAAAAGCGATTCAAACTATCATCGAGAAATTCAACATTGGTGGCAACGACATTTCTCGCAAAAACCTGAAAGACAAATTACAGTCGACCAAATAGAAACTTGCAAGCAACTTGCGCTTAATGGAATTGGTTATGCTATTTTACCGGCGATAACATTGATCGGCGATGAAAAGGTCAATAAAATTCCGTTATTGAACAGTGAAGAAGAGTTTGAATTGACACGGGATACTTGGCTTATTGGTTATGAGTCATCCTTTGCATTAAAGCAAGTGTCCGCATTTACAGAAATTGTTCAACAGCATGCAAAGATGATTCAAAAGAATGAAAGCTTTCAGTAAATGAAACTTATTTCTCGCTCATTCGTACTATTAAGAAAGACTCATACAAAACGGGGGCCGTAAATTATGTTGAAAAAGATTATGGGGTTTTTACTGGCAATCTTCATTTTTATTTTAATGATTCCAGGAGTTACGGCCTTGGCGAAGCCGGACCTAACGGTTAAAGTTTCTGCCGGAATTGACGGAAAAGCAAAGTATGAAAAAGGGGCTCCGATTTCGATTACGGTTGAAAATTCGGGAACCCATTTTAGTGGCGATTTAGTAGTAGATGTGATGGAGTCTTATCAACAAGGAATGGGCAGAGCTTTTCCCCTTGAAATTGGAACAGGGGAAACGAAAACAGTTTCTTTCATCGTCCATAATATGGAAGGTGTCGCTGGAATGTACGGCGGCCCAAACACGAAAACCATTTATTTCTATGAAGGCGGTTGGAAGAAAGGCAAGGAAATTAAACATTCGGGTGCACAGTCGCCAACAGCAACAATGTATCATGACGAGAAAATGATTTTGACCTTTACAAATAACATAGACAGACTTGTTTCGTTAAAAAGCGTAGACATCGGATCTTCTTCCAATGTTCAATTGATCGATTCGGAAAAAGTAGGCGTTATGAATTTCCCGGAAGATGCACGTGGTTGGGGTGTAATTGATTATATTATTTTAGATGAATATGCTTTTGCGGATTTGCAGAGCGAAAAACAACTTGCATTACTTGAATGGGTTGAAAATGGCGGAATTATAATAATAGGCAGTTCAGATAATTTGGAAGATGAAGTTGGCGTTTTTTCACCTTATTTACCTATGAAGTTGACTGGACAAATTGACATTGTACCGACTGTGTTAAATGAATGGGCGAATACAACTGGGTTCGAGGAAGAAATTCGTGTATATTCATCCGAACTAAATGAAGATGCTGTCACGCTCGTTCAGGAAAAAGATGATTTGCTTGTTGCACATAAAAAGCTGGGGCAAGGACTTGTAATTCAAACTGCATTTTCCCTAGGAGATGAGCCTCTTGCGAAGTCCCCTGGAATGACAGCTTTTTGGAATGCATTATTTACTGCTGGAGAAAATGTTATTTTTTCTCCATTTAACCAATATGGGCATGACCCGTTGAATCAACTTTCCTACACGGTTGGTCACTCCAATGAATTATTTTCATCTTTTAAAGTTTCTGCGCCCTTAATTTTCGGAATTATCGCACTGTATATTATTATCATAATTCCGATATTGTACTTTATATTAAAACGTAAGGATAAGCGTGAATATGCATGGTGGATTATACCTGCGATTGCATTATTGACCTCTGTTGCAATTTTTGGTTATGGTGCGAAAGATCGGATTGGTCGAGCACAAATTCAACATACGGCGATTTTAAATGTAGAAACAGACGGAAATATTAAAGGCTACTTCGCCGAATCGCTACTGTCAAATAAATCTGGTAATTATATCTTTAAAGCGCCGCACGGAACATCGCTAACCGCCTCGCCTCAAAGTTTTATGTTTAATACGAGCGCGAACATGTTCCACAAACGAGCGATACTTGAAAATAATGCAGAAGGCACATCATTGCATTTCAGAAATGTTGGTTATTGGAATGTCGCATCGGTTTACGGCGAAACAAACTTAAAAGATGTCGGCGGGATTGTCAACGATTTATCATTTAAAACTGGAATGTTAGCTGGATCGATTACAAATGATTTTCCATTTGAGTTAAAAGATGTCGCCATATGGGCCGGAAGCGATTTTATCTCCTTAGACGATATTGGAGCAGGGGAAACCGTTGAAATTAATGAAACGTTAAAAACGACCCTATTAGGTCCAAGATTGCCATATCAAGCAATGTACTCGACCGCAGCCAATGACGATCTAATGAAAATACGGAAAAATAACGCCCTGACATTTTTCAGTGACAATATGAGTTTATCAAACAAACCTGTTCTTATCGGTTATACGGATACGCAAGTAGTTCCAGTCACACTAGAAAATGTTAAAACTTCACTATCTGCATTAACGATGATTGTCCATCCCATAAAGTCAGAACATATTTTACAAGGGAAAATCACGGCTGATGAAAATATGATCGAAATGTATATGGCAATTAGCGAGCAAGGATATGATTACTATATTATCGAAAATCCGATAGAGGAAGCCTATCAGGAAGGGATCGAATATACACAGACATGGAGGTTGCCTGAAGAATTAGTAACAACGAAGGTTGACTGGGCAACAATGAAGTTATCCAATCTTGATAATCAATTATACAGGAGCAAACTCTTGAATAACCGGACTGGCGAATACGAGTTAATCGAATCAAATGAAATGATTATCACTGAAAATATAATGGACTATATAACTGAGGATGGGATTCTCTCCCTCCATATAATATTTAATAGTGGAAGATACAGTACTGGAGAAGTTCTCCCGAAATTGGAATTAGTAGGGGAGGTGTCTAAATGATTCAGATAAAAGGCGTAACAAAAAAATACGGGAATTTTAAAGCATTAGATGATATTAACTTGTCTTTAGAAGAAGGAACTGTTTTTGGCTTTGTCGGTGCGAATGGCGCTGGGAAATCAACTATGTTTTTAATACTTGCGACACTGTTACAACCAACATCGGGCGAATTATTTATAAATGGAATTAGCGTTCGAAAAAACCCTACGGAAATTCGGAAAATGATTGGGTATATGCCAGATTTCTTCGGAGTTTACGATCAACTAAAAGCGGAAGAGTATTTAGATTTTTATGCTGCAAGTTACGGAATCTCTGATTCTGAACGGCAAAAAATAATTCCTCAACTATTGGAACTTGTTAATTTGACGCATAAACGTTATGAATACGTCGACTTGTTATCTAGAGGGATGAAACAAAGATTATGTTTGGCGCGAAGCCTTATCCATGATCCCAAAGTCCTTATTTTAGACGAACCTGCGTCGGGTCTTGATCCTAGGGCTCGGGTTGAAATGCGCGATATTTTAAAGTCTTTGAAAAAAATGGGGAAGACAATTTTAATTTCTTCGCATATATTGCCTGAGCTAGCTGAGATGTGTGATGAAATTGGAGTAATAGACAATGGCAAAATAATTGCGCACGGTTCGGTCAGTGAGATTCAAACGCAACTCCGGGGCGAAAAAGTGATTACAGTGAATATGATGAAGGCAATTGAACAGCAAACCATTCATTTTTTCGAAGAGAATCCATTCATTATGAATATTGAAAAGTTAGAGATGAATAATGGAATTAGTTTTTCATTTAAAGGAACAGACGATGATCAAGTTGATTTACTGAAAAATGCGATGGCAAATGACATTCCGATTCTTTCGTTCACAGAACATGTCACAAATCTAGAAGATGTATTCATGGAAATAACGAAAGGAGCGAGTGAAGATGAAGCTTAATATAAATAATCCAGTATTATCGAAAGAAATAAAGTTGAGATTCAGGTCGCCTAAAAGTTTTAACGGAATTTTGTTTTATTTAATCGTTATGTGTATTTTTGTATTTGGTTTTATCTTCGTAACGATGAGTGTAAATCGAACGAGTTATTTCACGCCGGATGAGAGCTTTTTTCTGTTTATGCTACTTTCGTTTATCCAACTAGGTTTAGTATTATTTATCAGTCCGGGACTGACAGCTGGGGTAATTAGTACAGAAAGGGAAAAACAGACGTTGCCCATTTTGCTGACGACATCCCAAAGTTCTTTTCAGATTATTGCAGGTAAATTACTGTCATCAATTGCTTTTTTATTACTACTGATTTTTGCTGGACTTCCGATTTATAGTCTTGTATTTTTATTCGGCGGAATTTCTCCTTTAGATTTCGGTCTGGTGTTTTTATTTTTATTTGTCACATTATTTGCCATCGGCAGTCTTGGGGTTATGTTTTCAACAATCATTCGCCGTACGATTGTATCGATGATCGCAACGTATGGGACAATGCTATTTTTAACGACTGTCACAGGTTTTCTAGCTATGATGTTTGCTCAGTTGATGTCGTTAAGTACAAGTGCGGTTCCGACATCATTCCCAGCCTACTTTTTAGCTTCGATAAATCCTGGTGTACTAATGGCTTCATTATTAACACCGGATATCGAGGAGGCCATTACTTCATTTACAGTTATTGACTTCCCGATTTGGGGAACCTATTTAATATTTTATTTATCAATTACGGTGCTGTCATTGTTCATCGCGGTTAAAAACTTGCGTGTTAATATGAAACGGCATAAATAAGAGGAGGTTTGGCGAATGGATAGAAAATCTACAATACACAAATATATTCATGCTGCATTGCTTCGTCTTCGTATCGAGAAACTCGTCTATACGTTGCAATCGGGAATATTCTTTGCCGTTGTTAGTTCGGTCTTGGTATTTGTGCTTTCGAGGCTGTTCGTCATTCCTTATTATGAGCGGTTTGCAATCATCCTAGCGGTTCTTGCCTTAGTGGGAACTGCTATTTATTCTGTCTACAATAGAGTGAGTGAAAATGAAGCGACGCGACAACTTGATCGATATATTCCGCATAATCTCCTGTTAACTGCAGTTTCAATTCAAGAAAGTGATTCTTTATTGGCATCACCCATAATCGAAGAGGCTAATTTAAAAGTTTTAAGGGCTTTTGACCATTTTAAAAGAAGAGAAAAAAAGTTAGTGAATCTAAAAGTGTTAATCGCCACAATCGTTAGTTCTGCAATTTTAATTCTTTTAATTTCTTTTCCATCGGAAGCGCAAATTGAAGCGGAGGCATTTGAACAAGAAAAGAAAATTGTAGATGAGATGAAAAAAGAAGTTGAAAAGTTAATCGAAAAAGAAAAGATGCCGGAAAATAAAAAGGCGCTAGAAGATTTATTAGTTGATTTAAAGGAAGCTGAGTCATCTGAAGAAGCATTGAAAGATTTGGTGAAAAAACAAAAAGAAATTCAATTACAAGAATTGAGGCTAACTGAAAAGAAAAAACTTGCTGACGAGCCTACTAGTCAATCGGATGGACTTTCTGAAGCGGAGGAACAAGAATTAACGGCGCTAAAAGAACTGGCGACAAGCCTTGCGAAGAGTGTCGAGAAAACAAATACAGCTTTAAGTAAAATTGGAAAGAGCATGGCATTACCCGCACTAGCAGAAATGACTGATTCATCTGCGAGCAATGGTGAAGGCCAAGGAGAAGGGCAAGACGAGGGCGTGGGCCAGGGCCAGAGTAAAGGCGAAGATGCAGATAAGGAAAAAGGTAAAGAAGAAGGTAAAGGGCAGGGTGAAGGCCAGGGTGAAGGCCAAGGTCAGGGTCAAGGCCAGGGTCCAGGTCAAGGCCAAGATCAAGGCGAAGGCCAAGGCCAAGGTCAAGGTCAAGGCCAAGGCAAGGGTCAAGGTCAAGGTCAAGGTCAAGGTCAAGGCCAAGGTCCAGGCCAGGGTCGAGGTCCAGGCCAAGGTTCAGGCCAAGGTTCTGGAATTGGAAAAGGATCCGGAGGGCGTGACTTGCTTTCCATTCCTTCTGAGCGGATTGGCGCGGCACAAAACCCTATTGTTGATGGTGGAAACCTCAATGAAGGGGAATTAGCGGAAGAGCGAGAGTCATTCGGACTTACTGAAAGAGGAGCTATACGACCTTATAACGAAGTGATTGGAAATTATAAAAAATCTTATTTGGAAAGTACTGAGAAAATGAATTTATCGCCAGATTTACAACGTGTCCTTTCTAATTATTTTTCATCGATTGAATAGAAGAAATGGGAGTGAAGTTATGCCTTACACGCAGGAACAATTTAAAGAAATGAGCGAAAAGCTGGGAAGAGTGAAAAGTGAAATTGGTAAATTTATTGTCGGCCAGCATGAGGCCGTTGAGTTTTCGTTATATTCGATTTTAGCTGATGGTCATGCACTTCTTGAAGGGTTGCCTGGGTTGGGGAAAACAATGCTTATTCGGACAATATCCGATGTGCTCGATCTCTCATTTTCAAGAATTCAATTTACTCCGGACTTGATGCCAGCTGATATTACGGGAACAAGTATTATCGAGAGAGATGAAGATGGAAAGCAGCATTTTGTATTTAAAAAAGGGCCTATTTTTAGTCAAATGGTGCTTGCCGATGAGATTAACCGGGCTACACCAAAAACACAAAGCGCCTTGCTTGAAGCGATGGGTGAAAAAACAGTTACAGTCCTAGGGGAAACGCGAGAAATGGCGCGTCCATTTTTCGTCTTGGCAACACAAAACCCAATTGAAATGGAAGGAACGTATCCACTGCCGGAGGCGCAAATGGATCGCTTTCTTTGTAAAATTCTATTACCGTTTCCGGAGAAAACAGAGTTGAAAGAAATAATGATGCGAACAACGGGTTCTAAGGAAATTAAAATAGAAAAAGTGATGAATGCTGAAGAAATTGTTATAGCCCAGCAGATGGTAAAAGAAATCATCATCGCCGACGAAATGATCGATTATGCGGTTGACCTAATTTCTGCAACTCACTTCAAGGAAGACACAAGCGGCGAATGGACCAATTATGTTCAATACGGCAGCGGACCTAGGGGGTTGCAATCAATAATTAAATTAGCAAAGGCTCGAGCATTCATCGCGGGAAGATTACATGTTTCAATCGCGGATATTAAAATTGTCGCTCTCCCGGCGCTTCGTCATCGTATTTTAATCAATTATGAAGGTGAAGCAGAAGGATTGGAAGTTGATCATCTCCTACTAAAATTACTGGAAGACGTGAAGCAAGGAGCATCCGTCTAATGACTGAAGAACTAATTCCAAATCAGCTCTTAAATCGATTAGGCGCGCTATCAATTTCGACAAAGTCTGGAAGGCTTGGCCATCATAAAGGGACGCACCGGTCTAGAAAGACGGGTTCTTCACTAGAATTTTCGGATTTCAGGGAATATCACTTAGGTGATGATCTTCGTCACATCGATTGGAATGTGTATGCACGAACAGGTCAACCATTTATAAAGCAATTTCTTGATGAACAAGAAATGCGTATCCATATCGTGTTGGATTCAACAAAATCCATGCAGGTAGAGGGAAAGTGGGATTATGCTCGTCAACTTTGTGCTGGTTTAGGCCATATTGCGTTAAAAAGCGGTGATACCGTTTCTGTTTCAACTCGGATTCATGGACAAAATCGCCTCATACGAAAAAAAGGGATTCTGCAACGGGCCGCTATCACTAAATTTCTATCGTCAATTGAAGAACCGAATTCAGAAAGTGGATTTACAGACAACTTATTTGGCCATATTCCAAAAGCAGTAACGGTTTTATTTCTGGTGACGGATGGGCTAGAGGAAACGGATAACTGGGAGCATTTATTTAAAAGGCTGAGAGGTATTTGCAATGATGTGCGTGTTATCCTCGTGCAGTCAAAATCAGAGGAATTGCCATCGTTTGAAGGGGACGTTCGATTGGTTGATATTGAAAATGAGGACAGCGTCGAGGTTACAATGACAAATCGTTCCATTTGCCAATACATTGAGGCGAAAGAAATCCACGAAGGAAAGTTATTCGCGCTTAGCAAAAAGTATGGTATTCAGATTATCCATGGACATGTCCATGTTGGCGTCATGACGCTCCTCACAAAAAAGATGCGCCAAATTGGTTGGCTAGAATAGGGGGAAAGGTCATTGGGATTTGCTAATTTGATTAACAGTTGGACAGTTCTTTTCCCGATAGCCGTCCTCCTGTATTATTTTTTTCGTAAAAAATATGAAGTGAAAACAATATCATCGACAATGTTTTGGGAACAGTCGATGCGTGAAACAAAAGTATCCCCCTATTTGAAAAATCTTCAAAAAAACGCGTTGTTTTATCTGCAAATGGCGACGTTATTGCTATTATTATTTATTTTGTTGGCCCCTTTTATGATAAAAGAAGAAGCGATTCATGGACAAACGATTGTCGTCATGGATACATCAGCCAGTATGCTTGTGGAAAAAGACGGGCTATCATTGTTTGATAAACATAAAGAAGCGATTAAAAAAATGGTAACTGAACGGTCAGGCCAACCGATCACGATTGTATCGACAGGGAAAGAACCGATGACTGTCATTCGAGAAGAAAAGAATGCAGAAGAGGTACTTTCGGCAATAAATCAATTAGAAGTTTCGTATGAACATGAATTTATGGAAAGAGCTATAGAGTTCGCACAGTCGATTGCAGCGGATAGTGAAGTAGATATTCATATTTTTACAGATTCACTGAATCAGCAAGTTCTTCCCGAAGCAAACGATACAATGGCATGGACAGTGAATGCATCCGATCTCAATTATCGTAATGTTTCAATTGATAAATTTGGGGCTGTCGCCACGCCTGATGGAACAGAGGCGATTATTAAACTTCTGAATCGAACAGAAAAAAATATTGACGGCAATATTATTCTGCTTGATCCCATAACGAAGACAACGCTCGTAAAAGATGCTTTCATGGTCGAAGGCGAACAGGAGTTACTTCTGTCATTTAAAGATTTACCAACTAGTTTAGCTTTAACTGCATCAATCTTAGTTGACGATGATTACGCCGCTGATAACGAAGCGCATATAAGCCTTGGCAATGAAACAACTCATGCGATCATAGATAACCAGTTGCATGAGCTTATTAAGAAAGCATTCGAAGCCGTTGGTTTATCTGTTTCCACGGGATCGAAAAATGAATTGACTGCAGCTATGGATGATTCGATTGTCGTTACAAACGATGCAGCATACCTGCTATCGGGAACTAAGCCAATCATTCTCATCGGCAGGAATGATGAAAACCCGGAAGAGGTTACGGGTGTGATTTCGACAAAGTCAGATTCATTATTTTCTATTGCGGATCTTTCGAATGTCTATGTAAGTGAGATATACCCAGCTTTCGATGAATTTCAAACGATAGCGATGATTGGAAACAAACCTTTTATCCAAAAATCGAGCCGCGGCGATATTATTATACTAGCGGATGTCGAAATGACTGATTGGCCGCTCCATGCCTCATTTCCACTTTTTATATGGAGTGCGATTGAGCAAGTCGGTGCAGAAGGAAATGCGATAGGGACATTTACTCCCAATGAAAGAAAGGCTGTCCTCTCAAGCGGCCAATCAGGAATTGAAGTCTTCACTGTTGATGACGAATACGTAACATCATTTACGGATACCTCAAGTTTCATCGCACCGCAACTTCCAGGTGTTTATAAAGCGCGAGCCGAAGCAGCTAATGAAAAAATATTCACGGTTCAACTCGAACATGAAGAGCTGGATTTGAAAACGGGATCATCTTATCGGATTGGCAAAGCGATTAGTGGTGAGGGAACCGTAGAGAATAAATGGATGTTTGGCAAGTACTTCATATTGCCGGTGTTACTTTTACTGTTGATGGAATGGGAGGTGCAGCGAAGACGTGGATATCCGCATTGAACAACCATTATGGCTACTCCTCTTCATTCCGATAGGACTTTATATGATCTATACATGGCGGTCATCGGGACAAAGAATAAAAAGCCGCAGCTCCATTTTATTTGTATTGCGCGGCATTGCAGTTGCTATACTTATTTTTGCCTTGACATCTCCGTATTTGACGCTTCGGGTTACTCAGGAACAAGTATTATTTGTCGTGGACCGATCCACTTCTATCGAAGAAGTCGGATCGGCCGCAGATTCATGGATAATGGAAAGTTTGAAGGGAAGAAAAACAAATCATTCCGTCGGCGTTTATTCTTTTGCCGAAAATTTTCGCACCGATGTGAAACTCACCAATATGGATGTCGTCGTTCCAGTGACTGATCATATGGAGAAAAATGAAGCAACCGATATTGCAAAAGCTATCGACTTATCTTCAGCCCTTGTAAATCGTAATTTAGCTACGCGCATCGTTTTGTTATCAGATGGATTGGAGACAGCAGGGTCCGTCGAAAAAATACTGCCTAAATTCAAAGATAAGCGAACAGTGATTGATACCGTACTGTTAGAACGTCCTGCTGGGTCCGACGCATCGATTACTTCATTTGAAACACCAAGAACTTCTTATGCTGGCGAGCAACAATTACTCCGCGTAGAAATCGATGCTTCGGAACGAACTAACGGTACTTTATTAATTTATGAAAATGATCAAATGATTAGTGAGCAAGAGGTACAACTCGAGCAGGGTGGAAATGTGTTTTCCGTAAGAAGGGCTTCAAATAACGAAGGATTGTTGAAGTATGAGGCAAAGCTTGTTGTTGCGGACGATAAAATATTAGAAAATAATCGCATGATTTCAGTAACGATGATCAAAAGTTCTCCGCGTGTTCTCGTTGTTGAAACTGACCGAAATCCATCCATTATTCCATCGTTTCTTGACCAGGAAGCGATGGATGTTGAAAGAATCAATGCGAACTTATTGCCAGAAACACTCTCCGGATATATGGGCTATAGTGCGATTATTTTTGATAATGTTCCGGGCCATACTGTCGGCGAAAAACGGATGACAATTATCGAACAGGCGGTAAAAAGTTTTGGAACAGGATTCATGATGGTTGGAGGAGAGGAAAGTTTTGGTCTCGGGGGTTATTTCAAATCGCCGATTGAGCGACTTCTTCCAGTCGAAATGGAAATCAAGGGTAAAGAACAACTTCCTTCTCTTGGGTTAATCATTGTACTGGACCGGTCGGGCAGTATGGAAGGTTCGAAAATAGTTCTAGCGAGAGAGGCTGCCGCCCGTTCAGTCGAACTCCTTCGGGAAGATGACACTTTTGGTTTTATCGCCTTTGACGATAAGGTTTGGAACATTATCCCGCTAGCAACATTAGGAGATAGAAATGTGGCGATTGAGAAAATCCTATCAGTTTCAGCGTTAGGCGGAACTGATATATATCCGGGAATGAAACAAGCCTATGATGATCTCACGAATTCCGATTTGCAACGTAAGCATATAATTTTATTAACAGATGGACAATCAGAAATGCCACCGGGTTATGAGGATGTAATTGCTGATGGAAAAGGAAGTAATATTACAATGTCAACGGTCGCAATTGGTAGTGATGCGGACCGAAGATTGTTGGAAAGCCTTGGGGAAATCGGTGGCGGCAGGTTCTATGATGTCATTGATGAATCAACTGTTCCGGCAATCTTATCGCGAGAAACTTCAATGATGACAAGAACCTATATCGAAGATAATCCTTTTCACATGTCGCTCGGAGGTGTTCCTGAATGGAATCCATTGTTCTTAGAAGGAGTTCCGGAAATGAATGCCTATATCGCAACAACATTGAAAAATACGGCGACATTGATTGGTGAAAGCCCTAAAGAAGATCCAATTTTATCGGAATGGATGTATGGTCTTGGAAGAACTATTGCATTCACGTCAGATTCCACAGGTAAATGGACCGGGGACTTTGCACAATGGGAAGGTTATGGTGACTTTTGGAATACGGCCGTAGGAAGGCTTCTGCCGTCGTATGAAGATGTGCCATACATTATCACTCATGAGCACGGGGGAACGTATACGGTGATGGACAGCTCGCGTAGCGCCGCGTTTCTTGACGTTTCAATCATTGATGAAAAAGGTGTCGAGGTACCATTCACAACCGAACCGTTGGCACCGGGTAAAA
This sequence comes from Sporosarcina jiandibaonis, assembly GCF_013184495.1. GTDB lineage: Bacteria > Bacillota > Bacilli > Bacillales_A > Planococcaceae > Sporosarcina > Sporosarcina jiandibaonis. The sequence goes on along the minus strand of NZ_JAAOIY010000001.1, from coordinate 1,013,150 downwards.
TGCGCGTTACTGTCGATGCGAATCCAGGACTTGTGTTTTTTGGTGTATCAGATGATAAAGGCGGTTATTTTGAAGCTGGGATATCCGTACCTTATAACGAAGAGTACAAAAGGATTCCGCCAAATGTGAAGTTGCTTGAAAAAATCGCTGACTCGACGGGTGGAATCATGCTCGATAATCCCGCTGATGCATTTCGCAGCCATTCATTTAGAAGCGGGGAAAAGAAATTGATTGCAGAAGGGCTTCTTCTGGCGGCGATGATTTTCTTTTTTATCGATATTACACTACGCCGGTTTGGATTTTTTAAAGGCTTCGGAGCAAAAAGGATTGTCGTGGAGGATGTAATAAATCCATCAACGACAGCAGAAGAAAGTTTTGCCGAGTTATTGAAGAATAAACGAAAAAGATAAATATTAACAACAAAAAACGTTAGACCTTTTAAGGGCCTAACGTTTTTTGTTGTAGGAGCGGGTTAAGTAAATTCGAATTTCGCTTTGACCAAAATAAGGCAATCGAGAAACAAATTAATAAGATAATGGTTCCAATAATATAAGGATAAATAATATTAACATCAAACAATATTCCCGCTAATGCAGGTCCAATCATATTTCCGAGACTCATATATGCAGTGATCATTCCTGCCGCGAACCCTTGTTCATCACCTGCTAGTTTCGAAACTAGTGTATTAACAGCGGGACGCAGTAGTGCAGTTGCTGTGAAAAAAACCGTGGCTACAACCAAAATCATGGAAAATGAATTAACAAATAATATCCAAAGCATCGCTATTGCTGAAATAACAAGATTGACTAGGATGACACGCATTTCACCAAACCGTTTAAATAACGGCCCAATGATAAATGTTTGAGCTATCGTACCGACGAATCCGCCGACTGTGATGATTACAGCAATTTGAGAAATTGTATATCCGTATTTATGGTCAACATATAAAGAAATTGTCGATTGGAAATTGGCGAGTCCGAATGAGAAGACGAACATGACAATGAACATGACGAAATAGGGAGTAGCCGCGGAACGCTTTAATTGCTGAAAGATATTTTCATGCTTAGGTGCAACACCCATTTCGTGCGTGACAATCGGTTTGGGATTTGGCAACGCAAAAAATGAAACTATTGCAGCGATGATTGCTACCGATGCGCCGATCATAAAAGGGAATTGTAAACTAACCTTGGAAAGGACACCGCCAATGCCGGGTCCAATCATGAATCCGAATGACATGGAGGCTGCTAATAACCCCATTCCTCTTCCTCGTTTTTCAATCGTCGTGAGATCCGCGACAAAAGCCATCGTCGGCGGAAGAATGAAAGCAGCACCTAATCCTGAAAAGAATCTAGAAACAAATAACATCCACAACTCAGTAGCCATCCCGAAAATCAGCTGCGATATACCATAGACGACCAATCCTACGATAATCAGATTTTTACGACCATGTTTATCGGATAGGTCTCCTGCAATCGGAGAAAAGATAAATTGGGAAAATGAAAACATTGCAATCAGGAAGCCCAGAACTTGTCCGGCCACACCAAATGTGCCTAAGTACTCCGGCATTATCGGGATGATAAGACCAATTCCCGACATCGTAACGAATGTATTAAACATTAGTATGTAAAGTGCAAAATTAGTTGATTTGGCCATAACGCATCCCAGCTTTCTAAAACGTTTCGAGTTACAAAGAATTTTATCATATGTCGATGACGATTACACTTTACATAAACGAAAGAGCTTATTTAAGGTGAACGTTTCTTAGTTATCGCGTAACGTTTCCAAGTTTGGGCAAAACGTTTCCTTCTCTCGTGCGAACGTTTCTTAGTTGTCAGGAAACGTTTCCAGGTTTGACCAAAACATTTCCTAGTTTCGATAACGTTGCTTAGTTTGGGCAAAACGTTTCCTTCTCTCATGCGAACGTTTCTTAGTTGTCAGGGAACGTTTCCAAGTTCGACCAAAATGCTTCCTAGTTTCGATAATTGCCTAGTTTGACCAAAGCGTTTCCTTCTCTCGATAACGTGTTTAGTTTAGGAATATGCCCGTTCCAAAACAAAAAACCACCCAAGTTAGGGTGGTTGTGGTTCATTGCAAATCCATCTTCAAACCGAGGAATAGCTCGTTGTAGGTTCCGAGCATCTCAAGACCAAGATTTTTATAGACCTCAAGATGATTCCTTGCTTCTTCATCAGGATAATATCTTTCGTCTTGGATTACTTCTGGATCCATAAAATCCAACGCTGCTAAATTAGGTGTGGAGTAACCGACATAATCCGCGTTTTGAGCAGCAATTTCCGCATCTAACATAAAGTTAATAAAAGCATGAGCGCCGTCGATGTTTTTCGCAGTTCGAGGAATGACCATATTGTCAAACCATAAATTTGAACCTTCTTCGGGCACTGCATAGTCGATATCTTCATTATCCCACATCATATCCGCAGCTTGGCCCGACCAAGTTAAAGCAACAGCAGCTTCGCCGTTAACCATTAATTGCGTTATTTCGTCGCCAATAATCGCTTTAATATTCGGTTGAAGTGTTCTTAATTTATCAGCGGCTTCCTCTAATTCTGAAATATTCGTTGAGTTTAAAGAATAGCCAAGAGCGTTTAACCCCATGCCAATTACTTCTCGAGCACTATCAACTAAAACCACTTCTTGTTCAAGTGATGGATCCCATAAATCTTCCCAGCTTTCAAATGTTTGTCCATCAAGCAACTCGGGATTATATGCAATGCCTAAAGTTCCCCAAAAATAAGGAATAGAAAATTTGTTTTCAGGATCAAATGCCAAATCAAGAAAATAAGGATCGATATTTTTAAGGTTTGGGAGTTTGGCTTTGTCGATTGGTATTAGCAAATCAGATTCTTTCATTTTTTCAATTGCATATTCCGATGGAACAGCAATATCATACGTAGTTCCGCCTTGTTCTATTTTGGTCATCATCGCTTCATTGGAGTCAAATGTTTCATAAATAACTTTAATGCCTGTTTCTTCTTCAAATTGTTTAAGAAGAGCGGGATCCAAGTATTCTCCCCAATTAAAAACCGTAATTGAATTTTTGCCGGATGCTCCGCCAGTATTGGCGAGCTTTGCGTTGATAAAAATCAGAATAGCCGAAACGGCCAAAATCACGACTGATACACGAATAATATCTTTCATTTTCTCACCCCCGAAAATGGGTTTTTGGATTTTCGGTTAATGGCATAATACCCGAATACGAGTAAAAGTGTCACGATAAATATTAAACCAGAAAGAGCGTTGATCGTTAAAGTGACTCCGGCTCTAGCCATGGAGTAGATTTCAACTGACAGCGTTGAAAAACCGTTGCCCGTAACGAAGAATGTTACTGCAAAATCATCAAGCGAGTAAGTAAGGGCTAAGAAAAATCCTGCAAATATCCCGGGTTTTATAAAAGGGATAATCACTCGAGTCAACACATCGCGCCTAGATGCACCGAGATCTATTGCTGCATCGATTAACGACGGACTCATTTCCTGCAATTTTGGCAACACCATAATAACAACAATCGGTATACTAAAAGCGATATGCGAGATTAATACCGAAGCGAAGCCAAGCTTCACACCCACTAAAGTAAATAAAATTAAGAAAGATGCCCCGATAATAACGTCTGGACTAACAATCAGGATGTTATTCATCGAAAGAATAGCATTTCTCAAAGCCTTTTTCCGAATGAACGTAATCGTGACAGCACCCAAAACGCCAATTGCTGTGGAAACGAGCGCCGATAACAAAGCGACGACAATCGTGTTAATCAAAATCATGATAAGGCGGGTGTCCTCGAAAACGGCAGCATAATGTTCAAATGTAAATGATTCAAAGCCAGACATCGTTCCACCAGAGTTAAAAGAATAATAAAGCAAGTAGAAGATTGGCGTATATAAAATAATGAACACAAACGCTAGATATAGTTTAGGTAATTTACTTAATTTTCCCACTGCCGGCCGCCCCCTTTTCAGAACCACTCGTGAATAGCATGATTATGAACATGAATAGAATGAGGAACACAGCAATCGTCGATCCCATCCCCCAATTTTGAGCGACAAGGAATTGCTGCTCGATAGCCGTACCTAATGTAATTACTTTATTCCCAGCGATGAGTCGCGTAATCATGAACAACGAAAGGGCAGGGATGAAAACGACTTGAATCCCTGATTTAACACCGTTCATCGTCAATGGCAAGGTGACGCGTGAAAATGTCGTCCATGCATTTGCGCCAAGGTCTTGCGCTGCATCGATCAACGCCGGATTTAATTTATCTAACGAATTAAAAATTGGCAAAATCATAAACGGGATAAATATATATACCGCTACGAAAACAAAGCTGAAATCAGTAAACAGTAGTTGATGTTGTCCGATTCCGGCCATTTCAAGAAATGCGTTAATCGGTCCATAGAGACCAAATAGTCCGATGAAGGCGTATGTCTTCAAGAGTAAGTTGATCCAAGATGGAATAATGATTAACAATAGCCAAAGTTGTTTATGCTTCGTTTTCGTCAAAAAATACGCAGTTGGATATGCAAAGAGCAATGAGAAAAATGTGATGAGAAATGCATACCAAAATGAATTGACAATCAGTTTGAAATAGATTGATGTGAAGAAATTCCGATAGTTTTCTAATGTGAAATTACCGGCCAAGTCGAAAAAAGAATAGTATGTGATAAGCGCGATTGGTGCAATTACAAATAGAACAATCCAAGCCGCATAAGGAACAAATGACAAGAAACGGGTAGGCTTAGCGTTCATTGTCTGACCCTCCATAAGATTCGAGTCTAGCGTCAAACTCCTCTTCTGTTTCATTCAAACGCATGACATGAATATTTTCTGGCACGAAATCTAGTCCGACAGAACTTCCGACTTCAGCTTTTTTAGTTGAGTGAACGAGCCATTCGTTTCCGTCTTTATCGTATGTGGATAATTCATAATGGACGCCTCTGAATAATTGCGTGTCAACAGTAACTGTCAACTTGCCTTTTTCGACTGTCGTTAACACAAGGTCTTCAGGTCGGATAACGATATCAACATTTTCGTTCGGATTAAGTCCAGCATCAACACATTCGAATTTTTTACCCGTGAATTCAACTACAAAGTCCTCGATCATAATCCCGGGAACTATATTAGATTCTCCGATAAAGTCTGCAACAAAACGATTTAATGGTTCGTCATATATATCAAGAGGTGTGCCAGATTGTTGAATCTCTCCGTTATTAAGCACGAAAATTTCATCTGACATCGCAAGAGCTTCTTCTTGATCATGAGTAACAAAAATAAAAGTCTTTCCCAATCTTTTTTGTAAATCGCGAAGCTCATATTGCATTTCGGATCTTAGTTTCAAATCAAGGGCCGATAATGGTTCATCCAATAATATGACTTCAGGGTCGTTGACTATTGCGCGTGCAATAGCGACTCGTTGTCGTTGCCCGCCAGACATCTCAGAGATTTCTCGATTTTCATATCCTTCCAAGTTTACAAAAGCTAAAGCTTCTTTGACGCGTTTTTTCATTTCGTCCGTTTTTATTTTTTTTATTCGAAGACCAAATGCGATGTTTTCGAATACATTAAGGTGTGGGAATAGGGCATAATCCTGAAAAACCGTGTTAACTTTCCGTTCATTTGCAGGTACATCATTGATTTTCTTCCCATTAAATAAAATGGTTCCTTCAGTTGGTTCGATGAATCCCGCGATAAGACGAAGAATAGTTGTTTTTCCGCAACCTGATGGACCAAGAAGCGTATAAAATTTACCGCGTTCTAGTTCAAATGAAACATTATTTAAAACTATGGTATCCTCATCATATTTTTTTGTTACATTATCAAAGCGAATAATTGACTCGACTGACATAAGATCCCCCCTTATTTTTCTGAATACGTTTTTTACTAGAATGACATCAAACATTTTTAAAGTATACGAAAATCAGCGTAGAATGCAAGAACTTTTTTTATGAAATAAAATTTAATTCACCTGTTATTGTCCCATACGTTCATTCGTTAGTACACACATTTGACACAAATTTTTGGAAGTAGGTTATTCATCAAAATCTATTGAACGTTTCGCAATTGAATTCTTGCCATTCCATGGTACAATATAGCGGAAAAGGGGGGCGAACGATGGGAAAGAAAAAGGTTTTTTATTTAGACCCTGATGATAGAAAATGGACGATGGAAGACCTCGGTTTAAGTTGGGATGACTTGGAAATGACCGATGAAAAAATGGAATCATTTGAAGGTGTATTTTTTGCGAATAACGGAAAAATTATTGGTCGCATGGAATTGCCGAATCACTGCCCCGATTGTCTTGGAATATTATCTTATAACGATGAATTCGATTCGATCTATTGCGAGGCGTGCGATGAGTGGCGTGATAGCCCATGCACCGATCCTTCATGTGAATATTGCGCTATAAGGCCCGAAAAACCCTCCGACTGTAATTAACAGAAAACATTCCTAAGTAACTCCTTCCAATAATCTCAAAAGAAACAGTGGGGGATTTTAAACTTGAGGAGGATTTTGATGAGATTACGTGAGCCGATGCCGGAACTTGTTGGTGCAACAACTTGGCTTAATGGCAAGACTACAAAAGGAAAGCTTGTTGGGAAAAAGCCGACGCTTATTCACTTTTGGTCAGTAAGTTGTTATTTGTGTAAAGAAACTATGCTGGAAATCAATCATTTCCGAGACAAATATATGGACGACTTGAACGTCGTTGCAGTTCATATACCACGTTCCCCAGCAGATTTAAATTTAGATTTAATTAAATCGAGTGCTGATGAATATGATATTAAACAACCAGTTTTTGTTGATAATGCCCAAAAGTTGAGAGATGCTTTTGGCAACAAGGAAGTGCCTGCTTATTATGTTTTCGACAAAGATGGGAAACTGCGCCATTTTCAAGCCGGCGGTAGTGGCATGAAGATGCTCGAAAAGCGTATTCATCGCGTACTTGATGAAATGAAAGATTATTAAGAATTACTTTTATAGACATTTATTACTCGGTCCCGTCATTATTTGCGGCATCGAGTATTTTTGTTCTTTGAGCTACACGCGACTGTATGCTACACTATTCGCAACAGGGAACTCGATTAGGAGAGATGTTTGGATGAAAAAAGAATTTGTAGTAATCGGACTTGGGCGTTTTGGGGGAAGCATTGTAAAAGAATTGATTGTATTGGGGGCCAATGTGATGGCTATCGATATTTCTAGTGCTCGAGTGGATGAGTATGCGTTGATCGCAACACAAGCCGTTACCGCCGATACAACTGATGAATCTGTCCTGAAATCACTCGGGATACGGAATTTTGAACATGTGATTGTCGCGATAGGCGAAAATATTCAAGCGAGTATTTTAACAACACTGATGTTAAAGGAAATCGGCGTGCCTAAAATAACCGTTAAAGCGCAAAATGATTACCATGCGAAAGTGCTTCGGAAAATTGGTGCCGATAAAGTAGTGCACCCTGAACGTGATATGGGGATCCGGATTGCAAATAATATGGTTTCAAATAATATTCTTGATTACCTTGAGTTATCGGAAGAGCATTCCATAGCGGAAATAATGGCAAACGAAAGGTTAGTAGGGAAGACGTTAGTCGAACTCGATATCCGGGCGAAATACGGTATCAACATCGTTGCGATAAAACGCGGCAATGACATCGTTGTATCGCCACAAGCAATTGAAGAAATTCAAATAGACGATATATTAATTGTTATTGGGTCGGATCATGATATTCATCTTTTTGAGAAGAAATTATTTCATTAATAAAGCTGCATTATAAAATAGCGAGTGCTTGAAAGTTCGGTTTTTATATGTCTGCCAAGAAAAGTCAGCGTGGCATCCTCCACAAAAAATTAACATGAATAGAAAAAACAAAAAGTACAGAAGGAATTGTTGAAAATTCCTTCTGTACTTTTATTTTCGGGTCAAACCTATATTAATTGTTAAACTTCCAAAATCACCGGAAGGACCATTGGTTTTCTTTCTGTTTTCTCGTACAAATAGGGTCCGACAACATCTACGATTTCAGTTTTTAGTGAAGCTATCGTTGTAGATGAATTTGATAGTTTTCTTTGCAATTGTCTAGAAAGCATCCGTTGCGCATCATGGATCATCACGCCTGATTCTCGCATATAGACAAAGCCGCGCGAAATGATATCCGGACCTGAAACAATTCGGTTTTTCTTTTTATCAATTGTGGCCACTACGATAACTAGTCCATCTTCTGACAGCATTTTACGGTCGCGTAAGACAACGTTACCGATGTCGCCAATCCCGCTTCCGTCGATATATACATCCCCGGAAGGAATCCGTCCAGCGCGTCTAGCCGAATCTGCGGTTAGAGCGAGTACATCTCCGTTTCCTAAAATGAATGTATTTTCTTCTGGAATATCGCAATCTACAGCTAATTCTGTATGCATTTTCATCATTCGGAATTCACCGTGAATCGGCATGAAATACTTCGGTTTCATAAGACGTAGCATTAATTTTTGTTCTTCTTGTGAACCGTGACCAGAAGTGTGGATGTTATTAAGGGATCCGTGTAACACTTCAGCGCCAGCCCGAAACAGCGAGTTAATCGTTTTATTAATACTTAGCGTGTTTCCAGGGATGGGAGATGATGAAAAAATAACCGTATCACCGGGATGTATTTGAACTTGGCGATGTGTGCCATTTGCAATTCGTGATAATGCGGCCATCGGTTCTCCCTGACTGCCTGTACATAAAATCATTACTTCGCTAGCTTGGAGTCTATTTAATGAATGCGTGTCGACGAATAATTCTTTCGGAGCATCAATATAACCGAGTTCGCGACCTATGCGAATTGCATTGTCCATGCTTCGTCCAAATACTGCGATTTTACGGCCGAACTCTTGAGCCGCCTCAATTACTTGCTGCAATCTATGAATATTGGATGCAAATGTAGCGAAAATGATACGCCCATCAACTTTACGGAAGATTTCATTTAAACTATCGCCGACTTTACGTTCGGACATTGTAAAATTCGGGACTTCGGCATTGGTGCTATCGGATAGAAGACAAAGAACGCCTTCGCCGCCAATTTTAGCCATTTTAGTCAAATTTGCAGGTTCACCGACTGGTGTAAAGTCAAATTTGAAATCGCCAGTGTGCACGATGTTTCCAGATGGTGTTTTTACGACAACGCCGAATGCATCTGGAATACTATGCGTAGTGCGATAAAAACTGACCGAAGTTTTGCGGAATTTAATGATGTCATCCTCATCGATTGGAATCATTGTCGTAGATCTTAATAATCCGTGCTCTTCAAGTTTGTTTCGTAGTAAACCGAGCGCTAGTTTTCCGCCATAGACAGGAACATTTACTTTGCGAAGTAAATACGGAATCCCGCCGATGTGGTCTTCGTGCCCATGCGTAATGAAAAGTCCTTTGATTTTGTCGGCATTACGTTCGAGATAGGAGTAATCAGGAATAACATAATCGATTCCCAGTAGTTCATCTTCGGGAAATTTAATACCCGCATCAATTAAGATGATTTCGTCTTGAAACTGAACACCATACGTGTTTTTACCGATTTCGCCTAGTCCGCCTAGAGCGAAAACGCCTGTTTCATTATTTTTAATAGACTTCATTTTTATACCTGCTCGAGCTCGAAATGCGGTGAAGCCTTTTCAAATTCAAGGTGCTCTCCTTCAAGTAGTTGAATATACTCGATATTGAAGTTGCGACCTTTAAGAATTTCACGAACAGTTTTTTCTGAATCAGCTTCAATGTACATGCTTTTTGTATTTTCGCGGACGGGTACTTCTAGCACGTTTTCTTGGTAATAAACTTTGTAAATCATAATTTTTGCTCTCCTTTTAACGTTCAATTGGAATCATTCTCTATATAGTATCACGATATATAGGTAAAATAAAGAAAAGCCGACCATTTTATAGGCCGGCTATAAAAATTATGCGATTGTTTTTTTGCCGAGTATGCCATTAAGCCGTCTCAACACTTTGCGTTTTAGGCGTTTATACATGGCAGATCACTCCTTGACTATAAGTGTAAGTCATTCTGAACTTTCTGTCAAGTGGCTTCAATGATTATTCAGGAAATCAAAAAAATCAAGTTCTATCAAAGGGGATAGCGCCCGGAATTTCCTTGAAAGGTTCATTCTTATCAATATGATCATAGAACATAATTCCATTTAGATGATCCAGTTCATGTTGAAATGCGATTGCAGCAAGTCCGCGTAACCGTTTCTTAAATTCATTTCCATCTTTGTCGAATGCTTTAATAGTAATTCTTGAATAACGCGGAACAAAACCTTCAACGTTTCTGTCGACTGACAAACAACCTTCGCCAGATGTTAGATAGGTTTTTTCAACAGAATGGCTTATGATTTTCGGGTTAATTGCTATAAAGCTTAACGGATCGCCTTTGGATTCGGTAATATGGAGAGCAAACGCTCTTTTTGATACATTGACTTGGGGTGCTGCAAGCCCAACACCAGGACGCAAATTATATTTTTCAGAAATGGCTGGGTCATGACTATTTTTTAAATATGCGAGTAAGTCATCGCATAGTTTAAGCTCTTCAGTAGATAAAGGGAAGGTCATTTCTTCTGCTTTTTTTCGTAATGCTGGGTGACCTTCCCTTACTATGTCTTTCATTACTATCATCGTAAATTTCTCCTTTTATCTTTTATTATATACAATAGTATAAGCGAATGAAATCGAGTTAAAAAGGAATTTAGCATTTGGTTGAATTTATTGTCGTGAACAGATATAATTCAATGGAAATCGGAGGGGTATTATCGTGAGAAAATATATAGTTAGCTTCATATTAATCGGTACAATGTTTTTATCGGCATGTAATTTTGGATCTTCTACGGAGAAAGACCTTGCGGATGTACTATCGAAGTTGAATAGTGCTGAAGAAAAGTACCGCGAAGCCCAGGGGGAACTTTCTAGCCTCGAGAAGTCTGAGCAGACTCTTTTCAATGAAATCATTCAATTAACACAGGAAGAAAAAGAAGAACTTGAAACAAAAGTATCCGAAGTGGAAGAATCACTTGAAAAACGTTTAACTTTTCTTGAAGATGAAGAGACTTCTATAAACAAAGCGAAAGAATCTGTAGGGGCATTCGATGAAATTATAAATAAAGCGGATGATGAAACAATAAAAGCTGAAATAACGGAGTTAAGAGATTCTATTAACAATCGATATGATCTGCATTCGGACTTTGTTGAAAAATATAAGGTGTTAGCGGATTTACAAAAAGAACTTTATGGAATGCTTATTGATGAGAAAACAGAGGTTTCGAATTTACAAGAAAAGGTTACAGAAGTAAATAACCAAAACGAAGCAGTGAAAAAAGTGATTAATTCATTTAATGAAGCTACTGGCACGGTTAATAAGCTGAAAGATGACCTGTTCAATACATTAGCGGAAAAATAATTATCAAAAAGACTAGATTGTGTAGCAAAGCACTCTAGTCTTTTTTGATAATCTCTGTCAAAAAAAACGATTCTATTATAATACAGATTCGAGATTGTGCTAATACAGATTTATAATTTCTGTGAATTCAGGTATCTTTCTAGTGGTAATAGTCCATAGTTTACAATGTTTGACCGCGCCGATTCAATTACGTATACTAACAAGTGTGGAGTTTGTATCAATTAATACAACTATGTTTCATAATACAGTTGATAAAGGAGAGGTGCCGAAAATGGCTGCAAAAAAAGACAAGCAGTTTGATCCAGTGAAAACACTTCAAGAGATTGAAGATAAGTTTGAAATGGTTCAAATTTTGAATGAAGAAGGCGAAATCGTCAATAAAGACATGGATCCGAATATGAGTGACGAGGATCTCGTTGAGTTAATGACACGCATGGTATATACACGAATTCTAGATCAACGCTCAATCTCGCTTAACCGCCAAGGAAGACTTGGTTTCTACGCACCAACTGCGGGACAGGAAGCATCTCAAATCGCTTCTCACTTCGCATTAGAAAAAGAGGACTTCATATTACCGGGCTACCGTGATGTGCCACAGATGATTTGGCATGGTTTGCCATTGTCAATGGCATTCTTATGGTCTAGAGGTCATTACAAAGGGGGAGCGATTCCGGAAGGTGTAAATGTATTCCCTCCACAAATCATTATCGGAGCACAGTATATTCAAGCTGCGGGTATTGCACTTGGATTCCAAAAACGTGGGACAAAAGCAGTTGCGATGACTTATACAGGTGACGGCGGAACATCACAAGGTGACTTCTATGAAGGGATTAACTTTGCCGGTGCTTATCGTTCTCCTGCAATATTTGTTATCCAAAACAACCAATATGCGATTTCTACACCGCGCGATGTCCAAACTGCAGGTAAAACGCTTGCTCAAAAAGGAGTTTCAGCAGGCATTCCAAGTATTTTGGTCGATGGTATGGACCCGCTTGCGGTTTATGCTGCAACTAAAGATGCACGCGAACGCGCAGTTAACGGCGAAGGCCCGACATTAATCGAAACGTTTTGCTACCGTTACGGACCGCATACAATGGCCGGAGATGACCCGACACGTTACCGTACTTCTGAAACGGATAGCGAATGGGAAAAACGCGATCCATTACTTCGTTTCCGTAAATACCTAGAAGCGAAAGGTATCTGGAATGAAGAGCAAGAAGAAAAAGTAATTGAAAGAGCAACAGAAGATATTAGAGAAGCAATCAAAGAAGCAGATGCAGCTCCAAAACAAAAAGTGAGCGACTTTATTAACATTATGTATAAAGGCGAGCTTCCATATAACTTAAAAGAACAGCTTGAAATTTACACTGATAAGGAGTCGAAGTAACCGATGGCACAAATGACGATGATTCAAGCAATTAATGATGCTATGAAAACAGAGCTGAAAAATGATGAAAACGTCCTCGTCTTCGGTGAAGACGTTGGAAATAACGGCGGAGTATTCCGTGCAACTGAAGGATTACAAAAAGAGTTCGGTGAAGAGCGCGTGTTTGACACGCCGTTGGGAGAATCCGGAATTGGCGGACTTGCAATCGGTCTTTCACTGACAGGATTCCGTCCAGTAATGGAAATCCAATTCTTCGGTTTCGTTTATGAAGTAATGGATTCTATTAGCGGGCAACTCGCTCGTATGCAGTTCCGCAGCGGCGGAAAATACAACGGTCCAGTTACAATTCGTTCGCCATTTGGCGGAGGCGTTGCAACTCCTGAGATGCATGCAGATAGCTTAGAAGGTCTAATGGCGGCACAACCAGGTTTGACTGTTGTTATCCCATCTACGCCATATGATGCGAAAGGACTTCTCATTTCCGCTATTCGTGATGAAAATCCTGTTGTGTACTTGGAGCATATGAAACTTTATCGTTCATTCAGACAGGAAGTTCCGGAAGAAGAGTATACAATTCCACTCGGAAAAGCGGATGTGAAACGTGAAGGTACAGATCTTTCAATTTTTGCATACGGAGCGATGGTTCACGAAAGCTTAAAAGCTGCGGAAGAGCTAGAAAAAGAAGGACATTCAGTTGAAGTAGTGGATTTAAGAACTGTCCAACCGCTTGATATTGAAGCGATTATTGCTTCTGTTGAAAAAACAAATCGTGCAATTGTTGTTCAAGAAGCACAAAAACAAGCTGGAATCGCGGCGAATGTTGTGGCAGAAATTACAGAACGCGCAATTCTAAGCCTTGAAGCGCCAGTTCTGCGCGTAACAGCACCAGACACGATTTACCCATTTGCACAAGGTGAAAACGCTTGGTTGCCAAATGCTAAAGATATAATGGAAACAGCTAAGAAAGTTTTAACGTTCTAAGGTGTACTTAGTAGTTATTAAAAGAAAAGGAAGGGTGAACTAAGTGGCATATGTATTCCGTTTACCAGATATCGGAGAAGGAATTCACGAAGGTGAGATTTTAAAGTGGTTTGTTGCTGAAGGTGAAAAAGTTGAAGAAGATGACGTGCTTTTTGAAGTTCAAAATGACAAGGCAGTCGTGGAAATCCCATCTCCGGTCGCAGGTACTGTAGAAAAGATATTAGTTTCCGAGGGAACAGTAGCAGTTGTAGGAGATGCATTAATTCAAATTGATGCACCAGGTTACGAACATCTTCATGAAGATGTTCAGGAAGATGCACAGGTAGAGACTGAAGCTCAGGTTCAAGCTACTTTCGAAGATGGCCAACCGGTTGAAAAAGAAGCGGCGCCGAAAGATGATGCACCGACAGAAGTTAAGGCAGAAACAAATGTTCAAGAAACAGAAGTCGACTTGGACAGAAGAATTATTGCAATGCCATCAGTCCGTAAATTTGCACGTGAGTACGATGTTGATATTCGTCAAGTTGCAGGATCAGGAAAAAATGGCCGTATTTTGAAAGGCGATGTTGAAGCATTTGTTAACGGTGAACAGACATCTGCATCTGCGCCAGTTGCGGAAGAGAAAGCCGGACAAACTGCAGCAACTGCTGCTGACAATCAAGTTTCACTTGAAGGGGATTTCCCAGAAACGCGAGAAAAAATGTCGAGCATGAGAAAAATAATTGCGAAAGCTATGGTTAACTCGAAACATACAGCTCCGCATGTTACATTATTAGACGAGGTAGATGTTTCTGCACTTGTTGCACATCGCAAAAAGTTCAAAGATATCGCCCTTGAAAAAGATATTCGACTAACTTATTTGCCATATGTTGTTAAAGCGCTTGTGAGCACGTTAAGAGAATACCCTGAGTTCAATACATCGTATGATGAGGAGACTGAGGAAGTTATTCAGAAGCATTATTATAATATCGGAATCGCGGCAGATACAGAGCGCGGACTTGTTGTGCCGGTTATTAAGCATGCAGACCGTAAATCAGTATTCGCAATTTCTGATGAAATTAATAATCTAGCTGTAAAAGCTCGCGACGGAAAATTAACAATGGCAGAAATGAGTGGCGCTTCTTGCTCTATTTCGAATATCGGTTCTGCAGGTGGTCAGTGGTTTACGCCAATCATAAATCATCCTGAAGTGGCGATTCTCGGTATTGGTCGCATCGCTGAAAAGCCGGTCGTAAAAGATGGAGAAATTGTTGCAGTTCCTATGCTTGCGCTATCTCTTGTTTTTGACCACAGAATGATGGACGGTGCTACTGCGCAACATGCATTGAACCACCTTAAGCGATTACTTGCAGACCCAGAACTATTATTAATGGAGGGGTAAGAGATGGTAGTAGGAGATTTTCCGATTGAAGTAGAAACACTCGTTGTTGGTTCAGGCCCGGGGGGATATGTTGCCGCAATTCGTGCATCGCAACTCGGTCAAAAAGTGACAATCGTTGAAAGAGAAAACTTAGGCGGCGTGTGCTTGAACGTTGGATGTATTCCATCAAAAGCGTTAATTTCTGTTGGACATCGTTATGTAAATGCGAAAAATTCCGAGCAAATGGGAATTTCTGCGGAAGTTAATCTTGATTTTTCAAAAGTTCAAGAGTTCAAAGACGGCGTTGTTAGTCGATTAACGGGCGGCGTTAGCGGACTAATGAAAGGCAATAAAATCGACGTAGTTCAAGGAGAAGCTTACTTTGTTGATGAGAACACTGTTCGAATCATTAGCGGCGAGTCAGCTCAAACTTATAAATTTAAAAATGCAATTGTTGCAACGGGTTCACGTCCTGTTGAAATCCCATCATTTAAATTTTCAGAGCGCGTACTCAGCTCAACGAGTGCACTAAGCCTCAAGGAATTGCCTAAGAAGCTAGTTGTTATCGGTGGAGGATATATCGGAACTGAACTTGGTTCTGCTTATGCTAACCTTGGATCTGAAGTAACAATTATTGAAGGCGCTGACGATATTTTAGCGGGCTTTGAAAAGCAAATGACACAAATGGTTAAAAAAGGTTTCAAGAAAAAAGGCGTAGAAATCGTAACAAAAGCTTCAGCTAAAGGTGTTGTCGAAACCGATTCTGGCGTAACAGTTACATACGAAGCAGGTGGCGAAGAGAAAACTATCGATGCTGACTATGTTCTTGTTACTGTAGGTCGTCGTCCGAATACAGACGAAATGGGACTTGAGTCAACTGGTATTAACATTGGCGAACGCGGGCTAATTGAAGTTGACAAACAATGCCGCACGAACGTTCCGTCTATTTATGCAATCGGTGACGTCGTGCCTGGACTTCAACTTGCGCATAAAGCTTCCTATGAAGCTAAAGTTGCTGCTGAAGCGATTTCAGGTTTAAAATCAGAAGTTGACTACCTAGCAATTCCAGCTGTTTGCTTTACGGATCCTGAACTTGCGACTGTTGGTTTAAGCGAACAACAGGCGAAAGACGAAGGTTATGAAGTAATGAGTGGGAAATTCCCATACGCGGCTAACGGGCGTGCGATAGCTCTAGATGCTACAGAAGGATTTGTGAAACTTGTTGCTCGTAAAGAGGACGGGCTGCTACTTGGCGCGCAAATTGCCGGAGAAAGTGCATCAGATATGATTTCTGAACTTGCTCTTGCGATTGAAGCGGGAATGACTATGGAAGATATCGCTATGACGATTCATGCTCATCCAACACTAGCTGAAATCACGATGGAAGCTGCTGAAGTATTATTAGGCAAGCCAATTCATATGATGTAATTTTTAAAACTTCGTCCACAAGGTGAAATACTCGCCTTGTGGATTTTTTTGTCTTTAGGCTTGCGAGGAGTGTGGTAATGGTCGTATTTAGTGGCTCTTTAGTCGCTTGGGAAGTGTCTTTGGTCACTTTTTCATGGTATTGGTCATTTCGCTAACATCAATAGTCGCTTTAGACTCGTTATTGGTCGGATAGTATAAAACTCCTTCATTATTATCTAGTAATGTTCGAGCACTTTTAGAGTTCATTTTGATAGAAAATTTGTGATACACTAGACGGAGTGAAAGGGGATTCAACATGAAAAAACAACTATTATACATAATTGCAACACTCGTACTCTTGTTATCTGCTTGTACTGAAGATGGTGAAAGAGAGACAACTTTCAAAGAAAAAGAAGACCCGGCTACGACTGAAAATGAAGCTGACGATGAAAACGCTGCTAATGATGAGGAATCTGAAGATGTTGAGACGGCAGATGAACCGAATGACACTGCGGAACCAGCGGAAAAACTTTATGAATTGGATGCGAACTGGTATCTCCAACCTATCGGAGAAGCAAACCCGAAAGCGGTCCTATTGACGATTGATGATGCGCCTGACAAATATGCGCTGGATATGGCAAAAACATTGAAAGAATTAGATGCCCCAGCAATCTTTTTCGTCAATGGACATTTCATCGATTCCGATGAAGATAAAGCTGTTTTAAAAGAAATCCATGATATGGGTTTTGCTATCGGGAACCACACAAACACACATGTGAATTTGCAGCAAGTTTCAGAAGCCGAACAAGAGGAAGAAATTATCTCTGTTAATGAAGCTATCGAAGAAGTTATTGGAGAGCGTCCGATATTTTTCCGTGCGCCATTTGGAAATAATACTGATTTCAGCGAAGAACTCGTTAAAAATGAGGGGATGCTTCTTATGAACTGGTCTTATGGTTACGATTGGGAGAAACAGTATATGGAGGCCGGACCGTTAGCGGATATTATGGTGAGTAATGAATTCCTGCGCGATGGAGCAAATCTATTGATGCATGATCGAGAGTGGACGGCAGATGCTTTAAAAGATATTGTGGAAGGTCTGCGCGCAAAAGGCTATGATTTCATTGATCCAGCAACAATTCAAGGCGTCGAACAGTAAAATGACGGTCAACAAAGTATTTTGTAGAACTTGCCAAAGTAAAACTAATAGGGGGAGTTAGGAATGCAATGGAAGACGAGAGTGACAGAATTACTTGATATTAAGTACCCAATCATTCAGGGCGGACTCGCTTATTTAGCGTATGCCGATTTATGCGCGGCTGTATCAAATGCTGGAGGACTTGGGCAGATTACAGCTATGAGCTTAGAATCGCCGGAAGCGCTGCGTGCAGAAATTAAGAGAGCGAAAACGATGACGGATAAGTCATTTGGTGTCAATTTTGCCATTGGGCAACATGGCCGGCCTTATTCGCATATGATTGAAGCCGCATTAGAAGAAGACGTGAAAGTTATGTCAGTCACAGGAGGAAATCCCACGCCGTTTTTTGAACAATTGAAAGGGACAGATGTGAAGAAATTAGTCCTCGTCGCAGCAAAACGCCAGGCAATGAAAGCGGAAGAATTGGGTGCAGATGCTGTCATGGTTGTTGGGCATGAAGGCGGCGGACATCTTGGACGAGATGATGTAGGGACAATGGTTCTAACACCTCAAGTTGTCGACGCTGTATCAATACCTGTCATTGCATCGGGGGGAATCGGAGATGGTCGTGGTTGGATGGCTGCACATGCACTTGGTGCCGAGGGTATTGAGATGGGAACACGTTTTATTGCAACGAAGGAATGTGTTCACGCATCACAGCCGTACTTGGATGCGCTTTTAAGTAGTAGTGAAACAGGCACGACCATCATTAAACGAACGCTAGGAACTCCGGCGCGAGCATTAACAGGACCTTGGACAGAGAAAATTATTGATTTGGAAGCGAAAAATGCTGATTATGAAATGCTGAGAGATTATATTAGCGGAAAAGCAAATCAGAAATTCATTCATGACGGTGATGCAGAAAATGGTTTCGGTTGGGCAGGCCAAGTTGCTGGTTTAATCAACGATGTGCCAACTGTGGAAGAGTTATTTGAACGCATGGTTAAAGAGGCGGAAGAAATTCGAAATGCCTGGAATTTTTTCGATTGAAAGGTGGAATTATGAATGGAGTATAGTTATCCGCTGAGAACTGATTGGTCAACTGAAGAAATTATTTCTGTTGTTGCTTTCTATGAAATTATAGAGCAAGCTTACGAAGATGGTGCTGAACGAGAAAAAATTATGAATGCCTATCGTGAATTTAAAAAAGTTGTCCCATCAAAAGCGGAAGAAAAGACTTTGTTTAAAGAGTTTGAAGAGGCAAGCGTTTACAGTAGTTATCATATTGTTAAAAGCGCGGAAAATGCAGCAAGTGGTGAAACGATAAAAGGAACGTTGAAATAATCAACGTTCCTTTTTTTATTCCTGTAGCGCCACTTACGCTTTGCCAATAATGATGTCGTAAACGGGAAGCAATTGGTCGACTGTTTCTTCCGCAAATGCAATAAACTCGTCGGTTGACATGTTAATCGCCTCTTCGCGCGAAAGATGTCTTCCAACAAGAAATTCTGCTTTTTTAACAGTTTGTAGTCTGGTAAGAAGTTTTTTAATCCCTTCTTTTCCGGTTTCAACAATATGTATGGCATCTGGTTTCATATGATCGCCCGAAACGATATACGAATCAGGCAGTGATGTAAGGACATTGATATTTTTTTCAAGTCGTTCCGCGATTCCTTTTTTATCTGGGTTTTCATATATGACTGCAATAATAATGAATAGATGAGTCTGCCATAAGCCGATTTGAAAATGGGGTAGCGCTTTATATCCTCGCTTTGAAGGTGCGATCGCAACCCAACTGTCGGTCGGCGGATTCACTGTTCTTCGCAGATGTTTTGCGACATGAGGAAAAAACTCATCGCTGCCGTGCGCTGATAACCGATCCGCAAATTGTCTGCCTAGTTTCTCGAATTTAGGTTGGACAAGTGTTTGCAAGGCAGTCATTCGTTGTTCTAATCCATCAATCGAAAACAAATCAAAATCATTTGATTCCCAAAAAAAGTTTTTCAAGCTTATTCCTCCTTTGCATAAAGCACGTTTATCGTAACAGAAATTTGGGAATAATGAAGGTAACGAGGCTCATGACTAGAATTATTCCTCTTGTCTGCATATTGTAGTTATAATAGACGGAATAAATAAACTCATTAAGAAAAGGGGTGTCCACGATGAAACAGGTCGTGCATGTTATTCGAAAAGCGGACGTTGAAAAAGAATATGTGAAAGTGCTTAATTTGGAACTGGATTATGAATTGGCGACATTATATGATGCCATGCAAACAGATGATGAAAAACAAGTTATGAAAAGTACCAACAGGTTGCATCAGATTCATCGAGAGCTGGAAACGTTAAATGGTTTCTCGCAATGATAATACAATTATCGACTTAGGCATCCGAAGGCATCGTTCCTATAGGGAATTGTGTTATCGGATGCCTATCTTTGTTATACTAAAAGAAATACTGTTTGTCATTGGAAGGGTTGAAGTTCATTGAATTGGGGATTTGTTGATCGTTATGCAAAATCATTGATTAAGGAAGCTGGTCATAAAATCCGGGTTTCTTTTTTTAATCAAATACATATTGATTCAAAAGCGGATGCGAATGATCTTGTAACGAATATTGATCGCGATATTGAACAATTCTTTATAAAACGCATTCAAACTGATTTTCCTGATCATAAAATTATCGGCGAGGAAGGTTTTGGCGATAAAGTCGAAACGATGGAAGGCGTGGTTTGGATACTCGATCCAATTGATGGGACAATGAATTTTATCCACCAGCAACGAAACTTCGCAATTTCGCTTGGTATTTATCTTGATGGTGTTGGCATGCTAGGGTATATCTATGATGTTGTTCGAGATGATTTTTATCATGCGAAAAAAGATGAAGGTGCGTATTACAACGACGAACGATTGCCTCAATTGGAAAAGGTTGCGGTAAATAATGCCGTTATCGGAGTAAATGCCAGATGGGTTGCCCCGAATAGGTATATTGATCATGAAAAAATGATTGGACTCGTGCTTGAGTGCAGAGGGACGCGGTCATATGGTTCTGCTGCTATTGAAATTGCTTATGTAGCTTCAGGCAGGCTTGATGCTTACATTTCGATGCGATTGTCACCGTGGGATATCGCGGGCGGCATGGTTATTGCTAATGAAGTTGGTGCAATTACAACAAATTTAAACGGCGAACCGTCGCATCTACTTGGACAAGATTCGTTTATTGTGGCACGGCCGCGATTGCATGGAGATATTTTAAAAAATTACATTCGCCTAATAAAATAAAAACTGTGAAAAAGGCCCTAAAATCGGTGCTTTTCAACAGTCTTTATAGTTAAGTAATTTTTGATTTTATAATAAACCTTGTTCACGCATTTTTTTCTTGGTTTTAAACCCGTAGCCCATTACTAATGTTAATGCGATCATAGCGGCGATGCCTCCGGGGATGCTTCTAAAACCAACCGCAACACCAATTGCGCACATTGATAAAACAGCGGCAATGGAATATAGTACAAAAATCCATTTAATATCTTTCATAGATAGCCCTCCATCAAATTAAAAAGATTTTATATTATTGACTCTTGTGCTATAATAACACAGTTACCCAGATGAAAAAAGATTAATGGAGTGAAATCATGACAATAGAACGTAATGACTTAAGAAACATAGCGATTATTGCCCACGTAGACCATGGTAAAACAACACTAGTTGATCAATTATTAAAGCAATCAGGAATTTTTAGAGCAAATGAACAAGTCGATGATCGTGCAATGGATTCTGATGACATTGAACGTGAACGCGGAATTACAATTCTTGCGAAAAATACGGCTATTGAATACAAAAACACGAAAATAAACATTCTTGATACGCCTGGTCACGCAGACTTCGGAGGAGAAGTTGAACGGATTCTTAAAATGGTGGACGGTGTTCTTCTTGTCGTTGATTCATTTGAAGGGTGTATGCCGCAAACTCGATTTGTTTTGAAAAAAGCACTTGAAGAAAATTTAAAACCAATCGTTGTTGTAAATAAAATTGACCGTGAATTTGCGCGTCCAGAAGAAGTAGTTGACGAAGTGCTTGAATTATTTATTGAGCTGGATGCAAATGACGAACAACTAGAATTCCCGGTTGTTTATGCTTCGGGATTCAATGGAACAGCAAGTCTTGATCCAGATCCGGCAGCTCAGGAAGACACGTTGCGGGTTTTATATGACTCGATTATTGAGAATATCCCTGCTCCTGTCGACAATCGCGATGAACCGCTACAATTCCAAGTTTCCTTGCTTGATTACAGCGATTATCTTGGTCGTATAGGAATCGGACGAGTATTCCGCGGAACTATTAAACTCGGTGACCAAGTTGCGGTTTTAAAACGCGATGGCGTCGTGAAAAATTTTAGAGTGACAAAACTTTCAGGTTTCCTTGGACTCCGCCGAGTGGATATTAATGAAGCATTTGCTGGTGATCTTATCGCGGTATCTGGCATGGAAGATATCGATGTCGGAGATACAGTTTGTCCAATCAATCACCAAGAAGCGCTCCCGGAACTTCATATTGATGAGCCGACTCTTCAAATGACTTTCCTTGTGAATAATAGTCCATTTGCCGGGAAAGAAGGTAAGTGGGTGACAGCAAGAAAAATTGAAGAACGTTTGGAGCAACAACTCCAAACCGATGTATCTTTACGTGTAGATCCGACAGATTCTCCGGATATCTGGATAGTTTCAGGTCGTGGTGAGCTTCATCTTTCGATATTAATCGAAAATATGAGACGTGAAGGATTCGAATTGCAAGTATCCAAACCTGAAGTTATCGTAAGGGAAATTGATGGCGTTCTTTCTGAACCTGTCGAACGTGTACAAATCGACGTACCAGAAGAATATACCGGTTCAGTGATTGAGTCGATTGGTGAGCGAAAAGGCGAAATGCTTGATATGATCAACAACGGTAATGGTCAAGTTAGACTTGTATTTTTAGTTCCAGCACGTGGATTAATTGGATATTCTACTGAATTCCTTACCTTAACACGAGGATACGGAATTATTAACCATACATTTGACTCCTATAAGCCGAAAGCCAAAGGTAAAGTTGGCGGCCGTAGAAATGGCGTTCTTGTATCGATGGAAACCGGTAAAGCAACACCATATAGCATCATGCAACTAGAAGACCGCGGTACAATGTTTGTTGAAGCCGGAACTGATATTTATGAAGGAATGATTGTTGGTGAAAACACTCGAGAAGGCGATTTAGCAATTAACTTAACTCGAGCCAAACAAGCTACTAACGTTCGTTCTGCGACAAAAGACCAAACGACTACTACGAAAAAACCGCGTCTGATGACGCTAGAAGAAGCACTTCAATATTTAGATGATGATGAGTACTGCGAAGTAACTCCAGAATCGATTCGTCTTCGTAAGAAAATTTTAAATAAGAGCGAACGGGATCGGGTTACGAAGAAGGCAAAATCTAAGGATTGATCGGTGGAAATGAAAGGAATGTATTAAATGAATGCTCAGGATACTGAATTTGTATTTGGCCGCATGTCAGGCATTTCACGTTTCATTTATGAGGCTCTTGGGACAACAGCGAGTAATGGTGAAGTTGATTATACGGTGGCAGGCTATGTACTGTTTGCCGTCGTATTCCTCATGTCGGCGCTCGTATATAAATTAGGCTTCGCAAAAAACTTGAAATTATTGCAGAGCTTTATTATCTATCTCTTTTTATTCTTAGGTTGTCTCGTATTAACTTTTCTCGCATTTTTCTTGCCAATTGTAGAAGGGCTAATTGTGGCGGCACTCATATTAATCATTTACCGTGTCCGACGAATGAATGAATATAAAGAAGACAAAAACGACTCCCTCGCATAATCCCGGGGAGTCGTTTTTATATTCTGCATCCAGCTCCAGCGCCTAGCCCCTCGGGTCACAAGCCATTTTGCTAGGGAAGGATTGGACTTCATCCTTCTCGCAAACTGTCTTGTGCCTGTCGGGGCTAATCAAGGCGCTTCCGCATTTGGTAATTAAAACTCTTTTTCGATTGTGTGCGAACTACGTCTGAAAATGAAATTACCGGTGGCTACTCGTGCCAAAGTCTTTTCACCAATTCGATCAGTGCAAACCGGGCACATATATGTGTGGATAGGACGGTTTCTTAACTTTTTTGCGAGTGGTGCTTCATCTGGAAGGTTTCCGACTTCGTCGCACATAACGCATTTGACACGCATAAAAATTCCTCCTATTCGATATTGACAGCAACTACACTTTGAATCGGGTTATCGATATTTGAGCCATCTTTTAATAGAACATGAACGGGACCGGTTTCACGAAGCGGTTTCCCATCAATACTGTATTGTAATAGTATATCATCAAGCTCCGTTAGGGGAAATGAATGGGATTCCCCGTCTTCTGTGATGAAAGAAATGCTCTTCGCATCTTCATTGGGCAATGAATTTTTCACGAAATGATGTAAATAAATACCGTAAGTTCCGGTAATTTCTTTCGATTCTTCAAATTCTTTCTCGACTTCCAATGTTGGCGGGAATACGGCTCCCTCCATAATTTCACGAGACCAATGTTTTCCCATTGCCTTCTTATATTCTTCCATTTCATCTTTTTCAATATAGTCATCAGTAAAAAATTTATCTAAGTCAATACGTCTATCATCGAAAATCCAAATACTTGGATCAAGTGTGATTGAATGTTTTACATTCCCTTTAATTTGAATTACGTTTTTCAATTTAGCATCCTCCTACATAGTAGCTTGATAATAGTATAGCTCTTTCAAGCTATAAGGAAAAGGTTTCTTGCGAAAACGATAATTTCGAGAGGAAAGACTTGCAATTTTCATGCGTGAAAGATACAATTTATTAATAATCGATTAGAAGAAATAATAGCTTAATGGGGGCGTCCTCATGGATATTGAATTACAAGAAACATATCAGGAAAAAGCGATTAAACAGCTACAGGCAGATGCTGATAAAATTGCTCAACTGATTAAAGTGCAGATGGATCATTTGACGATGCCACAGTGCCCATTATACGAAGAAGTGCTAGACACTCAAATGTTTGGACTAGCTCGAGAAATAGATTTTGCCGTAAAACTTGGCTTGATTGAACGGATAAAGGGAGATGAAATCCTTTCTTCGCTCGAAAAAGAAATGACTGTCCTGCATGATTTATATACGAGTAAATAAGTAAAAGACTCAAACTCATTAATGGTTTGAGTTTTTTGTTTAATGTAAAAGAGGTTTTGTCCAATGCAGACTTATTCTAAACGATTTTTAAAGCACTTTGACTTTTCACTGTTTTTCACGTATTTAATTCTTTGTTTATTTGGTTTAGTGATGATTTATAGCGCGAGTCTCGTCTATGCTGTTGGTGAATACAAGTGGGCACCCGACTATTTTTTTCGCAGACAAGTTCTCAACCTCGCGATTGCTTTTCCGGCCTTTTTTTTAGCGGCATTCTTTCCGTATAAAAATTATAAACGAAAAGGTTTAATGATTTTTTTAGTCGGCATTATGCTTCTGTTGCTTGGTGCAGTCCACATCTTTGGTTATGGAGATGATGTTGGTGCAAGAAGCTGGATTTACCTTAAGTTTGGTAGCCTCCAACCTTCTGAAGTTGCAAAACTTATTATTATCATCTATTTCTCCAGCGTTTTTGCCAAGAAGTATGAAGCTGGTACAATAGACAATGTGAATCAGTCAATCGGACCGCCCGTTACGATTTTAGCGATAGCCGTTGGTTCCGTATTAATGGAAACAGATATAGGCACCTCTTTGATTATTATCGTCGTAGCGCTTTCCGTAATGGCTGCAAGTGGCATAAAAACGAAAACCTTTTTAAAGTTAAGTGCGCTCATTTCGGGAATACTATTATTAATTGCACCTTTTCTCTATTTCAATTGGGAAAACATTATGACGACGAGCCGAAAAGGACGCTTTTTAGCATATTTGAATCCTTTCGATTATGTAACAGGTTCTGGCTATCAAATCGCGAATGGATACATTGCAATTGGCTCGGGTGGCGTCAAAGGGCTAGGTTTTGGAAATTCGATTCAAAAAATGGGATATTTGCCTGAACCGCATACAGATGTTATTATGGCTGTAATTTCCGAGGAGTTAGGGATTTTTGGAGCAATCATCGTAATCGGCGGGCTCGGATTTATCGTTTTACGGGCTTTCTTATTGGCGCTGAAAGCGAGAGATCCACATGCTAGAATGCTAGCGGCAGGTATCGGTAGCATGATAGGAATCCAAACTTTTGTTAATTTGGGTGGTTTGACAGGGTTAATCCCGCTTACCGGCGTTCCTCTTCCGTTTATCAGTTTCGGTGGAACATCGGTCATATTAATGTCAATTGCTGTAGGGATTTTGATGAATGTATCAATGTTTTTGAAATATGAAAAAAACAAATAAAAGGAAGTGTCTTGGATGGAAAGAATCACTAAAATTTTAGTTGCGAATCGCGGAGAAATCGCGATTCGCATATTTCGAGCATGTACTGAGTTAAGAATTCCAACGGTTGGTATTTATTCGACCGAGGATAGTGGGTCATTCCATCGTTATAAAGCGGATGAATCGTACTTGGTTGGCGAAGGGAAAAGTCCGATTGATGCTTACTTAGACATTGAAGGAATCATTGAAATTGCAAAAGATACAGGCGCGAATGCAATTCATCCAGGTTATGGTTTTCTAGCTGAAAATGCTGAGTTTGCAAGACGTCTGGAAGAAGAAAATATTATTTTTATCGGACCGACATCCTCGCATTTAAAGATGTTCGGCGATAAAGTGAAAGCCCGTGAACAAGCTATAGATGCCGAAATTCCTGTTATTCCAGGAAGCGATGGGCCTGTTTCTTCAGTTGAAGAAGTTGCAACATTCGGGAATTCCTATGGCTATCCGATAATTGTAAAGGCCTCGCTTGGCGGCGGCGGACGAGGGATGCGTATTATTGAATCCGAAGATGAAGTCGTACAAGCCTTTGAACGCGCTAAATCGGAAGCGAAATCCGCATTCGGTTCAGACGAAATGTATGTAGAAAAATATATTGACAAACCGAAACATATTGAAGTTCAAATCTTGGGCGACTCTCATGGAAACATAGTTCATTTATATGAACGAGATTGCTCAATTCAAAGACGCCATCAAAAAGTTGTTGAAATTGCACCATCAATTTCGCTTGAAGACAACTTGCGAAAAGATATTTGTAACGCTGCAGTAAAACTAATGAAAAACATCAACTATTTAAATGCTGGTACAGTAGAATTTCTAGTAGCAGACGACGAATTTTATTTCATCGAGGTCAATCCGAGAATTCAAGTAGAACATACAATTACAGAAATGGTAACGGGCATAGACATTGTCCACTCCCAAATACATATTGCCGATGGGAAAAATCTGCACGGTGAAGATGCACTGATTCCGGCTCAAAAAGACATTCCACTTTTCGGCTATGCTATCCAGTCGCGTGTCACAACGGAAGATCCTTTAAACGACTTCATGCCTGATACAGGGAAGTTAATGGTCTATAGGTCTGGCGGTGGATTTGGCGTCCGATTAGACGCGGGGAATGGTTTCCAAGGCGCAGTTATCACCCCTTATTATGACTCTTTACTTGTTAAAGTCTCTACATGGGGCATGACTTTCCGCGAAGCTGCATCCAAAATGGACAGAAACTTACAAGAGTTTAGAATAAGAGGAATTAAAACGAATATACCGTTTCTTGGAAATGTCGTGAAACATAAAAAGTTCTTGGTTGGAGATTATGATACAAGCTTTATCGATTCAACTCCTGAGCTATTTATATTTCCATCAAGGAAAGACCGTGGAACGAAAATATTGAATTATATTGGAAATGTCACGGTTAATGGTTTTCCAGGGATAGACAAACAATCGAAACCGGTATTCCATCCAGTTCGTAAACCGGTTGTAGATTTAAAAACGCCTCCTCTGGCAGGAACGAAACAAATTCTTGATGAACAAGGTCCTGAAGGACTTGTAAAGTGGATCGGAGAGCAAAACGACGTCCTCTTGACAGATACGACATTCAGAGATGCTCACCAATCCTTATTAGCGACTAGAATGCGTACGGCTGATATGACTGGAATAGCATCTGAATCTGCAATACTTATGCCCGATTTGTTTTCATATGAAATATGGGGCGGGGCAACATTCGACGTAGCTTATCGCTTTTTAAAAGAAGATCCATGGGATCGGTTAATTAAACTGCGCGAACAAATTCCAAACGTCTTGTTTCAAATGCTTTTCCGCGGAGCCAATGCTGTTGGGTACACGAATTATCCAGACAATGTTATTCGTGAATTTGTCAAAAATTCAGCGGAAGCAGGTATTGATGTCTTCCGAATATTCGATAGCCTAAACTGGATTAAAGGAATGGAAGTGGCAATTGATGCCACACGTGAATCAGGAAAAATCGCTGAAGCGGCAATTTGTTATACGGGAGATATTCTAAATGACTCGCGTGATAAATATACAGTGAACTATTATAAGGAAATGGCGAAAAACCTTGAATCAGCAGGAGCCCATATTTTAGCCATTAAGGATATGGCGGGTCTATTAAAGCCTGAAGCGGCATACAGACTTGTTTCTGAGCTAAAAGACGTTACTGCCTTGCCAATCCATCTTCATACGCACGATACAAGCGGCAATGGAATCTACACATATGCGCGCGCGATTGATGCTGGTGTTGACATTGTCGATACAGCGCTAGGTTCAATGGCTGGTCTTACATCACAGCCTTCTGCAAGCGCATTGCATTATGCGATGAATGGCAGTAAGCGAGCGGTTCGTGCTGATGTTAAAGCGTTGGAAGAATTGGCTCATTATTGGGAAGATGTCCGGAAATATTATCATAACTTTGAAAGCGGCATGATGAGTCCGCATACAGAAATTTATGTTCATGAAATGCCGGGCGGCCAATATTCAAACTTGCAGCAACAGGCAAGAGCAGTTGGATTAGGTGAACGCTGGGAAGAAGTAAAAGAAATGTATTGTCGCGTCAATTTACTATTCGGCGACGTAGTTAAAGTTACTCCATCTTCAAAAGTCGTGGGAGACATGGCGTTATTCATGGTTCAAAACGATCTTGATGAAAACACTGTTCTCACGAGAGGGAAATCAATAGACTTCCCGGATTCAGTCATCGAATTTTTCGGCGGGCATATCGGGCAACCGCACGGAGGTTTTCCGAAAGAACTTCAAAAAATCATACTGAAAGACCGAGAAGCCATTACAGTACGTCCGGGTGAATTACTAGAAGATGCAGACTTTATACAAATACGAGATGAACTAAATAAAAAGTTGAATAGACCAGTTACAGACCATGAAGTACTTTCATATGCACTTTATCCAAAAGTTTTCGAGGAGTATTCAGCGATTAATAAAGAGTTTGGCGATGTTTCAGTCATGGCTACGCCAGAGTTCCTATATGGCTTGCGACTCGGGGAAGAAGTCGAAATCCAAATCGAAAAAGGGAAGACTCTAATCGTTAAACTTGTTTCGATTAGTGAACCGCAATCAGATGCAACGCGTGTGATTTACTTCGAATTGAATGGACAACCGAGAGAAGTCATTATTGAAGACGTGAATCTTGAATCAGATGTCGTTCGTAAAACAAAGGCAGATCCTGCAAATAGATCTCATATTGCAGCCACGATGCCGGGAACGGTCTTAAAAGTAGCTGTCGACATAGGGGCGAGGGTGAAAAGAGGCGAACATCTATTAATCACTGAAGCGATGAAGATGGAAACAACGATACAAGCACCGCATGACGGTGTCATTAAAGACATATATGTAACAGCGGGCGAATCGATCTCCACCGGAGATTTGCTAATTGAAATGAAGGACTAAATACGCCTCATAATGGAAAACACTCAGAAGACGATGATTACTCGTTTTCCGGGTGTTTTTCCATATAAAAAAACCTCCTGATTTAGGAGGTTAGTAGTTATTCTTTAGTAATTCTACTTCTAGATACTAGCAAGATCATATACGTTAACAATCCGAATAACAATGTGATGAATAATGAATGGAGTAGCGCAAGATAAAGATTTAATCGAGTTAGAACAACTGTCATGCCAGTAATTACTTGCGATGAAACGAGAATTAATGCGATAATCCAACCCCAATAAAATACGCGCTGATTTTTGTAGTTTCTAATAGCATGAATTGCTATGTAGAGAATCCAGATAAATATGAGCGCAGCCGCAAAACGGTGTCCCATTTGTACCCACTCGTTAAATTGTGTCGGTAAACCTATGGCATCGTTCTTGCAAAATGGCCAATCTAGGCAAACCAATTCAGAATTCGTATGACGAACGAGCGCGCCTGTATAAACAACTATATACGAGTAAATTGTAACACCAATTGTATGCCATTTAAGATGGGAACCGATCTGTATATTTTCTGTATCGAATTTACGATCAATCTCAAATATGAGGAGAGTTAGCAGTAGAACTGCGGCAAATGATATTAATGAAATTCCGAAATGAAGTGCTAATATAAAATCGCCTTGCCCCCATAGGACTTGCGCTGCACCTATCAATGCTTGTAAAATGAGGAAAAACACAGCCATGATCGATAGAAATTTAGTTTCCCGAATATGTCCGAGCGCTCGCCAAGACCAAATCGCCAAAACAAGAATGAGTATCCCCACTGTTCCAGTGACAATACGGTGAGAGAATTCAATGAGCACTTCTGGAGTAATCACATCCGGTATCAGTTGCCCATTACATCCTGGCCAGTGTCGACCACAGCCCATCCCGCTGTCTGTCTTAGTAACTAATGCTCCGCCAAGTAAGATGAGTAACATTCCGACTGTGGAAGCAACGCCAAACCATTTTAAGTACTTACTTTGCTTCAAAAAACCGACACCTACTTTATTTAAATGATGACCTACGTATTTTTGATGATAACGAAAGAATGACTAGAAAACAATGAATAGTTTCTAGAAAAGTGTCTTGCAAACGTTCTTTTCACAAATTGTTCATAAAAAAGACCCTATAACTTCACAATTGCTACATAGAAATGATTTACTATAGTATAGACTGTGATTAAAGTCATTGCAGAAAATGTCGAATATCATAGAGATTTTTGCATTATTATAGAAATCGTACTTGATTTTCGATATAGTGAAGTATAGGGACTTTATTTAGAACTTTGAAAGGAGGGGTAATATGTCAAATGGTCGTGCTGTATCGATGTCTGAGAAATCCCGAACGAGCACAGCGCAAATTTCTTTTGTTAAAGATTTTCTGGCACTTATCAAAATTGGCATCGTGAACTCGAATATGATTACTGTCTTTACTGGCTTATTTCTGGCTATGCAATTGAGCGGTTTACATTTCTTGCACCATATAGATATTCTCTTCTATACACTTTTTGGAACCGGTTTAATTATTGCGGGTTCAGCAGCTCTAAATAATTTAATTGACCGCGATATTGACCCAGTGATGTCCAGAACAAAACAAAGACCGACAGTAACAGGTCGATTCAAAGCACCGGCTGTATTGGCACTTGCGCTCGCTTTCATTATACTGGGAGAAGTATTATTGTTTTCAGCATCAACATCAGCAGGTCTTTGGGGGCTTGCAGGTATCTTTAGCTATGTAGTACTCTATTCAATGTGGTCAAAGCGCAAGCACGTCAGCAATACGGTTGTTGGAAGTATATCAGGGGCCATTCCGCCTTTAATAGGCTGGGCTGCAATTGAGCCATCTTTAGGGATGGGGGCATGGGCTTTGTTTTTAATCATGTTCATTTGGCAACCGCCGCATTTTTATGCACTAGCAATGCGTCGCACTGAGGAATATCGCGCTGCCAATATACCGATGTTGCCTGTTGTAAAGGGATTTTCCCGTACAAAAAGATCAATGTTATTCTGGGTATTGCTTCTTTTCCCATTGCCGTTTCTTTTAGCTGAATTCGGCGTTGTCTTTATCGTTTTGGCTACATTACTTAACATTGGCTGGCTTTATTTAGCGATTAAAGGTTTCAAGGCGAGAGACGATATGAAGTGGGCGACGAAGATGTTTGTTTATTCACTGAATTACATGACGATTTTATTTGTCTCGATCATTATTTTCTCCTTATTTGTTTGAATTGTTGAATAAGGTCAATACCTGTAATAGATGTCGGTTGAGATAGCAGGTCGCGTACATAAGGTGTTTTATTATTATCGGAATTCTTTCTTTGAAACAGGAATTCATATAGAGGGGTTACAATCCCCGTAAACAAAGTCATTATTAGAAAGAGAGGTATGATTAGGCGATGATGAAAGGACTTAAAAAGTGGCGTCTCTTTTCTCTGCTAGCAGCTCTTACCGTGTTCCTTTCAGGGTGCGGACAAGAAGAACTATCAACGCTACTTCCAGCAGGTCAAGTCGCTAAGGACCAATTTAATTTGCTTCTATTGTCTTCGGGAATCATGTTGTTTGTCATCTTAGTAGTTGTAATCATCTATGTAGTTGCACTTGTACGTTTTAGACGTTCAAAGTTAGGTGAGGATCATATCCCGGAACAAGTAGAAGGTAGCAGTACATTAGAGCTTGTTTGGACAGTTATTCCAATACTTCTAGTACTTCTATTAGCTGTGCCAACAGTATATTACACATATAAGCTTGGTGATGTTACAGCAATGGGCGCGGTAGATGATGAAGGAAATGCTGAAAACTTGGTGGTGGATGTAACTGCGCATCTATACTGGTGGGAATTCGAATATCCAGAACTTGGAATCGTTACATCACAAGAACTAGTTGTGCCAATGGATGAAAAAGTTTACTTCAATTTAATAGCTTCTGACGTTAAACACTCGTTTTGGGTTCCAGCTGTTGGCGGGAAACTTGATAATAACGTTGAGAACGTCAACAAGTTTTATTTAGTCTTTGAAGAAGATTCTAGCAAACTTAAAGAAGGCGTGTATTTCGGAAAATGTGCTGAGCTATGCGGACCTTCCCATGCACTAATGGACTTTAAAGTAAAAACAATGCCTCGTGCTGAGTTTGACGAGTGGGTAGTCGCAATGCAATCCACTAAAAAAGACAAAGATGATGCTGGAGATACTGCAGCAGCAAGCGAAGGCGAACAATTATTTGCCGACAGTTGTATCTCGTGTCACGCAGTTACAGCTGATGTAAAATCTCCATATCCTAACTTAACAACATTTGGAGACCGTAACCGCGTTGCAGGGTTTATGGATCATACTGAAGAAGCTTTAAAAGAATGGATGAAAAATCCGCAGAAACAAAAACCGGGTAACGAAATGCCTGCATTCGACCATTTATCAGAAGCTGAATTGGATGCAATTGCAGGATACCTGATGGGCTTGACTGTTGAAAAGTAATGTAATTTGAATTTGAAGAGGAGGTAAAAAAGTGAGTTCAGTTGCTCAAAAGAAAGGCTTTGGCTCATGGTTATGGGACTGGTTGACTACAGTCGACCATAAGAAGATTGGAATCCTTTATCTCCTAGGTGGAGGTTTCTTCTTCGTACTAGGTGGAATCGAAGCAATGATTATTCGAATCCAGCTAGCTGTACCGAACAGCGATTTAATTTCCGCTGGATTATTTAACCAAATAATCACCATGCACGGAACAACAATGATATTCCTAGCCGCCATGCCTATATTATTTGGTTTTATGAACGCCATTATGCCACTTCAAATCGGTGCGCGTGATGTTGCATTTCCATTTTTAAACTCATTAGGATTATGGATGTTTATATTTGGTGGTTTATTCCTGAACATTTCTTGGTTCATGGGGCAAGCACCTGATGCCGGATGGACTTCATATGCATCGCTTGCGATTACGTCTGAAGGACATGGTGTAGATTTCTATGCAATCGGTTTACAAATTGCGGGTGGGGGATCGCTTATCGCGGGGATTAACTTCCTTGTAACGATTATCAATATGCGTGCACCGGGGATGACGTATATGCGTATGCCGCTTTTCACATGGACTACGTTTATCGCATCTGCAATGATTTTGTTTGCATTCCCGCCGCTAACAATCGGTTTATTCTTCCTTACATTCGATCGAATGTTTGGAGCTAATTTCTTTGACCATGCAATGGGCGGAAACACGATAATCTGGGAACATATCTTCTGGATTTTCGGTCACCCTGAAGTTTATATTTTGATATTGCCAGCGTTTGGTATTTTCTCTGAGATTTTCTCTATTTTCTCTAGAAAACGTTTGTTTGGATATACATCAATGGTGTTCGCTACTGTACTAATCGGTTTCTTAGGATTCATGGTTTGGGCGCACCATATGTTTACAGTAGGTCTTGGACCGACAGCGAATGCGATTTTCGCGGTTGCGACGATGGCTATTGCCGTGCCTACAGGGGTTAAAATTTTCAACTGGCTTCTCACGATGTGGGGAGGAAGTATCAAGGTTACAACGCCTATGTTATATGCGATCGGATTTATCCCGTCGTTCGTTATGGGTGGGGTAACAGGTGTAATGCAAGGTGCAGCACCACTTGATTACCAATTGCACGATACGTACTTTATCGTTGCTCACTTCCATTACGTAATTGTTGGAGGTACTGTTCTAGGTATTTTAGCAGCAACTCATTTATATTGGCCGAAAATGTTCGGTACGATGTTGAATGAGACATTAGGTAAAGTAACATTTTGGTTCTTCTTTATCGGTTTCCACATGACTTTCCTTATCCAACACTGGTTAGGATTCTGGGGAATGCCACGTCGCGTATTTACGTACATGGACGGTCAAGGTTGGAATTCGGCGAACTTAATTAGTTCAGTAGGTGCAGTATTTATGGCTATTGGTGTTATCGTACTCCTTTACAACATAATTATGACATCAGTTAAAAATGTCCCTGTTGCAAATGATCCATGGGGCGATGGACGTACACTCGAGTGGGCGATTCAATCACCGCCGCTTTATTATAACTTTACGCAAACACCACTTGTTCGTGGGCTTGATAGTGTGTGGATCGAGAAACAGGAAGGGAATGAATCTGGTATAACACCAGCTGTTCCAGTACAAGATATTCATATGCCGCATGGTTCGATCATTCCGATATTCATGACGTTAGGTATGTTCATTGCAGGTTTTGGTGCCATGTTCCGTGAAGAGACATCTTGGGGACTTCCACTTCTCGTATTTGGTTTAGCTTGGACATTTGTCTGTATGGCAATACGTTCATTGAAAGATGATTTAGGTTACTATGTTCCGAAAGAAGAAATTTTGGAAGATATGAAACGTGAAAGGGGTCGAAAATAATGGATTTAAATAAGAAATTTACCCCTGAGACGTGGCCCGACAACCCAGAAACAGCAACATTTGAAGCGAAAAACAAATTTGTTGGCTTCTGGCTCTTCCTTGGTGGAGAGACGATTTTATTCGCTACTTTGTTTGCGACTTACTTAGCGCTGAAAAACAAAGGACCAGCTAATCTAGAGTTTTCAACTCAAGAACTTTATGAATTACCGCTCGTATTTGTCATGACAATGCTTCTTTTGACATCGTCATTAACAAGTGTGTATGCGATGTATCATTTAAGAAACTACAATTTCAAGAAAATGCAACTATGGTTAGGAATCACTGCATTCCTAGGTCTAGGTTTCCTGATACTTGAAGTGTATGAATTTTATCATTACGTTCAATTAGGTTTCGTTTACAGTAACAGTGCATTTAGTTCAGCATTCTACACGCTTGTTGGAACACACGGTTTCCACGTAGCGATTGGACTTGTTTGGATTACACTGCTAATTTTCCGTAATGCAAAACGCGGACTCAATTTGTATAATGCAACGAAATACTACACATTCTCGTTGTATTGGCACTTTATCGACGTTGTTTGGGTGTTTATCTTCACAGTAGTCTACTTGATGGGAAAGGTAGGTTAATATGGCGGAAATCGAAATTTATAAAAAGTCTCCTGCTGAATTCGATCTTGGTCAAAGACGCGCGCGCAGATCGATGCGCAGTCAAGTCATTATGTTTTCTCTAATGATTTTCTTAACTTTAACATCGTTCATGATTGTAACGGCATCAAACGCTGAAGTTATTGGATTTTCGAAATACTATGTAATTCCAGTAATTATGTTGTTTGCTGCAGTTCAAGTCGGGCTACAATTATATTACTTTATGCATATGCAAGAAAAAGGTCATGGTATCGCAGCAATGTTCATGTTTACAGGAGCATTGCTTGCATTCCTAATCGTTTTAACATTTGTAACAATTGTTTGGTGGAATTAATTCACAAAAGCCTGGGGATGATATACTTATCCCCAGGCTTTTCCTATTTGTCATAGAACGTCCATTGAGTTTGGACCTACATGTGCATTATAATAGAGGGACAGGTTAATCTTAGATTGAAATGAAGGGGCGTTGCTTATGCCGTTAAGTATATTCGGATTTCGTGCGTTATGGAGTCCATGGTTTTTCTTGTCACTAGTCGTTGTTGTCTTACTTTATTTTCTTATAACAATTAAGTGGCGACATCGTTTTGAGGGGTCAACTCCGCTTACTAATAATCAAATTATTTTCTTTTTAGCTGGAATGACATTGTTGTATGTTGTGAAGGGTTCCCCTGTTGATTTATTGGGGCATATTTTATTTAGTGTTCATATGGCTCAAATGGTAGTTCTACTGCTGCTAGTAGCTCCATTTCTGATTATGGGAATACCTAATTGGGTTTGGAAAAAAATATTTGAAGTTAAAATCATTGATCGTATTTTTCGCTTGTTCACAAATTCAGTCATAAGTCTAATGACATTTACCATTGCGTTTTCTGCTTATCATTATCCGCTAATCCTTGATTTTGTTAAGCTGAGCTTGCCGTTACATGCGATTTTTACAATAACAATATTTATGTCAGCCATATTTTTATGGTGGCCGCTCGTGAATACCCTAGAAGGTCAACCAAAATTGCATGGATTGAAAAAAATTGGTTATATCGTTTTAAGTGCCCTGTTAGTCACGCCTGCATGTGCATTAATCATCTTTGTAGACGTCCCTGTATATGAAACATATAGTAGCGGCGAAGCATGGTTGCAAGCAATGGCGTTATGTGTTCCAGCGGGTACACTTTCGGGGCTGGCAGGTCTTGGAATTTCAGGTCCGGAAATGTTTACGAATATGACCACCGTAAATGATCAAAAACTTGGCGGTATCTTAATGAAAGTAGGACAGGAATTAATATATATTGTCGTTATCGGAAAAATCTTCTTTAAATGGGCATCTGATGAACGTGCGAATGCAGATGAAATTACCAGACAAGATTTGCTCAAAAATCAAAATATGACTACACATGGTTAATTTCCAAAGATAGGGTTTTCTAAAGGGGAGAAAAAAGAATGACTGTACCTTTTTTACCTACGCTAAGTACATTTTTCATCATTCTTTCTGCGGTTTTTGTAGCTATCGGATGGAATTTAATTAAGAAAAGGAAAATCGAGGCACATAAAAAAGCGATGATAACAGCTGCGGTTTTTGCGGTTCTTTTCTTTATTATTTATATTTCGCGTACGATTGTAGTTGGGAATACCTCCTTCGGGGGACCAGAAAGTTTAAAACTATATTATACGATATTCTTGGTGTTCCATATAATACTTTCGATAATAGGCGCGATTTTGGGCGTAGTCACAATTCTTTCCGGTTTTAAAAACAATCTTCAAAGGCATCGTAAGGTCGGACCGATTACAAGCATTATCTGGTTTTTTTCAGCAATTACAGGTGTTATGGTTTATCTGCTGTTATATGTTTTCTATACTGGCGGACAAACAACATCGATGTTCAAAGCGATATTCGGTTTATAAATGAAAAAGTATGAGAGGATATTATTCCTTTCATACTTTTTATTTGCTTTAAGTCCATTATTTCGAGCACAAAATTGCTAATAACAAAAAAGCCACCTACTTAGACGGCTTTTACTTTATTGATGCTATTCCATTTCAGATTCTGAAATTGATGCGAATAATTCCGGCTTCGCGAGCTGCCGTGAATAAGATGAAGAGAATAGGGCCGAGGAAGAAGCCGATAAAACCAAATAGCTTTAAACCGATAAACATTGTGACTAAAGTGGGGAGTGGTTTAAGTCCGATTTGGGATCCCATAACTTTTGGTTCCACGGTTCTTCGAATGAGCATAAGAACAATGGCTAGAAAGGTTAGTTGAGAACCGGTAGAAACATCACCACTGACAAAGTTATACAATGCCCAGGGAGCTAAAATGATAATTGACCCCAAAATAGGGATTAAATCGATAATCCATATAACCAATGACATCACGATTGCATATTTAGGGTGAATCAACAAGAGTCCTACGAATGTAACCGCCAGAATGATTAAACTGACTAAAAACTGTGCTTTGGCAAAGCCGAATACGAAGGAATTTAGTTTTGAAACCATAAAGCGAACCTTTTCCGCAGTTTCGTTTGTTAAGTATTTAAAAACCATTTTTTTCAATTCGGGCAACTCAAGCATGAAAAGAAATAGCGCGATGATGAATACGATTAAACTTACAAGGAAATTCGGTACATCAGCTAAAAGAGCAGTGATTTTTTCATAACTTAAAAGGTTGAGAATTCCTTTGCTCATGACTTCAAATATTGATTTGAATTCATTTTGAATTGCTTCAATAACTTCAGCAGGCATGCCCGCTGTATATTGGAACAACTTATTTTGCATATCAATCCAAATACCTGATAATGTATTAAAGTGACCCGGCGCTTCTTTTGTTAAATCAATAATTTTTCCTATGAGTCGAGTTACCGTATAATAGAGCAAAGAAGAAAGTATCGCTAGAATAAAAATAAATACCGATATGACAGCTACTTTTCTTCTCCATTTAAATTTCTTTTCTGTTAGGTTAACGAGAGGATCGATAAGTAATGCAGTAAAGAGTGCTAAAATAATGGGTAAGGATACGGGAATGATATAAATAAAACAAAGAATAATAATTATAATACTGAGCGCGATCAAGAAGTTGCGTTTTGTAAACCATTTTGTCAAGTGGCATTCCCCCAAACATGTCTTATAAATCCATTATAACCAAAAATATCAATTTCAATTTGAAAAAAACCGGAGAACGAAATGTCTCCGGTACAAGGCTTATTATGCTTTG
Organism: Sporosarcina jiandibaonis; assembly: GCF_013184495.1. Taxonomy (GTDB): domain Bacteria; phylum Bacillota; class Bacilli; order Bacillales_A; family Planococcaceae; genus Sporosarcina; species Sporosarcina jiandibaonis. The sequence goes on along the minus strand of NZ_JAAOIY010000001.1, from coordinate 974,334 downwards.
TTCATATTGTATGGTTGCAATGCTTTATTGACTGCTTCTAGCGTAGCCTTGCAGTCTTTTAAAAGACTTGGCGGGAAGTGTTCGTCTTCTCCGTACTCAACGCCAAATGGGTAATAATGTTTACCAATGACAGGTTTTTTAAGGTTCATGATTGCGTCGCGTTTATCGACGTCACCATCTTTTGTATAACCGAAAATACGTAAATAATATGTACCGTCTTTAACTACATATTTTTTATCATAAGTTACCCGTTCGTAGTCCCATTGTCCTGCTCGAACTAAATCATGTTCAAGCATGACTTCATCCAGTATTAGTAAGTCAGCAACAATATCTTCAATACCGGTATTTTCAAAATACATATTAAGAATCCTCCTCCAAAATATCGTCCAGCGAATGCTCTATACATATCCATAATAGAACAATTTCACAATAGTTGCAATGACAACATTGTGTCCAGTAAATGTAAGTCCGTTAATATTAATTAATAAATGAAAGTGGGGATTGTGGTGAAAATAATATTTAGGGTAGCCATTCTGTTGCTAATTGCATTAGCTGTATTTTATTTAACTGGAAACCGTGTGAAAGAAAACGAACCGCTGCAATCTCCGGTAAAACATGGGACGGCAATGCCAGTCACGGATAAAGGAGTAGGAACCGCGATCCCGCAAACATCCCGGCCAGAAAAAGGATTGTCCATATTTGTTGGGGAAACAGCCGAAACACTGGTTAAAGAGTGGGGAGAACCAACTCGGATAGAACCATCCGGATACGGCTATGATTGGTGGGTATATTTAGATGGCTTGAAGTTCATGGCAGGCGTGAATGACGAAGGTATTGTAAATCAAATATACACCACTGAATCAGAGGCGGATATTAACCCTTTCCAAATAGGTCAAAATATAGACGATATATTCCGCTTTGCAATTGTCGGTTCTGAAGTCGATGTCATGATTGATGAGAATATATATACTTTTTCTTTAAATGGCGAAGACTTGAAAACCCGCTTGCTAATTATTTATAAAGAGTTATTCGTCCAATTATATTTAGACAATGAAAGCGGAGGTTTACAAGCTGTAAGATTTATCGATCCTGAAACTCTTGTTCTGCATCAACCATATGAAATGACCTATATGGGGGAATTAATTGTTTCCAAACCGCCATCTTCAACTCTGCAATTGGAGGTGAATCGAACAGCCGAGCGCCAAATTTTTGAAGTCACAAACTTGTATCGACAGAAGTTTAATGTCCCGGTGTTGATAAATGATTATGATTTAACTATTTTCGCTCGAAAACATAGTGAGAATATGGCTTTGGGAAATTATTCAACAGAAGAGTCAACGGATTCCGAAAAACTTTCTGATCGTCTGGACGAAGCAATGATCCCTCACCGTAAAGCTGCTGAAAATATTGCCTTCGATTATGTAGATGCGATTGAAGCGGTCCATGGATGGTTAAATTCACCTGCTCATCGAAATATTCTCCTGGATAAGGATTTTACTCATATGGGAACAGGTTCGTATGGCAACTATTATACACAGGACTTTATTAAAGCATCAAAAGAGGATGTTAGAAGGAAGTAAAAAATAACCTTGAACAACTGATAGAGACGGATAAGATTATCCGCCCTGTCATTGAATCATTTTTTAAAAGTTAAATTGTAATCCAGGTTCCTTTTTCCATCCCAGTGATGCCTCGAATATAAAGAGGCGTCGCTGTTTTTTTTGCGTGTAACGCTGCTCGTTTTTGTATAATCGGTTTTTCGCAATTAAGAAAATCTAGAAACTCATCAAAGCTTAGAGAATCCAATTTTTGTCCGCCACTGATGACTGCAGGATCTTCAGTCATTACACCCGGGACATCCTTGAAAAATTGCACATGTGAAGCTTGTAGCGCATCTCCTAGCGCGACGGCGGTTAAATCGCTGCCCCCTCTGCCAAGAGTCATGATATTCCCATTTTCGTCCATTCCTTGAAAACCTGGAATGATAACACAATCAAATTCATGTAAATAGTAATGAATTGTTGTTGTATCGATAGACTGTATCGACGCATCGCCATATTCTCCTGTAGTCACAATTCCAGCTTGCATTCCATGGAGAATTTTATTGTCAATACCAAATTGATTCAATTCAGCAGAGAGAACACTTGCGGCAATAAGCTCTCCACATGACGCGACAAGGTCTTTAGCTGCTTTGTTAGATGAGAAGGCCTGCGATAAGTTTAATAGGCTGTCTGTGGCGTATGGGTCTCCAAGACGGCCTATTGCGGAGACGACAACGACTATTTTTTTATATTGTTCTATCCCATCTTTTATATGGTTGATGCATTTCATTCTCATTTCTTCATTTTGCATGGCGACTCCGCCGAATTTTTGAATAATCATACGCGTCCCCCAATTTTCTTCGTGACATTTGAAACTTCTTGTTCATAGGATAAAGTAGGTTTGTTCTCAATATATTCGACAAAAATAAAAACGTTCGGGAAGGGGAGTCGGGTGCTGCTTTTACAGGAGTTATTAAAAGACTGGCCGTGTACGATTGCTGGCGGGAATTATCGAGTAGCTGTAAAAGGGATTACTGAAAACTCACTGGATGTAAAACCCGGTTTCATATTTGTTGCGAGAAAAGGAAATAAATATGATGGTACATTTTTTATAGAGGAGGCGATTAGTGCTGGGGCAGTGGCAATTGTGATTGATAAGCCAATCTTTCGAAACCTGCCTAACAACGTTCCAATTATTACTGTGCCAGATGGCCGACTTTTTTTATCCCATGCTAGCGCAGAACTGGCGCAAAACCCTGCTGATCATTTAACGATTATTGCTGTAACAGGAACGAATGGCAAAACGACAGTCAGCCATTTCATTGGTCAATTATTAATGATGCAAGGAATCCGAGTTGCGGTAATCGGCACGACGGGAATTTTCATAGATGGTGTTTCATTAAATTATGATGTGCCGCAAATGACGACTTTGTCAGCGGAACATTTGCACCCGCTGTTAGCAAGTTGTTTGGAAAATGGCGTTACCCATGTGGTTTTAGAAGCTTCTTCATTGGGATTATCGACGTACCGATTAGAGCATTGTAAAATTGATATCGGGTTGTTATTGAATATTGGTTCGGATCATTACGATGAACACGGCGGAAAAAAATCGTATATTGATGCCAAGAAGAAATTACTGCTGATGGCGAGGAAAGTCATCGTTAATCGAGATGATCCTGTGTGTGTTCAAATGATGCAATCTGTAGCTAAAAAATGCATATATTTTGGAACCCATCCCGATTCAGATGTCTGCCTTAAGATTGAAGAACAAAAATTACTTATCGAGTGCGAGAAAGAGCGAGGGGAGTTTTTTCTGCCTCTGCTCGGAGAATTTAATCGAATGAATGCGGTAGCAGCAGTTAGCGTTCTTCATTCCTTATCCTATCAATTATCTTCTTTACTACCGAATGTCGTTTCATTACGATTGCCAGAAGGTAGGATGCAACAACTAAACAAATCAAATATCTCTGTCGTCATCGACTATGCGCACACCCCGGATGCACTTCAAGGTGTATTATGTTCATTGATGAAAACATCACTAGGAAGACTAATCACCGTTTTCGGTTGTGGCGGCGAGCGAGATAAGGGGAAAAGAAGTGAGATGGGGCAAATCGCTTCTTTTTATTCCTCGGATGTAATTATCACTACGGATAACCCGAGAGATGAAGACCCGTTAAAAATTATCGATGATATTATTACAGGCATAACCGATAGCTCGAAAGAGATTATCATCGAACCGAATAGGGAATTAGCAATTCAAAAGGCTATTAATATGGCGGATTCTGGCGATATCGTGCTTATTGCAGGAAAGGGACACGAAAAGATTCAACATACAGCTGAAGGGGTTTTCCCGTTTTCAGATATGAAAATTGCTAAACAGGCGTTATTTCAAAAAGAAGCGAATTAGAGAAAAAAGATTATTACATTCACGGGATTGAAAAAATCTGGTATGATGGAAGGGTAAATGGAGGGGATGAAATCTATGTTGATGACCGATGAATGGGTCACGATTTTAGAACACGCGGAAGAACTCACCGATCATATACTCTCTTCGGAAGTAATGGAAGAGTACAATAAATGTTATCAAGCGGTCTATTCGAATGACATCCTTGTGAAATCGATTAAAGAATTCACAGAGATGAAAGAACGTTATGAAGAAGTACAAAGGTTCGGACGCTACCACCCGGATTATAGTCACGTCATGAAAGAGATTCGACTGCAGAAAAGAGCACTTGATCTTAATGAACAAGTCGCGGCACTGCGCCTTGCAGAAAATGATGTTCAATTTCTATTTGATGAAGTTGGGTCAATTATCGCTAGGTCAGTTTCAGAATCTGTGAAAGTTCCGGCAGGGAGTGCATTTTTCACGGATTCTTCTTGTGGAAGTGGTTGCGGCTCAGGTGGAAGTTGTTCGTGTTCCGCATAATAATACACCTTATTTCTGGTTTGTATACAGAAATAAGGTGTTTTTTGTAATAAAGGTTTTTACTCAGCAGTATTTTCGTTTAGGATTTGCATGACAAGTTCTGGATTGCTGGTGATAAATCCGGCAGCTCCGTTCTTGATCAATGCAAGAATAGCGTTTCGTTCATCAACATCTTTATAATAGACAGGGATATTCAACTTCGATAAAAAGGAAATGAATCCTTCACTGCTAAGTGAAAAAATGCCTAGCTTCTCTGTAACTTGAAACATATCGGCTTGCGGGTTATACAAATGCCTGAATTGACTTGCATAAGCAGCATATGATTTCTTTACTTCATCGTCGCCGGCACCCGTAGCAACTCGATTTTGCGCATATAAATTGAAGCGATCTATTTGTTCATCGTATGAACTTGTAACCGCGACCCGGTCCTCTGCACTCGTTTCCTCAATTAGCCTCCATAGCTTTGAAGGCATTAGACTTCCTTCATATGTCTCAGGGGACTCTTTCATGTCGATACTGACAAACATATGCGGGAAACGATTCAAAAGTTCTTTTAGTGTAAGTAATTTTTCACCCTTTCCACGGAAAGGAAATTCTCCATTTTCATCGGTAAATTGATAGCCGGCATCAGCATCTTTAAGTTCTTTTAAAGTGAAATCTGCGACTTTGCCAGCAAGATTCGTAGTTTTGTCCATATATTCATCGTGAAAAACAAGAATTTCTTCATCTTTCGTTAAACGTATATCAACAGAAAATCCATGAACGCCCAGAGAGGCGGAATTTGTAAATGCCGACAATGTATTTTCAGGAGCACCGAATAGACCACCCCGATTTGCCAATACGATAGGATTATCAAATTCTAGCGCTTTTTTTTGTTCGCGCACACCAGGTTTGGCAACTGCTTTGGAAGCGGCCCATGCAGCTATCCCAGCAGCACCTAGGGAAATGGCAACTTTAGTTTTTCTACCCAATACGAACCCTCCTTTATCAAATGCATATACTTTTTATCCTTCATTTGATTATGTAACTCCATTAGGAGCTTTTGTTTATTATAAGATATTAGACTCTCGTTGTCAGCTATATGGAGGTTGCAGCCCATTTCTGACATATGGTATTGTAGGGAGTAGGAAAAGAGGGGAATTCTTATGATTGATCGACAAGGTGTAATCATTTATCTCCATCACTTGAGACAAGCAAAATCGCTTCGAAAGTATGGTCATGTTCATTATATATCAAAGAAAATGAAATACGTCGTTCTCTACTGCAATCAAGATGAAGTAGAATCCGTCATTAAAAAAGTAGAGCAACTCCCGACCGTAAAAAAAGTATTGCCTTCATATCGTCCATTTGTAAAAACAACTTACGAAAATGCAAAACCAGATAAAGCAAAGGAATATGATTATAAGACAGGGCTATAGGCAGCTAAAATATTGGAGAGGTTGAGAGGCATTGAGAATTATCGCGGGAGAAAAAAAAGGATTGCGCCTTAAATCTTTAGAGGGGGTCCATACTCGTCCGACATTGGATAAGGTCAAAGAGTCCGTATTCAATATGATCGGCCCCTATTTTAACGGCGGGATTGTTGTGGAACTATTTGGCGGCAGCGGAGCACTTTCACTAGAAGCTTTATCTCGCGGAGCCGAAAAAGCATATGTTTTCGAAAAAAATAAAAAAGCATGTGCCGTTATAAGATCCAATGTGGAGAAATGTCACTACGAAAAAATTGTACATATTAAGCAATCTGATGCCAGGAATGCATTGAAAATATTGCAACAATATGATGAGAAAATTGATATACTTTTCATAGATCCGCCCTATGCGCAAAATGAATTTTATAATTTAGCTCGGACAATTTCTGATGCCGGTCTTCTGGCTGAAAGCGCTGTTATCGTTTGTGAACATGATCATAAAACAGAATTACCGGAGACTTATGGTTTATTCCAGAAAAAGAAATCATCAACTTACGGCAATATTGCGATATCAATTTACGAGAAATGAGGTTTTACGAATGTCTAAAATAGCAGTTGTCCCTGGTAGTTTTGATCCAATCACGAATGGACATCTCGACATTATTAAACGAGCAGCAAAAGTTTTTGGACAAGTGAATGTCGTCATCATGCATAACTCATCAAAGAACTATCTATTCAGTGTTGATGAACGAATGAATCTGATTAGGCAAGTGACGCAATCGATTCCAAATGTAAAGATAGAAACTTCCAGCGGTTTAATGATCGACTATGCCGAAAAAGTCGGTGCAGTCGCAGTTGTCCGCGGACTACGTGCTGTTACTGACTTTGAGTATGAAATGCAGATTACATCGATGAACCGTGTTCTAGACGAAAATATTGAAACGTTTTTCATCATGACGAATAATCAATATTCGTTTCTGAGTTCAAGTATCGTAAAAGAAGTTGCGCAATATGGCGGCGATATTTCAGAACTTGTTCCTGTACAAGTAGAGACTGCTTTGAAAATTAAATTTGAAAAATAATAGTCTGATAAAGGCTATCATGGGGAATGCATTCATGATAGCCTTCTTTTTTTCAGTTGCAAAAAAGAAATTTTATATCAAGAAATAAAATAATATCGGAACCATTAAAATGCACCATAGCCTTCCAATAACATAAGGGCGCAGAGAAACCTTTGCGGATTTGGCGATTACCGCGACTTGAATATGAATACTAAAGCCGTTCAAGGAAATAATAGCCGCAATGAGTAGCGGAAATATTGTCAGTCCGCTAAAATGAGTAGTTGCGGATTGAACGCCTGAGGTCATTTCAAAAATCGAAAGCGTTATTGTTTGTGCGATACCAGTATCTACTGAAAATGTAGATGCGACGACACTCGATAGCACAATCCCTAATGCGGAGAAAAAAATCACGGTTGTCGCCACGAGAATTATGATTTCTGAACTATCCTTAAGCGAATCAAGAAGTGGCATAGTAGATCGTTTTGTTACTGGCGGTTGAATTATATCCTTTAATTTTTCATCATTTTTAATAAATAATAGTGTTGTAAAGAAGAAGATAATATTTGCGATATGGATAGCAATTAATAACTTCCAACCAGTGTTTATATCATCGAAAAGTTCAATCCCTACAAAGCCGATTACAAACATTGGTCCGGGGGCGTGGCATGACGCTAACAGGAGTCCAGCTTGTTTTCGAGTCAGCTCTTCATTTTTTGTCATTTCCGATACAGTCACAGCGCCGACCGGAAATCCGCCAAATGAACCGAGTACATATGCTTTCACAAACTTTTTCCATGGGGCTACTACTTTTCCGGTTGCCGGCATTTTTAATAACCATTGAGTTAAAATAATATAGGGTAATAAATAAGGAAGCAGCGCGTGAACAAAAAGCCTCGCACCTGCTTCAGCACCGTCATGTGCAACACCCGGTTGGAAGATAAAGAGCAGGATCAACCCCCATATAATAAAGATGTTTATCATCTAGTATGTGCATAGTTTAGCGTACATGCACTCCGCTCCTTCCATTTAGGGAGTAAAAAATAAAATGAAATTAATCCGATACACTACTATATATGTCATAACCGTACAGGCTATTAATAATCGGAGGTGCACAAAAATGAAAACGAAAAGAATTGGCATAACTGGAATTATTATGATCATAGTCGCGATCTTGTTTGTGTATCCGATGGACATTTACATATCAAAACCAGGCGGGGCATATGATCTGACGCCTTTAGTAGAAGTCGAAGGCGGGGACGAGAATGATGTCGGGACCTTTAGTTTAATGACGATTTCATTATCGAAAGCAACGGCAGCGTCATACGTCTATTCAAAGTTTTCAGATCAACGAAAAATTCTCCCGGCAAAGCAGGTTCGAAGATCGGGTGAAAGTGAAACTGAATATAATGTGCGCCAAAATAGGTTGATGTCTGACTCGCAATTTAATGCGATAACAGTTGCTTTTGATAGGGCAGATATTCCAATTGATGTCAGCTTTGACGGGGTGTCAATTATGAGCGTGTTAGAGGATGGCGCTGCCGCTGGTATTTTAGAAGCCGGTGATAAAATCCAAGTAGTAGACGGCGTTCAATTAACAGAATCAGGCCAGTTCGCCGACATTATTTCACGAAAGCTCCCAGACGATGAAGTTAGTCTGACGCTAAAAAGAAATGATGATGAAAAAAACGTAATCGTCAAATTAAAAGAAATACCTAATGGTGATGGTCGTGTAGGATTGGGTGTCCAATTTTTAGAAGACCGAACAATAACGGCAGAACCAGAAGTGACAATGCACACATCGAATATTGGCGGACCTTCGGCGGGGTTGATGTTTACATTGGAAATAATGAATCGACTACTTGATGAAGATCTCACAAAAGGTTACAACATAGCCGGTACTGGAGAAATGCTGGAAGATGGCACTGTCGGAAGAATCGGAGGGGCTGATTTCAAAGTAATCGCAGCATCGCGTAAAGGTGTCGAAATCTTCTTTGCCCCAGATGATGAGTTGCCGAAAGAAGTGCTCGATAAAAATCCTGGCTTGCAAACAAATTACGAGGAAGCCGTCGCAATGGCAAAAAAGATTGGTACGAAAATGAAAATCGTTCCAGTGAAAACGATTGATGATGCGCTCGAATACTTAGAAAAGCTCGAACCGAAATGAACAGCATGAAGTCTTGTAAAATATAGAAGTATATGAATTTTACATTACTAGCAAAACCTGTTGAAAAATGATAAACACATGTTACAATAAAAACATTCTAATAACATTCACTCATATAATCGCGGGAATATGGCCTGCAAGTTTCTACCGATTTGCCGTAAACAAATCGACTATGAGAAGCAATGGAAGGGTCATGCTTTATAATTCAAGCATGCCTCCTTTTCATTTCCTTTCGATAAAAGCTCGAAGGACATTGCTCCACTCTAGTCATGATTGGATGCACGGTCTTTGGGCTTTTTTTGTCCTTCGATCGTGAAATGTGAAGGGAGAACAAAACAGTGGAACTACTAAAGAACAAGATATTGCAAGAAGGAAAAGTGTTATCCGAATCGGTGTTGAAAGTCGATTCTTTTTTAAACCATCAAATCGACCCTGAATTGATGCAAGAGATAGGCAAGGAATTTGCAACGCGATTTGCCGATTCAAACATAACTAAAATTTTATCAATAGAATCATCAGGTATCGCACCAGCAATGATGGCAGGTTTGTATTTAGGCGTGCCTGTTATTTTTGCGAGGAAAAGAAAATCACTTACGTTAACGGATCACTTATATACTTCAAGCGTTCATTCATTCACGAAAAATGAAACGAACGATATTTCCGTATCGAAAGATTTCTTATTAGCCGATGATGTCGTGCTCGTGATTGATGACTTTTTGGCGAATGGACAAGCGGTTCATGGGCTAGTTGATATTATTGAACAAGCAAAAGCTCAGTTGGCGGGCGTCGGGATCGTCATCGAAAAAGGCTTCCAACCGGGCGGCGCTGCAATACGTGAGCAGGGTATCCGTGTCGAGTCACTCGCCAACATCCGCTCTTTGGTAAATGGAAAAGTAGAATTCTTTAGCGAGGTAAACGCCAAATGAAAAACGGTACTAGAACGGCGGCATTAAGTATCCAACACGTGCTCGCGATGTACGCGGGAGCAGTTATTGTTCCGCTGATTGTTGGAAAGGCGCTAGGACTGACTTCGGTTCAGCTTACTTATCTCGTTTCTATCGATATATTGATGTGCGGTGTCGCTACAATTTTACAAATCATGAATAACCGTTTCTTTGGGATCGGACTTCCTGTTGTCTTGGGCTGTACTTTTACAGCTGTCGGACCAATGATTCAGATTGGTGGAGAATTTGGGATTTCCGCGATTTACGGGGCGATTCTTGTGTCGGGTCTTTTTGTAATTGTCATCAGTCGTTTTTTTGGCAGTCTGGTTCGTTTTTTCCCACCTGTTGTTACGGGTTCAGTCGTTACCATTATTGGAATCACACTAATCCCTGTTGCGATTAATAATGTGGGCGGCGGTAAAGGTGCGAGCGATTTCGGTTCGTTGACGAATATTTCACTAGCCTTCGGAACCTTGTTTTTTATAATTTTTTTGTTTAGGTTGTCAAAAGGTTTTATGCGTGCAATCTCTATTTTGCTAGGGTTGCTCGTCGGTTCAGCTGTCGCGATGTTTATGGGCATTGTCGATTTTGCACCTGTTACTGAAGCAGCCGCTTTACATATGGTGAAGCCGTTTTACTTTGGATTGCCGACATTTGAATGGTCAGCCATCTTGACAATGATTCTTGTTGCAATGGTTTCTTTAGTTGAATCGACAGGTGTTTATTTTGCATTAGGAGATATCTGTGAGCGGAAGCTAAAGAAAGATGATCTTGCAAAAGGGTATCGTGCAGAAGGAATCGCTGTATTATTAGGCGGGTTATTTAACGCATTCCCGTATACGACCTTTTCACAAAACGTCGGACTAATTCAAATGTCAGGCGTAAAATCAAGAAAAGTTATTTTCATTACAGGTCTGATGCTCATCACACTCGGTTTTGTACCGAAAATCGCTGCGCTTACAACAATAATTCCAATCCCTGTTTTAGGTGGAGCGATGATTGCGATGTTCGGCATGGTTATTTCACAAGGAATTAAGATGCTTAGCAAAACCTTTACGTCATCGCAAGAAAACCCGATGATCATTGCTTGTTCCATCGGAATCGGTCTAGGGGTTACCGTTGCACCCGAGCTGTTTGCAAACCTTCCTGCAAGTCTTCAAATGTTTACAAGTAACGGTATTGTTGCGGGTAGCTTGACAGCAATTTTGCTGAATATATTATTCAATATGATCCCGTCATCGAAGAAAAAAGAAGTGACTTTAGCGGAGCAGAAAGTTTAAGAGGAGATTAAGCATAGGAGGAATTTCAATAATTCTTCTCCTATGCTTTTTTTATTGAAATTAACGTCTCCTTCTTGCGTGAAAACGTTTCTTGCTTCACGCCAAACGTATCCTTGTTTGCCAAAAACGTTTCCTTGTTTCGACAACGTTTCTTAGTTTGAGCAAAGCGTTTCCTTCTTTCGTGAAAACGTTTCTTGGTTCACGTCAAACGTTTCCAAGTTTGCCAAAAACGTTTCCTTGTTTCGATAACGTTTCTTAGTTTGAGCAAAGTGTTTCCTTCTTTCGTGAAAACGTTTCCTACTTCACGCGAAACGTTTCCAAGTTTGCCAAAAACGTTTCCTTCTCCATAATGCTTCAACACCGCCCGCAGTGGTAGACGCTATATGAAAAAACACCGAAAAAAGAGTACTTGAATAATGAAGCATTCAAAGTACTCTCTATGTTTCCCTAGTCAATCAGTCACGAAAGAAAATAGGAGCTTGCTTATAATCGGCACCAATCAAGGTCTGGTCTGTCCCTTGTGCGATTCCAAGTGCATACATATTTGATGCATGAATATCCATTTTCATTGATGGATCTGAGAAGGCGGCGACTTTACTGACAAGCGGAAGTTTTAAGTCCTTTTTATTTTCATTTAAATAAAGCCTGCCTTGTTGTGTCATTCCCAACAAGCGCAAATAGGAAGGCGCATCAATTTGACGGCGTATATCATACGTGAATCCGGTGAAGATATGGGTGAGCATGCGCTGGATTCTAGTCCATGTATACCTTTTCGATTTGACTTTATTCATGAACTCTTCAAAAGTCCCGCTAGTTTCAGCAGCACGATAGAAAAGGTTTTCAATGCCTTCTGTCACATCAGCGATTTGACTCAGCCGCTCGGGCCCTTCCCGAAGGATTGTGAATCTTAAAAAAGGGTAAAATGTGTCCCAATTCCCGAACGATTGGCGCTCGGCTTGCCATTCGCGTAATGCATCATAAGTTTCTTCTGGATAAAATCCGCTTACGGATTCAAGCGAATTTGATTCGAAAAAGGATTTACGGATTCCAGTAGCGCTTGCGATGGAATTTCCTTCAACCGCATCGTCATGATAGTCAGCTACAATACGGGATATAGTCGCAGCTTTCATAGATGATTGAATGTTCCAGGCGGCTTGCAAATAATGAAAACCCAAAATATTATTCGGCTTCGTTAAATCTGCAAAAGGCTTTTCAGATGCGGAAGAGTGAATGGCTTGTTGATATGCCGAATTAAGTGCTTTAGGATAACTCATGCCTTCGCGCACTGACTCTTTTATAGTTTCTTCATATTCATTTTCCGCATTGGTTAAAAGCTCTAAACTATTGTTAAAAGGTTCTATATTGCCGTCTTCGCTTCCGAAACAAAAGGATTGACATCGGGCGGCATCCAGAATTTGAATGGCCCCCTGTGCAAATACAGGAGCATGTGCTGTAGCGAATGCATACGGAAGTTCAAATACGAGATCAACGCCGTTTTGAAGCGCCATTTTCGAGCGCGACCATTTATCGACAAAAGCAGGTTCTCCACGCTGCAAGAAATTACCGCTCATGACGGCGATAACAATGTCTGCATTTGTCGTCTCCCGTGCTTGTGATGCATGAAATTTATGTCCGTTATGAAACGGATTGTATTCAACGATAATTCCTGTTGCTTTCAAAGCTGTCACTCCTTTGTTACAATGATATTATTATACCTATGGGAATGGTGAAGTGACAAGAAATTATCTTGACATCCCTTTGTTCCCATTATATAATCAAGAATGTTGTCTTGAGGTGATCGACATGAAATGGTCCATCAATCAATTGCAGAGATACAGGCAAGGGGACATGCCGTTTGACGAAACGGTTAACCTTGATTCCGTTAAAAAACGGAACCCGGATATCCGGGATATCAAGCCTATCCATGTAACCGGAAGTTGTACAATTGGCTCGAGTAATCTCACGTGCCGATTCCGGCTTGAAGGAACGATGATACTGCCTTGTGCCCGAACGTGGGAAGATGTCGCTTTTCCATTCTTAATTGAATCGACTGAACGATTCAGTTGGGATGAGACGGAACTAGCGTCCGATGATGAAATTCATCAAGTCAGCGGAGATTTTGTTGACTTGACTCCCGTCTTTGAGGAGCTCGTCCTCCTTGAAGTACCGCTCCAAGTTTTCAGCGAACAAGCTGAAGATGTGAAGACGGTTGAAGGTAAAGGTTGGTCATATGCGACCGACGAGGAGTACAATGCTCGGCTCCAAGAAGAACGTGAAACAAAAGTGGATCCGAGGCTTGCCGGATTGGCAAACTTATTTGAGAAGAAAGACGAATAAGGTAATTCGTTTAAGGAGGTGCCCCAGATGGCTGTACCAAAAAGAAGAACATCTAAAACTGTAACGAAAAAACGTCGTACACATTTTAAACTACAAGTACCAGGAATGGCTACATGTGATAACTGTGGCGAACAAAAGCTAGCACACCGCATTTGTAAATCATGCGGACACTACAAAGGAAAAGAAATCGTAGGCGAATAATTACATTCGTATACATAGAGAATGTTTTTGAACGTCCTCTATAAAGGCTGCCGTGAGACCATGGATCTCGGTAGCCTTTTTTCTATGCGTAAATTTCCTGCAATTGGTATACTAGAGCTATATACAGGAGGTGCAATTTTATTGGCATTTAAAATTACAATTGAAGAAAACATTGCGACATTCATGATTGATCGACCTGAAATGAGGAATGCGATAAATACAGAAGTAGTCGACGGACTGGAATCTTTTTTGGAGAAGATCGAAAATAATTCAGACATATCATTCGTTGTCATTACAGGAGCGGGAGACCGTGCATTTTGCTCAGGAGGAGATTTGTCGGAGTACCAGGACCTTCAAACTGCAGAGGATTCCTTTCCTATGCTCAGTCGAATGGCAGGTCTTTTACACCGAGTCGCAACGCTTCCGATGCCTGTGATTGCTCTTGTGAACGGAACAGCTGTCGGGGGCGGCTGCGAGCTTGCAACCGCATGCGATTACCGCGTTGTTTCTGATCAGGCAAAAGCGGGCTTCATACAAGGAACACTTGCAATCACAACAGGTTGGGGCGGCGCAACATTATTATTTGAGAAGTTCGGCAAGCACGACCAAGTATTCCGCTTATTATCCGAAGCCGAAGTTCATAGCGCCGAGGAAATGTTAGAAATCGGATGGGCGACTGAATTGTATAGCGGGACTGCGGAAGAAGGACTCGCACAGTTTCTTGAAAAGATGTTGAAGATTCATCCAGCTGTTCACCGGGCCTATAAAACCATTGCAATCCGTAAGTGGACTGCCGATTTTATCAAGGACCGAATGTTGGGAGAAGCACAGCATTGCTCGATTCTATGGGAAAGCGAAGCGCACCATGATGCAGTCAAACGCTTTTTGCAATGAAACAAAGATTAAGCGAATGAAAATAGACTAATTTCAGACAAAGGTTGAAAACGGTTTCACTTATCGTATAAACTAGTAATTGAATGGGAGATTTCACTTTCAAAAAGTTTGGGGGATGAAACATATGAAAAAGATACTGATTGCAAATCGTGGGGAAATTGCAAGTAGGATCATACATACGTGCAAACGCCTCGGCATTGAAACAATTGCGATTTATTCTGAAGCTGACGAAGATATGCCGTTTGTAAAAGAAGCCGATTCCGCATTTTTAATCGGGCCGCCACCCGTGCAGCAGTCTTACTTAAAAGGGGAAGAAATTTTAAAAATTGCTTTACGTGAAGGAGCGGACGGCATTCATCCGGGGTATGGGTTGCTGTCTGAAAACGTCGATTTTGCGTCTCAAGTATCAGAAGCGGGTCTGAAATTTATTGGGCCGGATGCTTTGACGATTTCTGAGATGGGGGACAAAGTCGGATCCAGGTCTACGATGAAAGCCGCATCTGTTCCTGTTGTGCCTGGTACTGATGATGGCGTGGATTCATTAGAAGAGGCAATGCGTGTCGCAAAGACAATCGGATATCCGATCATGTTGAAGGCGAGTGCAGGCGGCGGCGGGGTCGGAATGGTGCGCTGTGAAAGTGAGCAAGCGCTCAGTCAACAGTTCGATTCGGTGAAAAATCGCGCGAAAATGTACTTTGGAAATGATCTTGTTTTCATTGAAAAGTATATTACGAATGCCAGACATATTGAAGTCCAGATTTTTGGTGACGATGCTGGAAATATTGTTCATTTATTCGAAAGAAATTGTTCCGTGCAACGGCGCAATCAAAAAGTGATTGAAGAGTCGCCGTCGCCGAATTTGTCGGATGAAACGAAAAGTCGTCTTTATCAAGCGGCAGTTGACGCGGCAAAAGCAGTGAACTACAAAAACGCGGGAACGGTAGAATTTATCGTCGATGAAAATGATGAAATCTACTTCCTAGAGATGAACACGAGACTTCAAGTTGAACACCCTGTGACGGAAGAAGTTACTGGATATGATCTTGTCGAGTGGCAAATAGAAGTTGCCCGCGGGAATGAACTTCCAGTTAAAAATCAAGATGACATTCAACTTAATGGGCATGCGTTAGAGTTTCGCGTGTATGCCGAAGACCCAAAAACGTTCATGCCATCTCCGGGAACAATCACGAAACTAAACTTGCAAAGTGAATTGGACGGTATACGAATCGATAATGGCTACGCCGAAAACGGAAAAGTCACTCCCTTTTATGATCCATTAATTTCAAAAGTGATTGTCCATGGGAAAACCCGAGATGAAGCAATTGAAAAATCGAAAGCTTACTTCTCAGAAATTGAGATTGAAGGATTAAAAACGAATATTCCATTATTCACAGAAGTTTTGAATGTGAATTCGTTCAAGGCGGGCACTTATACGACAGCGATTCTCAATGATTGGTCGAAAAAATAAGAGGAGGAAATTATTATGACACAATTAAAATCATCAATGGCGGGAACAGTATTTACAGTAAATGTAGCAGTAGGAGAACAAGTGGCGGCGGGCCAAGTCGTGATTGTTCTCGAATCAATGAAAATGGAAATTCCAGTTGAAGCAGAAACAGCAGGTATAGTGACAGCTATCAATGTGAATGTTGGCGATTTTGTAAATGAAAACGACGTTCTAATTACTTTAGGGGAGTAATCGCTAAAGGGCGTCAACTCATGTTTTAATAAGGGAAGGGGATTGGGATGGTAGAAAAAGTTGAGTACAATAAAGATCTTGATTCGAAACTGAAAGAAATCTTTGCAGGCGGTCATCCGAAATACCATGAACGCCTAAAAGAACAAAATAAACTGTTCGCGAGAGACCGCTTGGCACTGCTCTTTGATAACGGGGAATACACGGAAGATGGACGTTTCGCGAATTATGAAGCAGGAGATCTTCCGGCAGACGGCGTCGTTACAGCAATGGGGAAAGTTAACGGGCAAACTGTTTGCGTGATGGCGAATGATTCCACGGTTAAAGCAGGTTCTTGGGGCGCTAAAACTGTTGAAAAAATCATTCGTATTCAAGAAATTGCTGAAAAAAATCGTGTTCCGATGCTGTATCTGGTCGATTCAGCAGGTGCGCGAATCACTGATCAGCTAGAAATGTTCCCGAATCGCCGCGGTGCGGGAAAGATATTTCATAACCAAGTAAGACTATCTGGTTTCATTCCGCAGATTTGTATTTTGTTTGGTCCATCGGCAGCAGGCGGAGCTTATATTCCAGCATTTTGCGACTTGCTTATCATGGTGGAGGGAAATGCATCGATGTATCTTGGATCACCGCGAATGGCAGAAAAGGTTATCGGTGAAAAAGTAACGCTTGAACAAATGGGCGGCGCCCGAATGCATTGTTCGATTAGTGGGTGCGGGGATGTGCTTGCTGCGAACGAAGAAGAAGCAATTGCTGAAGCACGTCGTTACCTTGAATACTTCCCGGCAAATTACACAGAAAAACCTGCAGTCAAAGAAACAATTGAAGCGAAAGCAGGGCGTACATTAGAAGCAATCATCCCGGAGAACCAAAATGCTCCGTTCGATATGTATGAAGCAATCGATGCATTAATCGATGAGGGCAGTTTCTTCGATGTGAAAAAATTATTCGCTCCAGAAATTATTACAGGGTTGGCACGAATCGAAGGGCAACCCGTGGGAATTATTGCGAATCAACCGAAAGTAAAAGGCGGCGTACTATTCGTCGATTCTGCGGATAAAGCAACGAAATTCATCAATTTATGCGATGCGTTTTCAATTCCATTGCTATTCTTAGCTGATGTACCCGGATTCATGATTGGAACAAGCGTGGAAAGAGCAGGCATTATTCGCCATGGTGCAAAACTGATTATGGCAATGAGTTCAGCTACGGTTCCGAAAATTTCGGTCATCGTTCGAAAAGCATACGGCGCAGGTCTATACGCAATGGCGGGTCCGGCGTTTGAGCCAGATGTTTGCATTGCGCTTCCAACTGCGCAAATTGCGGTTATGGGTCCGGAGGCTGCTGTAAACGCGGTCTACTCAAATAAAATTGAGTCCATCGAAGATCCGAAAGAAAAACTTGCTTTCGTTCAAGAGAAACACAGGGAATATAAAGAAGAAATCGATATTTATAAAATGGCATCGGAAATGATTATCGATGATATCATCGAGCCATCGGACTTAAGAAGCGTGCTTGCAGATCGTTTCAGATTGTATAGTACGAAAGAAATTGCACAAGCACCGCGAAAACATCCAGTATATCCTGTATAATAGAAAAATAGATTGACGAATAGGCCCGCTATTATGCGGGCTTATTTATATGAAAGGAGAATAGAAAAATGGATGTCGTAATTGTCGGAGCTGGGTCGGTCGGATTGCTACTTGGCTCGTACTTATCGGAATCTGGCATAAAAGTCACAATGGTCGTTCGAAGGGAAGAACAAGCAAGCGAACTTAATAAGAATGGAATCCGAAGAGTAAATGAAGATGGTTCAGAATCTTTTTTAGGTGTTCATGCGACAACAATTATTCCAACGGATAATGCATCTAGTGTCTGGATAATTGCCGTAAAATATATAGATTTACAGAAATTACTGATCCAACTGGATAGTTTAGAAATCAAAAATCCTATGCTTTTCATCCAAAACGGACTCGACCATTACAGCATGGCGAACGCTACATCAATTCCGCATCTTGCATTTGCAACCGTTGAGCATGGAGCGCGCAGGCTTGACGACAATACTGTACAACATAACGGGGTAGGTCTCGTAACGATTGGAGCGGGACGAGGCGATTCAACTCTTTTTGATATCGTTGAGAACGCACATTCAAAAAGCTTTCCGGTAACGAGGCATGTGGACGCAGAATTTGTATTGATGAGAAAAGTATTGATTAATTGCATGATTAATCCATTAACCGCGATACTCGAAGTGGAAAACGGCGGACTGCTAACAAATCCATCGTGCCATGAATTATTTGTAACTTTATATGATGAACTTATCAATGCATTCCCTGAAATGAAACCCCATCTATCTTTGGAAGCAGTGTCAGCCGTCTGTCAAAATACTGCGCACAATAAATCATCGATGTTGTCTGACCGGTTAGCGGGACGCCCGATGGAAATAAAAACAATCATCACAGCGGTGATTGAAAAGGCTCATGCATTACATAAAAATGTTCCCCTTCTAGCCATGTTAGAAAAAATGCTTTTTGCAATTGAAAGCAAGGGAGAACAACTATGACGACTACCCTTTTATCAGTATTGTTCGGTATTCTCATATTTTGTCCGTATATAGTGACGATTCTAATTCTAATGATCTATAGACGATTAGGTACGGCACCGGCATCCATACTCGGCCAAGCCGCCGATTTAACTACGCCATTTCTATTTCTCTCGGTGTATATAATTGCGCGAACGATTTATGGGGATCTGGTTGGTTTTTACATATCGATCATTGCAATCATCATTACTATCATTTATTCAATTCTTGAAAAGATGAAGGTCAAAGAATTTCTGATTAAACGTTTTTTACGAAAGGTTTGGCGATTATTTTTCCTTCTATTATCTTCTTCGTATGTTATCTTGCTAATTATCGGCCTGGTACTAAAAATTATGCAATACGCCTTATAAGCGTTTATTTTTAATCACGCCTTTTAAAATGATATACTTTGGATAATTAGGAACGTTAAAAAAGGGGCTCGCATATGAAAGTGGACAATATCGCATTACAAGAGCAGAATAAAGTAATGCAATCATACAATAATGATAATGAATTCATACATACGTATTTTGATTATGAAAACAAAGAAAGTTCATATCCGGAAAGACTTGCTGAATTATCAACACGTAGATTTAAGCGAAAACAACTTGCGGAAACAGTTCGTTCATTTATGGAACCCTTTGGAATTTCTCAAAGTGCCCACGAGCATTTAGTTGAACTAGAAGAAGATGCGGTTACCGTAGTCGGCGGGCAACAAGCTGGCATACTTACAGGTCCTTTGTATTCCGTACATAAAGCAATTTCAGTAATTTTGCTCGCAAAGAAACAGCGCCAAGCTTTAGGCGTGCCAGTTGTACCGGTTTTTTGGGTGGCGGGCGAGGATCATGATATTAATGAAATTAACCATGTCTATACAAATACAGCTGGGCGTGTCACGAAAGAGCAAATTCAAGATAAATTTGTTTTGAAATTAATGGCGTCAGATGCGACCTTTGATCAGATAGAGATGAAAGAGTATGTTAAAACTATTTTCAGCAAGTTCGGTGAGACGGCATACACAAAACCGTTGATGGAAGAAGTTTTAGCTGCTGTAGATAAAGAAAATACATTCACCGGTTTCTTTGTTCGATTAATGAACGGCCTCTTTGCAGAGGAAGGATTATTATTCATCGATTCGGCATACAAACCATTACGTGAGTTGGAAAGCGATTATTTTCAACTGCTTATCCAAGAATCTGAGAACGTTGCGGCAGCCATTGTCGATAAGGAAGCAATGTTCAATTCAGGAGGGTATGGTAGACCGTTCGATGCAGAAGGAGATGCTTCGCATTTATTTTACGTACATGAAACTGGTCGCATGTTACTGACGCGAAGAGATGAATACTACGTGAACGATAGTGCAGGACTTCGATTTACTACCGAAGAAATGTTGGATATCGCAAAAGAGTCGCCATTTCTTTTAAGTAATAACGTCGCAACTAGGCCTTTAATGCAAGACTTGGTATTTCCTGTTCTCGCATTCATAGGTGGCCCTGGAGAAATCACGTATTGGGCATTGCTTAAAGAAGCGTTTCATCAACTCGGTATAAAAATGCCGATCATTGTCCCGCGGTTATCGATAACGCTCGTTCCAAGAGATACCGGCAAGGCGTTAAAAGAGAAATCAATGACGTTCCAAGATGTACTTTCGGGGGAAGTTATGGGCGCCCGCGAAGAGTTTATCGAGACATTGAAAAATAAACAATTTGACCAAGCAGTAGCCGAAGCGGAAAAAGTTCTTAAAAAAGAATATGAAAAAATCAGGAGCACTATCGCCTCTGATGAGCTCATGATGAATGATATTTTGGAAAAGAACTTGAATTTCCATAAATTGCAATTCAACTATTTAAAGGAGAAATCCGAGGAAGCAGTGATCATCAAACATGAAGTCGCTCTTCGCAAATTTAGTCTGATAGAAACGGACTTATATCCAAACAATGCTCTTCAAGAAAGAAGTTACACACCATACACTTATATGAATGAATATGGTCCAACCCTAATTAAAGATCTATTAGAACTACCATTGGAATTTAATGGAACTCATAAATTAATTTACATTTAAACAAAAACACTCTAATCTGCATTGTCATGCGGTTTGGAGTGTTTTTTAATTGAGTTTTACTTATTAGGTTTATTAACTATCTGAACATCGCTGCCATTTCATATCCATTAATTTAAATTTCCAGATGCCGACATGAAATCGCGACATCTGTTTTTATCGTTAAATAAGGGAAACTTCCCCACAAGGTAACTAAGTCTAAGAAATCGCGGTATTATCTCATTGAAACAAGTACTATTTACGCATTTTCAACGAAAACGTAAAGAAATTCCGAATAGTGGTGGAGGAATGTGGGGGGATGTGGTACATTTATTTTACATGGTG
Organism: Sporosarcina jiandibaonis; assembly: GCF_013184495.1. Lineage (GTDB taxonomy): Bacteria > Bacillota > Bacilli > Bacillales_A > Planococcaceae > Sporosarcina > Sporosarcina jiandibaonis. The sequence goes on along the minus strand of NZ_JAAOIY010000001.1, from coordinate 952,917 downwards.
GGGTGAAGAGTATGTTCATGGGTGAATATCAACACACAGTAGATACAAAAGGTCGCCTGATCGTTCCGTCGAAATTCAGGGAACATTTGGGTGGTAATTTCGTGTTGACTCGTGGCCTAGATAACTGTCTCTTTGGCTATCCTATGGAAGAGTGGAAAATACTCGAGGAAAAGCTTAAAGCCTTACCTGTAACAAAGAAAGATGCGCGTGCATTCACCCGGTTCTTCTTTTCCGGAGCAACAGAAGTTGAATTGGACAAGCAAGGCCGCATCAACATCCCAGCATCACTGCGCAACTATGCGAAAGTCGAAAAAGATTGTGTTGTCATCGGTGTATCCGGCCGTATTGAAATTTGGTCGAAACCCCTATGGGATACTTACTATGATGAGTCCGAAGAATCTTTCAACGACATTGCAGAAAACATTATCGACTTTGATTTTTAACTTAAGAAAGTAGGCGGACTCAATTGTTCAATCACACAACGGTATTGCTCGAGGAAGCCGTCGATGGTTTAAATATAAAAGAAGACGGCATATACGTTGACTGCACACTTGGCGGCGCAGGGCATAGTATAGAAATTGTAAAAAGGCTTTCAGAAAAAGGCCGTCTCATTTGTTTTGATCAAGACACTTCCGCTATCGAAGTCGCAAAAGAACGACTTAAAGATTATTTAACAAACGTCACTTTCATTCATTCAAATTTCAGGTATTTAAAAGAAGAACTTGCAAACATCGGCATTACCCACGTCGATGGTATTCTTTATGATTTAGGCGTCTCATCACCGCAACTTGATACGCCAGAACGCGGATTCAGCTACAATCATGACGCGCCGCTCGACATGCGCATGAATATGGAAGCGACATTGACAGCTTATGACGTAATTAATGATTGGTCTTATGAAGATCTTGTCCGAATCTTTTTTCGTTATGGAGAAGAAAAGTTCTCAAAAGGGATTGCAAGGAAAATTGAAGCAGCTCGTGAAGAATCTCCAATTGAAACAACTGCGGAACTTGCCGAGTTAGTGAAAAGTGGAATTCCCGCTGCAACAAGACGTACGGGTGGGCATCCTGCAAGAAGAGTATTTCAAGCAGTTCGAATCGCTGTAAACGATGAATTAGGGGCGGCAGAAGATTCTCTGACGGATGCAATTACATTGCTCAATCCCGGAGGGCGAATTTGCGTCATCACTTTCCATTCATTGGAAGACCGTTTATGCAAAGCGATTTTCCGAGAAGCATCTTCGTTACCGGAAATGCCGCGGAATTTACCAATCATTCCAGTGGATATGAAACCGGACTTAAAACAAATTACGAGAAAACCAATTGTTCCAGACCCGAGAGAAATAGAAAAAAATAAACGTGCCAGATCGGCTAAATTAAGGATTGTCGAAAAAAATGAAAGAGGGGGATAATGAATGGCGATAGAGCAAAGAGTGATGGTTTCACCACAAAGAGAATATGAAACTCATGATTTACCGAAACAACAACCGAAAATCAGGCGCAACAAAAAACTATTTTCCAAAGGGGAGAAATTCCTTTTTGTATTATTTGCAGCTGTCCTCGTTCTTTTCGCATCAATGATCTTACATACTGAAAGCCAATTAAATGATGTGAATAGAGAAGTACAAGCACTTAGCGGGAAGATCGAGGAAAAAACAAAACAGAATACGGAATTGTCCATCCAAGTGAAAGAGCAATCTACCTATGAAAGAGTATGGGAGAAAGCAAGAGAACTTGGCTTGAATCTAAACGAAAAAAACGTTAAGGTTGTGCCTGGACGATGAAGAAGAAATTCAGATTCCAATGGGGAGCCTTTCTAATGTTTATCGTTTATGGAGGGCTCTTTTTCTTATTATTTGGAAGGATTGTTTTTATCCAGGTAACTGGTGAAGCTGAAGGGAAAGTCCTCGCTGCATTGGCCGAAAACAAATATGCCAGAGAAGCGATACTAACCGCAGATCGCGGGAAAATTCTTGACCGTAACGGCGAGCTTATTGCTTCTGATACTTTAAGTTATCGACTGGTAGCAGTGTTGGATGAAAAATTAAGCGATTCAAATGTAACTAGACATGTCGATGATCCCGAAAAAGCGGCTGCTGTACTTGCGAAATACCTTCCGCTTGACAAAGAAGAATTGGTTGAAAGATTGACGAGAAGCGAAGAACAAATTAGAGAAGGCAAAAAGAAACAAGTCGAGTTTGGCAGCGCGGGGCGAAATATCAGTCATGAAACTGTCTTAGCGATAAGGGAAGAAAAGATTCCTGGAATTCAATTTATCGAATATAAAAAGCGGTTTTATCCGAATGGAAATTTCGCATCTTATTTAATAGGATTTGCCCAAGAGGAAGAAGATGACAAAGGCGTCATTTCTACAGTTGGGAAAATGGGACTCGAAGCGACCTACAATAAACAGCTGACGGGGGAAAATGGCAAAGTAAATTTCAAGTCTGATAGATTTGGAGTTACGCTGCCAAAAGCCGATAAGCAAATTGTGCCGGCTAAAGATGGCCTCGATATTAAACTTACAATCGATAAAACAATTCAAAACCTAGTTGAAGATGCTATGAATGAAGTCGACAAAGAATACTCGCCGGATAAAATGTTAGTCATCGTAGCCAATCCGAAAACCGGTGCGATTTTGGCAATGAGTCAACGTCCTTCATTTGATCCGTCAACACGTGTTGGGTTGACATCAAATTGGCTTAATGAAGCTGTTGAAAATACGATTGAACCGGGCTCCACGATGAAGATATTCACTTTGGCCGCAGCTATCGAAGAAAATAAATGGGATCCAAACGCAACATTTAAATCCGGCCAATATAAGATTTACGACCGTACTATTCGCGATCACGTTCGAGAAGGTTGGGGGACAATTTCTTTTCTTGAAGGGTTTCAACGCTCATCGAACGTTTCCATGGCTTATTTATTGGAACGTCTAGGCGATCGAGAGTTCATAAAGTATATCAATAAATTTGGATTCGGCGCTAAAACGGGTATTGATTTGCCTAAAGAGTCGGCTGGAATCATTCTCGATCGTTTTCCTTCTGAAAGATTAACGACCTCCTATGGGCAAGGATCAACTATAACTCCGATACAAATGATTCAAGCTGTAACCGCAATTGCGAATGACGGAGTGATGATGCAACCTTATGTAATCGATGAAATTTACAATCCGAATACAAAGAAAGTTGTAGAAAGTAAAGAACCAGAAGAAAAAGGCAAACCTATATCAAAAGAAACAGCCCGAAAAGTTCGTGAAGCTTTAGCTACGACAGTTACATCCGATGCTGGAACTGGGAAAAGATTCGCCTTGAACGGCTATACTGTTGGGGGCAAGACGGGAACAGCAGAAATACCGAGTCCGAATGGCGGCTATTTAAGCGGCGGCTCTAATTTTTTATATTCCTTCATTGGAATGGCGCCTATTGAAGATCCGCAATTAGTAACGTATGTATTAGTCCAACATCCTAAGTTGGAAGCTGGAGAATACGGCTCAGATCCTGTATCAAAACTTTTTACAACAATTATGGAGAGCAGTTTAAAATACTTAAACATCATACCAGATGATATTGAAGAGGTTGAAACAAATAAACTGGGTAATTTCAAGAAAATGGATTCTTCGAAAGCAATTGAAAAACTGAAGTCAGAAGGTTTTTCACCTGTACTGATTGGTGAGGGTGGAAAAATTACTAATCAATATCCAGAAAATGGAGCGCTACTTACCCCTGGATCCGTCGTATTATTGACAACGGAAGGTCAAACGACATTGCCGGATTTCACGGGATGGTCGAAAAAAACATTGTTATCCTTTAAGATGTTATCAGGCCTTGATATCAGAATTACTGGGGACGGTTTTGTAACCGAGCAAAGCCTCACAGCTGGAACGATACCAAGGGAAGATGAACCAATTGTTATCCATTTGCAACGACCCTCTGAAATTTATAAAATAAAGCCGAAGGACGCGGAAGAAATGGATGATATTATCGGCGGCTGACGAATAGCGCCCGGTGCCACTTCATAAGTTAGTAGAAAATGTGAGGTGTGTCAGCGCTGCGTAAAATCATAGAATTACAGTCCAAAAAGAGATTGCGGGCAATCTTCGTCCTATTCATCGTGTTATTCGGAATGGTTTTACTAAAGTTGTTTCATGTTCAAATTATTCGGCATGAATTTCTTAAAACTAAAGCAGAAGAAAACTGGGATCTTGAAATTCCTTTTGGCGGAATGCGTGGCAACATTATCGACCGAAACGGTGAAATGATCGTTGGGAACCGATTAGCGCCAACACTTTATTTTATGCCTTCTCAAAACAAAGATATAAAAGGTGTTGCCGCGACATTGGGAAGAATATTAAATACGGATGTTGCGACTCTCGAGGAGAAACTATCAAAGAAAACATACATGGTTAAAATAGCTCCTGAAGGGAAAAACATTTCGAAGGAACAAGCGGATGAAATTGCAAAACTGCAAATTGCCGGTCTCTATACAGGCGTGGATTTTGTCAGGCATTATCCGAACAAAGAGTTGTTATCAAGATTACTAGGATTTACAGGGTATGACGGGCAAGGATTGGCTGGAATCGAATATGCTTATGATGAAATACTTTCAGGCACAGGAGATCGAATTCGATTATATACGGATGCAAAAGGTGTCCCTTTACCTCATGTCGATGATGGGTTCAGGACTGGAGATAAAGGAGCTTCTGTAGAATTAACCATTGATCTTCGTATTCAAAAAATCGTTGAACGTGAATTACTGCAAGCAATGGAAAAGTTCGAGGCGTCACAAGCACTTGCCATCGTCATGAATCCCAAGACTGGTGAACTATTATCCGTGGCATCTTTTCCGACCTTTCATCCAGCGGAATACCAAAAGATTGATCCTAGTATTTATAATCGTAATTTGCCAGTTTGGATGACATTTGAACCGGGTTCGACTTTTAAAATAATTACTCTTGCTGCTAGTATAGAAGAACAATTGATTAGTTTGGAGAAAGAACGTTTTCACGACCCAGGTTATACGATGGTTGCCAATGCAAGACTTCGTTGTTGGAAAAGACAAGGCCATGGCTCCCAAACATTTTTAGAAGTCGTTGAAAACTCATGTAACCCGGGTTTTGTAGAAATGGGCAGACGTTTAGGCGGAGACAAATTAGATCAATACATTCGGGATTTCGGGTTTGGTCAAACGACTGGTTCAGGAATTGCGGGAGAATCTAAAGGTATTTTATTTTCAAAAGAGGGATTTGGACCTGTAGAACAAGCGACGACAGCGTTCGGTCAGGGAATTTCGGTAACGCCGATTCAACAAGTTCAAGCCGTCGCTGCAGCAATAAACGGCGGTAATCTTTACAAGCCGTATATTGTAAAAGAAATTGTAGACGCTAACGGAATGCCGATTCAAACATTCGGTCCGGAACTGAAAAAGAAAGTGATTAGCGAAGAAACTTCCAAAGAAGTAAGGCATGCGTTAGAATCGGTTGTAGCAAACGGTTCTGGTCGTAATGCTTACACAGATGGACTGCGTGTTGGCGGGAAAACGGGTACCGCGCAAAAAGTGGTAGACGGATTCTATAAAGACGGCGAATATATCGTTTCATTCATCGGGTTTGCACCTGCTGATGATCCTGAACTCCTTGTCTACGTCGCCGTTGACAATCCACATAACTCAGTCCAGTTCGGCGGCGTGATTGCCGCACCGATTGTTGGAAGAATTATCGAGGAAATAGCTCCGGTTGTCGGAATTACAAAGCGAGAAAACCAGCTTGAAAAAGAATATCGTTGGGGCGATGCGATAACTCACCGAGTTCCAGATTTAACTGGAATGACAAGAGAGACAGTACGAAGCCAGCTTTATACGTATCGAATAGAATGGCATGGAAATGGTGAAAAAGTTAAATATCAACTTCCTGCGATTGATACGCTTATTAACGTTGACGATATTATTCACGTATATACCGAATAATATCTGGGGTGATGAACAACGAATACCCTAAAAAATTTTAATGCGAAGTCTGAACCAGCATTATGTTCATAACTGTTTCAGAAATAGAAGGAGAAAAAATCATGACACTCGCTACTACATTGACGGCAATGGCTGTCGCTTTTATCATGTCAATATTATCGGGGTTTTTAATTATACCAGCCCTGAGACGAATGAAGTTTGGTCAAAGCATTCGTGAAGAAGGCCCGAAAGCCCATCAGAAAAAGGCAGGAACGCCGACGATGGGCGGGCTTATTTTCCTTACTTCAATTATTCTATCAACCCTAATACTGTCATACATATACGACGACGTACTGACGACACAAACAATAGTATTGTTATTAATTCTCGTTGGTTTTGGATTGATTGGATTTATAGATGATTTCATCATTGTTGTCCTGAAAAGAAATCTTGGTTTAACATCCCTGCAAAAGTTGATTGGCCAAATCATTGTCGCGATTATTGCGTTTTTCCTATTGAAAATGGGTCCATTCGCAACAACGGTTACAATCCCATTTATAGCGATTGATATCGATCTTGGAATTATGTATATTGCATTTCTAATATTTTGGCTTGTTGGTTTTTCCAATGCTGTCAATATCACGGATGGACTTGACGGCCTGGTTGCCGGCTGTTCAGCAATTTCCTTCGCGGCTTTTGGTGTACTCGCTCTCCATTATGGGCAGGAAAGTATAGCCATATTCACCTTTGTCGTCACGGGCGCCATGCTCGGTTTCCTTCTTTTTAACAGCAAACCGGCAAAAGTGTTTATGGGAGATACGGGATCATTAGCGCTTGGCGGAGCCCTTGCCATGATTTCCATTCTGATCAAGCAAGAAGTATTGTTATTGTTAATTGGTATTGTCTACGTCGTGGAGACTTTATCGGTTATTATTCAAGTCATCAGTTTTAAATTGACTGGAAAACGTGTATTTAAAATGAGTCCGATTCATCACCATTTTGAACTATCGGGATGGTCAGAATGGAAAATTGTACTCGTATTTTGGGGTGTTGCAGCCTTAGCAGCAATCGTTCCTGTACTGTTGGAGGTGTTATAGATGAAAAGTACATTGCAATTTAAAGATAAGAAAGTGCTAGTTCTAGGTCTTGCGAAAAGCGGATATGCAGTTGCAAAATTACTTAATTTATTAGGTGCTGATATCACTGTCAATGATTCGTCTCCCGAGAAAGGGAATAAAGAGGCTGCTGAATTAAGATCTGAAGATATTTCAGTTATTTGTGGTGGTCATCCAGCAGGTATTTTGGACGAAGGTTTTAGTTTAGTCATTAAAAATCCAGGGATACCTTATACCAATCCGGTTGTTGAGGAAGCAATCGAAAGAGGAATTCCTGTTTGGACGGAAATAGAGCTTGCTTATAAAATCAGCGAAGCTCCAATAATCGGAATAACAGGATCCAATGGGAAAACAACGACAACCACTTTGCTGTTTCACATGCTAAGCATCGGTAATAAAAATCCACTGATCGCTGGAAATATAGGAACAGTGTCGTGTACTGTCGCTCAAGATGCAACTCCCGATAATGTAATTGTACTTGAAGCATCATCTTTCCAACTTATGGGGACAGAAACATTTAGACCGAAAATCTCGATTTTGACAAACATTTATGATGCACATCTGGATTATCACGGAACTTCGGATGCTTATGCCGAAGCCAAAGCGGAAATCACGAATAATCAGCTCGAAGATGACTTTTTCATATATAACGATGAACAAGAAGCCGTTCGGGAAATTGCATTAAAATCAAGAGCGATTTTAATTCCGTTTTCTGTTAGCGGGAAAAAAGAAATCGGTATATCTGTAGATGAAACTTATATATATTGGAACGGGACTCCATTCATTCATCGCTCTATTATAAAATTGCCGGGACAGCATAATCTTGAAAACATCTTATCTGCTACTGCAGCTGCAATATTAATGGGATGTGATAAAGAAGCGATTGAAGATGTGTTAGCTTCCTTTACGGGTGTTAAGCATCGGATGCAGTTTGTGAAAGAGTTACAAGGCAGAAAGTTTTACAATGACTCCAAAGCAACGAATACGCTGGCTACTAAAAGTGCGCTTGCCGCGTTTGATGCACCGACTATACTTATAGCCGGCGGATTAGATAGGGGACATTCCTTCGAAGAGTTAAGACCGTTTATGGGGAATGTGAAAGCTGTAGTGGCACTCGGCGAAACCCAAAATAGATTTGCTGACTTTGCATCTTCATGCGGCATTGAACAAATTTTAGATGCCGGAACTATGGAGGATGCCGTCAGCCTCGCGCATTCCCTTTCAGAAGTTGGAGATGTCATTTTATTATCTCCAGCAAGTGCTAGTTGGGATCAATATGCAAGCTTTGAAGTTCGCGGCGATGCATTTATAGAGGCAGTCATGTCCCTTTAAGTAATATATACTGACCGTGGAAGGATGCGTTAACTGGAAAAGAAATTGAAGATAGCGTTTGTCTTATCGGCAATCGCATTATCGTGTATAGGATTGGCTTTTGTCCATTCCGCAGGTTCTTATTGGGGTACCGTATATTACGAAAATTCTTCTCCATTTATTATCAAACAATCGATTCATATGGTAGTATCCATGGGCATTGCATTTTTTATCATGAAAAGCCCGTTGACATCAAAAGAAAAAACATGGACGATTATCTATTGGCTCGTAATAGTAGCTCTTATAGCAGTTAAAATACCCGGTATCGGCGCTTTTCGCAACGGATCGCAAAGTTGGATTGTATTAGGACCGCTGAGTATTCAACCGGCGGAATTTGCGAAAATCACTGTCATCACTATGCTCGCAAGCAGTCTGAGATTTAGAAGCAGTAGTAAATACGTCTTCAACCTTAAGGATATCGGCATTATTTTACTTCCGGCTGGCTTGATCATGTTACAACCCGACCTCGGCTCGACTGTTATATTGATTGTTTCAGCATTCATCGTTTTGTTCGTAGCTGGCTATTCATTACGTTTTTTTACAATCATCGGAGTCGCGGGCTTGGCTGCATTTATCGGGTTAATTGCTGCAGCATCGTATCGGCTCGATCGTATTAAATCATATATCGACCCGTGGAGCGATCCGCTCGGTACAGGGTTTCAAGGAATTCAATCGCTATTTGCAATTGCCCCGGGCGGACTCTTCGGGCACGGTTATGGAAATAGCCGTCAAAAGTATTTGTATTTGCCCGAGCCTCAAAATGATTTCATCTTCTCGATTATTGCGGAAGAGTCGGGGTTTTTAGGCGCTACGATTATCCTTCTATTATTCATAGTTCTTCTCGTAGCCACATTTGGAATTGCGATCAGATCAAAAGACCGTTTCTCATTTCTCGCTATAACCGGGATGGGGTCTATGATCCTATTTCAAACCTTTTTAAATATAGGCGTAGTTTCTGGTTTGTTACCCGTCACGGGTGTAACGCTGCCATTTATCAGTTATGGCGGCTCATCACTCATGACGACGTGGATAGCCGTAGGCATAGTCATGCATTTCATGAATGAAAAAACATAAGGAATCGGGGGGAGCAATATGGATAAAGTCATCGATATAGAAGAACGCATACCATCAATGCGAGAAAAAAGACGCAGAAGAACCAATAAGAAATTCATCTTTATCTTATCAATCTTTGCCTTAGCTCTCCTTGTCATTCTTTATTTCCAGTCACCATTTAGTAAGATTAATAAAGTGACAGTCACGGGAGCTAATTTACATGATAAGGAATTTTACATAGAAACTAGCGGTCTATTAAAGGACAAGTCTTTTTGGGGATTTTCAACTAAAGGGACTGAGGAAGTGCTTGAAAACCTGGAAACTGTAAAAAATGCTTCTATTTCTCGAAAATGGATTCATGATATCGAAATAAAAATTACTGAATGGGACACGGTTGGTTATATTGAGAAAGATGGTCAATTTAGCTTGTTACTAGAAGATGGGGAAATATTTTCGACTGACGAATTAAAACCAAGCGACAAAGCGCCTATCTTAAATGGCTTCGACGATGCGAAGAGTCGGAAGAGGATGACAAACCAGCTTTTGAAACTAGAAAAAAATGTATATCAATTAATTTCAGAAATCATATTGAATGAAAAAGGCCATGGCTCAACGGACTTAACGGTTTATATGTACGATGGATATGAAGTCCGTGCAATGATTTCGACATTCGCCGAAAAAATGTCCTATTATCCAGAAATTACAGCTCAATTGCATGATCACGAAAAGGGCGTAATTGATATGGAAGTTGGCACGTTTTTCACCCCGTATAGTAAGGTGTACGGTTTAAGCGAGGAGGGTGATGAGAGTGCCGAAGAAGATGAATGACGACTACAAGAAAAAAGGTCGGCATATTTTGTTTTCAATCGTATTTCTCGTCCTCGGTTTCATACTTGCATTTTCGTATAAAACATTAGGGAAAAGTAAGGAATCAATGTACCCGGTGTCTGATTCATTCTTGCAAGAAGAAAAGTACCGAGAAGAATTAATTTTACAAAAAGAACGAAATAAGGAACTTTCCGAAGAAATCGGCGTCAAGCAGGAAGGCATACGGTCATATGAACAATCATTTTCCGATAAGGAAAAAGCTCATGCTGACTTAGTTGAAGAAGCAAAAGATCTTCGCTTGCTGCTTGGTGTAATTCCAGCTGCTGGCCCAGGCATCAAAATAACACTGACAGATGCCGACTACGATCCAGTGGAACAAAATCCAAATGATTATATTGTCCATGAAAGTCATATTTTCAAAGTGATAAATGAATTAAGAATTTCAGGGGCGCAAGGGTTATCAATCAACGGTCAGCGAATTACAGCAAATTCCTTTATAAAATGTACGGGACCGGTTATTACGGTGGACGGAAAAACCTTTCCGGCACCTTTCGTAATTGAAGCAATCGGTGATTCAGACGTACTCGCTTCCTCCCTATATTTAAAAGGAGGAGTTATCGATGGACTAATCCGAGATAACATTGTGGTTACAACAGAGCAAATGAAAGAAATAAAATTGGCTGCTTTGGGGGAATAAGTTCAGCGCGGAGGAGGTGGTAGCCCAGGTGCGAAATCAATACAAATTCACGGTAGTGCTGCTCATAATAGGGTTTATGGTGGCTGTTCAGTACAATTCAGTTAAAAAACCTGAAGTGCGCGATACCCGAGACGTTTGGGCAATTCGACAGGAATTAGCGGCCGAGAAAAAAATCCACTCAGAATTACTATCCGACCTCCGCGAATTGGATAAAACAATTGAATCATACGAATCGTCAAAAGAAGAGAATGCCGGCAAAGCACTTTTGAAAACAGTGGACAAGCTTTATGAACAAGCAGGCATGACAGACATGAAAGGCCCTGGGTTGATCATTAAAATACGTCCATCCGCGGAAAGCGTTGCATTCGGGTTGCCGATTGAGGGCGTTTCTCCCGATTTACTTACGCGATTCATTAATGAAATCAATCGAATCAAAGGAAATTCAATCGAAATCGACGGGAAAAGATTTACTTCGTTAAGTTCCATTCGGGATATTAACGGAAAAACAACAGTAGATGGCTTAAATGTATCGGTACCCCCTTTTAGTGTGAAAATCATAACCCAATCGTTTGCCAACTCGGAAAAGCTTTATAGTACATTGCATGCTTCTGAAATTCATGATGAATTTTATCTTGATAATTTAATATTAGAAATTGGAGAACCGGAGAAAGAAATTAATATCCGGGGTTGGAAAGAACGATATACTAATTTGTACTTAAAAGAATTGCCGAAAGGGGAATGACCATGTGGTTGCCTTTTTTAGGGCTGATACTCGGCGTAACACTTGGACTTCTATCAGACATTCATATCCCGCAAATTTACGGCAATTACTTATCAATCGCCGTTCTAGCTGCGCTGGATACTTTGTTTGGCGGGATACGTGCTCATTTACAGCAAGTTTATGATGATAAAGTATTTATTTCGGGATTTTTCTTTAATATCGCGCTTGCAGCAGGTCTTGCGTTTTTGGGCGTACATCTCGGCGTAGACTTATATTTAGCAGCTATTTTCGCATTTGGTGTACGATTATTTCAAAATATCGCGGTTATCCGTAGAATACTTCTTGCCAAATGGATGGAAAAAAGACAAGGTTCCAATGCGGAAAATGCCAAATGAAAGGAAACATTTATATAATGCCAAAATTATTTAGACAATACTGTTATAATGCAATAGAATGGTATATAACAATTGAATTTGGAGGTGCCAGTCATTGAACCAATCAGAATTGTACGTGTCATTAGATATAGGATCATCATCAGTAAAAGTGCTAATTGGTGAAGTTGATGGCGGGACTCTACATGTTATTGGAGTAGGGAACGTTCAATCAGCCGGAATTCGCAAAGGAACAATAATAGACATCGACGCCACTGTCGAGTCAATTAAAAAAGCTGTTGATCAAGCTGAGCGAATGACAGGTATGCAAATTCATGAAGTTGTATTAGGCATACCAGCCAATGGAGTGGTACTTCAAGATGTTAAAGGCGTAGTAGCGGTAAGTTCAGAAAACCGCGAAATTACGGATGAAGATCTTGATCGGGTCATGAATTCGGCCCAAGCGATGTCTGTACCGCCAGAACGCGAAATTGTTAATATTATTCCGAAACAATTTATAGTAGATGATTATGGTGAAATTACAGATCCACGAGGTATGATTGGCGTCCGTTTAGAAATGGACGGAACATTATTTACAACGTCAAAGACATTGCTTCATAATATTTTAAGATGCGTTGAACGCGCCGGCTTGACAATACGCGATATCTTTTTGCAACCTTTAGCTTCGGGAACATTCGCGCTCTCAGATGATGAAAAAAATCATGGGACTGCGTTTATTGATATAGGTGGGGGTTCGACCACCATTTCTATTTTTGGTGATGATCGATTTATGGCTACGAGCGTGATACCAGTAGGCGGCGACCACATAACAAAGGATTTATCGATTGTTTTAAAAACACCAACCGAACAAGCAAGGAAAATCAAGCATCAATATGGACATGCTTTTTACGACGATGCATCTGACGATGAGCTTTTCGAAGTTCCAGTCATAGGAGCCGATTCAAAAGACCAATACAGCCAGCGATACATATCAGAAATTATTGAAGTCAGGCTAGCAGAACTTTTCGAACTCATTTTAGAAGAGCTCTATAAGATGGGCGTTCGTGATTTGCCTGGCGGGGTAGTTTTGACTGGCGGAATTACAAAGCTAGACGGTATTCTTCAGTTAGCTAGACACATCTTAAAATCGCGGGTTCGTGTGCATACTCCGGAATTCATAGGTGTAAGAGAGCCAATGTATACGACTGCGGTCGGGCTAATCCGATATGCATATATGCATGAGGCTTATTTTGGTGCAACATCTGATGGTCCACCTGCCTCGGTTGTCGAAGCATCTGCAACGACGCATACGAACTCGAATAGACAACCTGAAAGAAACCAAGAAAGCAAACCTGGTTTGTTTAATCGGGCAAAGAAAGTTTTCGATAACTTTTTCGAATAGCAGAATACTAAAAATAGAAGAATCTTGTAAGTAGGATAAGGAGGAGAAATGATGCTAGAATTTGAAACGAACGTTGACCAACTCGCAGTCATTAAAGTGATTGGCGTTGGAGGCGGGGGAAATAATGCTGTTAACCGAATGATAGAGCATGGTGTAGAAGGAGTAGAGTTCATCGCGGTGAACACGGATGCTCAAGCACTCAATCTATCATCTGCAGAAGTTAAATTGCAAATTGGAACGAAACTAACGCGTGGCCTTGGTGCTGGTGCTAACCCGGAAGTTGGAAAAAAGGCAGCGGATGAAAGTAAAGAACAAATTGAAGAGGCATTGCGCGGTGCGGATATGGTGTTTGTGACTGCGGGAATGGGTGGCGGAACAGGTACAGGTGCTGCGCCGGTTATTGCTCAAGTTGCAAAGGATCTTGGTGCGCTAACTGTAGGAGTGGTTACTAGACCGTTTACATTTGAAGGACGTAAACGTCAAACACAAGCAATTGGCGGTATTACTGCGATGAAAGAATCCGTAGATACGCTAATTGTGATTCCGAACGATAAATTACTTGAAATTGTCGATAAAAATACACCGATGCTTGAAGCATTCCGCGAAGCCGATAATGTTCTCAGACAAGGTGTACAAGGCATATCCGATTTAATCGCAGTACCTGGACTGATAAACCTTGACTTTGCTGACGTGAAAACAATTATGTCAAACAAAGGTTCAGCTCTAATGGGTATTGGTGTTTCTACAGGTGAAAACCGCGCATCGGAAGCGGCAAAAAAAGCTATTTCAAGTCCATTGCTTGAAACGTCGATTGACGGTGCAAAAGGTGTTCTTATGAACATTACAGGCGGATCTAACTTAAGTCTCTTCGAAGTGCAAGAAGCGGCGGATATTGTCGCGTCTGCATCAGATGAAGATGTCAATATGATTTTCGGTTCTGTAATAAATGATAATCTTAAAGATGAAATTATCGTGACTGTCATTGCTACAGGGTTTACCGAGGAGCAATTAGTTGCATCGCGCCCTACAAGAAGCTCAGGCTTCGGAGCAGCGGCACAGAGTCGTCCGCAGCCTCGTGAGCAACAGATTGAACGTCCGCGTGTACAAGTGCGCCGTGAGGAGCAGGAACAGTTTCAACACCACGAACCTGAACCAGCTCGTCATCAACAAAACAACCACGCCGATGACGGATTAGATATCCCGACATTTTTACGTAACCGTCAACGCCGCAAATAAACTTAAAGACTTTCTAGTAGGTTAATAGCTTACTAGAAAGTCTTTTTTTGTTTAATAATTTTACTGAACAAAACTGGCGACCCACGGGTTGCGGGAATAAACCATCGAGATACGGGAATAAGCTGGTCCGTTACGGGAGCAAACGACTCCGATACGGGAATAAAATTGTCGACTCACGCGTCGCGGGAATAAACCATCGAGATACGGGAATAAAATTGTCGTCCCACGCGTTGCGGGATGCATCCACAAAGTGCGGAAAGATACAGTTCAATCTTAAGAAAGTATTCTATATAAATCATACATGTAAATGAACAATCATATAATCCCGGTATAAAAATAAATGTCGAATGTTTTTTTGATTTTCTTCCTCAATCCGACAAACATTTCAATACCTGCGTGCTAATGTTAGTCATAGGGAGGGCGTCCTATGTATGGTGAGCTAATTATCGGACTCAATATGCTGTTTAATTTTGTGATTCTCTCATTCGCAAACAAAGTAGTTAGTGCCGGGGCGACACGTGGACGTCTCATTATTGCTAGTTTACTCGGTGCTATTCCAGTTACTTTTTTTCCATCGTCCGTGATTGCGATACTGATTTCATTTATTTGTATGACAATCTGCGCTTTTGGAATTGGACAGGAACAGTGGAAAAATTCTGCAGTGATGGTCCTGATCGGTGCAGTAGTTGCGGGAGGATTGCTGACAGTACTCCAAAACCAAATAACCACTCCAAGCGGCAGCATATCTATATTACTCTATGCCGTAATCGCCTATATCTCCCTTTATTTAATGAAAAAGAAATGGCTAGATGTTCGAACAGTACGGCGTGTTTCCGAGTTAATCGCCGACTCGACACTTTACATTTGGAATGAAAAGATTCAAATTTCCGTCTTTGTCGACTCTGGAAATAGTTGCACTGAGCCTCTTTCAGGGGCACCTGTTCATTTTGTCTCATTTCGGCTATTAGAAGATGTTATCCCAGAAGAATTAAAAAAGTCCTTATTATCCTGGGATCCGCAAGGACCTTCCACATTAACGCAATTTCCAGAAGAGTTTTTGAGAAACATCCGGCTTATTAAGCTTATGACGGTACAGGGACATTCTTGGGCAGTCGGCATCAAATTTGAAAAATGGACAATCGAAGGAGGAAATGAACTCGAACAGGGTTATATTGTTTTAACAAAAGAAGATCGACGCTATCCGAATGGCACCGGAGCAATCTTACACGTCTCTGCAATGGAAACAATAATTGAAGAAAGGGGAACTGTACATGCTGCATAAAGCAAAAGAGTGGTTGTCGATTATCACCTCATTTTTAAAAAGGAAGAAAAACGGTACGTATTATATTGGAGGACATGGGGCGCTCCCGAAGCCGCTATCTAGGGAAGAAGAGGCTGTTACAATTCGTGCTTTCATGGAAGGGGACATGGATGCACGCGATACATTGATCGAAAAGAATTTGCGTCTTGTCGTTTACATTGCGCGTCGATTTGATAATACCAATACGCATATTGAAGACCTTATTAGTATTGGAGCGATTGGACTTATAAAAGCTATTGAAACATTTAAACCGGATAAAAACATTAAGCTTGCCACGTATGCTTCACGATGTATTGAAAATGAAATTTTAATGCATCTTCGAAAAACAAATCGGACAAAATCGGAAATTTCTTTTGATGAACCGTTAAATTCTGACGCGGATGGTAACGAGCTATTATTGTCGGACATCCTTGGCACAGAAGCAACGATAATAATCGATAATGTCGAGCGCAAAATTGAGCGCCAACATATGATTGAAGCAATTCGGACACTTGATGAAAGAGAACGATATATTATGGCATGTCGTTTCGGATTAACTGGAAAAGTCGAAATGACACAAAAAGAAGTTGCGGATATGCTCGGTATTTCTCAATCCTATATATCACGTCTCGAAAAGAAGATTATAATGGAATTGCGTGAAATGTTGAATCATCCTATTGCATAATGGTTGAAATTGGAGCTGTTCATTTTCGCATATTTCGCTTTTCTGCGGATAGACTATTTCGTACAGTCATCTACAGAATGTGGAGGAAAAGCGAATGGCACGTACACGAGTTGAAATATGCGGAATCGATACATCTGAATTGCCATTACTCTCAAATGAAGTGATGCGAGAAACATTTGTCCGATTGCAAAGTGGTGACATGTCCGCAAGGGAAGAACTTGTAATTGGAAATTTACGCTTAGTTCTAAGTTTAGTTCAAAGATTCATCTACCGAGGCGAACAAGCAGATGATTTGTTTCAAGTTGGATGTATTGGACTATTAAAGTCAATTGACAATTTTGATCTGAAGCACAATGTTCGGTTCTCAACGTACGCTGTTCCAATGATAATCGGAGAAATCAAAAGGCATTTGCGCGATCATCATGCAATTCGGGTGTCAAGATCACTTCGTGATATCGCGTATCAAGCAATGAGAGCAAGAGAAGAATTTATAAATGAAAAGCAACAGGAACCGCGACTCTCCGATTTGGAAGATGCGACAGGAATACCGGCCGATGAAATTCTTTATGCACTTGATGCAATACAAGATCCAATGTCGCTCCATGAACCAATGAACAGCGGCGATGGTGATCCCGTATTTTTGATGGACCAACTACAAGATAAAACTGTATCTGAAGAAAGATGGCTGACATATGTTTCGGTAAAAGAGACGGTTTCATCAATGAACGAAAGACAACAAGATATCCTTTCAAAACGATTTTACCTCGGTCAGACGCAAACGGAAATTGCTAAAGAACTTGGTATTTCGCAAGCGCAAATTTCGAGACTTGAAAAGAGTGCGATTCAGACAATAAGAGACGGCATGGAACAAGATATATAAGTTCGAAAAGCATATTTTTGTCACACTGTAGAATTAGTATGAACTTTTATGATACTTTTAGCGCAATGCAAACAATGCATTGCGTTATTTTCTATTTACAAGCATATATTCATGTAAAGGGGTGTTGACATGAAGTTTTCTGAAATTCAAAAAAAGGAAGTTATTGATGCTACAAAAGGCTCTTTTCTTGGTTATGTTCAAGACGCGACAATCGATATCGCCAATGGAAAAGTAGAATCACTACACGTAAACATCGGTGAAAGAAGTCTTTTTTTTGATTCCAAACAAAAAAATGTGAAAAAAATACGTCTGAAAGATATTTCGATAATCGGAAAAGATATTGTCCTCGTAGGCAAGAAAGCTGGAAAAGAATGATATTTCATTGAAAAGTGAAGCTTTGCTTGGTACAATGAATTGAAAGATATATGAAAAGTAGTGATTAGAATGGGCAATCTTCAAAAACGTATACAAGAAATCAAACAAAATATTTCAGAAGCATGTACCAAAGTTGGCAGAGATCAATCGGAAATAACGATAGTTGCTGTAACGAAAAGCGTTTCAGAACAAAGAGCGACGGAAGTAGTAAATGAAGGAATAATAAATCTTGGTGAAAACCGTGCTGAAGGTCTTGTCAGGAAACAACAAAACATGATAGATGCAAATGTTTCCTGGCATTTTATCGGGAATATTCAAAGCCGGAAAGTTCGGGATATTGTTGGAAATATAAGCTATTTGCATTCTCTGAGCAGAAAAAGCATTGCGAAAGAAATTCAAAAACGAGCATCTAATCCAATTAATTGTTTCGTGCAGGTAAATGTTTCAGGGGAAGAATCTAAATCGGGTGTCACACCAGAGAATCTTGATGGTTTTATAGATGAACTAGCCGATTTCGATAAAATTCATGTAGTCGGTTTAATGACAATGGCGCCAAATACTGAAGATGAAGCATTAATTCGTTCGGTTTTCAGCAAGATGAGAATCCTTCGAGATCGATTAAAAGAAAAGAATATGCCGCATGCGCCTTGTACAGAACTCTCAATGGGAATGTCAAATGATTACTCAATTGCAATTGAAGAAGGCGCGACATTCGTACGAATCGGAACCGCATTAGTCGGAGTAGAAAGCGAGGGTGTCAGATGAGTCTTAAAAACAAATTCCAAAACTGGTTTTATCTAGATGAAGAATACGAAGAAGCAGAACCCCAAAAGAAACAAGAAGAACAACGTTCGATCGAACCTCAGAAAAGGACTAAAGCTCGTCCGCAGCAACCAGTTAAAACTGAGCAACCATCCGCTAGAGTCGTCAGTTTGCAAAGTGTTCAAAAATCATCTAAAGTGATTCTTATAGAACCGCGTGTCTATGCTGAAGCGCAAGACATTTCCGAACACTTGAAGAACAAGAGGGCGGTAGTTGTTAATTTGCAACGTATCGAGCGGGAATCAGGCGTGCGCATAATTGATTTTCTAAGCGGTACAGTATATGCGCTAGGTGGAGACATTCAGCGTATCGGAACAGATATTTTTCTATGCGTGCCAGATACCGTTGAAGTCGCTGGGGCCATATCCGATTATTTCGAACAATAGAAACTAGATGAGGTGTACGATTCATAATGGCTCAATTTATAGTAATATTACATGATTTAATAATCAACGCAATTACGTTATATAGTTTTCTGCTCATCGCTTATATTTTAATGTCTTGGGTACCATCAATTCGCGAAGGTAAATTCGGTCAATTATTGGGTAAAGTTGTTGAACCGTATTTATCTTTTTTCCGGCAGTTCATCCCGCCGCTTGGTATGATCGATATTTCGCCGATTGTCGCGATTTTCGCTTTGCGATTTATTTCCGGAGGCATAACGACTATATTTAATATGATTCTAAAAGGAATGTTTTAACAACCTCTAAATCCTCACAATTGTGGGGGTTTTTAAAACATTATAGAAACAGCTAATCAAATTAGACAATTACTTTTTTGGATAGTTTTTGCAGCGTAGATGAGGAGTATAGGTCATGGATGCAATCATGCAACATTTTAGAAATGATGAACAACCTTTCATTGAAATGGCTATGGGCTGGGTGCGTGACGTGGAGAACTCGTATGCACCTAAATTGACTGATTTTCTAGATCCCAGGGAACGATTTATAATCGAATCGCTAATTGGCGGAACTGATATATTAGCAGACTCATTCGGCGCTTACCCAGAAAGTGAGAGAATGAGGGTACTACTATTTCCAAGTTATTATGTTCCAGAACCAAATGATTTTGAAGTGACTGTATTTCGCGTTAAATATGCTACGAAGTTTTTAACGTTAGAGCACAAAGATATTCTTGGTTCGCTCATGTCACTTGGTATCGACCGTGCTAAATTTGGCGATATCCAACTTGCTGGGGATGAAGTGCAATTTGCCGTCGTCTCTGATTTGAAAGATTATATGACAGCAAACTTCACATCGATTGGAAAAGCAAAAGTGTCTGTTGAAGAAGTTTTAACTAAGGAAGAGCTGATTGTTACGCATGATACGTGGATTGAATCGCTGCAAATCGTCAGTTCTATGCGACTTGACGCTGTTGTCGCTTCGCTATTAAATCTTTCTCGTCAAAAAGCATCCGTATTAATCCGCAACGATAGAGTACGAGTGAACTGGGCGACGCAAAGTGATCCATCAGCCGAACTGTATGAATCTGATATGTTATCAATTCGAGGTTTCGGCCGTTTCAAAATAATAGCGGTAGAAGGAAGAACACGGAAAGATAAAGTTCGACTTCTAACCGGTCAACTTGAATAAAAATCACAAACTAAATGTGAAAATACTGATAATTGGTGTCATAATGACCGATTTTTATGTATAATGATATTTACTAAGGTAATAGGAGGATTCGACATATGGCATTATCACCGCTTGATATACATAACAAAGAATTTAGCCGCTCAATGTTTCGTGGGTATGATGAAGACGAGGTAAATGAATTTTTGGAACAAGTACTTAAAGATTATGAAAATGTGCTTGAAGAAAAAAAGGCTTTGGAAAATAGTTTAAAACAATCAACAGAGCAAATCACTCATTTCAATACCATCGAAACGACACTCCAAAAGTCGATTCTCACGGCGCAAGAAGCTGCAGAAGACGTTCGACGCAATTCGATGAAAGAAGCAAAGCTGATTATAAAAGAAGCTGAGAAAAATGCTGACCGCATTGTAAATGAAGCGCTTTCGCGTGCACAGAAAATTGCAGTGGAAATTGAAGATTTGAAAAAACAATCCAAGGTTTTCAGGAATCGTTTTAAAATGCTCATCGAAGCACAATTGGATTTAGTCCAAGCTAATGACTGGGATGATCTGCTTGAGTATGAAGTTGATGCAGAAAAATTTCATAAAGTAGCAGAAGAGTCATAAGTTCATTAAAACTTGACTCATAATTAGTTCACAATTATAATTATGGGCATATATTGTAATTAACAATTATGTGCATATATTGTCAGTAACAGAATTGAATTTCATTTAGTCGACAAGCGTTGACAGAGATAGTAATTTCCAAAATAGAAAGTTTTGTATAAAACTTTTTTGATGTTGTATAAAGCGATTCAGGGGTGGTGAGAGCCTGGAATATAACCTGGAAATGAAAATCACTCTTGAGCTGGTTTGCGGAATTTTTAGTACGCAAATCCGGATGTACCTCCGTTATGGTATCTGAGTGGCAGCATTTTTATAGCTGCAAGTAGGGTGGTATCGCGAGTAATCCTCGTCCCTTTTTAGGGACGGGGTTTTTTTATTTTATTTTATTTAATATAAGAACAGTTTAATAAGGAGGATTTTTAATGGATTATAAAGATACATTATTGATGCCAAATACAAAATTCCCGATGCGCGGGAATCTACCGAATAAAGAGCCGGAAATGCAAGCGAAGTGGGAAGAGATGAACATTTACGACAAGGTGCAAGAACGCACCAAAGATCGACCGTTTTTTGTTTTGCATGATGGGCCACCGTATGCGAACGGCGATTTGCACATGGGCCACGCGCTTAACAAAGTGCTGAAAGACATGATTGTCCGTTATAAATCGATGACTGGCTACAACGCGCCTTATGTCCCTGGATGGGATACGCATGGTTTGCCAATTGAGCAAGCACTTGTTAACACTGGCGTGAAAAGAAGTGATCATTCAGTTGCAGAGTTCCGAAAAATGTGCGAAGAATATGCGCTTAAACAAATCGATAACCAACGATCACAATTTAAACGCATTGGCGTACGCGGAGCTTGGGATAATCCATACATTACCCTGAAACCTGAATTCGAAGCGCGTCAAATTCAAGTTTTCGGTGAAATGGCTAGAAAAGGCTATATTTACAAAGGGTTGCGCCCGGTATTTTGGTCTCCATCAAGTGAATCAGCTCTAGCTGAAGCGGAAATTGAATATCAAGATAAAAGATCACCTTCTATCTATGTCAGTTTCCCTATTAAGGACGGACGCGGTGTGCTTGAAAACGATGTGCAGTTTTTAATCTGGACGACGACACCTTGGACGATTCCGGCAAACCTTGGAATTACAGTACATCCAGAATTTAATTATATTATTGTTAAAGTCGGGGAAGAAAAATTCATTATTGCGGAAGATTTACTATCCTTTGTGGCTGAAGAAATCGGTTGGGAAGACTATACAGTTCAACGAGTTCTAAAAGGTGCTGAACTGGACCGCATCAAAGCTAAACACCCGTTGTACGATCGCGAATCACTAATTATGCTCGGCGACCACGTTACAATCGATGCTGGTACAGGTTGCGTTCATACCGCACCGGGACACGGGGAAGAAGACTTTTATGTTTCCCGCGCTTACGGTATCGATGCATTATGTCCAGTTGATGACCGTGGAGTCATGACTGCGGAAGCACCAGGGTTTGAAGGTCTTTTCTACGACGATGCAAACAAAGCAGTTTCAGAAGCGCTAGATAAAGAAGGCGCCCTTAGAAAATTATCATTTGTGACTCACTCGTATCCGCATGATTGGAGAACGAAAAAACCTGTTATTTTCCGTGCAACGGCACAGTGGTTTGCTTCCATTGAAACTTTCCGCGACGACTTGCTGACTGCGATTAAAGAAACGAAATTCACGCCTTCATGGGGAGAAACGCGTCTATACAATATGGTACGCGACCGTGGGGACTGGTGTATTTCACGTCAACGCGTTTGGGGAGTTCCAATTCCTGTTTTTTATGCGGAAAATGGCGATTCAATTATTACGGAAGAAACGATTGCACGCGTGTCAGAATTATTCCGCGAGCACGGTTCTAACATTTGGTTCGAGTGGGATGCTAAGGATTTATTGCCAGAAGGCTTTGTGCATGAAGGCAGTCCGAACGGCGTATTTACAAAAGAAACTGACATCATGGATGTTTGGTTCGATTCTGGATCAACTCATCAAGGCGTTCTTGAAGAAAGAGATGATCTCGTCTATCCTGCTGATTTGTACTTGGAAGGATCCGACCAGTACCGCGGATGGTTTAACTCTTCGCTTACGACCAGCGTGGCGATTAATGGCCATGCACCGTATAAAGGCGTATTAAGTCACGGATTCACGCTTGACGGCAATGGACGCAAAATGAGTAAGTCTGTCGGGAATGTAATCGTGCCAGAAAAAGTGATGAACCAATTTGGAGCGGAGATTCTTCGCTTATGGGTATCTTCAGTAGACTATACTGCGGATGTTCGCGTTTCGGATTCGAACTTTAAACAAGTTGGAGAAGTGTACAGAAAAATCCGTAACACATTCCGTTTCGTTCACGGAAACACATCTGACTTCAATCCGAAAACGGACAGCATCGCATTTGAAGATCTTCGTCCGGTTGATCAATACGTCTACGTCAAACTGCAAGGTTTGATCAAAGAAGTTCGCGGGGCGTATGAGGACTATGAATTTGCAGGCGTATATCATGCGGTGAATAATTTCTGTACAGGAATTTTAAGCTCATTCTATCTAGATATCGCAAAAGATGTCGTTTATATCGAAAATAAAGAACATCCACATCGTCGCTCGATGCAGACGGTCATGTATGAATCATTGCTTTCGTTAGTAAAATTATTAGCACCGATTCTACCGCATACAGCAGATGAAATGTGGTCGCATCTGGAACATGTAGAAGAAGAAAGTGTTCAACTGACAGATATGCCAGAATCGATGGACTTGGGTGCGAAAGCAGAGCAATTAGAAGAGCGTTTCGCTACATTGATGCTCGTCCGAGACGATGTCCTAAAAGCGCTTGAAGTGGCGAGAAACGACAAAGGAATCGGAAAGTCGTTAGAAGCGAAAGTCACTGTCTTCGTTCCTGAAGCGTTAAACGATATCTTTAAAGCGGATGATATCGATTATGCTCAGTTCTTCATCGTATCGAAATTCATTGAAGGCGACGCTCTGTCTGCACCAGAAAATGCGCTGAAACTAGATACAGTCAGTGTGCTAGTTGAAAAGGCGGACGGCGAAAAATGCGATCGTTGCTGGACAATTTCTGAAACAGTCGGCGAGGATGAAACACATCCAGAAGTTTGTACGCGCTGTGCAGAAGTCGTGAAAAATTATTATTCATAATAAATGAATTGTAAATGGACAGTTGTGGCAGTCTTTGTATGACGATTGCTGCAACTGTTTCTTTTTTTATGGTAATATTAATAGTGAATCTGTTGACGGGAGTTGTCGGTCTTGCTTATTTATTATGCATTGGCAATAGTTGTTATATTAATTGATCAAATAACGAAATGGCTCGTTGCAACCAATATGCAATTGGGAGAAAGAATTACAATTTTCGAACCCTATTTGAGTCTGCTTTCGCATCGAAATAGAGGTGCGGCATGGGGCATGTTAGAAGGGCAAATGTGGTTGTTTTACATCGTTACAGTCATCGTCGTTGCGGGAATTATTTACTACTTTCATAAAGAAGCACGCGGACATAAACTTTTTAGTATCAGTTTAATGTTACTTCTCGGAGGCGCAATCGGTAATTTTATCGATCGTTTACTGCGCGGAGAAGTTGTCGATTTTGTTTCTGTTCTAATTCCAGTTATCAATTACGATTTCCCGATATTTAATGTCGCTGACGCCGCTTTGACAATCGGCGTAGCTATACTCATTATCCATATCATTTTGGATGAAAAAAAGAATAAGAAAAAGGTGTCGTAAATGGAAATTATTCGTATCGAAATACAAGAAGAAGACGAAGGCAGCCGTATTGATAAAGTTTTGTCGACGAGTCGACCGGATTTATCACGGACTCAAATTCAACAATGGATAAAAGATGGCGATGTTTTAGTCAATAAGAAAATAGTTAAACCTAATTACCGTGTGAAAACAGGCGATCTATTAACAGTCGATGAGCCAGAACCTGAAGAGCTCGACATCACGGCGGAGGATTTGGACTTAGACATTGTTTATGAGGATGGTGATGTCCTCGTTGTCAATAAACCTCGTGGAATGGTCGTGCATCCTGCAAAGTCGCACGCGAGTGGCACGCTTGTAAATGGGCTCATGTATCATTGCAAAGATTTGTCCGGGATAAACGGCGTTCTGCGACCAGGCATTGTCCACCGAACCGACAAAGACACATCGGGATTATTGATGGTGGCCAAAAATGATGTAGCGCATATTTCACTTGTCAATCAACTCGTTGAAAAATCTGTGAAAAGAGTCTACACGGCACTCGTGCACGGGCATATCCCGCATGACAACGGAACAATCGATGCGCCGATCGGCCGGGATAGTCGCGATAGACAAAGTATGACCGTGACGGATAAAGGGAAAGATGCGATCACTCACTTTAAAGTGCTCGAACGATTCGGGGAATATACACTTGTTGAATGTACTTTGGAAACGGGAAGAACGCATCAAATTCGTGTCCACATGAAATATATCGGCCATCCATTAGTCGGTGATCCGAAATATGGTCAAGCAGAAACAATCGATTTTGGCGGTCAAGTACTTCACGCAGGAACACTTGGATTCATACATCCACAAACAGGGGAATATCTAGAATTTACGGTGGAGCCTCCAGCGGATTTTCAAGAGTTGGTTGAAAACATTCGTAATAACGTTGACATTCAAGAAAAGTAAAAGTATACTACTAAAAAGTAATCAAATAGCGATACCTTTAAAATCAGTCCAGAGAGGCTGGGAAGGTTGCACGGAAAGTACAGTGGCATAGCTGCGCCTATTTTGCTGTACAATTTTTCTGCAAGTCTACCCTCCCGCCTTAACTGGCAGGGAGGTTTTTTGTTTGGAACTTATTTACAAGGAGGAAACCAAATGACAGAAAAAGCAAATATCCTCGATGAACAAGCAATCGGACGAGCATTGACGAGAATTGCACATGAAATTATAGAAAGAAATAAAGGAATTGACGATTGCATACTCGTCGGCATCAAAACAAGAGGGGCATACCTCGCTGACCGGCTCTCAAAAAAAATCGAGCAAATCGAGGGTAAGAAGATTCGTTCGGGTGAACTTGATATCACGCTTTATCGAGATGATTTGCAAACAAAGCATGCTGATAATGAACCCCATGTACATCAGGTTGATATTTCACATGATGTCAATGAACGAAAAGTTGTCCTTGTCGACGACGTACTCTATACCGGGCGAACAGTTCGCGCTGCGATGGATGCAGTAATGGATCTCGGAAGACCTTCTCAAATTCAATTGGCAGTGCTTGTCGATCGGGGCCATCGCGAATTGCCGATTCGACCGGATTTCGTTGGGAAGAATATACCGACATCGAGTCTTGAACGGGTCGTTGTGAATTTGCACGAAACAGATGATGAAGATAGCGTCACAATACATTCAAAAAAATAAAGAAACTGTATGGGGGAATTATGAATGAACGACAAGGTATTAGATGTACATGAAAAACCAACGGCAGGTAAATGGCTGACACTTAGTCTCCAGCATATGTTTGCAATGTTCGGAGCAACGATTCTTGTTCCGCAACTCGTCGGCTTAAGCCCCGCGATTGCACTATTAACGAGTGGAATCGCGACGATTATATTCATCTTGGTTACACGTTTTCAAGTTCCCGCCTATCTAGGTTCTTCATTCGCCTTTATCATACCGATTCAAGTAGCTACAGCGAGCGGCGGAATCGGAAGCGCAATGATCGGAAGCATGTTTGTCGCTCTTGTCTATGCGATTGTTTCGCTCATGATTTGGAAAACAGGTTACAAGTGGATCATGGAATTGCTCCCGCCAATCGTTGTAGGTCCTGTAATTATGGTTATCGGACTCGCGTTGGCTCCTACAGCGGTAGGAATGGCAAGTACAATTCAAGTCAATGGGGAATCTGTTTACAACTTGCTTCACTTTTCAGCAGCGCTCGTTACACTAGCGGCAGCCATCATCTGCATCATGTTTTTTAAAGGGGTAATAAGCCTTATGCCGATTCTAATCGGAATCGTAGTAGGCTATCTATACTCGGCCGCAATTGGAATCTTGGACTTTTCCAGAGTAATGAAAGCAAAATGGTTCGAGGTTCCTGAAATGCTCATCCCAGGTATTGATTATGCATTCGTAGTAACGCCAACGCTTCTCTTTATCATGGTGCCGATTGCCATCGTTACGATATCTGAGCACATCGGCCACCAACTCGTTCTTGGTCGGATCGTTGACCGCAATTACATAGAAAATCCAGGATTGAATCGTTCATTACTCGGAGACGGTCTTGGTACCTTAATCAGTGGATTCGTCGGTGGCCCTCCGAAGACGACATACGGCGAAAATATTGGAGTTCTCGCGATAACGCGCGTATACAGCATTTACGTCATCATTGGCGCGGCAGTTTTCGCTATCTTGTTCTCATTCTTAGGAAAAGTCATGGCGATCATTGCCACGATTCCTACGGCAGTTCTCGGCGGAATATCGATTCTCTTATTCGGGATTATCGCTTCATCAGGCTTAAGAATGCTCGTTGATCATAAAGTCGATTTCGGAAATCAACGCAATTTAGTTATCTCATCTGTCATTCTAGTGATTGGAATTGGAGGAGCCACGATTAAATTCAGTGAAACATTCGAAATTGAAGGAATGGCTTTATCGGCAATTGTCGGAGTTTTGCTAAATCTAGTATTGCCAGGAAAATCTGCTGAAAAGTTAACAGACGAAACAGAGTAAATCGGTACAAGGAGGATGAGTCTGATGAATGATTTAGTATCAATGAAACAATTAAGTGAATCAGAAATACTAGCACTTCTAGACCGAGCTCAAAACTTTGAAACATACGGCGCACGTGAACTACCTAAAAAGTATACTGTTTCTAATTTGTTTTTCGAACCGAGCACAAGAACAAAAACAAGTTTTGAAGTAGCAGAACGAAAGCTTGGTCTAGACGTTGTTCCATTTGAATCAGGACTTTCCAGTACGATAAAAGGCGAGACGCTCTATGACACTGTCAAAACGCTGGAGTCAATCGGAGTCGATGCGCTCGTCATACGACATCCTGATGTCGGGTATTACAATCAGCTAATAGGCAAGACAAACATCTCAATCATTAACGGCGGGGACGGGTCCGGTCAACATCCGACGCAGTCACTTCTCGATTTATATACAATCCGTGAAGAGTTCGGTTCATTCGAAGGATTGAATATAGTCATTGCAGGGGATATTGCCCATAGCCGTGTGGCACGATCAAATGCAGATGCGTTGACCAGACTCGGTGCAAATGTTACTTTCCTATGTCCCACCGAATGGTGCGGTGAATTTAACGCGGTGCATGAGTGGGATGAGAATCTATTAAATTCTGATGTAATAATGCTTCTTCGCGTGCAACATGAAAGACATAACGAAAAATCGATATTTACGAAAGAAAGCTATCATAATCAGTATGGACTCACACTGGAGCGCGCAAAAAGAATGAAAGAAAACGCAATTATTCTGCATCCCGCACCATTCAATCGTGGTGTTGAAATAGATGAAAATTTAATAGAATGTTCGAAATCAAGGATTTTCAAGCAAATGGAAAACGGTGTGTATGTTCGAATGGCAGTACTAGAATTAATTCTAAATGGGAGGAATTAACATGGGAAAACTAATTCAAGATGTACAACTACTAAACGCTGACGGGGAAATGATTACGAGAGATGTAAGAATAACAGGCGACAAAGTATCGGAAATCGGCAAGCAACTGGAAGTCGGGAATTCGCAAGTCATTGACGGAAAAGGCCTTTTTCTTTCACCAGGGTTTGTCGATGTTCATGTCCATTTGCGCGAACCGGGCGGTGAACATAAAGAAACGATCAAAAGTGGAACGCTAGCTGCGGCAAAAGGCGGATATACAACAATCTGCCCGATGCCAAATACAAGACCTGTGCCGGATACGATAGAAAACCTGACACTCGTAAATAACCTTATAGAAGAAAATGCGCTCATTCGAGTTCTCCCATATGCATCCATTACGATTCGCGAGGCAGGAAAAGAACGGACAAATCTGTCGGAATTAAAAGAACACGGTGCATTCGCATTTACAGATGACGGGGTAGGGGTTCAACAAGCGGGGATGATGTATGAAGCCATGCAAGATGCGGCGAAAATCGGGATGGCAATTGTTGCACACTGCGAAGACAATACGCTGATTTACGGCGGAGCGTTGCACGAAGGAAAACGTAATAAGGAGCTTGGCCTTCCCGGAATTCCGTCTATTGCAGAATCCGTTCATATTGCACGCGATGTCTTGCTCGCAGAAGCTGCGGGCGCGCATTATCATGTTTGCCATGTAAGCACGAAGGAATCTGTCAGAGTAATTCGCGACGCAAAAAAAGCGGGCATTCATGTTACCGCGGAAGTGAGTCCTCACCATCTTCTGTTATCGGAAAATGATATTCCGGGGGATGACGCAGATTGGAAAATGAATCCGCCGCTGCGCGGAGACGATGACTTACAAGCACTTCGTGAAGGGTTACTAGACGGAACGCTAGACGTTATTGCAACGGATCATGCACCGCATACGGCAGAAGAAAAAGCAGCAGGCACGAAAACAGCGCCATTCGGAATTACAGGGTTGGAAACAGCATTTCCATTGCTTTATACAAACTTTGTGAAAAAAGGTACTTGGACACTTCAGCAACTGGTGAATTGGATGACGAAAAAACCTTCTGAAATCTTTGACTTGCCATACGGCAAACTTGAAGTTGGAGCGACAGCGGATCTAGTTCTGATCGATTTGAATAAAGAACAAGCGATTGACCGAGAAACCTTCGTGTCAAAAGGAAAAAATACGCCATTTGACGGGTGGGTATGCGCTGGTTGGCCTGTAACAACAATTTTCGAAGGAAATGTCGTTTGGGAGGATGGAAAATAATGAAGAAAAGAATGCTCATTTTGGAAGACGGCACGACTTTTATTGGAAAAGCTTTTGGTTCAGACGAAGCTTCAATAGGAGAAACAGTTTTCACGACGGGGATGACCGGGTACCAAGAAGTTATTTCAAATCCATCCAATTGCGGGCAAATGATTGTCATGACGTATCCGCTTATTGGAAATTACGGCATAAATCGCGATGATTTCGAATCGATCGAACCAGCGATGAATGGACTTATCATCCGAGAACTTGCCGACGAGCCATCGAACTTCAGAAGTGATATGTCTTTGGACCGATTGCTGACTTTGAAAGGAATTCCGGGAATTCAAGGCATCGATACACGGAAATTAACGCGAATTCTGAGAGAGAAAGGTCCGTTAAAAGGAACCCTGACGGCAGCCGGTGAAGAAGTTGATAGCAAAAAAGAAATTGAGCGCGTAAAAGCTTATAAACTTCCGACAAATCTCGTTTCCCTTGTATCAACAAAACGACCGTATCCAAGTCCAGGGCGCGGTGAACGTGTTGTCGTCATCGATTACGGCATGAAGCATGGTATTTTAAGAGAATTGAACAAACGCGGCTGCGACGTTATCGTAGTTCCGTATAATTCATCTTCATTGGATGTTCAGTCATTGTACCCGGATGGAATAGTATTAACGAATGGCCCTGGGAACCCAGAAGACGTTGAAGGCGCAGTAGATACAATAAAAGATCTGCTAGGAAAAGCACCAATCTTCGGCATCGGACTAGGTCACCAATTACTGGCGCTTGCCTCCGGAGCTAGTGTGGTTAAATTGAAAAATGGCCATAGAGGCGGCAATTATCCGGTAAAGGATTTGCAAACGGGACGTACTGAACTGACTGCCCAAAGTCACGGCTATGCAGTTGATGAGGCGACGTTGGAAGGTACTGGCCTCCGTATAACGCATAAAGCGCTCAACGACGATTCAATCGAAGGTTTGGAAAGTGCCAATCATGCAGCATTCTCAGTCCAATTTTATCCAGAAGCTTCACCGGGGCCAGAAGATGCCAATCATGTGTTTGATCGTTTTACTCAATTAATGAAAACGAATAACCGAAAGGAGCAATCCAATGCCTAAACGAAACGATATCGAAACGATTTTAGTAATAGGTTCCGGCCCGATTGTTATTGGTCAGGCGGCTGAATTTGACTATGCAGGTACGCAAGCTTGCCTATCTTTAAAAGAAGAAGGTTATCGAGTGATTTTAATTAACTCGAACCCTGCAACCATCATGACAGACACAGAAATTGCTGACAAAGTCTATATCGAACCGATCACGCTTGAATTCGTCAGTCGAATCATTCGGAAAGAACGTCCAGATGCGCTGCTTGCAACGTTAGGCGGTCAAACAGGACTGAATATGGCAATTGAGCTTCATGATTCGGGAATTTTGGATGAGTTAAATATTGAAATTCTGGGAACGAAATTAGATGCCATTCACCAAGCGGAGGATCGCGATTTATTCCGAACGTTGATGAATGAACTTGGTGAACCCGTACCAGAAAGTGATATCATCCACAACCTGGAAGAGGCGTTCGCATTTGTTGAACGAATCGGTTATCCGGTTATTGTAAGACCTGCCTTTACACTTGGAGGCACGGGAGGCGGAATTTGCGAGAATGACGAAGAACTGACTGAAATTGTTGCAAATGGACTGAAAGCGAGCCCGGTCACGCAATGTCTCCTTGAAAAATCGATTGCCGGTTATAAGGAAATTGAATATGAAGTGATGCGCGACTCAGCGGATAATGCGATTGTCGTTTGTAATATGGAGAACATTGACGCGGTCGGGATTCATACCGGCGATTCAATCGTTACAGCGCCTTGTCAAACGTTAACAGATCGCGAAAATCAAATGCTGCGTAATGTTTCTTTGAAAATCATTCGCGAATTAGGAATTGAAGGCGGTTGTAACGTCCAACTTGCGCTCGATCCGCATAGTTTTAACTACTATATTATCGAAGTGAATCCGCGTGTTAGTCGTTCTTCGGCATTGGCTTCCAAAGCGACTGGTTATCCGATCGCAAAATTGGCAGCGAAAATTGCGGTAGGCCTGACGCTAGATGAAATGATGAACCCGGTGACTGGAACAACATATGCTTGTTTTGAACCGACACTTGATTATGTCGTGACAAAAATTCCGCGTTGGCCTTTTGATAAATTTGAATCTGCCAAACGAAATCTTGGTACGCAAATGAAAGCTACAGGAGAAGTCATGGCGATCGGGCGGACTTTTGAAGAGTCGATCTTGAAAGCTGTTCGTTCACTAGAAATCGGTCAATTTGACTTAGCGCTAAAAGATGGCTCGACAAAGACCGATAAATGGATTGAAAAAAGAATACGCCGTGCAGGCGACGAGCGACTATTTTTTATCGGCGAAGCCTTACGTAGAGGAATTACAGTTGAAACGCTTCATGAGTGGAGTATGATTGATAAATTTTTCCTGCGTAAATTCGAAAACATTATTAAGTATGAAGAAGTCGTTGAAGCAAATCCATTCGATCAAGAAACATTATACGACGCGAAACGAATGGGCTTTTCGGATGTTGCGATTGCAAAACTATGGAAAACGAAAGAAGTCAAAATATATAACTTGCGTAAAGAACTCGGCATTGTTCCGGTTTATAAAAAAGTCGATACATGCGCAGGGGAATATGAGTCAGATACGCCTTATTTTTATGGAACTTATGAAGATGAGAATGAATCGAATCGAACTGATAAAAAGAGTGTCATCGTATTAGGTTCTGGACCGATACGAATCGGTCAAGGCGTCGAATTCGATTATGCGACGGTCCACTCAGTTTGGGCTATCCAAGAATCAGGTTATGAAGCGATTATTATTAATAATAATCCAGAGACAGTTTCAACGGATTTCTCAATCTCCGACAAACTTTATTTTGAACCGCTAACGTTGGAAGATGTTATGAATATTGTCGATTTAGAACAACCAGAAGGCGTCATCGTGCAATTCGGCGGACAAACCGCTATCAATCTCGCTGACGGACTTGAGGCACGCGGAGTGAAAATCTTAGGAACTTCGCTCGAAGATACGGACCGAGCAGAAAATCGAAATAAATTCGAAAGTGCGCTCCGAGAAATCAGTATTCCGCAACCGCTTGGAAAGACAGCAGTTTCTGTTCCAGAAGCAATTGCAATCGCCGATGAAATCGGATATCCCGTCTTAGTAAGGCCTTCTTACGTACTTGGCGGACGTGCGATGGAAATCGTATACGCGGAAAAAGAGTTAATTTATTACATGGAACATGCGGTTGAAGCAAGTCCAGAACAGCCCGTTTTGATCGACAGATATTTAACGGGGACTGAAATTGAAGTGGATGCAATCAGCGACGGGGAAAACGTCCTTATCCCGGGAATCATGGAACATATCGAAAGAGCCGGAGTTCACTCTGGAGATTCAATCGCCGTGTTCCCGCCGCAAAATTTATCCAACAAATACGTGGAGACAATTACGGATTACACAACTAGACTTGCAAAAGGATTGAATATTATCGGGCTCCTTAACATCCAATACGTCATTTCTAAAGATGAAGTATATGTGATCGAAGTCAATCCGCGTTCAAGCCGTACAGTGCCGTTCTTGAGTAAAATCACGAATATCCCGATGGCGAATGTCGCAACGAAAGCAATCCTTGGACAATCAATAGTCGATCAAGACTATCCGACTGGACTCGCGGTAGCTCCTGAAGGGGTATATGTAAAAGTTCCGGTGTTTTCATTTGAAAAACTTGGACGTGTCGATATAACGCTTGGACCTGAAATGAAGTCTACAGGCGAGGTTATGGGGAAAGATGTAACGATTGAAAAGGCTTTATATAAAGGGCTAGTTGCCGCTGGAATGGAAATAAAAGAATACGGATCAGTCTTAATGACAGTATCCGATAAAGATAAAGAGGAAATCGTCGGAATCGCTAAAAGATTTACGAATATCGGCTACCGAATTCTTGCAACCGCTGGAACCGCAAATGTAATAAAAGATGCAGGAATTCGGGTAGAAATGGTCGACAAAATCGGTTCGGAAGGTCCGACGCTTCTCGATGTCATTCAACAAGGCGAAGCACAACTCGTTATTAATACACTGACAAAAGGAAAACAACCAGAACGTGATGGTTTTCAAATTCGCCGTCAAACAGTAGAGAACGGAATCCCTTGCTTCACATCGCTAGATACTGCGGATGCAATGCTTCGCGTCATTGAATCCATGACTTTCCAAACCGAAGAAATGATAAAACAAGAGGTGCGCGTATGATCATCCAAGACAAAATGATCGTGAAGTCTCAAAAAGAAATCGCGCATAATATTTTTGAGATGAAGCTTTCAGGAAAACTTGTTGGTGAAATTACGTCCCCGGGCCAATTTGTTCATATTCGTGTGAATGATTCTTATGAAATGTTGTTGCGCAGACCAATATCAATTGCGGCACTAGACACGGCTGCAAATGAAATTACAATTTTATATCGTGCGGAGGGGCAAGGGACCAAATCCCTGTCTACTAAACGGGAAGGCGATATCGTCGATGTTTTAGGTCCATTGGGAAATGGATTTCCGGTTGAGGAAACGGAGGCTGGTGAAACAGCCTTCCTGATAGGCGGCGGAATTGGCGTGCCGCCGCTTTATGAACTCTCAAAACAATTAACAGCAAAAGGTGTAACTTGTGTCCATATACTCGGTTTTCAATCGGAAGATGTTGTTTTTTACAAAGAAGAGTTTAACGCACTCGGAGAAACGCATATTATCACAGTTGACGGTACAGCTGGATCGCAAGGGTTTGTTACAAACGTTATGGAAAAGTTGGGAACTGACTTTTCTACTTATTACAGTTGCGGTCCAATGCCGATGCTAAACGCGGTTGAAAAAATGTATGAAGGCAAAAAAGGATTTCTTTCATTCGAACAACGCATGGGGTGCGGAGTTGGCGCCTGCTTTGCGTGTGTTTGCGAAACGACAGAAGGCTCAGAGAAAAACTATATTAAAGTTTGCTCCGACGGTCCGGTATTTCCAGCAGGGGTGGTGGCGATATGAACAGACTTTCAGTTGATTTACCAGGTTTACAGTTGAAAAACCCGATAATGCCAGCATCCGGTTGTTTTGGATTTGGGAAAGAGTACGGGAAGCTCTATGACTTATCTGTTTTAGGTGCAATCATGATCAAAGCGACGACACTTGAAACGAGGCTCGGAAATCCAACACCGCGCGTCGCCGAAACGTCTTCGGGCATGCTCAATGCGATTGGTCTTCAAAATCCAGGGTTGGAAGGCGTAATGGAAGGAGAACTGCCATGGTTGGAACAGTTTGATGTTCCAATAATCGCGAACGTCGCGGGAACAGAAACCGCGGATTATGTGGAGGTTGCCAAAGAGATTTCCACTGCGCCTAATGTTCATGCGCTCGAATTAAACATCTCTTGTCCAAATGTCAAAGAAGGCGGGATTACTTTTGGAACGGATCCGAAAATCGCGAAAGAATTGACGGCTGCGGTTAAAGCCGTTTCCAAAGTACCTGTTTATGTAAAATTATCACCGAACGTCACAGACATAAAAGAGATTGCAATAGCGGTCGAAGAAGGCGGTGCTGATGGAATTACGATGATTAATACGCTTCTCGGCATGCGACTCGATGAAAAAACTGGGAAACCGATTATCGCCAACAAAACCGGCGGATTATCAGGGCCGGCCATTAAGCCAGTCGCGATTAAAATGGTGCATGAAGTTAGCCAGGTTGTTAACATCCCCATTATCGGTATGGGCGGGGTAACAAATTCCCAGGATGTCATTGACTTTCTTTCAGCAGGCGCAAGTGCGGTTGCAGTCGGGACAGCGAACTTTGTAAATCCTTTCATCTGCCCGACAATCATTGAAGAATTACCTTTAAAACTAGACGAACTCGGTATTAATCACATTTCCGAATTAGTAGGAAGGAGCCACCGATTTTGAATAAATCGCCGATTATCGCGCTCGATTTTCATTCAGCAGAAGAAGCATTTAGATTTTTAAAACCATTTGATCAAAGCGTAAATGTGAAAGTGGGCATGCAACTTTATTATAAAGAAGGACCGGAAATTGTCGCGAGGTTAAAAGAAAAAGGCTATGGCATTTTTCTTGATTTAAAACTCCACGACATTCCGAACACGGTAAAATCAGCGATGGAGGTACTTGCGGGATTCGGTGTTGATCTTGTAAACGTTCATGCGGCCGGCGGCATTAGAATGATGGAAGCGGCATTGGAAGGACTTGATAAAGGAACAAAAGCGGGACTTCAACGCCCTTCACTCATTGGTGTCACCCAACTGACATCAACTGATGAACGACAAGTTCGTGAAGAACAATTAATAGGTGCTTCATTAGATCAATCGGTGTTGCACTATGCAAAATTGACACAGCAGGCAGGACTTGATGGCGTTGTCTGTTCAGTCCTAGAAGCGTCAGCAATTTCACAAACTTGCGGGCCGGATTTTTTCAAAGTGACACCGGGAATTCGTCTGTCAGACGGTGCGAAAAATGACCAGATTAGAATCGCCAGACCAGAAGAAGCAAGACTTTCCGGCTCAACGCATATCGTAGTCGGCCGTGCGATTACAGCGGCACAAAATCCATATGCAGCATACGAATTAATTACTTCACAGTGGGAAGGGCTGAAATAAATGGTCAAAAAAGAAATTGCAGAAATTTTATTGAATGCAGGCGCCGTTGAAATCAATCCCAATGAACCATTTACATGGGCATCCGGTATTGAATCCCCGATTTATTGCGACAACCGGCTAACGATGTCAGATCCGGCAGGACGTAGACAAATCGCTGAAGGGCTCGCTGATTT
This sequence comes from Sporosarcina jiandibaonis, assembly GCF_013184495.1. Taxonomy (GTDB): domain Bacteria; phylum Bacillota; class Bacilli; order Bacillales_A; family Planococcaceae; genus Sporosarcina; species Sporosarcina jiandibaonis. The sequence continues at coordinate 916,134 of NZ_JAAOIY010000001.1, read as the reverse complement.
GATCCGTACGAATTACCCTGATACGACAATCATTGCCGGTACCGCAACAGCTGGAATTCCACACGCTGCATGGGTGGCGGACATTCTTGGTTTGCCGATGGTTTACGTCCGGTCATCTGCAAAAGGACACGGAAGAAGTCGTCAAATCGAGGGGAAAATCACCCGCGGCGCTAAAGCGATTATTGTCGAAGATTTAATATCGACAGGAGGAAGTAGCTTAAACGCTGCAGCTGGACTCCGCTCTGAAGATATCGAAGTTACGGGGATTGTTTCAATCTTTACATATGAATTGAAGAAAGCTGATGAAGCTTTTGAAGCCGAAAAATTAACATACGCAAGCTTAACGGATTTTGGTGCTTTAATCGAAGTGTCAAAAGAAAAAGGAGCAATTGATGAAAACTCAATCAGCAGCTTGCTGGATTGGCACGGGAAATTAAAAGAGGGAAGATTATAAACTAGTGGATGTGCGTCTGAGATTGTTCTCGGGCGCCCAAATTTGTCGTTCAGCGAGTGAATTCCTCTCCCCGCCGTTCGAACTCTGAGCTTCATCTTCTGAGCGTGTCGCCTAATGGTGAAAAAAGAGTAGCCGGCTCAATACGAGAATAAGCCTTGGGGCAACGAGCACAACCAGACCCGCACCGAGAGCAACCCGCAACGCACCGAGAATAAAAAACATAGTCGGCTCGATACGAAAATCTCATCTGGCCCGAATACCTCCATGCTATTTTAAAATCAAAAAACGCGAGCAGCTAATCCGCTGCTCACGTTTTTTCATTTACTTACGCAATTTTCGAACCAAATCTTCTTCTGGGGTTACAAAGAGTGTTTTTTGTTCAAAGTAGATAACAAACCCCGGTTTGGAACCGTTCGGCTTTTTAACATGCTTCACTTCAGTGTAATCGACAGGAACTGACGAAGAGTCACGTGCTTTACTGAAGTAGGCCGATAGCATGGCCGCTTCTAAAATTGTATTCTCGTCTGGTTGTTCGTCATGAATGACGACATGGGATCCAGGGATGTCTTTCGTATGGAGCCAAATGTGATTTCGCGCTGCTAGTTTAAATGTCAGATAGTCATTTTGTTTGTTATTTTTCCCTACGGAAATTGTTATCCCCAAAGATGATATATACGATTCCGGTTTTGGTTTTTTCGGTTTTCTGCGCTTTTTTACATTGCGCGCTTTCATTAATCCAAGTTCCGCCAATTCTTCACGTATTTCTGCGATGTCATCGGGGGATGCTTGAAGGACTTGCTGTTTCAGCATTTCAAAGTATTCAATGTCATCCGCTGCTTTTGTAAGCTGTTCGGAAATCATGACTAAAGCATTTTTCGCTTTCGAATACCTGGTGAAAAATCGTTGCGCATTTTCAATTGCTGTTCGTCGTGGATCCAACGGAATCGTAATTGTTGTTCCTTGTTCATAATAATTATCGACGACCGCCTCGGATGCGCCTCTTTTAATCGCATGACTATTCGCCGTTAATAGTTCGCCGTACAATTGAAACGTATCAAGTTTACTTGCTGATTCTTGTTCTTTTTGCAGCTTCTTGATTTTGGACTTCAATTTAGCAATTTCATTATCTAGCCAACGTTCCAAGTCAGCAGCTTGCGATTTCACTCGCTCCCGGTCCGCTCGTTCAAAATAAACTTTATCGAGTAACTCGCTGACTGTTTTAAATTCAGCTAACAATTTGTCGGCATGTGTCAGGGACGTCGCTGAAAAAACAGTTCGATTGCCTTTTTCAGAAATATTCGGGTATGCTTGTTCGCCATTAAACGATGACAGAAAATCTTTTAATATCGAAAAACCATCAGAAGTTGCGCCGTTTTTTACCCGGAATAATAACTCATCTCCGTTAATCGGTGAAAACCCAGAAAAAACTCGGACAAAATCACGACCTGTTTCCACCTCAGGAAGCAAATCAATAAATTGTTGTTCAGTTATTTCAAAAGGATTAAGTTTATCTTGCGGCGGTGCTGGTATATAACGTTGCCCTGGTAATATTGTACGATAACTGTTAACTGAAGGGGGCAGATGTTTTATACTATCAATAATTAGTTCGCGATCAGGATCAATAAGAATTAAATTACTATGTCTCCCCATAATTTCAACATACATTTTTCGGCGAATATCGTCCCCGATTTCATTTTTCGCTTGAATATCAAATGAAATTATTCTATCTGTTCCATATTGCTCGATCGAAGAAATAAAACCGCCTTCAAGATGTTTTCGCATGACCATGCAAAACATAGGAGGTTCCGGAGGATTCGTAATCGCTTCATCGGTCAATTGAATTCGAGAATAGGACGGATGAACAGAAATAAGCAGACGATGATTTTGACCGCCTGACCGAATAAGAAAAACGAGCTCTTGAGCGTTCGGTTGATGTATTCTGGAGATACGTCCCCCTTTTAAAACTTGCAGTTCTTTTACCATTGCTGTGGTGAATAAACCATCAAATGCCATAACGATTCCTCTTTCATTACATTTTGCTCCATTTTAGCACTCTATCGTGCATTTATGCTATAATATGAACAAGTTGTTTTCATTAAATAGATTGCAGTTTATTTTTGAAATAAATTTGATCTAACTAAAAATTGACAAGTATACCAAACAAAAAGAGGGATTAAATGTACAAAAAACGGGGACTTCTAATCGTTCTGTCCGGACCATCCGGTGTTGGTAAAGGAACGGTGAGAAAAGAACTATTTACACAACCGAATACGAACTACGAGTATTCTGTCTCAATGACTACGAGGAGCCCGCGCGAAGGCGAAGTAGATGGCGAAGACTATTTTTTTAAAACACGTGAAGAATTCGAGGCGCTCATTGACCAAGGAAAACTTCTTGAGTACGCTGAGTATGTAGGAAATTATTACGGCACGCCGTTAGATTACGTCAATGCGACACTCGATGCCGGACGAGACGTTTTTCTGGAAATCGAAGTTGTTGGCGCTGCACAAGTTCGCGAACTCGTTCCGGACGGGCTGTTTATATTCTTGGCTCCGCCAAGTTTGTCCGCACTTGAAACTCGACTTATTGGCAGAGGCACAGAAACCGAAGATGTCATTAAGTCAAGAGTATTGAAAGCTCGAGAAGAACTCGAGTTGATGAATCTGTACGACTATGTGGTCGAAAACGATGAGGTTCAAAATGCATGTGAACGAATTAACGCTATCGTAACAGCTGAACATTGTCGCAGAGAACGCGTTGAAAAAATATACATCCAGATGTTGGAAGGGGATTGCTAAATGTTATATCCATCGGTCGATTCAATGAAAGCGAAAATTGATTCAAAATACATCCTTGTTACACTTGCTTCTAAACGTGCACGTGAAATCCAAGAAGTAGGAAACAAGCTGCTCCCATCTTATAAAGCTAAAAAAGATGTCGGTAGAGCTTTAGAAGAAATCGTAGCAGGTGTTTTGACAAAAACTACACAAGACGAATCGATTATTTACGAAGACGAAATTTAAATAAACAAAATAAAAATAGTGATGACATCGTACTCCCTAAGAAATTTGTTTTTCTTTGGGAGTTTGTCATTTTAGAAAGGAAGAGTTTAGTGTTAGCAAATAAAAAAATTCTTATTTGCGTAACTGGTGGCATTGCGGTTTATAAAGCCGTTGCACTCGTTAGCAAGTTATCCCAAGCGGGAGCAGATGTGAAGGTTGTTATGACAAAATCAGCTATGGAGTTTGTCACGCCACTAACTTTTCAGGCAATGTCAAGAAATGACGTTTATTTTGACACGTTTGATGAAAAAGATTCTCGTGTGATTGCACATATCGACTTAGCCGATTGGGCAGATTTGGTCATCGTTGCACCGGCTACTGCGAATGTTATCGGGAAAGTAGCGAATGGGATTTCTGATGATATGGTGACGACGGTGCTTTTAGCAACGACTGCTGAAGTTTGGTTCGCACCGGCAATGAATGTCAATATGTATGAAAAGCGATCGGTTATCCGGAACATTGACACGCTTGCTAAAGATGGATACCGGTTTATAGAACCGTCAGAAGGCTTTTTAGCTTGTGGATATGTCGGAAAAGGACGCCTTGAAGAACCGGAGAAAATTGTCAAGCTAGTTCAAGAGAATTTTGTCCCTAAAAATCTGCCACTGACAGGGAAGAAAGTGGTTATAACAGCCGGACCGACACGTGAAAGAATCGATCCTGTCCGCTACGTGTCAAACTTTTCGAGCGGAAAAATGGGCTATGCGATGGCAGAAGCCGCTACTAAACTGGGTGCTAAAACAATACTCGTCTCTGGCCCCGTCTCGCTAAATCCACCGTCTGGCGTACAAGTGATTCATGTTGAAAGCGCGGCTGAAATGTTCGAAGCGGTAAGCAGAAATTATGATGACGCGGAAATTGTTATCAAAGCAGCCGCGGTCGCTGATTATCGCCCAGCTGAAATTCATCCGCAGAAAATAAAAAAGTCGGATAGCGATTCGGTCATTAATCTAGAGCGAACAACTGATATATTGAAAACGCTTGGGGAACGAAAACAGCAACAAATTCTGGTGGGCTTTGCAGCTGAAACCGAAAATGTCATTGAAAATGGCATGGGTAAGTTGGAAAGGAAAAATCTGGATTTCATTATTATAAATGATGTAACGGATCCTGATGGCGGCTTTGGGAATGACACGAATGTCGTAACGTTATTATCAAAAAATGGGACAAATAAGTTATATCCCGCGATGCCGAAAAATGATCTTGCAACTCTTTTACTAGAGGCGATCATTGAAGAGGTAAAGGTCGGCAATTCGCATGATCGCTGAAGTCATTGTTGATGTTGCGGCATATCCGATTGATAGGCCATTTGATTACATAGTTCCTGAACCATTGACGTCAATCATTGAACCAGGTGCACGAGTTAAAGTTCCTTTCGGGCCAAGAAAAGTCATTGGCTATATCACAAAGTTGAAAGATGAAAGTGATTTAGAAGAAAGTAAATTAAGGCCAATCCATGAGTTGGTCGATTTAGAACCCGTATTAACGAATGAATTACTAGATCTCTCCAAGTGGTTGGCGGTTCAAACTTTGTCATATGAAATTGATGCGATGCAAGTGATGTTGCCAGCTGCAATGCGCGCGAAATATGAAAAATTTATTATCGTAAATGAACCTGAAAAAATCGATGATATAGAATTCAGCTTGTTTTTAGCTGGTAGAAATCGCGTTCCGATGAAAGAAGCAGAATCACGCAACTTGCTTGGAGTGTTGAAAAACCTAGTAAAAGACGGAATCGTTACCGTCGATACAACAGTCAGTCAACAAACAGCTATGAAAAAAGTTCGGATGATTCAAATCGTAGAGGAAATCGAACTGCAGCGCATTAAAGAATCCTTGCATCCAAATGCGAAACGCCAAATCGAATTGGTGAATTGGATGCTTGAAAATGCCGGGAAAACAGTTCCTGCGAAAACAATCACTGATGCATTAGGGATACAGAGCACCGTTATTAAAGCGCTTGTTGACCGAGGTGCGGCGCATGAGAGTTACGAAGAAGTATACCGAGAACCTGAAGCATCGGGACTTAAAGATGTGCCAATTCCAGTACATTTAACAAATGAGCAAGAAGTTGCCCTGAACAGTATTTTGAGTTCAGTAGAAAATGAGAAGCCGGAGACGTTTTTATTGCACGGTGTCACGGGAAGCGGAAAGACAGAAGTCTATTTGCGTGCAATTCAACAAGTTTTGGAGAGAGGAAAAGAAGCAATTGTTCTCGTACCGGAAATCTCCTTAACGCCGCAAATGACTGCTCGATTCAAGGCGCGTTTCGGCCCGCTTGTGGCGGTGATGCATAGTGCGCTCTCTTCTGGTGAAAAGTATGATGAATGGCGAAAAATCCGGCGAGGCGAAGTGAAAGTGGTCGTTGGAGCGAGGTCAGCTATTTTCGCGCCATTTGAAAATGTAGGTATTATTATTTTGGATGAAGAGCATGAAGGCACTTATAAACAGGAAGATAACCCCAGATACCATGCCAGAGAAGTTGCGATTAAAAGGGCTGAATATTATAATTGCCCAGTTATTCTCGGAAGTGCCACTCCATCGCTCGAATCATACGCACGTGCTACCAAAGGAGTCTATACATTACTCACTTTAATGAATAGGGCGAAAAACCAGGCGCTTCCGGAAGTGGCTATTGTTGATATGCGAAATGAATTAAAATCGGGAAATCGCTCAATGTTTTCAGTTGCACTTGCCGAAGCGATTCGAAAACGATTAGAAGCTGGGGAACAAAGTATCTTATTTCTAAACCGCCGGGGATTTTCTTCTTTCGTATTATGCAGGGACTGCGGAACAACAGTAGAATGTCCTAATTGCGATATATCTTTAACGTATCATCGTGCAAACGAGCGTTTAAAATGTCATTATTGCGGTCATGAAGAGCGGGTTCCCTTGATTTGTCCAGAGTGCGAAAGTGAACATATTCGTTTTTTTGGAACAGGCACGCAAAAAGTAGAAGAGGAAATAGCGAATCTCTTTCCAGAAGCTCGTGTAATAAGAATGGATGTGGACACGACAAGGCGAAAAGGATCCCATGAACGGTTGCTTCGTCAATTTAGTGAAGGGAAAGCAGATATTTTACTGGGAACCCAAATGATTGCCAAAGGGTTAGACTTTCCAAACATTACACTGGTCGGCGTTCTTGCAGCGGATACGACGCTTCACTTGGCAGATTTTCGCGCAGCTGAAAAGACTTTTCAGTTGATGACTCAAGTAAGCGGCCGTGCAGGCAGACATGAGTTGCCCGGCGAGGTATATATCCAAACGTATTCTCCGGAACACTATGCAATTGAGTTAGCAAAAGAGCATCATTACGAACCTTTTTATAATTTGGAAATGGCTGCGCGCAGACAATTTGGCTATCCGCCATTTTATTTCGTGACGCTTGTCCAATTTACACATGAAGATGTCTTGAAAGTTGCCGATTACGCGAGTCGAGCTTCAACCTTTTTGCAGTCGAATTTGTCGCCTGATACAGTTATTATCGGTCCGACCGCTGCTGCGATTAGTCGAGTGAACAATAGATATCGATACCAATGTTTGTTAAAATACAAAAAAGAGCCCAAGCTAACCGAAACGTTACAACAACTGATCAGATTATATCGTACGGATTGGATTAAAGCTGGGCTTACAATGAGCGTAGATGTAGATCCAGTATCTATTTTCTAACCAGAATGAAAAGAGGAACCTAAGTTGGCAATAAAAGAAATTGTGGAGCATCCATCTCCCATCTTGTTAAAAAAATGCAAGGAAGTTGTGAAGTTTGATGAAAAACTTGCCAAACTTCTTGATGATATGTATGAAACAATGAAAGAAGTCGATGGTGTCGGTCTTGCCGCACCGCAAATAGGCGAAGCAATCCAGGTTGCGATCGTAGAAGTAGATGAAGAACAAGATGTCATCGAACTTATTAACCCTGTTGTGACTGCAATCGGAGGGTCTGAAATAGAAATTGAAGGATGTCTGAGTTTCCCAGGATTGTACGGTGAAGTAGAACGTCCTTTTTATGTAAAAGTTGAAGCGCAGGAGAGAGACGGCTCACTTTACGAAATCGAAGCAGAGGGGTATGAAGCTCGTGCGATCCTTCATGAAATTGATCACTTGAACGGTGTTTTATTTGATTCGAAAATCATTCGTGTTGTTGATCTTGAAGAACTCGAGGCGCTTGAAGAAGAGGAGATTGAAATGAGCAGGGAAGGTGAACAAGTTTGACTTCAATTATTTTCATGGGGACGCCCGATTTTTCAGTGCCGATTTTATCGATGCTTCGGGAAGAAGGGTATGATGTCGTAGCGGTCGTCACGCAACCGGACAGACCTGTTGGAAGAAAGCGAGTTCTAACGCCGCCGCCGGTGAAAGTAGAAGCCGAAAAGCTAGGAATACGCGTCATCCAACCTGAGAAGTTATCAGGTTCGGCCGAACTCGATGAAATTATTTCCTTGAATGCGGACCTTATTATTACAGCGGCATTTGGTCAACTTCTTCCAAAAGAATTGCTCGATGCGCCGAGGCTCGGATGCATTAACGTCCACGCGTCGTTACTGCCGAAATATCGGGGCGGCGCGCCAATTCATAAAGCCATTATGGAAGGTGAAACGGAAACCGGCGTCACGATTATGTATATGGTCGAAAAGTTGGACGCGGGCGATATTATTTCACAAGTCACTGTGCCGATCAATGATACTGATGATACCGGTACATTATTCAACGTATTGTCAGAAGCGGGTGTAGAGCTACTGAAAAATACACTTCCTTCGATTCTAAATGAAACAAATGAACGAATTGTTCAAGATGAATCTCTTGTGACATTTGCGCGTAACATTTCAAGAGAAGAGGAACGCATCGATTGGACAAAGAGCGGTAAAGAAATTTACGATAAAATCCGCGGTCTGCATCCGTGGCCAGTCGCTTATTCTGTATTTCAAGACGCCAATGTGAAAATTTGGTGGGGTGAAAAAGTAGAAACTTCGTCTGATGCTGAACCTGGAACGATTATCGATATAGAAACTGACCGTATTATTGTGAAAACCGGTGATAATACCGGAGTAGCAATTACCGATATCCAACCAGCAGGAAGAAAAAGAATGCCTACTGAAGTATTCATCCGTGGAATCGGTGCGGCATGGAATAAAGGAGATCGGTTTGAATGACCAAGCCAACTAAAAAAATATGGAACGGAAATGTGCGAGACGCAGCCCTTTCCATATTGATGGAGATAAATAATAACCAAGCTTATAGCAACCTTTTACTTCATCGAACGATAAAGAAATATAATATCGAAGCAAAAGATCGCGCCCTATTAACTGAATTGACCTATGGGACGCTTCAACATCGGATGACACTTGATTATTATTTAGAACCTTTCGTTCGCGGGAAACTTGATGGTTGGGTACGAGAGCTTCTAAGAATGTCATTATATCAAATTGTTTATTTGACGAAAATACCGCCTCATGCTGTCGTTCATGAAGCAGTTGAAATTGCTAAAAGACGCGGCCATAAACGGATTGCGCCGACCGTTAACGGGATTTTACGTTCTGTTCTACGTAAAGGCGTTCGGTCACTTGATGACCTTGAAGATGGTGCTGCTAAGATTGCCATTGAAACGAGTCATCCGAAATGGCTAATCGAGCGATGGATTGACATGTACGGTGAAGAAGATGCCGTAGCGATGGCGCATGAAAATAATAATCCGGCTTCTGTAACAATGAGAGTCAACACCAAAAAGACGACTGTTGATGAAGCAATCGCAGCACTTAAATCTGAGGGAATTGAAGTTCGGCGCGGGGAAGTCGTCCCTGAAAGCCTAATTAGTGAATCAGGAAATCCCAGTAACACAGATAGCTTCAAAAAAGGACTCATTACCATCCAAGATGAAAGTTCAATGTTACCGGTTAATGCGCTTAATGTTGAACCAGGTATGACAGTCCTTGATATGTGTGCGGCACCGGGCGGGAAAACAACCCATATTGCAGAAAAGATGAACGATGAAGGCGAAGTTTATGCTCATGATATTCACGAGCATAAAATGAAACTGATTAAGTCGAATGCAGAAAGACTCGGTCTCAATTCGATTATTCCAAAAAGCGGCGATAGTCGGAAGTTAGTCGAATTGTATGGAGAATCGTCGTTTGATCGGATTCTCCTTGATGCACCGTGTAGCGGGTTTGGCGTTATTCGAAGAAAACCTGAAATAAAATATGTGAAAAATGAAATGGATATAAAAGGTTTATTAGCCGTGCAATCAGAACTATTGGATACTGCAGAAAAACTTCTCAAACCAAATGGTATAATCGTGTACAGTACGTGTACAGTAGAATATGAAGAAAATCGGGGTATGGTTGAAAGGTTTTTAGAAAGACATAAAAACATTGAATTGATTCCGCACGCGAATTTACAGGAGAATGAAAAATTGTCGATTGAAAATGATACGCTTCAAGTTCTTCCTCAACACTTTGGCGGAGACGGTTTTTTCGTCGCGGCGTTTAGAAAAAAGATTATTAACAATTAAAGCAGACAAGATAGAATGGGGAGATGGATGGTGCAATTTGAAGTTCTTTCAGATATTGGGAAAAAAAGAGCAGTGAATGAAGACAGCGCGGCAGTCTTTACACTTCCCGAAGGAATAACACTTGCGGTCATTGCAGATGGAATGGGGGGGCATCGCGGGGGCGATTTTGCGAGTTCAGCTGCGATACAAGTTATCGAAGAGGAATTTATGAAATTGAAAGATCGAGAAATCGACCAGGAAATTGATTGGACTCTTTGGTTAAAAGAAACAATCTATCATGTCAATCGATTTTTATTTAATTATGCAAAAGATCATGAGGATTACAAGGGAATGGGTACGACTCTTGAAACAGCGATTATTAAAAATCGTTCCTGCCATATATACCATATCGGGGACAGTAGAGTTTATAAGATAGACCCCGAGGGAATACGTCAAGTTACGGTGGATCATTCCTATGTAAATGTTCTTCTCGAAAGCGGGGAAATCACCAAGGAAGAAGCTGCTAAACATCCGCAGCGCAACTGGATTATGAAGGCCCTGGGATCTGAAAGAACAATTGAACCAGACTATCATTCAATAGAACTTGAAAAAGATAGCTATCTACTCCTTTGTACTGACGGTTTAAGTAATAAAGTCGATGCAGAATCAATGCATCGTATTATTTTATCAGATTGCTCACTGCGTGAAAAAACGGAAGCGCTCGTAAACTTGGCAAATAAATTGGGCGGCGAAGATAACATTTCAGTTATTCTGCTAAAGCCTTCGGATGAGGAGGTGTCGGTCTTGTGATTGGCAAACGAATTGGCGGACGTTATGAAATATTGAAGTTTATCGGCGGAGGCGGCATGTCGCGCGTATATCTTGCACATGATATTATCCTCGACCGGGATGTCGCCATAAAAGTTTTGAATTATGACTTTTCAAATGAAGAGGAACTCAAACGGCGTTTTATGAGAGAGGCTCTTTCTGCTACAAGCTTAATGCATCCGCATATTGTTGACATCTATGATGTAGGAGAAGACGGCGATATCCATTACCTTGTAATGGAATATATTGAAGGTCAAACATTGAAGGAATATATACAATCCAATGGACCATTAGCACCTGAGCAAGCTTTGCCGATTATGCAACAGTTGGTCTCGGCCATCTCAAATGCGCATTATAACGGCATTGTTCATCGGGATATAAAACCGCAAAATATTTTGATGGACCACGATGGAAATGTGAAAATAACTGATTTTGGTATCGCGATGGCATTAAGTGCTACCGCTTATACAAAAACAAATTCAGTATTGGGCACCGTTCATTACTTGTCGCCAGAACAAGCGCGCGGCGGCATGGCAACAAAAAAATCAGATATTTATTCTTTAGGAATTGTCTTTTATGAATTATTAACAGGGAAGCTCCCATTCTCAGGTGAATCGGCGGTTTCAATCGCTTTAAAGCATTTACAGGAAGAAACGCCTTCTGTACGAAAGTTATTTCCGACAATTCCGCAAAGCGTAGAAAATGTCATTTTAAAAGCGACCGCTAAAGACGCTGTTAGCAGATATAGGTCCGCGGATGAAATGCAAGACGATCTTGCAACAGTCTTATCACCTGAACGAGCAAATGAAGAAAAGTTTGCCATTACGTTTGATGATGAAACGACACGAGCGATTCCTGCTATTTCAGCGACATCAAAGTTCGATAATGTACAACAAACAAAAGAAAATCATCCGGTTGAGCCAGAAGAAGAAATAGTTGAAGAACCAGTCAAGAAGAAGCGTAAAAAATGGCCGATATTCTTAGGAATTATAGCCGGTCTTGCTGTAATCGGACTATTAATCATGTTTCTACCTGCTTTATTGGGACTTAATAAAATTGAAGTTCCTGATGTTAGTGATATGGATGAGAGAGAAGCAATCGATCTACTTGAAGAAAAAGGTTTTATCGTTGCAGAAGATAGAACTGAACAAACTTCTGATGAATTTGCAGCCGGTAAAGTAATTCGCACCGTTCCTGAAGCTGGAAAAGAACGAAGACCGGGAACTGAAATCACTCTTTATATTAGTACAGGAAAAGAAGCGACAGAGTTAACGGACTATACCGGACGCGACATCGAGCAAGTAAAGGGTATAGTGGAAAATATGGGTTTTAAATCGGTTAAAATAGATGAAGTTTTTGATAATGAAACAAAGGGAACAATTATAAAACAATCACCTGAAGCAGGTCCTGAATACGTGCTCAGTGAAACTGACTTAGTCCTTACTGTAAGTAAAGGGAAAGAGATGCGAAAACTTGAAAATCTTGTTGGTTATGATGAACAGAAATTAGAGGAATATGCCAAGTCGTCGGGATTAAACATAGTCGTGACTAGCAAGGTGCACCACGCAACAGTCGGACAAGGAAGAATTATTTCTCAAGAACCAGCTGCCGATACAATGATTGAAAAAGGCGGAAGGGTTGAAGTTGTTCAATCTTTAGGTCAAGAGCAAAAGCCGATTAAACAATTAATTCAAACCGTAACGATTGAATATGTCCCTGAAGATCCTGAAGACGGTGAGGACGAAGACTCGGAAGGGGAAAGAAAACCGAATAGAATTCGAATTTATATTCAAGACCGTAAAAATTCAATGGCTGACGTATTTAGCGATTTCGAAATCACCGAAGATACGCCGAGAAGAATCACCATCGAGTTGGAAGAAGGGCAAAGCGGCGCTTACCGAATTATGCGAGACGATACACAAATTGCAGAAGAAACATTCCATTATGACGAAGTTGATTGAGAGAGAGGGTAATTTATCTGGAAGGACAAATTAGAAAAGCGATTAGCGGATTTTATTATGTAGAATGCGATGGCAAAATCGTTCAATGCAAAAGTCGCGGTGTTTTTAGAAAACGCGGGGTTCACCCGCTAGTAGGCGATTTTGTCACCTTTGTTCCTGATGGCGATAATGATGCAACAATTACAGTCGTTCACGAACGAAAAAACGAACTCGTGCGACCGCCGATTTCTAATGTGGATCAGGCGATTCTCGTTTTTTCAATCGTAGAACCAGACTTTAGTGCTCATTTACTTGATCGTTTTCTTACCGTTATTGAATCATTTAAAATTCGCCCGGTTATTTGTTTAACAAAAAAAGATCTTGCGAATGAAAAAGAGCTTGAAAAAGTTGAAATAGCCGCAAAATACTATGAGAAAATCGGTTATTTAGTTATGAAAACTTTTATAGAAGATGAAAATTTACCTGAATTGCTTGGGCCGATATTAAGAGGGAAAACTACTGTATTAGCAGGTCAATCGGGTGTAGGGAAGTCCACATTATTAAATAATGTGCTTCCTTCACTTGGTTTGAAAACAGGCGTGATTTCAGAAGCCCTAGGTCGAGGAAAGCATACGACAAGACATGTTGAGCTGTTAGAAGTCGCTGGCGGCCTTGTTGCGGATACACCGGGATTTAGTTCACTTGAGACTGATCATATCGAAAAAGAGGAGCTTTCTCGCTACTTTATAGAAATCGATCAAGCATCGGATTATTGTAAATTCCGTGGTTGCATACATTTGAACGAACCGAAATGCGAAGTGAAGAAATTAGTTGAGGATGGAGAAATTGTAAAAAATCGCTACGAAAATTATCTTTACTTTTTACAAGAAATAACAGAAAGAAAGCCGAGGTATGAAAAACATGATTAAAATTGCACCTTCAATTTTGGCCGCAGATTTTTCAAAGCTAGCCGAAGAAGTACAAGAAGTAGAAAAAGCAGGAGCGGATCTCATTCATATTGATGTTATGGACGGCCATTTCGTGCCAAATATTACAATGGGACCAATCGTTGTTGAAGCGTTAAGACCGGTAACATCATTGCCGCTAGACGTCCATTTGATGATTGAAAATCCGGACGCTTATATCGAGCAATTTGCAAAAGCAGGAGCAGACTATATAACGGTTCATGTTGAAGCTTGTCCGCATTTGCATCGCACGCTCCAACTGATTCGGTCGACTGGCGTGAAGACGGGGGTCGTTTTGAATCCACATACACCTGTAGAAACGATTCTACATGTTCTTGACAATGTTGATATGGTTTTATTTATGACGGTAAATCCAGGGTTTGGCGGTCAAGCGTTTATTCATACCGTACTACCGAAAGTAAAACAACTCGCTGCAATTATTAAAGAACGGAATTTAGAGATTGAAATTGAAATTGACGGCGGTGTAGATGAAAACACGATAATTCCTTGCGTTGAAGCCGGGGCGACAATTTTAGTTGCGGGTTCAGCTATTTTCAATAAAGAAAATCGTGCTGAAGCTTTACAAAAGATCAAAGCGGCAGGAGAAGGAGTTATTAATCAATGAAATATGCCATTGTCTGTGCGGGAGGACCAAAACATGAACTTGCGGATTTATCCGGATTTCATGAAAAGGAAACAGTGTTTATCGGCGCAGACAGAGGGGCGATTCATCTACTTGAAAAAGGAATCACTCCGAATGAAGCAGTTGGAGATTTCGATTCTGTTTCAATAGAAGAGTATGAACAAATTAAAAAGACAATCAAAAACATCTCGGAATTCAATGCGGAAAAAGATGAAACCGATACTGAACTAGCGATTGCACGTGCGCTCTCTTATAAACCCGAAAATGTATTATTGACGGGTGTCACAGGCGGTCGGCTTGATCATTCAGCGTCTGCGCTTCATCTTTTGTATCGCTTGCAAATCGAATATCCCGACATTTCATTTTCGATTATCAATCGAACAAACGAAATGACAATCCTGCTCCCGACTGTACATAAACTGCTTCATGACCAACGTTATCCATTTGTTTCATTTTTTTCTTTTGGCCTAAAAGTGACAGACCTTACGCTTACTGGATTTAAGTATGAAACTTTTAATGAAACGCTGGAGTTAGGCATGACAAAGTTTACAAGTAACGAGACAGCTTCTCATATCTGTACTATCTCCTTCCGCGGGGGCATATGCTTAATGGTAAGGAGTTCAGATGCTTGAAAGGAGTGGGGAGTTGCGCGTTTATACATTTACTTTACCAAAGTTTGTGAGCGGTTTCGTCCGGAAATGTATAGTTGTCTTTCGTAAAGATGAAAAATCTAAGCCATCGAACAAGAAAAAGAGGAAGAAAAACGAAAAAATGCCAGGCTGAAGTTTTTCAGCTTGGCATTTTGTTTCTCTTCCATTAAACTCTTTGAACTTTACCTGATTTTAGAGCTCTTGCAGAAACCCAAACTCTTTTAGGTTTACCGTTAACGAGGATGCGGACTTTTTGAAGGTTCGCTCCCCATGTACGTCTACTTGAGTTTAGTGCGTGAGAACGTGTATTTCCTGTACTAGCTTTACGGCCAGTGATTACGCATTGTTTAGACATATTTGTACCTCCTCGTAAATGAAGATTAAGCGATGCATTTCTTAAATTCGCATACAATTAAATTTATCATAGTTAAGTCGGTATTGCAACCTATTTCGATGCAACTTTCAAGCTGAATGCCTTTACAAGCACTTTGAAAAGATAATGCTTTCTTTTATTATTATGTGGGGTATAGTACAATAGGGTGAGTAAAACTAGGATGCGGAGGGACGCACTATGTCAATCGAAGTAATAAACGAGTTTGGCAAGATCGATATCACAAATGATGTTATTGCTCAAGTCGTTGGTGAATCAGCTATAGAGTGCTATGGTATTGTAGGTATGGCTTCTAAGCATCAAATCCGAGATGGTTTAACAGAAATACTTCGTAAAGAAAATTTTGCGCGTGGCGTCATTGTTCGAAATATTGGCGATGACACGCATATTGATATGCACGTCATAATTGGATATGGCACAAAAATTTCAGAAGTTGCCTATCAAGTACAATCAAAAGTAAAATACACATTAATGAAAACTGTTGGATTATCCGTTAAATCGGTTAATATATTTGTCCAGGGAGTTCGCGTAACGAACCTGTAGAAGGAGGAAATTATTTCAATGAAGTCAATAGATGGTTTAAAATTTGCGGAAATGATAAAGCTCGGTGCTCATCAGCTTTATCTAAATGCCGACTACGTCGATTCGTTAAACGTGTTTCCCGTTCCTGATGGCGATACAGGAACAAATATGAATTTGTCTATGACATCCGGGGCAAATGAAGTCGAAGCGAATGCCGTCGAACATATCGGTGAAACAGCAGGAGCTCTCTCAAAAGGATTGCTGATGGGAGCACGGGGAAATTCAGGTGTCATCTTATCGCAATTGTTCCGCGGTTTTGGAAAAGCGATTGAAAAAGAAGCTTTTCTTGACGGCAAAAAATTTGCCGAGGCGTTACAATACGGTGTTGAAACAGCATATAAAGCGGTTATGAAGCCAGTAGAAGGCACAATTTTAACGGTTGCAAAAGATGCTGCCAATGCTGGAGTGGAAGTTTCGAAAACAACAGATGATTTCATTGAAGTAATGGAAGCCGTCGTTCGGGAATCGAAAGCTTCGCTTGAACGCACGCCTGATTTACTTGCGGTTTTAAAAGAAGTCGGTGTTGTGGATAGCGGCGGACAAGGACTTGTATACGTCTACGAGGGATTTTTGGCATCTCTGAAAGGCGAAGGACTTCCAGAAAGAACCGATGATCAAGCGATGAAAGAAATGATCAATGAACAACATCATCTTAGCCTTCAAGGATTCATGAATACAGAGGACATTGTCTATGGTTATTGCACGGAATTCATGGTGAAATTCGAAGATAAGAAACTGGCGAATAATCCTTATGATGAATCTGATTACCGTCAAGAATTAAGCCGATTCGGCGATTCACTTCTAGTTATATCAGATGATGACGTCGCAAAAGTTCATATTCATTCAGAAGAGCCGGGCGACGTGCTTTCATTTAGTCAGAAATATGGTTCGCTAATCGATATTAAAATTGAAAATATGCGTGAACAACATATTAACCTCGTGGGGGCAGACCACAATGTACATAATGGTAAACAATCTGAATCCATTAAACATCCTTATGCTATTGTAACGGTTGCAATGGGTTCCGGAATTGCTGAGTTATTGAAAAGCGTAGGCGCTTCAGCAGTTATCGAGGGTGGACAAACTATGAATCCATCCACTGAAGATATCGTGAAAGCGATCGAAGATGTTGGAGCCGAGCGTGTCTTAATATTACCGAACAATAAAAACATTATCATGGCCGCAGAACAAGCCGCGGAAATAGTGGGAATTGAAGCGGCGGTCGTACCGACGAAGACTGTTCCTGAAGGATTATCTGCAATTCTTGCATTTAATCCGGAAGCTGAAGTTAGCGTGAATGCAACTGCGATGACGGAAGCTGCATCCTATGTAAAAACCGCGCAAGTAACTCATGCAGTCAGAGATACGACGATTGATGGTCTGACGATCAAGAATGGCGAATTCATGGGGATTGCCGAAGGGAAAATCGTAACGACTCATGCATCAATTGAAGAAGTGACAAAATCACTTTTATCAAAAGTTATAGACGATGACGCTGAAATCGTCACAGTCCTATACGGTGAAGAGGTAAGTGAAGAAGATGCTTCAGTCATAGAAAGTTATATCGAAGATAACTTTGACCATGTGGAAGCAGAACTTTATCATGGAAATCAACCGCTCTATCCATATATTATTTCAGTTGAATAATAGGCTAAAACAGTGTTGCTAATTCAAAAGCGCACTGTTTTTGTTCTATTCAAGTTTTTCATGTAAAATAGAGACAGGTTTTAGGGAGGGGGAAATTCAGGTGAAATTCAGATCAGTATTTGAAATAATCGGTCCAGTCATGATCGGACCTTCATCTTCACATACAGCAGGGGCCGCAAAGATCGGACGTGTAGCGCGAACACTTTTTGGACGCCAACCGGAATGGGCTCGCGTACACCTTTATGGTTCTTTTGCAGAAACATATAAAGGGCATAGTTCTGATGTTGCGATAATCGGGGGATTACTAGATTACGATACTTTCGATGAACGTATAAAAACTTCCTTTGAAGAAGCTGAAAAAGTCGGTTTGACATTTGAATTTATCCCGGAGGAAGAAGAAATGCCTCATCCGAACACGGCTAGGATTGTAATTGGGGACAGTAGCAGTGTCATGGAATTGACAGGGATTTCTATCGGCGGCGGGAAAATGGAAGTTGTTGAACTGAACGGATTTCCACTAAGACTTTCAGGGAATTATCCAGCACTTCTTGTAGTCCATGAAGATACAGCAGGAGTCATTGCAAACGTTTCCAATGCGCTTGCTAATAGAGGCGTGAATATTGCCCATATGGAAGTCGGGCGAAAAGAAAAAGGTCAAATGGCATTAATGGTCATCGAAGTCGATCAGTTAATCGATGACGACCTTATCGATGAAATAAAAGTTTTACCACATATCACTCAAATTTCGACGATTGCCGATTAAGGGGGACGGAAGAATGGATGTATTATTTAGCTCGGTTAAAGAACTTGTCGCGCTTGCGGAATCGCAAAATAAACCCATATCAGAAATCATGATCGAACAGGAAATATTAATCACGAAAAGAACTCGTGAAGAGATTATCGAACAAATGGATAATAATTTAAAAGTAATGGAAGAAGCGGTTGAAAGAGGATTGCAGGGAGTCCGCTCAACATCAGGATTAACTGGCGGAGATGCAGTACTTATTCAAAAATATATGGAGTCCGGAAAATCGCTTTCTGGTGACGTCATATTAGACGCGGTAAGTAAAGCAGTCGCGACGAATGAAGTAAACGCGGCAATGGGAATGATTTGTGCAACACCGACAGCTGGTGCGGCAGGAATTGTTCCGGGAACTTTATTTGCAGTGAAAAATAAATTGAATCCAACACGCGAACAAATGATAAATTATTTATTTACTTCGGGTGCATTTGGATTTGTCGTTGCAAACAATGCCTCTATATCCGGTGCGGCTGGCGGATGTCAAGCTGAAACGGGATCGGCCGGGTCAATGGCAGCGGCGGCAATTGTTGAGATGGCAGGCGGAACACCACAGCAAAGTGCGGAGGCGTTCTCGATTGTCATGAAGAATATGCTCGGACTTGTCTGTGATCCTGTTGCAGGCCTCGTTGAAGTACCTTGTGTGAAACGAAATGCAATGGGAGCGGCTAAAGCGCTTGTCGGTGCAGACATGGCGTTGGCGGGCGTAGTCAGCCGAATTCCTACGGACGAAGTAATCGAAGCGATGCACCGAATCGGTCAGTCAATGCCTTCAGCTTTACGGGAAACGGCAAAAGGCGGACTTGCCGCAACACCTACGGGGAAAGCATTGCAAGCAAAAATATTTGGAGAGCAAACAGTTGGCAGCAGCTCAGTCACTTAATGACTCCGTAACGACCGTGAAAGGAATCGGAAAGAAAGCTGGAGAGCAACTCGAGTCATTGAAAATCATCACCATTTCCGATTTAATAATGACGTTCCCGTATCGTCATGACGATTTTACATTGAAGGACTTATCTGAAACACCGCATAATGAGCGTGTCACCATCGAAGGAAGAGTCGAAAGTGAACCTGCAGTTCTGTTTTTAGGGAATAAACGATCTCGTCTTCAAGTCCGTCTTCTCGCCGGCAGGCATCTCGTGAAGGCGGTCTTTTTTAATCAGCATTACTTAAAAGATCGCCTTGAACCTGGCTCGATAGTGACAGTAACCGGGAAATGGGATCGCGGCAGGCAATCGATCAATGTATCGAACTTTACTTCCGGTCCAAAATCCGAACAAGCTAACTTTGAACCTGTTTATAGTTTGAAAGGCGTCATGCATCAAAAAACATTTCGCCGCTATATGCGCAATGCATTAGACAGTGTCAAAGGACTTCACGAAGATCCACTGCCTGCTGAAATACTCGAAGCTTATAAGTTGCCCGCACTAGAGCAAGCTCTGGAAATGATTCATTTTCCAAAAAGTTCAGCACATATGAAACACGCCAGAAGACGATTTGTTTACGAAGAGCTTTTACTCTTTCAGTTAAAAATGCAAGGAATGAAAAAGATTCGAAAAGAGTCGGATAAAGGCGTCGTTATCGAATATGATCTTGGCAAAGTGAAAGCGCTGATCGCTTCATTGCCATATGAATTAACCGGCGCCCAAAAGCGTGTCGTCAACGAATTATGCGCAGAATTGAAAAGCGATGTGCGGATGAATCGACTCTTGCAAGGGGATGTCGGTTCGGGGAAAACGGTCGTGGCGGCTATCGCGCTTTACGCAGCCATTACAGCGGGGTTCCAAGGGGCCCTAATGGCGCCGACAGAAATACTTGCCGAACAACATGCCGCATCACTCGCCCAGTGGTTAGAGCCTTTTGGCGTTACAGTCGCGTTTCTTTCTGGTTCGACAAAAGGTAAGGCGAGGGAAAATTTGCTTGAAAGGTTAGCAGCAGGCGATGTCGATTTACTTATCGGTACGCATGCACTTATTCAACCAGATGTGATCTTTAAGAATTTAGGTCTCGTTATAACGGACGAGCAACATCGTTTTGGTGTTGAACAAAGGCGCGTGCTGCGCGAAAAAGGCATTAATCCCGATGTTTTATTTATGACAGCAACGCCAATTCCTAGAACGCTCGCGATTACCGTTTTTGGAGAAATGGATGTTTCTGTATTGGATGAATTGCCGGCAGGCCGTAAAGAAATCGAAACGCACTGGATGAAAGAAGAATCCTTGCACCCGATATTGAATAAAATGCAAGCGGAGCTACAAGCCGGAAGACAAGCCTATGTCATTTGTCCGCTTATTGAAGAGTCCGATAAACTAGACGTTCAAAATGCGGTTGATGTTTATGAGCAATTATCTACACATTTTCGAGGCCGATTCACAGTCGGGCTTATGCATGGTCGACTTCATTCGGATGATAAAGAAAACGTTATGCGCCAGTTCAGCGAAGGTGAAATTGACGTTCTTGTGTCCACAACGGTTGTCGAAGTCGGCGTTAACGTTCCAAATGCTTCTTTCATGTTAATTTACGATGCTGGACGTTTCGGTCTTTCCCAACTACACCAATTAAGAGGTCGGGTTGGAAGGGGAGCTGCGCAGTCATATTGCGTCCTATTAGCAGACCCGAAAACAGAAGAAGGCAAAGAACGAATGCAGTCGATGACAGAAACGAATGATGGTTTTGTTTTAGCTGAAAAGGATCTGGAGCTCAGAGGCGCCGGCGACTTTTTCGGCAGGAAACAAAGCGGCATGCCAGAATTCAAAATGGCGGATCTCGTCCATGATTACAGGGCGCTAGACACAGCCAGGAAAGACGCAGAAAAGTTCTTGGCTTCCGATGATTTTTGGGAAGCACCAGAATACGCGCTTTTAAGAAAGCAACTTGAGGAATCAGGCGCGCTGGGGAATGAACGAATTGATTGAGAAGATTGTACTTTATTTGAATTAAAGCCGATGCCTTAGTATGGGTATCGGCTTTGTTATTCACTTGAACTAGACTAGTCGCTAAAATAGTTTTCCTTAACTCCGATGCTCTCTGCATTTCTTGCTTGCATTCTAATTTCTATCTTTATATACTGATGTTAGTACCAAGTGCTAACTCGGAAGGTGAAACGATTGCGAATGCCTAAAAAAGAGAGGCAAGTGCTTCTCAAAAAGTTGGTAGAACAAGATCCGTTTTTGACAGATGAAGAACTGTCGAAACGATATGACGTAAGCGTTCAAACAATTCGATTGGACAGACTTGAATGCGGAATACCGGAACTGCGAAAACGATTAAAAAGAGTAGCTTCGCAGTCTATGGCAGGCGAAGTAAAATCACTCAGTTCCGACGAAATAATAGGTGACATTATCGATATAGAACTTGATAAACGAGCATTGTCTATTTTTGATGTTACAATAGACCACGTCTTCCAACGAAGCGGGATTGCACGTGGACATCATCTTTTTGCCCAAGCAAATTCACTGGCAGTTGCGGTTATGGATGAAGACCTTGCTTTAACAGTAAAGTCGACAATCGATTTTCTGAAACCAGTGAAAGCCGGCGACCGTGTAATTGCACGTGCAGAAGTTAAAAAAGACAGCAATATGGAAAATCGAACACTTGTTGAAGTAGTTTCCAAAGTCGGTGACTTGGTCGTGTTTACAGGCCAGTTTTATATGTACCGGACGACGGAGCGGAAACAGGAGGAATTATTATGATTATCGCTTTAGACGGAATGGGCGGAGACAACGCACCGGAAGAAATAGTCAAAGGCGCATTAAAAAGTGTCGAGGCTTTTGACGATATACATATACATATTTTCGGGGATGAAAAAGCAATTGCCCCTTACTTAAAAGAACATGATCGATTAACAGTCATTCATTGCACAGAAATAATCGAACCAGATGATGAGCCCGTTCGAGCAATCCGTCGTAAGAAAGATGCCTCAATGGTTCGCATGGCAGGTGCCGTTAAAGACGGATCTGCACAAGCGGGTGTTTCTGCGGGGAATACGGGCGCGCTTATGGCGGCAGGACTTTTTATCGTCGGACGAATCGACGGCATTGAACGACCCGCACTTGCGCCAACACTTCCGACAGTTGACGGTCAAGGATTTGTCATGCTCGATTTGGGTGCCAACTCGGACGCTAAACCATCCCATCTCGGCCAATACGCAGTGATGGGAAGTATTTATGCTGAAAAAGTGCGCGGCATTTCTAATCCGCGAATCGGTTTATTAAATATTGGAACTGAAGAAGGAAAAGGAAATGAACTGACAAAAGCTGCATACGATGTTTTGAAAGCTGCTCCGATTAACTTTATCGGTAACGTAGAAGCCCGCGATTTATTGATGGGTGCTGCAGATGTAATTGTTACTGATGGCTTTACAGGAAATATGGTATTAAAAACAATCGAAGGAACTGCACTAGGATTTTTCACGATGTTGAAAGATGTTTACACATCATCATTAAAAACAAAGGTATCCGCTGCGCTTGTAAAAAGTGAACTAAGCGGATTAAAAAAGAAAATGGATTACTCGGAATACGGCGGAGCCGGATTATTCGGTTTGAATGCGCCAGTGATAAAAGCTCACGGTTCATCGAATGCAAATGCAATTTATAATGCGATTCGACAAGCGCGTACAATGGTTGAATATGATGTGAGCGGAACAATCCGTAAAACGATTGGAGAGGAGCAGAAAGAATGACGAAAATTGCATTTGTTTTCCCGGGACAAGGATCTCAATCTGTCGGGATGGGACAAGAACTTGCGGGTGAAAATGGAGAGTACTTTAAGAGAGCCGATGAAGTACTAGGGTTTTCATTGAGCAATCTTATTTTAGAAGGTCCGCAAGAAGAACTAACAGTGACGTACAACGCGCAACCCGCACTTCTAACTGTCGGATCGATGATTGCATCGAGATTGATTGAAGAGGGAATTACACCTGATTATACAGCGGGGCATAGCTTGGGCGAATATACGGCGCTTGTCGCGTCCGGAGTACTATCATTTGAAGATGGCGTATCTGCTGTACATAAACGTGGACTTTACATGAATGAGGCGGTTCCAGCAGGTGTTGGCGCGATGGCTGCAATTCTTGGTTTGGATGCTGAAGCTGTAACAAAAGTAACAGATTCCATTACCGCAAACGGCGATGCAGTACAGCCTGCGAATTTGAATTGCCCGGGTCAAATCGTGATTTCGGGTACAAAAGAAGGCGTTGAAAAAGCTTGTGTCGAATTAAAAGAAGCAGGCGCTAGAAGAGCAATCCCGCTCGATGTTAGCGGACCATTTCACTCTTCACTAATGAAACCAGCAGCTCAAAAGCTTGATGAAACGCTTGGTGAAATTTCAATGAAAGATGCACAAATTCCATTGATTGCAAATGTGAATGCATCGATTGTCGAGAATAGTGAAGAAATAAAAGGATTGCTCGTCGAACAATTATACTCGCCTGTTTTATGGGAAGATTCAGTTCGTACAATGCTGGACAATGGCGTGACACATTTTATTGAATGCGGTCCGGGCAAAGTGCTTAGCGGATTAATCAAGAAAATTGATCGTTCAGCTACAGTCTTGCCGGTTTATGATGAAGAATCGTTAGAAGCAGTCGTTGAGGCTTCGAAAGGATGGTCAAAATGAGTAGATTTGAAGGTAAAGCGGCAATCGTTACGGGTGCATCCCGTGGGATTGGGCGAGAAATTGCACTGAATCTAGCAAATGAAGGCGCAAAAGTGGTTGTCAATTACAGCGGTAGTAAAGACAAAGCGGATGAAGTTGTCGAGTTAATCAAAAATGCGGGCGGAGAAGCATTCGCAATCCAGGCTGATGTGTCGAATGCCGATAGCGTAAAAAATATGATTGACGAGACAATTGCAACATTCGGCTCAATTGATATACTAGTTAACAACGCGGGCATTACGAGAGATAACTTATTAATGCGCATGAAAGAAGACGAGTGGGACGATGTTATTGATATTAATCTGAAAGGCGTTTTCCTCTGCACAAAAGGCGTGACGCGTCAGATGATGAGGCAACGCGCAGGGAAAATTGTAAACGTAGCATCAATAGTCGGCGTTTCCGGTAATCCTGGGCAAGCCAATTACGTCGCAGCAAAAGCTGGCGTGATCGGTTTAACGAAAACGACGGCGAAAGAACTTGCGACAAGAAATATTAACGTCAACGCTGTAGCGCCTGGATTCATAACCACGGATATGACAGAGACTTTGAGTGAAGATGTGCAAAAACAAATGCTTGCGAACATTCCTCTTGGTAAACTGGGCAGTCCAGAAAATGTGGCGAAAACAGTCTTGTTCTTGCTTTCAGATGACGCTGCATATATAACTGGACAAACAATCCATGTTGACGGCGGAATGGTCATGTAGTCTTGAACAAAATCCATAAGTAAGTATAATCATCGAGGGGAGGTGACAGATTTGGCAACAGTAGTAGAACGTGTAACGAAAGTAATCGTCGACCGCCTTGGCGTCGATGAAAGTGAAGTTAAAATTGAAGCATCCTTCCGTGATGACCTCGGTGCAGACTCTTTAGATGTAGTTGAGCTCGTAATGGAATTAGAAGATGAATTCGATATGGAAATTTCCGATGACGACGCAGAAAAAATCGGCACAGTCGGTGACGCAGTTTCGTATATCGAAGCAAAAGTAAACTAATTAACAGACATAATTACTTAGTTCATCGCAAGGGCGTGAAATTCAATTTTATTTCACGCCAAAATATAAGAGACGCATCCATCCGATCGCAAGAAAGGATAGTGTGCGTCTCTTTTTTAGTTAGTTGGGGGCCGACAGCGGCATTTTAGGTGAGGCAAAGGTCACGAGTTGCAATCAAAACCAAGTCGAGTGCAAGCAAGCTCCACCGATTGGATTTCCCTATGCAACTAAATGCCATCTTCTTCTATTGTCCTTTGCACTTACAGGCTGAACAAGGTAAAATTAAAGGTATCATGTTCTGAAAGGTAGAATCGTTCTTATGACAGGTAGACGCAATACGGAAAAAAATAGAAAAACACTACTTCCAATAGCAGTGCGAAACAAATTCGATGAGCTGCAACAAAGATTATCAATCACTTTTGAAAATCCTTCCCTTTTATACAATGCTTTTACCCATTCATCTTATGTGAATGAGCATCGAAGAAAGAACTTCATGGATAACGAACGACTTGAATTTTTAGGCGATGCCGTACTTGAACTCGGTGTATCGCAATATCTATATTCAACAGAGCCAGGAATGAGCGAAGGCGAATTAACGAAGCTGCGAGCTGCAATTGTATGCGAACCGGCACTCGTCAAGTTTGCCAATGAATTGGAGTTCGGCCAATATGTCTTACTCGGTAAAGGTGAAGAACAAACCGGAGGAAGAATGCGCCCAGCTCTCCTTGCAGACGTTTTTGAAGCGTTCATCGGAGCTTTATATATCGATCAAGGCATGAATGCAGTAACAAAATTTCTGGATACAGTCGTTATTCCGCAAGTCAGCAACGGTGCTTTTTCGCATGTGATGGATTACAAAAGTCGACTACAGGAAATCATTCAGCAGTCGAATAACGGACATCTTCAATATGAAGTGATCGAAGAGAAGGGCCCGGCCCACGCAAAAACATTTATCACAGTCGTAAGGCTCGGCGACACAGAGCTTGGTACAGGTAACGGGAAATCGAAAAAAGAAGCGGAACAAGAAGCTGCCCGACATGCGATTGGTAAACTTAAGAGTGAGCAGGTTGAAGGGGAGATTTAAATGTTTCTGAAAAGACTCGAAATAATAGGCTTTAAATCATTTGCCGAACGGATTGGCATCGACTTTGTTCCCGGAGTGACAGCAGTTGTCGGTCCGAATGGGAGCGGGAAAAGTAATATCACAGATGCAATTCGATGGGTACTCGGCGAACAATCCGCAAAATCGTTGCGCGGAGCGAAAATGGAAGATGTCATTTTTGCTGGAAGCGATTCACGGAAGCCGCTAAACTTTGCCGAAGTAACCCTTATTTTAGATAATAGTAAGGGTCTTTTTCCGCTTGACTACACTGAAATCAGTGTGAGTCGACGGGTTTTTCGTTCCGGAGAAAGTACATATTTATTGAACGGGCAACAATGCAGATTACTAGATATTAATAACGTATTTATGGATTCAGGGCTTGGCAAAGAAGCTTTTTCCATCATCTCGCAAGGTCGCGTTGACGAGATATTAAATAGCCGGCCGGAAGATCGCCGGAGTATTTTTGATGAAGCTGCAGGCGTTTTGAAATATCGCAATCGAAAACGCAAGGCTGAACACAAGTTATTCGAAACATCTGACAACTTAGACCGCGTACTCGACATTTTAAAAGAACTCGAGATTCGGATCGCCCCGCTTAAAGAGCGTGCAGAAGCAGCAGAAAAGCATGCTATCCTTTCTGAAAAAACACGTGAGGCCGACAGTTTATTATTAAATTACGATGCCGGGAAGCTCCGTGTGGAAATAGAAGCCAAATTAGAGGAAGCTGAGAAGTTCGAAGAAAAACAACAGCAACTTAAAATAGCTACAGAAAATGCTGAGAAAGAGACTAGCCAGTTGAAGCATCAACTCGCAACAGTCGATCGAGAGTTGGAAACATTGCAGAAAAAGCTCGTAGATGTGAGCTCGGAGGCGGAAAAATGGGAGGGGCGCCGACTTCTTTCTGTTGAGAAAGAACGAAATGCCACTGTCCAAATTGAAAGGCTACAAGTGGATCTTTCGTCTACTCGTGAAGAAA
Source organism: Sporosarcina jiandibaonis (assembly GCF_013184495.1). GTDB lineage: Bacteria > Bacillota > Bacilli > Bacillales_A > Planococcaceae > Sporosarcina > Sporosarcina jiandibaonis. Next base: position 888,961 of record NZ_JAAOIY010000001.1, on the reverse strand, counting down.
AAACTACGTTGCTGGCAAAATTAGAGCAATCCAATGCCAAATTAAGTTCCTTAACGGCTGAATACAAAACGATATCAACTGAGATGAATGAAATTTCTCAAATACTGAAGCGAACTGTCGTTGAAACGGAAAATGAAATTGAAGAGTTGAAAGCGACCTATATTGACAGTTTGAATGAAGAAGCTACACTTCGAAATGAATTGAAGCATATAGAAGAAAGACTCGCAGGTGAAAAGTATTCTTCAGAAAAAATAGTTGAACAGACAAAGTCGTTGAACAAACGCCTTGAAGAATTGACTGTTGAAAAAACAGAAAAGGAACGAGCGCTTGCTAAATTATCCGCGGAAATGAAACAAGTAAGTACCGCTTTTAAAAGCAACACAAATGAACTTCGTAAACATGAAGCCGAATTAAGCAAGAAAGAGCAACTTCTTCAACAAGCCTATAATAAGCAGCATGAGATGCAGGGAAGAATGCGTGCTTTAAAAAGTATGGAAGAAGACTTTTCAGGGTTTTATTCGGGTGTAAAAGAGGTGCTTGTCGCTCGTAAATCTGGCAAGTTGAGTGGAATAAACGGTGCGGTAGCTGAACTGATTACCGTTGACAATGATTATGTCAATGCTGTTGAAACGGCTCTTGGGGGAGCGATGCAACATATCGTAACCACGTCAGAGGTTGATGCTAGAAAAGCGATTGGTTACTTAAAATCCCGCAATGCTGGACGCGCGACATTTCTTCCGCTGGATGTTATGAAATCCAGAAAAATTCAACCAACTGCTTTAAGGGCGATTGAGCAACATCCCGAATTTATAAATACTGCTGACAATCTTGTGAATGTGCAAGGTCCATACAAAATCATAACAGAAAACCTATTAGGCAACGTCCTCGTTTCCAAAACGCTTACAGGAGCATCAGAAATTGCCCGAGCAGTAAATTATCGATTCCGCGTCGTCACGCTTAATGGAGATATTGTAAATGCAGGCGGTTCACTAACGGGCGGCGGTACAAAAGGTCGTGCTACCGTCTTCTCCAGAAAGGCTGAACTCGAAACGTTACAAAGTCAACTTGCCAAAATGGCGAATTCGATCGGAGTGGCAGAAGTTTCAATTGGCGATTCAAAAATGAAAGTTGCCGAGTTTATGCAAAAAGCAGAACAATCCCGGCAGGCCAATGAAAAATTACAATTGGAGATGGCCGCTGCGGGGTCAAGCATTCGTGAAACGGATATTGCGATCAATGCACTCGAAATTGAAAGAGCTTCTGTCGAAATGGGAAGACGCGGTGCAGAAACGACAGGTTCTGAACTCGCGAATAGGAAAAACGAATTAGAAGAAAATCACCAACAACTTATCAATAAATTAGAAACAATTAAAAATGAAATCGAAACGCTTGAAAGACTTGCAACGAATCGTCGAAATGAAGAGGCCTCATTGACATCCAGATTAACAGAATTGCGCGAGCGGGCAGCCGTGCTGCGCGAACAGATTTCCTATGAAAAAACAGCGATCCGCGACATGGAGCTTGCAATAGGAGCAGCACAAGAAAGAATAACGTCGATTTCTAAAGAACTGGATTATATCAATGGCGTAGACGGCGAAGAAAATTTAACCGCTGAAGAAATCTCGAAACATATTGAGCAGTCGATAGCTGAAAAAGAAGAAGTAGAAACCGCGATTGTAAAATATAGAGAACAAAGATTGAAACAATCGGCAAGCATTGAAGAAAAAGAAGTAGCTTTACGCAATCTTCGATCGGATGTAGAAAAGATGAACGTTAAACATAATAACGTTACAATCGAGTTATCTCGCTTAGAAGTCAAGTACGAAGCCATTTCCGGGCGATTACTTAACGAATATGGTTTGCGACCAGATTTTCAATCTACCATCGAATTTGATGAAGAGGCGATGCGCGAGAAGCTAATTCAACTGAAACGAGAATTGGCATCAATTGGTCCTGTTAACCCTGGAGCAATCGATGAATACAAAGAAGTTTCAGAACGGCATGAGTTTTTAACTGCCCAACGAAATGATTTGCTCGAAGCGAAAAAAACGTTGCAAATCGCAATGTCTGAAATGGACGAGGAAATGACTTCGAGATTTTCATCTACGTTTAATGCAGTGCAAAATCGATTCCGACATGTCTTCAAGGAAATGTTCGGCGGCGGAAATGCAGATTTAATATTAACTGACCCGAATAATTTATTGGAAACAGGCGTCGATATTGTCGCTCGACCTCCCGGGAAAAAACTGCAAAACCTAAGCTTGTTATCGGGCGGAGAGCGTGCATTGACGGCTATTTCCTTATTGTTTGCTATAATCGAAGTCCGTCCTGTTCCGTTTTGTATTTTGGATGAAGTTGAAGCGGCTCTCGATGAAGCGAATGTTATCCGTTATAGTAAATACTTGAAGAAGTTTTCAGACAAAACCCAGTTCATTGTGATTACCCATCGAAAGGGAACAATGGAAGGGGCAGATGTACTGTACGGGATTACAATGCAAGAATCTGGTGTGTCAAAACTAATTTCGGTAAAGCTGTCTGAAATACCAGAAGAAGCGATAATGTAAAAGATGGAGGGGTATTGATTGTCTTTTTTCAAGCGAATGAAAGAAAAGATTACAGGAACAAATGAAGCGGTAACCGAGAAGTTCAGAGATGGTCTAACAAAAACGAGAGACCAATTCACATCTAAGGTGAATGATTTAGTTGCGCGTTTCAGAGAAGTGGATGAAGAGTTTTTCGAAGAACTCGAAGATCTTCTTTTGCAAGCCGACGTGGGCTTCGAAACTGTCATGGAGCTAATTGATGAACTGAAGATTGAAGTTCAAAGGAAAAACATTAAAAATACAGAAGGTATTCAAACGGTGATTTCTGAAAAGCTCGTTGAAATTTATGAGAGCGGCGAAGAGGCGAATAGCGATTTAAATATCCAGGAAGACGGACTTTCTGTCATTTTGATGGTTGGCGTAAATGGCGTCGGAAAGACGACGACGATCGGAAAGCTAGCGGCGCGTTTAATGGCCGAAGGAAAAACAGTCATGCTTGCAGCGGGAGATACATTTAGAGCAGGCGCAATCGATCAATTGGTCGTTTGGGGAGAACGAGCTGGCGTAGAAGTGATTCGGCAATCGGAAGGTTCCGACCCGGCAGCAGTCATGTACGATGCTGTTCATGCCGCCAAAAACCGAAAAGTGGACGTCCTAATTTGCGATACAGCGGGGAGACTTCAAAACAAAGTGAACCTGATGAATGAGCTGCAAAAAGTCCGTCGCGTCATTAGCAATGAAGTCGAGGGAGCGCCGCATGAAGTATTGCTGGCACTGGATGCAACGACTGGTCAAAATGCACTAGTTCAAGCGGAGACATTCCAAGAAGCGACAAATGTAACTGGTATTGTACTTACAAAGCTTGATGGAACAGCAAAAGGCGGGATTGTTCTAGCAATTAGAAAGAAATTAAACATCCCTGTGAAGTTTGTCGGGCTCGGAGAGAATATGGACGATTTGCAACCTTTCGATCCAGAGAAATATGTGTATGGTTTATTTGCCAATGAATTAGACAAACAATTCGAGGCAGACAAGTAAAATCACTTGACAGAGGAAACTCTTCATATTATGCTAACTTGGGACAAAATGAATTGAGGTGGTTGACGTATGGCGCTAATTAAGACAACACGCATTAACTTCCTCTTCGATTTTTATCAGTCTTTATTAACTGATAAACAAAGAATTTATATGGAATTATATTATTTAGAAGATTTTTCGCTAGGTGAAATTGCAGAGGAATATGGGATATCACGTCAAGCTGTTTACGATAATGTCCGTCGATCAGAAGTGATGCTCGAAGACTATGAATTAAAATTGAACTTGTTTTCGAAGTTTCAAAAACGATTAGAGATTATTGAAGAAATGGAAAAGTTATTAACGGATTCGCTAGATCAATCCGATAAAGTACAAGAATTATTGGAGACATTGAAAGATTACATGTAGGAGGTGCGTCAAGCATGGCATTTGAAGGATTAGCTGAGCGATTGCAAGGGACGCTCCAAAAGATTAGGGGCAAAGGCAAGGTTAACGAAGCTGACGTTAAAGAAATGATGCGAGAAGTTCGGTTTGCGCTCATTGAAGCGGACGTTAACTTAAAAGTCGTTCGTGAATTTGTGAAAACAGTTAGTGAAAAAGCTGTTGGTTCAGATGTTATGAAAAGTTTAACACCGGGTCAACAGGTTGTTAAAATTGTTAAAGATGAATTGACGAATTTAATGGGCGGCGAACAAGAACAGATTAAATTCTCTAGAAAATCCCCGACTGTTATTATGATGGTTGGGCTACAAGGTGCCGGTAAAACAACCACTTCCGGCAAACTCGCAACTTTATTGCGAAAAAGGCATAACAGAAAGCCGTTACTAGTAGCGGCAGACGTCTATCGTCCAGCCGCGATTGAACAACTTGAAACATTAGGCAAGCAATTGACGATTCCGGTATTTTCGCGCGGAACAGATATCTCGCCTGTAGAAATCGTTCGTCAGGCGCTGGAAGAAGCTGAGAAAGAGCATCATGATATTGTAATCGTCGATACTGCTGGTAGATTGCATGTCGATGAAAAATTGATGCAAGAGCTAGCGGATATTCATGAATTGTCGTCTCCGGATGAAGTGTTTCTAGTCGTGGATGCAATGACCGGACAGGATGCTGTTAATGTTGCGCAAAACTTTAATGAGACAGTGGGAATTACAGGGGTTGTCTTAACGAAACTTGACGGAGATACAAGAGGTGGAGCTGCGCTTTCAATTCGTTCAGTGACCGGCAAGCCGATTAAATTTGTCGGAGTCGGGGAGCGAATGGACGCACTTGAACCGTTTCACCCTGAACGAATGGCATCAAGAATTCTTGGCATGGGCGACGTTATGTCTCTTATTGAAAAAGCGCAAGATAATGTGGACGAAGAGAAGGCCAAAGAGCTCGAAGAGAAGTTCCGGACACAATCATTTACGCTCGACGATTTTCTTGACCAATTGCAACAAGTGAAGAAAATGGGGCCGCTTGATGAATTACTCAAGATGATGCCTGGCGCGGGCAAGATTAAAGGTTTAGAAAATGCTCAAGTTGATGAAGGTCAGATGGGGCGTGTAGAAGCGGTGATACAATCGATGACTTCAAAAGAACGCACTGCTCCTGAAATCATTAACGCAAGCAGGCGCAGACGTATCGCAAAAGGATCAGGCACCACGATACAAGAAGTGAATCGACTTTTGAAGCAATTCGAAGAGATGAAAAAGATGGTTAAACAGATGACGAACATGCAACAAAGAGGAAAAAAACGTATGAAAATGCCTGGATTTGATTCTTTTTTCAAGTAAAAAGGTCGATTTGAAAAAGATTTTTAAGGTGTTAAGAGAAAACCCTTTACAAACAAAGAAAAGCTTGTTAATATAATATCTTGTGTGAAACTATTCGGAGGTGCAATAAAAAAATGGCAGTTAAAATTCGTCTTAAACGTATTGGAGCAAAGAAAACTCCTTTCTATCGTATTGTAGTAGCGGACTCGCGTTCACCACGTGACGGTCGTCAAATCGAGACTGTGGGAACTTACAACCCGCTTACAAAACCGGCAGAATTAAAAATTGATGAAGAGCTAGCGCTCAAATGGCTTCAGAACGGTGCGCAACCGTCTGACACAGTCCGCAACCTGTTTTCTGACCAAGGCATCATGGAAAAATTCCATAACGCTAAACACAGTAAATAAGGAGGGGTCTACATGCAGCAGCTGATTGAAACAATTGTAAAACCATTAGTCGATTTTCCCGAAGATGTTCGGGTCAAGAAAGATGAACAGGAAAGCAGAGTTACGTATAAACTTTCTGTGCATGCCGAGGATATGGGCAAAGTAATTGGAAAGCAAGGACGCGTTGCTAAAGCAATCCGCACGATTGTCTATTCAGCTGCGGGTAGTCACCACGGCAAGCGTGTGTTTGTCGATATTGTAGATTGATAGAGGGGGAGGAAGGAGCTTATGTTCCTTCCTCCTTTTTGAACTTTTACTTAAGGATGGTGTGTCAAATGAATTGGTATAATGTAGGGAAAATCGTTAACACCCACGGAATCATGGGGGAGGTCCGCGTGATTTCAAGTACAGATTTCCCGGAAGAACGTTATGCAATCGGAAGCGAACTCGGCCTTTTTATGCCAGGAAGCAATAAACCGATAACCTTAACTGTCGCGAGTCATCGAAAGCATAAAAGTTTTGATCTTTTGACGTTCGAAAATCATCCCTATGTACAAGATGTTGAAGTATATCGAGATGGCGTTTTGAAAGTGTCTGAAGACAAACTTGGAAAGTTAGAACATGGCGTATTTTATTATCATGAAATTGTCGATTGTCTCGTAGTGACGCTAGACGGAACAGAAGTCGGAAAAGTGACGGAAATCTTCGAAACGGGTGCAAATGATGTGTGGACGGTAAAACCCGAAAAAGGAAAATTACAATACATCCCCTACATTGATGATGTCGTAAAAGAAATCGACATTGAAAATAAAAGAATCGTAATCGATCCGATTGAAGGGTTGCTTTCATGAAAATCGATATCCTTTCTTTATTTCCAGAAATGTTCGAAGGCGTGCTTCATTCATCCATCATGAAAAAAGCCCAAGAGAACGATGCTGTAGAATTTGATGTTGTCGATTTTCGGGATTACTCCGAAAACAAACATCGAAAAGTGGATGATTACCCATATGGCGGCGGAGCGGGGATGGTGTTGAAACCAGAACCATTATTTGCTGCTGTAGAAGCCGTGTCATCTAAAGGGAATACGACACCGCGGGTAATTCTGATGTGCCCGCAAGGTGAGCGATTCACCCAGAAAAAAGCGGAAGAGCTCGCAAAAGAAGAACACCTCGTTTTCGTTTGCGGTCATTATGAGGGCTACGATGAACGAATCCGCGAACACCTCGTTACAGAAGAGCTTTCACTTGGCGATTTCGTCTTAACAGGCGGGGAAATAGCAGCGATGGCGATAGTGGATAGTGTCGTTCGACTTTTGCCTAATGTTCTCGGTAATGAAGATTCCTCCGTTTTGGACTCATTTTCAACAGGATTACTAGAACATCCGCAATACACGAGACCGGCAAACTTCAATGGGATGGAAGTGCCTGAAGTATTACTATCCGGCAATCATGCGAAAATAGATCAATGGCGCGAAGAACAATCTCTGATTCGGACGTATGAACGAAGAAAAGACTTATTAAAAACAGCATCATTAACCGATCATCAAAAGAAGTTATTACTTCAACTCGAAAATCAAAAAAAATAAACCGACTCTGTTGCACGATGCCTTGATTTGTGATACTATCTACTATGTACTTCTATGTGGAGTACATACTGACTGGTGTTCCGCTGCAAAGGCAAGTGTGCAAGAGCATCTGTGGAGAAGGAGAGAAAATAATGCAAAACATTATTGCAGAAATTACTAAAGATCAGCTTCGTTCTGATCTGCCAGAATTCCGTGCGGGGGACACTGTTCGTTTGCACGTAAGAATTGTTGAAGGAACGCGTGAGCGTATCCAATTATACGAAGGTGTTGTCATTAAGCGTCGCGGTGGCGGAATTAGTGAAACATTCACTGTTCGTAAAATCTCTAACGGTGTTGGGGTTGAACGTACATTCCCAGTGCATACGCCAAAAATCGAGAAAATCGACGTTGTTCGTCGCGGTAAAGTACGCCGTGCGAAATTGTACTACCTACGCAGTCTTCGTGGTAAAGCTGCACGTATCAAAGAAATTCGCAATAAATAAGACAAAATCAGGGGGCCCGAAATGTGGCCTCCTTTCTTTTTGCCCAAAATATAAATAGAATGTATAGTAGAGATAGTAGATGCGGGAGGCATGTGGAATGAAAGAGAAAAAGCCCAAAAATGAATCATGGGAATGGATTAAAGCATTATTAATCGCATTCGGGTTAGCAGCACTTATTCGAGTGTTTCTTTTTACACCGATTGTCGTGGACGGCATTTCGATGATGCCGACACTAGAAGATGGCGACCGAATGATTGTCAACAAAATTGGCTATACAATCGGTAAGCCCGACCGTTTTGATATTGTAGTATTCCATGCACCCGAGCAAAAAGACTATATTAAACGAATTATTGGGTTACCGGGAGACACGGTGGAATATCGTGATGATATTTTATACATCAATGGGGAACCCCTTGAAGAACCTTATTTAAATCAGTACAAAGAATCAGTTGCGGACAGTCCTTTAACGGAAGATTTTACGCTTGAAGGAAAACTGAATAGCGAAGTAGTACCGAAAGATCATGTATTCGTTCTCGGTGATAATCGTAGAAAGAGCAAGGATTCTAGACATATCGGAGTCGTACCGATTGACGAAATTATCGGGAGTACAAAATTTGTGTTTTGGCCATTAAAAGATTTTGGTTTTGTTGAATGATAGAAGGGGTTTAAAGATATGACAATTCAATGGTTTCCCGGGCATATGGCAAAAGCCCGAAGAGAAGTAACAGAACAATTAAAATTAGTCGATATCGTTTTCGAATTAGTCGATGCGCGCTTGCCGCTATCCTCTAGAAATCCGATGATTGATGAAGTGATCCATCAGAAACCCAGGTTGTTAATCCTTAACAAAGCGGACTTGGCGGATAGCGCCGAAACGACAAAATGGATTCAGTATTTTAAAGCCGAGGGAACAGAAGCGGTTGCCATTAATTCGTTTCAAGGGCAAGGGTTGCAGGTAGTTACAAGAGCGGCGAAAGAGATTCTGAAGCCTAGGACCGAGCGCATGAGAAAAAGAGGGATTCGACCAGGTGCGATTCGGGCAATGATTGTCGGAATTCCGAACGTGGGCAAATCGACATTAATCAACCGATTGGCAAAAAGGAATATCGCCAAAACCGGGAATAAACCAGGTGTCACGAAAGCGCAACAATGGATTAAATACGGAAAAGAACTCGAATTATTGGATACGCCAGGTATTTTATGGCCTAAATTCGAAGATAAAGAAGCAGGATATAAACTTGCGATTACTGGCGCGATAAAAGACACGCTTCTGAATATGGAAGATTTGGCGTTATACGGCCTTCGGTTTTTAGAGCAGAAATATCCGAACAGGCTTATGGAGAGATATGGTATCTCTACAGTTGGAGAAGAACAAGACGAAATCATTAAGTTGTTCGATCATATCGGAGAACTTCGCAATGTATATACGACAGGCGGCGAAGTTGATTACGATAAAGTTTCTGAAATGATTGTGCAAGACATCCGAAACGAACACCTAGGAAAACTTACATTTGATAGTGTTGAAAAAGAAAACTAAAAGCCGATGCTAACGCATAAGTTCATGCGGCATTCGGCTTTTCTTCTTTATGCGATTTGCAAATTTTTCATGGAAGGTCTGAATTTCTATGCTGACAATAAAAGAAATTGAAGAAAAACTTAAAAGTATACAGGAACCTTCATTATGGATTGAAGAACTTAAAAATGATCAGAGATCAGGCGTGCATAAAGCACTTGCACGTTGGCAACGGAACTATGAAATGAGAGAACTGCAACTACGAGAACATCAAGAGAAGATTGCTTTTGATAGGTCGTATGCACCGTTTGCGGAAGCGCTCGTCGCAGGAGTCGATGAAGCGGGAAGGGGACCGTTAGCGGGCCCTGTAGTCACTGCAGCAGTTATATTACCCATGAAATCGACGGAACTGGTTGGACTTGATGACTCTAAAACAATTTCAAAAGAAAAAAGAGAACAGCTTGCTGAGACAATCCGCCAAATCGCAATTGCTTATTCCATACATATTCAATCCGCCGATAAAATTGACGAACTTAATATATACGCAGCGACTCGCTCATCAATGGAAAAGGCTGTAAGCGGACTCGCGCCTCAACCTGATTTTGTAATTGCGGATGCGATGTCCCTCGACACAAAATGCCAAACAGCATCTGTAGTTAAAGCCGACGCTAAAAGTCTCGCTGTAGCCGCCGCATCAATTCTTGCGAAAACTACACGTGATTCAATAATGGATACAATACATAACGATTTCCCAATGTACAATTTCACTAAAAATGCGGGATACGGCACCGCCGAACATTTAGCGGCCCTACGAGAAAACGGTCCATGCAAACACCACCGCAAAACTTTCGAACCGGTAAAAACAATCATTGCCAATCAAACTAGCATTCTTATTTAAGAGAAGGAAGATCATTTTCTCGAGAAGTATGGCGGCGGTTATTTGTTAAAATGGAATCTATAGTTGATTGGAGTGGAGTCTCGGCGCGCGCCCGCGGGAAAGCATCCCTCCCCCCTACAACGGATATCAACGGTTTAAATGACAAAATCAAGTACTAAAAAAATGACTTCTTGCAGTATTTGTTTAATCAATAACGATATGTAAGAATTAACAAACAAATGCAAGTTTCGACAATTTGAACTTCATATGTGGACATTGTATGACATCTTTATTACAATAGATACGGCAGTAAATTAAAAGAGTTATAAGTTTGATTGGAGGATGTAAGATGAATATCCATGAATATCAAGGGAAGCAGCTTTTACGTGATTATGGTGTAGCTGTTTCAAACGGAATTGTCGCGTTTTCTCCGGAAGAAGCGGTTAAGGCAGCAAAGCAACTTAGCACAGACGTCTACGTTGTCAAAGCACAAATACATGCAGGTGGCCGCGGTAAAGCAGGCGGTGTCAAGATTGCAAAAAACCTTGACGAAGTACGTGCATATGCAAAAGAACTACTTGGTAAAATTCTCGTAACTGAACAGACGGGTCCGGAAGGAAAAGAAGTTAAACGTCTTCTTATCGAAGAAGGTTCCAATATCGAGAAAGAATATTACATAGGCCTAGTGCTTGATAGCGCAACTGACCGTGTAACGCTTATGGGATCAGAGGAAGGCGGAGTAGACATTGAAGCGGTAGCTGAAGAAACGCCTGAGAAGATTTTTAAAGAAATCATTGATCCGGTTGTTGGCTTGACAGGTTTCCAAGCACGTCGTATGGCATTTAACATGAACATTCCAAAAAAGCTTGTTAACAAAGCAGCTAACTTTATGTTAGGTCTTTACAAAGTATTCATTGAAAAAGATGCATCCACAGTAGAAATCAACCCATTGGTTACTACAGCAGAAGGAAATATCCTGGCACTTGATGCGAAGTTTAATTTCGATGAAAGCGCATTATATCGTCACAAAGATATCGTAGAACTCCGTGACTTTGATGAAGAAGATTCAAAAGAAATCGAAGCTTCAAAGTATGACTTAAGCTATATTTCCCTTGATGGAAATATTGGTTGCATGGTTAACGGTGCGGGTCTTGCGATGGCTACGATGGATACAATCAACTATTACGGCGGCTCGCCCGCTAACTTCCTTGATGTTGGGGGCGGTGCAACTGCAGAGAAAGTTACAGAAGCATTCAAAATCATTCTTTCAGATGAAGCTGTTAAAGGAATCTTTGTTAACATTTTCGGCGGAATTATGAAATGTGACGTTATTGCAGAAGGCGTGATCACTGCAGCTAAAGAAGTAGGTCTGCAAGTGCCGCTTGTCGTGCGTCTAGAAGGTACAAACGTCGATAAAGGGAAAGCTTTATTGAACGAATCAGGACTTAACATCATCGCTGCAGATTCAATGGCAGACGGTGCACAAAAGATTGTTGAACTCGTAGGCTAAGAAAGGCAGGGACAAACATGAGTATTTATATTAATAAGGATACAAAAGTTCTCGTACAAGGAATTACAGGTTCTACAGCGCTTTTCCATACGAAAGAAATGCTTGAATATGGAACGAAAATCGTCGCTGGAGTTACGCCTGGAAGAGGCGGAGAAACTGCGGAAGGCGTTCCGGTTTTCAATACAGTTGAAGAAGCTGTAAAAGAAACAGGCGCAAACGTATCGGTAATCTATGTTCCAGCACCATTTGCTGCAGATGCAATCATGGAAGCAGTAGATGCTGAGCTTGATATGGCTATTTGTATTACAGAACATATTCCAATCTTAGATATGGTGAAAGTAAAACGTTATATGGAAGGCAAGAAAACACGTCTTGTCGGCCCGAACTGTCCGGGTGTTATCACATCTGACGAATGTAAAATTGGTATCATGCCAGGATACATTCATACAAAAGGACACGTCGGCGTTGTTTCCCGTTCAGGTACATTGACGTACGAAGCTGTTCATCAGTTAAGTCAAGCGGGTATCGGTCAAACAACAGCTGTTGGAATCGGCGGAGACCCTGTAAACGGGACAAACTTCATCGATGTTCTTAAGGAATTCAACGAAGATCCTGAGACTTATGCGGTTGTTATGATTGGTGAAATTGGCGGTTCAGCGGAAGAAGAAGCGGCTGAATGGATCAAAGAAAACATGACGAAGCCTGTCGTAGGATTCATCGGCGGACAAACAGCTCCTGAAGGAAAACGCATGGGCCATGCTGGCGCTATCATTTCCGGCGGAAAAGGTACTGCAGCTGAAAAAATCAAAGCTCTAAACGCTGCTGGCGTCGAAACAGCTGATACGCCATCGGTCATTGGTGAAACATTAATTAAAGTAATTAAAGAAAAAGGTCTTTACGAAAAGTGTAAAACCCATTAATATAGAAAGTGCAGTGTATTCTGAAAATACACTGCGCTTTTTTAATGATAGGGAGGCATGCGATTGAAATTTACAGACGGTGAAAAAAGGCTGTTGGCGTTACATTATCTCTTCCCAGTTCCGAAAAACCGATTGAATGCTCTTTTCGAGATCGACCCCAATCTTGAAAAGCTTCATACATATCCGGCGGAACGTTTGGCTTTTTTACTCCACATCAAGATGGAAAAAGCGGTCTATTTAAAGGAGAGTTTCCTGAAAAACTTATCAACTCCGTATGATTTGATTTATAAACAGCATAGAATAACCCCAATTCCTTTCACGCATTCCTTATACCCTAAGCGATTATTAGAATTGATAGACCCCCCGACTATTTTATATACTAAAGGCGACATATCGATTTTGGCTGAAAAGTTTAAGGTGGCTATTATCGGGTCCCGTAAAGCCACTGTTTACTCGAAAAATGTGATGTCGCTAATCGTTCCGCCTCTTGTGGCGAATAATGCAGTTGTTGTGTCCGGGCTTGCAAAAGGCGCAGACGCGATGGCACATAAGGCTGCGATTTTTTATGGCGGAAAAACAATTGCCGTTCTCGGGCATGGGCTATTTCATCTCTATCCTTATGAAAATAGAGAACTAGCTAATGAAATAAGCAAAAACCATCTGCTGATTTCAGAGTATCCTTCGTATGTAAAACCGGTAAGATGGACTTTTCCGATGCGCAACCGTATCATTAGTGGTTTGTCTGACGCGGTGATTGTGACAGAATCAGCTAGTAAGAGTGGAACGATGAGTACAGTTGAACATGCACTAGACCATGGTAAACATATTTTCGCAGTTCCGGGATCGGTGATGTCAAGCCTTTCGGAAGGGCCGAATAAGCTAATCGATGAAGGCGCACAGCCATTATGGAATGGTTTTCAAGTGGTTGGCTCACTCCTTGAACAAACCTGATAAAAAATAATTCATACTCGATAATTTGCTTTTATTTGAAATCTAGTATACATTTTGCAACAGATATTCTTTTCTGGAATAAATACAAAACCTCTATAAGGGGGAAAATTATATGGCAGATTATTTAGTAATTGTAGAATCCCCAGCTAAAGCCAAAACGATTGAACGCTATCTAGGGAAAAAATATAAAGTTAGAGCATCACTTGGTCATTTAAGAGATCTTCCGAGAAGTCAAATGGGTGTCGATACCGAAAATAATTACGAACCGAAATATATTACAATTCGCGGTAAAGGCCCGATCCTGCAAGAGTTAAAGAAAGATGCAAAAAAAGTTAAGAAAATATACCTCGCAGCTGACCCCGACAGAGAAGGGGAAGCAATCGCCTGGCATTTAGCGCACCAACTCGGCGTAGATATCAATTCCGATTGCCGAGTCGTCTTTAACGAAATAACCAAAGATGCTATCAAAGAATCTTTTAAAAATCCGCGTCCAATTGATATGGACCTGGTAGATTCGCAACAAGCGCGCAGAATTTTGGATCGCCTAGTCGGATATAATATAAGTCCGATTCTTTGGAAAAAAGTCAAGAAAGGGCTTTCTGCCGGACGTGTTCAGTCCGTTGCACTCCGCTTGATCATTGACCGGGAAAATGAAATTAATGCATTTGAACCAGTTGAATATTGGAGCATTACAGGTCAATTCGGAAAAGGGAAATCGGTGTTTGAAGCCGCCTTTTTTGGAGATGCGAAGAAAAAAGTTGAACTGTCCAATAAAGAAGAGGTTGATGCGATACTAGGGAAAATTGAAGGAGATAGTTTCGAAGTTGCAGAGGTTCTTAAAAGAGAGCGTAGACGCAATCCGGCGTTGCCATTCACGACATCCTCATTGCAGCAAGAAGCAGCGCGCAAACTGAATTTCCGTGCACGCAAAACAATGATGGTAGCTCAGCAATTGTATGAAGGCATCAAAATCGGCAAAGAAGGAAACGTAGGGTTAATAACGTATATGAGAACAGATTCGTCCCGAATTTCCGATACTGTCGTTGAAGAGGCAAAATCATTCATCGAAACCACTTATGGAAAAGAATTTTTAACGGCAACTAAAGCTGCTGCTAAAAAAACCAAATCGAATACACAAGATGCTCACGAAGCGATTCGCCCGACTTCGGTAATGCGACCGCCTGCAGCGATGAAGGCATACTTGTCAAAAGACCAGTACCGTTTATACAAGCTGATTTGGGAACGCCTTGTCGCCAGTCAAATGGCGCCAGCAGTTCTTGATACTGTAAGAGCAGATTTAGTAAACGGCGATGTTCGTTTTCGTGCAACTGGATCCCAGGTTAAATTCGAGGGGTTCATGAAAGTGTATGTCGAGGGCGATGACGATAAAAAGGAAGAGAAAGATCGACTTCTGCCGCCGCTTGAAAAAGGCGAGCATGTAAAATATGAAGATATTGAGCCGACTCAACACTTCACGCAGCCGCCTCCAAGATATACAGAAGCTCGACTCGTTCGTACGCTTGAAGAGTTGGGGATAGGGCGACCATCAACATTTGCCCCGACGCTTGACACATTACAAAGACGTGGATATGTCACGTTAGATGCAAGGCGTTTTATACCGACAGAGCTCGGCGGCATTGTACATCATGCTGTTAACGAATTTTTTCCTGATATCATTGACGTAGAGTTCACTGCAGAAATGGAAAAGGAACTCGATGATGTCGAAGAAGGAAATAAAAAATGGATCAATGTAATCGATAAGTTTTATAAAGACTTTGAAAAACATGTCCAGTTTGCCGACGCTGAAATGGAGAAAATTGAAATTAAAGATGAACCAGCCGGTGAAGATTGCGAGAAGTGCGGCGAACCGATGGTTTACAAACTTGGCAGATACGGAAAGTTCATGGCATGTTCGGGTTTCCCTGATTGTCGAAACACAAAAGCAATCATGAAGCCAATCGGAGTTCCGTGTCCGAAGTGTAAAGAGGGGCAAGTTGTCGAACGTAGAAGTAAAACTAGACGTATTTTTTACGGTTGCGACCGCTACCCGGAATGCGATTATGTATCATGGGATAAGCCGATTGCCAGACCTTGTCCAAAATGTGACAATACGCTAATCGAAAAGAAATCCAAAAAAGGCGTTAATATACAATGTACGGAATGCGAGTATAAAGAGGATTTACAATAGAAACTCGCAAAAAGTGAGGGGCGCCTGCTCCTCTTTTTTGTGCGAAGAATCAATCGAAAAAGACCCTAAACATTAATCTAGTAAGTGTTATAGTTGATGTACGATAGTCACTATTGTATAGTAAGTCATGGGCCGACTACTGAATTTAGAAACTAATCCGTATCTTGCCAATTAATTGGCAATTCGTTTAATGGGCTCTGTGATTGAACGATTAGGCAATGATGAAAATCTTCCCAAAAATCAAGCGAATTACTGTTCAATTTAAATTATTATTTGTTATACTAGAAAAGGTTTGCATCGAGGGGGCGAATTCTATGTCAGTCCAACCTTCAACAGTTCTCGATGAATATATTACGCACGTTACGTTAGAGCGGAATTATTCATCCTATACGGTAACAGAATATAAAAAAGATATCGAAGAGTTTTTTTCATTCATCACTAGTGAGGGACTTGCAGATTTAAACGACGTCATGTACTCGGAAGCGAGACTTTATGTAACGACACTTTATGACAAAGGATTATCCAGGGCAACAATCTCAAGAAAAATATCTTCCGTTCGTTCTTTTTTTAAGTTTGCGAACACCAGATACGGGATTGTTGACAATGCATTTAAATCGCTCTATCATCCAAAAAAACAAGAGCGCCTTCCGGCTTTTTTTTACGAAGATGAAATGGAATCCTTATTTGCTGCATGTGAAGGCACTGATAATAAATCCTTAAGGGATCATGCATTATTGGAAATGCTATATGCAACTGGAATACGAGTAAGCGAGCTAACTTCAATCCAATTAGACGACATCGACACGCATCTCGGTATTGTGCTGGTAATGGGGAAAGGTAAAAAAGAACGATATATCCCTTTTGGCAGTTTTGCCGAAGATGCAATCAATGCCTATATCGAAATCAGTCGACCGAAATTGATGAAACAGAAGGATCATAATACTTTGTTTGTAAATTTACGAGGTGATCCTCTTACGGGTCGTGGTGTCCGCTATATATTAACGTCGCTTATGGAGCGTGCTTCTCTTCATTCTAAAATATACCCGCATATGATACGGCATACTTTTGCGACGCATTTATTGTCAAATGGTGCTGACATGCGTACGGTACAAGAATTATTGGGGCATTCACATCTTTCTTCAACTCAAGTATATACACATATAACTAAGGAACATTTACGGAAGACGTATATGAATACGCATCCGAGAGCATAGGGAGGATGGTTTTTATGGAATTCCATGCAACGACGATATTTGCTATTCGTCATGACGGTGCTTGTGCAATGTCAGGTGATGGTCAAGTTACTGTCGGAAACGCAGTTGTTATGAAACATACAGCGAAAAAAGTGCGAAGAATTTTTGGTGGCAAAGTACTTGCAGGATTTGCAGGGTCAGTCGCAGATGCTTTTACTTTATTTGATCTATTCGAAGGGAAACTTACCGAATACAATGGCAATCTCCAACGCGCTGCTGTAGAGCTTGCTAAACAATGGCGTGGCGATAGGATGCTTCGTAAACTCGAAGCGATGTTATTGGTGATGAATAAAGATGAATTGCTCCTCGTATCAGGTACAGGAGAAGTTATTGAACCTGATGATGGAATACTTGCAATTGGTTCAGGCGGACATTATGCGCTTGCTGCTGGCCGCGCACTGAAAAAGTACAGCGGAGATTCTCTTACGGCTGAACAAATTGCGAAAGCTTCACTAGAGACAGCTGCCGAAATTTGCGTCTTTACAAATGACCAGATTATTGTGGAGGTACTATAATGACAAAAAGAGAGGAATTAACGCCGAAAGAACTCACTGCACATCTAGATCGGTATATTATTGGACAAGATAATGCCAAGCGTGCGGTTGCGGTAGCAATTCGAAATCGATATAGAAGAAGCCTTCTTGCAGATGAAGAAAAAAATGAAATCATACCTAAAAACATTCTGATGATCGGACCGACTGGTGTAGGGAAAACTGAAATTGCAAGAAGAATCGCCAAGTTGGTAAATGCACCTTTTTTGAAAGTAGAAGCAACAAAGTTTACAGAAGTCGGTTATGTTGGCCGAGATGTTGAGTCGATGGTTAGAGATTTAACGGAGGCTGGTATTCGAATTGTTCGTGCCGAGAAGCGTGAAGAAGTCCGGGAACAGGCAACTAAGCTTGCAAATGAAAGATTGGTTAAACTAATCGTCCCTAGTAAAAAGAAACAAAGTAGCGGTCAAAATCCATTCGAAATGCTATTCGGTCAAAAGCAAGAAGCAGAAGAGCGCGATTATGCAAAAGAAGCCGAAGTCAGCCAAAAGCGCTCTGATATTGCAAGACGCCTTTTAGCGGGTGAACTTGAAGAGGAGACTGTAACGGTCGAGGTAACTGAGCAGCAGCCATCGCTTTACGATGCTTTCCAAGGGTCGGGGATGGAGCAAATGGGTGCGAACATGCAGGACGCCCTTTCTTCCCTTATGCCTAAAAAGGTGACAAAGCGTAAAATGAAAGTGAAAGATGCGCGTGTCGTGCTCGAATCGGAAGAAGCAGATAAGCTGATTGACCATGATGAAATTGCTAGAAAAGCAATTGAGTTAACCGAGCAATCAGGTATCATATTTCTCGATGAAATGGACAAGATAGCTAGGAGTGAAGGAAATGGCGGCTCATCTGCAGATGTGTCACGCGAAGGTGTTCAGCGCGATATTTTGCCGATAGTGGAAGGCTCTACGGTTTCCACAAAATACGGTGCAGTGAAAACTGATTTCATTTTGTTTATCGCAGCAGGCGCATTTCATATCGCGAAGCCCTCTGATATTATTCCGGAACTTCAAGGCCGTTTCCCGATACGAGTTGAACTAGATAAGTTATCCAAAAATGATTTTGAACGAATATTGAAGGAACCAGACTTCTCGTTGATTCGTCAATATGAAAGGTTATTGGAGACAGAAGGCGTCATTTTAGACTTTACGGACGAAGCGGTTAGTAAAATTGCTGAAATTGCATTTGAAGTGAATGATAACACTGAAAACATTGGTGCAAGACGACTTCATACGATTTTGGAAAAATTACTTGAAGAAGTATCATATGAAGCCGCTGATATCGGCCCTTCAACAATAAAAATAACGCCAGCATATGTCGAAGAGAAGTTGCAAGAAATCGCAAAAAACAAAGATTTGTCACAATATATTCTATAACTGAATCGTATCGCTTTATTTAACGATTGAAAACCTTTAGAATATTCCATAAACACATCAACATAATTTTAGGAGGAAGAATAAAAATGTCACTATTATTAAAAACACGTAAAATTAACGCAATGCTACAAGAATCCGGTGGAGATGCAGTAAACTTCAAAGAAATGGCTGAGAAGCTAAGTCAAGTTATCGAATGTAACGCATTTATCGTAAGCAGAAAAGGAAAATTGCTTGGTCTTGAAATATATCACCAAATTGAAAACGAACGCATGAAAGATATGTTTGAAAATCGTCAGTTCCCTGAAGAATACACGAAGAAACTTTTTGAAGTGAACGAAACTTCTTCAAACTTGGATATTGAAAGTGCATACACAGTATTCCCGGTAGAGAATAAAGATCTATTCAAAGAAGGCTTAACAACAATCGTTCCAATCATCGGCGGGGGAGAGCGTTTAGGTACGCTTATCCTTGCAAGAATGACACAAGAATTCCAAGATGAAGATCTAATTCTTGCTGAATATGGTGCAACTGTAGTCGGCATGGAAATCTTGCGCGAGAAAACTGAAGTAATTGAAATTGAAGCACGTAGTAAAGCTGTTGTTCAAATGGCGATCAATTCACTATCTTACAGTGAGCATGAAGCAATTGAGCATATCTTTAAAGAGCTAGACGGAGAAGAAGGCCTATTAGTAGCTTCGAAAATTGCGGACCGTGTAGGAATTACTCGTTCAGTAATCGTTAACGCACTTCGTAAATTAGAAAGTGCTGGCGTCATCGAATCACGTTCATTAGGAATGAAAGGAACTTATATTAAAGTTCTAAACAACAAATTCCTTGCTGAACTTGAAAAACAAAAAAACTAATAAAACAAATTCTGATTACAACAATATAAATAGCATTCCTTCCTCGTTCTATTGAAGGAAGGAATGCTTTTTTTAACTTCTATGCACTTTGACAACAAAAAATGAACAACAAACAATTGTTTGTTGCATTGTCGAATTCAATATGTTATATTAGCAAATGGTATTACTACACACGTGCATGGACTTTGGAATGGTGCCGAAAGGTTGTTCCACTGGATGATTTGCGCGGAGGAATTCAAACCAAAACAGGAGGAATAAAAATGGCAGTAGTCTCAATGAAGCAATTACTAGAAGCAGGTGTTCATTTCGGACACCAAACTCGTCGTTGGAACCCAAAAATGAAAAAATTCATTTTTGTAGAACGTAACGGCATTTACATTATCGATCTTCAAAAAACGGTGAAAATGCTTGAAGAAGCATACGCATACATGCGTCAAGTTGGTGAAGATGGTGGAAAAGTACTGTTCGTTGGTACGAAAAAACAAGCACAAGATGCGATTAAAGAAGAAGCAGAACGTTCAGGAATGTATTACATCAACCAACGTTGGCTTGGTGGTACACTAACTAACTTCGCTACAATTCAAAAGAGCGTAGCTCGCATGAAAAAAATCGAACGTATGGAAGAAGATGGCACGTTTGATGTCCTACCTAAAAAAGAAGTTGTTCAATTAAATAAAGAACACGAAAGACTAGAAAAATTCCTTGGTGGAATTAGAGATATGAAATCATTACCAGATGTTATGTTTGTTGTTGACCCGCGTAAAGAACGTATCGCTGTTGCGGAAGCAATTAAATTGAACATTCCTATCGTTGGAATCGTTGATACAAACTGTGACCCTGACGAAATTGATTACATCATTCCAGCGAATGATGATGCAATTCGTGCAGTACGCCTACTTACGAGCAAAATGGCTGACGCTTTGATCGAATCCCGACAAGGTGAAGATGAAGCAACAGTTGAAGAAAGCTCAGAAGAGACAGTAACTGTAGAGTAATTTTTTTGAAACCAGGCGATAAGCTAACCCCTTATCGTCTTTTTTAGGAATTGACGACACATTATTGGAGGATGGAAAATATGACAGTAAAAGTAACAGCTCAAATGGTAAAAGAATTACGTGAAAAAACAGGTGCGGGTATGATGGACTGCAAAAAAGCGTTAACTCAGGTAAATGGCGATTTGGAAGCGGCAATCGATTTTCTACGTGAAAAAGGTTTATCCAGCGCTGCGTCAAAAGCTGACCGCATTGCTGCAGAAGGTACAGCATCTATTCTTGTTAAAGACAATGAAGCAGTTATTCTTGAAGTGAATGCTGAGACAGATTTCGTAGTGAAAAACGAATCGTTTCAATCTTTAGTAAAAGAGTTAGCTGAAAAACTTCTAGAAGCTAAACCAGCTACAATTGAAGAAGCGCATGAATTGGAAATTGAAAGCGGAGTAACTGTTGCAGACCACATTTCTAATGCTGTTGCAAAAATCGGTGAAAAGATTACACTTCGTCGTTTTGAAATCCGTACAAAAACAGACAACGATGCATTTGGTCCATACCTCCACATGGGCGGTTCAATAGCTGTTCTTGTCGTTCTTGAAGGTTCAACGAACGAAGAAGCTGCTAAAGATGTTGCTATGCACATCGCTGCATTAAACCCGAAATATATTTCACGTGACGAAGTTCCAGCTGAAGAAGTTGAGCGTGAAAAGAAAGTCCTTACCGAGCAAGCATTAAATGAAGGCAAACCAGAAAACATTGTTGCTAAAATGGTTGAAGGCCGTATCGGTAAATACTTCGAAGAAATCTGTGTACTTGATCAAGCATTCGTAAAAGATTCTGATCAAAAAGTGAAAGCATTCGTTAAATCAACGGGTGGAACATTAAAAGATTTCGTTCGTTATGCAGTCGGCGAAGGAATCGAAAAGCGCGAAGAAAACTTTGCTGACGAAGTAATGAGTCAAGTACAAGGGAAATAAGCTGTAAAATGAATGGGGGACACACAAGCGGTGTTCCCTATTTTTCGAGAAATCTGATTAAACGGAGGGTACTTATGAGCACACCAAAATATAAACGAATTGTTTTGAAGTTAAGCGGTGAAGCACTTGCAGGTGAAAAAGGATTTGGTCTTTCACCAGAAGTCATTAAAACCGTTGCCAAACAGGTCCAAGAAGTTGCCGAACTCGGTGTAGAAGTTGCAGTAGTTGTCGGCGGTGGAAACATTTGGCGAGGCAAGGTTGGTAGTGAAATGGGAATGGATCGTGCAACAGCAGACTATATGGGTATGCTTGCAACCGTGATGAATTCCCTAGCCCTTCAAGATTCCCTCGAACAACTAGGAGTTCAAAGTCGTGTATCATCTTCAATTGAAATGAGACAAGTAGCTGAACCATACATACGTAGAAAAGCAATTAGACATCTAGAAAAGAAACGCGTCGTGATTTTTGCAGCAGGTACGGGGAATCCTTATTTTTCAACAGACACTACAGCAGCGCTTCGGGCGGCGGAAATTGAAGCAGATGTTATTTTAATGGCGAAGAACAATGTCGATGGCGTTTATTCTGCAGATCCTTTACTCGATAAAGATGCAATTAAGTATACCGAATTATCCTATATAGACGTCATTAGCCAAGGCCTTGAAGTAATGGATTCAACAGCTTCAACCCTATGTATGGACAATGATATACCACTCGTTGTATTCTCAATTATGGAGAGTGGAAATATAAAGAGAGCCGTGCTCGGTGAACCAATCGGGACGGTCGTCAGGAGGAATTTGTAATGCCGAACGCAGTATTGAATCAAGCGAAAGAAAGAATGGATAATGCAATTGGGGCGTTTTCGAGAGAACTCGCTTCAATCCGTGCGGGTCGCGCGAATGCTTCTCTGTTAGATAGAATAACAGTCGATTATTACGGGGCGCCTACACCTCTTAATCAAATGGCAGGGATTTCTGTGCCAGAAGCACGTCTGCTCGCAATTCAACCTTATGACAAAACAACACTTGGGGACATCGAGAAAGCAATCCTGAAATCAGATATCGGAATTACGCCGTCTAATGATGGTACGATTATTCGCCTCTCAATTCCTGCATTAACAGAAGAGCGTCGAAGAGATATTGTGAAGACTGTTAAAAAAGAAGCAGAGGATTCAAAAGTCGTAATTCGTAATGTTCGCCGTGATGCAAATGAAGAATTTAAAAAACTTGAGAAAAACGGCGAAATAACAGAAGATGAACTTCACCGCAATGGCGATGAAATCCAAAAGTTAACGGATTCGTACATTAAAAAAATTGACGACCTCGCAAAAGAAAAAGAAGATGAAATCATGGAAATCTGAATAAGTGAAACTAAATCAATGAAGGTTTAATTCGTTGATTAGCGGAACGATTCGGGCATTTACGAGCAGTCGATCCCTTGCTTCCCGTTTATCCGTACTTGATAATATTTTGAATTAGGGAATTGACTGCTCGTTACTGCAAGATAGAAGAACTTTCTATTTTCTAAGACGTCCTTATTTCAGGGCGTCTTTTTTACTTCTATCAAGAATTCAATAATGAATTTAATGCGGATTTTTGGTACGATAGAATTAGCTTGCTCTGAAATGCAGTGGAGTGGAGGAAATATTATGCTAGGAAAGCTCATAAGAAAAAAAAATATGGAAACCGAGCCCTTAATTTCGGTAGAACTTGAAAGTGTGAAAAGTAAGCATATCCCTGCTCACGTGGCAATCATAATGGATGGGAATGGCAGATGGGCAAAAAAACGTAATTTACCTAGAATTGCAGGTCACCATGAAGGAATGAAGACTGTTCGGAAAATTACACGTGTAGCAAATGATTTAGGGATTAAGGTACTAACACTTTATGCGTTTTCCACTGAAAATTGGAAACGGCCAAAATTAGAAATTGATTTTCTAATGAAACTTCCCGGAGAGTTCTTAAGTACGTACCTCCCCGAGCTAATCGAGCAAAACGTTAAAGTAGAAATGATTGGCGATTTTGATGTTTTACCAGAACACACAAAAAATGCTATCCAACGGGCAATCGATGAAACAGCAAATAACGACGGGATGACATTAAATTTTGCTATGAATTATGGAAGTCGCCTTGAATTGATTCAATGTATGCAAGAAATTGCTAAACTCGCAACTGAGGGTAAAATTGAATTAGAGGATATTGATGAGACATTAATAGGATCTCATCTAATGACTGCTCATTTACCTGAGCCTGACTTGCTGATACGCACAAGTGGAGAAGTACGTTTGTCGAATTTCATGTTGTGGCAACTTGCATATGCCGAGTTTTCATTTACAGACGTCTTATGGCCTGATTTTGATGAAATGTGCATGATAAGTGAAATCAAGGAATTCCAATCTCGAAATAGACGTTTTGGGAGTGTAAATGAGGAGGGTGACGCTTGAAACAGAGAATTATAACAGCGATAATCGCATTAGCTTTTTTCACCCCTTTCGTAATAATAGGCGGCTGGCCATTCACGCTCGTAATTTACGCGATTGCAACGATTGGTTTATATGAAATATTACGAATGAGGGATATTAAGATATTATCTGTTCCTGGGGTATTAACTTGGATTGCTCTTGCAGTTTTATTGATACCGTCCAGTTATGAACAAAGATTTTATGAAACAGTAGGCTATACCAAAATTGAACTGGCTTTTGCGGTCGCATTACTTCTATTAATTCATACGGTCATCGTTAAAAATCGTTTTACATTTGACCACGCCGCTTTTTCAATATTGGGTGCATTGTATATTGGTATCGGATTTTACTATTTTATCGAAACTCGACTCTTTGGAATTGAATATGTACTTTACGCACTCATTGTCATCTGGACGACGGATACAGGTGCATATTTCGTAGGGAGAAAAATAGGGAAAGTGAAACTTTGGCCGGATATATCCCCTAATAAAACGATTGAAGGATTTTTTGGCGGCATAATTACCGCAATAATTTTTGCTTGTATTTTTCATTACTTCATACCGATTGCATCGTCGTACTGGATATTAATCGTGGTAACGCTTATCGCATCCATAATAGGCCAGCTAGGCGATCTAGTTGAATCAGCAATTAAACGAAATTATAATGTGAAGGATTCGGGGAGTCTTCTTCCGGGGCATGGAGGAATTTTGGATAGATTTGACAGTCTCCTTTTTGTTTTACCGCTGCTCCATTTTCTTCAATTCGTAGCATAACGGAAGGGTGACATTATGAGGAAGAAAATTAGTTTGTTAGGGGCGACAGGTTCTATTGGCGTCCAAACAATTGATATAATTAAATCAAATCCCGAGAAATTTGAACTTGTTTCATTTTCCGCGGGAATGAATATCGACAAAGTAAGAGAATACGCTTCTGTTTTTCAACCGCAAACAATATCAGTCATTCAACGCGAGGATGCAGAACGGCTCAAAACTGAGTTCCCTTCGATTAATTTTGTTCATGGAAGAGAAGGACTTACTGAAGTAGCAGCCCATACAGGTGCCGACGTTTTAGTTAATGCTGTTATTGGAAGTGTCGGACTAAAACCGACAATCGAAGCAATTCGTTCGGAAATAACAATTGCAATTGCAAATAAGGAAACGCTTGTCGCTGCAGGTGAACTCGTTTTAGAAGAAGCGCGGAAAAAAGATGTTGCACTTCTTCCGGTTGATAGTGAACACTCGGCGCTCTTTCAAGCGTTGAATGGCGAAAACCTTAAAACGGTGTCTAGACTTATTCTAACAGCATCTGGAGGGAGCTTCAGGGACTTAACGCGAGATGAATTAACGAATGTTACTGTTGAACAAGCTCTGTCGCATCCGAATTGGTCGATGGGAAACAAACTAACGATAGATTCGGCAACCATGATGAATAAGGGGCTTGAGGTGATTGAAGCACATCATTTATTTGGCGTTCCTTATGAACAAATCGATGTTCTTCTCCATCGAGAAAGCATTATTCATTCTTTAGTTGAATTTGAGGATACAAGTGTAATGGCTCAACTAGGTTCAACTGATATGAGAGTTCCGATTCAATATGCGCTGACCTATCCGGACCGCATCCCGATGAAAAATGCTAAACCGCTTCGTCTCGAGGAAATTGGAAAACTGCATTTTGAGAAATTGGACCATACCCGCTATAAGGCGCTTGCACTTGCTTATGCGGCAGGCAAGGAAGGCGGCACGATGCCAGCAGCAATGAATGCCGCAAATGAAGTTGCTGTGAGTTTGTTCATGCAAGGTAGAATAGGTTTTCTGGAGATCGACAACATCGTCGAGCGCGTAATGGACTCGCATAAAACGATTTCCAAGCCAAATCTTGAAATGATATCTGAAATTGATTCGCATACGCGAAAAATAGTGTATGCTATGTTAGATTAACAACTTAATTCCGGCCAAGGGGCCAGTGAAGGTGGTTTTGTATGGAGACCGTAATTGCTTTTGTAATTGTATTTGGATCTCTCGTTTTTTTCCATGAATTAGGACATTTTTTGTTCGCGAAAAAAGCCGGGATAATGGTTCGTGAATTTGCAATTGGATTTGGACCGAAAATTATCGGCATCACCAAAGGAGAAACAATATATACAATCCGTTTACTTCCATTTGGCGGATATGTTCGCATGGCAGGTGAAGATTTCGATACAGTTGAACTTCAACCGGGATACCGTGTCGGAGTTCACATCGGCGATTCGGGCGAAGTCGAAAAAATCTACTTAAATCATAATGTAGCAAATCCAAATATTCTATTCTTGGAAACTGAGTCATCAGATTTTGATAAAGAGCTATTCATCGAAGGGTACGATGAGGACGGCGAACTTGTTCGTTATAATATATCAAGAACAGCTGTCATAATTGAAAAAGGGCAAAAAACGCTAATTGCTCCATACGACAGGCAGTTTGAATCCAAATCTGTAGGCAGTCGTACGATGACAATATTTGCTGGTCCGCTTTTCAACTTTATCCTAGCTTTTTTCATCTTTGTTGCTATCGGGCTTTTACAAGGGGTTCCTACAATGGAACCAATTATTACGGAAGTCCAAGAAACGGGTTCAGCTTATGATGCCGGGATGAAGAATGGCGATTTGATAAAAAAAGTAAATGACAAAGAAATTACTACTTGGACTGAATTCGCGGAAATTATTCAAGAAAGTCCGGGTAAAACGTTATCGTTTATCGTAGAACGTAACGATTCACTTGTGGAGTTGCAAGTAGTTCCGGACACATTAGAAGAAGCAGGACGCGAATTTGGTCAAATAGGTGTCCTTTACTCAAGCCCTATTGAAAAAAACGCATTGAAAGCAGTATCTTTCGGGGCTGACCAGACATGGTCATGGTTTAAGAAAATCCTTGAGTTGCTCGGAATGCTCGTAACTGGAAAATTTACTATCGATGCATTATCAGGCCCGGTCGGCATATATAAAGCGACTGAGGAAGTTGCAAAATACGGGGTTTATAACTTGATGAACTGGGCAGCGATTTTAAGCATCAACCTTGGAATCATGAATTTACTCCCACTGCCAGCTCTTGATGGCGGGCGTTTACTATTCTTTTTATTCGAAGCAATCCGTGGAAAACCAGTCGACAAACAAAAAGAAGGCATGGTCCATTTTGTAGGGATTATCCTATTGATGCTACTCATGCTCGTCGTTACTTGGAATGATATTCAACGCTTCTTCTTTTAATTAAATAAAAGAAGCCTTGGTTGAAAAACTTACTATGGGGTGAAATGATTGAAACAGTCTTTAACGTTTATTCCTACAATGCGTGAAACACCATCGGATGCAGAAATAAGATCTCACCAACTACTATTGCGTGCTGGTTTTATTCGTCAAACGACAAGTGGAATTTATTCTTATTTACCTTTAGGTAAAAAAGTGTTAGCGAAAATCGAAAAGATTGTTCGCGAAGAAATGGAAGCAATTGATGCAGTAGAGGTTTTAATGCCTGCTATGCAACATGCTGAACTTTGGCAGGAATCCGATAGATGGTACGATTACGGTCCAGAATTATACCGTTTGAAAGACCGTCATAACAGAGAATTTGCACTAGGGGCTACTCATGAAGAGGTTATTACAGCATTGGTCCGGGATGAATTGAAATCGTATAAGCAACTGCCTTTAACGATGTACCAAATTCAAACTAAGTTCAGAGATGAACAACGTCCTCGTTTTGGTCTGCTTCGTGGCAGGGAATTCATTATGAAAGATGCTTATTCTTTCCATTCATCTGAAGAAAGTCTCGATGAAAAATATCAAGATATGAAGCGAGCCTATACAAATATATTTACGAGACTCGGCCTTAACTTCCGTTCAGTAATTGCAGATGCGGGTGCAATTGGCGGAACAGGCACTCATGAATTTATGGCACTTTCCGATATTGGCGAAGATACAATCGCTTATAGTGACTCTTCGCAATACGCGGCAAACATTGAAATGGCGGAAGTGGCAAATGATTATATCAAGTCTGATGAACCGCTAAAAGAAATTGAAAAAATTTCAACTCCGGATAAGCGTACAATTGATGAAGTTGCTTCGTTTTTAGATGTCGAAGTAAGCAAATGTATTAAAACGCTTGTGTTTAATATAGACGGCGATCTAGTCGTTGTTCTCGGGCGCGGGGATCATGAAATTAACGATATTAAATTGAAGAACGCACTTAATGCTACTACAGTTGAATTTGCTTATGAAGGCGATATTTATGAATTGCTATCATGTGAAGTTGGTTCGATTGGACCTGTCAAGCTACCAGTCGGCGTAAAGGTAATTGCAGATAATGCGGTTGAAGCAGTTGTCAATGGCGTAACGGGAGCTAACGAAGATGGTTTCCATTTAGTGAATGTGAATCCAGAACGCGATTTTGCAGTCGATAAATATTTGGATCTTCGTTTTATCGAAGAGGGAGATCCATCGCCTGACGGCGAGGGAACAGTTAAATTCGCTAAAGGCATTGAAGTCGGGCATATATTCAAACTAGGAACGACGTATAGCGAGCCGATGAACGGCACTTACCTTGATGAAAACGGGAGAACCAAGCCGTACATTATGGGTTGCTATGGCATCGGCGTGTCCCGAATTATGGCGGCAGTCGCAGAACAATTTAATGACGAAAGCGGTTTGAAATGGCCTAAGAATCTTGCGCCATTTGATATCCATCTCGTTCCAATCAATTTGAACAATGAAGATCAAAAAGAAGTTGCGAATAACTTATACAAGCTCTTGCAGTCTTATAAGTTCGACGTGTTGTATGACGATCGCTCGGTTCGCGCAGGCGTGAAATTCACCGATTCAGATTTGATCGGTTTGCCAATTCGGATTACCATTGGTAAAAAAGCAGCTGAGGGAATTGTCGAAGTGAAATTCCGTGAATCTGGTGAATCGACAGAATGGCATGTAGAAGAAATTACTGAAAAGCTACAAGAGTTTTTCGGAGATAAATAAAACAGTAGAGGGAAGACCGTTGTCGGTGCTTCCTTCTTTTTTACTGATTAGGTAAGGGGGAAGACACTTATGGGCGAATTACTCGATCAAAAAATGAAATTACAACTTTTGCTAAAACAAATTGATATGACAGAAGATGAGTATGCTCGTCATTTTGAAAATGCATTATTACAACGCGTAAGCATTCACCGAAAATCGAAAGTCTGGCAATTCAATCTCCAATTAGATAATCCACTACCCGTTGATGTGTATACAGTTTTTTCCCAACGAATCAATCAAGCATTTTCTGCAATAGCAAAAATCAGACTTCAAATTACGAGTCATAACGCAATTCCGGACGAGCAATTACTGGCAAGCTATTGGCCATTTGTTATCGATGCGTTACAGGATATGTCGCCTCCAATTCGTGAAAGGCTAACGAGCCAGAAGCCAGCCGTAATGGGCGGAAAAATGACACTTATTTGCGTCAATGATATGGAATTACAAACGATGAGAGGGAAGTACGCGGCACTCATTGCTGATATCTATACAACGTTTGGATTTTCACAACCAATCATCGATTTTCAACTAACGGAAAACACCGATGGAGCGGAAGAAGCACACCAAGCATTCCTAAGAGAACGGCAACTTGAAGAAGAAGAAATGGGAAGAAAAGCGCTTGCCGATTTGCAAAAACGCGAACAAAGTCGTAAGGAAAACGGCGATGCACCACCGTCTGGTCCTTTCCAATTAGGCACGCCAATTAAAAATAATGAACCGATCATGGAAATACGCAATATTCAAGATGAGGAACGCAGCGTCATCATTGAGGGGTATGTATTCGATACCGAGGTTCGAGAACTTCGAAGTGGTAGATCACTTCTTACGATAAAAATTACCGATTATACAGATTCGATTATTGTAAAAATGTTTTCGCGTAATGAAGAAGACGGTTTACTTATGTCCAATTTAAAGAAAGGATCTTGGGTTCGCGCACGCGGTGGAATCCAAAACGATACATTTGTCCGAGATTTAATCATGATGGCTCAGTCAATTATGGAAGTTTCACCGATTATTCGCCTAGATAAAGCACCTGATGAACGTAAGCGAATTGAATTACATGCCCATACGACGATGAGCCAAATGGACGCGGTAGTAACGCCATCTGCACTTGTAGAACAAGCAGCTAGATGGGGGCATCCAGCCGTTGCAATTACGGATCATGCAAACGTCCAGTCCTTTCCAGATGCATACTCTGCAGGAAAAAAACACGGTATAAAAGTGTTATTCGGAATGGAAATCAATCTTGTGAATGACGGGGTTCCAATAGCTTACGGAGAAGCACATCGAAAACTGGAAGATGATACATACGTCGTTTTTGACGTGGAAACGACGGGCTTATCCGCAGTCTACAATACGATTATCGAACTTGCTGGCGTGAAGATAAAGAACGGTGAAGTGATTGATACGTTTGAACGGTTCGCCAATCCGCACCAACCGATATCAGCGTTAATAACAAATCTCACTGGTATCACTGATGAAATGGTGAAGGATGCGCCTGATGTCTCAGAAGTTGTCACCGATTTTACTGACTGGATTGGCGATTCAATCCTCGTTGCCCATAATGCATCATTTGATATGGGCTTCCTATATGAAGCATCTAAAAAAGCTGGTTTGCCAGCTGTTACGTATCCAGTAATCGACACGCTTGAACTTGCTCGTTTGCTCCATCCAGAAATGGGGAATCATCGACTGAATACCCTAGCGAAAAAATATAATATCGAACTAACTCAACATCACCGTGCGATTTACGATGCCGAAGCTACTGGACACCTATTCCTTAGACTGCTAGCAGATGCAGAAGAAAAAGGAATTATTTATTTAGATGACTTCAACAAGCATATCGGCGGAGGAGATACGTACAAACGTGCACGTCCATCGCATTGTACTCTTCTCGCAACTGATAATGAAGGTTTAAAGAACTTATTTAAACTCGTTTCCTATTCGCATATGGATTATTTTTTCCGTGTTCCGCGAATTCCGCGATCGCTGCTTGCTAAACACCGAAAAGGTTTGTTAGTCGGTTCTGGTTGTTCGAACGGGGAAGTTTTTGAAGGTCTTATGCAGAAGTCTCCTGAAGAGGTTGAAGAAATCGCAAAGTTTTACGATTATCTCGAAATTCATCCGAAAGCCGTTTATTCACACTTGATCGATATGGAATTAATACGTGATGAATGGAATATGGAAGACATTATGCGAAAGCTATTGAAACTTGGAAAAGCGGTCAATATACCTGTATGCGCAACGGGAAATGTCCATTATTTAGATGAAAATGATGCGATGTTCCGTAAAGTTCTCATTCGTTCACAGGGCGGGGCAAATCCGTTGAATCGTCATTCATTGCCCGCCGTGCATTTTAGAACGACAGATGAAATGTTAGAAGAATTTGCTTTTCTGGGCGAGCATATCGCGGAAGAAATCGTTATTGACAACCCGCGCAAAATAATGGATAGAATCGGTGATGTAAAACCGATTAAAGATGACCTATATACACCCGAAATTGAAGGCGCGGAAGATGAGGTTAAAGATTTAAGTTATTCAATGGCTCATGAACTTTATGGCGAAGATTTACCGGAGATTGTTGTAGAGCGATTGGAAAAAGAACTGACGTCAATTATCGGAAATGGTTTTTCCGTAGTTTACTTAATCTCTCATAAATTGGTGAAACGTTCACTTGATGACGGTTATTTAGTTGGTTCCCGCGGATCTGTAGGCTCATCTTTCGTTGCTACGATGATGGAAATCACGGAAGTAAATCCGCTGCCGGCTCATTATGTTTGTCCATCCTGCAAGAAAGCAGAATTCTTTACAGACGGTTCTGTCAATTCAGGGTATGATCTTCCTGATAAAAAATGCCCTGATTGCGATGTTCCCTTAAGAAAAGATGGACAAGACATCCCATTTGAAACTTTCCTCGGATTCGAGGGAGATAAAGTTCCGGATATCGACCTTAACTTTAGTGGAGATTACCAAGCGAACGCACACAACTATACTAAAGAACTGTTCGGAGAAGATTACGTATACCGAGCTGGAACGATTGGAACGGTCGCTGAACGTACAGCTTATGGCTATGTGAGAGGCTATATGAATGATAATGGACTCCATTTACGCGGTGCTGAAATTGACCGTCTCGTTATTGGATGTTCAGGCGTAAAACGAAATACCGGTCAGCATCCCGGGGGAATAATTGTTGTTCCGAACACGATGGATATACATGATTTTACACCGATTCAATTTCCAGCGAACGATTTAAATTCCGTTTGGAAAACGACGCACTTTGACTTTCATTCAATTGAAAACAACTTGTTGAAATTGGATATCCTGGGTCATGATGATCCGACGATGATAAAAATGCTCGAAGATTTATCTGGTATAGATCCTCTGTCAATTCCGCCCGATGATGAGGGCGTCATGAAATTGTTTAGCGGTACGGAATCTCTTGGCGTAACGCCTGAACAAATCGGATGTAAAACAGGCACACTTGGCGTCCCTGAATTTGGAACGCGCTTCGTCCGCCAAATGTTAGAAGAAACGAAGCCGTCAACATTTTCTGAGCTAATTCAGATTTCGGGATTATCCCACGGGACAGACGTTTGGCTAGGAAATGCACAAGAATTAATAAAAAATAAGACGTGCGAGTTATCGGATGTGATCGGTTGTCGTGATGATATTATGGTGTATTTAATGCATCAAGGACTCAAACCATCCTTGGCATTTAATATCATGGAGTCCGTGCGACGAGGACGCGGCCTTACACCGGAGTTCGAAGAGGAGATGCGCGCGCAAGGCGTGCCAGCATGGTATATTGACTCCTGTAAAAAGATTAAATATATGTTCCCGAAAGCTCACGCTGCTGCCTATGTATTAATGGCGCTTCGTATTGCATATTTTAAAGTGCATCATCCAATCCTTTATTATTCGGCATATTTTTCGGTAAGAGCCGCTGATTTTGATTTATTGACCATGACAAAAGGATCAGCTTCAATCCGGGCACAGATACAGGAAATTAATGCAAAAGGGTTAGATTCATCGCCTAAAGAGAGGAATTTATTGACGGTGCTTGAAATTACGCTTGAAATGTATGAGCGCGGTTTTTCAATTGCGAAACCTGATTTATATAAATCGGATGCATCAACATTTATCATTGACGGAGATTCTCTAATTCCGCCGTTCAATGCCATTCCATCCCTTGGGACGAACGTTGCGAATACCATAGTCGAAGCGAGAAAAGACGGCGAATTTTTATCAAAAGAGGATCTTCAACAACGAGGGCGCGTTTCAAAAACAGTTATTGATTATATGGATTCACTTGGTTGTCTGGAAGGCTTGCCTGAAGCTAACCAACTATCCTTGTTCTGACCGCATTGTTTGCAACGCTGAATTGCCTATGTTATGATGAATACAACTTTTGTAATAGTCTTGCGAAAAGAGTGGGATTTCCCGCTCTTTTCTGTTGTTCAGTAGTTTTTTACCTTCATTTAGCAATCGCTGAATAAGGTTAAAGCTCTGGATGGATGTCAAAGTTATTGATTAAGGAAGTTTATTTAAAATTTGGATGTAATCATTTCAAGCATTTTTAAATGTGATTATGGGAGTGATAAAATGAGTAATATTACGGAAATAGTCGAAGAGCTCGTTAATCCGATTGTATCTGATTTGGAACTGGAGCTTGTCGATGTAGAATTTGTGAAGGAAGGTCAAGATTGGTTCCTGCGCGTTTATGTTGACACGCCAGAAGGGGACATCGACATTGATCAATGCGCACTCGTAAGTGAACGATTAAGCGAGGAGCTTGACCGTACCGATCCAATTACACAAAACTATTTTCTGGAAGTTTCATCTCCAGGAGCTGAACGACCATTAAATAAGGACGAAGATTTCGAAAATGCAATTGGCCAGTATGTTTACATAAAAACTTACGCGCCAATTGATGGAATGAAAGAATTTGAAGGTTATTTATTGGCTTATGGTCCAGACGGGGCAGAGGTTGAAATACGTATTAAGACTAGAAAAGTAACTGTTTTAATTGATAAAACGAAAATTGCAGTTGCACGTTTGGCAATTGACTTTTCCGCATAACTGACAATAGGAGTGATGAAAAATGAGTAGTGATCTACTCGATGCATTAACAGCTCTTGAACAACAAAAAGGTATTTCAAGAGAGGTATTGCTGGAAGCGATTGAAGCGGCACTTGTAACTGCATATAAACGAAATTTTAACCAGGCTCAAAACGTTCGGGTTGATTTGAATTCCGATATCGGTTCGATGAAAGTATATGCACGAAAAGATGTCGTAGAGGAAGTTGAGGATGATCGTCTTCAAATTTCTTTAGAAGATGCGCATCTGATCAATCCGGCTTATGAAGTCGGGGATGTTTATGAAGAAGAAGTTACCCCGAAAGACTTTGGGCGAATTGCAGCGCAAACAGCAAAACAAGTTGTGACACAACGGGTTCGTGAAGCGGAGCGCGGCATGATATACGACGAGTATGTCGACCGTGAAGATGATATTGTAAATGGTATTGTTGAGCGACTCGATGCGCGTAATATTTATGTCGGTCTAGGAAAAGTGGAAGCAGTATTGCCAATTGGCGAACAAATCCAAGCTGAATCCTATAAACCGCATGACCGCATTAAGGTTTATATTACAAAAGTTGAAAAAACGTCCAGAGGCCCACAGGTCTTTGTTTCTAGAACACATCCGGGATTGCTTCGCAGATTATTCGAACTTGAAGTGCCAGAAATCTATGAAGGCATTGTCGAGATTAAAACAATTGCACGTGAAGCAGGAGACCGTTCAAAAATTTCGGTTTATACAAACCAAGAGGAAGTCGATCCGATTGGTTCGTGTGTTGGATCTAGAGGTGCTCGTGTGCAATCGATTTCTACTGAATTGAATGGCGAGAAAATAGACATAGTAGAATGGTCTGAAGATCCAGTTGTTTTTGTTGCAAATGCTTTAAATCCATCAAAAGTTCTTGATGTGCAAGTGAACGAAGAGGAGCGGTCGACTACAGTAATTGTACCGGACTATCAATTATCGCTCGCTATCGGAAAACGAGGTCAAAATGCAAGACTTGCTGCTAAATTGACAGGATGGAAAATCGATATTAAAAGTGAAGAAAGCGCGCGCGAACTTGGAATTTATCCGCGTAGTGATAAAGTGAGCGAAGTTGACGCATACTTTGAAGAAGAAGATTATGATAATAATGATGAACCAATTGATTTATATAAAGAAGACGAAGACTGAGAAGAAGGGGTGATCACACATGACGAACATGAAAAAAGTACCTTTGCGTAAATGCGCGGCGACTGGCGAGATGTTTCCAAAGAAGGAAATGATTCGAATCGTTCGCCCAAAAGAAGGGGAAGTTTCAGTCGATCTTACTGGTAAAAAATCAGGTCGAGGGACTTATGTGTCAAAATCCGAAGAAGCGGTCGAAGTTGCACGTCGCAATCGTTCAATAGAGAGCCAACTGAAGACGGCTGTGCCAGAAAAAGTGTATGAAGATCTTCTTCATGCAATTCGTCGGGAGTCTTTGAAATGAAAGACAAACAGAAAATATTCCAGTTGCTCGGTCTAGCAACGCGGGCGAGAATGATTGTAACCGGTGAAGAGCTTGCCATACGGGAAGTTCAAAACGGCAATGCACGTCTTGTCATCGTTTCGAATGATGCATCTGCAAATACAGTGAAAAAAATTACGGATAAGTGTACCTTTTTTAACGTTGAGAAGCATGTTTTTGGTAGTCGAGAAGATCTAGGACACGCAATTGGAAAAGAGTCGCGTGTCATACTTGCAATAACGGATGCTGGATTTGCTAAAAAGCTTTCCGAGCTTCTTAACGAATACAACCGGGGGTGAGCGCATGACAAAAGTACGTGTACATGAATACGCGAAACTAGTGAAAAAAACGAGTAAAGAAGTAATTGAAGAACTCGGGAAATTAAATGTGAATGTTACGAATCATATGTCTACGATAGATAAAGATGTTGTTTCAAAGCTTGATAAGTCATTTGGTGGAAATAAAGAAGTAAAAGAAACACCAAAAGCGACCAATTCAAATAATAGTGCTAAACCAAATCAAGGGTCGTCAAAACCAGGCGGACAGAATCGTCCGTCTTCGGGTGGTCAAAGTCGTCCAGCGTCAGGCGGACAAAATCGTCCAGCATCAGGCGGGCAGAATCGTCCAGCATCAGGCGGGCAGAATCGTCCAGCGTCAGGCGGGCAGAATCGTCCAGCGTCAGGCGGACAAAATCGTCCAGCATCAGGCGGGCAGAATCGTCCAGCGTCAGGCGGACAGAATCGTCCAGCATCAGGCGGGCAGAATCGTCCAGCATCAGGCGGACCGAATCGCCCAGCGTCAGGCGGGCAGAATCGTCCAGCGTCAGGCGGACCGAATCGTCCAGCATCAGGTGGACAGAACCGTCCAGCTCCAACAGGCGGGTCAACAGGTCCATCTTCACGTCCAGCGGGAGGTAGAGCACCAGGTCGCCGAGGGGGACGTCCACCTGCACGTGGTATAAACCAAGGAAGAAGAAGATTCCGTCCAGCTCCAGCACCGAAAGTGCAACAGCCGCTTCCTGAAAAGATCACATTTTATGAGTCTCTTTCAGTTGGGGAACTTGCACAGAAGCTAGGTCGCGAACCTTCTGAGATTCTTAAAAAGTTATTAATGCTTGGAGTTATGGCAACAATTAATGAAGAACTCGATAAAGATGCAATTGAGTTAATTTGTACGGATTATGGTGTTGAAGTAGAAGAAGAAATCCGTATTGATGTTACAGACCTTGATATTTATTTCGAAGAGACGGAAGGCTTTGAAGAAGAAGCATCATCTCCAGAAAATATTATCGAGCGAGCGCCAGTTGTTACAATTATGGGTCACGTAGACCATGGTAAAACAACGTTACTTGACTCCATCCGAAATACGAAAGTTACACAAGGTGAAGCAGGCGGTATTACTCAACATATCGGCGCTTACCAAATCGAAAACAACGGTAAAAAAGTGACGTTTTTAGACACGCCTGGTCACGCAGCCTTCACAACTATGCGTGCACGCGGTGCATCAATCACTGATATTACAATTCTTGTTGTAGCAGCTGATGACGGTGTAATGCCGCAAACAGTCGAAGCAATAAATCACGCGCAAGCTGCGGATGTTCCGATAATCGTTGCGGTGAACAAAATCGATAAACCAACTGCGAATCCAGAGCGTGTTATGCAAGAACTTACTGAACACGGACTTGTTTCAGAAGATTGGGGCGGCGATACAATATTCGTTCCAATTTCTGCACTGACAGGTGAAGGAATCGATACTTTGCTTGAAATGGTACTCCTTGTTGCTGAAATTGGGGAACTTAAAGCGGATCCAACAATTCGTGCGCGCGGTTCAGTCATTGAAGCTGAATTAGACCGCGGACGCGGAGCTGTTGCTACGTTGTTAGTACAAGATGGAACGCTTAAAGTCGGTGATCCGATTGTTGTAGGAAACACATATGGACGTGTTCGAGCAATGATTAATGACACAGGCCGCCGAGTTCAATCAGCAGAACCATCTACGCCGGTTGAAATTACCGGACTTAGCGATGTACCACAGGCGGGTGACCGTTTTGTCGTCTTTGAAGATGAGAAAACAGCACGTCAAATTGGTGAAGCAAGAGCCGGGGAAGCAATTCTTGAACAACGCGATGTGAAAACAAGAGTTACATTAGATAACCTATTTGATCAAATGAAACAAGGCGAAATGAAGGAACTAAAACTAATTGTTAAAGCCGACGTTCAAGGAACAGTTGAAGCAATGGCCGCTTCTCTCATGAAAATTGATGTAGAGGGCGTCAATGTGAAAATCATCCATACGGGTGCAGGCGCAATCAACGAATCTGATATCTCACTTGCAGCAGCTTCAAACGCAATCGTGATTGGATTTAACGTTCGTCCGGACGTGAATGCAAGACGTGCGGCAGAAGCTGAGGGTGTCGATATTAGACAACACCGCGTCATTTACCAAGTTATCGAAGAAATTGAATCAGCGATGAAAGGAATGCTAGATCCGGAATTCGAAGAAAAAGTAGTTGGTCAAGCGGAAGTTAGAGAAACTTTCGTCGTATCTAAAATTGGAACGATTGCCGGAAGCTATGTTACCGAAGGTAAGATTGTCCGTGACGCTGGAGTACGCGTAATTCGCGACAGTATCGTTGTTTTTGAAGGCGAACTTGAAGCTTTGAAACGTTTCAAGGACGACGTTAGAGAAGTTGCAAGAGGCTATGAGTGCGGAATTACAATTAAGAACTTTAACGATATTAAAGAAGGCGACATCATCGAAGCCTTCGTGATGGAAGAGATTAAACGGAAATGATTGTCTATGCGGAATGTACGTTTTTCATTCCGATGGCTGCCTCGTTAAAAGATAAGCGTTCTGTTTTAAAGCGAATGACGGATAGGACAAAAAATTCCTATAACGTATCGATTGCAGAAATAGACCATCAAGATCTTTGGCAGCGAACGACTTTAGCGCTTGTAGCAACTGCTTCTTCAAAAGATGCAGCGGAACGGGAAGTAAGAAGGGCTATCCGATTATTGGAATCGAATCCAGAATGGGAAATGACCCAGTTAACAGTAGATTTTTACTGATTACGAATCGGGGTGACTACCATGTCAAAACGTGTAAATCGTGTTGCGGAACAGATGAAGAAAGAACTTGGTGAAATTATTTTGCAAAGAGTAAAGGACCCAAGAATTGGCTTTGTCACCGTGACGGATGTTGAAGTAACGGGTGATTTGCAAAATGCTATAATCTTTATTTCTGTACTTGGAAATGATTCAGAAAAAGAAGCTACTTTACAAGGCCTTGATAAGGCAAAGGGCTTCATTCGCACTGAAATCGGCAAGCGAATCAGACTTCGCGTAACGCCAGAGATTGAATTTGCATTCGATGAATCCATCGCATACGGAAATAGAATCGAAACGCTTCTCACTCAAGTAAATAACGAATCAAAAGAATAACAAAATGGAGGAAGTCGGTGTCCAAATGGACTTTCCGACTTCCTTTAATTTACATAGAAAACGGGGTTTTGACATGAACGGGATTCTCCCACTATGGAAGGAAAAAGGGATGACGTCACATGATTGCGTATATAAATTGCGCAAAATATTAGGGACGAAAAAGGTCGGACATACCGGCACGCTGGATCCGAGTGTAGAAGGCGTCCTCCCTATTTGTATTGGCCAAGCGACGAAAGTGGCAGAATATATAACCGATGCGGGGAAGGAATACGTTGCTGTAATTTCGATTGGCAAAGCGACTGAAACCGAAGACGCGGACGGCGCAATTGTTACAGAAAATAATGAGTTTAAACGGTTTTCTCGATTGGAAATTGAAAATACGCTCAAAAAACTTACTGGCGAAATTGAACAAACACCACCGATGTATTCAGCAGTTAAAGTAAACGGCCATAAGTTATATGAGTACGCTCGAAAAGGCATCGAAGTGGAAAGGCCTAAGCGAATGGTTAAAATTCACGAGTTGGAACTGCTTGATGAGAAATGTGAGTTTGAAGGAACAGATGTGAGTTTTAAAATCCGCATTAATTGCGGAAAGGGAACTTATATCCGAACACTAGCTGTTCAAATCGGCGAATTATTAGGCTATCCCGCACATATGGCATCACTCGTTCGAACAGCATCCGGCACTTATCGAAAATCCGACTGTCACACGCTTAAAGAACTCGAGTTACTAAAAGAGGCTAATCAGCTTGAGACATGCATACGACCATTAGAAGACGCATTAGTTGATTTCCCAATTGTTGAAGTAGACGATGCAGATTATGCTAATATAATACATGGACAAGTGTTGCCTAAAAATCCGATACTCGATAAAGGACATCCGATTGTCTTCATGAAAAACAATAAAGCATTAGCTGTCTATAAAATTCATCCCACAAAGCCTGAATTAATGAAACCAGAAAAAATGTTTCCAAGAAATTGTTGAGAAGGAGGGAACGAATTTGAAAGTTTTTGAATTATGTTATCCTGAAAATATGACGATTGATAGCGATGAAGAATACTCCCTAGCAATCGGTTTTTTCGACGGACTACATAAAGGACACCAAACTGTTATTCATACAGCCATCGAAAAGGCGAAAGAATTGTCAATCCGCTCAGCTGTCATGACGTTTAATCCGCATCCGTCTCATGTATTGGGAGGAGGCAAGAATAAAATTGGCTACATTACCCCATTCGAAGAAAAAAGAAGACTTCTGGAAAATATGGGGGTAGATGCACTATTCGTTGTAAAGTTCGATATGCAGCTTGCTTCACTTAAGCCGAATGAATTTGTCGACTTATTTATTAAGTCCCTCGGCATTAAGCATGTTACAGCTGGATTTGATTATTCATTCGGATCGAAAGGTGCCGGTACGATGGAAGACATGAAAAAACTTTCGGCAGGCGCATATGAAACTACAATCATTGGTAAAGTAACGGACAATGCTGACAAAATTTCCTCAACCCGGATTCGAAAACTTCTATCGGAAGGAAATGTCGAGGATGCATCACTACTTTTAGGTAGAAACTTCCGGACGATTGGTGTCGTTATAGGAGGAGAAAAGAAAGGCCGCCTTTTGGGTTTTCCAACTGCAAACGTCTCTCCATCTGAAGATTCTATACTTCCTGGAAATGGTGTCTATGCAGTACGTTTTATCGTCGACGGCACATCGATGAAAGGCGTCTGCAATGTAGGGGTAAAACCGACTTTCGATAATCCTGAGATAAAAAGCCCGTTGGTTGAAGTCCATATACTCGATTATGATGGTGATTTATACGAGAAAGAAGTTGCCGTTGAATGGGTTAAACATATTCGAGAAGAGAAGAAATTTGAATCGGTTGATGCGTTAATTTCTCAAATTGAAAAAGATAAAAAGACGGCAATTGATATCCTGGATAAGGTTTAAACTTTCTTTACTTTAAAAGATATACATGGTATTATGAATAAGTACATTTAAGTACTAACCATTTCTTGGCATCACGCATCACCAACGTATGCGAGGAAATCGGGGATATTATTAATAGGAGGTGATAAGGATGGCTATTACACAAGAGCGTAAAAACGAATTGATTTCTGAATTCAAAACTCATGAAAATGATACTGGATCTGCAGATATTCAAATCGCTATCCTTACTGAAGAGATCAACAACCTGAACAAACACTTATCAACTCATAAGAAAGACCACCACTCACGTCGTGGACTTATGAAAATGATCGGTCGTCGTCGTAAACTTCTCAAGTACATGCGCGACAACGAAGTTCAGCGCTACCGTGATCTTATCACTAAACTCGGTCTACGCCGATAATAAGATGACTACATGAAAGCGGGCCTTGCCCGCTTTTTCTTTTTGCAATCAAAATTTCGCATCAAAGAGCCTAATTTGGTACACTATAAATATACATACAACGTATGCAATTCTGACTGTTGCTACATGGAGAGGGGTTCAATAATGACAGAACAAAAGAAAGTATATTCGTTTGAATGGGCAGGAAGACAATTAGTTGTTGAAACTGGCCAATATGCAAAGCAAGCAAACGGCGCCGTGCTCGTTCGTTACGGGGATTCAACAATCCTATCAACCGCAACAGCTTCAAAGGAGTCAAGGGGTCTAGATTTTTTCCCATTGACAGTGAATTATGAAGAACGTTTATACGCTGCTGGTAAAATTCCAGGAGGTTTTATTAAACGTGAAGGTCGCCCTTCTGAAAAAGCAGTTTTAACGAGCCGCCTGATCGACCGTCCAATCCGACCATTATTCGCGGATGGTTTCCGTAATGATGTACAAGTCATTTCATTGGTTTTGTCAGTCGACAATGACAGTTCACCTGAAATGGCTGCAATGATTGGATCTTCTTTAGCGTTATCCGTATCGGACATTCCATTCGAGGGACCGATTGCCGGAGTTCAAATCGGGCGTATTGACGGAGAATTCATTGTGAATCCGACATTAGACCAATTAGAAAATAGCGA
Organism: Sporosarcina jiandibaonis; assembly: GCF_013184495.1. Taxonomy (GTDB): domain Bacteria; phylum Bacillota; class Bacilli; order Bacillales_A; family Planococcaceae; genus Sporosarcina; species Sporosarcina jiandibaonis. Next base: position 846,707 of record NZ_JAAOIY010000001.1, on the reverse strand, counting down.
TTTAGATTTGATCGTTGCGGGAACGAAAGACGCGATCAACATGGTTGAAGCAGGCGCATCTGAAGTAGCGGAAGACATTATTTTAGAAGCGATCATGTTTGGCCATAACGAAATCATTAAGCTTGTCGAATTCCAAGAGAAGATAATTGCAGAAGTCGGTAAAGAAAAGATGGAAATTCCATTATTCCAATTAGACGAAGCATTAAAATCTGAAATTCAGTCGAATTATGAAGCGCGACTTACTGATGCAATTCAAACAAAAGAAAAACATGAACGCGAAGATGCGATCAACGCTGTGAAAAATGAAGTGATCGAGTCGTACACTGAAAACGAAGCAGACGAAGACACATTAAAACAAGTTAAAGCTATTTTAGGAAATATGGTTAAAGAAGAAGTGCGCAGACTTATTTCAGATGAAAAAATACGTCCAGATGGCCGTGCACCTGATGAAATTCGCCCGCTTGAATCGCATGTAGGCATTTTGCCGAGAGCACATGGTTCAGGCTTGTTCACGCGCGGTCAGACACAGACATTAAGTATTTGTACATTAGGCGCACTTGGCGAAGTTCAAATTATTGACGGTCTCGGTCTTGAAGAGTCGAAACGTTTTATGCACCATTATAACTTCCCGAATTTCAGTGTTGGAGAAACGGGCCCGATTCGCGGACCTGGTCGTCGAGAAATTGGACATGGCGCTTTAGGGGAACGTGCACTAGAAGCAGTTCTTCCAGATGAAGCGGATTTCCCGTATACAATGCGTTTAGTCGCTGAAGTTCTTGAATCTAATGGTTCATCTTCGCAAGCATCTATTTGCTCGTCTACAATGGCTATGATGGATGCTGGTGTACCATTAAAAGCGCCTGTAGCTGGAATAGCGATGGGTCTTGTGAAGAGAGATGAGAACTATTCAATTCTTTCCGATATTCAAGGAATGGAAGATGCACTAGGAGATATGGACTTTAAAGTAGCAGGAACTGAAAAAGGAATCACTGCTCTACAAATGGATATTAAAATTGAAGGATTATCCCGTCAAATCCTTGAAGAGTCATTGACACAAGCGAAAATTGGTCGTTTGCATATCCTTGAACATATGAATTCAGTAATATCAGGACCTCGTGAAGAATTGTCCGAGTATGCTCCGAAAATAGTCAAAATCCAAATCAATCCAGATAAAATCCGTGATGTCATTGGACCTGGCGGTAAAGTTATTAATAAAATTATTGAAGAAACTGAAGTTAAAATCGATACGGAACAAGACGGTACGATTTACATCTCTTCTTCAAATAGCGAAATGAATGCTAAAGCAAAAGCGATGATTGAAAATATTGTTCGAGAAGCTAAAGTCGGGGAATATTACATGGCGAAAGTTAAACGGATTGAAAAATTCGGTGCTTTCCTAGAACTATTCCCAGGGAAAGACGGCCTTCTCCATATTTCTCACATTGCAGAAGAACGCACTCGCGCGGTTGAAGACGTATTAAAATTAGGTGATGAATTATTTGTTAAAGTCATTGAAATTGATAACCAAGGTCGCGTAAACTTATCAAGAAAAGAAGTTCTTCTTGAAGAGAAAAAAGCTGCGGAAAAAGAGAATAAATAATTAGGTTTCATCGTACAATTAAGGGCCTCTCACCGAGGTCTTTTTTTGTATTTGAAATTTATTGTTAGTTGGTTTAGCGGGCGATTGGTCGTTTTCGGGTGCGTTTTAGTCGTTTGGGAGGGGCCATTAGTCGTTTCCGGGATTACTTTAGTCGTTTAAATCCGATTAATGGTCGTTTGGCTAAATTGACCGAATGAGAAGGAGGATAATTTTTTGATTTCAAAACATATATGCACGAACGGGGTACGAATTATTCATGAGAAAATGCCGTATGTCCGCTCTGTGGCGCTGGGTGTTTGTATAGAAGCGGGATCCAGGGATGAGTTGCTAGAAGAAGAAGGTGTGGCTCATTTTATTGAGCATATGTTATTTAAAGGAACACCGACACGGTCAGCGCGTACAATCGCGGAGCAATTCGATCGTATGGGGGGAGATGTGAATGCATTTACTTCTAAAGATATGACATGTTTTTATGCCACTGTGCTCGGTGATCGCGCGGAAACGGCTATTTCAATTTTGGAAGATATGATTTTTCATTCGATTTTTGACGAAACCGAAATGGAGAAAGAAAAGTCGGTTGTTCTAGAAGAAATAGCAACTGTTGAGGATACGCCAGATGACGATGTGCACGAACGGCTTTGGAGTGCAATGTATCCCGCGCATCCGATTGGAAAGCCGATACTGGGCAGTAAAGACACGATTGAGAAGTTTACTAAAGAAATGATTATGAACTTTATGAATCGAAATTATAAACCCGAGCGAATTGTTATATCGGTTGCGGGCAATTACGATGATCGTTTAATTAATACGATTGAAGAGCTTTTCGGTTCGTTTCAATCGACGAATGAAAAACAACAGGATACTAGTGCAGAGACGCCATTCTTTTATCCGGGTGTAACGATAAAAGAGAAGGATGTCGAACAATCCCATCTTTGTATTGGATTCCCGGCGTTGGCGTTAGATGATAGTCGGATGTATGACTTGATTATTTTAGACAGCATTATTGGATCCGCCATGTCATCTCGCCTCTTTCAAGAAGTTCGTGAAGAACGCGGTCTGGCTTACTCCATTTATTCGTATTACACAGCATATGAAAATGCAGGTTCATTCATCATCTACGGTGGAACATCACCCGAAAAGATGAATGAGTTGTACGAAACAATTGATGGAATCATTAAATCAGTATTGGATGGGGGTGTAACCGAAAAGGAAATCGAACAGGCAAAAGAGCATGTTATCGGCAGTTTTTTATTAAGTTTGGAAAGTACAGAGTCGCGCATGTCCCGAAATGGAAGAAATGAAATTGTTTTTCAAAGCCATAAAGGTATTGATGATGTAGTTTCAAAAATTCAAGCTGTTGATAAAGAAGATATTATGGAAGTGGCAAAAGAGATTTTATCGAAAGAACGTGCCATTTCGATCATAGCTCCGAAAGAAACAATTGACCGTATTGCATTCAATTAACAATCTTTCAGATTTTCGTTCATATACTGAATGGAGATAATAGAAAGGGGAATGAATGATGCTACTTTCAGAACTTGCCGGGAAAGAGTTAATTCAAGTCGATGAGGGTATACGTTACGGTTTATTGGCTGATACAGATCTCATTTTCAACGGGAAAACAGGAGATATTATTGGACTTGAAGTGAAGAGGAAATTCAGTCGTTTTTCATTTAAGAACCGACCTGAAGAAACGGATGAGTTTATACCATGGTCGGAAATTGTCTTAATCGGAGAACACCGTATTCTTTTTAGAAAAACAGGTCCGATTGATGAGGCCTATTTGAATGAGTAAAGAAAAATGGTTATTCATCGGAAGCGATAAACGGCTATCAGTATGTTGCAAGTTGATGGAGAAGAAAGGGTATATTTCCCGCTCGATTCCTACTGATACGTATACAGACGATTTAGAATCGACGCTCATTGAATTTCAACCAAATCATATTGTTTTCCCTATATTAGAAATGGAAGGCTCTATCCCGCTTAGACTACTAGGAGAAGGGACAAAGCTATACACAGGTGTTGTTTCGGAAGAATGGAAAACGCGTTATCAAGATGCTGATTTTTCGATTGAATCTTATTTACGAGATGAGTTATTTATATGGGAAAATGCTTGGTTAACAGCCGAGGCCTTCATTAATGTTTTTTATAATGAAATGAGTCGAACGATTTCAGGTAAACGTTTCTACGTCGCGGGTTACGGAAGAGTCGGAAAAATGGTGGCAGCCGCACTCAGCGCACTCGGCGGCAATGTGACGGTGATTGCTCGGTCAGAAGCACAGTTGGGAGATGCGAAAATGCGGGGATATAATGCCGAACAATTTTCCAATACTCTAAAGATGAGTGAAGGCTATCTCGTTAATACAATTCCAGCCCAATGGTTAACGAAGCAATTTGAAATGCCGGATTTCATTTTCGATCTTGCGTCAGCGCCCGGGTGCCTAAAGGATTCATCGGTGAATGAATACTATAGATTACTCCCTGGTTTGCCAGGGAAGTATTTTCCTTTCGATGCAGCAATTTCATTAAGTGGTGCACTCGAGAGGATTCACCGAAGATGAAAGGGGAAGTAAATGTTACAAGGAAAGCGGATAGGTCTTGGGATAACGGCTTCGCATTGCACGTATGAAGAGATTATTCCAGTTATTGACTCGCTGATTGACGCTGGTGCTACAGTTATACCTGTTATTACACATTCAGTTCTCACTGCCGCAACCAGGTTCGGCACAGGAGAGGAGTGGATTGCCAGGATTGAAACGGCGACAGGGGAAAAGGTTATTTCAACAATTGTTGGCGCCGAGCCATTTGGACCATCAACACCTGTTGATTGCATGATTATTGCACCGATGACAGGCAATTCTCTAAGTCGATTTGCCAATGCATCAACCGATTCACCAGTACTAATGGCCGCTAAAGCAACTTTACGTAACGGCAGCCCGGTTCTTATAGGTATTTCAACGAATGATGCTTTAGGATTAAATGGTGTCAACCTTATGAAACTCCTCAATATGAAAAATGTTTTTTTTATCCCTTTTGGACAGGACGATCCGATCAAAAAACCAAACTCCTTAATCTCCGACTTTTCCTTGATGGTTCCAGCAGCCGCAGCAGCGCTAAAAAACGAACAAATCCAACCTTTATTAATAATTCATGAAGAAAAATGAAGGTTCCGACACAATAAACCAAATCTTATGCTATAATCTTTCCATTACAACTGCTTTGATGCTGAAAGGGAGATTTGATTATGAGTACAGTTAATGTTGCTATCGTTGGCGCCACAGGTGCCGTTGGGACAAAAATTCTAGAAAAACTACTTGAACGTAATTTTCCTTCGAGTTCAATTAAACTGCTTGCTTCAAAAAGGTCGGCTGGAAATGTAATTGAAGTGGACGGCAAACAGTTTGCGGTTGAAGAAACTGTTCCCGAATCTTTTGATGATGTTGATATTGCATTTTTTAGTGCAGGCGGCGCTATTTCAAAAATGTTTGCCGAAGAAGCGGTAAAACGAGGCGCGGTCGTTATTGATAATACAAGTGCATTTCGAATGACGGAAACAATTCCACTTGTTGTGCCGGAAGTGAATGCAGATGTGCTACAAGAGCATAATGGAATTATCGCAAATCCGAATTGCTCAACAATCCAAATGGTGACAGCACTTGAACCGATTCGAGAAAAGTTCGGACTTAACCGAATTATCGTTTCAACTTATCAAGCAGTTTCCGGTGCTGGAGCAGAAGCGATTGACGAATTGGAAATCCAAAGCAATCAGTTTAACAATCGACAAGAAATTGATGCTAAACTTCTACCGACTGGGGCTGGAGAAAAATTTTATCCAATTTCGTTTAATGCGATTCCTCAAATCGATGCCTTCGATTCTTCAGGCTATACGTTTGAGGAACTTAAAATGATTAATGAAACAAAAAAAATCTTTAATATGAATGAGCTGCATGTATCAGCGACATGTGTTCGAATCCCGGTGGTATCGGGTCATTCTGAATCAGTTTATTTTGAAGTTGATAAAGAAGGCGTTTCTGTTGATGATATTCGTTCCGAACTAGTCAATGCGCCCGGAATTGTAGTTCAAGATGATGCGAAAACTCAACACTATCCAATGCCTTTATTTTCAGAAGGCAAGGACGATGTGTTCGTTGGGCGTCTACGCAAAGACCCAGATCATCCAGCAGGTTTTCATATGTGGGTTGTGACGGATAATCTTATTAAAGGCGCTGCATTGAATTCAGTGCAAATTGCAGAATCACTCTTGGCAACGGAGAAGAAATGAATACAATGAAAGAGGGATTTTAGTATGGAGCTTGGACGAATATCTACGGCGATGGTTACCCCGTTTTCATCAACGGGCGCCATCGATTTTGAAAAGACAGCGGCGTTGATTGAACATCTTATCGCTAACGGGACAGATTCCTTAGTCGTATGCGGAACAACAGGTGAATCGCCTGCGTTAACGGCTAAAGAAAAAGAAGAACTCCTTTCATTTACAATTGAAACGGTTAATAAGCGAATTCCAGTTATCGCTGGAACAGGTTCTAATGCAACTGCCGAGTCAATTGAAAGCACGATTACGGCAGAGCGGGTTGGCGTGGATGGCATTATGCTTGTTACCCCGTATTACAATAAGCCGGACCAGCAGGGATTGTACGCTCACTTTTCAACAATAGCCGAGAAAACAAGTCTTCCAATACTTTTGTACAATATCCCGGGACGTTCCGTTATTAATATGACTCCCGAAACGACAATTGCTTTATCGAAAGTGAAAAACATTCGTGCAGTAAAAGAAGCAAGCGGGGACCTTGAACAAATGGCGACAATAATTGCAGAAGCCGACCCTGAATTTAAGGTCTATAGTGGAGATGACAGTCTTACATTACCGCTTCTTGCGATTGGCGGGCATGGGGTTGTTTCAGTAGCGTCGCATGTGGTCGGGAATGAAATGCAAAAAATGATCACCGCATTTAATGAAGGACGTACAAAAGAAGCAGCTCGCATGCATAGAGCGCTGCTCCCATTGTTTAAAGAATTATTTACTTCGCCAAATCCGGTTCCAGTGAAATATGCATTGCAAAAAAACAATATTGACACTGGTGGCGTAAGGTTACCATTAATCGGGTATAACGAAGAAAATAAGGCCTTTGATAAAGTATGGGAAAAGTTCAAAAACAATGAACATATTTTTGTTTGATAAAAAGCCGGTCTAGGAAACCGGCTTTTTTTGTTTGTACAAGAACGTTTCGTCCCGTATAATGAATCATAGTCGATATGGACGGGAAGTAGAAATAGGAGGAACAAAATTGACAAAAATTAAAAATGAAATAATCCGAATCATTCCCCTTGGAGGGGTAGGAGAAGTTGGGAAAGCGATGTATGTCGTGGAAATCGATGAAGAACTATTTATCGTAGATTCAGGACTTATGTTCCCAGAACGAGAAATGCTTGGTATCGATATCGTCATACCTGATCTTACATACGTTGAGGAAAACAAACAACGCGTGAAAGGAATATTCCTGACGCATGGACATGAAGACGCGATTGGTTCTCTTGCGTATTTATTGCAAGTAGTACAAGCGCCGGTATACGGGTCGAAACTGACTTTAGCGTTAGCTAAAGAACATTTGAAAGAAATGCCTGCACCAGCATCCGTTCGCTTTTTTGAAGTAACTAACAAAAGCAGAATGAACTTTAATCGCACGCATGTTACATTCTTCAATACGACTCATAGTATTCCCGATTCATTGGGAATCGTATTTAACACAAGTGAGGGTGCTATTGTTCACACTGGCGAGTTTAAGTTTGACCAATCCGCAAAAGGAAATTATCGTCCCGACATCGGAAAAATGGCAACTCTTGGAGAAAATGGCGTCTTTATATTAATGTCTGATTCGTCCGAGGCAGAACGACCAGGATACACAACTAGCGAATCTGTAATTGAAAAACAATTATCGCAAACGTTTCATGCTTCTGAAGGCCGTATTTTAGTCGCTTTATATGCTTCTAACTTTATCCGAATTCAACAAGTATTGGACACAGCATTTGAAACAGGTAAAAAAGTAGCCGTAGTCGGAAAGAGTCTTGAAAGTTATTTTGAGGTTGGCGTTAATCTTGGTTATTTAACGACTGAAGACGGTGTTGTTATTCCTGTAAATGATATCGAAAAATATGAAGACGATAAAGTCGTCATTATCGTCACTGGTAATAAAGGCGAACCATTGGATGCATTGGAGAAAATCGTCAGGAAGCACCATAATGATGTTCGAATTAAAGAAACAGATACCGTTCTAATCACATTTACGCCATCACCTGGAATGGAAGTATCCATGTACGAAACGATGAATGAATTAGCCAAAAACGGTGCGACAGTACTGACGTCAAGCAAAAAAGTTCACGTTTCCGGACATGGTAGCCAAGAAGATTTAAAACTCATGTTAAACTTGATGCAACCAAAATATTTCATCCCTATCCAAGGAGAATATCGCATGCTGATGGCGCACTCGAAACTTGCGCAAGAGGTCGGTATGCAGAAGACAAGCATATTTATAGCTGATAAAGGCGATATTGTAGAATATAAAAGCGGTAAAATGCGTATGAGCGGACGCGTGCAAGCCGGTAACGTATTAATTGACGGTATCGGTGTCGGCGACGTTGGAAATATTGTCCTCAGAGACCGTAAACTATTATCGCAAGATGGTATCTTTACAGTTGTCGTGACTCTGAACCGTAAAGATAAGCGGATAGCAGCTGGTCCTGAAATCGTTTCGCGCGGATTCGTATACGTGCGCGAATCAGAGGAACTTCTTGAAGAAGCAACTAAACTAGTCACAAAAATAGTTGAGAAACATGTGACTAAAAAATCATTTGAATGGACAGGGATAAAGCAAGAGATACGCGACACGCTTAGCTCGTTCCTATTCCAGCAAACGAAAAGACGTCCAATGATCATACCAATTATTATGGAATATTAATCGAGCTAAATTAGATCCTACCGCTCCGAAGGGTTTCCTTGCCGTCTGACCGGCGGGAAATCCTTTTTTTCAAGAAAGGAGGAGACGGGAGAAAAATGTCTAGAAAACGAAAAGGAAAACGAAGCGCGAATCATCGAAAAAAGAAACAACCAGGTCTGAATCCATTATTGTACGAGGTTATTGGTCTATTGATGATTGGTTTAGCCGTTATTATCATGTTTGAATTTGGACCAGCGGGAAGAGGTCTATCTTCCGCGACAAGATTTTTATTTGGGAATTTGCATTTTGCCATTCCATTCCTGTTAATTGTACAAGCGCTTATATTTATGATTATGCGAAGAGTGGGTGGATGGAAAAATAGGATAATGGGAGGTAGCTTGTTTGTACTTGCAAGCTTACTGTTATTTAGCCATGTCCATTTATTTAAAGAACTCAATGAAAGCCGAGTGCTAATGTCGGATTCGGCATTAAAAGAAACGTGGAATGTACTGATTATTAATGACGGAATAGCAGATAGAACCGGCGCGTTAGGCGGCGGAATGCTCGGGGCTTTTCTTTTTGCGATGTTTTATTCTTTATTTGATTCTGCAGGGGCAACCGTCGCCGGCGTGTTATTAATGCTAATTGGACTCGTATTATTGACTGGAAAAGCATTAGTGCCAGTTATTGCAGAAAAATTCCCGAAAATGGTTGAGTCGATTAAAAAAACTTTCTCAGAAAAAGCTTCTCGTGACAAGAAAGAAAAGAAAACGAAAAAAGTAGAGCCTAAGAAAACAAGAACTCGTCGGACAGAAGTAAATGAAGAGACTGTAATCGCCGACCCGATCATGGAGGATATTCCTTCACAACCGATAATTTCTACTTTTACTGAACAGATAGACAAGCGAGCTAGAGATGAGGAAGCTGCTGTTCTTGAAAAAGAGGCAGTTGAGGATTCAAACGATGGCGATGTCAGTAAATTAGGCGCAATAATCGGGGAGGAAGAAAACGAATCTTATATATTACCGCCAACTACATTACTAACAGAAACCCCGTATAATGATCAATCCGGCGAATATGATTCGATTCAAGAAAATGCGCAAAAACTGGAAGATACTTTTTTAAGTTTTGGTGTGAAAGCGCGCGTTGTACAAGTCCATCTAGGGCCAGCAGTCACAAAGTATGAAGTGCTTCCAGCTACGGGTGTTAAAGTCAGCCGCATCGTTAGTTTGACGGATGATTTAGCACTAGCACTTGCAGCGAGTGACATTCGGATCGAAGCGCCGATCCCAGGGAAATCTGCTATTGGCATTGAAGTGCCGAATAGTGATGTTGCAGTCGTGAGCCTTCGAGAAGTCATTGAAGCAAAAGAAAATAATACGCCCGAATCGAAATTAATGATTTCACTTGGTCGCGATGTTACAGGACAAGCTATTCTAGCCGAATTAAACAAAATGCCGCATATGTTAATCGCCGGCGCGACCGGTAGTGGTAAAAGTGTTTGCATAAACGGGATTATTATAAGCATTCTTATGCGTACAAAACCGCATGAAGTGAAAATGATGATGATTGATCCGAAAATGGTTGAGCTTAATGTATACAATGGGGTACCGCATTTATTGGCGCCAGTCGTAACCGACCCAAGAAAAGCGGCGCAGGCATTGCAAAAAGTAGTTTCTGAAATGGAACGTCGCTATGAACTCTTCTCACATACCGGAACGCGAAATGTCGAAGGATATAATAATCATATTGACGAGTGGAATTTAGAAAACGACGAAAAGCATCCGCATATGCCTTATATTGTAGTAATTGTCGACGAGCTTGCGGATTTAATGATGGTTGCGTCAAGCGATGTAGAAGATTCCATAACGCGTCTTGCACAAATGGCACGTGCGGCTGGAATTCACTTAATCATTGCAACCCAGCGTCCTAGTGTTGATGTTATCACAGGTGTTATTAAAGCGAATATTCCTTCGCGAATCGCATTTGCGGTGTCTTCTGCAATCGACTCCAGAACGATATTAGATAGTGGCGGAGCGGAGAAGTTGTTGGGGAGAGGGGATATGCTGTTCCTGCCGGCAGGAGCGTCTAAACCTGTTCGAATCCAAGGAGCTTTTGTTTCTGACCGTGAAGTTGAGGCTGTTGTTGACTTTGTCATTGAACAACAAAAAGCCCAATATCAAGAAGAGATGATTCCAACTGAAATCGTTGACGTGGCTCCGCACGAAGAGACGGATGAGTTGTATGACGATGCAGTTCAACTTGTTACAGAATTGCAAACGGCATCAGTTTCGATGTTGCAACGTCGGTTCAGAGTGGGTTATTCGAGAGCTGCACGCATTGTAGATCAGATGGAAATGCGAGGCGTCGTCGGACCGCCGGATGGCAGCAGGCCGCGTCAAGTTCTCATTAGTAAAGATGAAGCCGATATACATTCGTGAATTGAACGTGGAATTTGTTATCAATTTGTTACTAAAGTTTGGAAACGCAATGTTTATTTGGAATCTATGTTTATTTTGTGGGACGAAAGTGATATAGTGAAATTGATTAGTAGTGATATTCAAATAGGAAAGAAAAGTCTGACCTTATAGAGGACGGTGATACATTGATGACTATTGCAAGGCAACAACACTACTTGCGAGTAATTGAGACTATGAAAGAAATGATTGAATCGGGAATTTATAATGAAAATGATCGTCTTCCTTCCGATCTTGAACTTGCTCAAAAATTTGATGTCACTCGGGCAACTCTTCGAAAAGCATTAACGGCTTTAGAAGATGAACGCGTGCTAATCCGCCGGCATGGGCTTGGTTTATTTATAAATCCAAAACCAATCTTTACATCAGGTATTGAACAGTTGGAAAGTGTATCCGCTATGATAGAGAATGCAGGAATGGAACCAGGGACGATTTTTATGGATGTTTCAAATACAGATCCTACAGATGATTGTATCTCACAATTCGATTTTGATGAAGATGAGAAACTTGTAACGATAAAACGAGTTAGAACAGCAGATGGCGACCCAGTCGTTTATTGTATTGACAATTTATTGTCCAAATATTTACCGAATGAAACAGAAGAACTTTTTAGCGTTTCTATTTTCGATGCAATCGAGCAAGCCGGTGATGTCCGAATCGATCAAGCCATAGCGCATATCGAACCGGTCGGTTATGACGAAGAAGCCTCCTCGATTTTACGCTGCGGCGTAGATGTGCCACTTCTAGTTTTAAAACAACGACATTACACTGAAGACGGGGAAATGGTTCTATATTCGAAAAACTATTTTCGCGCAGATAAATTCAGTTTTCATGTCGTACGAAAACGGGTATAAGACGTATATACGTCGTTACTAATATTAAAAAGAAATAATAGGAGGGTCTAACATTGAGAAAAAGCAAACTAGGTCTTGCACTAGCGATGATGCTTGTTATCGGTGGCTTGCTTGGCGCATGCGGAACTGATAAAGGTAAAGAGAAAGACGAAGGCGCTACTGGTTCAAGCGAAGTGAATGAAAACGCGGTATCGGTTGCAATGGTTACGGATACAGGCGGCGTTGACGACAAATCTTTCAACCAATCCGCTTGGAAAGGAATCGAAGAATACGGTAAGAAAAACGGTCTTGAAAAAGGCGATGGCGGTTATGACTATCTACAATCCAATGACGCTTCAGAATATGCATCAAACTTGAATAGACTTGTTCGTCGCGATTTTGATGTTGTATATGGTATCGGATTCCTGCTGAAAGATGCAATTGAAACAATTGCAAAGGAAAATCCAGATGCAATGTTCGGACTTGTCGATGAAGAATCAGACGTGGAAAACGTTGCAAGCATCATGTTTAAAGAACAAGAAGGCGCATTCCTTGCAGGTGCTGCGGCTGCACTTATGACAAAATCCGATAAAATTGGATTTGTTGGCGGAATGGAAATCCCCGTTATAGAACGTTTCCATGCAGGATTTGTAGCAGGAGTTGCAGCTGTTAACCCTGATATTAAAGTAGACGTGCAATACACGGGTAACTTTGACAAAGCTGAAGATGGAAAAGCAGCAGCAAACCGTATGTATACTTCTGGTGTAGATATTATTTTCCATGCTGCTGGCGGAACAGGTAATGGTGTGTTCTCAGAAGCGAAAGAGCGTAAAGCTGCAAACCCGGATGAGTATATTTGGGTAATCGGCGTTGACTCAGACCAATACGATGAAGGCCAAGTGGGCGACCATAACATCACACTTACTTCAATGCTTAAACGAGTTGACCTGTCGGTTATGAGCGTAGCGGAACTTGCTGAAAAAGATGAATTCCCAGGCGGCGAAATAACGCGCTATGGTATTGCTGAGGGAATGATTGAACTTGCCGATTCGCGCGGTGCAATTCCACAAGACATTCTTGACAAAATTGACGAATTATCAAAAAAGATCGTTGATGGAGAAATTGAAGTGCCAGAAGATCCAAAACAATAATTTTAGTGCAGTAGGAGGCCGGGTTTTTCCGGCCTTCCTAATTTTATCGCATTTAAATTAATACAAGAAAGGTTTCCTCCAGAAAATGGAATCTTTTCTTGTATTAATTTTGCAAGTTACTTATCAAGGGAGTGAATCCATTGGAATACGTCATTGAAATGCTGGATATAAGAAAAGAATTCGGTAATTTCGTTGCGAACGATAATATTACACTTCAGCTAAAAAAAGGGGAAATCCATGCACTTTTAGGTGAAAATGGCGCAGGTAAATCAACGTTGATGAACGTGCTATTTGGTCTTTATCAACCTGAAGGCGGAGAAATCCGGGTGCGCGGTGAAAAAGTTGCGATTTCCAATCCGAATATTGCCAATAATCTTGGTATTGGAATGGTGCACCAACACTTTATGCTAGTTGAAAATTTAACGGTTACAGAAAATATAATCTTAGGCAACGAACCAAAAAAAATGGGAATCATCAATATCCAAGATGCAGCAAAAAAAGTAGCGGAAATCTCCAAGTTATATGGGTTGAATGTAGACCCTTATGCGAAAATCGCAGATATTTCTGTTGGAATGCAACAACGCGTTGAAATTTTGAAAACGCTTTATCGAGGTGCTGAAATCCTTATATTTGATGAACCGACTGCCTCGCTTACACCACAGGAAATTGATGAGCTGTTTATCATTATGAAAAAGCTTATTGAAGAAAATAAGTCGATTATCTTAATCACGCACAAGCTTCAAGAGATTATGGATGTCACTGACCGTGTCACTGTTATTCGTAAAGGGCAGGGAATCGGCACAGTTATTACAAGTGAAACGAATCCCGAAGAACTCGCTACGTTAATGGTTGGGCGACAAGTCATTTTCAAAACGGAAAAAGGTCCGGCATTTCCAGCTGATGAAGTTTTACATATTGAAAATCTTGTAGTTGAGGATTACCGCGGGGTATCAAAAGTTAAAGGCTTAAATCTATCTGTTCGAAAAGGTGAAATTGTCGGGATTGCGGGAATCGATGGAAACGGTCAAAGCGAACTTATCGAGGCGATTACTGGCTTGAGAAAAGTTAAAGAAGGAAAAATATCTATTAACGGTAAAGATATAACAGGTAAACGTCCGCGGGAAATTACTGAAATAGGACTTGGTCATATTCCGCAGGATCGCCATAAGCATGGTTTAGTATTGGAGTTCTCTGTCGGTTATAACGCCGCCTTGCAATCATACTACCATGAACCCTATTCGAAAAAAGGCATTATGAATTACAAAGTTGTTTCTGAAAAAGCTAAAAAAATAATTGATACTTATGATGTGAGAACCCAAGGCGAGCATGAACCTGCACGCGCTCTCTCCGGTGGAAATCAGCAAAAACTCATTATTGGCCGCGAAGTAGAACGTGATCCGGACTTGCTAATTGCCGCACTGCCAACACGGGGACTTGATGTTGGAGCGATTGAATTTATCCATAAGAGATTAATAGAGCAACGAGATAACGGGAAGGCTGTTTTGTTAATTTCTTTTGAGCTTGATGAAGTTATGAATGTATCCGATAGAATAGCAGTTATCTATGATGGTCAAATTGTTGATACGGTGAATCCATCAGAGACAACTGAACAAGAGTTAGGGCTCTTAATGGCTGGACACCAGAAAAGTGAAATGATTGTTGTTGGTGATGAAGTTGTGCTGAAAGAAGGTGAGGATCCAAATGTCGAATAGAGTTATCAATCTATTAGTACCTGTCATATCCATAATATTGGGTCTGATTGTCGGAGCGATTGTGATGATATTCAGTGGATATGATCCAGTTACTGCGTATATCGCCTTGTGGAATGGTATTTTTGGAGATGCATATGCAATCGGTGAAACGATTAGACAAATAAGTCCTTATATTTTAGCAGGACTCGCGGTTGCATTCGCATTCCGGGCAGGCTTATTTAATATAGGAGTAGAGGGACAACTTATCGTTGGTTGGTTTGCGGCCGCTTATGTTGGATCAGCGTTTGATTTGCCGAAAATTATTCATTTGCCGTTTGCTTTAATTGCAGCCGCGCTAGCTGGAGCATTATGGGGATTAGTTCCTGGTATTTTGAAAGCTGCTTTGCGAGTTCATGAGGTTATCGTAACAATTATGATGAACTATATTGCACTTCATGTAGTCAATGCATTGATTAAAACGGTTTCGGGAAGTTATAAGACTGAAAAAATTCATGAAACTGCATCACTTCGATCAGAATTTTTATCCAACATAACGGACTATTCAACACTTCACTACGGCATATTAGTAGCACTCGCAATGGTTGGCGTCATGTGGTTTCTATTGGATAAAACTAAAACAGGCTACGAGTTGAAATCAGTCGGTTTCAACGAACATGCCTCGCAATATGCGGGCATGAACGTAAATCGAAACATTGTTCTTTCAATGGTGATTTCAGGAGCTTTTGCTGGTCTTGCTGGTTCCATGGAAGCGCTTGGCACATTTGGATATTTGGCTAATCTGGGCGGCTTTACCGGGATCGGATTTGATGGTATCGCGGTTGCATTACTAGGAGCAAATACACCGCTAGGAGTCATTTTCGGAGCATCATTATTCGGCTCATTGAAATACGGTGCAGGGAATATGCCAAATGAGGCTGGAGTTCCAACAGAGATTGTTTCCATAATTATTGCGCTTATTATTTTCTTCGTTGCTTCAGGATATATCATCCGAGTGATCCTTAATCGCGTGAATAAGAAAAAGGGGGCAAAGTGAAATGGGTTTTCTTGATATTCTTTATTTTATCGTACCAATCACGATTTCATACGCGGCGCCTCTAATTTTTACTGCGATTGGCGGCGTTTTCTCAGAACGTTCAGGTGTTGTCAACATTGGTCTTGAAGGACTGATGGTTATGGGGGCTTTTATCGGGATTTTGTTTAACTTGACGTTTGCAGGTACCTTTGGCGCTTGGACCCCGTGGCTAGCCTTACTTGCCGCGATGATTGTATCGGCGATCTTTTCAATCATGCATGCGGTCGCTTCGATTACTTTCCGAGCGGATCAGGTTGTATCGGGTGTTGCGATTAATATGTTAGGAATCGCAGTCGCTTTATTCACAGTGAAATTAATTTTCGGAAAAGGGCAGACTGACTTTATTCAACGCAGTATTCCGCGTTTCAATGTTCCGTTTTTAGAAGATATTCCATTTATCGGCCCTATGTTTTTCAAGGGAATCTATGGTTCTTCTATATTAGCTGTTCTGGTAGCATTGTTAGCTTGGTTTGTTATATATAAAATGCCTTTCGGGCTCCGCTTGCGTTCTGTTGGGGAGCATCCATTGGCTGCAGATACGATGGGGATTAACGTGACTAAAATTCGTTATATTGCAGTCATTATTTCCGGAGGGCTTGCTGGTATCGGCGGAGCGATTTATTCGCAAACGATGACGAATGACTTTGGACATGCAACGATTAACGGGCAAGGCTTCATGGCATTAGCCGCGATGATTTTTGGTAAATGGCATCCAATCGGGGCAATGGGCGCAGCATTATTTTTCGGGTTTGCACAAGCACTCGCGATAAGTGCGCCTTCAATAGAGTTTTTGAAAAATGTTCCAACGGTTTACCTGCATATCTTGCCGTATGTTCTCACAATTTTAGCGCTTGCCGGTTTTATAGGTAGAGCAACTGCTCCAAAAGCAAGCGGGCAACCGTATATTAAAGGGCAACGATAAGAAATCTGAAGCTACCTTGAAAGTCGTAAAAGACTTTAGGTAGCTTTTCAATTTTTTTGAACATTATACATCCTAGTATTTGCATGAAGTGTGCTTTGGAATGTATAGTGATGTGAGTATGACTCATATTAACAAAAAACAGAGGTGTTAGGATGTTTACTAAAAATCGATTAGAACAAGGTGTGACATTATATACCCGCAAGTCGAATCAATTCAAAACGGTAAACTTTTCCGTGAAGTGGAAGAATAATTTGGATGTAAAGACTGCAGCAACACGCGCCGTGCTTGCAAAAGTTCTAGAAGATTCTAATGGCATGTTCCGAACGCAAACCGAACTTCGCAATAAATTGGACGAGTTATATGGAACCATTATGTACACGAGTGTCGCAAAACGTGGCGATACGCATATTCTGTCATTGAACGTTGAATGCGTGAATGATGAGTACCTATCAGATGGCGGCGTCCTTGATGAAGCGATTGAATTACTTGGAACAGTTATTTTCAATCCGAATCTTGAAGGCGATAACTTCAAACCGGAAATTGTCGAGCGGGAGAAAAAATCTGTCCGGGAAAGAATACGCTCGCAATATGATAATAAGACTAGTTATGCACAACAGCGATTGCTTGAAATCCTGCGACCGAATAGCCCGATTTCAACTAGCTCAGATGGAACAGAGGAAGCAGTAGCAGCAATAACGCCTGAGACTTTACTAGCAGCTTACAAATCAATGATTGAGGAAGACACGGTTGATATTTATGTTGCAGGCGATATCGACGAGACGGAAATTGCCGAAAAGTTAAAAGCGGTTCTATCGTTTGGCGCTCGTCCAGCTCGTAAAATAGAAACGTTTAAAACGACTGAAAAGGTTAATCGGACCGAACCTGAACATGTCAGGGAAAAGCAAGACATGAAACAAGGTAAACTCCATCTGGGCTTTAGCACGCCTATTACGATTCATCACCCTGATTACACGAAAATGCAAATGATGAATGGCGTGTTTGGCGGTTTTGCTCACAGTAAATTATTTATGAATGTTCGTGAAAAAGAAAGTATGGCCTATTACGCGTCTAGTTCTTATGCATCCCATTATGGACTTGTTTCTGTCATGGCAGGGATCGACGCCGAACTAGAAGATAAGGCTGTATCGCTTATTAAGGAGCAAGTTTTAGCACTGCAAAATGGAGAGGTAACGGATCTCGAATTAGATCAAACAAAAGCATTACTTACCAACAGTATTACAAGTACATTCGATTCAGCAAGAGGGCAAATTGAAGTCTACGATCAATTTAAGGAACTTGATGAAGATTTCACTGCAGATTATCTCATTTCAAAATGGGATGCCGTTACAAAAGAAGATGTGAAGAAGATGGCAATGGACCTTCAATTGGAAGTCGTTTATTTGTTGTCGGGTAAGGAGGGTGATTCAAATGAATAAAGTGCATTTCGATAATTTGCAGGAAACCTTATATAATGAGAAGTTGGAAAATGGTCTTGATGTTTATATTTTGCCGAAAAGGGGATTTTCAAAGACATACGTAACTTTTACAACAAAATACGGTTCTATTGACCGGACATTTATCCCGCTTGGTAAAAATGAAGAAGTGACTGTTCCTGATGGGATTGCTCATTTTCTTGAACATAAACTATTTGAAAAAGAAGATGGCGACGTGTTTCAAGAATTTAGCGTTCTTGGCGGATCGGCGAATGCATTTACCTCATTTACGAGAACTTCTTATCTTTTTTCTGCAACAGATAAATTATATGAGAATACAGAAGTGCTCCTGGATTTCGTGCAAGACCCTTATTTCACGAAAGAGACGGTTGAGAAGGAAAAAGGGATTATCGGGCAAGAAATTACAATGTATGACGATCAACCCGACTGGCGTTTATACTTTGGCATGATTGAAAATATGTACCATGAACATCCAGTTAAAATTGATATTGCAGGAACTATTGAAACAATTGACGAAATCACTGCCGAACATTTATATGAATGTTACGAAACATTTTACCACCCATCTAACATGGTGTTTTTTGTTGTAGGTGCTGTGGATCCAGAAGAAATGATGAAATTCATAAAGGAAAACCAAAATAAGAAATCATTTTCCCCAGCCGAAGAAATCAAACGAAGCTTTCCGGAAGAGCCCGATTCCGTTGTCCAACCAGAACGAACACTCTCTATGGATGTAACAAAACCGAAACTAAGTTTTGGCATGAAGTGCACAAAGACGGATGTTTCAGGTGAGGAGATGTTAATTCGTGAACTTGCTTCAGAACTGGTGATGGATGTTTTATTCGGAAGATCATCCGATTTTTATGCGAATGCTTATAAGGATGATTTAATCGACGAATCCTATTCTTACAGCTTTATGATGGAAAACGGATTTGGCTTTTCGATGATTTCATCTGATTCCGAAAATCCCGAGGACCTAGAAAAAGCCATTCGAGCAACGCTGCGAGAAGCAACAACGAATTGGCCGATTACAGATGAAGATCTTGATCGTCAGAGAAAACGCAAAATTGGTCAATTTATGCGTTCTTTAAATTCAATTGAATTTATTGCAAACCAATTCACTCGATATTTATTTAATGATATGAAGTTGTTTGATGTCGTTCCGGTGCTTGAAAAATTGACGCTTGAAGATTTGAAAAATGCTTTCTCGACATTCAATGATGAAAGTGGTTTTACGGTTTATAAAGTCCTTCCAGCAGAAAAAGAAAATGCATAAAAAACAACGCTATGCGGTAATCCTCGGTGCATCCGGCGAGATTGGACGAGCAATTTGCGGTAATCTCGCAGCTCTTGGATGGTCGCTTTACCTTCATTTTAATGAAAGCGAATTGGAAACCGAAAATCTTCGAATGACATTAAGCAAGCAGTTCCCTAAGCAATCCTTTAAAGCCGTTCAATCTGATTTTTCCAGAAATGATGCTGCAAAGGTATTGGCGGAACAACTTTCAGAAGTACATGCCGTTGTGGTGGCGAATGGTCAGCCAATGTACAAACTGCTTTCTGAAACAACAACAGCGGATATGGATGCACTTTGGAAAGTTCATGTGCAAAATCCGGCTCATTTCATCGGCTTAGTATCATCGAAGCTCCGTCTTTGCAACCCCTCTTATGTTGTTTTCATCGGTTCAATTTGGGGAAACACTGGGGCGGCTGGAGAAGTGATGTATTCAGCGGTAAAAGGCGCCCAGCACGCGTTCGTCAAAGCGTATGCAAAAGAAGCAGCTTATTCTGGTTTCCGTGTCAACGCGGTTGCGCCAGGTTGGATTGAAACGCGCATGAATGATTCGATACCTGAAGATGAGCGGCAAATGATTGTCGATGAAATTCCGCTTATGAAAGTCGGGACACCAAAAAATGTTGCAGATACTGTAGAATTTCTTCTGAGCGGAAAAGCAGATTATATGACAGGCGAAATAATAAAAGTAAATGGCGGCTGGTACATTTAACTAAATAATGGGATGCATTTATTCGCGAAATTCAACTCGTTTCGTGTAATATCTACATCCTTTTACTTTTTTCCTTTTCTTACTGTCTATAATCCGGTATCATAGAACTATGTACGTTTTCAGGCGTCCTTATAACCGGAAGGGGTGTGTCGAATGGGAAAATGGTATCTCGAATATGAAATTCAAGTGAACCGCCCAGGACTGCTCGGGGATATTTCTTCATTACTAGGCATGTTGAGAGTCAATATCGTAACAATCAACAGTGTGGATGGCGGACATGAAAGAGAAGATGGCGGCATGCACAGAGGGCTTTTATTGACAACTGAAGATGACGCTCAAATTCAACGCTTTGAACAAATCGCTTCAACCATGGATACTATTAAAATCAAGAAAATTCGCGAACCAAAACTGAGTGATATTCTTGCGGTTCGACATGGCCGTTATATACTACGAGATTCTGAAGATCGGAAAACTTTCAGGTTTCTGCGAAGCGAGCTTGGAATTCTTGTTGACTTTATGGCTGAGCTATTTAAGGAAGAAGGCCATAAATTAATCGGAATTCGGGGCATGCCGCGTGTCGGTAAAACAGAATCGGTTGTTGCGGCGAGTGTTTGTGCCAATAAGAAATGGATCTTTCTTTCTTCCACAATGATCAAGCAAACAGTTCGGAACACGCTTGCAGGAGATGAATTTTCGAAAGATAATATTTTTATTTTAGATGGAATTGTCTCGCGCAAAGCATCGGACGAACGACATTTGCAGCTTGTTCGAGAAATGATGCGCATACCATCAATAAAAGTAGTCGAACATCCAGATATCTTTGTACAGCATTCTGAGTACAAAATTGAAGATTTTGACTATATTATTGAATTGCGAACTGAACATGATCAAGAAATTACATACGAAATGATGGAGAAAAACCATATGATGTCCAATAGGGGGGCAATGGGTGGTTTTGACGTCTTTAACCTTTGATAAGATAGGTAGGTGTTTGTGGTGACCGGACTAGGTGACCGTCTCAGAGAGGCGAGAATTGCGAAAGGCTACTCATTAGATGATTTACAATCAATAACAAAGATACAGAAACGGTATTTATCGGGCATCGAGAATGAAGAATTTGGATCGATGCCAGGGTCATTCTATGTCCGAGCTTTTATTAAGCAATATGCGGAAGCAGTCGGGCTAGATGCGGATGAGATGCTTCTTTTGTATCGTGACAGCTCAGGAAAACTGGAGTTAAAAGAAGAGGAACAGCAACATGCTCCTCAAACTTTATCGCGTCGAAGCAATTTAAGGAGCTCTCGACTCAATGAAGTATTGCCAAAAGTTATTGTGGCATTATTCATTATTGTAATCATTGCTGTCGTATACTTTTTAAATAAGAATAACATTGCCAATAAAACTCCAGATGTTGGAACAGAAGACTCATTAATCATTGATAAAGATAAACCAGAAGATGAAAATAAAAATGATGCAGATTCTACAGGTGATGGCAAGGATGTTGAAGAAGAACCTGAAGAGAGCGAAGAACCTGAGGACTCTGCTGTCGAACAAGAATTAACACATGAAAGTGACGCTGGAGTAGATTCATTCTACAGGCTTTCCAAGGCGGAAGAATTCAAACTTGAAATTAAAACGAGCGGTGATTCATGGATTGGCGTATTGGACCGTTCAAGAACAGAACGCATGCCACAACCACGGGGCGCTCACACTTTAGCTGCGGGTGACTCAGTGGAAATAGATGTTTCAGATACTGACTGGGTGAGAATTCGCGTTGGTCGTCCTGCCTCGACGGAAATTCTTGTAAACGGCGAGTTGCTTGAATACGCGAATGACCGTACACCACAAAATATTATTATAGAATATAAGAAAGAATAATAGTCATCTAGCCAGATGACTATTTTCTTTGAAAGGAAAGGTGTTCCATTTGAATTTACCAAATAAAATCACAGTATCACGTATTTTACTAATTCCTGTTTTTATGCTTTTCATGCTCGCCGACTTTAATTTTGGCACAGTTAATCTGCTCAAAACGGATATTCAAACAAGTCATGTAATCGGCGGCCTGATTTTTATTTTTGCTTCAATTACAGATTGGCTTGACGGTTACATTGCCCGGAAATATAACCTCATTACAAATATGGGTAAATTTCTTGACCCGCTTGCTGACAAATTGCTCGTTTCAGCGGCATTTATTATTCTAGTCGAGCTTGGCACAGCGCCGTCCTGGATTGTCATTGTCATCATTAGCCGTGAATTTGCGGTTACAGGTCTCCGTTTAATCCTTGCGGGCGGCGGTGAAGTTGTAGCGGCAAATCAACTCGGAAAGATTAAAACTGTGACACAGATTGTCGCGATTATTTCTCTTCTATTCAATAACATCTATTTCGAATCAATTGGAGTGCCTTTTGGAACGATCATGTTATACATTGCATTATTCTTCACTGTTTTGTCGGGCGTTGACTATTTTTATAAAAATAGACGCGTGTTACTCGAATCCATGTAAGGGGAGATTTGCTGATGAAAGTTGAAATTATTGCTGTCGGCTCTGAATTATTACTCGGCCAAATAACGAATACGAACGCAAGCTTCATATCTTCCCGCCTCGCAGAAATAGGGATAGACGTCCATTTTCACACAGTAGTCGGAGATAATCCGAAGCGGTTGGAAGAAGCGATTACGATTGGGGAAGAACGCGCGGATGTTCTTATTTTTTCGGGTGGACTTGGACCGACTAAAGACGATATGACCAAGGAGACAATTGCAAAACATGCCGGCTTAACACTCATAAGCGATGATGAAGCGCTAAAACAAATTGAACAATATTTTGAACGAAGCAAGCGCATCATGACTGAAAACAATAAAAAACAAGCTTTGGTCTTTGAAGGTTCAGAAGTGCTGCCAAACCGCACAGGGATGGCGCCGGGAATGGCTGTCGAAAAAGAGGGTATTCAATACATACTTCTACCAGGTCCGCCTCATGAGATGCAGCCGATGTTTGTTGATGAAGCAATTCCATATTTACTTAAGATCAGTGGCAAAAAAGAAGTCATTACATCGCGTGTCCTGAAATTTTATGGCATCGGCGAAGCGGAACTTGAACATCGCATTCAACCAATATTAGAACAACAGTCCAATCCAACAGTAGCTCCTTTAGCGACAGCTGAAGCAGTCACGCTACGAATTACTGCAAAAGCGAAAACAATTGATGAAGCCAATCAATTGATCAATCCGATCGAAGAAGAAATTCGTTCAATTGTAGGTGAATTCATCTATGGAATCGACGATGATACATTATCTTCAAAAGCTGTAGAGCTTCTAAAGCAAAAAGGATACACATTATCAGCAGCAGAAAGTTTAACTGCAGGTTTATTCCTTGCAGAACTTGCAGATGAACCTGGAATTAGCGGCACGCTTTCCGGCGGAGTTATCGTTTATGATGAAGACGCGAAAGTTAACCAACTTGGCGTCGATCAGAATTTGCTTGACGAGTACGGAGTGGTTAGCAAAGAGTGTGCTGAATCGCTCGCATTTCATGTGCAACAGAAATTTGATACACATGTCGGGGTCGGCATAACAGGCGCGGCCGGGCCGACTCCCCATGACGGAACACCGGTGGGAACGGTGTGGATTGGTATCGCTTTACCAAATGGGAAACCTGCAACATACAAGCTGATGTTATCAGGAACAAGAAATAGCAACCGTCTGCGCTCAGCTCGTTTTGCACTCTATTACTTGATTAAAGAGCTTTCGAAATAGTAAACTTGAAAATTTTATTTTGATAGCTATTTTCATATGAAAATTGAAAAATCGCGCCTGTTTAGCATGAATTATTTCATTTTAATAAAAGACGCTCGAATAAACGTTCGCTTTTTTGTTGTGTATTTTTCCTAAAAGATGTATAGTAAGAACAGATAGAAAAACAGGAAATCATTTTAGGGAGGAAATATATTTGAAAAATCGTAAAGCGGCTTTAGATATGGCATTAAAACAAATTGAAAAACAATTTGGTAAAGGATCTGTCATGAAACTCGGAGAAAAAACAGATCGTAAAATTGCTACGACTTCAAGTGGATCACTTGCACTCGACATCGCATTAGGAGTAGGCGGATACCCGCGCGGTCGTGTAGTAGAAATTTATGGACCGGAGAGTTCGGGTAAAACGACCGTTTCACTTCATGCGATTGCCGCTGCACAAGCAGAAGGCGGAACGGCTGCATTTATTGATGCGGAGCACGCGCTCGACCCTGAATATGCAAAACGTCTTGGTGTTAATATAGATGAATTATTATTATCACAACCGGATACAGGCGAACAAGCACTTGAAATTTGTGAGGCGCTTGTTCGTAGTGGCGCAGTTGACATCATTGTTGTTGACTCTGTTGCTGCGCTCGTTCCTAAAGCGGAGATTGAAGGAGAAATGGGCGACTCGCATGTTGGTTTGCAAGCACGCCTAATGTCTCAAGCGCTTCGGAAATTATCCGGTGCGATCAATAAGTCGAGAACGAATGCAATTTTCATTAACCAAATCCGTGAAAAAGTCGGCGTCATGTTTGGTAGCCCAGAAGTGACTCCGGGCGGACGTGCACTGAAGTTCTATGCATCAGTCCGAATCGACGTTCGTCGCGGCGAAGCAATTAAACAAGGTACTGAAATTGTCGGAAACAAGACGCGTATCAGAGTCGTGAAAAACAAAGTTGCACCGCCATTCCGCCTTGCAGAAGTGGATATCATGTACGGGTTGGGAATTTCACAAGAAGGTGAAATTATAGACCTCGGTACTGAAGTAGAAGTAGTCCAGCGTAGTGGATCATGGTATTCATACGAAGGAGAGCGTCTAGGACAAGGCCGCGAAAATGCAAAGCAGTTCCTGGTTGAAAATCCAGATATTAAAAAAGCGATCGATACAAAAATCCGCGAGTATTATAAACTTGGCGGAGAAGCCGAAATCGTTGACGGACACGATGTCGATGACGAGGCTGAAGCTGAAGAACTAGAATTATTACTGGAAGAAGAAAAATAATAATCAATTTCCAACGGTTCACTCTATATGGGTGAACTGTTTTTTTGTGTTCAAACTAGAGGGGGCGGTTGTGCCGTATCGCGAGCCTGTATCGTGTTTTTGCGGCCACCTAATTCACTTATCAATTCTTGATGTGCTCGTATCACGCCGCGTTGTGCTCGAATCAGTTGTCGTTATTCTCGCACTGGATTAATCTTTCGCGTAGTTTTTTATTCCCGTATCGCGCCGTGTTGCTCCCGTTGCGGGTGACGTTATTCCCGTTGCTGCTAGGTTTGTTCCCGTAACGGGTTTCGCGGCGTTTTTATTCCCGTATCGCGCTGTGTTGCTCCCGTTGCGGGTGACGTTATTCCCGTTGTTCCCAGGTTTGTTCCCGTAACGAGTTTCGCGTAGTTTTTATTCCCGTATCGCGCCGTGTTGCTCTCGTTGCGGGTGACGTTATTCCCGTTGCTCTGAGTTTGTTCCCGTAACGGGTTTCGCGGCGTTTTTTTCTGGTACCGAGCTGAGTGGCTCTCGCTGCTTTCGTGCTGTTATTCTCGCGCCGTGTTTCGGAGGTCAATTTATTCCCGCACCAGATCCCACACACCAAAGAACCATTTTCCGCACCACTTCGCAACAAAGCCTGTGTATTCCCAATATTTTCTTCCTGAACGTACTAAATTCTAAATTAATCGTCATGACGGTACTTGTGTATCCTTGACATGCGATTTTTACAAAGATACAATTAGAACTGTATACCTTTTACCCCAAAAGATTATTTAGGCAGTATGTTGTACGTTGATATACGAGCCGACTGAAAATGAAAAGAATAGCAATTAGGAGGTGACCAGGATGGTAGAAATAATCATCTCCGCTTTGCTCGGTTTCTTCGTCGGTGCTCTTGTTATCTATTTTGTTAATAGGCAAGTGAACAAATCAAAAGTGACAGGTGCCAAATACTCGGCAGAAACAATTGTCGAGGAGGCCAAGCGTGAAGCGGAGGCTATGAAAAGAGAGGCACTACTGGAAGCGAAAGATGAAACTCACAAACTGAGAATTGAAGCGGAAGCTGAAATCCGCGAACGACGGTCGGAATTGCAAAAACAAGAAAATCGTCATTTGCAGCGGGAGGAACATCTCGACCGTAAAGATAATGCTCTCAACAAAAGAGAAGCGGGTCTGGAGCGCAAAGAAGAGGCGCTTACAGGAAGACAACAGCATATTGAACAGATGGAACGCAAGGCGGAAGAACTAGTGACCGTTCAACAAACGGAACTAGAAAGAATATCATCACTAACGCGAGAAGAAGCAAAACAAGTGATTCTATCAGAAGTAGAAAAAGAACTCGCAACAGATATCGCCGTTATGACAAAAGAGTCAGAGCTGCAAGCAAAAGAAGAATCAGACAAAAAAGCACGTGAAATACTTTCTATCGCATTACAACGTTTCGCAGCAGATCATGTTACCGAAACGACAGTATCCGTAGTAAACTTGCCGAATGATGAAATGAAAGGCCGAATCATTGGTCGTGAAGGACGTAACATCCGGACGCTTGAAACACTTACAGGAATTGATCTTATAATTGATGATACACCGGAAGCGGTCGTCTTATCAGGATTTGACCCAGTTCGTCGAGAAACTGCTCGCCTCGCACTTGAAAAACTTGTGCAGGATGGACGAATCCACCCAGCGCGTATTGAAGAAATGGTTGACAAGTCAAGACGCGAAGTGGATGAACTCATTCGTGAAACGGGAGAGCAGACAACCTTTGATATCGGTGTTCATAATCTTCATCCAGATTTAATAAAGATTCTTGGAAGACTGCGCTTCAGAACTAGCTATGGACAAAATGTTCTAAAGCATTCTACAGAAGTTGCATACCTAACGGGGCTCTTAGCGGCAGAACTTGGAGAAGACGTTACACTTGCAAGACGTGCGGGACTCCTTCATGATATTGGAAAAGCGATTGACCATGAAGTTGAAGGTAGTCATGTCGAAATCGGCGTGGAGCTCGCAACGAAATACAAAGAACATCCGGTCGTCATTAACAGTATCGCATCCCATCACGGAGATACGGAAGCGACATCGGTTATCGCAGTACTCGTCGCGGCAGCAGATGCTTTGTCTGCAGCGAGACCGGGTGCACGCAGTGAAACATTAGAAAACTACATTCGACGTTTGCAAAAACTCGAAGAAATATCGGAATCATACGAAGGCGTAGAAAAATCATTTGCCATTCAAGCAGGTCGCGAAGTGCGGATTATCGTTCGTCCAGATCAGATTGATGACATTACAGCGCATCGTCTCGCTAGGGATATTCGAAAACGAATTGAAGAAGAACTTGATTATCCGGGTCATATAAAGGTAACGGTCATTCGTGAAACGCGCGCGGTTGACTACGCAAAATGATGATAAAAGGCTTCCGGGAATTACAGTCCCGAAGCCTTTTTTCATTTTAACCACCCAAAAAGAAAGAGGTTTTTTTAATGAAGATCGTATTTATTGGTGATATTGTCGGATCGCTTGGGCGAGATATGGTGTACCGCTATTTACCGAGACTAAAACGCAAATACAATCCAGATGTCGTCATTGCGAACGGAGAAAATGCAGCAGCTGGCCGAGGAATCACAAAGGCGATTTTTGATGATATGCTGCGCGCTGGCGTCGACGTTGTAACGATGGGAAACCATACTTGGGATCAAAAAGAAATTTATGATTTCATTGATGAGACTGATTATTTAATTCGCCCGGCTAATTTTTCGGATGAAGCACCGGGTCGCGGAATGACGACGATTTCACGAAACGGCGTTTCGTTATCCGTGATTAATTTGCACGGAAGAACATTTTTGCCGCCCCATGGAGATCCGTTTGCAAAAGCTGATGAACTACTGGACGAAGCACATGAAATTTCACCGCTTGTTTTTGTCGATTTCCATGCAGAAGCTACGAGCGAGAAAATCGCGATGGGGTGGCATCTCGATGGGCGTGCATCAGCCGTCGTAGGAACGCACACGCATGTCCAGACAGCGGATGAACGGATTCTTCCTAAAGGAACCGCCTATTTGACAGATGCGGGCATGACAGGACCGTACGATGAAATTCTCGGCATGAAAAAAGAAGATGTCATCTACCGTTTTCAAACAAATATGCCGGTGCGATTCGAAGTGCCGAAAAATGGACGCGTTCAATTAAACGGTTTATACGTTGAACTGGATGATAAAACGGGGAAAGCGATTCATGTTGAACGCATCATGATTAACGATGATAAACCATTCGAAAGCTAAGTTGAGTCTAAACGAATCCTTTTTCTCATAGTATGGGCTATGGACGTATCCGTTCCATAGACATCGGAAAATAAGGAGGAATAATGGTGAACCCATTGAAAGTCTCATCTCGCTCGAATCCAAATTCAGTTGCTGGTGCGCTCGTTGCAGTCATCCGAGAACAAGGGTATGCGGAAATGCAAGCTGTAGGAGCGGGTGCACTCAATCAAGCAGTGAAAGCAATTGCGATTGCACGGGGGTTTGTCGCGCCAAGTGGATCTGATCTTACCTGTGCGCCAGCATTCACCGATATCATGATTAATGGTGAGGGACGGACGGCATTGAAGTTGCTCGTGGAAAAGCGAGCGCGTGGGGCAACACAAAACGATATGTAATGAAAAACTACGGGGATAATTAAATCTCCGTAGTTTTTTTAATTGGAAATAGACAATGTAAAACTGTGACAAACAATCGACAAAATGCCAACAATTAATCCTCTCCTTGTACACTCGGCTCCAATTTAAGTATAATAAGGTACGTATGAAATCGTTCCCGAGAAACTGTCGGAAAGGGGATTCAAATTTATGAATGAAGAACAGCGCATAAGTGCCGGGCAGATTAAGTCGGGCTTAGTAAATAAAGAAGAAAAGAATGAAAAAGATTATAGTCAATATTTCCAATCAGTCTATAAGCCGCCTAACTTGAAAAAAGCGAGAAGACGCGGCGGGGAAGAAGTCGTGTATTTTGATGACTTTGAAATAGAAGAACGCTTTCAAAATATGGGCAATGGCAGAAAGTTTTATATCCGGACATACGGCTGCCAAATGAACGAACACGACACAGAAGTAATGGCGGGTATATTTACAGCCCTCGGTTATGAAGCGACCGAAACAGTCGAAGATGCGAACATTATTTTGTTAAACACATGTGCCATTCGTGAAAACGCTGAAAACAAAGTGTTCGGGGAGCTCGGTCATTTAAAGCCGCTTAAACAACGCAATCCAGATATCTTAATCGGTGTTTGCGGTTGCATGTCGCAGGAAGAATCCGTCGTCAATAAAATACTGCAAACCTATGACCAAGTCGACATGATTTTCGGCACGCACAATATTCATAGATTGCCAAACATTTTACATGAAGCGTATATGTCAAAAGAAATGGTTATCGAAGTGTGGTCTAAAGAAGGCGATATTATTGAAAACCTTCCAAAGGTTCGTCACGGCGAGATTAAAGCATGGGTGAACATTATGTATGGTTGCGATAAGTTTTGTACATATTGCATCGTGCCGTATACAAGAGGAAAAGAGCGCAGTCGGAGACCCGGGGATATCATTCAAGAGATTCGACAACTCGCCGCCCAAGGGTATAAAGAAATTACACTCCTTGGACAAAACGTGAATGCTTATGGAAAAGATTTTGAAGATCTGGATTATCGTTTCGGCGATTTGATGGATGATTTACGTAAAATCGATATTCCGCGCGTCCGCTTTACGACAAGTCACCCAAGAGATTTCGATGATCATTTAATCGAAGTGCTGGCAAAAGGCGGAAACCTCGTCGAACATATCCATCTGCCGGTTCAATCGGGTTCTACATCGATCTTGAAAATCATGGGTAGAATTTATTCGCGAGAAGAATTTCTAGAACTCGCCCGTAAAATAAAAACCGCAATGCCTGATGTGTCATTAACGACAGATATAATCGTCGGATTCCCAAATGAGACCGACGAACAATTTGAGGAAACAATGACATTATACGAAGAAGTCGGTTTTGAAACAGCGTATACGTATATTTATTCTCCACGTGATGGCACGCCTGCTGAGAAAATGGCGGATAATATCCCGATGGAAGTGAAGAAAGATAGACTTCAACGATTAAACAAACTTGTTAACGAATATTCTTTGAAAGCCATGAAGCAATTTGAAGGTCAAATTGTGGAAGTTCTCGTAGAAGGCGAAAGTAAACGAAATGACGAAGTTCTTTCCGGTTACACTAGAAAGAACAAACTAGTTAACTTCAGAGCGCCAAAGGATGTAATCGGAAAACTTGTCCATGTAAAAATAACCGATGCGAAAACATGGTCGCTCGACGGCGAATTTATCGGCGTTGCAGAAAAGAAAGAGGTCGTATTATAATGGAAAAAAAATATACTAAAGATGAAATTATCGCTAAAGCGAATGAAATTGCATTGATGATTGCCAACACGGAGGAAGTAGACTTTTTCAAACGCGCAGAAGCTCAAATCAATGAAAATCAGAAAATACGTGAAAGTATTGCAAGCTTAAAGTCATTGCAAAAGCAAGCTGTCAACTTCCAACAGTACGGAAAAGAAAGAGCGTTGGAAATTATCGAAGGCAAAATTGATAAAATTCAAGAAGATATCGATACGGTTCCAATCGTTCAAGAGTTCAAACAATCACAAGGTGAAGTAAATGATTTACTGCAACTTGTCTCGACAACAATTGCAAACGGCGTGACAAATGAAGTGATCAAGTCAACTGACGGAGATTTGCTTCGCGGCGAAACTGGTTCATACGTTAAAAACACAACTTACAACAATTAGTATTAAATAATATAGATCGGCGGGATTAATTTCCTGTCGATTTTTTCACTCTCTAGGCTCCTGTCGCATAAGATAAACTGAAGCGAATGGAGGAGGAAGAGAACTGAAGAATTTACGACAAATCGTGACGAAGGCGATCGTTGCAAAAGGAAAGGAAAGGACCGATTCAAAAGAAATTCTATGTCCGCCAAACAAGCCGACTAGCATACTTGGCTGCTGGGTTATCAATCACACTCATCAAGCAAAAAAAGCAGGTAAATACGTTGAAGTCTCTGGCAAGTTCGATATAAATGTTTGGTATTCCCATAATAATCATTCGAAAACTTCGGTGTTCACGGAAACAATTCCGTATAAAGACCGTATTCGATTACATTATCGGGATGAACCGACATCTAGAGTTGAAGAGGTAATCGTCGATGTCATACAACACCCAAATTGTACAGAAGCAATTATTTCCGAGTGTGGAGAAAAATTTGTTATTTGCGTTGAACGTGAATTGGTCGCGGAAGTCGTGGGCGAAACTAAAGTTTGCGTAACCGTCCATCCGCACACTTTTGAAGAGGAATGGCCAAACCGAGATGAATCGTCATCCTCTAGCCATAGACATGGACACGGTCATGGTCATGGCGAACAAGAACATAAAAAAGGAAAAGATTCATCACCGTTCTAAATCATGTTTTCTACTAATGAAAGCATCGTATCGGTTCAATTGCGCCAAGGCGAATTAATCGAGTCGGGAATAATATCCCGGCTTTTTTTCGTATTACATTAAACTTTGATATAATGAATAAAACATAAAGTAATAGTGAGGGTACATAATGACAGCTTACACACCGATGATTCAGCAATATTTAAAAATAAAATCAGAACATGAAGATGCTTTCTTGTTCTTTAGATTAGGCGACTTTTATGAATTATTCTTTACCGATGCGACGGAAGCCGCTCAGATACTCGAAATTACATTAACAAGCCGGGACGCGACGAGAGGCGACCGTATTCCGATGTGCGGCGTGCCGTATCATTCGGCAGAAGGGTATATTGAAACGCTTGTCCGAAAAGGATACAAAGTGGCGATTTGCGAACAAACAGAGGATCCACGCGAAGCAAAAGGAATTGTTCGACGAGAAGTCGTTCGAATTGTAACACCGGGAACGATGACAGAAGGTAAAAGCATAGATACAAATACAAATCATTTTATTGGTTCAGCAGCTATCATTGCCAATGGGAAATATGCTCTTGCTTATTTAGATTTATCGACCGGGGAAGGGAAAGTTCAATACGTCGAAGGTGATGAACGCACGTTAATCTCTGAAATTGATGCTCTTGGCATGAAAGAAGTGGTGGTTGCTGAAGGACTGCATATCGCATTAAGCGACAGTATGGCAAAAAGAAATATCACATTATCAATAGAATACAGCAAGGACGCCCTCAACAGGCAAGATAATATTCCGGAAGATGTAGCGGAAGCTTGCGATAACCTTATCTCGTATGTGAAACGGACGCAAAAATCGTCGCTTGAACATATCCGGCCTTTTGATTTTATTGAAAAACATGCAAAACTATCCATCGATGCGAATTCAATGCGAAATTTAGAACTCGTTCAATCTATCCGAAACGGGACGAAAGAGGGCACGCTTTATTGGCTGCTCGATGAAACTGTGACCGCGATGGGCGCGCGTAAGCTGAAAATGTGGATTCACCAACCGCTTGCTGATCAAGTGAAAATCGAAAATCGACTCGACACGGTGACCGAATTAGTAGAGGATTTCTTTTTAAGTGATGAACTGAAAACAAACTTGCGCGAAGTATATGATCTTGAAAGATTAGCAGGCCGAATATCAATGGGTTCTGCAAACGGTCGAGATCTTGCCCAACTCCGAAATTCTTTGCGACAAGTTCCCGACTTAAAAGTTGCACTCGCCAATTCGGGCAAAAAGCATCTTACGCAATTCGCGAAAAAAATTGATGTTTGCCAAGAAGCCAGAGACATACTGGAAAAGTCAATCGCGGAACATCCGCCGATTTCTGTAAAAGAAGGCGGCGTCATCAAAGATGGTTATGATGAAAAACTCGATACATACAGAGATGCCGCCAGAAACGGAAAAGAGTGGTTAGCAGAACTCGAACAAGAAGAGCGCGAACGAACAGGCATAAAAAACTTGAAGATCGGTTATAATCGTGTTTTTGGATATTATATTGAAATTACGAAATCGAATATCCATTTGGCAGATAATGATCGATATGAACGCAAACAGACACTTGCAAATGCGGAGCGCTATATAACGCCTGAATTGAAAGAGAAAGAAGATTTAATCTTAAATGCCGAAGCAGATGGATTAGAACTAGAATATGATTTATTCAGTTCAGTCCGGGAGTCGATGAAGACGCATATTAGACAAGTTCAACGCTTAGCTTCCATATTGAGTGAGCTTGACGTTCTGTTATCATTTGCGACAGTCGCAGAAAAACAAAATTACGTGAAGCCGACTTTCCATGCAAGTAAAGGACTGCAAATAAAAAATGGCCGTCACCCAGTTGTTGAAAAAATGATGGACCATTCGCTCTATGTTCCAAATAATTGCGTGTTGCCTGAAGATGCGAATATGCTTCTCATCACAGGACCGAATATGTCGGGAAAAAGCACCTATATGCGTCAAGTTGCACTCACTGTCGTGATGGCGCAAATCGGTTGTTACGTTCCTTGTGATAGCGCGGTGCTCCCGGTTACAGACCAGATTTTTACACGTATCGGTGCTGCTGATGATCTGGCATCCGGCCAAAGTACATTCATGATGGAAATGATGGAATCCCAACATGCCATTGCCAATGCAACTGAGAATAGTCTTCTGCTCTTCGATGAAATCGGGAGAGGTACGTCGACGTATGATGGAATGTCTTTAGCTCAGGCCATGATGGAATATATTCATGATGAAATTGGAGCGAATACATTATTCTCGACCCACTATCACGAATTGACGATGCTAGACACAAAACTTTCAAGACTGGAAAACGTACATGTCGCAGCGATGGAACAAGACGGCAAAGTAGTTTTCCTCCATAAGGTCATGAAAGGAGCCGCAGATAAAAGTTACGGCATTTATGTTGCGGATCTTGCGGGTTTGCCAACACCTTTATTAGCCCGTGCAAAAGAGCTGTTGCAAACATTTGAAAATAAAGAAAAAATACCGGCCGGTTTAAATGAACCCCAACAAATGGCGTTTTTCGACATCGGCGAAGTTGAACAGAATGCAATGTCTGATGAGGAAAAAGAGGTCCTGGAAAGTTTAGAAGAAACTGATTTACTTAACATGACACCACTAAACGCCTTGCAGTATGTCTTTGAACTGAAAGAGAAACTCCGCTCAGCGAAAGGGTGAATGACGTGAATATAATAAAAGTAATGGACGATGCATTATCGAATAAAATTGCGGCGGGGGAAGTAGTTGAAAGACCCGCATCAATCGTAAAAGAACTCGTCGAAAATTCGATAGACGCGGGGAGCACTGTCATAGAAGTTGCATTGGAAGAGGCGGGACTAACAAAAATCAGGGTAACCGATAACGGCAAAGGCATGTCAAACCAAGATGCAGTCCGAGCTTTTGAACGCCACGCAACGAGCAAAATCGATAATGAACATGACCTTTTTCGCATTCGCACGCTTGGTTTTCGCGGGGAAGCATTAGCCAGTATCGCTTCCGTATCGAAAATTGAATTATGGACATCGGACGGAGAAAGTACTGGAACGGAAGTCTTTATCGACGGCGGAAAACTTGTGAAACATGACAATGCAGCTTACCGAAAAGGAACGGACATCACTGTTTCGCAATTATTTTTCAATACGCCAGCTCGCCTTAAATATATGAAAACAATACAAACGGAACTTGGCCATACAATTGGATTAGTGAATCGATTGGCGCTAAGCCATCCCCATATCGCTTTCAAATTAACACATTACAGTCAATCACTATTACAAACTTCTGGAAGCGGCAATCAGTTGCGCGTCCTAGCAGATATTTACGGAATCTCCGCAGCTCGAAAAATGGTTCCATTTAAGGGAGAGAACGCAGATTACGCGGTGCATGGATATGTTTCATTGCCTGAAATGACGCGTGCATCGCGAAATTATATGACGACCATTGTAAACGGGCGTTGGATTCAAAGTCATGCGATTAACCGTGCAGTGCTTGATGCTTTTCATACATTTTTACCTATCGGGAGATTTCCGATTGCGGTTATTAATGTCGAAGGGGATCCATTTCTAACAGATGTGAACGTCCATCCGTCGAAACAACAAATCCGTATGAGTAAAGAAGGCGAACTGCTTACACTTATTAAAGAATCAATTCAAAATGCGATTCAGAAAAATGTACTTGTGCCCGGAGTCACGAAGAAAGAAACGGTTCCCAAAAAACCTTCTGAACAAGTCAAGTTTTGGGAAAGGCCTCCGCGTCAGGAACCGCCTGCCGAGAAGGTCAGAATGCCCGTACAACAGCCGATGAACGAGCCGTCCCCTTTATATGAAAAAGACGAACAAACCGGTCAGGAATCCGATTGGGCTGTTAACGAGCCCCTTCCTGCGGAGGAAGTGACCGAAACAAAAGTCGAACCGGCGTTTCCGACATTATTTCCCGTCGGACAAGTGCATGGAACGTATATTATTGCTCAGAATGAAGACGGATTTTTTATGATTGATCAGCATGCGGCACAAGAACGTATTAAATATGAATATTTTAGGGATAAATTAAAAGAAGCAGAAAATAAAGAACGGCAGCTTCTTTTAGTTCCACTTACTTTTCATTATTCTGTTGATGAAAAAACAAGAATTGAAGAAGGTAGAAGACTCCTTGAAGATGTAGGAATATACTTGGAAGAATTTGGGCAAACTTCATACATTGTTCGTGAATTTCCAACCTGGTTCCCAGCCGGTGAAGAAACAAAAATCATTGAAGAAATCATTGAACAAGTATTGAACTCAAGAAGAATCGATATCGGAAAGTTGCGCGAGGAAGCAGCGATTATGATGAGTTGTAAACGGTCAATCAAGGCGAATCATCATTTAACGATGGCAGATATGGAAAGGTTATTGAATGATTTATCAGAAGCAGAAAATCCATTTACTTGTCCGCATGGGCGACCTGTCCTCATTCATTTTACGACGTATGAAATCGAAAAAATGTTTAAAAGAGTCATGTAGAGAGAGAGATCATTACAGTAAGTCAAAGGGGCGGTGTTGAAAATTGCAGGAACTAACACTTGAAATGTCGGATGGGTTCAAGCTTTACGCTTTTATTAAAGAACCAACCGCCAGGCCGATTGGGCATATTCATCTCCTTCACGGGATGGCAGAACATATTGGCCGCTATGAATTTGCGATTAACTTTTTCTGTGAGCAAGGTTTTATTGTTTCCGGACATGATCACCGTGGGCATGGACGCACCGCATTATTGAACGGCATGAAAGGATACTTTGCAGAAAATGATGGTTTTAATCGGGTTGTCCAAGATGCGCATGAAGCGATCTCACATATTAGAACCATGCACATCACTTCAAAATTTATCCTATTAGGACATAGTATGGGTTCATTTATCGTGCGCCGCTATATTCAACTGCACGGGGATGGCGTCGATCTTGCTATCTTATCCGGAACTGGGGATGATTCAGGTATTGCCAGATATGGCGGGCTAGCATGTGCACATCTCGCGGGAAAAAGAAAAGGTTATACAGAACGGAATCACCTGTTAGATTCGCTTGTTTTCGGTTCATTCAATAAAAAAATTGATGATCCGCAAACAAAATTCGACTGGCTGTCAAAAAATGAAGAACATGTATCTGAATACTTGCTTGATGAAAAATGCGGCTTTATTCCAACCACCCAATTTTTTATCGACTTATTTAACGGACTCGGGTTAATCCATCGGAAGAAAGAAATCGCAAACATACCGAAGACATTGCCAATTTTGCTTTTTTCCGGGGTTGACGATCCAGTAGGAAATTACGGGAAAGCGGTATGGAAAGTAGCGCGGCAGTATGATGATGCGAACATTGAAGATGTTACTGTGTTGTTATTTGAAGAAGGGCGGCACGAGTTGTTGAACGATCCATCTCAAGTTCATGTTCTAGAGGCGGTGCTGGAATGGATGCAAAAACGATGACTGCAAATTTAGATGTGCTCGCGATTGTCGGTCCGACGGCATCTGGGAAAACCGCGCTCAGTGTTACGTTGGCCAAGTTATTAGATGCTGAAATTATTAACGGCGATTCAATGCAGGTGTACAAAGGACTCGATATTGGAACTGCGAAAATCACAACCGCTGAAATGGAAGGCGTTCCTCATCACTTATTCGACATTATCGACGCAGATGAAAATTTTTCTGTTGCACAATACCAAGCCGCAGTCCGTGAACAGGTATCTGAAATTCAAAACCGTGGAAAGTTGCCGATTATCGTAGGAGGCACGGGACTCTATGTACAATCGGTATTATATGATTTTCGGTTTACTGATGAGGCATCAGATATGGAAGTTCGAAATCGATTGGAAAAAGAACTCGATGAAATCGGTCCCGAACTTCTATATCAACGTCTTGAACAACTAGATCCAATCGATGCGAAAAAAATTCACCCAAACAATCACCGCCGAATCATTCGCGCGCTTGAAATTATTGAAGTGACGGGAAAGACCAAAGGCGAACACGAACAAAATGTCGGGAGAAATGCGATGTATAATCATTTGCTAATTGGATTGGAAATGGAGCGTGAACTGCTATACGACCGGATTGACAGAAGAGTTGACCAGATGATGGAAAAAGGATTTTTGCAGGAAGCAGAAGCATTATGGAACGCGGGAATCCGTAATATGCAATCGGTACAAGCCATCGGTTATAAGGAACTTCATCAGTATATTG
Organism: Sporosarcina jiandibaonis; assembly: GCF_013184495.1. Lineage (GTDB taxonomy): Bacteria > Bacillota > Bacilli > Bacillales_A > Planococcaceae > Sporosarcina > Sporosarcina jiandibaonis. The sequence continues at coordinate 808,800 of NZ_JAAOIY010000001.1, read as the reverse complement.
AAGGAAAGATCCCATTGGATGTCGCGATTGAATTAATTAAGAAAAACTCTCGGAATTATGCGAAACGGCAAATGACTTATTTCAAAAATAAATTAGCGATCAATTGGGTTGACGGGGCAAAGAGAACAGACGAACAAGTGAAAGAAATTATTAATGTTTTAAAGGGTTTTAGTCCAGGTAAAGAGAATGTAGGTAGTAGAGAAAAGTTATGACAACACAGGAGGGGCAATTTTATGAAACAAGGTAAAATGCAGGACGTTTTTTTAAATTCATTGCGCAAGAATAATATTTCCGTAACGGTTTTTTTAATGAATGGCTTCCAATTGAAAGGACTTATCAAATCGTACGATAATTATACAGTCCTGCTTGAAACCGAAGGAAAGCAGCAACTCATTTATAAACACGCAATCTCAACTTATGTACCGGCAAAAATGATTACAATGGACCTAGAAGAATGAAAAAAACGGAACAGGCACTCATAGCCTGGTTCCGTTTTTTTCTTGTACTGTTGTGATTTTGCGTAGTGGCAGGCTCCAGTGGAAGATTAATGATAATATTCGAAGTCCTGTAATGATGACTAGCAAAATATAAAGCGCTATGTCTCCTTTAAAGATGCCGAGTCCGATTAATAAACCGGCGCCTGCTGCCCAAACAGCGTAGATTTCTCTTTTAAAGACAAGTGGCCGTCTTCCGGCTAGTAAATCGCGAATAATTCCGCCTCCGGAACCCGTCAGAACGGCTGCCACAATGATCGCACTAAGCGGGAGTTCCAATGAAACAGCAAACATGGCACCCTGTATCGCAAAGGCCGATAAACCAACCGCATCAAAATAAGTACCCCACCGTTCCCAATGGATAATCAAGTTATTTGGAAATAAAAAAATAATTGTAATCGACGCAATCGCCACTTGGAATAGAAAACCTTGTTCCCATAATGCAGACGAGGGAAGCCCGATTAACAAGTTCCGTAGCGCTCCACCGCCAAAAGCCGTAACAACACCGAGTATATAAACTCCTAATAAATCATATTCTTCTTCCATCGCAATTATTGCTCCGGATATCGCAAAGGCAAATGTGCCAATAAAACTGAATACATCCCATGCCATCGGACTTCCTCCATTTCAGGTAGTTTCAAATTAGACTATCAGATTTTAGATGAATTACAACTATTGAAATTATGTGAACATTGACCGCGTGCTGCAAACTGATAAAATTAAACTATCAACATAAAGAAGAAAGAGGCAAAAATTAATGTTAGCAAATGAAGAAACAAATCTGGACATGCAGGCAGAAATAATTGAACAAAAACTTGCCCCTTATTTTAAGCAGGTTGAAAAAGTGGCGTTTACCAATCAGAAAAAAGTTCTTGCTGCATTCAAAAATAATCGAGTCAGTGATTTTCATCTAACCGGCTCGACAGGATATGGCTATGATGATGAAGGACGCGATGTATTAGAAAGAGTTTATGCGGATACATTCGGGGCGGAAAGCTGCCTGGTTCGAAACCAAATCATTTCAGGGACCCATGCCATTTCGATTAGTTTGTTTGGTGTACTCCGTCCCGGTGACGAATTGTTGTACATAACAGGAAAACCATATGATACTCTCGACTCGATTGTAACAGGTAACGGCAAAGACACGGGCTCGCTTCATGACTTTGGCATATCGTATAAACATATCGATTTACTGGAAGATGGTCGCGTGGATTTTGAAGAAGTGAAAAAAAATATCCATGAAAAAACAAAAGTGATAGGAATTCAACGATCTAAAGGTTATTCGGATAGACCATCGTTCATGATTGAGGAAATTGCTGAAATGGTTCAGAACGTAAAGGCGATTAACCCGAATCTTATTGTTTTTGTTGATAATTGCTACGGAGAATTTGTTGAAGAAAAAGAACCTACTGAGGTAGGTGCCGATTTAATGGCAGGCTCGCTTATTAAAAATCCAGGCGGAGGTCTCGTAAGAACGGGCGGGTATATTGCGGGCGTGAAAGAACTCGTCGAACAATGTGCTTACAGAATGACGTCTCCGGGGCTAGGAGCTGAAGCCGGCGCATCGCTTGATACGTTGCGTGAAATGTATCAAGGTTTCTTCCTGGCACCTCATATCGTTAGCCAAGCGGTGAAAGGCGCCCTCTTTACAGCAGCCCTTCTAGACAGTTATGGTCTCGTGACAACACCGCACTACTCGGATAGAAGAACGGACCTAATTCAGTCTGTATCATTTCGAAATGCCGAGCAAATGATTGAGTTCTGCAAAACAATTCAAGAAAATTCGCCTATCGATGCCCATTATGCACCGGAACCGTCATATATGCCCGGGTATGCGGACGACGTTATTATGGCTGCCGGCACTTTCATTCAAGGCTCCAGTATCGAGTTAACAGCAGATGGACCGATCAGGCCGCCTTACACGGCATACGTGCAAGGCGGATTAACATATGAACATGTAAAAGCGGCGGTACTATCCTCAATGGATAAACTATTAACGAATAAATTAATTGATTGATACAAAAAAAGGAGCTGTTTTCATGACAGCTCCTTTTGCATGTGTATTACTGGATATTTCGGTATACGCCGACGACTTTTCCGAGTACGGATACGTTGTCGACAATAATTGGATCCATTGAAGAGTTTTCAGGTTGTAATCTGAAATAATTTTTCTCTTTAAAGAATCGCTTCACAGTGGCTTCCTCATCTTCGGTCATCGCTACGATAATTTCGCCGTTTTGTGCTGAGCTCGTTTGTTTAACGACGACATAGTCGCCGTTTAAAATTCCAGCTTCTATCATACTCTCACCGACAATTTCCAACATGAAAATGTTATCGTCAGGTGTTCCGAATGTTTCTGGTAACGGAAAATACTCTTCGATATTCTCAATTGCAGTAATTGGCAGTCCGGCCGTGACTTTCCCTACTAGAGGGACATTTAGGACCCCCGGTTTGAATGTTTCAAGCCCCTCAGGATCCAAGACTTCTATGGCACGTGGTTTAGTTGGATCTCTCCGAATATATCCTTTACTCTCCAATCGCGCTAAATGTCCATGAACCGTCGAGCTGGATGCTAGTCCTACAGCCGTTCCAATTTCACGAACGGACGGCGGATATCCTTTCTGACTCACTTCAGACTTGATAAAATCCATAATCGCTTGCTGTCTTTTAGAAATCTTTGTCAACTCAATCACCCCTATATTATAGTTTTCGCATTGAGAAAAATTAGACGCTCGAACACGAATTCCCTTATTGAATCTAGTATATCAGCCGTTCTAATAAAAGACAAACGTTAGTTCTATAAAAAGATTGACAAATTGAAAAATCTATTTTATTATAAGAACATGCATTCCGAACAAACATTCGCTAGGAGAGATTAATATGCAATTCATAAAAAATAATAGTTATTTACTTCTTGTCGTTGCAGTTTGTATTATATTCACCATGATCGGTTTGAATAAAGCGGAAAAAGATGTTCCCTTCGAGAAAGTGGTTGTTGCTGAAGGTGACACGCTGTGGGACTACTCTGTCAAATACGCAAATAATAGTGTTCCGGCTGATAAATGGATTAAAGATATTATAAATTTAAACAATCTTACAACGACGACAATACGTGTCGGCGATGAGTTGAAAATACCGAAGAATAACCTATTGAATCACAATGATATCACGACACTTGCGGGGGAGATTGAGTGAGAGAAGGAAGGAAAAGATGCGTTATATATTGCAGAGTGAGCACTGAAAAAGAAGTGCAAGAAATGTCCCTCTCTAGGCAGGAAGAGGAACTGGAGCAATTAGCAAAAGATCTTAAATTCGCCCACGTCGAAACATTCATGGATCGACATAGCGGTTTTGATATCGACCGTGATGGGTTACTTGAACTCTTAGATTTTGTGAGAGATGAAAGTATCGATGTCGTTCTTGTTCAAGATGAAACAAGACTTGGTCGTGGTAATGCCCGAATGGCAATTTTGCATCTGCTTGCAAAAACCGGAACAGAAATCTTTTCTCATAACGACGGGGGGCCGCTCGCATTAAATGAAATGGATACAATGATGCTTGAAATACTAGCAATCGTTGAGGAATATCAACGCAAATTACACAACGCGAAAATTAGGCGTGGAATGCAGCGTGCCGTCCGTGACGGGTATCGTCCCGAACGCAACTTGAAAAATCGGGGCAATGCGGAAGGTCGCGAAAGACTCGAAGTGCCGGTCGGCGAAATTGTTTCATTGCGCGATAAGGGGTTAACATTCGAAGAGATTACAAATGTGCTAAAAGGTCTTGGGCACGACATAAGTAAAGCAACGGTGCACCGCCGTTTTAAAGAATATGAAATCGAGCAGGAAGGCTAAATTATTGCGCTTCCTGCTTTTTTTGTATACCTTTTACATAGTGAAATGTTAAAGATGCGGAGGAATACAAATGCTATCTCAAGAAAAGATAAATCGAATTAATGAACTCTCAAGAAAATCAAAAACAGCAGGGCTCTCTATTGAAGAGGCTAAGGAGCAAACAAAACTGCGCCAGGAGTATTTAGCTTCATTTCGTTCTTCGATGAGAGAGACGATTGAAAACGTTCAAGTTATTGATCCAGAAGGAACTGATGTTACGCCTGAAAAGGTTAAACAAGCTCGCAAACGAAATTTTCGCAACTAGATAGGCAAAAATCCACAAAAAAATTGTAATTATCGTGTGCTTTGTCTAAACTATAAGATGAATACTATCTAGAAAACAGATTTGACATAAGAAAGGAAGAACATCATTCATGACTCAAAATATTGACCAATTAGCTATTAATACAATTCGAACATTATCGATTGATGCGATTGAAAAAGCCAATTCAGGACATCCTGGCTTACCGATGGGTGCTGCTCCAATGGCATATACATTGTGGACTAAACATATGCACCATAATCCATCTAACCCAAACTGGTTCAACCGCGACCGTTTCGTGCTTTCGGCGGGTCACGGTTCAATGCTCCTATACAGCTTATTGCATCTTGCTGGATATGGCCTTCCAATGGAAGAACTTAAAAACTTTAGACAATGGGGTTCTGAAACACCAGGTCACCCAGAATATGGCGATACAGTCGGCGTCGAAGCAACAACCGGTCCGCTGGGTCAAGGTATTGGCATGGCTGTCGGAATGGCAATGGCCGAGAAACACCTAGCAGCTAAATACAACAAACCTGGATTTGATGTAGTCGATCATCATACGTACGCGCTATGTGGTGACGGAGATTTAATGGAAGGTGTTGCGGGAGAAGCAATCTCTTTAGCTGGACACTTACAATTAGACAAATTGATTGTTCTCTATGACAGCAATGATATTTCGCTTGATGGTGAATTAGATATGTCATTTACTGAGAATATTAAAAAGCGTTTCGAATCATACGGTTGGAATTACATCCGCGTTGAAGATGGAAACGACGTTGAGCTTCTATCAAAAGCAATTGAAGATGCGAAACAAAATACCGGCGGACCAACAATGATCGAGATTAAAACAGTAATTGGATACGGATCACCGAACAAATCAGGTAAATCAGCTGCACACGGTGCACCACTAGGCGAAGATGAAATGAAACTGACAAAAGAATATTACAAATGGACTTTCGAGGAAGACTTCTTTGTTCCAGAAGGTGTCTATGAGGCATTCCAAGAAGCAACTGAAAAACTTGGCGTTCAAAAAGAACAGGAATGGAACGAGCTTTTCGAAAAGTATGAAGCTGAACACGCTGACCTTGCAAAAGAATTACGTGATGCAATCGAAGGAAAATTACCTGAAGGATTCGTAGAATCACTTCCGACTTATGAAGCAGGTACTTCTTTAGCGACACGGGCAGCATCAGGTGATGCGATTAACGCAATTGCACCAATTCTTCCTTCACTTTTCGGCGGGAGTGCGGACCTTGCAGGTTCAAACAATACAACAATTAAAGAATCAGGCGCCTTCTTGCCTTCTGATTATTCAGGTCGTAATATTTGGTTTGGTGTACGTGAATTTGCAATGGGAGCGGCATTAAACGGAATGGCGCTACACGGCGGTTTACATGTATTTGGCGGAACGTTCTTCGTATTCAGTGACTACGTTCGTCCTGCTATTCGTTTATCAGCTCTGATGAATGTTCCTGTAACTTATGTATTCACACATGATAGTGTTGCTGTGGGTGAAGATGGCCCGACACATGAGCCGGTTGAACATTTGGCGTCACTTCGCGCGATGCCTGGATTATCAATTATTCGTCCTGCTGATGCAAATGAGACAGCTGCAGCGTGGAATATGGCCGTTTCATCAAGAAAGAATCCAACAGTTCTTGTCTTGTCGCGCCAAAACTTGCCTGTACTTTCTAAGACAGCAGAGTTAGCGCTTGATGGAGTTTCAAAAGGTGCTTACGTTGTATCTCCAGCATCGAAAGAAAAAGCAGATGCGATTCTTTTGGCTTCAGGATCTGAAGTGAGCCTTGCTGTAGCAGCACAAGAAAAATTAAAAGCAGAAGATATTGATGTAAGTGTCGTATCTATGCCTTCATGGGATTTATTTGAAAAACAAGATGATGAATACAAACAAAGCGTTCTTCCGAAAGACGTGAAAAAACGTCTTGGGATTGAAATGGGTTCATCACTCGGATGGCATAAATATGTTGGCGACGAAGGCGATGTATTGGCAATAGATACATTCGGAGCAAGTGGCCCAGGAAACATCGTGATGGAAAAATACGGTTTCACTGAAGAAAATGTTGTTTCGAAAGTGAAAAACTTACTAAAATAATAAGTAGCAATAGTATTCCAAAAGCCTGGTCGAACCATGGATTTTGGAATATTTTTTTCAAATATTTATGGAAATATATAATTAATAGTTGTATTTTTGCTGGTTTTCATGATAAAATAACTGAAAATACAGGAAACTATGTAATGAATCAAAATTCGACAAAACTAGTTAATTTCCAGCGCGCAATATGACAGACTTTTCAGAACTAAACAGATACACTTCTACATATGAGGAGGTGGGGGTCGTGCGATTGTACGGAATATATAAAGTGAAAAAGGAATACGAACCATTCGTAATTGGACGAGAACAACTTTTATACGATTTGCTGAAAGAGAACGGCGAGCAAAATAATGATTTAAAAGAAATTCATTATTTATGCGACGTCATCGAGCCTGAAGTAATAGATGAAGCTATCCTTTCAAATCTGAGTAAAGTATTTGAAACAATTGAACGGGAAAATGGGGAGTATAAATTGACTCACCCTGTAAAAGGCTCCATCCTAATCTCACTTTCAGCTTATTCTCTTTCGGTTTTTTGTGATGGATCTCGAATGTTAGACCTGGACTTATTTGTCGCGTTGTCCGAAGTAGATAGTCGTTTTTTTGCAGTAATGGATAATAACGGCGAGTGGGGATGGTTGAAACCGATCAAGTTTTCAGACAGCGAAAGAAAAACTGCAGCGATATTTCGATGAAAAGGTAGTATATCAGTCAATAGTATTGTATAATCCTTCATGGAACCGTAAAAAACGGACAACTGAAGTGAAGGAGGTATAGCGGATGAGTACGATATGGGTAATTGTCATAGCAGTCGTCGCGCTATTAGCTGGTGTGGCCCTCGGATTTTTCATTGCACGTCAATATATGATGAAATACTTAGAAGAGAACCCGCCGATTAATGAAGATATGCTACGAATGATGATGATGCAGATGGGGCAAAAACCTTCACAAAAGAGGATTAACCAGATGATGAGTCAAATGAGTAAGGTTAGCGAAAAAGAAAAGAAAAAGAAAAAAAAATAACATTTAAACACCCGCTAAAAATTTAGCGGGTGTTTAATTTTGATAGAAAACCGAATCGCAATAGAAATTCTTTAACGGTACTTTCATACGACTCGGAATTGTCATTGAACGACTTTGCATGAGACCCTTGTTCGAAAAGTTTCAGCATTTTGTCGCCAGGTTTCGCTTCATACAATTCCTTTGTCATATACGGCAAGATAAATTCATCTTTCATACTGTGGATGAACAGCATCGGCTTTTTAACATTTTCAATTACTTCCCGTGGAGAAACAAGATCTAAAGTGTAACCATCTCGCATTCTTAGAAATAAATTTGCTATACGTAAAGCCATTGCACTCCGAAGCGGCGTCTCCATACGCAAAACATGCAGGACTTGCTCTGTAAAGTCGGAAAACGGACAATCTACAATATGAAAATCCGCATCATCATCAAATGTTCCGGCATAAAGGATGGTCGTCGCGGCGCCCATGGATTCTCCGTGAATGCCCAGCAATGCACCTTCGCCGATTTCGTCACGGATAAAATGCACGATTGCCTGTAAATCCACTTTTTCATAATACCCGAAACTCGTAGTTTTGCCGCCGGATTCACCATGTCGCCGATGGTCATAAATGACGGAGTTAAAACCCAGACGTTCAAATAATCGGGCATATTTAATCGAATTCGTTTTGTTTTCCGTCACTCCATGACAAATTATGACTGTATTCTTCGTATTTAGCGGCTTTAAAAAAACTGTATTTAACAAATAACCATTTGGTGAATGAATCCAAAGGCCTTCTTTTCTCACGGTCTCATACCACTTTTCATCAAACCGTTTTGCCAATATTTCACGTTTCATAATAACGTCAGGATCCTTCATTTTTAAATACATAAGCCGATTTGTCACGATAAATCCGAAAAGGGTTAAAAAAGCAGCAATTACGCTAGAAATCACACCGGTTATATAGATGATGCGCCGTTTCACAAAACTCTCCTCCTACTTACAGCTGTCCATTCCTAAACAACCGATACATACCCGTTTCAATCGGTCTAGATACATGCGGCGCAATGAGTGAGACAGCCTCGCAAACTTTTTTCACATCGATTCCTGTTTCAATGCCTAGTGTATTAAGCATATTCACAACATCCTCCGTTGCTACATTACCAGTTGCACCGGGAGCGAAAGGGCAACCGCCCAATCCGCCAGCGGAAGTATCGAAACGATCAATTCCCGCTTGAAGTGCAGCATATATATTAGCCATCGCCATTTTTTGCGTGTCATGAAAATGCGCAGTTATTAATGTGTTTGGAAATTTCTCTTTTAAAGATTTAAATAGTGCATAGCTTTCCTGAGGATTGGCCATCCCTATTGTATCCGCGACACTGAGTTCATCGGCCCCCATTGCGACAAACCTTTCACATAATTGTACAACTGCATCGATTTGGATTTTACCTTCGTAAGGACAGTAAAATGCAGTTGAAATACACGCACGTATAAATACCCCTTCATCTTTTAATCGAGCAAGAACGGGTACAAGTGCATCCATGCTTTCATCAGTTGTGCGATTGATATTTTTTTGATTGAACGTATTGCTTACGCCTACGAATACCGCGATACTACGTGCCCCTGCTCGAAGCGCCAATTCTGCCCCTTTTGCATTTGGAGCAAGGACGAATTGCCGCCCAATTGAAGGTGTGTTTTTTAAAATAGCATTAGCGTCTGCCATTTGCGGAACCCATTTTGGAGAAACGAAAGATGTTAACTCCATTTCTTTAATATTTGCCCCTTGTAATGCCCTAATAAACCTCAATTTATCCGCCTCATGGACATATTTGCTCTCATTTTGAAGTCCGTCCCGTGGACCGACCTCGATTATTGTTGCATTGTTTGGTAAAATAAACATACCATCCCTCCTCATTTTTATTATAATGATGAGATGGAGTGACAAGCAAATTAAGGTGCAAATAGTTAAGGGGGAATTTAGAAATGGAAAATGAAGTAGTCATTGTTAGTGCGGTAAGAACAGCGATTGGATCGTTTCTTGGTTCATTAAAAGATGTATCGGCAGTTGATTTGGGGGCAACCGTTATTAAAGAAGCGCTAGAACGTGCTGAAGTTGCACCGGAGCTCGTTGATGAAGTCATTATGGGGAATGTCTTGCAAGCGGGTCTCGGACAAAATACAGCTAGACAAGCAGCTATTAAAGCAGGACTGCCTGAGACAGTTTCTGCAATGGCGATAAACAAAGTATGCGGTTCTGGCTTGAAAGCGGTTCATCTGGCACGTCAGGCAATTGTTTCAGGTGATGCAGACATCATCGTCGCTGGCGGCATGGAAAATATGAGCCAATCACCGTATTTATTAAAGAATGCGCGCGAAGGGTATAAAATGGGCGATCAAAAAGTCGTCGACAGCATGATTTCCGATGGATTATGGTGCGCCTTTAATGACTATCATATGGGAATTACAGCGGAAAACTTATGCGATCGCTATTCAATAACTCGCGAAGAACAAGACGTATTCGCCGCGAATTCACAGAAAAAAGCAGCTGCTGCAATTGAAGCCGGAAAATTTAAAGATGAAATTGTCGCCGTTGAAATTCCGCAACGAAAAGGCGATCCGATAATTTTCGATACGGATGAGTATGTCCGCGGTAGCTCGACTGCAGAAAAACTAGGAAAGCTGCGTCCGGCATTTAAACGGGATGGCAGCGTAACGGCCGGAAATGCTTCCGGAATCAATGACGGCGCGGCAGCATTTGTTATCATGTCAAAAAGAAAAGCAGAAGACCTCGGTTTAACGCCGCTTGCAACGATTGAAGCGAATGCTGGTGCTGGTGTGGATCCTTCAGTTATGGGAATCGGCCCGGTTCAAGCGGTGAAAAATGTATTGGCTCGCGCAAATATGGAACTAGCTGAAATCGACTTGATCGAAGCCAACGAAGCATTCGCAGCCCAATCGATTGCAGTTGATAAAGAACTTGAATTTGATCATGAAAAACTTAATGTTAACGGCGGCGCCATCGCGCTTGGACATCCTATCGGCGCAAGCGGCGCGCGAATCCTCGTAACATTACTTCATGAGATGAAACGCCGAGATGCAAAAACTGGACTCGCAACACTCTGTATCGGCGGAGGCCAAGGTGTTGCAACGATTGTAAAACGTCCTTGATAGAAAGTTGGTGAATTTTTAATGTCAGCAAAAAGGAGAAACGGAAACCGTCAACAAGTTGCAAAGAAAGACAATGTAACGCCAACACTGTCTGATTCCCTAGACGATGACATGCTCGCAAAATTAAAATCAGTGAAAACCGAGTTAACAACTGTGGAACGTGAAAAAGAAGAAATACGTCAAGAAAAACTTCGCCTCGAACGAAAAGAACGTGAAAAGAACAAAAGTTTTGCAGAACTATTAAACGAATACGGCGATGTCGGCACTAAGTACTAATCGTCAATAAGGAAACGAAGAAAGCGCTCAAGAAATCAATTCTTGAGTGCTTATTTTCGTTTTCAAAAAAATATTTCCAATCATGAAACAATCGAAATGGGGGACTCTAAATAACATACTCAAAAGGAGGTATTTTGTTTGAATGTTTTCTATCGCCTATTGTTTTTTGCATTCGCACTATTCCTCTTTGCACCTTGTCAAACATTAGCTGAAGAGGAACAAACAAGAGAGCAAGAATTAGAAGAAAGGATGGCGTATTACGTAAAAAACAGCAATCCGTTTTTACCTTGGTATTACTTAGCTGCTATTGATCAATTTGAACGAAATATACAAGCCGTACGTTCTGATATTCCCAAGGGCGAGGGTCCAATCTCTATATACTTTCCGAGCGAATTTTGGAATGGTGCCCTGAATCCTTCCAACGTAGATACGTCTGAAATTTCCATCACCTTTTTCAACGGATATGGACGAGATGGAAACAATGATGGAATTGTCGATTCAGAAAATCCTGATGACAAACTCTATACGATAGCAACATATATTAGCTCTTATGGTGCTACGGAAAATAGTGTGAAACAAGCTTTGATGGATTTTTATGACCGCAAAGAAACCGTTAATCAAATTATGACGATTTCAACACTTTATAAGCATTTTCAAACATTAAATTTAGATGAACGCGCTTTTCCTTTGCCAGTTCGCGCACACTATAGTTACCGAAGTACATGGGGTGTCTCTAGGGGCTGGGGCGGCAGGCGAATACACGAAGGAACAGATCTATTTGCTAATTATGGTGTGCCAGTTCTTTCAACCTCATACGGAATTGTTGAAGTAATGGGATGGAATGATTATGGCGGTTGGCGAGTAGGCATACGGGATATGTACAATACGTATCATTACTATGCGCATCTTTCCGGTTTTAATAAAGAAGTAAAAGAAGGCGACATTGTAGAACCAGGTACTGTGCTTGGTTATGTTGGAAGTTCAGGATACGGTAAAGAAGGAACATCTGGACGTTTTCCACCGCATCTTCATTACGCAATGTACAAATATAACGGAAGAACTGAATGGGCTTTTGATCCGTTTCCGTATTTACGGATTTGGGAAAGAGATGACAAAAATAAAAAACAATAACAAACTACCCCAAACATGGCAACAACCACCTTGTTTGGGGAATATTTTTTATAAGATACATGTCTCAAACAAATTTCGACAAAATATTCAGTATTATAAATTAAATTTAGTGAAATCAGATTGACAATTGCGATAGTTACGAATACAATGTAGTCAATTGTCGCAACAATGAATTTAACCAAATTGTTCCGTTTTCTCCCAAAAGTAAAATAGTTTTGAATGGAGTGTTCTTATGAGTATGCAACCGCTACTAGATGTTGAACAATTGAAAACTTATTTTTATTTGAACCAAAATCAAGTTGCCAAAGCTGTTGATGGAATTTCATTTTCAGTATTTCCAGGGGAGACTGTCGCTCTTGTTGGAGAATCGGGTAGTGGAAAGAGCATCACCGCATTATCAATTATGCAACTCATTAATAAACCAGGGAAAATCATTGAAGGTTCGATAACAATGAATAATCAGGAGCTATTGAAATTAAAACCGAAACAGATGACTTCGATTCGAGGAAACGACATCGGGATGATCTTCCAAGAACCGATGACCGCTTTAAATCCAGTATTCACCATTGGGAATCAAATAACAGAAATCATTAGAAAGCATAAGAAAGTTAATAGGCGTGTAGCCGAAATCCGAGCTGTCAGCCTATTAAAAGTTGTTGGAATTCCGAGACCTGAAGAAATAATGAAAGAATATCCGCACCAATTATCTGGCGGTATGAGGCAACGTGTAATGATTGCAATGGCTATATCATGCGACCCTCAGCTTTTAATTGCCGATGAACCCACAACAGCTTTAGATGTTACGATTCAAGCACAAATTCTTGATTTAATGGTTGAAATGCAAGAAAAGTTTCAAATGGCACTTTTACTCATCACGCATGATTTAGGTGTTGTCTATGAATATACGGACCGTGTAATGGTGATGTACGGTGGCCAAATTGTAGAACAAGCCCCTACTAAACAACTATTAAAGCTTACTAGACATCCATATACTCAAGGTTTGTTGGCAAGTTTGCCAAAGATAGACGAAGATGTGGATCGCCTCGGAACGATTAAAGGGACGGTTCCACCCGCATATAACTTCCCCATAGGTTGTCGTTTTGCAACCCGTTGTCCATTTGTAATGGACAAATGTAAAGAATCAAACCCTGAATTAAAGGAACTGGATACGGGCCATTTTGTCCGTTGTTATCTTTACGAGGATGGAGGAAGTACAAATGACGATGATTGAACGAAACTTGGAAAGTTCTAATCTAGATAATAGAACCGATAAAGATATTTTAGTAGAGGTTAAAAATTTAAAAAAATATTTTCCGATAAAAGGAGGTATTTTAAAAAGGACGATCGGCCAAGTAAAAGCGGTGGACGGCGTTTCTTTTTCAATCATCAAAGGAGAAACATTAGGGGTCGTCGGTGAATCAGGATCTGGAAAATCAACATTAGGACGAGTTATTCTGAGACTTCTTGATCCTACAGAAGGAAATGTGGTTTTTGATGATGTGGATATATCCTACTTGAGCCAACGAAAAATCAGACCGCAACGAAAAGATATGCAAATCGTTTTCCAAGACCCTTTTGCTTCTTTAAATTCCAAAATGAGCGTCGGACAACTTGTGGAAGAACCGTTGATAGTACAGGGGCTTCTATCTAAAAAAGATCGAGTGAAACAAGTTTCGGAAATAATAACTAAAGTAGGATTACGTAAAGGCGATTTGCAAAAATATCCGCATGAATTTTCCGGCGGCCAAAGACAACGGATAAGCATAGCACGAGCACTTGTTGTCAATCCGAAATTTGTCATTTGCGATGAACCTGTGTCTGCCTTGGATGTTTCAATCCAAGCACAAGTATTAAATCTCATGAAAGATCTTCAGGAGGAATTAGGTCTAACTTATTTATTCATCGCGCATGATTTGAGTGTAGTCAAGCATATTAGTGATAGAGTAGCCGTTATGTATTTAGGTAGATTTGTAGAACTTGCATCTAAGAAAGCGCTTTACAACAATGCGCTTCATCCTTATACGCGTGCCCTTCTATCTTCGATACCCGTCATTGACATTGATAAAGAGCCAGCTAAAAAGGTGGAAAAGATTAAGCTGCAGGGAGATTTGCCGAGTCCGGCGAATCCGCCGTCTGGCTGCACATTTAGGACGAGATGTCCATATGCATATGATCGTTGCACTTCCGAAGTACCCGAACTGATAGAGTTGGAAGAAAATCATTTTGTTGCCTGTCATTTATACACGGAAAAATGAATTTAATTACTTTTAGGGGGTGATGTATACAGGGCAAGACATGAAAAATAGAGAATTTTGAATAAAAAATGAAGAGGGGGAACTAATTTGTTGAAACGTTATAGGAGTAGTCTGTTTTTACTTATTTTAGTATTGATGTTTGGTTTAGTGTTGGCAGCGTGCAATGCAGAAGGTGACAAAGATACGAAGAAACCAGATGATGCTACTACTGAAGACACTAACAAAGATGATGAAAAAGATGATGAAGAAGCTACGGATGATGGACCAAAAGAAGGCGGTACGGTAACAGGTGCGATGCATACGGCACCAGCAGGTATGTTCAACCCTATTTTTTATGAAGAAGCTTATGAATCGAATATTCTAGATTTTACACATGAAGGTCTTACTTCCCAAAACGAAAAACTTGAATTTATCCCAGCTTTGGCAAAATCATGGGAAACGAACGACGACCAAACTGAAATTACATTTACACTTGAAGAAGGCGTCAAATGGCATGATGGGGAAGAGTTTACTGCGAAAGACGTTGTGTACACATACACAGCAATCGCGGATCCTGATTATGTAGCTGCAGGCGGAGTCCGTACAAACTACGTTGAGCCACTCTTAGGTTACGAGGATTATGTTTCTGGAGAATCAGATGAGTTTCCTGGTGTTGTAGCGGATAGTGACTACCAAGTTACGTTCAAATTCGCTGAGCCGAATGTAATGCCGCTTTATTACACAGGTTTCCCGATTATTCCGGAACATATTTTCAAAGATATTCCTGTAGCTGACATTCCGAAAGCAGAAGAATCTACTCAAGGCGGGAAAGTTATCGGAACTGGACCATTTAAATTCACGGATATGATTGAACGCGAGCAATATACGCTCGAACGTCACGAGGGTTACTGGCAAGGAAAACCGAATTTAGACAAAATTGTTTGGAAAATTGTTCAACAGTCTGTCATGACAGGTTTACTTGAAAAAGGAGAAATTGACTTTATCGCTGCTCCAGGAGGAATTGATCCTGCGGACTACGATATGGTAAATGACTATGAGAACATTAAAATTGCCGAGCAAGCTGACTTTGGTTATCAACTATTAGGCTTCAAATTGAACCACCGTACAGCAGAAGATGTCGCAGCTGGTGCAATTGAGCCAGATAATTGGGTTCCGAACAAGAAAATTGCTGATCCAAAAGTAAGACAGGCAATTGCATGGGCAATCGATCGCGATGGACTCGTAGGGGAAGGACATGGTAAAGGTCTACTTCACGGCCGTGGCCAACCAATCAACTCGCCAATTGCAGTTCAATTCTGGGCATACGATGAAAACGCAGGTACCAACTATACGCATGATCCAGACAAAGCGAAAGAAATACTAGATGAGCTTGGCTATGTCGACAAAGACGGCGATGGCTTCCGTGAAGACCCAGACGGTAACAAATGGGTACTAAATATGGAGTACCCTGTCGGAAACCAAATTCGTGAAAAGTCGGCACCACTAATTGTCGATTATCTAAAAGAAGTGGGCATCCAGGTCGACCTTCGTCAGCCAAAAGATATGTCAGTCTACGTGGATGGACTTACTAAAGACAATACTGACTGGGATCTATACTTGATTGGTTGGAACTTAGGAAGCGCGGATCCAGATCCACTTGGTCTATGGGGTATTAAAGATGCTTATAACTTCTCACGCTGGAACAATCCTAAATCAGATGAGTTGCTATATAAAGCAATAAAAGCTCCAGAAGCGTTTGACCAAGGTTTCAGAACTGAAGTTTATAAAGAATGGCAGAAGCTCTTCTCAGAAGACTTGCCGGCATTCCTGCTCTATGCACAAAATAGCATTTGGGCTTACAATGACCGAATTCAAAACGTCCAAATCCTGCCGCAAACTATGTACAGAGATTCCCATACTTGGTGGGTTAATGATTAATAATAACTAGAAGGAAAAAATTGAGAGTATGCGATTTACTGCATACTCTCCTCCTTCAAGGGAGGCTCGTAGTATGTACCAATATATTATTAGAAGAATATTAGTATTTATCCCTATGTTATTAGCGTTGTCCATCATTGTATTTGGCTTGGCCAAGGCGGCACCCGGCGATCCTTTTACTGGAAAGATTTTAGATCCGAACATAAACCCAGAAGTTTATGAACAGCAACGAGAAGCACTTGGTCTTAACAAACCAGTGCCTATCCAATATCTGAATTGGGCTAAAGAAGTTGCCCAAGGGAACTTTGGGGAGTCAATCACTTTTAACGGTCGTTCCGTTCAAAGTTTGATAAAGGAACGAATATTGAACACCGTATACTTAGGTATAGTTGCTCTTGGAATTACATTAGTAGTCGCAATTCCAATAGGTATCTATTCTGCTAGAAAACCTTATTCATTGTTAGATTACGGTGCAACTACTTTTGGATTTGCAGGACTCGCGATTCCAAACTTCTTCTTTGGACTTGTTGTCATTTATTTATTATCTATAAAAATGGGTTGGTTCCCAGCGCAAGGAACATTAACGTCAAATGATCTTTCTGGATTTGCGGAGTTTAAAGATCGGCTTCACCATATGGTTCTACCAGGACTTACGTTAGGACTAGCCAGTACTGCTTCATATATGCGCTATATGCGTTCAGAAGTGTTAGATGTACTTGGAAGTGACTATATCCGAACCGCAAAGGCTAAAGGCATGAGCGACCGCAACGTACTCTATAAGCATACGTTAAGAAATGCAATGATTCCTATTATTACATTAATGGGTTTTGAATTTGGCGCAATTTTAAGTGGCGCGATTATTACAGAACAGGTATTTAATTTTCCGGGACTAGGAACGTTATTTATTAATGCGATTACGAACCGGGATTATCCTGTCGTTATGGCGATTGCTCTTTTATTAGGTGTAGCGATACTCGTCGGAAACTTAATAGCAGACATTTTTTATAGCATTGTAGATCCGAGAATTCGTTATGATTGAGGTGGATATGTATGGTTCAGCCGACTCCAATTGATCCAATGAGTGTAGATCCAAACGAAGAAGTGGTTATAGACCGAAAACATAGAAGTCCGCTTCAATTGGCGATTCGACGTTTTCTAAAAAATAAATTGGCAATTGTAGGTCTGATCGTCTTTTTCATCATTATTTGCATGGCTATTTTTGCCCCGTTTTTGACAGACCAAGATCCGGAACAACATGATTTATTATCAATTGAACAAAGCCCGACTAGTGAACATATTTTAGGGACAGACGGCTCGGGGCGAGATAACTTCTCAAGACTGCTATACGGCTCTAGAATCTCGTTGATTGTAGGATTTAGCGCTATGGTATTCACCTTAGTCATTGGCCTTATTACAGGTGCTATCGCTGGTTATTACGGCGGAATCGTTGATAATATAATCATGCGATTAACGGATTTAGTTCTTGCTTTACCGTTTTTAGTATTAGCATTAACGATTATTGCCTTAATGGAAAAGATTACGATTGGCATATTTGTCACAATCATAGCTATTACCTCGTGGCCAACCTTGACCCGGATAGTCAGAGGAACATTTCTTTCGCTGCGGGAGCAAGAATTTGTATTAGGCGCCCGGGCAATCGGTGCAAGTGATACACGAATTATTTTCAAGCATTTCATACCCAATGCAATTGGTCCGATTATTGTAAACGCAACATTGATGATGGCTTCGATGATTATTATTGAATCGGCTTTAAGTTTTATCGGCTTTGGAATTCCGCAACCTACACCGACATGGGGAAATATGATTTCCGAGGCGCAAAGTATACGTATACTTCGCTACCACCCGGAAGCATGGATACCGCCCGGTTTAGGAATATTAGTTACCGTACTTGCGATTAACTTTATCGGGGATGGACTTCGCGATGCATTTGACCCGAAGAGTGACGGGAGATAAGACTGAGTATAAAGAAGTCGGAAAATATACCCCGAACCCAATCTCTATTAAAAGAGTGATGGATCGGGGTGTTTGCATTAACGCTATCGGAGGGAAATATTTGTGAGCATTGCTAAATTATCCAATGAATTTTGGAGTTTTTCGGAGGCTGAATGCAAAAGTTCAAGCAGCCTGTATGAATGTCTTTCCAAACAAATAGCCGGGGATCGTGAATTACTTGAATTATGCTCTTTTTCTAGGGAAGGTCAACCCGTTCCGAATTTGTTTTTTGGAGCCGTTCAGTTTTTATTATATAAAGGTAAAGAACATTCTTTAAGAGATTACTATCCTAGCATGGTAGAACATCCAAAGGATCATGAAGAATCTTTTTCTCACTTTAAAGATTTTTGCCTGCTTTATCGTGAAGAACTAATTAGACTTTTGAAAGTGAAATTAGTCCAAACAAATGAAGCAAGGCGATGTGGATTTCTTTATCCCGTATTTTCCCATATATACAATTTAACGAAAAAACCATTTGCTCTTATTGAAATTGGGACGAGTGCAGGTTTTCAGCTTCTTTGGGATCAATATAGTTATGATTATCAATCGGATATCATATATGGCAATAGTCAATCTGGTATTTCTATTCAATCAGAAATCAAAGGGGATAATCATCCTGAATTACTAGTGAAAAGTCCGCCAGTCACACAAAGAATCGGAATCGATATTCACATAAATGATGTTACAAATGAAGAAGACTTGCTATGGTTAAAATCATTAATTTGGCCAGAGCATAAAGCCAGAAGAGAATTATTCGATCAAGCAGTAAATTGCCTGATTAAAAACAAACATAAAATCGTGTTCATCAAAGGGGATGGAGTAGAGTTTCTCCCGGAAATTGCTGAACGCATTCCCGACGACGCAGTGATATGTGTTTTTCATACCCATGTGGCAAATCAAATGCCAATTGAGATGAAATACAAATTGCTGGATGTTATCAAGAATATTGGTGATAAGAGGGATATTTTCCACATCTACAATAATATTTGGGATGGAAAACTTCATCTGGATTACTATATAAACAAGACAGAACACAAAAAAGTACTCGGAGAAACCGATGCGCATGGGAGATGGTTTACATGGAATCTATAGCCGAACTTCATTCGAAAAATGCCCCAAAACAAGTACGCTTTGTTTAGGGGCATTAATTACTTACATATTCCATAAAAGTTTCGAAGGATGTAGCTGCCAAAATATTAAACCTTGGGAGTTCATACAGGTGATCATCCGGGGATGCTGCGCGATCTTCGGTTGTAAACGCCATTTTAAATCCTAAATCCTTCACTATTTTTATTGTTGAAGGGGAGTATTCGCCGTAAGGATAAGCGAATGCGAGATTTTCACCGTTCAAATTGTGGATGCTTTTTTGAATATCCTTCGTTACTTCATCATCAGTTCTTGAATTCAAATAGGAAACTTCTATATTTTGCACACTATTTTCACGTCTATGATAATTATACGTATGGCTCTGATAGTCAAAAACGTCACATGCATTACTTAACTCTTTTATGCTAAAGTATTGGACCTCTTTCGGTTTAAATGGTTGAACTCTTTTTGTAACCTTTCCAGTAATAACAAAATTTACAGCTGTAAAATCATATTTCTTCAATAACGGATATGCCTCTACAAAATTATCCTTATAGCCATCATCGAATGTCAGCAAAACACTTTTATCCGGAATATCTATTTCTCCAAGCAAAAACAAATACAATTCCGCTAGAGTTAATGTGACAAAATCATTCTCTTTTAAATATTTGAGGTGTTTTTCAAGTTCCTCTTTTGTCACGATCATCGGATTTATTTCCCCGTCAATATAATGCTGTTTACTAATAGTGCTCTCTTTTAAAATGCGGTGGTATGTAAGAACAGGCACACTTGCGGCTTGTTTTTCTCCAGTTGGAAAAGTTCTAACTGTTTTTTGTGAACCGACATCACAATTAGCTAACGGGAATTGGTGATGTTGAGGAAAAAGCCCTGCATGTTCCTTTGATAGTAAATTATATTCTGAAATAATAAATATGGTTATAAAAATAAGTGCCCCTAGCAAAGTGAAAAATCCAGAAGCGATTGCTATTCTAGGTAAGTGACTCTTCATGTTATTTTCACATTCATTTTATCTAAATCACCGGACCTTTCCACCTTATTCCATTTTTGTGGTTGGTAAAAATACGTTAACGTTCCATAGATAACGAATGATAAGTTCACCAGTCTAAAAACAAAAATTTCAATAGGGAGAAATAACAGTATCCTGAATATATCTACTTTGGAAAACTTTATTCCATGAACGGAACTAACGTAAATCGTTGTTATGCTTTGATACATAAAGAGAAGAACTGCACTTGTTCCAAATAGCAGGAATAATATGTAGTGTCCTTTATGGAAGATTAGAAGGAGAGGCATTAGGACAACTGGAAATGCGTTTAACGTTCCGATAATGAATTGATCTAAGAGGAAAAAAATAGAAAATCGTTTTGATAACCGAACAAAGTAAAATCTACGGTAATAGATCAAGCAATCTATAAAAGCTTTTTGCCACCTGACTCTTTGTTTAAATAAATCAATTAATGTTGTGGGGCATTCGGTATAACACATCGCTGTGGGAACGAATGATATCCTTTTGTGCCCGCCATTATCTTTAATCCATAAATGAAGCTTTAGGGTAATATCCATATCTTCTCCGATTGTATTTCTAAAGCCATTGATATCGACTAAAACCTCTTTTCTAAATGCACCAAATGCTCCCGCGATAACACTAATCGTTCTCAGTGAAGCCTGGGCCCGTTTGTGCAAATAAAATGCGGTTAAATATTGCAAGAATTGATATCTAATTATGCCGCTAATCTTAAAAGTCGGCTTTAAATTATCCATCTCGCCATTGAAAGCTTGAGCTATTAAAACATTCCCGCCGCAAGCAATTGTGTCAAAATCTTGAAAAGCTGCATTCATTTCTAGCAATGAATTCTGATCCAAAATGCTATCGGCATCCAGGGTGATAACAACTTCATTCACACTGAAATTTATCCCCGCGTTCAAGGCATCAGCTTTCCCGCCTTGAAGTTTGTCTATGACGTAAATATTCGGAAAGATGCTTGATTCATATACTTTTATAATGTGATTATGCTTTAGTTTTGCAGACATACTATAGTATTTATATG
Source organism: Sporosarcina jiandibaonis (assembly GCF_013184495.1). Lineage (GTDB taxonomy): Bacteria > Bacillota > Bacilli > Bacillales_A > Planococcaceae > Sporosarcina > Sporosarcina jiandibaonis. The sequence continues at coordinate 787,115 of NZ_JAAOIY010000001.1, read as the reverse complement.
GTAGTAATTTCAATTTTTGTTTTAAAATTGCTAATGTATCATCTGTCGATCCATCATTTATGATTATCAGTTCAGCAGCCGAATAATTGAGTTGTTGAAATCCTGAAATGCATTGGGAAATGACTTTCCCCTCATTAAATGCGGGAACAAGTACTGAAAAGCTATAATTCCGTTTAATTTTATGTCGATTTTCCTTCTTAAATAAAGGAATTAGAATATACATACTTTGAAAAATGATAAAAGCTACAAATATAACAAGTGTTATATACAAATAAACCATTACTGTCTCCCATTCTTTTTTTGAAAAACCCGTACATAATCAACTAGCATTTCTTTTGGGTAATCATCTAATGGATCGGGTTCTCCAGGCCAAAATCCACCGATGGCTGTGTTTAGATATATGAATAGGGGAGAATTTGGTGAGAATGCTTCTGTTTCATAGACAGTTTCTCCGTCTACTAACCACACAATTTTATCTTCCTCCCATAGGAGCCCGTAAATGTGAAAGTCCTCGGAAAAGTCAATGTATTCGCTGGTGTACTTAAAATAATCACGCTTTTTTTCTCCAGAAGAATTCTCCCAATGAACGACATGATGCAGTTCATTTGGATATTGCCCTAAATTTTCCATAATGTCTATCTCAGGCAACCAATTAATTTCATTTGAATTTACAAGCCAAAATGCGGGGAAAACCCCTTTACCTTTCGGGATTTTGGCTTTAATCTCAATTTGTCCATATGTGAATTCAAAAATACGCTCTGTTGTTACCGCACCTGATGTATAATCACGCCCCTTATATCGTTCTTTTCGACTTTCGATTCGCAACATATCATTGTAAACATTGATATTGGCAGGCGAGTAATATTGCCATTCTCCGTTTTTATCCGAAGGCCAATCTTGTAAATTCCAATTCAACAATGACGATTCGTCACGGAATTCATCATTCCAGACAAGTGTCCATTCATTACGATTCCTGCCTTGTTCTATAGGAAACACTTCGTTATCATGTTCTTTCGTTTCCGACTTATTATTAACTTCATCTGCAGTTACCGTTTTGTCTGGTAGACTTTCCTCGGTTTCACAACCTCCTAATATGAACAACAATAGAATGAGTAAAAAGTATTTAATCATTTCCTCCTCCCAAAAAGCTGTGTTGAATACAGCTATATACCTATTATATATATGAGTTGACACCTTAACTTATGCGAGAAGTCTCATGAGAACCGGGCTACTTGTCCCTTTCCGATAAATAAATTACATTTTTACCGAATCCAATCTTAATAAACTAGAGAAAATAGGTGGTTGGACGTATATGAAGTGAGAAACAATCCGTCCTGCTGGCGCAATTCAATTAAGTTAAAAAACTCTCCAATTCATGTATGATTGAAGTGAAGAATAGTTGAAAGGATTTAGTTCATGACTAGAATGCTTTATTTTATTATTATGGTTTCTTTTCTAGATACATTTATCCAGTTGCCAATCATAACACCGTATGCCTTGCAGCTAGGCGCATCCAATCTACTAGCCGGTGGAATTGTTGCCATTTATTCATTAACAAATATGATAGGTAATATTATAGGCGGACATTGGATAGACAGATTTGGACGCAAAAGGATGCTATTTATCGGCATGTTGGCCGCATCGATTATATTGCTCCTTTATCCCTATGCGCAAACAGGTGAGCAACTCTTTATCGTTCGGTTTCTTCACGGATTGGCAGGGGGGGTATTGATACCTGCAGCGTTCGCATATGTTGGTGATCAAACGAGCAAACGTTCAAGGGGAAAAGCGATGGCGATTACAGGCGCATGTATTGGAACTGCAGCAATTATTGGACCGGCCATTGGCGGAATTATGGCTGCAAGATCCGAGGTCGAGCATGTTTTTGTACTCGTAGCGGTGTTGTTTTTCATCACAACATTATTATTATTGAAATTTGTGAAAGAATCCTTCTCGGCAACAGAAAGAAGTGCTGTCTCCATTAAACACTTTATGCCGCTTTTAAAAGATTCTTTATTGCTCCAAGCTTCCTTGGCTGCATTTGCATTAATGATTAGTAACGGAACATTGGCATTTGCTCTGCCGTTAAAGGTTGCAGATATGGGCTTAACCTCTGAAACGACGGGACTATTATTGAGTACATTTGGCATAGTCGCCTTAATCGTTTTTTTAACGCCATTAAATCGAATGTACGATCATTTCGCACCAATCTCTTTAGTCGTCATTGGGCTCAGTCTCATTTCGTTCGTTCATATCATGCTAAACTTCACTGTGAATTCAACAATTGGTTATCTCTTAATGTGCGTATACGGCGTTGGGTTTGCTCTTGTATTTCCGTCAATGAACAAAATCGTGGCGGATGCTTCATCGAAAATCGATCGTGGAAAAGCTTACGGGATTTTTTATGCATTCTTTTCTTTAGGGGCAGTAGCCGGGTCATTCATCTCAGGCGCAGCCGCTGAGATTATCGGTTTGCCGTTCTCCTCAAGCGCTACAATCATGCTCTCCATTGGATTATTCTTGCTATACTTTTCGAGAAAAACGAAGCGGCAATTATAAATTAAAAAGTACCAGGTTCATAACGATGATAATAATCGTTGGAACCTGGTACTTTATTTCATATTAACTTTTCATCGCAGAATCAATCGGTTCCCATAACTCAATCTTATTACCTTCCAAATCCAAAATATGCGCGAACTTTCCATAGACTTCAACTTGCAATTCTCCAACAACCTCAACATCTTTCGATCGAATTTCCTCAAGATAAGCGGCTAAATCATTCACTCGAAAATTAATCATAAACTCTTTATCTGACGGGCTAAAATAAGTTGTATCTTTGGCAAATGGCGCCCATACAGAACTTCCTTCCGCGTCACCCCATAAAAATGTTTTTCCGTATTGATCCGACGATAACCCGAGCTTTTCATGATACCATTCACGAAGTTTTTCAGGATCATTGCACTTAAAAAACACGCCGCCCAATCCAGTAATCCCCATAATTATTCACTCCCTTTTAACTGATCCCCATGAAACGCCTTCAAAATAAAATCACGGGCTGGAACATTTAATATTTCATAAGACATTAGAAAACCTGTATTATCATACTCCGCTTCGAGCAAATCCACTTGAATGTCATCGGCTTCAATCGTAACAACTGCGTATCTTGCAACCGAATTCTTAGCACAACCTAGTGAACCAGGATTTAAATAAGTTGTATGCTCTCCTTTAAAAAAGTGAACTGGATGATGATGGCCAAAGCAGATTAAATCAACATTTTGCGGACCGAACAAACCAACCATATTTTCAAGAATCGGCTGAACAATCCGAGCATAAGGATCATCGCTAATATGAGCATCCATCTTTTTGGCATCCACATGATAATGAGTGAAAAAGACCGATCGTCCAGAAATGTTTTTTCGAATAAATCGCGGAAGCCCATCAAGTTTATCAATGAATTTTTCATCAATTCCTTCAGCGATCCATTGATGGTGTTCTTTTACATGAGGGTGACTTAGAGGGTGTGGCTCACCTTTGATAATAGCAAGAACCGCTTCATCATGATTACCTGTAACCATTGAAATCTCGTCTCGGGAAAATAACAATTCCAACACTGCATTTGTATCAGGTCCAATCGCAATCATGTCGCCAAGACAATAGATATGTTCAATATCATTCCGCTTATCAATTTCATTAAGAGCGGCTACTAACGCAGGCGCATTCCCGTGGATATCGGTAATGACAGCAAACTTCATAAGATTCACTCCTACCATGTTTCGAAACGGATAGTTCTATTATAAAAAGACATCTACAAATTACTATTCAATAGTAGTACGTCAAAATCCTTTAAAAAAGTATAAAAGTGAATAATCAGACAAATGCACCACTATTTATGGTAGAATGAAAGTATCATACAATATCTTACAATTCACGCCAAACTGAACGATAACCTTCCGGAGGAGGTACTCAGATGACGACATTAACTGAGCAGCAATTAGAAGATCAACTAATCGAACAGCTCGTACAAAATGGCTATGAACCTGCGATTATTCCGAATGTCGATTCGCTTCAAGCTAACTTCCGAAAACAAATGAATCGATTGAACAGAGAAAACTTAGCGGGTACTAAGTTAGCCGATAAAGAATTCACACGCTTTCTTCTTATGATAGAAGGGGAGAGCGTATTCGAATCTGCAAAAATCTTACGAGACAAGCAAGTCCTTCAGCGCGATGACGATAGTTAAATATACATCCAGCTTTATTACGATGTATCAAAATTTCTAGGATCTGGGGAAGGGGGAGAGAGAAAATGACATCAGATTATAATAAGCCGATAAAAACCCACTCCTGGCCGCTTATTATTTTTCTATTAATTATTTTTTGGCCAATAGGTGTTTATTTCCTTGTTAGAAAACTGAGCGTTGATAAGAAAGCGTCACTGTCGTCTGGAAGAAAAATGATGATATGGGGATGGATTATTGCAGTTATGGGGGTATTCTCATGGACATCATTGATGGAAGATGGCGTTATTAGTGGGACACTCGGTATGTTGTTTTATGTTTCATTAGGACTAACATTGGTTTATTTCGGGAAAAAGTCATCGATAAGAGCAATCCAATATAAAAAGTACATCGATATTATTGTAAATAAAAGAGTACGATCCATTGCGACGATTTCATCGGCGATTCCCGTATCACATGATATTGCAATTAAGGATATTCAAGAAATGATTAATAAAGGTTTTTTTGAGGATGCTTATATTAATTACCATCGAGATGAAATTGTTTTTGCAAATGAAGCTGAAGTTGAAGGAAGAGTAAAGAATCATAAAGTAGAAATGATAGCCGTACCTTGTAACGGGTGCGGCGCGAATAATAAAGTTGAAAAGGGACAAGTTGATAATTGCCAATACTGCGGTTCACTTGTTAGTGGGTGACGATTATATCCGCGGCATGGATGATTTGGTTGCAACAAGAAAACAGCCACCTGATCAGGTAGCTGTTCCGTGTTATTGAACGGTTTTTGTAAAGTCTTCAAGTGCATTCTGCCAAATGATTGCGCCTTGGCTCATTGCGGAACCGCCACCTAGAGCCGCAGCTACTCCGATTGCTTCCATCATTTCTTCTTCAGTACAACCCGCATCCAGGCAACCATTTGTATGGTAGACGATGCAATATTCGTCATGGGTACGGACACTAATGGCGAGTGCGATTAGCTGTTTTTCTTTCTGACTCAATTTGCCTTCTTCGAAACATGCCTCAGTGAACGCATTATATGCGCTGGCAATATCCGGCATATTTACTGCGAAACTACCCATTCCAACTTTATATTCCTGTAATACAGCTTCTGAATACGTAATTTCCTCCATATACTAACCTCCTGTTCGAGGGTAGTATTAGCAATGCGGAGGAAGACATGCATTTTTTTTTGAGGATTTTAAGGTTAATTATCCTATTATCAAATGATTCGATCAATAAAGCAGTATTGGGCACACAGGTACGATTTTAAATATAAAAATGTTATACTTATTGTACAAATCTAATACATATTTAGTAAGTATAATCTTCTGCAAACGAGCCAATTTGTAAGCATATAATTTAGGAGGAAACTAACATGACAGAGGGAAGTAATAAGGAGTTATCGCTAGCACAACGTGAAGAATTACTCGGGGTATTGAAGGCACGTTTCGAGAAAAATATGAACCGCCATGAAGGACTTGAATGGGCTAAGGTCCAAGAAAAGCTGGATGCTAATCCTGAAAAAATATGGTCGCTTAATGAGATGGAGAGAACTGGCGGAGAACCAGATGTTGTCGATTATGACATAAAGAATGACGAATACATTTTTTATGATTGTTCGGCGGAGAGTCCAAAAGGCCGAAGAAGTGTTTGTTACGACCGTGAAGCGCTAGAATCAAGGAAAAAACATAAACCAGAAAATAATGCTATTGATATGGCAACCGCCATGGGAATCGAACTTTTAACGGAAGAACAATATCGAGCGTTGCAAGAACTTGGGAAATTCGATATGAAAAGTTCGAGTTGGGTGCAAACCCCTGCTAATATTAGAAAACTCGGCGGGGCTATCTTTTGTGATTGTCGCTACGACACTGTCTTTGTGTACCACAATGGGGCAGAATCCTACTACGCAGCCAGAGGGTTCCGTGGCTCGCTAAGGGTCTAGAAATGCATTTAAATTAACGGGCAAGGATACTTCAATAGGAGGCTTGTTTGTTCACATTATGTTGGTGATGTGTAATTTGGGGAGTGCGGAAATAACAGGGGGACTTAGGATGGTGATTTTAAGGCCTGGATATGGTCTAGACTCTGATGGTTTTATTGTAAGTGATGTTAGTAGAGATAAAATTGATAATGTCTATGTACCTTGTATTCGAAAATCCGTCGAGAGTCTTAGAAATTTGTTTGATCGACAATTGCACAGTGTTTATGTGTACGGCAGCGTAGCCAGAGGTGAAGCGGTTGTTTTTGAATCAGATTTAGATCTAATTGCTATGTTTGATGGCCAACTGAGCTCCGTTAAGTTGGCTGAATTAAAGAATATTGCTAGAGAGCTGTCTCATAAGTACCATTCGCTGGTTCGTGAAGTTGGTATAGCTGTTGCATATTATGACTATACAGTTGACCCCTCAAATTATTATGAAAATGCATTTCTTAAGGAACTTTGTGTTTGTGTATACGGAGAGAATCTAGGAGAGCGATTTGGTCCGTATAAACTTACACCGGAGATAGCCATTCGCTTCAATGGTGATATTTATGATGTTCTTGCTCGAACGTTAAATAGGCTAGAAATAGCTTCAAATGAAGATTTTAAAACATTTTCACAAAACTTTGCTCGAAAACTCATTCGAACATACTATTCAATGGTTATGGTGCGTTCTCAGATTTGGACAACACGTCTTCACGAGCAATCCGAAGTCATTATCCATCACTTCCCAGATAAAGAATCTATTATTCGTACCCTGCTAAATTGGATAGATGAACCGACGATGGACCGTGAGGCCGTTTATGAGTTATTTAAGAGTGAGGGTGAATGGGCTAGTGCGAACTTTGCACATGAAGCCAATATAACACTTCAAGATTTATGAGTATTTTTAATAATGTGGGGTGGTAGAAACAATCTGGATTAAGGGAATATCAGAACGCCCGCGTGGTATATTAAGAAGTTCAATAAAATAGGTAACTCAAAGGTGGTCGGTCCATTCCCGTAAGAAAGGGGATGGTGTCCATGTCAATATAAGAGTTGTAGCAATAAGGAAGGATGAAGTACAATGCTTCCCCTGTCATTTAACACAATAAAAAAATAACCTATCCTGAAGATAACGGCTCAGATGGATTACTCCTATCAAGTAGCCGACCCCCTTGAAGGGGCCTGCTATTGTTTAGTTTATTCAATACATAATAAACGATTCAGAGATTTATTTCCGCCAAAAACTCATATATTCTGCCTTATCCTGAATATTAAATTCAATCATTTTCTCAAGCAATTCGTAATTTACCGGCTCATTCCACGGAATTCGAAACAAACCTTTGGTAGCGCTGTAGCCAGCTTGTGCAATGTCATCAGAAAATTTCGTAATGCCTGCTGGTTCTGGTGAAACGCTCAAATGATGCTTCGCTGTAGAAAAGCCGATGATAAATGTGTCGTGATCTGTAAACATTGGCGTATTCCATTTAATTACCGGTTCCAAATTCGGAAATTTATTAGCAACCCACGCCAAGATTTCTTTTGTTCGATCGTGATGGTCGGGATTATCGATACCTGCTAAATACTTTTCAAAAACTTCCATGCCTTCCTCCTTCATCTAAGTGCGGTAGTGCCTTCTTTATGCTCATTCACATTATACAATTCAGGGATATCGCATACAAGGAAACCAATCGTGTCTTGTCGAAGTTCTTAAAGAGAAAACCATCTTTAAACACTTTATAGAATGGAGTTAAGTAAATGGAGCGATTAATAATCATAACTGTCGGTAAGACCCATAGCGGGAAAACTACATTTGCTAGAGCTTTGGAACAACAGTTGCACAACTCATTGGTAATTGATCAAGATAATCATGCTGAATTCATCAATAACTATTATAAAACTTTAATGCCAAAACAAGGACCAAACACAATCAAGTACGCCATCTCCAATACAATTCTCGAGTACGCTGTGGATCAAACTGATTTTCATCTAATTTTATGCAACTCAAACCGCTGCCTAAAGGGTCGAATGAGTTTGCTTGAATATTTCAAGAGCAAAGGGTTCATCAGCATTATCGTTAACTTCGATATTCCAGATCATGTTCTCTGGGAACGCGTTTCAGATAGTCAACGTAGCACAGCTATATTTAGAACCGCTTCTACTTTTGAAGAAGTACTTATTCGACAACAGGCGGAGACTGAAAAAGCCGGCGTGATTGTGCCATCAGAAGGCGAGGCAGATTATTTATTTGAGATTAAAAGCTCCGATGAAGTTCAATCTGTTTTCAAGGAAATTGTTGAAACCGTGAGACATTCTTAGCAATATTGACCTTTTAACACAAAATAACCCATCCTTGAGTAGAGCGCCAGATGGGTTATCCACTCATTATAGCTGCCCTCTTGAAGGTACCTACCTACTATGCTAATCCACATTATACAATTCAGGTATGTCTCTTGTAAGGGCGCAAGTTCCGATCTCCCATTAATATTTAATTATCTTAATTTGTTTCATCAGTTTTTTCTTTAGATAAAAACCAACCACCTAAAGCAATCAGTAGCATAACTGACCAGAAGATTGTTTTCCAAACTCCACCTTCGACAAAAGCTTGAGAAACAATGTTCACTGCTGGATGTGCAAGAGTGTGCATTAATAACTTGACCCCGACCCAACCAACTAACAACATCGCAGCTTTTTCAAGGCTAGGGCGTTTTGTCAATAACTTAACGAAAAATCCTGCTGCAAATCGAATAACAATGAGACCGGCAACTGCACCTATTACAATAACAATAAATTTAGCACCGTCCATACCACCAATATTGCCCATCGCTGTATCAGGTAGGTCGACGACAAGAGCTACTGCCGCTAAAATAGAATCGACAGCGAATGCGATATCTGCTAGAGCAATTTGGGCAACAGTCATACGATAGCTTTTCCCTTTTTTCGCTTTTTCTTTGCCATTCCTTTTTAGTAAGTGTCTTACGGCGATGAAGATTAAGTACGCAGCCCCGATAGCTTGAACTTGCCAAACGTTGTATAAGAACGAAATGATGAAGATCGCGCCAATCCTAAATATAAAAGCCATTAGCAAACCAATATTGATCGCTTTTTTTCGCTGTTCTTCTGGTAAATGCTTTGCCATTATAGCTAAAACTAAAGCATTATCGGCGGATAATAAACCCTCTAAAATAATCAAAATGACTAAAACCCAACCGTACTCTAAGAATAAAGATAATTCCATATTACCCTCCAAAAATTATTTACAACATTAACTGTTTTGTAGATTTTTAAAGTGGATTTTGTCCTTTGCCTCTTTCGAATATTGTCCCCTTAAGCCGCTATCTTATTCAACCGCTTCTATTGACGTAAGTATGAAAAAATGGAAGGAAAAATGGATGAATGCGGAGTTGAGCTAATTGGTTCGTTTTTAAAATTCAGCTTGCTATTTATTGAAACCGAACTTAATTACTTTAAGAATTCTGGTTAAACGATGTGTCATTCGGGAGATTGACAAAGGGACTCCGTAGCGACACGGGTCCCTTTGTTTCGGCTTATGTTTGAATGAAAGGCGGATTTTCCAAATGGTCAGTATGCGCTTTCATGTGTTGGTAAAATTGCTCATAACGTGTCCAGCGTAATGGGAACTTCAATGCAATTTCGTTGCTCTGATCATATACGATTATGTGTTTTTTTGTGTGCTCCACTTTTTTGATATTCTGTAGTCCAATGTTTTGTTGGGTAGAACCATCCTGTTTCACAAGCTGTTGGCCACTAATCGAGATTTTTCTATTTTTATTTTTTGTGATTTCATAAATGAACAACAATCCTACAACAAGCGTGAATAGAATTGTAAGTAGAAGCGAATCATAGTTTCCAAAAACTATTCTTAACCATTTTCCAATAAGCGGAAACAAAAGAAACCATGCGATGTTCCTAATTTTTGGAGAGCTTTCAAAATAAATATAACTTTCATTTTCTAGATTTTCTTCTTCTTTTTTCACGAAAAAATCACGTTTATGTTCTTCGATACTAGCTGAATCTAATTTGATAAAATCAGTATACGTTTCGTTGTATAAATCTGCTGTATTATCATCGTCTTTAACCGTAAAACCACCGACCCAGCCGACATATCGAGTGCCGTCCTCACTGAAACTCATTAAATAATAGCGCATTGGATCTCCGTAAGTATTTTTGGTTTCGACTTTACCTTCAATTCGGATATCCTCGGGGAAGAGAATTTGCTCATCATTTTCCCAAGTATCTTCAATAATTGCAAAGAAGAGAGTAGATTTGGCCAAATGAGCTTGCTTTCTATCATCAAGTGGATAGAGATGTTCTAGTTTTCTCTCTACCAATTCCCAATAGGTCAGATAAGCACTTTCGATATGGGTTGCACACCCAAGTAATGTGCTTTGCTCATAAGGAAGGTTTTTCGACATGCAAATAAGTAGGGCAATCGTTCTTAGGAATGGGTCCTTGAAATACTGAGCTGATTCAAGCTCGCTTCCGACTTCAGGAGTATAATAATATTCCATTAATTGAATAAGCAATTTCATCCGATTGCGTACAGCAAAGTAACTACCTTTCCATGCAGTATAAACAAATTTAGTTGAATAATCGGAATCGAACTTTAAGTATTCCTTTTTTTCATTTCTATAATCCTCAAGTAGGAAAGGAAGAATAACTTCTTTTTTAAAGCCTATCTCATGGCCTGAATAGTTAAAGGATAATATTAATTCATAGAGATCGAATTTATATTGGTTTGAAGAAAGCTTGTCCAGTGTCTTATCGAGAATTCCTTTTACGAGGATTGGATAGGTGGATAACTGGCTCGTCGGAATATCAAAATCATCTTTCTGCATTAAGTCGATAATCTTTTCTTCGAGAAAATAAAAAATTTCCTCATCCTCCGACGTTAGCAAAAATTCAACTGCACGCTCTTTGGCCTGTATATCGAAATCATCAAAATACTTTAGGAGACCATCGACAATTTCTGGTCTTGGAAAATCACAAACAAAGTCTATAAGATAATAGGAGGGGTAATCCCAATTATCAACGCGATCTGGAAATTTTGAAGCAGCTATTTTGATGGCGTCCTTTAGCACGTCAATTTGAATTTCTAAATCGTCTTGTTGCTTGTACTGAAATAGCCTACTAATCGCTTCATACCTTTTTTGGGGATTTTTACTTCTAATTTTTCTTAAAATAGATCGCAATTTCCATTCAATCAAATCCCTCACCTGACCTATTTGTTTAATGTATTCACTCTTAAAAGTGGAACTATGAGTAGGGAGTATGTTGTAGTGAATTGTGCATCACTTCGAATGATTCAAAAAGTTGCTTGTTAGTATTTTAACACGAAATAACTAACTTTTGTATATAAAAAAGTGTCTATTAAATCATAAGTATCAAGCCTATTAATGAATATGACGTATTAAGATTTCATTCGGAAAATCCATTGATGAAGGGGTTGTTCGTAATTTTTCATCATCCAGCCTAACATCTTTCCTATAAAGTATGCGGCAGCTAACGTTCCAATTCCGATTGAGCCTAATGATTGGATGAAAATTAAACAAACAGCACCAGCCACACCAACGTTGATTAAATCACTTGTGATTTTTGCTCTGCTAAATTTCAGCTTAAAATGTTCGCTAATTATATACGTTAGTGCATCGTAGGGCATTAATGGAAGTTTTGCTGTAAAATAATTGAATAAACCAATGGATACGATAAATAAACTTAAGATTAAAAAGATGTATCGAATGATGAGCGTTTCAGGTGCGGGGAATAGTTGTACAATAAATAATGTAGCATCCATGAAGAATCCGAATAAAAATGCGATTATTAGTTGCACCAGAAATTCTCTAATGTTGATCTGTTTACGGATAATTGCTTGGCAAATAATAAATAAAATATTTGCAAGCACCGTTGTTATCCCGATTGATAATCCCGCTGTTAATGTAAATGCATAGGCGAGTGAAGATACCGGTGATACGCCGAGCCCTGCTTGAATCGAGAAACTAACGCCAAGAGAGAGAACAAATAAGCCGATTATATAAACAAATAGGCGTTTCATCGTTACAGTCATTTGATTCATAAGATCCTTCGCTTTCTAATATAAATTTTATTGTAAAATCCATAACATCGAATTTGAAAAAAAAATAAAAATATAAAATAAAGGTTTACTCATCTCTCTTACTAATTATTTGCAAGAGAGATGCTTTTATCCACAAAATTAAAGATGATGCCAAATATCGTCATCATACTGTCTTGTTTCTGTCACTACATTTTTCAAACTAATCCTATATATGATTTTCTAACTCTAAAGTCTAGTAAAATAATAGGAATAATATAGATTGGTCTGGTATGATAGAAATTATCAGTGAATGGACAATAGAAGAGTTGGGAGGATGAGTTATATGCAAGTTGTAAACAATATCGCGGAACTAATCGGGGAGACACCCCTCGTGAGGTTAAACACGCTTCCAGATACAAAAGGAGCTGCTGTCTATGTGAAGCTCGAATATTTTAATCCGAGCCGAAGTGTGAAAGACCGGGCCGCCTATAATATGATTGTGGAAGCAGAGAAAAGCGGAGAGTTGAGGGAAGGTGCAACAATCATAGAACCTACGTCTGGAAACACAGGGATTGGACTTGCGATGAATGCCGCCGCCAGAGGCTACAGATCGATTTTAGTCATGCCTGATAATGCAACGAGTGAACGCATTAATTTAATGAAAGCTTATGGCGCGGAGGTTGTTTTAACCCCGAGTGAAGAAAGAATGCCCGGTGCTATCGCCAAAGCGAATGAATTAGCTGAGCATATTGAAAATAGTTTTATACCGATGCAATTTGAAAACGCGGCGAATCCAGATATACATCGGACGACGACGGCAATTGAAATTATTGAAGCCATGCAATCAATTGGAAAAACGCTGACTGCGTTTGTTTGTACGTCGGGTACGGGTGGAACGGTAACTGGGACTGGAGAGAGACTTAAAGAATACGACGAAAAAATCACGGTCCATGTGGTGGAGCCTGCGGGATCGCCTGTCTTATCAGGTGGGAAACCAGGAAAGCATAAGCTTGTCGGAACAAGCCCAGGATTCGTTCCACCGATTTTGAATACGAATATCTACGACGAAATTTTTAAAATCAAAGATGAGGAAGCTTATGATATCGTAAGAAGAATTGCCGCGAATGAAGGTATTCTCATCGGGCCTTCGGGAGGGGCGTCCGTGTATGCAGCTTTAGAAGTTGCCAAACGTTTAACTCCTAGAGATACAGTCGTTTGTATTGCTCCCGATTCCGGAGAGCGTTACTTATCAAGCGATTTGTTTCAATCGTAAAAAACATTCAACCTTCTGCTTATGAAAAATAGGTAGAAGGTTTTTTATTTGAGAAAGGTAACATACATAACATAAGTTTTGTTAAGCTTTGATACAACTAATTTAATACTTTCAGAAAATAGTTGACAAAGCATATAAATATAGTAGATTATGTACTAACACATAAATTCGTATTGAATTAGTAGGGATTATCAATGAAGGGGGAAATCATAGTGTATTTAACGATCGATGGCATAGAAAAAAGTTTTCCTCATCAAAAAAAGGGGCAAGTGAAGGTCCTTGATAATATCAATTTAGAAGTAGAAAAAGGACAGTTTGTTTCAATTGTTGGTCCTTCGGGATGCGGGAAATCGACATTGCTGTATTTGGTTGCCGGGTTGGAAAAAGCAGACAAAGGGGAAATTCGGATCGCTGGAAAAAAAGTGACTGGAGCAGGGCCGGAGCGCGTTGTAGTATTTCAGGAAGACGGATTATTCCCATGGTTAACAGTCCTCGAAAACGTCACGTATGGGTTACTTTTAAAAGGCATGCCTAAAAAGCTAGCAGAGAAAAAAGCATTGGACATGTTAAAAATGGTCCATTTAAGCAACTATACCAATGCCCATCCTCATCAGCTATCAGGAGGGATGAAACAACGTGTCTCTATCGCACGAGCACTCGTTATGGAACCGGATATTTTATTAATGGATGAACCATTCGCGGCATTGGATGAGCAAACGAGAATGGTGTTGCATAATGAGTTAATAGAAATTTGGAAAAAAACGCATGTGACGATATTATTCATTACGCATAACATTCGAGAAGCGGTTCTTTTATCTGAAAGAATTGTTGTATTTGAAACACGTCCCGGAAAAATAAAAGCGACTTTTTCTTCAAATACAATGAAAGATGGCATTATGCCGAACGATATAATGTTTCATTTGGAACAGAAAATATTAGTTTCATTACAAGATGAAATTGAGAAGGTGTTAAAGGAGGAAATGGGGGATGACTACATTTTTAAGACGGGTTCTCTTCATCGGGATTCTAGCGGTGATTTGGGAAGTCACATCTAGGTTTTCTAGTTTACCTGATTTTATGTTTCCAAGTCTTACCCAAGTTCTGAAGACTCTTTTCACTGGTATCGTAAATGGGCAAATTACGATTGCAATTGTTAAAAGCATGAGTCGCCTACTTATTGGATTCTCAGTTGCAATACTAATTGGACTTACTTTAGGTTATCTCATCTGGCGTTTTAAGTTGGTGGAAGACACGCTTGGATTTCTTGTCACTGCTTTACAATCAATCCCGAGCATTGTCTGGTTTCCACTCGCGATTATTTGGTTTGGTTTAAATGATTTTTCAATTCTTTTCATCGTTACAATTGGCGCAACTTGGACAATGACGATTAGTGCGACGAGTGGCTTTAAAAATGTCCCGACACTTTATCAACGAGTGGCCAAAACATTAGGGTCAAACGGCTTGCATTTTTTACGAACTGTTATTTTACCAGCTTCTGTTCCTCAAATCATATCTGGATTACGAATCGCCTGGGCATTTTCATGGCGTGCGTTAATGGCGGGCGAATTGCTTGGCTCCGGAGGCGGACTTGGACACTTACTGGAAACGGGTAGATCACTTGGTCAAATGGATTTAGTCATATCAGTGATGATTATCATAGGCATCATTGGCACCATGATGTACCTCCGATGCGATAAAGGTTGTCGCATAGCGTTTAGTTAGACCGTTTCTTTAAATTTATTGTGAAAATATCACATTTCTATCACATAATTTTTGAATTAGCGTTCTTTAAGATGTTTCCGAAGTGTATTGACACTTTTTCGGTTGCATCTTTTTTCATTTTTTCTGTGACATGCGTATAGATCCGCATTGTGGTATCTGCATCGTCATGACCTACACGTTTCATAATAGTTGCCAAATCAACGCCAGCTTCTGCTAACATACTAATATGCGTATGTCTGAAGATGTGCGGAGTCGCATGTTTTGTAATTGTTGTTTTTTTCAAGATTCGCGCCATTCTTGTTTGTAGATTTTTCTGAATAAATGGATACCCGTTCGCTCGACAAAATACGAAATTTGCATTGTGGCGATTCTGATTGTCTTTAGCTGTCCGCAAAAACATCTTGGCTTGCTCTCTTTTATGAACCTTCAACAACTCCATGATTTCTTCATCCACCTCGAATGTCCGAATCGATGCTGGCGTTTTTGGCGGCGTTATTTCATATTCCTTCATGTTCGAATTCGGGTTATACAAAGTTTTTGTGATTCTGATTTCATTTTTCTCGAAATTTATATCAGTCCACTTTAAAGCGCACAATTCTCCGGACCTCATGCCAGAAAATGCGAGTAAGTAAAATCTTTCGACATCGTATTCCATTCCGTGCTTTACTGTAACAGACAAGAATTCTTCTAACTCATTATATTCCAAATATTCATCGTCGATTGTAGTGTTTTCTATTTCCTCGACCGTTAAAAGTTTCTTTGGTATTACTGCTCCAGCCGCTGGATTAAACTTTATCAGCTTTTCTTTGATAGCGTATTTGTAAATCATCCCCGCAGTGGTATGTACACCTTCGATTGTTGATTTTGCATAACCTTTGTCATCTAAATCATTCAGTATTTTTTGGTGCATATTTGGTGTAACATCTGCTATATTGATTTTGGATATATAGCGCAACAGTACCTTTATTTCTTTTTCGCGAATTCGCACCGTACCTTTTTTTCTTTTTCCGCGCCTGTAAACAGATAACCATTGCCATGCGGTTTTTTCAAAAGTCATTTTTTTAACTTTCTTGCCGTCAATCCCGTATTCTTTTTGTCTATTGATTTCTTCTGTTACTCGTGTTTTGGCTATGCTTTGCGTACGTCCACGTCTTCTAATTTGATTGCGTTTATTTGTGACAGGATCCCTTGGGCCATCCGCAACGCATTCCCAAGATCCGTTTTTTAATTGCTTACAAATCATTGCCTATTCCCCCAATCTACCAATCTACTTACTCAACATATATCTAGTAATTGGTCAACTCCTTGATGTAATAAATGAAACTGTCGTTTTTTTAACCACTTGTCCAATCTGATTTCCGCAAATCTCAATTCAACGCAAAACGTCTCTGCGATTACTTTAGATGCTTCTTTTTTGTGCCAGGGCATGATGTTTCGTCTATACATACAGTCCAACATGAATGTAGGTACGCAAAAGTGCAGCGCAAAGTTGATCGCTTGCCACTCCTGCAGGTCCTTGAACATGTTGGGCATATCAGATTGATTGCCAGCGTGATACATGATGTGACATAACTCATGAGCATAATCTTGCCATTGCTCTTCTTTAGTCGCGTTTCTATTTAAAAAAATAATGTGAATTCCGTCCTTGTGGATAGCTTCACTCGTAAACTCCCAATAGTATACGGGTATGCCGATTTTACTTATCATATTGCCAATTGTTAAACATGGTGGATCAAACACGCCAATACGATGCAACAGCAATTCAACTCGTCTTTCCACTTTAACTCCTCCTAAACAAGAACAAATGTTCTGTCGTAAATTAAAAGAAAAGCCCCCAAAAGGGCAGTGGCGACCAAGTAAGCGTTCACCTAATATTTATATTTTTAATTTTAGGTTCTTCATCATTTTTTCACGACTTCAAAATCCGACTAGTTATTTGTCATTACTATCTTCGAAGGTGATGTTGTAAAGGTATTTTAAACGCCTAATTAGTCTCCTTCATCCTAGGTGATAACATCCTTGTAGCTGATAACTATGTTGTTACCCATTAATCCTTTTAAGTATTCTTGATATTCCTTAAAAGTAGAGTAGCCGCGTTTATTATCTTCCCTTATACATCTTTGGTAAACCCTTCCATTTCAGATCCGTATGTAGTAGCCTATTTTTTCTCTTCTTTTTCAAGAGCATCCCATATACGGCGTAGACGCTGCAAGTTTTCTTCATCCGACTTCGGCAAATCCTTGTACCAACGTTCCAAATCTGGATCATCGATAAGTTGTCGAAACTCTTCTTCATCTTCAGTAATGTTGGGATTGTCAGTGACACCAAGCAAGTAATCTGTAGACACATTAAAGTACCTAGCTATTTTTGGTATCAATAATAGGTCGGGTTGCACCCTATCAGTTTCGTAGTGCGAATAACTCGCCCTCGACACGCCCAAATCCCGAGCAACTTTTTCTTGGCTCATTGCACCCCTAAGCATCTTTAATCTTTTTCCGATGTACTTTTTTTCTTCTTGTACCATCAGCATGACCACCTCGATCAACTCCTATTATATTATATAATCGATAAGAAATGTATCAATGATAAAATCTTTTTCAAAATAATCCTTGACGATAACCTTATTATCATGTATGTTTTAGTTAGTGATAAAATACCTATCAAAAAGGCGGTGCAGAAATTGGAAAGAAAACTCGTGAAGCAACTTAGATTAAAACATAATTTAACTCAACAGCAGTTAGCTGAAAAGCTTGATTTATCAACAGTTTATGTACGTAAAATAGAAAAAGGAGTCGTTAACGCGGGACTCCCAACGATGATTAAGTATGAAAATTTATTCGGAGTTAATATGAGAACGTTGTTTCCGGATATTTTTTTTGAAGCTAATGATAACGAATTTATCAAAAAGAAAAAGACATCTTCATCTTAATCATACTTGATAAAATCCTTATATTCCATGGCAATAAATTCATGTTTTAACAAATAAATCACACTCATCGATCAGTATTCGAACAGAGCGGAGTCGGCCACGACGGATAAATTGCAATCCGGAGCCACGCCAATAGGTAACGCCATGACGTTCGAGTTTTGATTGATGGGTGTGAAAATACATATTAGGGAGGGAGACATATGTTCAACGTTCAGTTTGATGCAGAACAATTAAGAGAAATTATTCGTGAAGAGGTTAGGGGTGCGTTAACGGAGTCGATCAAAACACGAGAATTACCGCCATTACTAACAAGGAAAGAAATGATGGACTTATTACGAATCAAGCCAACAAAGGCAGCAGAACTTTTGGGTAGACCAGATTTTCCCGTGTTTCGCGAAGCAGGAGTGTTAATTCCTACGGACAAGTTATTCCAGTGGATTGATAAACACACGTACTGGGTTGAGGAAAATACCGATTTCTTTAAATCTGTTAGTTAACTATATGGCTAGTCCTATTGAAATATTACTAATTAGGTAGATTTGGCACAAAATGCGAAGGAGTGAAAAGTGGATGGACAAAGTTAAGGAGAAAGCATTGCATATTTACCGTGCGGGAGAAGGTTCGGTCATAAACGATGATGTTGATGCTGTTTTAGAAGAACTGAATGATAAGTTAGGAGGTTACTGGGGAGCAGGAATAAGCAATGATGAAATAACGTGGATAGAGAAAATAGTGTGACGCAGTACGAACAAAATGCGATACGGAGCTTTGGCTCCTATCAAGGAGCGCCGGGGAATGCCTTCTTTTCCCCCAATCGACGGTAAATACTACTCTGTTCCCGGCGTTCCTTGATGGGATTCAACCATCCAAAACAAGAAAGGATGTGTAGGTATGACTGAATGGGGCTTGATGTTTTTCTACGTATTGATTATTGGGTTACCACTAGCTTTTAATCTTGGCGTTATGTGGGCGCGAACAGGGAGGGTTAAAAATTGAAATATCATTGGGAAATACAACCGTCGGAAGAAACTGATCCTCACTTCGTATTTACCGATACGGATAGCGTAGTCGATGCTGCTAAACAATTTGAAGAAACTTGGGGCGAAATCAGCGTTATGTACATTCGAAAAATTGCGGTAACTAAACAACTTGAATATGGAGAGGATTTCAGAAAGTCCTTAAACGAAAAATAAAACCCGCTGCGACAACAGCGAGTTTGGGGTCTGACTAATTCAATTGCTTATATTATAGCCCAGAACCCCTCAAATGACAAGGAGGAGAACATTTTGACTGAATTGGAATTGTACAAATTCACACAGGACAAAGAAATAGATTGGCGCGGCGACAGCTTGATGCTTTGGATTGACCCTAGTGACATACAAGATTTCGCCGAACTGATAGGCGATGGAATGTTTGATGACGGGGGATTGAAAGTAACTATGGTTCACGGAGGAACCTTATGCATCGACCTTGACGACGTTATTATGGACGACATTGAACTGGAAAACATATTACCCAAAGAGGAGGAACCATTTTGAAAGAACTAAAACTGATGAATTTAACACTTAAAAACTTTAAAGGTATCAAGAAATTTGAAGTAAATGCAGACGGATGGGACTCATTGATTTACGGAGACAATGGAACCGGGAAAACGACTTTATTCGATTCATTCGTTTGGCTCTTGTTCAACAAAGACAGCAACAACCGCGCAGATTTCGCCATTAAAACATTAAAGGATGGTAAAGAAATCAACAACTTAGAACATGAAGTTGAAGCACATTTCCGCATTGACGGACAACCTCTTGTATTGCGAAAAGTTTACAAGGAAAAATGGACGAAGAAACGCGGTGCTCCAATTGCCGAATTTACCGGGCATGTAACGGATCACTATATAGATGGTGTTCCAGTCAAAAAGAAAGAATACGAAGAGAAAGTCGATTCAATCGTAAAAGAAGAAGTGTTCAAATTACTCACTTCACCAACATTCTTTAATGAAAACCTTAAATGGCAAGACCGCAGAGCAACGCTACTGGAAGTGTGCGGCGACGTTGAAGAGGAAGATGTACTTGCATTCAACAACGAACTGAAAGACCTTCCAACGATTCTCAAGGGTCGCACGATTGAGGACCACAGAAAAGTCATTGCGGCACGTCGAGCGGAAATCAACAAAGAACTGAATATGATTCCAGTCCGAATTGATGAAATTAACAACTCAATGCCAAAAGAAGATATTGACGTTCCTTCTATAGAAGCAGAAGTTGCGACGATTGAAAAGCAATTGGATGAGCATGCAACACAAATCAACAATATCAAGAACGGATCCGCAATCACTGAAAAGCAGAATCAATTGAGACAAATTGAGATAGATCTGAAGGAGATTCAAAACGAGTTAGAAACAGAATCCATTGAAGCGGGTCACAAAGTCAACGCAAAAATTCAAGAAGAGCAGTCAAATATGGCTATTTTACAACGTAGAAAAGATGACGTGGTTCACCAGTCGGCTTTACTGGAAAAAGACATCAGTCGATTCGATGAAAAGCTAGTAGATTTGCGTGAGAAGTGGACGAAAGAAAATGAACGCATCTACACGCACGAACATGATTCGAACGGTGTATGCCCAACTTGTAATCAATCATTGCCAGTTGAAGAAATTGAAGTGGCAAAAGAAAAAGCCGTTGCGGCATTTAATCTAGCGAAAGCTACCGAATTGGAAAACATCAATGGTTACGGTAAAGCAATCGCAGAGGACAAGGCTAAATCAATTGAACTAATTGAGAAATTAAAGGCAACAGCAGAATCGTTACAACCCCAAATCGAAGAGAAAGAAATAGTTGTATCAAAGCTTACAGAAGAACTGAATGCGCTTAGAGAGGCGGTCAAAGATGCAAGACAGGACAAGCGCTACATCGATAAGGTTCACGAAAGACAAGAGCTTGATGCAAGCATTGCAACTATTAAAGAAAACGCACAGCAAGCCGTTTCTGACATCGAGAAGGTAGTTGCTGAACTACGTGCTAAACGCACTAATCTCAATGCACAAATCGCACAACAGGCACAAGTAACAGCATCGCTTAAACGTATTGGCGAACTCGAAGAACAACAGAAAGACTTAGCAACTGAATTTGAACAACTGGAACACCAACTCTATCTAACGGAACAATTCATCCAGTCGAAAGTGAAACTCCTAGAAGAACGGATCAACTCGAAATTCAAGTATGCGAGATTCAATCTTTTCAAAACCAACATTAATGGTGGCATCGAGGAAATTTGCGAAACAACGTATGACGGTGTTCCTTATTCAAGCGGATTGAACAATGCAGCACGCATAAACGTTGGAATCGACATTATTAACACGTTAACGGAACACTACGGCATCCGGGCTCCTATTTTCGTCGATAATGCCGAAGCGGTTACTAATCTAGCGGAAACAGATTCGCAGTTAATCAGTTTGATAGTTTCCGATCCGGACAAGCAATTGAGAGTGGAGGTGCAAGCATGAGCCATTCGAAAGGTCAATGGTCTGTAGGGAAAGCGGGTTCGGTGGTTACTACTGAACCTGTAATCATACAAAGTAGAGAATCCGGTCACAACGACGTGGAAT
The DNA here is from genome assembly GCF_013184495.1 of Sporosarcina jiandibaonis. Taxonomy (GTDB): domain Bacteria; phylum Bacillota; class Bacilli; order Bacillales_A; family Planococcaceae; genus Sporosarcina; species Sporosarcina jiandibaonis. Next base: position 765,317 of record NZ_JAAOIY010000001.1, on the reverse strand, counting down.
ATTACGGTGGATATCTAATAGCTGAAAGTATTTTCACTATTGGGGATGCGAATTTGATAGCAGCGGCACCAGAAATGTTGGAAGCGCTCGAAGAAGTTTTGAAGTATCACAACGATGAAATTCACGATATTAATTTGTGGCAGAAAGTCGAATTAGCGATCAAGAAAGCGAGAGGAGAAAATAAATGACTAATCAAAATCAAGTAGCAATCATTCAGAAAGACATTACGGATGCAGTAAATCAAAACATCGAAAGGTTGCAATCGGAAGGGCTATCACTTCCTCCGAACTACAGCCACAGTAACGCCTTAAAGAGCGCCTTTTTCAAACTACAGGAAACAGTGGATCGAAGTGGTAAACCTGCACTGGAAGTGTGTACGAAGGAATCGGTTGCCAATGCCCTACTAGACATGGTTGTGCAAGGTTTAAGCCCGGCAAAAACGCAGTGTTACTTCGTTGTTTACGGAAACAAGTTGCAGTTGCTCCGTTCCTATTTCGGTACACAAGCCGTCTTAAAGCGACTAACCAACGTGAAGGATATTTGGGCAAACGTAATTTACCAAGATGATGAATTCGAATATGAAAACGATCGAGGTCGTGAAAAATTAGTCAGTCACAAGTCAGCTTTTGAAAATCGAGATAAAGACATTATTGGAGCATACGCAGTCATCCAAACAGCCGAGGATGAAGAAATTCTAACCTTAATGACTCGAAAAGAAATCAATACTTCCTGGGGCCAATCTAAGACCCAGCAATCAGTACACAAGAAATTCCCGCAAGAAATGGCTAAACGTACAGTGATTAATCGAGCAGCCAAAGCGTTTATCAATACAAGCGATGATAGTGACCTACTGATTGAAGCAATTAACAATTCAACTGAAAACGAATATGACAACGAACGAAAAGAAATCAATCCTGAACATGAAATCAAAGAAAAAGCGAATACTGAAGTACTTGATTTCGCACCAGAACCAGAAGAAAAACCTAAAGAATACGTTAACCAAAACACAGGCGAGATTATCGACAACTTCGAAGCGGAGCAGAAGAGAGAACCAGAACCTACAACACCATCAAACGGACCTGCTTTCTAATGATTATCAAAACTTTAGCAACAGGAAGCTCCGGCAATTGTTACATGATTGACGACGGAAAAACCCAGCTCTTAATCGAGTTGGGGATCCGTTTCAATGATATCCAACGAGCATTGAATTTCAAAACCTCAAGTATTGAAGGCGCTTTAGTTTCACACAGTCACAAGGACCATTGTAAAGGTGTTTCTAGTGCATTAAAAGCATCTATGAACGTTTACATGTCCAAGGCAACAGTGAACGAAATAGGCATAAAACACAACCGTATCAAGCTATTCGAAAACAAGAACCAGTTCAGAGTTGGGAGTTTTGCAATCCTTCCATTTGATGTAAAGCATGACGTAGAAAATCATGGTTTTCTCATCCAGAGCGACAACGGCAGCAGGTTACTTTTTGCGACTGATACATATTACGTGCGCTATAAGTTTCCCGCGCTAAATTACATCATGATTGAGTGTAACTATTCGGAAGCTATTCTTGATGAAAATATTCAATTCGGCTATACACACGAATTTTTAGGTAATCGCATTAAATCATCACACTTTTCCCTAGAAAACGTGCTCGAATTTTTAAAAGCTAACGATCTTTCAAAGGTACAAGAAATACATTTATTGCATTTGTCGGATAGTAATTCCGATGAAGAACTATTTAAAAGAGAGGTACAGGCAGCAACAGGAAAGCTTGTTTTTGTACCTTAGAGAAGATGTAGAAGGATGTGAGGTGAAATGGCTAGTCCACAAACCGAGAACGGATTTACACGGATAGCGAATGAAATACTAGAAGCTGTTCAAATGTATAAATTCACTTTAAATGAACTGAAAATAGTTCTGTGCATATGGCGATATACTTACGGATTCCAAAGAAAATCACACCAATTATCGCTGACGTTCATTATGAATCATACTGGTTTGGGGAGAACAAGGATAAACGATTCTATTAAGAGATTAATTGAGTCGAATGTAATCAAAAAAATGGAGCAAGGTAGAGCAAATTCAACTAATTCTTACATGTTTAACAAGCACTATAACTCATGGAAAATAGAGAAATATGCATCGTTTGGTAGTGTGCAAAATGACACTAGTGTACAAATTGATACTAGTGTACGCAACGATACTGACACTAGTGTGCAATTCGCTACTAATACTAGTGTACAGAACGATACTAGTACTAGTGTGCAGGACGATACCCAAGAAAGAAAGGTTAAAGAAAGTATTAAAGAAAATATTAAAGACAACAGACCGTCGACAGTCGTGATTGATAATTCGTTTGGTGAAATTGTTAATTTCTACGAAATGAACGTCGGACCAATCACGCCACATATTGGAGAAACACTTGGTGAATTCGTGGACGAGTATTCATCGGCATTAACACTATATGCGCTGAAACGAGCAGTAGAATCAAAACCTAGAAATTTAGTTAGTTACACGCAAGGAATATTGCGGAAATGGAAATCTAGCAATCTCAAAACAATTGAACAGGTTGATAGTCACGAAAATAATAGAGTCCCATATTCAAATACTCAAGGGCAAAGCCAACAATCAGTATTCTCCGCATCACCAGAAACACTTGAACGCCAAAGAAGGGACGCGGAAAAATATAAGGATGTCGTAATAGATGACAGCGACTTGCCTTTCTAGGAGGGGTAACGTGCAAGACGCAATGACAAACATATTCAGCATGTTTGGTATTCGGAAAATGGAAGATCTGTACTTTAAGTGTTATCCAGATGATGTTAGTTCGGTGTCAGAAGCTAGGTTGGAAAACGTTAAATGTCCAGTATGCGAGGAAATGACATTAACTTCTTGGGTTTACAAACAAAATGGGGATTGGTTGCAAAAACCTTTAGATTCTATGTGTTCCGATTGCCAAAAGGCAGCATACGCAAAAAAACTTCGCCGATTCCATATTGATAAACGTCAAAAAATAATTGATGCAGACTGGTACTTCATAAGCGAAACGGACGAATCTGGATTCAGAAACTTTTCAACGGTCAATCCAGAAACGAAGGAACAGAAAACAGAACTGATAGCTGCTAAAACAATGGCTTCGGATTACGTCAAGAAATTACTGAAAGGTGAAGTTAAGAATCTTAGAATCTCGGGAACGCCGGGAACAGGTAAAACTCACTTGTCTAAAGCTATTGCAAGGGTGCTGAAACATGAAGGCAAAGACGTGGCATTTATAACTGCAGACAAGCTTTTCGATAAAATAAAAGCGACATTCGGAAACGATCTTGCGAAAGAAAAGTTGTTTGAACAGTTCAGTTCATTCGATTACGTCGTCATTGATGACGTGGGAGTTGAAACGCACAGCCAAAAAGAAATGTCATGGACGATTAACACGTGGGTTAGATTGATAGATCTGCGCGAAGGAAAATCTACTGTTTACACAACAAACTTTGATGAAAAAACACTTCAAAGCACAATTGGCGCGCGGGCCGAATCAAGAATGAGCGAAAATGCTGAACGAATTGCAATTTATACGCCAGAACACGATTACAGGAAGGTGGACGACAAATACAAGGGGTTATTTTACTAAGGGGGGAGAACAATGATTAGCGTACAAACGAAAAAAGAGTTTATCCGTTGGTTTTTAAAGCGATACCAGTTGAAGCGCCGGGAATGTGTATGGATCTTGCATTATCTTTTAAATCACGAGGAAAACTTAAAGAATGTTCACTTTACAGATGAAGCTCATTATTGCCCGCGGGCGATGATTATATCTACAACAAAATCATTAGACATTCCGTTCCGTTTTTACAAGGGAAACTTAATGACTGCCGATGCCGAAAAAACATTTCACGATATGACGCACCATGCGCACGAAAAACTATACATCCAGTTGAACTACCCGAACAAACATATATGTGAGAAGTATGTAACGGTGTTGGAAGATAATCAATATTTGCCAGTCGAAGAAATTGGCAAAGGCGTTAAACAAGACGCGGAACAGTTAATCGTCGAAATGGAAGAAAGACTAGTCAAAGCGGAATACGACAGATTGATAGATGCGGCACTGGACGAACGGGACGATAAAGCGTTTATGTATTTGACGGGGGAATTTAGGAAAATGGGGGAGGAAATGAAGTGATCGACAAGCGTAAAAACGTTTGTTATGTCATTCACATTTACTACATTCGCGCAGATGAAGAGTGCAAACGTAAATTCATTAGTCAACATTCAGCCGATTCAAGACAATTCAAAGCGTTCATGGAGAATTACTTCAAAAATGTATTTCCGGTCAGCGAAAAGAAAATGGGTGGATTAGACGGTGAGGTTTTCAGTCAGAGAACGATCAGTTGGGATGATTGGCAAGACGATAAAGAGGGAGTTTTGGAAGGTATTACGGAAAACGAAAAATGTTATTAGGGGGAAATGAAATGACAGCACACATCTACCAAGAAGATTTGGATTTTTTGCAAGAAGCGAAAGAAGCGTTTGAATCAGATTACACGCTTTTCACGTACCGAAACGATGATGACAGCCTTATCGCATTAAGACGGGGCGAGGACAGGGACTGCATTCACATTTACCGAATCAACGAAGAAGTATTGTTTGTTCATAACGTGATGGAGAGAGCACCTGGGGAAGTGCAGCCGGTAAATAAAGTTCGCATTGATAAAGCGGGAGAGGAAAGGATCAAAAGTTATTTCGAAAAAGCTGTAGAAACTGGACGTAACTTTCGTGTTGGAGACACCAGAAGAAATTACGCGAAAGGTAAAAGGAAGGCAGTGTTAGACATGCTTTCAGTAATCGGAATTAAAATCGAAGGGGTGAATGATTGATGGGTGAAAAAGTGAAAATCCCGCAAAACGTCGCGGATGCGATTGAAAAATTAAGAAAAGTACACTCGGTTTATGGAGTTGTGGCAGCGGTAGCAAAAAATAAGAGTGAATACCCTACGCTTTCCAACTCGATTGATGCGCTTTTAGTTTGGACGCATGAAGAAGAAGGTGACGGATATAACGCCGACAGATTAATTCAGGCCCTTGTCAACGGCTACGAAATCGAACCAAAATACAAAGTTGGGGATTGGGTGGCGAATTTGGATGGTTCGAATATCTTTCCCAAAGGCGATGTAAAAGTCGTAGAGGTTGGCGCGGTCGAAAAGCAGTATATCCGACCATTTGGCGATAAGGCATGGGGATTACCTATTCATCATTTGCGCCACGCAACTTCCGAAGAAATCAAAGCAGAAAAAGAACGTCAGAAATGGGCGGAGATTGAACCTGGGGATGTGCTGATTCATAAGGTGACTGGGGAATACGGGACATTTGACGAATTAGCAGAGCCTTTTGCGATGATCCGTTCAAGTAGAAGTTCAAGTAGTTTCGCGTGGAATAAAGAACACTGCGTACTTTACGCAAAGAAGGTGAACAAAGATGTTTGATTATGTAATCGAGTTCCATAATGGAGAAACCATAAAAATAAAGGGGACAGAATTAAATATAGCGGAATTGTTCGAAGTAGGTTACACGGGCTTGCGAGACAGAAAAGGACACGTTACTTACATCAACGCTAGATATATAAAAAGAATCGATGAAAAAGAAAGAGTTGACCGCGATGCATGAACACATCGTGAATCAACTCATAATCTCCGCGGGCCAATGGAAAAGGTTTGGTGAACCGCAATACCAGCAACACTTCAATGATTTACTGGACAAGCTACGAATCGCAACAGGCACAACACCAGAAGGCGCATTGCAATTAGTACTCGAAACCATAAATCAAAAGGGGGAAGCGGCATGAGTATCGGATCATTCGTAAAACCATCGCGCGAAAGCGAAAAGAAAATCATTATTCAAGACCTTAATTTACTAGGAATCTATGAAACTGTCAAAGGTGAAGCACTAGATACGTTGAGTTATTACTCACTTAGAACACTTCTAGCGGTTGAACAAGCGGTGAGAACATGAGTGTTGAAGCGGACAAATGCAATGTTGAAGGATGCAAGGGTTATGTGGTATTTGAGAATGCTGATTTTGACTTTAACAACTTTAATACAAACAAGACACACGGGGTTTGGACATTCGCTGAACCGACATGCAGCGAATGTGAAAAGGAATTTTTGGTAGTACCTGACTATTCGGTAATCGATGCAAAGGATTTGTGGAATGGCGAGTATGAATATTTAGAATCGGCTTGCATAACCGCATTTGAGAATCGTGAAAAGGAAATAAAGACATGAAACCATGCGAGACGTGTAAAACGCTGATAGGAAGCGGTTACGTCATGGATAACGGGGTTTACTGTCGTCATTATTGCGACGATTGTAAGCCCCAAGAATACAACGAATGGTATCGGATCGGTTACGGGTATTGGACGGTTTGGATTGACGATGAGGGGGTGGCGGAATGAGTTTTAAACAAAAGTTGAATTCAAGTTTTGGAATTCAGTTAATTGTGACTGGATTAGCTAGATTAGTAGAGGAAGAAGGACATTCGCCGCACGAAGCATTTGAAGTGCTGGAAGAAGTTAAACGCAACATATTTCACGCACTGTCTGAAATCAAGGAGGAGAAAAAATGAGGCCAATTAAATTCCGTGCTTGGGAAAAAAGCTTAATCACAGGGCAAACGTTGATGAATCCCGAACCAGAATTTTTTCAAGGTTCGATAAACAAACACTTTTCAAATGGTGGCGGTTTTTTCTCGGAAATTAAATACATGCAATTTACCGTATTGAAAGACAAGAATGGCGTGGAGATTTATGAAGGTGATGTATTAAATAGTATATCTTCTTTCCAAAAAGAAACAGGTCAAGTTGTATTTTATGATGGAGCATTTTGTTTATCTATTATTTCAAGCAGAACTACAAAAAGTAAATCGAAATACTTCTTATCGACTTGTAAAGAATTAGAGGTAATCGGAAACATATACGAAAATCCTGAACTATTGGAGGTTACAGAATGATTAATAGCGTCGTATTAGTCGGCCGCTTAACAAAGGATCCAGAACTAAAGTACACGCAAGGTGGGGTGGCTGTTTGCAGATTCACATTAGCAGTAAATCGCCCGTTCAAGAATGCGCAAGGTGAAAACGAAGCTGATTTCGTGAACTGCGTAACTTGGCGAAAACAAGCAGAGAACACTGCGAACTTTTTAAGAAAAGGCAGCCTAACCGGACTTGAAGGACGAATCCAAACAAGTAATTTTGAAGGCAAGGACGGAAACAGAGTTTTCATGACTGAGATCGTAGCGGATTCAGTTCAATTCTTGGAACCAAAGAACAACAACTCAAATAACACACCTAGCAATCAGTCACAGAGCAACCAACAACAAGAGTATACATACACACAAAATCAACAGCAAAACACTCACAATCAATCGCAGGGCGGTTACAACGTAACGCAAAACAATAACGGGCCGATTGAAGTATCAGATGATGACTTGCCGTTTTAATAAAGGGGTGAAGAGGTGAAACGTATTTTAGATGCTTGTTGCGGCTCGAAAATGTTTTGGTTCAACAAAGACAACGAGGACGTTCTTTTCATGGACAAAAGAGAGGAAACGCATACCTTGTGTGATAATCGAACGCTTGAAATAAAGCCGGATGTAGTCGCAGACTTTCGTGATATGCCTTTCGATGATGATTCATTTTATTTAGTTGTATTCGATCCACCACATTTAATCAAAGCGGGAGAAAATTCGTGGTTGGCCAAGAAATATGGAAAACTAGACGAGTTATGGGAAATCGATATTAAGCAAGGGTTCGATGAATGTATGCGAGTGTTAAAACCGAATGGAACTTTAATCTTCAAGTGGAACGAGGAGCAAATAAAACTAAAAGAAATCTTGAAGGTGATTAAAAAGAAACCACTATTCGGAAATCGTAGAGCAAAAACGCATTGGTTGGTATTCATGAAAGATTAAATCTATGAAACTATGAAATAAGGGGGGTAGCGGGGTGAGCAAACTTATAAATGGGGAACTGCATACCAGGGATTCAATTGTGGTAGCGCATAAAGGGTTGGTGCACACGGAATGTCACAAAATCAAAGCTAGAGCCCGGATGCTAGGACACACATATGAAGATATGGAGTCCGTCGGATTTATCGGACTAATCAACGCATTTGATCGGTTCGACGGCGAGCGAAATATTAAATTTTCTACATTCGCGACTCCACAAATATGGGGAGAGTTGCAAAAGTTTTTAATTAGAAGTAATCCAGGCATTTATTATCCTAAACACATAAAAGAAATTGCTTATAAAATTTGGAGAAATGATGCGGTGGATTTACCCATAAGCGAAACCGCTGAAAAGGTTAGTGAATCGGCGGAAAACGTGAAATATGCCTTAGATTTTTTGAGGAATGGGCAACCTGCACATCTGGAAAACGAAGTAGAGGAAACAGGTCACGAACTACAGGTTATGTTGGGAATATCGGATGACCAGACCGATTTGTATGTTCAAGAATTCGTCGGCACGTTAACGGATCTTGAAAAAGTAGTAATTACGAATCTGATGGTAGGCAAAACAATGAGCGAAATTGCGAGGAGCATAGGGTTCACGCCAGCCTATATCGGTCATATAAGAAAGAACTTGGGGGTTAAATATTTGAAATTTTCAAGTGGAATGAAGAGAGGGGCGAGGGTTTGAATTTAGAAGAACAAGTGGTTCACAGCATCACAGATGAACGATATCGACAAAATGAAAAGTGGGGAATGCAACGTCATGATTACGGCACATGGTTAACAATACTTGTCGAAGAGGTCGGAGAAGTGGCCCAAGCAATGCAAGCGCAAAAAGGATGGGGCAAGGACAGCGACAAGGATGACTTATACGAAGAACTGATTCACGTTGCAGCGGTAGCGGCGGCAATTGCAGAACAAGTACTTGAAGAAAATCAAAACTAGGAGGCAAAACCATGAAAACATGCGAGGAATGTTCAAGTCCAGTACGCGAACCGAATGGTCACTTATGCCACAGACATTTTGAAATCGCCAAGCGGGATCTATTCCGTGACGAAAAGCCAGAGGTGATTCCGGTTGCCGAAGTGCAAACGATGCAAGAAACCACTTAAAACAGCAACAAGCATTAAACATGGTTATGGTCCGATATGCAAGAAGAAACACGATGCGGCAGAAGCGGAATTTCTGAAGCTCCAAATTACGATTGATGAAGTATTGGAGTACCAGACAAAAATGGTTTAATAGTAAGCAGGGTAAGTATTTAAGGGGGCATCTTTACAATGAATCTACAAAATGATAATAAGATGCCCATAATAACATAGTGTACAAGCTTAAAATAACAGCTACAAGTGCTAGAAGTAGTAAAAATCCTATCGGAAAATAGTGCGAAAGAGTGATGAATTGAGAAACCCACAAAAGATAACCAGGTCATCGAAACGCGCAAGAGCTCCAAGGCAGCAAAAGAGAAGTCGGAATTTTAATAACAAAAAAATAGAGCATAACGGAATAACTTACGATTCCCAAACTGAATTTCTTTATCACCAATATTTATTGAAAGAGCCAGCGGTAAAAACAATCGAAGTACAACCAACTTATCAGATAATCGAACCGTACAAAGTCGTTTGCAAGCGTTGTGCGGGCACAGGTAAGTTACCAAGCAAAAAGACGGGCAATCCAATCAATTGCTCGTTATGTCGCGGAAAAACGAAACGTGAGAAGGGTGGAGCCATCTATACCGCTGACTTTAAGGTTACGTACATCGACGGTTACGAAGAAGTGATCGATGTAAAAGGAGGTCCGGTTACCGACGTTTTTTCATTAAGGCGCAGACTCTTTGAAGCTAAAACAGGCATAGAACTAATCATTATTCGGCATAAAAACAATGAATGGATTAGGGAGTGAGCAGTATGGGGCAACTGCAAAAGGTGAATCTAAGCAGATCCACGGCAGAAGATTTAGAAATGGGGATCCGAGAACTTGAAAAGCGTGGTTATGAACTAGTCAAGAAGGGTGTCGAAGAAGATTCACGGGAGGTTTACAACCACACTAACAAGTTAGGCAAGTCAAAGTATGAGTTTGACTTTCGGCACGATATAACGAAGCACAGAGCGGTCATGCAAAGAATGTGGAACGGATGAAGAATCACATCATATTTTTCAGTGGCGGGAAAGCATCATTCACGGTGGCGCATCTGGTCAAAGAAAGGCATCCGAATGACAACATCGTTTTATATTTTACTGATACGAAATGGGAAGACGAGGATCTTTACCGTTTTATCAACGAAGCAAGTGACAAATTAGAGTTGCCGATGCTCACACATTCAATGGGCATCAATCCGGTCGAGTTAATGTTCAAGCAGAAAGTAGTTTTTAACAGCCGAATTGGTAACTGTTCATCAATCTTAAAAATGAAAACGGCTGCTGATTTCATCAAAAAAGGAATCGTCCCGAAAATAGAATCGTGGAGAAATTGGCAGCATTTGAAATCAGAGGACTTTCGAGAGAATCCAATATTGTACTTCGGGATTGGGTGGGAGGAAGCGCATCGAAAAGCGGCAATCATTGAAAATTGGGAACCGTATGACGTGCAAATGCCATTAATTGACGAAGTTATCGATAACGATATGATTCTAGCGAAATACAAGATCCGACAACCAAGATTGTATGACATGGGCTTTTCCCATAATAACTGCAAAGCGCGCTGTGTCAAGGCGGGTCAAGGACATTTCGGAAATTTGAAAGAGAAAATGCCTGATGTATTTAAAGAATTGAAAGAACAAGAATTTTACATGCAGCAATATGTTTCAAGCTATCACATTATCAATAGACTCGAAGAACATGGTTTCGAGGATGATGTGAAAGAGTTATATCTTCAAGACCTGGAAGATTGCTATAAACCGTATTTCGAGGGCAAGCGGAAAAAGCCGATACCATTCATTCCACCGAATCTTCAATTCACGACATACAGCTTTATGAAGAGACAGATTGATAATGACGTATATCCTTACACGTTAAGAGATTTAAGCATTGACATTGAAGAACACGGACATCAGCTGGACATTTTCGATATTGGTGGTTGCGGATGTTTCGTTAACTACGAGGGGGTTTTGTGATGGGACAAGTCACTATCACAGATTCCAGGCCCAAATGGATGCAGAAAGAGGACAGACATATGGCGTGCATGACGCGGTGTCATCTTTATAGGCATTGTCAAACGAGAGTTGGGTATTCGTGCAAGAAGTTGGGTGGTGACGTTATACCGAGAATTAGGAGGGATTGATTTACTTGATTAAGATTTTGGAGTTATTTGGTGGAATCGGGGCGCCGAGGAAGGCCTTAATCAACCTTGGCGTCGACCACAAATCGATAGATTACGTCGAATGGAACGAAAAGGCGGTTCGTACTTACAACGCAATGTTTGATAACCGCTACAAGCCAGAAAGCGTTGTCGGCTATACATTGCAACCGGACATTCTCGTACACGGATCACCATGCCAAGACTACTCGGTAGCCGGAAAGCAATACGGCGGTAATGTCGAGGATGGGACAAGGAGCTCACTGTTATTCGAAACAATAAAAATCACCAAAGGTTTAGGGGAGTGGAAACCTAAAGTGGTGATTTGGGAAAACGTCAAGAATGCATTGTCCAAAAACTTAGTGTCGGCCTTTAATCATTATTTAAGGGATATGGAGGATATGGGTTACACCAATTCATATCAAGTTCTCGATGCAAGAGATTTTGGAATACCGCAGGCCAGGGAAAGAGTTTTCGCAATTTCAATACTGGGCGACAAGGTTTTTGATTTCAATAAGTTGCGAAAAACACCAATGCGACCCATAGAAGACTTTTTGGAAAAGAAAGTGGATGACAAGTACATCATCACGCAACCTAGCATGATTAGCAAGTTGCCAGGGAAACCGATAGTGCCTGGAACATTTGGCGGTCGAATGTTGGACGAAGTGAAGGACTTTGTCTACACGATCACTACAAAGCAAATGCGGTGTCCTAACAGTGGAGTCATAAGAGTTGATGATGAACATTGGAGATACCTAACAGAAAGAGAGTGTTGGCGCTTGATGGGGTTTGATGATTCGGATTTCGATGCTGCACATAAAGAACATCCGTCAAGAAAGGGACTGCTAAACGGCACGCTTTATCATCAAGCGGGAAATAGCATTGTCGTTCAAATCTTGGAATCTATCTTTGAAGTTGTTTTGGCCGAAGATTATGCAACGGATTTGGTTACCGATGAGCACGGCCAACTGGAATTGATTTGTTAAGCGGGAGGGATTGAACATGAGCAATCCAGAAATGGTCGGTAAATCAATTGCTCTTATCATAATGGGAGCCTATTTAATATACAGGTTGCGAAAATTACCTAAGAAGGCAGCGATTTACATGTTGGTGATTTTTGCAGTGATGTTCGCAACATTGCTTTACATGGCGGTATATCATCCCGAAACATACCAGAAAATATCTGTATTTGCTCGATTTACAAAAGGGGGAAATTGAATGTTGACGTTCATAGTAATTTTAGTCTTGGCATTCTTGTTAATCGGGCAACAGGTGAACATAAACAGGCTAGAGGACCGAGTCGAAGATTTAGAGATTGCGTACCTAGAAGAGAAGTTTAAAGGGGTGGATGAAGAATGACAGATAAAGAGCACATCCAACATCAGGCCGATCAGTTGCGGTTGATGGGTAAAAAATATGTTAAGTCAATGACGGAAAATAAGAAACTAAACATGCATCTCAACAGAGGTGTCGCGTTAGTCGATGGGATGACGCTACAAATCGATGAGTTAAGGCAAGAAAACGAGCAACTGAAAGAACAGGTTCGCGTATACGAAATGAAATATGACAATACAGGCAGCATCATGAACCGCAGTCATCAGATTAAAAGGATTGAAGAATTGCAGGACAAGCTCAAAAAGATTGAAGCACTCGTTAATTCGGAGCGTGTGGGGCATCAAGTGAAGTTTGATTTGCAGATTATGTTTAGGGAGGGAGCAGAATGATAAATGAGTATAAGTTTTATGGAGTTTATGGGTTATACGTCGAGGATGTTCATCCGGCAGACAAACAGCACTTTTCACAAATGTTACAACCAAAAAACAAGAAACTACCAAATCAAGTTAGGTGCAATAAGCCAAGATTAGTTCGGAAAGTGGGGATGCGAAGATGAGTAGTGCGTGTGAATGTCATATCAATCCAGAAAAATGCAAGTGTTGTTTGAATAATTATGAAACGAATGCGGAACGGTTGAAAAAGGCGAAGGAGTGGCATCACGATCTTAGGCAAACATTAGTGGTTGCGGATCTCGATGAAAAGAACAAAAATGTAGTTCGGAATTACGCCGACACTCTGAAAGGTTTAATCGAACAAGCTGAACGATCTTCGAGGTTAGTAGAAATACTGCGCAGTAATAAAGAAGTGACGACGCATAGAGTTAAGCGGCTGAAATCGTTAGAAGACGAAAACAAGCGATTGCGAAAAGGGTTAGAAGAAATATTGAAACCGTTAAATCAAACTCCGTATGAAAAAGAACACACTTACAGAACGTTAGCACGCGAAGCATTGGAGGGGACGAAATGACTAAAACATTCGAACAACAGGAAGTTGCAGAACGAGCAGAACGCATGAAAGAAATGAAACTGATCGCCAAGCTAAGAGCCGCTAGATGCAACGTGTGCAAAGCCGATAAAAACGCAGACTGCGGATGCGATGCCAGCAAGGAATTGAAGAAAATATCCCAAAAACGAAAGGGGCAGGTCGAAGTGGTAAAAGCAAAAGTTGGGGGAGTTTGCTTTAAAGATGGGGTTATCACGGTCGAGAAATACGAAGATGCCAAGCGATTGAGTATGTCCGATAACGTCATCATGGATCAGTTGGGGTGGTACAGGGCCAAAATGTACAAGTGGAAAAATGATAACGGATTGGTTAAAGCACAGAAAAGAACGATTGATTCAAAAATGCTGATGCCTACAGTGGCAGAACCAGTGTACCCGGCGCATCCGAAAAGCGAATTTGATAAAGCGCTTGAAAAGGAATACAAGCAATTGAAAGAGAAGCACGAAGAATTACTTAAAGAACTATTGAGATTCGCAGACTATCATGAATTACAGAATGAAAACATGGTGCTAAAGGTTAAGTGTGAAGAAATGCATCAAGAAGTGAAATCTTTGCCGACGAAAAAACAACTCGAAACCGCAGAGCATTACGTGAATCAAACGCAAAAACTCAACGAAGCATTGCAAGGACAAGTTGACAAACTAGCAAAGGAATTGGAAGAAACAAAGAAAAGTCAGTCTGGAAATTGGAGGGAGCTAGAAGCGCAGGTTAAGAGTGACCGCGAAGAATATGAGAAGTTGGCGAGAGATTACGAGAACCTGGAAGAAAGCTATCAAAGGCAGAGGCGACACATCGATTTATTGCTCGAGGAAAGCGATCGTGTGAATCAACTGAACGTGTTGCTTATGCAGAATACGCTGAAAGTGGTTGAAAGGGTGGGTGACATTGCATGAGAACCAGAGCGGACAGACAAAGTTCATTGATGATGAAGGTACGGAGAATTAAACTGTTGCAGGAATTGGACGAACTCACGCCAAAGTTATGCAATAAATGCTATCCAGTAACCAAAGTATTGAAAAGTGGCGGGTGTGATTGCCAGGCATCGCTACGAATAGCGGGAATAGGCGAGGAATTGCTCGAACTAGTAAAAACGCCGACGAGCGCGTTACTAGGGCAGCTCGACGGCATGAAGTTTGAAGACTTCACAGTTGAATTATACCTGGTTCTCGACGAAATGGGAATCAACGACAAGATAATTTGTTCGAGATTGCAAATTGGAACGATGCGATTTATGGAATGGAAACGGGAAAATGAGTTGGTTAGACAAGTCGTAACGGCGTAGTTAAGGGGTAAGGGGGATCATCTTATGAATTGGGTTGAGGAGCTATTGCCGGAATACAGAAAATGGCGACGTGAACTTTCAAAGAAGGCGAGGGAATTGGATGTGAATATGCCGTATTATGCGAATGATATTAAGCAAATCAACAGTATGTTAAGAACCATGACCGATGATATAAAATTCATGGAAACAGGCAAGGATCCGATGTATCAAGGCGGCATACACATTCACGCGGTTTATCACACAAAAACATATGGGAATGTCGATTTTATTCCAGACATAACAGAACAACTAAAAGAAAACGACATTAACAAGAAGCATTTATATTTGTCGGAAGACGAAAAGATTATGCTGAAAGATATATTAAGCAAATTATCGAAACGGGAAGAAGAATGCTACTTGATGCACGTCGCACAAGATAAAAGCATGGCTGACATTGCAGATGAATTAGGCATCGCTAGGGGAACTGTTCAAGTCTATGTGAGGCGGGCGTTAAAGAAGGTTGAAAGCGTTGTTGGTAAAGATGGTTAAAACTTCCTTGTCTTACAGTTGTCTTACACTCCTCGAAGTGAATGAAGGGGAGAATTAAAGAGGGGATGCGTTCGAGTATCCCGTTGAATCATAAAAACTCCAAACAGGACGAGCGTGGTGTACTTTCCCGATCTTGAACCAATTGACTCAGTGTTAGCGACCACGCTTGTTCTTGACACGAAGGAGCATCCGGCATCATCCGTGGAACGATGGTGTTTGGGTGCTTTTATAATTCGTTAAATACATACATGAAATAGGTGGTGTTGAAATGCTGAAAGAAGTCATTTACACCGAAGAACAACTAAACGAACGATTAGCATATTGGCAAGAGAAATTGAGGTTGCAAGACTGGATAATTGAATTAAGAATCGCTAGAAGCAGAAACATGATGCAAGATGCATCCGCAGCGGTCGATTGGACTTTAAGCAGGAAAATGGCAAGCATAAATATATTGGATCATATCGATTATCCAAATGATATCGTAGGCGTACGTGATATGGAGAATGATTTAGTGCATGAATTGCTACACCTTCACTTTGCGCCTATCAGTGACCATTACGGAAACAATAACGATATTTACAGCACGTTTGAAGAACAAGCGATTGAGAGCATAGCATACGGATTGATTGCGGCAGAACGGAAGTAAACGCGAATAAAGAAAATATATAGGCGGTGGATGTGATGTGATGTGACAAACTGGGAGGAAATACAAAGAGAATGGGAAACAACAAAAATAACGCTTGCTGCATTAGCGGAAAAACACAGTGTGCCACTCGGGACACTAAAGAGCCGTAAAAGTAGAGATACTAAAAGCGGAAATGAATGGTTAAGAGGTGCATCTAAAAAGGATGCAACCAAACAAAAGGATGCAGCTACAAAAAATGTGAAGGTTGCAACCGAAAAGAACTCAAGTGCATCGGCTCGAAAAAATAAATCATCATCTAAGGGCAAGAAAAAGAAACAGAAGAACAGGAGCGGCAACCCGAACCCGGTTCGACAGTTTACAAAACGAAACAGCGCAGCAGTCACTCATGGGCTATTTTCGAAATACCTTCCAGAAGACACGTTAGAAATCATGGAGCAAATGGAAGAACGTTCGCCCGCCGATCTAATCTACGACCAAATACAAATTCAGTATGCTGCTATCATACGAGCGCAACGAATCATGTACGTCGAAGATAGGGACGATATCACAAAGGTATTGAAGAAACAAAAGCCTGGAATGTTCGGCGATGAACGGGAATGGGAATTTCAATTCGCTTGGGATAAGCATGCAAACTTCATGAATGCGCAAAGCAGGGCGATGGGTGAATTGCGTTCACTTATTAAACATTTTTGCGAGATAAGCCACGATGACGACGAACGAAGGTTGAGACTTGAACAAATGCAACTGAACGTCGAGAAAACTCAATTAGAACTCGGCAACATGCGCGGCGATACAGAAGGCGATGCACATGAACAAGGCAGCAGTTATGAAGAAGCATTGAACGCCCAGGTCGAAGATGTATTTGCCGACGAGGTGACAGACGATGCGGAAGCGTAAAAGAAATACATCATTTAGATTTCAGCCATTTAGCAATAAACAAAAGAAATTATTGATGTGGTGGACAGACAAGAGCCCTTATAAGAATTACGATATGATAATTTGTCATGGTGCAATTCGTTCGGGTAAAACCATAGCAATGATTGATTCATTCATTACTTGGTCATTAGCGAAACATAAAGACCAGAACTTTATACTTGCCGGAAAGTCGATGGGCGCATTAAAGCGTAACGTGCTCGAGCCGATGTTTCAGATACTGACCGCCAAAGGAATCGACTACCATTATCATCGTTCCGGAGATCCGCATATCATCATTGGCACAAACACTTACTATTTGTTTGGAGCAAGCAACGAAGCAAGCCAGGACACGTTACAAGGTTTGACAGCTGCAGGCGCATATCTCGATGAGGTTGCATTATTTCCTCGTTCATTCGTTGACCAGGCAATCGGTCGTTGTTCTGCTGAAACCGGTGAGCAAAGCGCTAAAGTGTTTCTCAATTGTAACCCTAATGGTCCGTATCATTGGTTTAAAAAGGAATTCATCGACAAGGCGAAAGAAAAGAAGATACTTGTCTTGCATTTCACGCTAGATGATAACATGTCGCTATCTGAACGAGTGAAGGACCGATTCAGGCGTATGTTTTCGGGTGTATTCTTTCAGCGATACATACTCGGCTTATGGGTATTGGCAGAGGGAATTATATATGACATGTTCAACGAAGAAGCACACACGTTTAGGGAAATACCGCATCGCATTGGCCGTTACTTTATCGGCATTGACTTTGGAACCAACAACCCGACGACATTCTTGTTAATTGGTGAAGTTGGTAACGAGTACTATGTCCTGAAAGAATATTTTTATAATGGCCGTGAACAAAGCAAACAAAAAACAGTTAGTACTTATTCAAGAGATTTGAAAGAATTCATGGGCCAGACAC
This sequence comes from Sporosarcina jiandibaonis, assembly GCF_013184495.1. Taxonomy (GTDB): domain Bacteria; phylum Bacillota; class Bacilli; order Bacillales_A; family Planococcaceae; genus Sporosarcina; species Sporosarcina jiandibaonis. Next base: position 747,400 of record NZ_JAAOIY010000001.1, on the reverse strand, counting down.
ACGCATCTATTTACGTGGATCCATCGGCAACACCTTTGATTGCGCAACTTGAAGAAGACGGAATATATCCATTGCAAGCAAACAACGACGTTCTTGATGGGATTCAAAGCGTGGCGAATTTGCTAGAAGAACAAAGATTATTCATCCATGAAGACTGTAAAGAAACAATACGCGAATTCTCATCTTATATTTGGGACAAAAAAGCCCAAGAACGCGGAGAGGATAAGCCAGTTAAAGACCATGACCACTGTTTAGATGCGTTGCGGTATGCGATTCATAGTGGCGTTGGTGGAGAATTGCCGTTCACGAACCAAAGACCAATCGGATGGTAGAAGGAGGAATGTAATAAAAATGACAATCATATACGAAAAACAAAAGTTCCCACCTGCTCCATTCGATGCGGAACATGAATACATGCAATACTTCCGACATTTATATGACGGGGATCATCAAGATATATTTTCGCGTTCAGGGCAGATGACGACGCAGGGCAATAATAACGAATATAAACGCAAGTTACACAGAACAAACGCGAACTATCGGATATCCAGACGGCTATCTAAATTGGCGACACAAGATCCAGTAAATCATTATGTCATCGTGAATTTGTCTGCTGCTATTGCAGAATTGCCAGCGGATTTAATCAATCGGTCGCTCGGTAGTATTTCCGCCGATGATGAAACCGATACGGCATACCTTGAATTTATCATGTTGGTGGCGAGGGTATCGAATACAAAGAGTGCGTTATGGTCGGCAATCACTCAACACCAAGTCGATGGTGGCGTAGCTTACCGAGTGCGCAGGAACGAATCTAAAGGTGTTTGGTTCGAATGGTTGCTTGCTGACTTATACTTTCCGCATGACGATGGTATGGGCGCTGATGTGACGTGGATTGAAACAAGAGACGAGGATAAGGAGTACTTACGAGTCGAGCGACAGCGCTTGGAGGATGGCAAATTAACAATCGAGAACCAAGTCTATATCATGAACAACGATGCTGTCGACAAGCGAATGGATCTAGTTGAATATAATTCGCTTTACAACGAAGAAATCATTGAATTTGATGAACTGGAAAACGTCAATGAACTCATGTGCGGCTATGTCCCCAACGATGAAACGCTTATCGTGCCGCGTGGACGTTCTTCACTGCGCAACGTGGACATGATTCAAGAAGAAATCAACTGGACCATCACACGCGATTCAGTAGTGTTTGAACAGCATGGTAAACCAAAGCTTGCAATCCCGCGTGCGCTTTATGATTCAGTTGCAACTAAAAACAATAATGATTATGGCAGTCGATTTGTACGCAATGCCGATCTTGAAGTTGTTAGCTATGACGAGAAGAACGGCGCGGTCCCGATGTACATTACTTGGGATGCACAGACTGCCCAATCATTTGAGCATGTCACCAGGCTGATTGATTACATGATGGCGATTAGTAAGACGGCATCAACGGCGGTCGGTCTTGGTGGTTCAAGTGGTGGACTATCCGCGAAAGCTATCCTTTATGAGTGGATTCAGTCGGTTATTAAGGCCGAAGCGATTCGAGAGAAGTTCGATCATGCGATAAAAGGCGCTATCAGAAAATGTACCATTTTGGAAAATCATGCAAGTGGGACAGATTTCGACGTAAAAGACCCTATCGTCGAATGGACGGGGATGTTGCCGAAAGCTGATGCAGAAACAGACGAAGAAGAATCCAAGAAATATACTGACGGTGTGCAGTCGCTTGAAGTTACGGTTCGCAATCTACATCCGGATTGGTCGGAGGATGCGATACAAGAAGAAGTTGAGAAGATACTTGAAGGAAAAGCGCTAGACTCCTTCAATCCAGCGTACGTGCAACCACCAAGAACGACCATCGGCGGTGAATAAGAGTGGATAAAGATGTTGAAGCGTTTATCAAGCTATTCGCAGATTCTAGTCAGTCAATCCTGGAGTTGATACGGGCCAACGATAATATTTCGACGCGAAGGCAGCAACAAATGTTGGCAAGCGTCGCCGCAATCATCGCGACTGTTCAAACTGATAGCGCGAAGAAGTTGTTGCAAATCATCGAAGGTTCATACAAGAAGGGTTCGGATGTTGCTGCCAATGAAATGCGAGTGAAAGGCAAGAAAGGTGTAAACGCTACGTTCAAATCACGTATTCATAAAGAAGCGGTTCAGAACATCGTTGATGAAGCGTTTTACTCCATCCTTGAAGCGACGGATCATATGTCAAACGACGTTAAGAAACGAATAGAAGGAATCGTTAAACAAGCAAATACAGGCTCGTTAGTTGAAGGGCTCACACGCAAAGAAGCAACGAAACGAGCGATTGCAGAAGCGACTGAACGTGGCATTACGGGAATTATCACTAAGAACGGCGCAAACGTGCCTGTTGAAGCGTATATGTCCGGTTCAATTCATTATCACCAAAGGAAGGCGCATGTTGATGGTGCGATTAATCGCGCAATCGATAACGGACAAGATTTAGTTTACGTCAACAGCGTGGGTATTACCTGTTCTTATTGTGCGCAGTATCAAGGCAGGGTATACAGCATAAGCGGCAAGGATAAGCGGTTCCCTGTACTGGATCAACGCCCACCGTATCACAGTCATTGCGTTCATAACGCTTATCCTTGGAATATCGACTACCAAGACGAAGCGGACGTGGCATTGATGCTCACGGAATCAAATCGACCATTCACAGACAATCGAACTGAAGCAAATATTCGAAAGTACAACGAAATGCAGCGGAAGAAATCCAAACAGAACGAAACTCGAAAGCAGTGGATCCGTTACAAATCACGTGTGCCAGATGCACCTGACTTAAAGACATTCGCAAGTCACAAAGCGCGGAATACTAGTTTGTATAAAGATTTGCAGAATGATTACCGAAAAGTCGGGGCTAAGATTAAGGAAGGTGAATGACGATGAGTGACCTTACATGCAATAACGAACGGTGCAATAAGAAGTTCAACATCAAACTACGTAAAAAGAAACACGGTGTAAGCGTCATCGAACACTTTTTCTTTTGTCCTCATTGTAAAACGCGTTACAGTTCGCACGTTACGGATCAAGAGATTCGTAAAAGGCAACGCGACATGCGAAAGTATCGTGAGGAATTAAATCAAGTTGCCAAAGATTGGACAGCTGGAAAATGTTTCGGTGAAGTATACGACGAAAAGATTACATTCATCGGACAAAAAGAACGAGAACTTAAAGCGCTTGTTGATAATTTGAAGGCGAAGATAGCATCCAAATGAGGGTGCTTTTTTATATGCCTTGAAAGGGGTGAACCTACTTTGTCGGAGTATGTATTAAAAACATGCGGCGATTTGCCGGGGAAGGTTCGGTGATCCAATATCTCGGTTGGCGTGTCCGTAATCACGCTATAAAAACTAAAGGAGACGATTTGAATGGCGAACGAAAAAGAGTTGCGCGAATCGAATGGCTTAGAGGCTTGTAGTGAGGTTGATTTGAATAACGCCTTACACGTGATGGCTGAAGTGGGTGCTAATTATAACCTTTACGATACAAAAAACGACGATACTCCAATTTGTAATAACAAGGGTTACGAGGAAGTGGCTGATGGAATATTCCGAAAGAAAGACACTCCAATAGGGGATTTAAAAGTGCGTCTAACCGCTGACCTTTCCGAATACATCACAGGGCTCAAAGCGGTGCAACGCGAAGCTAAGAAAGCGACACAAGCTCTGAGGGAATTAGAAGCAACGAGGAATAGAGACACTTACGTATTACATGAAGAATTATTGAAGCGTGAAGGTGTTCATGGCATCGAGGTCGCACCACATGAAAAAGTTGAAATAAGAATAGGTGAAGGTGCATGCAGAACCTATTCATTAACAGGACCAATAAGAATCATCGTAAACAAAGATTAACAACCATCGCCCGAAACATGCTCATGGCGTAAAAAGGCAGCAAGGAATCTATAGCCCAAACTGGTTGGCTTAAAACAGGAGGAACTTATGAAAATATTAATACAGATATACTCAATCATCACGTCATTATTCACGTCGAATAAGAAACGCCATGCATTGGTGGAAAAACCGAAATTACCATTACGGTTGGACATTCAGTTCTTTTCGGACCCACCTGCTGACCCGCCCGCTGATCCACCTGCGCCAGAGGATAAACCTTTCGCAGTATTCAAAGACAAGGATGCACTCAACAGCCGTCTTGATCGTGCAAAAGCCGAGGGACAAAAGGCGCTTGCTGCACAACTAGGTTATGAATCTGTCGAAGCGATGCAAGCTGCATTGAAACCGGAGGACAAACCGAAGCCGGAAGATAAGTCGGGCGATCCTGTTGACGTTGACAAGCTGATTGAAAGCAAACTGAAAGAAGAACGTGAACGCACATTTAAGCGCGTTCTAAACTCCGAGGTAAAAGTAGTCGCGAATGAACTCGGGTTCGTGGACCATGCAGATGCACTTGCTCTTGCGGATTTGACTGATGTTAAAGAAAACGAGAAGGGTGACTTGGAAGGTGTGAAAGAAGCGCTTGAAGCATTAGCAAAAGCGAAACCGCACCTTGTCAAGCAAGCAAGCGGAACTAACTTCGGTTCCAACATCAATCATAAGCCGAAAGAGAATAAGGAGCACCTGGACAACATTGCAAAACTAGCACAAAACCGCGGAAACCATGTAATTGAAAATGATCCGTGGAAACGATAAAAGGAGGAATTGGAAACTATGAATCTACAACCAAAACAAAGATTTGTTGTCGAAGGCGATTACGAAATTCTTGCATCATATTCCGCAATTCGTGAAGTGGTAAACGGCATCACGATTGATTCAGAAAAAGTTGCAACAGTGGACGGTGCGAAAGTAATTCTTAAAGGAATGCCGATGGCGAAGCTTGCAAATGGCAAATATGTGCCGTACAACGCGGGTGGCTCGGATGGTAGCGAAAACCCGACAGTCATTCTGAAACGTACGGTGGATGTTTCAGATGGCGACCATACAGTTGGCGGCTACGAAATGGCGAAGGTCATTACAGAACGCATTCCGGTGACAGTAGACGCAACACTCATTGGCAAAATGCCGTTCATCCAATTTGGATAATAAAAAGAAACTAGGGGGTTATCAAACTATGGAACTTAACAAACCGAAAATGGTAAACAAATCGCAGTGGTTGAAATTAGACATTCAACACTTTGCGAATGGCATTGAAAGATTGAACCTTGAAACAGCGCTAACAGATAGAGAGGTTATCGTATACGCGGATAATCTTGCAAAACCGCAAAACTATTTGGCCGAACTGTTTTTCCCGCCGCGTGAAACAGGCGAATTGACGATTGATGTTGTTCGAGAAGGATCACGCCTTCCGGTAATGGCGCAAATCGGAGAACTTGGAACACAAACCGAATACGGAAGCCGTGAAGGAATGACAGGCCAACAAATTTCTATTCCGAAGATCCAACGTGGTCGCGGAATGGATGAAAAGTTGGTTCGTCTGCTTTTGCAATCCGGATTACGCCAAAATGAATTCGCAGAAGTTCGCAGAACGCAATTAGATGATGTTAGTTATGCAGTTGACGCGATCCGCGCACGTAAAGAATGGATTGCAATGCAAGCAATTTCAACAGGCCGGGTTGCATATGCGGAAGCAGGTTCCCCGCCGATTTCGGTTGATTTCGGTTATACCGACGAACAAAAGCCGGTATTGACGGGGACGGATGTTTGGGCGGATGTTGTAAATTCAAGGCCGCTTGACGATATTCAAAGATGGATCCAGGAACGCGGCGACAAAGGCATTACGCTTGGCCGTGCAATGGCATCGCAACGAATCATTTCTTTACTGATGCAAAATAGAAGTGTACGTCTTGCATATCATGGGGATCCGTCGGGAAGCGCAAATCCGCCGCAATTGAACCGGACGCAACTCGACGCATTGTTTGAAGCGCAAGGATTCCCGCGCATCGTTGCGTATGATGTCCAGGCACGCGTTGAAAACAAAGAGCTAGTGAACAACCGCGCGTCGTTCTCAACAGTCCGTATGATGCCGCAAGATCGCTTCGTATTACTTCCGGATGGACCGCTAGGCGAATATCTATGGGCGCAAACGACGGAAGAAATGGTCTCCAGTATTGAAACGGCAACAAAAGCAGAAAATGGAATTTATGTTTTCCGTAAATGGGACGAGCATCCGATTCGTCTGGAAACAATCGGCGCGAATCTTGCATTCCCGGCATTTGGTTACAACGATTCAGTCGTATCTGCAACGGTCCTATAATTACAGACGGTCTATATGGCCGTCTATTTTTTTAATCAGAAAGGAAGATGCAAAATGGAAGTAAAAGCGAAAGCAAACATTAAATATAACGGTAAATGGCATAAGACGGGCGATGACTTTATAGTCAATCGCGAGGTAGGCGACGGTCTTATTGAACGCGGTTTAGCGGTTGAAACAGAGAAGTCGAAACAGGAAACTAAAGAAGCGAAAGCGGCTAAAGAAAAAGCCGAAGCGGAAAAGGCGGCAGAAGCAGAAAAGCAAGCGGCCGAAAAAGCGAAAGCTGATGCAGCTGCAAAGAAAAAAGCCGAAGAAGAAGCAGCCAAAAAAGGAAAGTAGGTGTTGAGTTATGCCTACAGTTGAAGAAGTGAGTGTCTGGATCGCGCTGAACGTCCTTGATTCGCAAGCGTGGGACGATGCAACTAAGAAGGATTTGGCGGTCGTACAGGCATCAAGAAACCTTTCAAGATGGTATCCAGAAATCGAACTAACTACCGATGTTGTGAGTTTCCAAGCTATTTGGGAGTTGCAGGGGTTGGATCCTGCGCTTAAATATCAAAAGCAAGGCGTTAAAGCGGTAACTGATAGTGGAGAACGTATTGACTATGTACATCGAGACAAGGTAGCACCAGACGTTCGGGATCTGCTCGGTCCTCCTTTCGATGAATTGGAAGAAGCGGAAGATGATGAATATGTGCCACAGTTCGGCGGTCGGTTAATATGAGTTTATTTGGTTATCCTGCTGCCATCTTGCACAGAAAGGCAATCGTTGATGATTGGGGGCGTTCCGCAGGATTCGATGAAGTCCCGTTGAGCGCAAAAGTCGTCGAGGAACAAAAGTTAATCAAAAGCTCGAAGGTTGAAAATGTTCAAGGGGAGATGGTTCATTCCTCCATCGAAGTTCACCTAGAAGGTCCCCATTTAGTCACGATGCTTGATGAATTTGTTTACGTCACCAATCTTGCACAAGTGATTAAATTTCGTCCGGTGCATTTTGAAGTGAAAAAGCACATCGGAACCGATGACGTGAAAAAGGTGATTGTCTATGGCTGATGAATTTTCATTTGAATTAATCGGCATTGAAGAAATGAAAGCAGAACTAACAGCTATCGAAAGACGATTCTACCAGAACTTAGATCGTGTTCTGAACGATTTGGCAGACAAAGTGATACTTGATGCACGCAGACTTGCCGGGCTAGATTCGGGCGACTTAGAAGCGGCACTAGATAAAGACACCGTTAAAACGGATTTAAAGAACATGTACATTGACTTTGGTGTAATGGCAAGCCCAGAGGTTGCGCCGTATGCATGGGCGCAACACGAAGGATTCCGCAGGACCAAAAAAGGAAAGGTTGTTCACTTTTCACCGGGTCCGAAAACAATTAGTAAAGGTCCTTACAAGGGCTTTATGCCAGGTAAGAAGTTCTTGCAAAATGCAATTACAATTAACGAGGATTTGGTGTTAACGAAATTGGCCGAAGCGTTACACTTCGAAGGCGGTGCGTTGCTATGACGAGTGATGAATTTGTCGAGCATTTAACATTGTTAGGATTCAACGTCTATCCAGACCCAAATCATATGCCGGAAGTGCCTGAATCAATGCTGCCTGCATTGTTTGTATTTGGCTCGGGTGGGTTCGGCAGTGATCCAGATATTCCAATTCGGTATCCATCTTATCAAATCGTGGTCAAAGGCAAGAACTACAAGACGGACTATACGCAAATGTCTAAGACTGAAGCTATCGCTAAAAACTTGATAAAAGCGTTGGACCAAAAAACAGACTACCAAATTGGCGGGAGTACCATTTATTACAGTCGTTCGCAAACGTCAGACCCGATACCCATTGGGCTAGATGAGCAAGACCGACCGATTTATTCAACAAATTTCAATTTCAAAATACAAGAAGCAGTGAAGGGAGTTTATTGATTATGGCAGAACCAAAGTTTCTTGATGTTCCAATCGGACCCGCAATCGTTGAGTACGGTGAGGGGGACGATATGACAGTTTACGATATTACAAAAGGTGGAATCGTTTTTCGTACATCGACAACAAAGCACGATGTGACTGTTGACCAATATGGCGACACGATTGTTAAATCTATTCTAAAGGGGCGCACATGCGAAGTAATTGTGCCATTTGCTCTTTACGACTTGCCAAAACTAGCGGTTGGCATCCCGAACAGTGAATTGTTCGCCGATAACACGGATCCCAAAAATCCGAAGTATCGCTTGAATGTTTACTCGCAAGCAGGGTTTGACTTAACAAAGAATGCGAAGAAACTTGTCATCAAACCAACCGACCCATCAGCTACGCCAAATGATTGGATTACAGTTCCAATCGCGGCATCATTGACAGACCCGGAATACACATATAACTCGGACAACGAGCGTATTGCAAATATGACATTCGCGGGTTATCCGGACTTAAGTCAAAAAGGGTTGTCTTATTTCATGGGTGACGAAACAGTAACAACAAATGCATAAAAGAAGAGCCTATAACTAGGCTCTTTTTATTTTGTCCAGAAAGTAGGGATTGATACATGATGAATCGCATACGTGCATGGTTTATCGCCAAAGAGTTAGGAACTAACCCGAAGAAATCGAAACTATTTAAACGACCGCTAAGAGACGGAGAGGTGTTACTTGGCGACAAGAAAGTCGAAGTTAAAAAACTAACGCCAGCACTTTGGAAAAAGGTGTTTGGGGCGGTTGATTTATTGCCGGGTGTCGCGTTGCAAGTGTTTAGCGCACCAAAAGATGATATGGGCGCTTATTTATTACAAGCGTTTGATGTTGTCCAAGAAGAACTCATTGAAATTATCTCATTGGTAAGTGACGTTGACGCAGATTATTTGCATAACAACGCAGGACTCGACGAACTGATTGAATACGTGTATTTGACGATTAGAAAGAATCGATTAGATCAGACAGCAAAAAACCTGAAAGGCCTTCTCAAACAGCCGGAGAGAACGCAGGAGACGGAACAGGAGTAAACGAGAAGGCCGCAACGATAGCGACAGAAGATTTCCTTCGTGATGCGAGTTTCGTGTTAGAAGTTAGTCAAGTCGCACTTGAAAATGATTTTTATATGGTAGATATACCGTTTTTGATAGAGAAGAAGATAAGTATGGTGCAATCGGAGCGGTTTTTGAGGTTGCAGACATTAATCGCGGCGAATAATCGCACGATGGAAGATAAAGATTACAAAGTGTTTTCAAATAATTTACTGCCGCAAGAAATGAAAGAAAAGGTCGAAAAAGAAATGAATACCTTTAATCGCGAAAAGTTTGAAATGCTGCGAAACATGCAAGGGTAGGTGATGGAATATTGTCGAAAAGTATTGGTGAATTAAAAGGTCGAATATCGATGGAAGCAGCAAGTTTTAAAGATAAAATGAATGAAGCGCGCGGTGAATTGGACAAGACGGCGATATCCAGTAAAAACCTAAAGCGTGATTTCGATGCAATTCAGAAAGGCGCGGGGATTGTTGGTGCTGCAGCCGTCGCAGTGATAGGTAGCAGTGTAAAAGTGGCGGCAGACTTTCAACAGTCCATGGCACGCGTAAGAGCCATATCCGGAGCGACTGAAGAAGAGTTTGGACGATTGGAAGCGGCGGCGCGTAAAGCAGGAGCAGAAACAATATTTGGTGCAACTGACGGAGCGGATGCTCTTTCGTATTTAGCAATGGCGGGCTTTAGCGTAAACGAACAAATATCTGCTTTGCCAGCCGTTCTTGATGCAGCCATTGCGGGAAATGTCGATTTAGCGGCATCTGCTGATATGGTTTCTAATATCATGACCGGGTTTGGATTTACCGCGGAAGATACAGGGCATGCGGTAGACGTGCTTGTATCTGCAATGACTAGTGCGAATACAGACATGCCGATGTTAGCGGAGGGGATGAAGTACGTTGCTCCGGTTGCTAAATCTCTTGGATGGACGTTTGAAGATACCACAACAGCATTGAGTAAATTATCTGATGCAGGGATACAGGGCGGTCAATCCGGTACCGTTTTGCGTGCATCATTACTATCACTTGCAAATCCTGTTGGAGCTACGGCAAAGGTTATGAAAACGTTGGGGATCGAAGCTATAGGTGCAGATGGAAAAATGAAACCGTTACCCGATTTAATGGGACACATTGCGGAGAAGATGGAAGGCATGACCGATGCACAAAAAACCCAGACAGCATCGCAATTAGTTGGGACTCAAGCGGCATCTGGATTCTTGGCGATTCTTGACGTAGGAGAAGATGAATTAAGGGACTACTCAAAGGCTTTAGAGAATTCAGCAGGGAAAGCGAAGGAAATGGCAGCCATTCAAAGTGATACACTTGTTGGATCTTTTGAAGAATTCAAGTCAGCGATGGAAGAAGTGGGAATCTCGATAGGGAACGAATTCCTTCCATTATTTCGTGATATCGTGGATGCGGGCACGGGAATTATAGAAAAGTTTGGAGAAATTGACAGTAAATCAATTGCGACAATTGCTACATTTGTAGCGGTTGCGTCCGGTGTTGCCATTTTAATCACGACAATCGGAAAACTAGCGTTAGCATTAACCGCTTTTGCATTAACGCCTGTCGGCGCGGCAATCATCGGTTTATCATTACTAGGCGGTTTAATCGCTGTAGCGGCAATGAATACTGTCGATTTCGAGGAAGTGAACCTTGATTTAGCAGAATCCATGATTGAAACGCACGACAGTTTGCAAACTAGCATAGATCAGTTTGAAGAATTAAAGAATAAGAGTCAATTAAGCACAGAAGAATTCGGAAGATTGCTAGATATTCAAGACGAGTTGCGCACGGCGGTTGACGACAGCAAGATTGAAAAGTTGACAGCGGAACAAGAAGCTTTACGCGAAAAATCGGGATTGAGCAATAAAGAATTAGAGACAATGGTCGGTTTGAACAACGACTTGATTGAAGCTGTTCCGGAATCGACAGAACTCATCACGGAACAAGGTAATCGTGTTATCGGGACTACTGATGCATTGCATGAATACAACGCAGAACTTGCAGAATCAACTGGCTGAAAAAATGAAGAAGGGCGAAGTCACGGTCTCGGATATTAATAAGAACAAAGGTAAGTTCGACCAAACCTACATGACAGATGAATTTCTTCAGCAGATGGCAGGTAATACCCCTATTAACGCTGTTCCTGCCGATAACAGTTTAACTACAAAAAAATACGCTGACAAGTCAGTTACTTTGGATAAACTCTCTTTCACAAAAAAAAGCAAAAACCTCTTTAATGGTTATATAAATGGAATGGTTGTAGTCGAGACGTCATTAGATTTAAATACAATGTATACACGGAGTTCGTATAGTATATATGACGGTCGAACAGCAGTAATTCCCATTAAACCAAATACAAATTACACTTTTAAAATCCATGAGACAGATGTAATTAAATCTAACATATTGAGAGTTGGATTTTCGCGAACCTACCCTACTTTTGAGAGTGATCCTGGAGCTGGAAGCCGTAACTATATTGCGGGAGCAATCAATAATACGGGAGGGACAATAAAAGAACAGACTATAAAATCTAAAGAAGATAGTAATTATTTAATTATTTATGTTTCGAACGATGGACAAGAGCCGTTAATGCAGGTTGAAGAAGGAACGACCGTATCTAAGCTATATGAAGCACACTCTTTGATTCCGGCAGAAATGGTAGGAGAAAGGGTTTATCCAAAGGATTACTTTAAATATGACGTCCGTACTAAGTTGGGTAATGCGGCTTTCCTGACAAGCATGAATGGTACTATTGATTACGACTTAAACGGTAAACGGATATTCTTTCCTGCTGGTAGTGCCATATTCAGTGGCCGTAAGTGGATTAGGATTACTAGTACATCAAGCGGTGGAATTTATTATAATTTTCCTGTCACGGTTGGGAGCGCTCCTGTTTATATGTTCGCAAATATAGACAGCGACAACGATGCTTTGGACTTTCGTTTTGTTGTTTATACCAACCTTACAGCAGGTGTTCCGGAAAATTATGTGTTAGTTGCAGTTTTATCGCAAAGTAATGTTTATGCGAATGGTCAGTACACAGTTAATGGGAGAGCGCCACTTCCAGGCAAATCTATCACGGAAAATATGCTTGATGATGCATTACGAGGTAAATTAGGTGGTGCGAGTGGTTCAACTAATAAGTATTTATATTACGATGAATTAAGAGGTAAATACCAAACAGCTCCATATGTAGAAAACAATACAGTTGATGTTAGAGATTTTACAGTTGAATCTTTTTATCAACTTTACGATGATTTGATGGCCGCTAACCCTGAATATATTAGCAAGAAAATCATCGGCTATTCTGGTACCGCAGAGAGAACAGATGATACAAGTTTGCCAATCTATGAATACAGTTTTTCTCCAAGAAGAGCAGACATAGATATTGATGACCCGGCGCCTATAATGCTTGTGCAAAGCGCAATACATGGTAATGAACGCATAGGAGCATATGCGACATACCTGTTTTTTAAAGATATTTGCGAGAATCACATAACGAATGAGCAACTGGAATTTCTACGGTACAACATTGATTTTAAGGTATTACCAATAGCTGGCCCATATTCTTTTGAACACAACCAAAGAAAAACGGCAGCAGGTGTAGACCCAAATAGAAATTTTGATACCGACTGGTTTTTTGTGGAGGATGATGGGAATCCAACAGGTCTATTCGCCGGTGATGCTCCTATGACGGAGGTTGAGACGAGATATATCGACCAATGGCTTGCAAGCTACAAAGGGAAAGCGTTCGCGCTTATTGATATGCACAATGTGAGTGGCTCTAAGGTTATTTCACAAGGACAAGTTTCAATGTGTTGGCTAATCAGCGGAGATGAACAAGTTAAGAAAATGGCCAGAAATGTTATGACTGCAAATTCTCGTAAATGGTACAAAGAGGTTTCTGGTTTAGAAGTTCTGCCTTCCGATACACTTTTCGGATATGTCAATTCCGCGCCAGCGGGGACTACAAGAAATCAAGCGTTTAAAAAATATGGTATCAAATCAATCACAGTGGATCCATGCTGGACTTGGTATCATGTGTTGGATGTGAATGGAAACCGAGTGAAACCAACTGCCAAAAAGGACGATAACGAAGCTTTGCTAGTGAGTATGGATAGCTTTGGCGGGATAGCTTATGGAATGATTAAACATTTTGCTGAGTAACATCGGTTAAAATTATAAAGAGGTGAAAAAACGTTGAAAGTTAATGAAAGTAACTTTAAAGACCACCAGCAAATCATAAAAGAGTATCAAAAAATAATTGAGTTCGTGGAAATCGGTAAGGATGTTAACGGTAACTCAATCCGTGGTTCAAATTTTTAATTCGCCTTTGGAACATAAAGCGTCGTAACGAAAATTAAATATTTGACAAGGAACGTCCACATGGGCGTTCTTTTTATATCCACAGAAAGGAGGATACCATGCAACCTATAGCTATGGTCACAGATTTAACGGGAAAATCAGAACCTCTATACGAGTCTAAAGGTTTTAAACTGATTGAGGAAGTGAATGGCGAATACTCGCTATCCTTCCTCATTTTAAATTCAGAAAAAAATAAGTATGCATTCCCGTTAGTTAAAGAAGAAAGTGTCATTGAATATAAAGGGATTGAATACAGAATTAAAAGTTTTAATGAACGCAACATTGGTGATCGTTCCGCTAAAGCAGTAGTAGCGCATCATAAGATGTTCGATTTGATTGATTACTATGTTTATGGAGCCATTTCCGGAACGAAAACTTTATTCCAAACGCTAACTTTTATTTTTTCGGGAACGCCATATACATTCGATATTGCGGACACTTTTGCAAGTGTGAAATATGAAAACTTTGGTGATGATAACGTATTGTCGCTACTTCAAGAGGTTCTTGTTAAACACAAAGCAGAAATTGAAATCAACGGAACGCACTTCCGCTTTAAAAAGAAAATCAGCAATAAAACGGATATACAATTTCGATACAAGCACAACGTAATAGCCATAAACAAAAACATTAATTCCAAAAATGTTTCCACATATGTAAAGGGTTACGGAAAACTTAAAGCAGAGAAAGATGTACTAAGCGGGGTTAAAATTCCATACTCAAGCCGTAGCGGCACTTGGTATACTGAACCTGGCCTTAATCAGTTAGCGACAAATACAGTTGGCGCTAACTTTAAATTTACCTTTACCGGTACTGGATTCAACTTTGATACGATACTCACTTTCCTTGGTGGTAAATGGGAGTTTACAATTGACGGAAATAAAAGCGTTAAGATTACCACATATAAAGATGTTGTTTCAGAACATAAGACAATTGAAGTTATTCGTGGATTAGAACATAAATCTCATACAGTTGTGGCAACGTTTAAAGGTAAAGATAGTAAGAATCCATATACCAAATTGAAGTCAGACCCGTTACCGATCGGCTATTTAAAAAGTGGCAACATTATTTCTCTTTACCGTGAATTAGTGGGCGATGAACAGTATATGGCCGTAGCGGAATATACAAGTCCAAACGCTAGTAAATTCCCATCAGATTCGCCAGACGGATTGAGACACGCACCGCCTATATATGATGAAGAATTTACATCAGTGACGGCATTAAGGGATATGTTGAAATCGAGCCTACAAGACGAACCGGAAGTGTCAATCACCATAGATTTTGCTGAACTTCGTAATGCCGGCTATCCTTATCAGCATCCGATTAAAGGGGACGAAGTTTTTTTAATATATGAGCCTATGGATATTGATATTGTCACGCGGATCATGCGGATTGAAACGGAAGAAGATTTTAAAGGCGATACGGTTAAATGTGCAGTTACACTTGCGAACGTCGGGAAAAGCTTTGCTAAAGTTATGGGTAGTTTTGCAAATACGGCAAAACGATTGAGCCGCATTTTAACAGATGACGATAAAATCAAGCATGACTTTTTAGGAGAAGCGGTTAAACGAGCAACCGCCGCACTTCAAAGTGCGCAAACTGAATTGGAATTTGAAAACGGAATCATCGCGAGAGATAAAACGAACCCAAACAATTTGGTGTTATTTAACTCAGCTGGTTTAGGTATATCAACTAATGGAGGACAAACTTTTGATACCGCAATGACTGCAGACGGTATAGTGGCAGATGCAATAACCACAGGGACGTTAAGGGCGATCATTATCGAGGGTGTGGAAATATACGGGAGTGAAATCTATGGTAGTAGATTTATTTCGGAAGATGCTCCTGGAATATATACTAAAATAGAAAACTCGGCAATCGAATCACGCGGAGTGTACACTCGGTTGTGGCGAGGACAATCAGAAGTAAACACTGTACGTATAAAAGTCGAACATGGACAGATCAGGGCGCGGAATGACGATAAAAATTGGTCGTTATATTTTAACGATTTCGGGATTTCCACATATAGCGATGGTGACGGAGAGACTCTAGCATCTGGTATCATCGAGTTTCACAGTAAAGAATATTCGCCAAGCGGAGCATCTACGGGGCTCACTCTCTTTTCATTGGCGGGTAGGATTGCATTAGAAACTGCTGAAGCGAGAATATATCTGAATACAGGTGGACCAAGCGTTTATGTGGGTGACATGAACGATAACACTTTTCCGATTGTGGCATCAGCATTTAACCAATCCAGTTTAAGTAGTCAAAAAAGAGACATAAAGGATTTAGATGATAATGCCTTGGATGTTATTATGGACTTAAAAATAAAAGAATATAAACGGTTAACGAATGGAAAAGCTACAATATATGACCGTTGGCAAGCAGGTTTAATTTTAGAAGAAGCGCCATTACAACTAATTGACGGAATTGGTATAGATTTATATACATTTCAATCCTATACAGTTCAAGCCTTTCAAGACTTCGTCATAGAGGTTAGGGATAGGCTAGATTTATTGGAGGGGTCTTGATGGAAAAAGAATATACGGAATTGGAAAAGGTGTTTAAATTAACAATAGAAAGGCAAGGTAAGAGAATTTCTGATTTAATCACAAATTTGGACTTAGCACATTCGCAGATTGAGGTTATGAAGGCTGAACAGTCGAAAGTGGTAGAAGGTAAAGAGAGCGCCGAATAATGAAGGACTCCCTTCTCTTTTTGTCGAATGGTGATGAGAGGGAGGGGATAAACGTGAGTGGGATAATAAAAAAGACTTTTTTTGTTAAAATTAGTGATGAAGAAAGTATACCTTATATAAAGTCAGCAATTAATTCAGCTAAGGTAGACTTTAGAAAAGTTAAAGGAAATAGTTTTGATTTACTTTTAGAATATAGTAAGGAGAATGAGCAAGAAGTAAATACTGAATTACAAGTATTAAAGAGTCATAAAATAGTTGATGTACTATTTGAAAACTGAAATCAATAATTGCGAAGAACGTCCACATCGGGCGTTCTTTTTGTTTACAAAAAAATAAATGACCTGGGGGGTCGAGGATGCAGAATGGAGACGTGAATGAAATGTCAATGTGGCAAAACCATGAGCAACGAATAACAACAATAGAAGTCAACATGGCAAACCTAAAAGGCGAATTCTTAGAGGTCAAAGAGATGATCGGTTCCGGGAACAAAAAGGCAGAAGAAAAGCTTGATGCAATCGACAAAACCTTAATGAATGAATTCTTTGCAAAGAAGCGAGTGACGCATGAAACGAAATCGAAGATCTACCTTAAAGTTGCCGGTGGTTTATTAGGTGGAGGCGGTTTGATTTATGCAGCTTACGACATTATTGTCAATAAAATTATTTTAGGAGGATAAGAAAATGAATGAAATATTAATATCAGCAACAGCAATTGCAATCGTTGTGACAGGATTGGTACAAGTTTTTAAACAGGCAACAAACATTAACAAACGATACTTGCCTTTAATGGCGATTATCATTGGTATTTTAGTGGGTGCTGCAGCTTATTTCTTGGATGCAGAATTAGGATTAAGAATGTGGGCGGGAGGAATTGCCGGGCTAATGTCCGTCGGCCTATTCGAAACGGGTAAAAATATAAAAGAGGAGGTTAATAGTAATGGCTAAAATTGCCATTGATGCAGGTCACGCCTTAACTACCGCAGGAAAACAAACGCCAGATGGTGAAAAAGAATGGTCGTTTAATAATAAAGTAGCGATTGCCGCTATCAATAAATTAAACACTTACGAGAATGTCCAGATCTTGCGCCTTGACGATCCGACAGGTAGGTTAGACATTCCGCTAGTAACTCGCACCAATAAAGCTAACGCATGGGGCGCAGACGTGCTTGTCTCCATCCACCATAACGCTCACCTAGGCGTATGGGGCAGTCACGGAGGAGTTGAAACTTATACTCAACCCGGTTCAAGTAAAGCATCAAAAGATATAGCAGCTTTTGTTCATCCCCGAATTGTGCAAGCGATGGGGCTACGCAATCGTGGACTTAAAACATCGAACCTTCATATGACGCGGGAAGCAAAGATGCCCGCAATCCTGACTGAGGGTGGTTTCATGGATAGCCTAACAGACATTCTAGTGATGAGAAATGATACAAAGCTTAAAGAACAAGGCGAAGCGATTGCCGAAGGTTTAGCAGTTTATTTCAAGTTAAAACCAAAAACATCAAAAGTAGAGCAGGTGAGCAATCCAGTGGGGGTAGTTGTTTATAGATATGGCGATGTTGGTCCTGGTGTCGGTAAGTTACAAGCGGATCTAAACAAAACGGGTGCTCAATTAGTTGTAGATAATTCATTTGGCCCCGCGGTTCGTGCTGCAGTCGGGGTATTCCAAGCGAAATACGGCTTGACGGTAGACCGCATAGCAGGTCCGTTAACGCTCGCCAAACTCGCAGAGGTAACTAAACCTAAACCGATTCCTAAACCCGCTCCAAAGCCTAAACCTGCGCCCACTCCTGCGCCCACTCCTAAACCTAAGTCAGCGGCACAAACGAAAGGCGATATTTACCGCGTTATCGTTGACGGCAAGCAAAAAGGGGCGTTTGGGGAGCCTAGTAACGTCGCTAATGCAGTTAGGCAAGGTGTGGAGCAAAAGGCAAAGGAAATTAAAATACAAAAAGTGTAGTGTGATTTATTCGCAAAGCTTATTTTTAGTGTGTTATAGTTAAGTTACAACAAATAAACGAAGAATTTAGTTGTGTTCCTAATCCAAACACTATTGTAAAAAAAGGCGACTACTCTTAATTGAGCGGTCGCCTTTTTTTGTTAATTTTCAATATAACTCACAACTTTCTCCGGTGTTTCAAAGTATTCAACGGCCAAGCACCAAATTGCGCATTTTGCCACGTGATACTCGCTTTGTGATGGTTTATCTATTTCGAATTGATAAACACCTCTATCTTCGTCATCAAATTTCATAGAGTCATCCAGTTTCATTTGGGCGATTTAAACCTTTTTCGCGTTCGGTTAAAATCATGTTACTGCCTCCTTTCCGTGTTCATGGGCAGCGTAAATGATACCCATAATATTGCTGATAGAACTTTTCTCGGATCCAGACAACCACTGAACCGTACTCAATTCTTTCTTTGTCATTTCGCGACCAATACTAACTTGAATGCCTTCTACAAGAGGTCTGTATTGATTCACCTGCCACTCTTCCATTACTACACCTTCTGGATCGTAATTACTGATCAAGTCTAATTCAATCCACTCGCTACGCCCACGTTTATTTATACCTTTATACTTTAAGTTCATCGTGATTCCTCCTTTTTATTATCGTTTTTTTCAATGAATTCCTTCAAAGATTTTTCTACAACTTCTCTTTTTTGTATTCCAAGTTCAATTGCTGTAATTCCGACCTGTTTCCACAACTCTTTATCTAAATCCATATTGACTCTTTGCTTGCTCATTCATCATCACTCCTTATTTCTTGTTTCTAATATACCATAGATAGCATAGAAGTATGCAGATAATCAGAAAATAGTTACAATTGATTCAAAAGGACTATATTAGAACAAAACAAAAAGCGACCACTCAATGAGTAATCGCCTTTTTAATCCTGTCAGCTGCATTATGTAATTGTTCTGCGGCTTTATTTTCTTCGTGTTCATCGGCATAATTCGAAATCCATCTAGTAATTAATTCATCACACTTAACTTCGTTATCTATTGCGGCTTTTAGGAAACGCGCTTTCAACTTTTTTGGTACCCACACCCTAATTTGTTCGATTTTAATTCCCCCTTTATTAAAAATATTGTACCATAATAGTAAGAAAAGAAAGTATGGTGATCAATATGATTCCACAAGATGCATTAAAACATTTCGAAAATGCTATTTATTTACCGATGCTGATTAAGATACTTGAAAAAGATTTATTCGCTATAGAAGAAACTCAACTCAAATTTACACGGCCGTACGCAAAGATGATTGACCAGGCAATTAATAATGCGAAATCCGAACTGAAGAAAACAAACATTTATTTAATGCGGAATAACATGAAATTAATAAAGTATAGCAGTGATAAAGATTTCACTGAATTTATATTTTCAGGAATCAGATTCGAGGAACGTAAGAGGTTTTCGAGTGGAGAGCTACGGGACCGTACTGAAGAAATAATGAGTGAGCATCTTGCTAAATTTGAAATATAAAAAAGGCGACCACTCAAATGAGCAATCGCCTTGGTTTCACTCTATCCCCATAGCTTTTCGCGCATCCATCCGCGCTTCTTGAAAGTCGTTTTTTAATTCGTCCTTCGGTGTTGCATTGTTCTTGTTATAAGAATTGAAACTCAAATCCATAAGCAATAGTTTCGTGTATAAATCTTCTTCGATGAGATACAGGTTTTCGTTTTCTTGAAACAAATCCCAAGCGTACCTAAAGTTTTCACTGACTTTCGTCTCTTCGTCTTCTGTCAATTCGCGTTCGTCAAGGTATGCAGCTGTGATTGTATAGTAGATTGATGTGAATTTATCGTAAAGTTCAGGATCAGCACCAATTGGATTGTGAGATTCTTCAACTCCATCAACCGCAGTAACCACTTTCTCTCGTTTATTGGTTAATAACAATAAGGAAGTTAATACAAGTATGACAATGATTAATACAATGACTAGTTTATTGTTTTTTATCAATGACATTTGATTCGCCCACTTTCAAGTTTTCTTCTGTTACGTTTTCTATTTGTTGAGGTTTCGTGCGGCTGGTAATTCTACTACTAACTTCGCCTGGTAACTTCGTAATGAATCGAGCATACCCATCTTTTGTCTTGATGTAGTTCAAGCTATGGTAGCGTTTCATATCTTTTAAATCTTCGGCGGTAAATGGATATAGTTCATCTTTTAGTTCGTCAAAGTTTTTCTTGTCGGACCCGGCGATAAGCATGTAAGACGTATTCGCGCTGCGTAATTCTTCGCGTAAATACTTGAGTTGATTAATATAGTGACAACTGACGATAGGTTTCATGCCAAACTTTGCTAGTTGGGATAGCTTTGATTTCAAGAACTGTTCAGTGTGTTCGACTTGGTAGATTTCGTCGATAACCACGTTTACTTTCTTCAAGTCTTTCTCTTCGTATAGATCAGCGCGAACTTGCAAACCTAGCCATATTTTAGACATCCAATAGGTTGTAAAAATATCCTTTTCGGCGTCCGTCGTAAACATTGCCTGGGGCATTTCAATCACGATTAGTTGGTTTTTCTGCATTTCGTCTACTAGATTTATATTGTTTTTTGTACCTTTTTTAAGCATCAACTCAACGTACGTATTTCTTTTAAGTGCATTTAGTCGGTCAATGATTCCTGCTTGCACTTTAGTTCCCGTGACTTTTCCGGCTTTATCCTTATCATCAATTTCTTTTATGCTGTCGATGTAGTCACGTAAGTTATCAAGTTGATTTTTAGGTACTTTATTTATGAAATTATGCCTTGTTTCATGATTAAGCAGGACACCAAACACGTCTTTCATGCTGCCACCGCTGATGTAAACGACCAAGCAAGCCGATTCTAGGTATCTTTCCATCTTCGGAGTCAACTTGCTGCTGTCGCCAGACCCAACGTTGATAGAATCGATTAACATGAGCGTGTTGGTCGTTTGCCGTTTAGCGTTATCGTACTGTTTAAATGCATTACTACTATATCCAACTTCATTATATCCTATGCCTTGTAAATTTTCGAAATCGTCACATCGGATGCGCAACACTTGATCGTCCGGGAAACATTCAGCTACGGATTTGCTTAACTCGCAATTTTTGATAAAGTCGAAGATGACAACACATTCTCCATTATCGATTGCATCGATGCTAAGGTGTGAAATTAGGTTACTTTTGCCCGCCCTTGATGGTCCAATGAGCAGCAACATTAATTTTTTAAACTGTTCGTCATCGCTTAGATAAGCTCTTTGAGATTGACCGCGATAGGTAACGTCACCAATGCACATCACGCCTTTTTGCAATTCCTTGGGAATTTGTATTTCCTGCGTTTCAACTCTGTCCATGAATGGATATCTTTCGAGCAATTCACGCCCGGCGATGGATATAAAGCTTTGTACTTCTTGATCGCCTACACGATTCGTTTCAGCGCCATTTATTCGGGTTGCCGTGTAATTCACAGTACCTTTGCTGTATCGTTTTTTAATTAGTCGGTTATCGCCAGTCAACACATCAAAGCTTTGTGCTATTGAACTGGCATGGTTTCGTGCTTTCACTGCATCCGGACTTTCGCTGAAGATTAAAATCTGCGTATCGAGCACATGGCCGCGTATTTTCTTTTCGGTGCTTTCGCTAATTTGTTTGCCACCATTTAGCTTTTCGATAATCGTATCCAATACATTTTCTTCGTTTTTCTTTTCATTCTTTCCGGCAAGTGCTTCCGTTATGTCGTTAAATATCGAATCAACTAAAGATATGCCCATCTTGATTAAATAAAGCAATCCGAATTTATTCCGCTCCGTTGGCATCCCGTTTTTAACCTTGTCAATCGTCGCCTTGTACGAATGCGCAAAGCTACCTTGGGCCACCGGGATAAAGTTATACAGGATTCCGGCCCGATCTTGTTCCTCCATTAAGTCAATTACGTTCAAAGATGCATTAAGGAGTGAATTGTCGCTCCGATTTGTTCGTAAACTCAATGCATCTTCTTTTTCATAGACCATTTGATATTTAAAAGCGTTTTCGCTGAATGTCGGTATTTCGACAACCTCCTCCATTGTGATTCCATTCCAAACACTGCCCAGGCGCTCTTTAATTACATCCAAAAATGAGTAGGGGACAATGAAGTAAAACTCCACCTTTTCTTTCTCCATATAAACGTAATATGATATTTTTCCTTGGAGCGTATAACTAAATCTGGTGCCGATCACGTACTCTTTCCTAAACAGCCGAATTGCTTTCATCTCCTCCCATTTCAAACAGTTCCACAAACCGCGATACAACGTGGCAATGGTACGGGCGATTAAGTGCGTGTCAGTGTTGCGTATGGAATTGTTCGGTTTTAGTCGAAGGTAAACGTATTCGGGCTTTATCACGGTAATTCGAGCGGCGCGTTTTGCCATGATTGCACACCACCTAATAACATTTTTATTAAGATATTCGACATTTGTAATAGCCAAAAATATTGAGACGCTTTTTTCATTTCAGCGACAACGCGAACTAATATGAGTATCCCGCCACCGATCAAAGCAAATGAATATGTTAAATCGAGCACAACCTCAGCCAGTGCTTTTAAAAATGCGACAATTGCATCGGCCATTTGTTGTTGCAGCTCCTCCATTTTGTTCTCGAATGCGAGTTCAACTTTTCCGGTAATGTCGTACCAGGGCAAATCCGCTGGATTGATGTTTCCGCTCAATTCATCAAGTAGCGGTTTATATTCCTTCGGGTCGATAGCCACCCCATTTTCCCAAACTTCAAAATGCAAGTGGGGACCAGTTGAATTACCAGTGTTCCCGGATTCTCCAATCAAAGTTCCTTGTTGTAAATATTGCTCTTCTTTGACCGTAACCTTGCTCATGTGTCCGTAGATATATGAGCGACCATCACCGTCAACGATTCGAACACCTTTTCCAATCGATCCGCTACCGTCATAGATCTCTATAACCACACCGTTGGTGATACTTCGCAACTTAGTCCCAACATCCATCGCTAAATCGATTCCTGTATGCTGACCTTCGCGCACTGGCTCCATCGCTCCAAATTCGCTAGTAATTCGATAGACTTTGTTGTCTACTAATCTATAAATCGTCATGACGGCATCCCCGAAAATATGCTTTCAACCTTTCCAAGCGCCCAAGGCAATCCCATTAATGCGGCAAAGCATATTAGGTATTGGAGAAATGATTTTTTGGCGCCTTCAAAGTCATCTTTCAGGGCTTTGTGAACAACATCCCATCCACCTTTCCCGACGAGGATCCATTTCGCAATTCCGATAAATTCTCCGTAATATAACTTTCTTGCTTCTTCGTCGATGACTGTGTCAGCAAAAGCAACTCCATCAAGTCCAAATGTAAACAACGCGGCAGCTAAACCAATCTTTAATGTTGGTTCCAGATAACTTTTCTTTATAGTTGAATCAGGTAAAGGAATCGGCTTATTTATCGGGTTATTCGCGTAAATTTTCGTCACATACATACTTTCCACTCCTTTTTATGCACATATTCCAATGTCCCCGCATAAGTTGAGGAAGAGACACTCAACTCCTTAGCCCATCTTGCGCCCATCGACCGGGTGCTTTTTTTATGCACATTTTTCCTCCTTAAATACCCTTAATTGTTGAATTTATGACGTTTCGTTTTTTGATTTACTATCTTTGCTGTATCGTATGTCAGTACAACGTAATACGTTCGCAGGACAAAAAAATACGCCCATAACAGGCGCACTAACCTTTCTTATTAAATTCTTCTAGCTCTTCTTCGGTAAAGTGTTCAGATGCCAATTTACGGATTGCTTTCGTGATTATGTCCGTGCGATTTAAGTTCAAGTTATAGTTAATCGATAAGCGTTTAACTAGTTTATCTATCAATAGATCGTCTTCATAAGACAGTCGAAAACTTTTAATTTTTTTAGTCATAACCATCCCACCTTAATCTTTTATATGACGCGTTAATTAATATTGTTCGTCGTCCAATAGGCGTTATCCTCTATTTGTAACAAAAAGTCATACGATGTAATATGCTGTATTACGATACTGGATGGGATATGTATGACGAGGTAATACAAAAAAGGAACAAAATCCAATCTGGTATTACAACAGTACTACGAAGGGGGAAAACGCTTGCTGATTCTTGGGATTGATGCTGGCAACCACATGGCTAAAACTGCGGGACCTTATGGAATAGACTCATACCGCACCGCAATTTGCGATTGGTTCAAGCAGGACTTTGTAGAAAAGTTTGGCGACGATGACATGGAGTTCGAAATTGATGGGCGTAAAGGTTATGCCGGATCCATTGCAGAGCATGAGGATGTTTTTGGTGGTGGCGGAATGTATGGCGACACTAAAGCGCATGAAGATACAAAGATTCGCGTATTGCTTGCGCTCTATCGTTATATTAATAAGTATTGTCCTGGCATCGACACCGTTAAAATTGTAACGGGCCAACCGATAACATCGCACAATCAAACGGAAAAGCAAAAGTTAATTGACATGCTTCAGCGCGGTCATGAATTTACTGTAAACAATAGACGGCAATACGTATATATAGAAGATGTTAGAGTTGTAGCAGAAGGAGCCGGCGCATTTTGGAGCAATCCACAAACAGGGAAAGTTCGGATAATTGACATTGGCAGCGGCACTGTCAATGTTGCTACAGTATTCAATAAAAAGATTATTAATAATAGTAGCGAAACACTAAATTTCGGAATGGAGACGGTCAACAGGGGATTAGATTCGATTGCCCGCGGGATCATACAAGAGACCACAAGATTAAGATGGGAACGTACTGATACTGTTTATGTTTGCGGCGGTGTTGCTAATGACATACTACCTTATATTAAACTACAATATTCGCAAGCTGAATCGATTCAACCATTATTAAAAAGGCATAACAGTGTTGAAATGACAAGTACCTTATTTGCAAATGCGGTCGGTTTTTATGAAATTGGAAGGTTGACGTACCGATGAGTAAAGATCGTAATATCGGCCAAGTTAGTTTCAGTAAAAAAAATAAATTTGAAGCTATGTTATGGGAGCACGCAAAAAAAGATGAACATGGGGATTTCAGTAATTACGTCAAAAGACTCATTCATGGTGACATGGAATCAAAAATAATTCCCGTGACGGTCACGTCGGATATTGTGATTAAAAAAGAGAGTGATGACGATGCAGATGCAGCCAGTGGTTTTTTCTAATAAAAAAGAAGGCGAGCAAATCTGTCCGCGGCAGAACAGATTTACCACACCTGAAATAAAATGATTGTGATGTTTTACTAAATATCACACAAATATCACATTTAATACAAAAAGTATCGGAACAAGAAGAAAGTACATCCATTAACCGAGGTATTATTATGCCGATTTATATCACATTTGAACATTGCCGAAACTTAGCGAAAACCGTAGGGCAAATTGGCACCATTATGGACAATGTCGTCTTTTTACGGCTTGAGAAAAGCGTACAAGAAAAATGGGGAATTAATCAGTGAGAAATACTTTTCATATCAAAGGGAGAGAATCAAATGAAACGCAAAAAACTCTTATTAGTACTTATTTCATTAATTTCACTTAGTATAATAACAGCCTGTGGACAGGGAGAAAAAGGCGCGAAAGAGAGCAAAGAAGTGAACATCGGCTATTTTCCAAACTTAACGCATATCGCCACCATCGTAGCTTTGGAAAATGAGTATTTCGCCGAAGCGTTCGGAGAGGATATTAAGATTAATACGAAAACAGTTAGCAACGGCGGCTTATTTATGGAAGCTATGGCGACGAAGTCAATCGACGTTGGAACAGTTGGACCGGGTCCGCTGCTAAATATTTATGTGAAAGATCCCAGGTACCATATTATATCGGGGGCAGTAAACGGAGGCGCTGTGCTCGTTGCAAGTGAACATAGCCATATAAAGAATTTAGCCGATTTGGATGGAAAGAAAGTGGCGATACCCGTAATCGGAAGCACGCAAGATGTGATGTTGCGTAAAGCGCTAAATGACGTTGGTTTAAAACCAACATCAAATGGAGGAACGGTTGAACTATTTGCTGCTGCACCAGCTGATACAGCAACGCTTTTCATTCAAAAATCAGTTGATGCCGCAGCAACACAAGAACCATGGGGCTATATTTTGGAAACACAAGCGAAAGGTGAGTTACTACTAGACTGGGAAACTTTTGCTTGGGGGAAAGAATCAACGAATACGGTTGTTGCAGCA
The DNA here is from genome assembly GCF_013184495.1 of Sporosarcina jiandibaonis. Classification (GTDB taxonomy): domain Bacteria; phylum Bacillota; class Bacilli; order Bacillales_A; family Planococcaceae; genus Sporosarcina; species Sporosarcina jiandibaonis. The sequence continues at coordinate 720,896 of NZ_JAAOIY010000001.1, read as the reverse complement.
AGTAAAAATTTTTTAGAAAATGAAACGTTTATGAAAGCATATTTGACAGCTCATATAAAAGCGGTTAAATTCATCGAACAAAATCCTGAAGAAAGCCAAGAACTTGTCATTAAACATATTCAAGATTTAACAGGAAAAGAAATCGATAAAGAGGAATTAAAAGCGGCATTTAGCCGATTAGAAGTAACAACAGCCGTGAACGAACAAGTCATACAAGAAATGGCGGATATTAGCAAAGAAACAGAATATGTCACGAGTAATGACATTGAAGGAATGATCCAACTAGAACAATTACATTCGCTTGAGAAAGAGTAAATGTATTTACGATTATTTAGGGTATCTGTTGCATAGTATCCTCAAGACATTAGAGCAAACCCATTGGCGGTTTGCTCTATTTTGGTTTGAACGTAAATGTGCAAAAACTAATACGATTGTAGTACAGGCTCGATTTTTATAAAAAAAAGTAAAAATATAAGCAGGACTCTTGAAAGTCAAAGAAGGTCAGTGTATAATAAATACATAGTCAAAGATAGTCAAAGTCAGATGCGGTAGATATACAAAATTACTAAGGAGGAAACATATATGAAATGTCAACTTTGTGGTCAAAATGGTGCAACGATGAATCTGAGACTTCGGATGAATCAGCAAAATATGCAAATGAACATGTGTCATACATGTTTCGGGCAAATACAAGGACAATTGAATGCCGGCAAGATGCCGTTCGGTCGCGAAGGAAATCAGTTCTTCCAAGCAAACGGCGGAGGACAGGCACGAACACAAACACATCAAACTGAGGCAAACCAAGGTAATGGTTTGTTAGATCAATTAGGTAAAAACATTTCAAACGACGCGAGAGAAGGGCTAATTGATCCGGTTATCGGACGCGATCAAGAAGTGAAGCGCGTTATTGAAACTTTAAATAGAAGAAATAAAAACAATCCTGTTTTAATCGGAGAACCTGGTGTCGGTAAAACAGCAATTGCCGAAGGGCTTGCAGTGAAAATTCATGAAGGCGATGTACCAGTAAAGCTGCTAAATAAAGAAGTATACTTGTTAGATGTTGCTTCACTTATTAGCAATACAGGTATTCGCGGCCAGTTTGAAGAAAGAATGAAAGAATTAATCGAAGAACTTCAAACACGGACAGATGTCATCCTATTCATCGATGAAATTCACTTGCTTGTCGGTGCGGGACAAACTGAAGGATCGCAAATGGATGCAGGTAATATTTTGAAACCGGCATTAGCACGGGGTGGCTTGCAGCTCATCGGAGCGACGACATTGAAAGAATATCGTCAAATCGAAAAAGATGCAGCACTTGAACGTCGATTCCAACCAATTATCGTCAATGAACCTTCTGCGGAAGATACGATTAAAATCTTGAACGGGATCAAAGATCGTTACGAAGACTTCCATGAAGTGCGTTATTCAGATGAAGCGGTACGAGCTTTTGTTACCTTATCCGAGCGCTATATTCAAGACCGATTTTTACCGGACAAAGCGATTGATTTGATGGATGAGGTAGGGGCACGTTTAAATCTTGAACATGTTGCAGCTGATTCTGATTCAATCGAAACACGTTTAAACGAAGTGATTCAAGAAAAAGAAGAAGCGGCAGACGTTGAAGATTATGAAAAAGCGGCAAACCTGCGCCATGAAGAGATTAAATTAAAAAAACAATTGGAAGAAGCAAAACAAAATGGGGAAGCTGGCAATGTAGAAGTTTCTGTTGCGGATATTGAATTGATTGTTGAAGAAAAAACAGGTATTCCTGTGACAAAACTACAAGCGGCGGAACAAGAAAAAATGCAAAGCCTCGCGGATAACCTTAGAAATCAAGTCATTGGTCAAGAAGAAGCGGTCGATAAAATCGCTAAGGCGATTCGTCGTAGCCGTGCTGGGCTTAAATCCAAGACTCGTCCAATCGGATCTTTCTTATTTGTTGGTCCTACTGGAGTTGGTAAGACTGAAATTACAAAAGTCTTGGCTGAAGAGCTATTCGGTTCACGCGACACGTTAATTCGTCTCGATATGAGTGAATATATGGAGAAACATGCGGTGTCTAAAATTATCGGTTCACCTCCAGGATATGTAGGTCATGAAGAAGCCGGTCAATTGACAGAACAAGTTCGCCGCAAACCGTATTCAATTTTACTTCTGGATGAAATTGAAAAAGCGCATCCGGATGTTCAAAATATGTTCCTGCAAATAATGGAAGATGGCCGTTTAACAGATTCACATGGTCGCACGGTCAGCTTTAAAGATACGGTCATCATCATGACAAGTAACGCCGGAACAGGCGAAAGAAAAGTAAGCGTCGGATTCAATCAAACAGAACATGAATCGGTTACTACGCTCGAAACATTAGGCAATTATTTCAAACCTGAGTTTCTCAACCGTTTCGATGCGATCGTATCGTTCAATGAATTGTCAGAAGAAAACTTACTAGAAATCGTCGACTTGATGCTTGTAGATTTACAAGAAACAATCGAAGAAAATGAAATCGAGATTACAATATCGGAAGAAGCAAAACAAGCATTGGTGAAACTAGGTTATGACAAGCGCTTCGGAGCTCGGCCACTACGTCGAGTAATCCAAGATAAAATCGAAGATCCATTAACAGATCTGATTTTAGAAGAAGAAAACATTGAAAGAGTACATGTCGATGTCAATGAAGAAGAGATAGTTGTTACAAAAGTATAATGAAACACAAAAAACCACTGAAAAGTAAAGTTTTCAGTGGTTTTTTCAATGCGTTTTTTTAATAGTGGCAACTGCACGATCGCTTGCATAGTTCAAATGGGAAACCTGGACAGTAACAATAATGTTGTCGATTGATTTCTGTAAAAATGGTTTGATTTTTCCTGTATAGTCCTCCAAAGACTTGCATTCATAGCTTCTAGGAAGGAGAGCTACATACTTGCAAACAGTTTTTCCCGGTGCATCATCTTCTGAAGGTATTTCTCTTATAACTTCAAGTGCAATCGTTCTTCTTTTATATTTCTTACTATTAAACTTTTTATTGGTCGATAAAAACGTAACAACACCGCTTGCATAAATCATTTATTTCACCCTATATTTTTACTTGGTAAGTACCATGTTAATTATGGATTCTACATGTTTCTATTACTTCTATCTTAACATGAATAGCGTATTAATATATACCACCCTGTTAACACCTTGTTCTAAGAGTAAGTTATATAAACGCGAAAAACACCCCGACTTTGTTATAGGTGGGGTGTTTCTTAGGAACTGTTTTCATTCCTGAACGTCATTTTTACGATTTAGATCTTCAATAATTTCAACTTGAGGGTTATTGTCGGTATCGTTTAAATTATTTCCATTACTGTTATTATTGGTTCCGTTATCGTTAATATTGCTATTGTTACCACCATTATTCCATTGATCTGCATTTTCGTGTACATCTTGCATTGGCGTTTCGTTGTTATTCGGAACGTCGCCATTATTATTACACCCAACAAGCAAAATACCGGACAAACCAATTAACGGCAGAGCTTTTCTCCACATGATAAAATTCCTCCTTTCCACAAACCTTGTACATCACGATTTCAGACGATGCTGTAGGTTGTTCAGAAACGAGGAAAATATTCATGGAATTTTATTGCGTGTTGTCGGCATCCTATTTTTCGCCCGAACACAAATCGGATTACCTTTTACCCAAGGCAATCCGATTTTATTTTGAACATTTTTTTAACCTTCCTCTTCCACAATAACCGCGCGTCCTTTAAGTTTTAATAACAATGGAATCAAGAGCCATGCTGCAGCTGCAATAATAAAGGCAAGTGAGAGCGGCTTTGTGAAAAAGATTCCGAAATCGCCGTTTGATATCGTTAATGCCCTGCGCATATTGTTTTCTATCATCGGCCCTAAAACAAGTGCCAATACTAATGGGGCGACCGGATAATCATTTTTCGATAATAGGTAGCCGACGACACCGCATCCAAGGAGCAAATATAAATCGAATGTCGTATATTGCACAGCGTATACTCCGAAAAAGGAGATAGCAACTATAATCGGCAATAAGTATTTCTTAGGCGTTTGAATAACTTTCGCGAACACCCTTACGAGTGGCATGTTCAAGACTAAAAGCATCAAGTTTCCGATAAACATACTTGCGATGAGTCCCCAAGCAACTTCGGGATGTTCGTCGAAAAGCAGGGGACCGGGCTGAATATTGTACATGATAAGCGCGCCCATCAAAATGGCAGTTGTACCGGATCCAGGGATTCCTAACGTAAGTAAAGGAATCATTGCGCCGCCTGATGCCGCGTTGTTGGCAGATTCGGGACCAGCTACTCCGGCGATATTTCCTTTTCCGAAGCTTTCAGGGTTTTTGCTGAATTTCTTCTCTGTCATGTAGGAGAAGAAAGAAGCAAGCGTTGCGCCGGCACCCGGAAGCACTCCGATGAAAAATCCGAGCAGGGAACCGCGTACAATCGGCACCGTGCTATCTTTCATATCTTGCTTCGTCGGAAGAATGCGATTGATTTTTGCGACCGCGCCGTCTTCACCATCGCGTTCCAAAACCGTTTTGAAAACTTCGCCGAGCGCAAACAATCCGACTGCAATTGTTAAAAACTCCAAACCGGAAAATAGAATCGGCTGATTGTATGTAAAGCGCGCTATTCCAGAAACGGCATCTATGCCGATTGTTCCGAGTATAAGTCCGAAAACTGTCATCATTAACGCTTTTGTCATCGACTTTCCAGCAAGTCCGCTTACTGCAGCCAATCCTAATAGCATCAAGGAAAAATATTCGGCCGGACCAAATTTGATGGCGACATTGGATAGCGGTTCTGCAAGTAGGACAAGACCGATTAGTGAAATGATTCCGGCGCAAAATGATCCTATTGCAGCAATCGCCAAGGCGGCTCCTGCGCGTCCTTGTCTTGCCATTTGATAACCGTCAAGCGTCGTGACAACCGAAGATGATTCACCCGGTGTATTTAACAAAATTGACGTCGTCGAACCGCCGTACATCGCACCGTAATAAACTCCGGCGAGTAGAATAATCGAACTGGCTGCTGCCGCACTCGTAGGCATTCCTGAAGTGATCGTTGCGGTAACTGGAATGAGAAGGGCGACCCCGCTCATCGGACCGATACCCGGCAAAACACCTACAGCTGTTCCAATCACGACACCAACTAACGCAAATAATAGATTTTGCCATTGAAAAGCGATGGAGAATCCATCAGCTAAAAATTGTAATGTGCTCATAGCGTAACTCCTTTCGCCTTAAAGTCCAGGGAATCCGGGCAATGAGCCGCCGAGAAATTCCGCAAAGAAATAATAGACACCAAATGAAAAAACTGCTGCGATAATTACAGAAGGCAGCAATCGGCCACGTTCCATCGTTTGAAATGCAATCAGTAAGAAAATGAATGTCGATATGATGTAGCCAATCTTCTCGAGAAAAAATGCATATAAAATAGCACTGACGAGGATAATGATGAATTTTTTATACTGAAGCTTCTCCGCAGATGCAGTTTCAGATTTATATCTAAACGTTTCGTAAAGCAATCGCAAGCTTAAGAGAAGCAAAATAACGCCCAGCCACATCGGGAAAATTTTCGGACCTACCGACGATCCGTACGCGCTATCCGGAATTCTTTGACTTTCAATGACAACTAAAAGACCGATCAGTAAAAAGGCGATGCTGGCATATCGATCGAACGTTTTACTCATAGTCTTTACACCTCCCTAAAAGAAAAGGCGGCCGCTAAAGCCGCCTGTACTACTGTTTATTTTTCCATGCCAAGTGCGGTTAACAATTCAACGATCACTTTGTCTTGGTCTTCCAAATAGGAAGTGAAATCTTTGGAATTGCGGTATTCGCTTTCCCAACCGTTTTTCTCCAATTCCGCTTTCCATTCATCTGTTTTGGTCATCTCTTCAAGTTTCTCGCTCCAATAATCAAAAGCAGCATCGGACATTTCTTTTGGACCGAACAAGCCGCGCCAAATCGTGAACTCCGCATCAATTCCTTCTTCTTGGAATATAGGAACTTCCGATAAATCACCGCCAAGACGTTCTGATGAACTGACTGCAAGTACTCGAACATCGCCAGATTTCACGTACTGGCCGATAGCAGATGCATCTGTTGCGATAACATCTGCATTTCCTCCGAGAAGGGCCGCAACAGCTTCTCCTCCGCCGTCATATGAAACATATTTTACGGTTTTCGGGTCAAGCCCGTATTTGAAAGCAGGGAGGACGCCGACCAGATGATCCATCGATCCTGGGGCAGAACCGCCCGCTAGCGTTACTGATTTCGCATCATTTTTGATTGCTTCCAGAACATCTTTCAACGTTTTGAATTCTGAATCCGCTTTCACGACAATCGCGCCATAATCACGCGTCAACTGTGCTAAAGGCGTAGTATCTTTGTAGCCGTAAGGACTGTTTCCTTCCGCCTTATTATTGTTAATAAGGATTGGCGGTGATTTAACAAGAAGGACGTAATCATTTTTTACTTCTTTCGTTGCATATTCCGCCATATAAACCGCGCCGCCACCGCCAGGTTTATTCTCGACAGTAATTGACTTGTCGATCAATTTCGTGTCGTTCATTGTTTTGGCAATCGCGCGTGCTGTTAAATCCCATCCGCCGCCAGCTCCTGAAGGCGCAATGATTGTCATGTTATTCTTCGGGTAGTCCGATGAAGCGCTTTCACCTTCCTCTGAACATGCCGAAAGACTAAGTGCTAGCACACTTGCTAAAGCTACTGTCGTAAGTTTCTTCCACATCTTTTACAAATCCCCCTTATAATAAAAAAATTGATGACAGCGTTTTTAACGCCTGTCATCAATCTATCAGAAGATTAACAGAATTCAAAGTTTGCGATGATAAGTTCAATAAAGAAATTAAACGTCATATTGTTCATATTGTTCACTGCTTCTTGATTAAATATCTTCTCTCGGGGCGTCCGACGGATCCGTAGAGAAGTTCTGTAAATGCACGTTTTTCGGAAACTAGATATTCGAGGTAACGCCGAGCGGTTGAGCGGCTTACGCCTATTTCCAGTCCCAGCGCTTCTGCTGTAATTCCACCTTCAATATCTTTAATATGATTGATTACCTTCTCTTTGGTAATCGGATCGATTCCTTTTGGCGAACTATCTTTTGGTTTCGATGTTTCTGAACTGGTTTGATTCCACAGAAGTTTGATTGAATCCTCTTGCATCACGCCTTCACCTAGAAGCGTTTCCCGTTTGTCTTTGTAGGAGAGTAAGCTATCCTTAAATCGATCAAACGTGAGCGGTTTTAAAATATAATCGACCACACCGCGGCGGAATGCTTGTTTTACAATGTCAATCTCCGCAGCGGCTGTGATGAAAATAATATCTGTCTCCGGGCTGTTGTCGTGGATGAACGTCATCAATTCCGTGCCGAGCACATCGGGGAGGTAGACGTCCAATAAGACGAGATCCGGCATCAAGGCCGACACCCAATCTTTTGCTTCCTCGCCTGTATGGGCGGATCCGATAACTGTGAATCCGTCAATTTTCTCGATGAAACGCCGGTGGATATCAGCAATCCTTTTATCGTCTTCAATAATTAGAATTTCAATTGGATTAATCACTCATAAAACCTCCTTTTGGAATGGAAATGATGAACAATGCGCCGCCTAAATCACCTTTTTCTAATGTGATCGATCCGCCGAGATTTTTCACGCTCTCCGCTACTTTCATCAGGCCGTATCCTCGGTTTTCATGGCTTTTAGTCGAAACTTTTTCTTCGAATAGGACGTCTTCAACTTCAGGAGCTAATCCATGTCCGGAATCTTCTATCTCAATTAATATTTCTTCACCATTATCCAAAATGAAAATACGAATCATGCGCTTTTCTTCGGGAAGCAGCTCGACAGCTTCTAAAGCGTTTGTGACTAGATTTCCGATGATTGAGACAAAGTGGTTTTTATCTAAATGCTTTGGGATCTTTTCCAAAGAACTATCCTCATCGAGCAGGAATCGGACTTTCAATTCTTTTGCGCGGTTGAAGAACCCGATAACAATTCCGCCGAGAAAAGGGTCTTGGAGCCGCTTTGTCACGAATTGGATAAGCGACTGATGCTCCTCCGTTTCCACATGGATCAAGCTCAGTGCCTCGTCCAATGAATTCAGTTGGATAAGACCGGAAATTGTATATAAAAAATTATTGTATTCGTGTGTTTGTGCTCGAAGCGCCTCCGTATATCTTTTCACTTGTGATAATTCCATCGCGAGGCGATCAATGTCCGATTGCAACCGGAAAGTTGAAACTGCCCCGACGATTTGCTCCCCGACGTTAATCGGAATACGATTGACAATCACTTTTTTACCGCGAATCTCCATCGGCCAATCGAGATGACGTTCTCCGCCTTCCAATACTTTTGGAAGCAGGGTGTTTGGGAGAACTTCCTGAATATGTTTCCCTATTAATCCGGTATGGTTGGGAAGGGAAAGGGTGTCATAAGCGGCGGCATTTATCGTCGTAATTTTACCCTTAGCGTCTACCATAATAATTCCTTCACGAACGGACTCAATCAGTGCGTTTCGTTCGGTGAATAAATTTCCGATTTCCGCAGGCTCAAGATTAAATAATTCTTTTTTTATATTGTGAGCTAATAAATTTGAGCCGATTACTCCGATGGCGATTGCTATAAGCACAATGACAGCAATATTATCGACATATTGAAAAAACATCGTGGAAATGTCTTCTTTTAAATAACCCACCGAAACGACTCCGATAATCGTTCCGTCTTCGTTCATTACCGGAGTTTTTCCGCGCAAAGCAGCCCCGAGTGTTCCCGTTGCTTCGGAAATATACGATTCACCCAAAACAAGTGCGCGTTCATTGTCATCCCCAACCATCTTTTGGCCAATTCGTTCAAGAACGGGGTGGGCATACCGAATACCTTCGCTGTCGCCAATGACGACATATTCAGCCCCGGTTTTTAGGCGTATCGCTTCTGCGATAGGCTGCAAAGCTTCCGATGGATTAGGTTGTTCAAACCCTGCACGGACATCCGGGCGATCAGCCGTCATTTTCGCGATACTTAATGCGCGGTCTCCAATCTGCTGTTCAATGCCATTTGACATCGTAAAATAAAAGGAAACCCCGATAATAATTGCGACTATGGAAACGAATAGGGCGCCATATAAGAAAATGCGAGACTTTAGGGATTTAGGTTTCATTCTGCTCAACTCACTATCAATAGGTATTAATTACAAAATAAATACGCTTTCTTACATAATACACTATTGTTAATTGAGGGAATGGTTAGATTCATATTAAAACAAAAAAAGAGTCAATTTCATGTTTTTTCGGCATGAACTCTCTAAAAAAACTACCATCTATTTCTATTGAAGAAAGTTTGTAAGTTCATATAATGATATAGCAAACGGGCATGCCTTCCTTGTTGAGTATTTGAATTTATTTTTGGTCGTAGCTGATTGAGAAATTCTTGATCGCATTCACATGGATGTCCGCCACGCCGGTAACAATCATCATGTGCTTTACAAGCTGCGTCTACATCATTAATTGGTGCACCTGGCCCGTTACAACCTGGCCCGCACCAGTTATAGCCCGGAAAAACACAAAAACGAAATCTATTGTTTCTTCTCTGTGACATTATAAAACCTCCATTTTCTTTAGAGTATTCAAATGAGATATAAAACGTATAAGCTGAAACCTATGTATTTGACAGGAAATTTGTGGTGCTACGGAGAGAAGATTGAATTTTAGGGGGGAGTTAGGAAGGTGGTTAGCTTTTTAAAAACAAAATGTGCGATGTGTAAACGTAAAACGAAAGATTTTCAAAGATATCGGATGCCGGCCGGGAAAAATGTGAAATTTTGTTGAGCCTGTTCCGAATACACCGAACTAAAGTAATTAAAGGGAAAATATGATAAGATTATTTGGCGGACAAATTAAATCGAAAATATCGACAAAAGGAGGTTTTCTTAGTGAACATTAATTACAACTTGACGGAAGAAGATTATATGCATTTCAGTTTATATCACGCTAAAAATTCGCCGGCCACCCGTAAATCACTTAGAACGCAATTATTGATATTTCCTTTCTTTTTCCTAATTGCGGCCTTTTTGTATACTTGGATAGCCGATCAAAATATACTGTGGCCGTTGGTCTGTTTTTCGGTTTTTAGTATTCTTTGGCTTGTTTTATACCCGAAATATTTTTATAGCTTTGTTAAACGCTATTCAAAAAAGATGCTTGATGAAGCAGGGGATGTTGGTTTATTAGGGGATCATCAAATGAATTTCTCTGAAAAAGGAATTGTGGACTCCACTTCTAGTGGTAAAACCTATATGGAGTGGTCGACCATTAAAAACCTCGAAGAAAACGAAAATTACTTTTATGTCTATAGTAGTCCGACAACAGCTTATATTCTTCCGAAAAGGGCAGTAACCAGTGTTGAAAAAACCAGAGATTATATACAATCGAGGATACATATGTGAATTTCTTTTATACGAAAAAACTAACTTCTCCTATTAACTAGGATAGTTAGTTTTTTGATGACTTACTTTTCAAAGATCTGGTGAATCACATCATTAGCTTTGCTGTTGTTCAGGTTTTTGTATATGCAACTTGCTGGTTTTTCTCGTAATGTTTCGGCAAACGTATTGGCCAAGTCTGTTTCACCGGATATATGGATTTCGCGCCAGCCGCGTTCTTTTTTTAGCTTTTCAACAACTTTTTCCATACCTTTATAGAATCCTTTTATTTGAGTTCTCGGTCGAGCTTCCAATGCGGGTCCAGCGGTGGTTTTCTTTCCATTTCCCCGATCGTGATTAGTAGATTCTGTTTTCCGAATTTTCCAGGTCTCCACGCCCGAGTCAAATTCATACACAAGTTCATCTTTCACTGCACCCATGGCGGTATCTAAAATGCGTACTTCCCCGTAGCTTGGTAAGATAACCCCCGACTCGGGATATGCTTTGTACATGTACTCCATCTCTTCAGTCATGGGATGGTTCTCCCAGTGGAAACTGGTCTTTACCGGGACTTGCACATAGTGGACCGACCATAATGCAGGCTCTATCGCTGCAAAAATCACAACACTTTTGCTTAAGTTATTCTTTTTACCTTCCACTTCTTCCGTAACTTTCTTCTTGAGTTCATTAAATGCTTTCAGTTCTTTTTCGTCTTCGGAAGCGGTTATATACTCGCCAATTCGTTTTAGTCCAGTCTTCAAATGAATTCTCCACCCGCCGTTTAATTGCTGCGGATCACCTGGATAAGTATTTAAATACACACTCAATACACAGCGGTCGTCCTCACAGTGAAATTCTTTCAAGGCTTCAAGCTCTTTACTTAATGACATTTTTTAGTTACCCCTCCTTAAGTTAAGATACGCTTTTAGTCTGCCCATTTTAGGAAAACAATTTTAAAACTGCGATTTTCCGAAACGGAAAATCGCATCAACTTGTAAAAAATAGAAATCAGATTAACTTTGTGGGTTTTGATTTTGTGCTTTTTTTTCATTTTTCACAGCATTATCTGCCTTTTTAAATTCTCTTTGGTACGTTACTTCTTGTGTGGAACTTAATCCATTATTTTTTTCCGTCATTCTTTCATGCGGCGCTTTTTTCTCGCTCTTCAATTAACTCACCTCTAAATTAGCTTTTCCATATCCGATGATTTTACTCATCCATTTCATTTGTAATGGTATGATGAAGTAAGAAAAGGATTCGAAAATATTTTTTGAAAAGGGGATTATTTAATGAGTTCATGTAATTTGGATCATGATTTGGAGGATGTAACAAAAAAGTTATCCGAACAAAAACCATATCTTCCGGAGGATTTATTCGTTGGGAGTAATCAGTTGTTAGAGAAAAGACCCGATCAGAATACACTCAATGAGTTATTTCATTTACTGAAAAAGTATGATTTAGCTTCAGAGGAAGAACGAGCGGAAAGAAATACGGGTATAAGAAAATTAACAAGTAAGTAATAGTAAAAGCATAAATCAAACTATATAAAAGCGGCTTCTCTTACAACTGGTTTCGTAAGAGAAGCCACTTTTTTTATGCCATGACGGTAGACAAAATTTGTATGAATTATATCTAGAGGCGAAGCCATATTAACTAGGAACGAAAACCGAAAAGAGGAGAGTGTACATTGGGAAATGAATTTAAAGGCGCTAGTAAAAATTCCGCTTCTTTGCCGCAAACGCCAAAAAACCAGAAGATTAAGCCCAGTAAAATGAAAGAAGAAATTTCAATGGAACTTGCCGAACTCGGGAACTTGAATCCCAAGCAAGAACCAATGACACCAAATCAACGACAAAAAAGAGAGTCAGAAAAAACGTATAAGTAACTGATGCTTTTTCTGTGAATGAATTGCCGAGGAAAGCTGATAAACTTTCCTACGGCGTTTTTATATTCATTTAGAAGGTTGGAAAAGAATGGGTCAATAGACTAGTTATTTTCGCACTATAGAACGAATGTTCGATTTGTGGTAGAATGTTTTTAAAGCAACTGTATTAGCAGAGTGGCGGTTGGTCACTTCCTTCCTATGGAGGTGATACCGATGTCAATTTATGAAACGATGAATTTACTTTTTAATCTTGCATCCATATTTATAGCTTTTTTTGCAGTAGTAATTACATTGGTGATTTTCTTTGCAAAAAGAAATGACCGTCCCCCCCGGTAAGGTGTGACGGTCATTTTATGACTACAACCGGACCAACCGCTTTTCTTGCGGTATCACAGTTGCTAGCCGAGTGTTGCATGCACTCGGTCTCTTAAGACTATGCAATTCTCCTTTAATTATACCCAGTGATTTTTAAATAATCAAATAACCCTACAACTGAAATTCCTCCCTCATTGCTATCTTGACTCAATTTTATGTTTTGTAATTGATTTAAAATTCTACTGTCATTGCTCATTTCAAGTGGTTATAATTAAAAAAAGTGGATTTTTTTGGTGTGAGAAGAGGAGAGTAAATCATGATAGATATTCTTGTAGAACGAATTTTATTATTTCTGCCCGATGTGAATGTAAATCAATTAAAAATTGAGCAAATGGAAACCGATGAAAATAGTTTTGAAGTTAGCGATAGACTAAAAGGAACTACATTTTTATATATCGTCATTAATGAAGACAACAACTTAGAATCTTTTTCGGTCGATACAGATTATTTTAATCAAGTGAATATCGTAGAAAAAGAGAATGTTATAGAACTCTCTCGTAACATCGTCAATGAATTTATTATAGATGACTGTGACTTGCTGCATTTATCCGCAGCAATAGATTTTGAAGGGTATTGGTTGATTGATTTTATTCGAAAAGATTCGTTTATGGGGTTAGAGTTACCGAATTCAGGTGTATCGATTCAAGTCGATAAAAATGGACTGGTTTCTGGAGCAACTTTTATTAATGAATCCTTTGAAATTGAGGAACCTGTCATGACAATAACAACTGAAGATGCGAAACAGCGTTATCTGGACGAACTCATCATAGCCCCGATGATTTGCCGTTTTGACACTGATTTTATTGGTGGGGATGACGAGTACCATTTGGTTTACGCTGTAGAGGATTTTGTCATGGATATTGGTACTAACGGCAAAGTTCATACGATTGAAATGTTCGATGTGCAAAAGGCGGAGTATATAGAGCTATCGTTGGTTGAAAAATCTCTTGATAAAGATTGTATAACTGCATGCAACCAAGTAATCCTATTTTTACAGAGTCAATACGAAAACACTTTAAATAATTTCCGTTTACTAAAAGAGGACTATCAAGACTTAGAGGATGAAAATCCTCCTTTTCGATTTACGTTTCAACGATTTGAGCGCGGTATTCGGGTGGGGAATGCTACCATCAGAATAGAAGTGGATCCACAAACACTTATAATTACCGATGTTAATACAGATTCCGAAGTATTAGTGGACCTATCTCAAATTACGAACCAATGTACAATTCCACTTGAGGAGGCTATCGAGATTTATGGTAACGCACTAGAAATGGAACTATGCTGGTCAAAAGAGGTTGAGGAAGATCAAGTACTTTATAAGTTGAACTATTTATCTTCATTCCCGGAAACGGTTGGACATATGCGGGCAATCGATGCGACAACTGGAAAACCATGGATTATCGATACATCATATATGGAAGAGTTTTGATTTTTTATATTTGCAATTTTGTTATTGATTAACATTACCTATCAAGGGTTAACTGAAGTTGAGTTATTCTCTAATTTAACAATATTGATGGCGGGATTGGTCGTTGTTTTTGGCACGAATTTATATTGAATAGGATGGATAGGTCTAGAAAAAAACGATGATTTGATTGGGGGAGCAATTGATGGATATTCGTTCTATACCTTTTTTGAAAAATAATTCATCATTTGAATTTATAGATGAAGGTTTTTCGGTTGATGAGAAATGGTGTGTGGATCAAACATATTTAGTGCGAATTTCCCCGAATGGTAATCGAGAGCGTTTAGACTTGCAGGCAAATTTAATAAACGCTGCCAATGAAAATGATTTACATATTCCTCTTGTGCATGAAGTAGGGATTCATAATGATAAACCCTATATGATTTTGGATTACATTCAGGGTGAAAATGGGCGAGTGATTCTGCCGAAACTAAGTAAGGAAGTTCAGTACCGAATTGGTCAACAAGTTGGACAAACGCTTTACAAGATGCATCAGATTCCAGCTCCGGTGAGTTATTCATCTTGGGACCATCGATGGATTTCTAAAGTTGAAAGATTGTTGCCGCGGTTTGAAGACATTGCTACCGGAAATAGACAGTATCAAATGGTCGCTCGTTTTGTTATGAATCATCTGCATTTAATAGAGGGGCGTCCAAATTGTGTTCAGCATTATGATTTTCATCCGGGGAATATATTGATTCATGAAGAACAATTTACCGGTTTGATTGATATGCAAAAAATAACATACGCGGACCCTATTAATGAGTTTTATAAAATGGAGTACTTTAATGTGCCAATTAGCAGATCGTATTCGTGTGGTGTATTGGACGGATATCATGAGAACAATGGCATTCCAGATTCTTTTTGGGAATTGCATAGATTATATGCGGCGATTCATATCATGTCTGCAGAGGTCTGGGCAAATGAAATCGCATTGGATCAGCAAGAAAGGTTCAAAATTTATACGGATTTTACCATAAATCAATTTGATGATTTTAACCTCCTCATTCCGAAGTGGTATATGAAAGAAGATTGAAGTTCAAATCCATGCGCCCGAAACCGAGCACGGGCGCAAGAAGCAATTTACGTCATTCAACCGCATTATAATACTCATCAATCGGCACAAACAATCCAACTTTGCCATGTGCTTCATCTTTTATGGTGGCAAATACCACACCAATTACTTCACCGCTCCGATTTATTACAGGGCTGCCACTATTACCACGATAAACAGGCGCTTCCATCATAACGACGGGGACGTCCCAATCGGTTAATTCGGTGTAATCAATAATTGTTCCTTCATTTGCAATTCCTTTAAAGCTTAGCGGATTTCCAATGAAATAGATTGGTTCGTGATCAGTGAATGTTGTTTGATCGGCGAGGTCTAAAAACGGCAAGTTTTCAGCATCGATATCTAATACAGCAAGGTCGACTACCGGGTATGTATTCACGACGTTGGCTGTAAAGCGACCTTCATCCGGAAACATAACGGTTATCGCGGTATTTCCTTCGATGACGTGATGATTTGTCAGTATCGTTCCATCGCTGGAGATACTGAAACCAGTACCTTTACCATCCTCTGTGACAACCACAACAACGGCTTCTTTATAGGTAGCAATATCTTCTTGTTGCGATAACTTCATCGATGTTCTTAAAAAGTCGATTGCTGGAATCGAATAGATTTCAAATACGATTGAAAATGTACTTATAAGCATCGTGATCGACATTAGCCAAAAGATCCACTTCGGAAAGGAATGCCTTGGTTTGGAATTTGTTTTTTCTAGAGAAGCTTTGTAAAGTGCCTCTCGCTGTGCTTCTAACACGAGTTCCTGTAATTCCTCGTCGCTTATTTCTCCATCAACCTCTTGATTACTTACATCGTCAATTTGACCTTCGACCACCTTTTCCTGCTGATTATTCTCTGAATCCATGCGCTCGCCCCCATTTGAAAGCACTCTAGACTTTATTCAATTATACACAAACAATAAAGACAAGGTATTTTTCGTCGTTCAAAAAACCCGGTCTCGCTATTAAAGCGGAACCGGGTTTTACAATTATTTATTTCGCAGCGAGTACATCTGCAAATGCCTTTACATAAGGAGGTAAATCTGGTGGACGCTGACTGGATACAATATGACCGTCTACAACAACTGCTTCATCAGACCAGTTTCCTCCAGCGTTCATCATATCGTGTTTAATTCCAGGCGTGCTTGTTACATTTACACCTTTCAAAATGTCAGCTGAGATGAGTACCCATCCGGCATGACAAATTTGACCGATTGGTTTTTTAGCTTCATCCATAACGCGAATGAAGTCTAGAACTTCTTCATATCTTCTTAATTTATCTGGCGCCCATCCGCCAGGCACAAGAATTGCATCATAATCTTCTGCGCGAATATCGGAAAACTTATAATCGGAAACTGCCGGAACGCCATATTTTCCAATATACGTTTTGTCTTTTTCTTGTCCAACCAAGTGAACAACCGCACCTTCTTCGCGGAGACGATAAATCGGATACCAAAGTTCTAAATCTTCAAACTCGTCATCAACAAGGGCGATGACTTTTTTATCTTTTAGCCTCATTCATATCCCTCCTTTACGAGTAACCTACAGTTTACCAGTAATCTTGGGTTAGTTGAAATGGAAGGCCTTGTAATTAGATTCCGAACATCGTTAACATAATCCATGCTGACGCGTAAAACACCATAAATTGCACGCCTGCGCCGATGCCTAAAATTCGATTTAACAAGCCTCCAACCGCGGCTACGGTAAATGTTAATACAATCCCGACGACTTGTCCTTCGTGGAAAGCCAAGAGACAGGCTAACCCGATGAACATCGCGACAATTGCTTCCTGACTAATAAATTTCATAACCAAGACCGAAGCTTTTCGTGCATAGTTCATTGTAAACGGGTAGGCAATTAATGCAGCCACGATAAGACCGATTGCGCCGTACAGGAAAAACTCCCAAGAGGTTAAATAAGTATGCAAGTTGTTGACCGGGTCTATCGTAAATACGGGCGGCGCATTAAATAACGGGGAAGCCGGGCCCAATGCAACGGGACTTAACGGAATTCCGAAAGCGATTAATGGAATGATTGTTTCCGCAATATATGTAGATTCCGTAACACCATTCATAACAGCTAAGCTAGTCGTTGATTTTTTATATGCACCTTTTGTTCGAGAACCGACAATTTCGCCCATAAGGGAAGTCATTCCAACAGGACTAAAAACAAACGTCAATGATGAAATGAATGTAGTGATCGCTGTGAAAAGTTTTTGTTCTCCTGATAATATCTTCAATGGATTCGGGAAAAAACCTTTCCACATATTTGTTTCCGGGGCCAATTGATACTTTTTTGGTTCATTTTTTTCGATTGCTCGTCTTGCGCTAGATGAAGTGGCGATTAGTATATCGGAAAACATGGGGCCGATCGCAATTCCTAAGAAGAAACTGATTGCCAAATGCTTGTCTAATATGCTGAAGCTAATCATGTCTAAGCTTTTAATGAAAAATGCAAAAGGAATGATCATTAATACGCTTACCCATCTACCTTGAGAAAAGAAAGCGATTAACACGGCAGCGATTGTAAAGATGATTCCAGCAGATGATTTAAAGAAATCAGCAAACTGTCCTAGAAATTGCCCTAATAATACAGCTGTTGGCAGTGCGATAAAAGCACCTATAATCCCGCCGGAGAGCATTTTTCTTAATGCAATATGAGGCATGCCCATTCTTCTTAAAGTGTTTGCATGGTCAATTAACGGAACTGCCGTAGTGTCACCGGGAATCCCCATTAACGCAGTAGGAACAGCGTGGGTTAAGTGTTTCGCTAATACTGCAGCCATGAAAAACGAGAAAATTGCTGCTGGCGGAGCACCTAATAAGACGACTAATAAAGTCAATGGAACCATTACCGCTGTTTCATCCGTTCCGGAAATCAATCCGATCAATGAAAAAACAATTGCGCCTATAAAGGCGAATAATATGGCGGTCATAAGCAAACTCATTTTTTATCTTCACCGCCTAGTGCTTCGAAGTGCTTTAACACACCGAGGTCTTTTAATTCTTTTTTTACAATCGGATCATTTTCGATCAATTTCAATTCTTCACGGGGATCCAATTGTAAATCCTCAAAAACATCCCTCATGCTTTCATTTGAAGTTTCTTCTTCTAGCAGTATGCGTTTAGGCTTGAAGATTATTGAACATAACGCTAGAGCTAATACTGTGCCTGCAATTCCAAGAAGCAAGGAATAAGAAGCAACCATATTTTCACTGGCAATTGCCGGAAAAATACGAAGACCGATATTATAACCACCTAAACTGATGGTGACACTTAAAATAATCGCAAGTAACAATTGGTTAGGGACGATGGTGTCGCCTAATATCTCCAGAAACTTTCTCTGTCCTTTATTTGTTGAATCATTGGCATCTTGTTGCTGACGGGACATTCACTTCACCTCTCTAAGTTGTATACCAAAGCCTGTTATAAGCAAAGCCAATTATACTATTTTCTATCTGCATGTGAAAGGCATTCAGCTTTTGTTTCCATCAATCATATACTTTTTTTAGTTGCAATGCGAACGTACATTCCGTATAATGAAGAAAAGGAGGGAACACCCGTGCGTGTGAAGCTGATTAATTCGATGAAGTATGGTGAGTCACTGGACATGATTTATATTGCAAATAACGGTGCGATTAGTAAGCGAAGGGTTAATGTTATCCAAATCGAAGAGGGAACCTTTCGAGCCTACTGCTATTTGCGAAAATCAACCAGAACTTTTAAAGTCGATAATGTGCTTGCGCTAGTTCCTGTGATCCAAACTGAAAGCATGGTGATTTAATGTACAAAAATATTCGTGACCGCGGAACGAAGAAATGGACAGCCATGATGTTGCCCGAACATGTAGAAGCGTTAAGGGAGTGGATGGCCGAAGATGACTATGACGAGAAGCCGGAATTTGATGATTGGGAGCTGCTCTTAATACAAGAAGAAATTGAACGCAGCCTCCAAAGTGGTAGTCCGGTAAACATACAAACCTGGAAGGACGGAAAGGTCATCACTTTTGAAGGGGTTATTAGTGAAATCGATTTTCGCTTAAGACAACTTTTGCTTGAAACATCATTTGAAACAACACGGATTTCGGTATCGGATGTGATCAGGGTTCAAGTTTTGGATTGAGTTTTTAAGTGGGATATAGAAAAAAGCATCGTGTCAAACGATGCTTTTTGTATTTATAAAATTAAAGGATTTAAATAAGTGTTCATTAACATGCTGCCTAAATTATAATTCGTTCTGGGTGCGTATATAAGTTGAAATAGCCGTCTCTGATAAATCCTACCGTTGTGATACCTAAATCCTCGGCGAGTTGTAATGCGAGTTCAGTAGGGGCCGATTTCGAAAGCACCACTTCGCATCCGATCTTAGCGACTTTCAATAGGATTTCAGAAGAAATTCGGCCGCTAAACACAATCACTTTATCGCCAACGGGAATGTTGTTTTTCAAACAATGCCCATAAATTTTATCCAACGCGTTATGGCGCCCGATATCCATTCTTGCTAAGACAATGCCATTTCGATCACATAATGCAGCATTATGGACACCGCCCGTATGTTGAAAAGTTTTTGCGGAATTCTCCATTTGCGCCATTAATGAAAAGCATTCATTGGCTGTCAAAGTGACGCGAGTCTCGGTCATTTTTTTGGCCGTGAGTGCATCATTTGCGAAAACAAATCCTTGCCGGCTCATTCCGCAACATGAGGTGATATAGCGTTTGCTTTGTAATTTCTCATAAAAAGGATAGAGTTTGTCTGTTTTTATGTGAACATATCCCAGCTCTTCTTGCACCCATATCTCTTTAATTTCATCATATTTACCGATTACTCTTTCGGAAGCCAAGAAGCCGATAACCATGTCTTCGATATATTCGGGTGTGCAAACGATCGTCATAAATTCTTTCTCGTTAATTTTTATCGTAACGGGGTGCTCTATAGCGACATTGTCTTCTTTTTGTTGGAACATTCCTTGTGAAAAGCGCAAAATATTTCGTTTTTGAATTTTTTTCACTGACATCCCCCTCATCGGTTTCAGGCACCTATCTATTTATCTATAATACTAGAATACATTGTTTATTCTAAAAGTATCAACTACAATTATAGTAAAGCTGATTCTTTGTATAAAGGGAGGCGCATTCATTGTCTATTAATATCGATGGGGAGAATTTTAACTTTCAAGATGGAATGACAATACTTCAAGTGATTAATGCATTTAAAATTGAACACCCGCAAATTTGTTATTTGCCGGAAGTAGATCCGATTGAAACTTGCGACACATGTATTGTCGAGGTAGATGGTAGTCTACTGCGCGCTTGTTCAACTAAAGCCGTTTCGGGAATGAACATCTCACTTTCTTCCCCAGGGGCGAAAGAAGCGCAAACAGAAGCGATGGATCGGATTCTCGAAAATCATTTACTCTATTGTACTGTATGCGACAACAATAATGGCAACTGCAAAATACACAACACGGTGGACTTGATGAAAATCGAACATCAAAAATATCCTTATGAACCAAAGTGCACAGAGGACAGTGTCGATTTTACACATCCATTTTATCGCTATGATCCGAATCAGTGCATTGCTTGCGGCCAATGTGTGGAAGCTTGCCAAAACTTGCAAGTGAACGAAACATTAACGATGGATTGGGAGAGGGATCGCCCGATTGTTTTATGGGATAACGGGGCGAAAATCAATGATTCGTCCTGTGTCGGTTGCGGCCATTGCGTTACGGTCTGTCCTTGTAACGCATTAATGGAGAAGTCGATGCTCGGTGAAGCTGGATTTATGACTGGGATGAAAGAAGAAATTATGTCGCCGTTAATTGACTTAGTGAAAGATGTTGAGCCCGGTTATAGCGGGATTATGGCGGTTTCTGAAGCAGAAGCGGCAATGCGTGAAACAAGAACTAAAAAGACGAAAACGGTTTGCACATTTTGCGGGGTCGGTTGTACGTTTGAAGTATGGACGAAAGACCGCAAGATTTTAAAAATCCAGCCCGTTTCAGATGCGCCAGTAAATGCGATTTCCACTTGCGTGAAGGGGAAGTTCGGATGGGATTTCGTTAATAGCGAGGAACGGTTGACAACCCCGTTGATTCGACAAGGCGACTCTTTTGTTGAAGCGACATGGGAAGAAGCGCTGGACCTGGTTGCTTTAAGGCTTGGCGAAATTAAAAAAGAGAATGGCAAAGATGGGGTCGGCATCATCTCATCTTCGAAGATTACGAATGAGGAAAATTATGTTGTTCAAAAACTTGCACGCCAAGTATTCGAAACGAATAATGTTGATAATTGTTCGCGCTACTGCCAATCTCCTGCGACAGATGGGCTATTCCGTACAGTAGGAATGGGAGGAGATGCTGGAACGATTAAAGATATTTCGAAAGCGGGTCTCGTCATTATTATCGGCGCCAACCCGGCAGAAGGTCATCCCGTTTTAGCTACACGAGTGAAACGCGCGAATAAATTACATGGCCAGAAATTGATTGTCGCGGATTTACGGAAACATGAAATGGCCGAGCGTTCGAATATTTTTATAAGCCCGAAACAAGGGACTGACCAAGTGTGGCTTATGGCAGTTACCAAATACTTGATTGACCAAGGATGGCATGACGAAAAGTTTATAAGTGAAAATGTTCATTCATTTGATGAGTTTAAAGCCGTACTGGAGAAGTACACACTTGATTACGCTGAAAAAATTACCGGCGTGTCGAAAACCCAGCTTATCAAGACGGCCCAAATGATTCATCAAGCGGATGGCACGTGCATTTTATGGGGAATGGGCGTGACGCAAAATACGGGCGGTTCGGATACATCCGCGGCGATTTCGAACTTGCTTCTCGCTACTGGGAATTATCGTCGTCCGGGTGCTGGGGCCTATCCGCTTCGCGGGCATAATAATGTGCAAGGCGCCTGTGATATGGGCTCTCTTCCGGGATGGCTGCCAGGTTATCAGCATGTGACGGATGAAAAAGCTCGTCGGAAGTTCGAGAAAGCATATGGCGTCAAAATAGATAATAAACCGGGACTCGATAATATTCAAATGCTTCAAGCGGTAGAGAACGATACCATGAAAGCGATGTATATTGTCGGGGAAGATATGGCGCTTGTCGATTCGAATGCGAATTATGTCCATGATATGCTATCGAAATTGGAGTTTCTCGTTGTTCAAGATATTTTCTTTTCAAGAACAGCGCAATATGCAGATGTGATATTGCCGGCGGTTCCATCGCTTGAAAAGGACGGAACATTTACGAATACGGAAAGACGTGTGCAACGATTATATAAAGCGCTTCCTGAATTGGGGCAGGGAAGAGCGGACTGGTGGATTGTCCAAGAAATTGCCAATCGACTCGGTGCGGATTGGAACTACAGTCACCCAAGTGAAATATTTGCGGAAATGGCAAGCTTATCGCCGCTCTTTAGCCAAGCGGATTATAGCGTGATGGAAGGCTGGAATAGTTTTTTATGGGGAAGTTTAGATGGTTCAAGTACTCCGCTACTCTATATAGACGGGTTTAATTTCCCAGATAAAAAAGCGCGCTTTGCATTATCGGATTGGGTGGCACCGGTCGAGTTTCCTATAGAATATGACCTCCATATTAATAACGGTCGTCTGCTTGAACATTTCCATGAAGGGAATCTAACGAATAAATCAGACGGAATCCAATCGAAGGTGCCGGAGATTTTCGTGGAAGTTTCACCGAAACTGGCAAAAGAGCGCGGAGTACAAAGTGGATCCATTGTTCGCTTAGTTTCGCCGTACGGCGCACTCCGACTACCTGCGCTTGTAACAGATCGAGTTAAAGAAAACGAACTTTTTTTACCGATGAATTCAGTGGAAAAAGAGTCGGCCATTAACTTCTTGACCGGGCCAGCAGTTGACGAACGTACAAATACACCTGCATTTAAACAGACGATGGTACGGATGGAAGTCATTCAACTAGACGGGGAATCTCCATTGCCAAAATCAAACCATCGAAATAAAAAACGAAATCCTAAGCCGGGGATTGAAGTCGAGAGAAAATGGGCGAAACCTGGATATATCCACTTAACGACAAATAATGAGGGGTGATGTTCTATGGCAGCACCGATTACTTCTATTAAGCTGAAAGAATTAACAGCGGAAGAGATTCAAAGCGAGAAACTATTAGAACTGCAATTATTGCTCACCAAACAAGAACAAGCAATTAATAAAATTCTTGAAATAACTGGCGGGTTGGATGACGCCGGCGTGCTCGATGCGGTGAAAGCAATGGTTAAAGCAAAAGACGAAATCGCTGAAATTGCTGTTGGTCAAGTATCCCGCGAACCTATTGCAAATTTGATCAACCATGTAATAAATGCATCTGGTATGTTGACAGCCATAAGTCCAGATGTAACCGAAAAACTAGCTGCAAGTGTAAAAAACGGCCTAAATGAAGCGGAATTATATGATGGAAACAACGAAACAATTGGTATATTTGATTTGATAAAGTCATTAAAAGATCCTGACGTCAACCGCGCTGTTAAATTCGGATTGCATTTCTTGAAAGGGATGGGAAAAGGATTGGATGGGGAACAATAGTACATGAAACTCCTTGATTCCTTTTCTCTAACTCCCGGATGTGGGATAATATATGAAGAATGAAAGGTTGGTTAGAAATAGAATGACATTTAAAGATTACCGATTAAGCACTGAAATTATTCGAGCGTTGGATAAACTTGGGTTTACAAAACCTACAGAAGTACAAGAAAAAGTAGTGCCTGCCGCGCTTGAAAGAAGAGATTTAGTCGTTAAATCACAGACGGGAAGCGGAAAGACAGCAGCATTTGGAATTCCTATTTGTGAAATGGTCGAATGGGAAGAAAACAAACCGCAAGCCTTAATTTTGACGCCCACGCGTGAACTTGCAGATCAAGTAAAGAATGACATTACGAATATTGGTCGTTTCAAACGGGTTCGTGCAGCCGCGGTTTACGGAAAACATCCATTTAATTATCAAAAAGAAGAGCTCAGACAAAAATGCCATGTTGTAGTCGGAACGCCCGGTCGTGTTTTTGACCATATAGAGAAAGGGACGCTTGTGCTCGATCAAGTAAAATGTTTAGTTCTCGATGAAGCCGACGAAATGTTGAATATGGGCTTTATCGATCAAGTCGAATCAATTATTAACAGAGTGCCAAAAAACAGAATGACGATGTTTTTTTCCGCGACACTTCCGGAAAATGTTGAAAAACTAAGCCAAAACTATTTAAAAAATCCAAAACATATCGAAATAATGTCGACAGTCACATTGACCGATAATATCGATCACTCCCTATTTATTGTTGAAGAACAGAAAAAGTTTGATCTATTGCGTGATGTAACAATCGTTGAGAATCCGGATAGCTGTATATTATTTTGCAGAACGAAGGACCGGGTCGATGAACTGACGACGCAACTCGAAAAACTGCATTACACATGCGATAAACTTCACGGTGGCATGATGCAAGAGGACCGGTTTGCAGTCATGGATGAATTTAAGCGAGGAGAATTTCGCTATTTAGTTGCGACCGACGTGGCGGCCCGAGGAATTGATATCGATAGCATTACGCATGTCATTAACTATGATCTTCCCCTTGAAAATGAAAGTTACGTGCACAGAGTGGGCAGAACCGGACGTGCCGGAAAAAAAGGGAAGGCGATTACGTTCGCTACGCCTAACGAGGATAAGTTCCTTGCTGAAATCGAGGACTATATCGGATTCGAAATTCCTAGAAGAAAAGCACCGTCGCGGCAATACGTTAATGAAGCGATGCATGCATTCACCAAAAAACTGGAAAGCCTGCCCGATATAAAAAGAGATAAAAGCGAGTTAGTGAACCAAGATATTATGAAGTTGTATTTCAACGGCGGAAAGAAGAAAAAGCTACGTGCTTTCGACTTTGTAGGTACAATTACAAGTATTCCAGGCATTTCCGCTGAAGACATCGGCATCATTAAAATCCAAGACACTGTGACCTATATTGATATTTTAAACGGTAAAGGGAAATTAGTTTTGGGTGAGATGAAAACCAAAACGGTTAAAGGGAAAAAATTAAAAGTTCATAAAGCGAAGAAATAGGTTAATGTCAGACCTCTAAATAATGGAGTGTCTGACATTTTTTGCTTTTTTATAGAAATCACACATCAGGTTTAAGGTGGAAAGTAGAGAAGCTTTTTTTAGAACCGAAATTATTTCGTGCCATTGTCAGTTTAAAGTTTTTTCAATTAAGACAGCAATACTTTCTTTTGTTAATTGTTGATGATATGAGTGCAGTTGTTGTTCTAACTTCATTTTCTGTTCCTCGCATTGTAATATAGTTACTATTTTCTCCTCAAATTGAGGGGATTTCTGCCAATCATCCAAGTGATAGACAAGCCCCCAGTTTTTCAAATTCTGTAAATTTACTTCCTCCTGTCCGGGTAACTCATGATAAATAAAGATTGGAATTTTTTTGTATAAACATTCGCTTACCGTCACTCCTCCAGGCTTCGTAATAATCGCGTCAACCTTATCGTATAACGCATTCATATCTTTTTTTGATGATATATATGGAACCGCATGAATGAATGGAAAATCCATTTGGTTAATCCAGTTATATAACTTATCATTCTTTCCGCAAAGCACAATATAATTTATTTTCCCCGAAGGTTGGAGTGTTTTAATAAAGTTTTTCATTAGACCAGTACCAAGATTTCCGCCTGATAGCAATACCGAATATAGACCTTCTGACTTTTTGACTTTGACAGACTCCTTGAATTGCTCATGGATTGGAATTCCGGTTACAAGAACATGGTCAGGTTTGACTCCGCGTCCAATCAAATTTATTTTGATTTCTTTATTTGGAACGAAATGATAATCGATAAAATCTATTCCCCATATTTCATTAATGAAATAATCAGTATAGACATTAATGACTGGGATCGATATTTTTCCTTGCTTTTTTAAATGATTCAATAAATATGAAGGTAATGCATGCGTGCAAATGATAAGTTGGGGATTCTTTTCTTTAATTAGCTTTTCCATCCAATATAGAAATAGCCATTCGTATAAATAAAACCGTTTTTTTTCATTTTTAAATTTTATTGCAGATTGTTTGTATAGTCGGCTATATAAGCTTGGAAAAAGTTCAATCCATTTTATGTAGATGCTGGAAGTTAAAGTCTCGATATTCCCGTAGCTATAGGATAGAATATCAATTTTCTCACACTCGAATCCGTCACTCATTTCATCAAGAGAATCCATTATTGCATTTGCAACTTGGTGATGTCCAGATGATATTTGCAAAAATGGCATAAATAATATTCGTTTCATCATGCATCCACCTGTCTTTTTTGGCATAGCATGTCCTTCGATTATTATTCCATTCATTAATAAACGTATTAATAATTTTGAGGGGAATGGTTAATCTAAAAGAGATATGACTTCAAAATTATGCGGACAAGGAGAAATGTTGAGTATGAAATATCGTCTAATCCAAGTTTGGGCCATTTTTGACACGGTTTACTTTTTCTGTACTCGATTACAGTGTTTGGAACAGATTTATGGGGATACTAATGTTTTTCGTGTTCGTTTAACACGATACAAAGGTCGTCAAGTTGTACTTTCAGACGGCACATTAATAAAGAAAAATGACCTTCTAATTAAGATTCATCTGCACAATGTCCGTATACTGCAGGAAATGCAACGAATTGATGATAATATTAAAAAGACATTATTCCTTTATAAAAAAGTGCAAGAATCTTTACCTGGACTAGCTTTTTTTCTACTTCATCATAAAAATAATGATCAAATAAAAGGGCTCATTGGTATTACAATGATCGATAAAGGGTATAAACGTTTAGGGTTTGAATCGTTTTCATTTTCCAGTCGTTCGTATACATGGTTTAAACAGATTTCTCTTTACCCGATCCACATACTTTCAATTTCTACCCCCTCTTCCAAGAGGAAAAAGGTGCGTACTCCTCAATATTTATTTATGTCAAAGGACTCCTTATGTGAAAAATATGGTGCATTTGAAAAGGATATAGCGTAAAGCTCTCCTTGAAATTCTTAAGAATAACGAACTGGTAGAATACCCATAAATTACAGCTTAAAATATCCCCTCTTCTGTACTATTATAGTATAAGGAGGGGATTTACATGTTTCTGTTATTTACAATTTTCATTGTAACTATCCTGTCCATTGTATTTTATAAAGGTTATCAAAATACCAAGCAGGTTTTAGTTAACAATGTGTTTATTAATAATTCAAATGCGAATACACAGGTAGATGAGGAACCGTTTCGTGTATTACACATTTCCGATATGCATCTTGAAAATATATCTGTTTCACCTTCACATCTTTATTCTATTCTAAAGAATCAACACATTGATTTAATCGCTTTAACAGGTGATTTTTTAGACCGTAAACGTAGTATTCCTAAACTGTTACCTTATCTAAAAGTGTTAAATAAATTAAATCCAAAACACGGAACTTATGCAGTGTTTGGAAACCATGACTATGTTTTACAACATCCGGAATTCACTAAACTAAAGCAGCTTTTAGAGGATAATGGCTGTAAAACGATGATCAATGAAAATGATGTTCTTTCGATTAATGGAGAACGAGTAAACATTATTGGAATTGATGATTTTAGTACGAATCGAAGTAATATCGATAAGTCTTTTGAAGGAATTAAGAATGGTTATAATTTGGTGCTCACCCATGATCCGAACATCGTGCTTAATATGGAAAATGTTTCATATGATTATTTACTTTCAGGCCATTTTCACGGTGGACAAATTCATTGGCCGAAACCATATCATCTTGTGAAAATGGGTAAATTGGTACGCTTAAATATGATAAAAGGATTGCATAAACACAAGGGAAAACCATTTTATATTAGTGAAGGGCTAGGACAGACGGGTGTTAATATCCGTTTTGGTAGTCGACCAGAAATTACGCTGCATCATTTGACATTAACATCTGCTTTATAAAAACAAGGTGAGTGAAAGTATTAATATACTTTTACTCATCTTTTTTTGTTAGTTTTGACAGATAAAATTCTAATACCCGTAACTTCACCCTTTGGTTGCTAATATTTTTTAGTATGGTTAAAATGATGAAACTAAATTGAGATTTAAACGTAAAATAGTAAATAATGCTTGCAGTGAAGAATATGTGAAGTATTTAGATGGCGAATCTATTATTTGTTATACTAATTGATGCCGACTTCCAATTAACAAATCTTGTTGCAATTGGCGTCACTAATTATAAAAATGCAATTCAATTTTATCAAACCGTTTTTGGAACGAAGTTTGATAAAATTTTGAGAACGAAGTATAGCTATCGTAATTTAATCCTATAAAAAGAAAAGGGGTAATTATATGAGTTTAAGACCGTGTCCGTCATGCGAAAACAACGTGTCTACACAAGCCGAATTTTGTCCGAAATGCGGCCATCCGTTTGGGAGTAATAAAGAAAAAAATAATGGAATTACATTCTGGGGTATTGTAGGGGCTGTTGTCGTAGCCATCCTCATTATTTCGGTTTTTTAAGGAAGTTTAATGAAATTCACAACGAGCAGCCTTTTTCGACTAAGTATATGGAGTGGATTTGGAGTATCTTTATTGTATCTCTTAAATAAATTTTTCATGCGCGATTTACTTAATTGGTCATTTGGTAATAACTACTTAAATGATGTACTTGCTGGAATACTTATCGTCGGGATTGTTAATGCACTTTCGATTATTGGAAATCAAAGCAGGTTATTGCTAATTAGATTACCGCGAATCCTCTTTTTCCTCTTTTTTTGCGGCATGTTTTGGGAGTATATTACTCCACTATATATTTTTTATAGCATCTCGGATCCTTACGACGTCGCGGCGTATATGTTTGGCGGGTTTTGTTATTGGATTTTGATTTGCATAACCTCAACAAATAAACCAAGTGGTTGCATTAAACACTAATTTCTTGTTATTCCAAAGAGACTAGTGTTTTTTTGTTTACCACTAACTGTTGACTTAATCCCTAGTTATCATATAGGATTAATAATGAATGTATTCTTATCAAGAGCGGTGGAGGGATTGGCCCTATGAAACCCGGCAACCGTTTGCAGATTGCAATCAGGTGCTAAACCCAACGGAATGTAATGTACCGGAAGATGAGATGAAGGTTGGATAACTTCTTCTTATCGAAGAGGTTTTTTATTATTCCAAAAGGAGCTGGATGACAGATGAAGTTTGGATTTTGGTTACCTATTTTTGGAGGATGGTTACGGAATGTGGAGAAAGAACAAATGCCTCCAACATTCGAATATGCGAAAAAAGTAATAAAAGCAGGTGAAAGACTAGGCTTTGATGCTACTTTAATAGCTGAGTTATATTTAAATGATATTAAAGGTCCAGAAAGTGATAGTTTAGAAGCTTGGTCGACAGCTGCTGCGCTTGCGGCTGTGACTGATAAAATTGAAATTATGGCTGCTGTGAGGCCGGCGTTTCATAATCCTGCGGTGACAGCGAAAATGGCGGCAAACATCGATCATATAAGCAATGGTCGTTTTACGTTAAATGTCGTTTCGGCTTGGTGGGAAGAAGAAGCAAAACAATATGGCGGGAATTTTACTGAGCATGACGAACGTTATGAACGAACTGCGGAATTCTTACATGTCATGAAAGGTCTTTGGACTGAAGAAGTCTTTAGTTATGAAGGAAAGTATTACACCATAGAAAATGCACGCATGCATCCTAAACCTGTTCAACGTCCCAACCCAGTTTTGTATGCGGGGGGCGAAAGTAAACGGGGAAAGGAGACGATTGTTGAGTCGTGCGATGCCTATGTTATGCACGGCGGGACAGTTGAAGAAGTGCAAACAAAAATTGATGATATGAAAAAGTTGCGATTGGATACCGGGAAAGAACCGTTCCGTTCGTTCGGGTTGGCCGCTTATGTTGTATGCCGTGATACGGAAGAGGAAGTTCAAGAGGAACTCGCCAGAATTACCACTATCAGAGAATCCAGTGGCTATGCAGGTTATAAAGATTTCACGGGGAACTCCGAACTCGAGCAGCAGGTAAAGTTGTACGACTACTCCGTTTCCAATCGGGGGTTAAGGCCCAACTTAATCGGAACGCCTGAACAAATTGCAGAACGAATTATAGAATTTGAACAAGTTGGCGTGGATTTATTATTATTGCAGTTTTCTCCTCAACTTGAAGAGATGGAACGTTTTTCGAGAGAGGTTATGCCTTTGGTAGAAAGAAAACGGCAATTGATCACACAATAAAAGGAGGTACTTTCAATGAGTAAAATATATATCATTCACGAAAACAGTGAATGGACAACGCATTTAACGAAACGACTTGAGGAACTTGAAGTCCCTTATGAAGAATGGCATCTTGATCAGGGCATTGTCAATTTAACGGAGGAACCTCGTGAAGGGATTTTTTACAACCGGATGAGCGCATCTTCCCACACTCGCGGGCATCGATTTGCGCCGGAACTTGCTTCTGCAACCTTGGCTTGGTTAGAACATCATAACCGAGTAGTCTTTAATGGCAGTAACGCTTTGCGGCTTGAGTTGAGCAAAGTACTTCAATACACAGCGCTAAACGCAGCTGGGATTCAGACACCAAAAACGATTGCGGCAGTTGGTAAGAAAAATATTTTCAAAGCTGCTGAGGAACTTGGAGAAGGGTCCTTTATTACAAAGCATAACCGCGCAGGTAAGGGGTTAGGCGTTCGATTATTTCATTCTTTAGAAGCATTGACTGAGTACGTCGAAGGTCAAACCTTTGAAGACCCTGTTGATGGCATTACATTGATCCAGCAATACATACAAGCGCCAAAGCCATTTATTACTCGGTGCGAATTTATCGATGGAAAATTCTTGTATGCGGTAAAAGTCGATACCTCCGAAGGATTTGAACTTTGTCCTGCGGATGCCTGTCAAATCGATGACCTCTTTTGCCCAACTGGGGAATCAAACCAGGCAGAAGTGCAGCCAAAATTTGAAATCATTGAAGGTTTTAACGACCCGATCATTAAAAAGTATGAGCAATTTCTAAAAGAGAACAATATTAAAGTCGCGGGCATCGAATTTATTCGTAATGATAAAGGGGAAATATTCACTTATGATGTGAATACGAATACAAATTATAACGCCGATGCAGAAATAGTTGCAGGGAAATTTGGAATGCTTGAGTTGGCGAAAGTGTTTAAAAAGGCATTAAATAATTAGAAGAGGGAAAACCCTAGAAACTGAAATTTTCAGCTTCTAGGGTTTTATCATTTACTGGGGGGCGATTCGTTCCTCGCTCATCATTTCAGAAACTGTGCCAAGAACATAACCTTTTTCTTTAATATCCCGAATCATACTATCCAAGCCTTCTGCCGTGGGTCTAGTCGGATGCATTAAAATCATCGTCCCGTTTTCAACCTGGGAAGTGACGCGCTTCACCATTTCTGATGTTGAAGGATTTCTCCAATCAACCGTGTCAGCCGTCCACAGAATGGTTAGCATATCGAGTTTGCGCGCTACTGTAATTGTTTCTTGTTTGAAACTGCCGCTGGGCGGGGCGAACCATTTCGGTTTAATCCCGAGCGTTTCTTTAATTACGTCATTGGTCTTTGATAACTCAATCTCCGTTTCTTTTGGAGATTTATGTTTAAGGTCAGGATGGCTGTATGCGTGGTTTCCGATTTCGTGATTTTCATTAAAGATTTTCTTTGCCAAGTCAGGGTTCTTTTTTACCCAGCTGCCGTCAAAAAAGAATGTTGCTTTTACTTTATGCTCATCCAATGTTTTTAATATTTGTGGAATGAATTCGTTCCCCCAAGCAACGTTGATAAGTAATGTCACCATAGGCTTTTCCGGATTGCCTCTATAGATTGGAGATGGAGGCAAGTCTGTTAAATGAACTTTCGGTGGAACTTCATTATAAACAAGTTTTTCGGCATCAAACTCGTTGTTTGTCCACATTGCGAGATAGCTTTCTTCCACATCAATCGTTAGTCCATTATAACCGGGAATTGCTTTCCAAATCCGATCAAGTCTCGCGTCGATGGGTTCAGTATTATTCTTATTGGCATAGGTTCGAATTTCATCGAGCAAATTTGGACTTTCGTTATGTGTCGTAACCATAGTCGGTCGTTGTAGTTCATTCACAGGGGCCGGTTTCGTAATAAATTCAAGAGAAAGTACAACAAAACCAATATATAATACGGAAAGTAGGATTGTTTTTTTCATAATATCCTCCGGTTGTTATTTCCGTATTTATTCCCCA
This sequence comes from Sporosarcina jiandibaonis, assembly GCF_013184495.1. GTDB lineage: Bacteria > Bacillota > Bacilli > Bacillales_A > Planococcaceae > Sporosarcina > Sporosarcina jiandibaonis. The sequence goes on along the minus strand of NZ_JAAOIY010000001.1, from coordinate 688,383 downwards.
AATTATATATTCAATACGCTTTATTGGTTAAGTAATAATTGCCAATGAAATCCAGAAAAAATGGAGGAAAAGTACAACGGTATAAAGGGTGACTGCAGAGCTAAGTAATACCTTTAGATACTTTTTTGGTTTTATTTTGGATAATAATGATAGGAGAAATAATGGGAGACTAATTTTCAGGGCGTAAAATCCAAACACACTTGTATCGTAGATGTTCTTCATAATCGGATTGGCTTCTGTAATATAATTTTGTCGTATGCCGATATCAGTGAACAATGAATCTAAAAAAGCTAATAGTATAAGCGATAGAACAATGTGATTAATGTCTATTTTAGAGTAGATATTCATCGCGATCCTCCTTTCTCGAAACTATTTACTTCGTTCCATTAAACTGTGCAAATAAATCATTGTTTATGCTTAGCATATTCATCTGGGACAAGTAAAAGAATTGACAGGTTTTCGAACTTTCTATGTAAAACGGCAGTAATCGAGCAATTGTGATAAACTTTCTTAATAGGGTCAGAGAAAGAGGAGTGAAATTATTTATGAATAAAAAGCGTAATTATAGACCGTTAATTATTACTCTTTCAATCATATTAATAGGAGCTATTGGTGTTTTATCGGGAATGCCGGGGGCTGAGGATTTTAATGCGTTTGATGTTACAATTCTACCGCTGATGAATGCAATATTTAATACCTTTACATTCTTATTTTTAGTTTGTGCACTGATTGCGATATTAAAGAAAAATGTAACTGTACACCGTCGATTTATCTACGCGGCTTTTATTACAACGTTTCTTTTCTTAATTTCTTATGTTATGTTCCATTACTTATCGCCATCAACACCTTTTGGCGGTGAAGGATTTATCGCAGGATTTTATTACTTCATATTAATTACGCATATTATCCTTGCAGCTGCAATTGTTCCACTTGCATTAACGAGTGTGGCTCGTGCATGGAATATGGAAAACGAACGTCACCGGAAAATCGCGCGTTGGACAATGCCGATTTGGCTGTATGTTAGCCTTACGGGCGTGCTCGTTTACATTTTGATTTCTCCTTATTATTAATAAGTATAAAAAAAATCATGGCAGGACGTCATTGTCCGCCATGATTTTTTTATGGATTGATGAAGCATAAAATTTATTTATCGTTACGTAGTGGGGAATGTAATTCTTTCAACGACTAATTAAGGATTTGTTGACCATAAACCAGCAGATTTAATGAAAACACGCGGATGCAGTTTTAACTGTGCGACCATCAATTCTGCAAGATCCTCCGGCTGCATGACGTTTTCTGGATTACCGTCTGTAAGATTTTCAGAAAATGCTAAATCAGTGGCAACCGTACTTGGTGTCAGTGCAGTAACGCGAATATTATACTTTCTAACTTCTTGCATAAGGGATTCCGAAAGTCCTAGTAGACCAAATTTTGATGCACTGTATGCGCTCGTAACTGCGCCGCCTCTTTCTCCAGCAGTCGATGAAATATTAATAATATCGCCTGAACTTTGTTCAATCATGTCCGGAAGCACAGCTCTTGTTACATAATAGGTGCCCATCAAGTTTACATCAATCATATTTTTGAAGTCCTCGGGGGATTGTTCAAGAAATTTAGCGAACTTTCCAATTCCCGCATTATTAATCAAAATATCAATCGATCCAAGTTCAGATTTTATGTGATCAACCGCAGCGATGACAGACTCGTTATCCGAAACGTCAGCCGTAGCCATTGTCACTTCGATATCGTATTCTTCGAGTTCTTTAACGACCTTCTCCAAGTTTGCGGAGGTTCTGCCAACGAGTCCTAGGTTGATGCCTTCTTTAGCAAACGCAATTGCTGTTGCTCGTCCGATTCCTCTTCCGGCTCCAGTAATTAAAGCTGTTTTACCTTTTAAGTTTTGCATGCTATTCTCTCCTTCTTTGTAAATGATTTATCATAATTAGTATAGCAAACCTAGTTTGCCTAACCTAAGTAATCGAACTGTAGTGCCTAGTTTATTGAAATCGTTTATACTAGGTTAGTAATAATTTTACTAAGTAAGGAGAAAAAGCATGACAGGAAAAACACACATCATTGGCGGAATTGCAGCAAGTCTTGCTTATGCGCAATTTACAAATCACGATCCGCTCATTATGCTAGGGGCGGGGATTATGGGCGCGCTACTTCCGGATATTTGCCACGGAGGAAGTAAAATCGGAAGAAAGTTATCGATTGTATCGAAAATCATCAACACTCTATTTGGTCACCGTACATTTACGCATAGTTTATTATTTCTAGTAATTATCGCGTGGTTATTAAGCTCATTTATTCCAAGCGATGCAGTAAAAGCAGGAGTTCTGGCAGGCATGGTGAGCCACTATGTATTGGATATGGCTACGAAAAAAGGGATTAAATTATTTTTCCCGTTAAGCATGACCGTTCGTTTTCCATTGACAACAAAAACCGGAAGCAAAATTGAAGGTCTTGTGTTCAGTATCTTATCGCTCCTTTCATTTTATTACGGGTATCAAGCTTTTAATTTTTACTTATAACGTTCCAAAAATGATTCGCTGCGTGTTTAACGCATGCGGATCTTTTTATTTGTTTCAGAATGAAGGTTTTTCCGATGCATACATTGAACCTAACAGTATATTGGAAACTAAAAATAAGGGGTGAAGAAGAGATGGAATATAAAGCGGAACAAGTCGAAGACATTAATTCGATAGATATATCGCAATTAGTAAAGGAAAGCGAAGCCGAGGGGTATCGTTTTTTGACTCGCTTGGTCAATGATTATAAAGATGGTAGTAATACGTTTAATAAACCGGGAGAAGCTTTGTTTTTTATTCAGAATGAGTTAGGAGAGGTTGTTGCGATAGGCGGGGTGAATCAATCGCCATTTTCTGATGATAAAGACGTTGCTCGATTGCAAAGGTTTTATGTAGCTGCTGATGCAAGGCGTCAAGGAGTAGGCTCTATACTATTAGAAGAAATCGTCCGTCATTCACGGGATACGTTCCGTAAAATGACGGTCCGAACTGAATCTTCAAAAGCAGATGCTTTTTACCGAGCAAATGGTTTTGAATTGGATGATTCTGCATCAGAGACGACACATGTGATTTCGCTATGAAAGACATCGGGGCGTTTGAAAGGAACAACTGTGAGAACGCCCCAAATTGAAATAATTGCTCATACTTCGATAAGGAAAGGAATGGCGAAGATGGTGATTCGAAAAGCTGAATTAAAGGATATAGCGGGGATCGCGAAAGTCCATGTAGATAGTTGGCGGACAACGTATAAGGGGATTGTGCCTGACACATTTTTAAATAGCCTTTCCTATGAGAGCCGTGAGCAGATTTGGAAGCGCGGAATTGAAGAAAATCATATTTACATTGCGGAAGATGAGAACGGCCAAATTGTTGGGTTTGCAACAGGCGGAAAAGAGCGAACAGGAAAATATGAAGCATATAAAGGTGAGTTATATGCCATTTATTTATTTGAAGAGCAGCAAGGAAATGGGCTTGGGAAAAAGCTTATTAAGTCTGTCGTGGACGATTTACTAGACAAGAAATTGAACTCAATGCTCATTTGGGCATTAGAAGAAAATCCTGCCTGCGGTTTTTATGAAAAACTTGGAGGAAAGAAAGTTGATACGGCAGAAATCGAGATTGATGGTCAGAAATTGGGTGAAATAGCATTCGGTTGGAATGATTTATCTGGGATATTCGTGAAGGATGGGCTAAATGAAAAGAATAGTTAAGAGCTTCTTTTTATCTATCGTTCTACTTTTAATACTCGTTGTAGGTGGCTCCTGGATTTATCATTCAATCTCAATGAAAAAAGAAATAGCTTCTACTCCACCTCTGGGTAAGATGGTGGATGTTAATAGTCACGTGATGCATGTTTATTCAGAAGGTGACGGTGAACAGACAATCGTTTTCATGGCGGGTTCTGGAACGAGTGCGCCTGTCCTCGATTTCAAGCCTCTTTGGTCAGCATTATCTTCAGAGTATACGATTGCTGTCGTGGAAAAAGCCGGATATGGTTGGAGTGAAATTGCTAATGTATCAAGAGAGATTGATGTCATTCTCGAGGAAAGTCGAAGCGCACTCCGGCTTGCAGATGTGCAGCCTCCTTATGTATTGGCGGCACATTCAATGTCCGCGCTGGAAGCGATTCGATGGGCACAAAAGTATCCCGATGAAGTAGCGGCAATAATAGGACTAGATCCGGCGGTGCCGGAAGTCTACGACGTTCTACCGATTCCTTCATCACTCTCGATGACAGCAGCCGCTAGCTTCGCACGGACTGGAATGATTCGATTGGTACCGCCGATTGTTAATAGTTCCGCTGCGATTCAATCTGGTCATTTATCGGAAGAGGATATGGCCACGTATCGATCAATACTCTATAGAAGAACACTTACTTCGAACATGATTGAAGAAGCGAATCAAGTTCAATCGAACGCAGATAAAATAAAGGGATTGGGTATTCCGGTTGAAGTCCCGATGTATTTTTTCATTTCTAACGGAAACGAAATGGGAATTTCGAATTGGCGAGAAATACTATCAGACTACGTCGGTCAGCTTGAACATGGTCAACATTTGTTATTGGATGTCGGGCATTATGTCCATGCGTGGGAACCAGAGTTGATAGGCAGGGAAATTGATGCCTTTATCAAGCGGTGAAAATTATTAGAAATAAAATTTATTGTATCGATACTTCTATAATTAAGGAGTTATTCATGAATCTCAAAAAAGAAAAAGATATCGTTGAAATCATTCAACAGGACAAATGGATGATGGAACTATTAAAAGCTGTCGGGTCGCTTAATTTGCCAGATTGGTGGATTTGTGCCGGATTTGTTCGTGCAAAAATTTGGGATGTATTGCATGGTTTTGACGAAAGAACGCCTACTCCCGATATTGATGTGATCTATTACGATTTAATAAATGTTGAAGAGAAAACAGAAAAGAAATATGAGGAAATGCTTAAGGAGTTACTTCCAACGATTCCATGGTCAGTTAAAAACCAAGCCAGGATGCATGTTGCGAATAATATCCCACCTTACAGTTCTGCTGTTGATGCAATTTCGAAGTTTCCCGAGACAGCAACGGCTTTAGGCGTGAGGGTAGATGATGAAAATAACGTACAATTAACAGCACCCCATGGGATTGAGGACTTGGTAAATATGAAGGTAAAACCAACTCCCTATTTTGGCGAATCAAAAGACAGGATGCTGATTTATGATAAAAGGATTAAGGGAAAGAACTGGCCATCTATTTGGGACAAGATTGAAGTGTTAGTGGATGAAAAGGAGAGTGTTGATAATGAATCAGGCAGCACAAATCTATTGGGATGAGTTTTGGAAGGATGAAGAGAAACCTGAGAATGTCAGCGCATGGATGTTTGGTGTATCACCAGATGAACTTGCACAACTTGTTATAGATGGAAAGAAAACTGCAACCTGTTCAGGACATGTATTTTATGAATTAGACAATGAGCCGTTGCCCAAAGTTGGAGAATACAGCATTATTTTAAATAGTAAGGAACAGCCGGTCGCGATGATCAAAATTGTTGAAGTTTCAATTGTACCGATGAATGAAGTGACTGAAGAATTCGCGGTTGCTGAGGGGGAAGGTCCGTATGAATATTGGAAATCAGCTCATGAGGAATTCTTCACAAGTGAATTACAAACAGTTGGACTAGAATTTAGTGAGGACATGCTTCTCGTTTGCGAAAGATTTACGTTAATCGATGTAAAGAGGTCGTGATGAATTGAAAGTTATTATTAATGTGGATTATAGGGTTGCATAGAATGTCGTTAACAACTAGATTAGAAAATTACATAGAAGGTATCCTCTTCGAACTCCAAAGGGAAGATCAAGATGAGATGTTAATTCAAATCGGTAACTCGGATAGCTATCTTAGAGATGAATTGATTTATCAAAGTTTCGGAAGGTTGATTTTTTCCCATCAATTAGATGCAATTGAGCTTAATAAATTCTAGAAAATTGGATGTACCTTCGTTAGTGGTAGCATACTTGATTGTGATGAGGCGATTTCAACCTAATTAAATGGCTGATAGTAAGAATTAATATGCAGTCGCTTTTATTGTTACAATGATTCATAAAAATGGTATTATAAAATACTATTATTATTTTAAGAAATGGGTTTTGATATTGATGAGTAAGTTTTTTGATTCGGTCCAACGCTTTTTTGAAGTGGATTTTTCAGGTGTGAAATCATATTTTATTTCGCTATCATTAACGATTGTTATTACATATCTACTAATCGTGGCTTTTAGGAAGATTCTGCGGCAAATATTCAAACGTACAACTCTCTTGGAGGAGAAGAAGAAAGAGACGATTGAAAGTGTCGTGAAAAATACGTCAACGTACATATTCGCCATCATTATCCTAATCGCGGCGATTAAGCCGTTTGTTGGCGGACTAAAGGAAGTCGTGTTGGCCGGAGGAATCATCGCGGCCGTTATCGGGTTTGGTGCGCAAAAATTGATTAATGATTTAATTAGCGGGATTTTCATTATTTTTGAAGGAACCATTAAACGCGGGGATTTTATTCATGTTAACGGAGAACCAGAAGGCGGGACAGTTGAAGAATTAGGGTTCAGGATTGTGAAAATACGTTTAATTAACGGAAAACTATTGACGATTTCCAATGGTGAAATTTTAAAAATGGTTAATGGTTCTGTTGAAAAAAGACGTATTTTTGAAAGTATTATTGTATCTTTCAATCAAAATCCTAGTGTCGTCAAAGCGTTATTGCAAGAAGTGTGCGATGAACTTAATGAGAAACAGACAGACAAATTGAAAGTGGATAAACTAACTGGTGAATTTGTAGAAATGTATAAAGTGTATGGGTTGCATTCCATAGATACAAGTCCTTTCGGGTACAAGTTTTCCATCGTGGCCACTGTTAATGATATTGATTATTTAGCAGCCTCTTTGGAAGCGAAAGAAATCTTAGCACAAAAACTTTACGATAATAAAATAAAAATGGCAGAGCAATTAATTAATAAGGGGTATTAATATCTTTTCCAAGCAGTCAGCATACTATTTATTGAGCACAATGATTCTCGGGAAAGGCGGGAACAAAATGTATTACCCATATGCTGGGCAAATGCCATGTCATCAAAAGCGAGTCATGACTGTTACTGGAATCGGAAGCTTATCAATTGCGCCGGATACTGTCCAAATTCAATTGGAAGTAAGAACGGAAAATATACAATTGAGTCAGGCACAACAGGAAAATGCTGATTTGATGGATCAAGTTATTGAGTCGCTTCTGGAATTGGGGATTCCAAGAGAAAATATACAAACTGTTTTTTATAATATAACCCCGCAATATGATTATGTTGAAGGTCGTCAAGTTTTTAGAGGGTACGAAGTAATAAATTCCATCAATGTAAAAATAAAAAATATTGAACAAGCGGGAACTATTATTGATACAGCTGTTCGAAATGGCGTTAATCAGGTCTCGAATATTAGATTTACAGTTGAAAACGAACAAATTCCTTACCAGGAAGCTTTAAGCCTAGCATTGAAAAATGCATTAGCAAAAGCGCAAACAATCGCAAATACAATTCAGCTAAAGCTCGATCCCCATCCGATTAAAATTGTAGAGAAGTTGAAAGAAGAACCCATTCTGTATCGAAGCTTTGCAGCGGCTGAAATTAGTGCAACCACGCCAATTGAACCGGGGCAGATAAATATCAAAGCTACAGTTGAGGTGCAATTTCAATATTGACATTTAAACGCCATTTCAGTTAGAAGTGGCGTTATTTTTCCACCTCAAATTGACGGAACCTTCACTGTTGGCGTAATATTAAATCATAGACTTTTAGTTTAATCAATTAATGAATGAATGGCCAATCATTTTTATGATCGTACTCTTTTGAGGAGGGGTTTTAATGGGGAAATATCGGTTTGAAACAGATGAGCACATTATGTTTCGGGATTCGCTTCGAAAATTTCTAGAGAAAGAGGCGCATCCGTTCTATGACAATTGGGAGAAAGAACGAATGATTCCAATCTCATTTTGGAAAAAGCTTGGGGAGATGGGATTCCTCTGTCCGCAAGTAGATGAGGAATACGGGGGGCTTGGTGTTGATTTTAGTTTTGGAGTTATTATTAATGAAGAGCTGGAACGTGTTGGAACGAGTTTAGTCGGTGTCGGCTTGCATAATGATATCGTTGTGCCTTATATAGAATCGTTTGGATCAGACGAACAGAAGAAACGTTGGTTACCAGGATGTATTACGGCTGAGGTTATTACCGGGATTGCAATGACAGAACCGGGTACAGGTTCTGATTTAGCGAACGTTCAAACGACGGCAATCCGAGATGGGGATCATTATGTTGTAAATGGTCAAAAGACCTTTATTACGAATGGCATTAACGGCAATCTTTTTCTCGTCGTCGTAAAAACGGATCCAAAAGCTGAGCCGAAACATCGTGGAATTAGCTTGCTTGTTGTGGAGGACGGGACACCTGGATTCACAAAAGGTCGTAAACTAGATAAGGTCGGACTTCATGCACAAGATACAGCTGAACTTTTCTTTGAGGATGCCCGAGTCCCTGCAGCTAATCTGCTTGGTGAAGAGGGGAAAGGATTTTTCTACCTGATGGAAAAACTTCAGCAAGAACGACTTGTTGTCGCGATTGGCGCCCAAATTGCATCAGAAGAGATGCTGGAAATGACGATTGATTATGTTAAGTCTCGTAAAGCATTTGGCAATCCGGTATCTTCATTTCAAAATACGCAATTTAAAATTGCTGAAATGGCGACAAAGGTAGAGCTAGGAAAATCGTTTCTTGAGTCATTAATTGAAGATCATATTGCTGGAATAGATGTTGTCACCAAAGTTTCGATGGCTAAATATTGGCTCACCGAAACTGCACGAGATATTTCAGTAGAATGTATGCAATTGTATGGTGGATATGGCTATATGGAAGAGTATAAGATTGCTAGACGTTACAGAGATATCCCGGTGGCTTCGATTTATGCCGGCACGAATGAAATAATGAAAGTCATAATCGCAAAAAACTTGGGATTGTAATTGGTAAAAGGAGAGAGTTATTGTGGGGGAATCAATAATGACAAGTATCTATATGATTCGACATGCTGAATCGCCTTTCATTTTTGGTGAGGAAAGAACTCGAAAACTATCAAAAGATGGGGAAATTGAGGCTGGAAAAGTAGCTAAAATTATGCTTAGTGAAAAAATCGATGCAATTGTTTCGAGCCCCTTTGCGAGATCGATACAAACAATCGAGGAAATTGCAACGACACAGAACTTAGAAATCAAGTTGTATGAGGAATTAAGGGAAAGGATGATAAAAGGCAATTATAGCTTGCCATGGGAAGAAGTTGAACCAGCGATTAAAAGATCTTTTGAGGATAAGGATTATTGTTTATCCGGCGGGGAAACCACTAGACAAGCGCAGGAGCGTGCCGTTCCCATCATTAAACAGTTACTAAAAGAATATGAAGGAAAAAGTATTGTTCTAGGTACACACGGAAATATAATGACGATAATAATGAATTATTTTGATGGGAAATACGGATATGATTTTTGGGCAAGTACGTCAAAACCTGATATCTATAAGTTGGTATTTAGTGATGGTAAATTAATAGAAGTAAAGAGAATTTGGGAGAATGAAGATGCCGCGTAAAAAACATGCATTGGTCATTGGCGGGACGGGTATGCTCGCAAATGTTTGCGTAGCCCTTGCGCAAAAAGGTTATATTGTATCAATCATAGGACGTACTAGATTGAAGTTTCAACGAATAATTTCGGACAGCCCCGTAGATTCTATTTTCCCGATAATCGTCGATTATAATTCTAGCGAACTGATTGATGAAGTGGAGAATGTAATCGAAGAAAAGGGTGCATTTGATCTTATTGTAAGTTGGACGCCGAATTACAATTCACTTGAGCGGATTTGCGAAATGAATCGTGGGATTGATAATTTTCGTTTATTCCACGTGAAGGGAAGCCGCCGCTATTTTAGAGATGAGACAATCCAAATTCCAGACAATTGTAATTATCGCGAAGTATTTTTAGGTTTTATTATGGAAAATGAGCATTCAAGATGGCTCACGCACGGGGAAATTTCAGATGGCGTAATTAACCAAATTGAAACTGATCAACCTACGGGGATTATTGGACAAATCAAGACGTACGAATTAAGACCAGAATCATGATTTATTGAAACTATTTCGTCAATTCATCGTATAGTATGTATTATCAATATTGACGAGGAGGATTTCAAAATGAATGAACTAAGTAACCGTGAACAATCTCTGGAAGAAGAAATAGTCGCTTTGAAAACTCGCATGGATCAGATGGAAAAAGAGATGCAGGAATTGGAATTCCTAACACCGAGACCGATAATTTCTTCTGCGCAATTTGGACAGATCGGGACATTCATATTAGGCGCAATTGTTTTAATCGGGATTTTTTGGCTGTGAAAAATAATTGGATGAGAAAATGTGGGAGGGGAGAAGGTAACTATCTTTCCTCCTTTTTGGTATGCTAGACTCTAAACCTAGAAATAGTTTTATGTGAAGGAGTCATTTATCAATGAAGTTAGTATCATGGAATGTTAATGGATTAAGAGCGTGTGTACGTAAAGGGTTTTTGGAGTACTTTGAAAAAGTAGATGCTGATATCTTTTCCGTCCAAGAGATAAAATTGCAAGAAGGGCAAATTGATTTGCAGTTGGACGGCTATTATCAATATTGGAATTACGCAGTAAAAAAAGGATATTCCGGTACGGCGGTTTTTACGAAAGTCGAACCGCTTTCCGTGAGATATGGGATAGGCGATTTAGATGATGAAGAGGAAGGCCGTATTTTAACCTTGGAGTTTTCGGATTTTTACTTAGTGAATGTTTATTCCCCAAATGCTCAACGTAGTTTAGCACGATTGCCATTTCGACTGGAATGGGAAGATAAGGTACGTGAGTATTTGACGATGTTAGACAAAGATAAACCGGTCATTTTTTGCGGAGATCTAAACGTCGCACATGAAGAAATTGATATTCGCAACGTGAAATCGAATATCGGTAATTCAGGATTTACCGTTGAAGAACGCGGAAAGATGACGCAATTATTGGCTGAAGGATTCACTGATACATACCGATATTTTTATCCGGCACGAGAAGGCGCGTATACTTGGTGGTCTTATATGAGCAAGGTAAGAGAACGTAATATTGGTTGGCGGATTGATTATTTTATTACTTCAAATCGTTTGCAGCCTTTATTAAAAAGTGCTGCGATTCACGCAGAGGTTCTCGGTAGCGATCATTGTCCGATTTTATTGGAAGTGGATTTATAATTTGAATTTGAAAGGGGATATCTAAGGTGATTGCGGATATTAAGAAAACTGATGATGGTTATTTAGTAAAATGGGAACGAAATTTGAATCATTCAGTGGACGCTGTTTGGGCAATGCTCACGGATAATAATAAGCTGGAAAAGTGGTTTGAGGAACTCCGTGCCGGGGATCTTCGTCAAGGCGGATTTATGAAGTTTTATGTTCCGGATGTTATGGATGAGAAACTGGAAATCATGGAGTATGAACCAAACTCTGTGTTGGAGTTTGATTGGTTCGGAGATGTTATCCGCTTTGAACTTCATCCTGAAAACGAGGGTTCCGTATTAATTTTAATTGAAAAAGTGAAGACGATAACCGAGCAAACTAAAAAAGATCTTGCGGGATGGCATGTCTGTTTAGACGTAATCATCGCTTTGCTGGACGGGGAGCCAATCCAACGAGATGACGAATGGAAATATTGGTTTGAACAATACACTGAAAAACTTGAAGTATTTGAGTGAAAAAAGAGGAGAGCATCACCCTTGTGAGGTGACGTCTCTATACATAGTATCTTAAGCGACTAATACAGAAGAGTGTCTAAACCTTGATGTTAAGGGTTACGGCGCTCTTTTTTCATTGATACAGTCGACCGTCCTGGTAGGGGGAAAGATCATCAAGTGGAATGCCACGTGGATAAGAGGGGATAAATAGAAGGTTCTAGGGAAGATTATGGTGTGAATAAATTTAAGGGAGGATAATAAAATGAAAACGACAAAAGTAACTAGTCTTTTAGAATTGTTGAAAGCCATTTCGGAAAACGTACCGCAAGTTCTGGAGATTGAAACATCCATTCTTTCCCCTCATTCCATTACTTTGCCTGAAGGCTACAATTTAACAGGAAAAAGCTATGAGTCATGTATGGTGAGCTTTAACAATAGTGATGGTTTTGGTGTGACTCGCGACAATACCATATCCAACCTAACAGTTATGACAAAACAAACGAACCGTGCAATATATACGGTGTGCGGCATTCCGAATATGGGGAATATTGTCCTTGAAGATTTGTCTATTACAGGTCAGGTTTCGATTATCTCTAGGCAAGGGACAGACAAGATCAACCTCATTACAAATAATATACACATTACTTCTTGCGATTCTAGGCATTACAGCGAGCAGCCGCAAAAGTATGGCGTGAATGTCTACCAAGGGGCGCTGACTGTGTATAATTTTAACTCTGACGAAAGCAGTAGAATTGATTGCAAATTAACAAATATCAGCATTGGCTTTAGAAATGCTCCTGTTATTGGCTCAGGAATTTTTGTTTGTGGTTATGGCGATGAAGGTGGCAAAGTTAATATGGAAACGCTAACTACAGGTGCTGTATATTCACATGGTATGTTGCCTTATGGAACTGCCGATATCATTACCGCTGCTGTTTTCATTGTTTATGGTGTTGAGGCAAAAACAGTTGAACACCATGGTGAGCTTATGACTTACGGTGTTAACGATATGGTTCTGGATACATGGGGCAAAATCGAAAAATGGGTTAGCAATTATCCAATCGTCTCTTATGGTCCAAGCGGTATAGGATTTGTTAACTTTGGCACAGTAAAAGACTTCATGTCACAAGATATTACTACATATGGGTTAGGTGCTAGGGGTTTTAACCAATATGACGGTACGGTTGAAAATATTAAATTTAAATCCATTACAACCCATGGTGATGGCTCAATAGGCATACAAGTCAGCAAACCAATCGGAAATATGACTGTAGAAGAAAATGTAACAACATATGGCTCTGTAGGTAATTCTCTAGTTAAGGGGGTATTAACGGAGCTTGCGGCAAATGCAATAAGTATTAAAACAGGTGGGAAAGTTGAAAGTTTGACTATTCATGGTGATATTGTTACTTACGGTGACAATGTTACGAATTATGCATTGGAAGGCGGCGAAGTTGCGAAGTTTAACATTGACGGCGAAATGAAAGTAAACGGGGAAAATTCACAAAGTACAAACCACGACTAATGGAGGTATGAGCTTTGTAAAGAACTGTTGACGGTGTTATTAAAAGCCGAGAAGTAAAGTGAAAACTGCCACCCTTTCAAGGGGATGTTCTCTTTTTAGTTTTGTATAACTAATCCCCTCAACGGTTAGATTAATTATGCAGTAAGGTTGAGAAAGGAAGATGGCTTTGATGAAGAAACATACTGTCCTATTTATTGTATTACTTTGTTCATTATTGATAGTGGGTGCTTGTAATAATCGAAATATAGTTACGAATACAGAGGATGAGGGAGATAAGAAATCTTTAGGGAGTAAGTACGGATTTACATTTTTAGATTTAAGTGCCGATACGAATGAAATGAAAGAAGCTCTTAAGGTTACTTATGATGAGAAAAAAGATAAGACTGAAGCAATGTATGAAAATAAAATAGATGATTTTTATTTGCACGGCAATGCCGCAATGGAGAAACTCGATGAAATATTTGAGGAGCTTGCACTTGATCCTGAAATGGATGATGAAGATATGATAAAGAAAGCGTCAGAGGCTTTTGAAATTAATGATTATAAAAGTTTGAAATTAGATGTTAAATTTAAAGGGTTCGACACTAAAAAGTTGAGGATGACAAAGTAGAAAATAGTAAAAGGGCTCTCCCCCTGTGGCTAGCCCTCTTGTAAGATTCTTATTCAGCTGTCACTTTTAATATTGCGATGGCTCCCTTATCTGCGTGTTTGAATTGGTGAGTTAAGATTGGATAATTTCCTTCTTCAGTCACAACGAATTCTACTACAGCGCCTCCGCTAGCTGGCAACATGATTGTCTGCATACCTTTTAAGACATTGGCCGGATTGCCGTCTACATAGACATCTTCCATAATTGATCCAACAACGTGGAATGAGCTAACTTCATTTGGACCCATATTATTGATGTACAATCGAATTCTTTCTCCAACTTTCGCTTCTAATGGCTCGTCTTTCAGGCTGAATGTATCGCCGTTTGTGTTTCGGTCACCTTCTTTTAAAGCTTTTGTTGATAAAACAACATGTTCTGGTTCTGCATTAAGAAAAGCATCATGGTCATTATACTTGTACCATTCATTTTGAATCATTACGAATTCACGATCAACTAGGTTGTCTGTTGGATAACCATCTGTTGGTTTTACAATAATGACGCCGTGCATGCCGTTTGCGATATGTGAAAGGATTGGGTCTGTTCCACAGTGATACATGAATACGCCTGGAAAGTTCGCTGGGTACGTAAATGTTCCATCTTCATTGGGCATAATATCTGCAAAGTTTTTAGATGGTGCTGTATGAACTGCGTGCAAATCGATACTATGCGGAATGGCCGGGTCAATATTTATTAGTTTGAAATTAATTGTATCTCCTTGGTTCACAACAACTAATGGACCGGGCGCTTCGCCGTTAAACGTCCAAGCTTTGTACATCTTTCCTTTTGCAATTTCAATATCCGTAATCTGTGCTGTCATTTCGACATTCACTTCATGTTCGCCAACACGCTCAACTTTCAATGGAACAGGTTCTTGATTTAAATCTTTGTGCGGCCCAAATACTTCAACGACTTCTTCAGCTTTTGATGTTGCAGCTACACTTGAATTTTCATTACTAGTATCGACTGAAGCATCTCCGCAACCTGCCAACAACACCGCGACTACGATTCCCGACAACCCAACTGCTAATACCTTTCTCATTTTTCTTGCCTCCTTTTTATTTTAGGACTCTTTTACTATCTTCAGTATAGGTATAAAATACACGACACCTTGTGATATAAATCACAAAGTGTGCCGATGTCACAGAGTATTCACAATGAAGGCATTTCCCCGATGTTTTTAATAAAAACAAAATAATTGTAACGGAACATTGTAAATTTACTGAAGTTTGTTACTATGTAATTAGACAGAGAGAAAAGGACTAAAAAAGAAGGGGAGTGAGTTTGAAGTGAAAATCCGAGGTCTAAATACCTAGATTTAACAATGTTGTAATTGTAATGGTTAATTCGATGCTGTAAATACGAAAGGGTGATGAGCTAATATGCAAAAAGTAATTAAACAGTCACGCGCTCTACTTTTAATACTAGCCTTTCTACTCGCTTTTGCCCCAATGTCTGCACTTGCAGGATCGGGCAAAAAGAAAACTGTTAATTATATTTCTTTAGGGGATTCACTTGCAGCAGGCATGCTTTATGATGGATCGGATAGTCCAGGATTTGCTGGCGATATAAAAAATGATTTAAAATCTAACGGCTACAAAGTAAACTTACGAAATTACGGAGTACCTGGATATAATTCACAACAAGTATTAGCGGGATTATCCGATATCAAAAAATTGCCAGATGCAGACATTATTACGATTAGTGCTGGTGCGAATGATGTATTGTCAGGGTTGGACGTTGCAAACTTGGATTTATTGATTCCTGGTAAGGTTGATGAATTGATAAAATTTGCAAACGATACTGAAGGCGCAGCGAACCTTGCAACAGAATCCGCTAAAGTTGCAATTGATGGAGCAGTAGAACCGGTAAACACGATTAAGGATGCAGTCTTGGAAGGAAAAGATGTGGTTGATGTTGTAAAGAATGCTGTTGAACAGTATATGGAAATTCTACCGTCAGAGGTACAAGAAGTTCTTGCTGCCATTTATGGAGAAATTGAAATATCGGAAGATAGAATATTAGAAGCAAGCGATGAATTAATTAATGCGAAAGCAATAATTTTCACCAATCCAGTCGAAGCTGCAACTTCATTAGAAACATCGACAAATAAACTAGTTACAGCAGAGGGAAAATTAGATTCTCTAGAAACGAATGCAGGAATATTAGAAGTGTTTATTGAGGAATCCCCTTATCCTATATTTGAGGACATAAAAGACGCTGTGCTAAATGTTAAAGAAAAAGCAAATCAGGCTGCTTCAGATGCAACCAATGCTAAGAATGCGGTTAGGAACGCAAAAGGAGCAGTAAACTTAGCAATTGATGCCCAAATCGCCGCGCAAATTGCTGTTGGAAAAGCAGAGACTGCGAAGACCAAAGCTGCGGATCTAACCAAGGCGGTAGCAGAAATGCCGATGAAAATTGGGGAAATTGGAACAAACATTGCGCAAATCATTGGAGAAATTAAAGCGGTCAATCCTAATACTGAGATATACGTAATGGGTTATTACAACGCCATGCCTTATTTGTCTCAAGAAGTACAACAGGGACTGACATTAGGTCTTCTTGACAAATTAAATAATGCGCTAAAATTGTATGCTGAAGGTTCCGGAGCAACTTTTATACCCACTTTTCATTTGTTTGAAGGACAATACGAGACGTATCTTCCGAATCCGAAAAATATTCACCCTAGTGAGGCAGGTTACAGAGCTCTTGCTTCTGGATTTATGGGAGAAATAAGTCAAACATTCCCTAAAGTAGAGTCAGAAGAACCAGGTGAAGTGAAAATTGATCTAAACGAAAAAGTTAGCGTGGGTGCAGGCGATTCAATTCTCATAAATGATACTGATGTAAGATTGTTATTACCAACCGATCTTCCAGAAGGAACAACCCTAACAGTCACTCCAACAAGTGATGATACACTAGCTAAAGCAAAAGGACTGAAAGATGTAGGAGATGTATTGAACTTTACATTTGAGTTCCCGGAGGGTTCTGAAAAGTATGATGGTAAGTTCACGCTTGTAATGGGATACGATGCAGACGAATCATTTGATGTAGACATCTATAATTTTGCCGAGGAGAAAGATGCATGGGTGGCTAAAGTAGGGAAAGTTAATAAAGAATCGAAAGAAATCAGCTTGGAGGTATCCCACTTCTCCAACTACGGCGTTTTCGCCAAAATAGATGTTGAAAAAGAGAATCCACCTGCCACTGAGAAACCGGATGACGATGATAAAACCCCGCCAGTAGTTAAAGAACAAAATAAAGCCCCTGGTAAAGGGAATAAAACTACCGAGAAGCCGAAACCAAAATCATCTACCGACGGTAAAAAATTGCCGAAAACCGCTACGAATAATTTTAGTTTGTTGTTAATTGGAACAATACTTTTAGTAACCGGAATAACTACTTTAGCAATAAGACCGAAAAAAGTTTTGTCTTAACTTGAATATCAGATAGAATTAGCATTAAGCTGCCATATTCCAAAGTCAATTGGAGTGAGGTAGCTTTTTTGAATAACAAAAAGGATTGATTTTCCATGAAATATGAAGTTGATTTATATAAACCGGTTAAAGATTATTTTACCGTAGAAGGATATGACGTTTATGGAGAGGTTAACGATTGTGATGTAGTAGCGGTTAAAGAAGAGGAACTCATCATTGTCGAATTAAAACTAAGATTAAATTTGGATCTAATTATGCAAGCGACAAAGAGGCAGCGTTTGTCCGACCGGGTATATGTCGCCATACCCAAGCCTAAATTAAGTTTTCGATCCCAAAAGTGGCGCGATATTTGTTATTTGATGAGAAGGTTAGAAGTTGGTTTAATCATTGTTTCACTAAATAAAGAGGAAGAACAAATCAAGGTCATCCATCATCCAATGCCATTTGATCGAAAGAAAAGCATGCAACTTAGCAAAAAGCGAAGAAATCGTTTATTGACAGAAATTGAAGGAAGGACTGGAGATTTTAATATAGGCGGCAGTAATAAGTTGAAAATCATGACTTCATATAAAGAAAACTGTATTCATATCGCTTGTTGTTTGTTACATCACGGTCCGTTATCTGCAAAATTATTGCGTGAAATAGGAACCGGAGAAAAAACCTATCAAATTCTCCATAGAAATTATGGTGGTTGGTTCGAAAAAATCGAAAGAGGAATTTATGCAATAAGCGAAACTGGAATTACTGAGGTGAAAGAGTACCCGGAACTCGTTGAATACTATAGCAAACTAACCCGATACGAACGGTAATCGCCGCGTCGTATCGGTTTTTTATTCCGAAAAATTGTCTAAACGACCAAAGCGGCGGTCGAAACGACTAAACTAACTCCCGAAACGACTAAAGCAAACACATAAACGACTAAACCACCCCCCCAAACGACTAAACTACCTCTACAATCGACCAAAGCGCAACGCCACCATTCCTTTACATCCTCCAACAAGGAAAAATCGATATATTATCTGAATTAACTTGCAATTGATATTACTGCATTATATACTAACGTTATAAAAGTGTTATATGAGGTAGTGCAGATGCATACGATAATCGAAGGGAGGAATCGGGTTTGGAGAGTATTCAAAGCACTTCTGAAGCTGAACGTTTGGCGCGTTTTATGGAGCGTATTGAAGCGGATGAGAAAATAGAAGCGGATGATTGGATGCCAGATGAGTACAGATTGACATTAATCAAATTGATTTCCATGCACGGGATGAGTGAAATCATGGGTGCGCTACCGGAAAAGGAATGGGTACCCAAGGCACCGTCACTTAATCGGAAATTAGGGATTATGGCAAAAGTGCAAGATGAAATGGGTCACGGTCAATTGCTTCTCCGAGTTACTGAAGATCTTCTTGCTCCATATGGTAAAAATCGCGGAGATTTGATGCAAGATTTGTTTAACGGCGATTTGAAGTTTCATAACGTCTTTCATATGGAAACGAAAACATGGGCGGATGCAGGAATTATTGGTTGGCTCGTTGACGGAGCGGCGATTATTACGCAAACGGATATGTTGAGAGCTTCTTACGGACCGTATGCAAGAGCTTTAAAGCGGATTTGTGCTGAGGAGGTATTTCATGCGCAACATGGGGAATCTATAATTCTCGCATTAGTAGAAGGAACGGCCGAGCAAAAAGAAATGCTCCAAGAAGCACTAAATCGATGGTGGGAAGCATTATTAATGTTTTTTGGACCTGCGAGTAAAGAAACGACAGGGTCTTCAAAACAAGATTTAACGATTAAATATAAAATACGCACCAAGACAAATGAAGAGTTCAGACAACTATTTTTCGATAAATACATCCCGCGAATTTTATCTCTCGGATTGACGATTCCAGATCCAACGCTTCACTTTGATGAAAAAGCTAATTTATGGACCTATCAACAACCTGACTGGAGCAAGTTTTTGAAAATTATTCGAAATAACGGACCCAGATCACAAGCCAGGCTCAATCTACGTCGCACTTCATATGAAAATAATGCATGGGTGCGCGATGCACTTCGAGCTACGGTCAGTTAACGAAAGGAGACAATCATAAATGGCTGAAGAGCAATCATTTTATCAAGAGTATGAAATCTTTAGCAAACGGACACATAGTTCGCCGTTCCAATACCAGTTTAGTTTACTCGCGCCTAATGAAGATATGGCACTTGTTTTAGCACAAGAGAATTTTATGCGACGCGAAGCAGTTGTTGATATTTGGATTGTAAACCGAAAACACATCAGGAAAATGAATGCCGAAGAAAAATTATCGCTCAGCCGTTTGGATAACAAAGATTATCGCATGACAAAAGGCTATGGTTATTTGAGAAAAAAATGGCGTAAGTATGAACAGGAAATATTAGATGAAAAAGAAATACTGTCATGGGGAGGGAAAAGGAAATGAGCAACCCTGAAAACGTCATGAGTGCGGACTATAAAGAAGCATTGACGAGTCTTTTATTTCAGCTCGCGGATGACGATTTGATGTACGCTTTCCGAGGGTCAGAATGGCTTGGTCTCGCTCCTCATATCGAAGAAGATGTCGCTTCCTCCTCAATTAGTCAAGACAGTATGGGGCATGCAGCCATGTATTATCAACTGCTTGAAGAGCTGGGCGCTGGAAATGCCGATGATTTAGCACATTCACGCCCGTCCAGTGAAAGAAGAAACAGTATTTTAACCGAGCGCGTGAATGGTGAAGGCGTTTATATGGAAACGCCTTTGTATGACTGGGCTTATGCTGTGGTAAGAAGTTATTTTTACACGCAAGCGAAAAAAGTGAAAGTTGAATCGCTTTGTAAAAGTTCATATACACCACTTGCAGAAGTAGCAATTAAAGTGAAAATGGAACTTTATTATCATCGACTTCACTGGGAAACGTGGTTTAAACAACTTATGGGTTCGACAGATGTAGCAAGAAAGAAAATGACTGACGCTATGACTCTAGTTATGACTGATTTTGGCGATATGTTTTCATTCGGCACCAAGAAACAGCTTATTGAAAGTAATCGTTTAATAGAACCTGAAGAGGTTTTACTGCAAAACTGGAAAATGAGTCTTGAACCTGTTTTCACTGGACTTCAAATGACTGTACCAGCGGTTCCGGTACCAAAGAAAAACGGTCGAAACGGTGAGCACACGAAAGATTTGGATCAAGCCCTTCGAACGCTTTCTGAAGTATATATGGTTGACCCTATAGCGGTTTGGTGAGCGGTATATGAAATGAGGCGGTTTTAATGGAAACTTCGATTAATATTTCAACCGAACGAGTCTTTGAAGTGCTCAAGCAAGTAAAAGACCCAGAAATCGATTCGGTCAGTATCGTCGACCTTGGAATGGTAGATGAAGTTTCGACGGATGGAAATAACGTGAAAGTCGTTTTACTTCCGACATTTTTAGGTTGTCCTGCGCTTGAAATTATTAAAAGGAATACGTTGAATGCGGTAAAAGAGTTATCAAAAGTGGGGGAAGTCGAAGTTGAATTTGTTTTTCATCCACCATGGACATCAGATCGGATTACGGAAAAAGGGCATGCCGATTTACGGGAGTTTGGAATTTCTCCACCCCCAAGGCATTTTGAAGAAGACGGATCGTGGCATGTCGATTGTGCCTATTGCGGTTCGACTTATGTGACGATGGAAAATATTTTTGGGCCTACAGCATGCAGAAGCATTCTTTATTGCAAGAGTTGTAAAAATGTTTTTGAGGCAATGAAACCAGTGTCTACAATAATGTGAGGAGAGATGAAATGGCTAAATTGATCGCATTGTATAAACACCCTGAAAACAAAGAAGCATTTGATGAGCATTATTTTAATGTGCACGGTCCGCTTACTGAAAAAATTCCTGGTCTTCGGGAAATGAAAGTGACAAAAATGACAGGTTCTCCAATGGGTGGAGAGGGAAAATACTACTTGATGTGCGAAATGTTTTATGACGATATGGATGCACTCCAAACGGGCTTACGTTCTCCGGAAGGAAGAGCATCAGGCAAAGACTTAATGGGATTTGCGGGTGATCTTGTCACGCTCATGATAGGTGAAGATGTTAAATGAGCGGTTTAGAGTACATTGAATCGTCTGTAGTTGATAATTTGGCAGTAATCGAACTTAATCGCCCGCGCCAATTAAATTCATTGAACCGAAAAATGGTCAGTGAAATCGTCGAGGCTATGGAAGAATATGACCGCGATAATCATGTACGCGTTATTGTATTGACTGGCAAAGGGCGTGCTTTTTCAGCTGGAGCCGATATCGATGAGATGACTAATGACAACCCCATTAGTTTGGAACTCCTTAATCAATTTGCAGATTGGGACCGATTGGCATTAATTAAGAAACCGATTATCGGCGCAGTGAATGGATTTGTTTTTGGCGGAGGTTTCGAGCTTGCGCTATGTTGCGATTTATTGATCACGGCTGGCGGAACAGAGTTTGCATTTCCGGAAGTCGGGCTTGGGGTGATGCCTGGTGCGGGAGGGACTCAAAGACTGACTAAACTAGTTGGCCGAACGAAGGCTTTGGAGTGGTTGTGGACTGGCGAGCGGATTTCCGCTGAAATGGCTCTGGCACATGGAATTATTAACAAAATCGTCGTGCCCGAATTATTAATGGAGGAAACAATGAAGTTCGCGGCGAAACTTGCAAAACAACCCCCGCTCTCCCTGAGGCTTATTAAAGACTCCGTGAATAAGGCAGTGGACTATCCGTTATATGAAGGCATGCAATATGAACGGAAAAATTTCTATTTGTTGTTCGGTTCCGAAGATCAAAAAGAGGGCATGAATGCGTTTATTGAAAAAAGGAAACCGGATTATCATGGGAAATAAGGAGGCTCTGCTACAAATGTTTGAGACAATTCGTTATAACGTAATTGATGGAGTCGCTTGGGTTTATTTAAATCGACCAGATAAGCTGAATGCATTCACCCGGCAAATGAATCGAGAAATAAAAGATGCAGTTAAAAGAGCTTCTTTTGATGATGAAGTTCGCTGCATTGTTATTACTGGAGAAGGACGTGCATTTTGTTCTGGTCAAGATTTATCGGAAGTCGACGAAAATATGGACCACGGGCAAGTTCTTAGAGAGTATTACGGGCCGATGATTAAACAAATTCGTAACTGCGAAAAGCCAATTATTGCTGCTGTCAACGGAGTGGCTGCCGGCGCCGGATTTAGTTTAGCGCTTGCTTGCGATTTTCGTTTAGTTTTTGAAAAAGCTAGTTTTATTAATGCGTTCATACATGTGGGGCTCATTCCAGATTCGGGTAATCTTTATTTCTTATCACAGTTGGTGGGCCTGGCAAAAGCTGCTGAACTGGCCATCCTAGGTGAAAAAATCCTGGCTGATGATGCAGTAGCAATGGGTTTAGCGACTCGAAAAATACCAATGGATACATGGAATGAGGACGTGGCTGAATTTGCGGCACGCCTTGCCGCTATGCCCACAAAAGCAATCGGGATTATAAAACGTTCTTTAAAGGCCACGTCATCACTGTCGTTTGACGATTATTTAGAGCAAGAAGCACAAGGGCAACGGCTCGCTGGCCTGACAAATGACCACCGAGAAGGTGTTGCCGCATTTATGGAAAAAAGAAAGCCTGTGTATTCAGGACAATAGGAGGTACTCTAAATGACAAAAACTCAAGAACAAACAATTGAACGTGAGCCGATGAATCGTGATTTTTATAAACTCTTTATTAACGGCGAACAAGTCGAGAGCGATAATGGTGAACGAACCAAAATCTATAATCCCGCGACGGGTAAAGTGATTGCAGAAGTGGCAAAAGCTTCGAAAAAAGATGCAGAAAAAGCAATTCAAGCCGCAAGAAACGCATTTGATCATGGGAAGTGGAAACTCACCCCTCCTGGTCGACGTGCACGCGTATTAAATAAAATCGCGGAAATTATGGGAAGCCGCTTTAAAGAACTTGTCGAACTTGAAATATTAAATACAGGTAAGTCGCTTGCAGCAGCGAAAGGTCAGATTGCACAGGCAATTGAGGACTTCGAATTTTATGCCGGCGCTATTGTCGGGCACGGGGGAACAGTCAATAATGTACCTGGCCAATTCCATAATTACACGGAAAAAGAACCGGTTGGCGTATGCGCGCAAATTATCCCATGGAATTATCCTCTAATGATGGCGGCTTGGAAAATTGCGCCGGCGATTGCAGCGGGTTGTTCAGTCGTGCTGAAGCCGGCATCGCTAACGCCGTTGACTGCGATTGTTCTAGGCGAAATTTGTCATGAAGCGGGTGTCCCGGAAGGTGTCGTTAACGTAATTCCCGGCTCTGGTTCTGAAATCGGCAATTATTTGGTAGAACACGAGCTTGTGAACAAAGTTGCTTTCACGGGTTCAACGCCAATCGGAAAAGATATTATGGGGAAAGCTTCCGCAACATTAAAACGTGTCACTCTTGAGCTTGGGGGGAAATCTCCGAATCTAGTGTTTGAAGATGCTGACATCGATGCAGCTGTTGACGGCTCCCTTTACGGCATCTATAACAATACGGGTCAATCTTGCGATGCTCGTTCCCGATTATATATTCATGAAGATGTTTATGATGAGTTTATCGAAAAGTTTATTGCCAAAACAGAAAAGATTCAAATTGGCGATCCGTTTGATAAAGGAACACATATGGGGGCAATCATCGATCAAACGCAGTTGGATACGATAAAAGGTTATGTTCAATTCGCAATCGATGAAGGTGCAGAAATTCTGACGGGCGGGAAAGTATTGAAACCTGAAGGCTTTGAAGACGGTTTTTGGTATGCGCCGACAGTAATCGGTAACGTCACACAAGAGATGAAGGTTGTTCAAGAAGAAATTTTCGGACCAGTAGTTGTCGTTTCCAAATTCAAAAATGAAAAAGAAGCGATCGCACTAGCCAATGACTCTGAATACGGTCTTGCTTCCTCGATTTGGTCAACGAATGGTGCGCGTGCGACACGAGTAGCCAATCAAATCCAAGCGGGAATCGTCATGATTAACTGTCCATTTTCCGCATTCCCAGGCACGCCATTCGGTGGCTACAAACAATCTGGATTCGGTCGGGAGCTTTCAAAAGAAACGCTAGACCTTTATTCTGAAACGAAGAGTATTATGTCTTATTTCGGAAGTAGACCGATAAATCCATTCGGAATTTAATAGGTTAAATCCTACGGGGATTTATCTTGTTAAATTCTGCATGAATTTAACTTGTTAAATCCTACGGGAAACTAATTTATTAAATCCTGCGGGGATTTAATTTCTTGAATCGCGGACAGGGAACTTCTATTTTTCCTGTCCGAATTCTTTCAAACTATAAGGAGGATGCTTCATGATCAACCACATTGTTGTTGTCGGTTCCGGTGTGATGGGAAAAGGTATTGCCTATGTCGGTGCACTTGCTGGGTACTCTATGACTATGGTGGATATCAATGAAGTTGCACTGAAAAACGCGAAACAGGATATTGCCATGATGTTAGATAAAGGCATATCGTATGGGAAGATAACGCCCGAAGCTGCCGAAAATGCTCAACAAAACATGCATTATGAACATGATTTGGCAAAAGCAGCAGGTTCGGCGGAACTTATTATCGAAGCTGTTCCCGAGAATGCAAAGATAAAAAAACAAGTGTTTGAAATGATTGAAAAACATGCACCAGGACATTGTTATTTCGCAACAAATACATCGACAATGAGCCCGACTGAAATCGCTTCTTTTGCTAACCGGCCAGAAAAGACAATCGCGATGCACTTTTTCAATCCTGTACATAAAATGCCATTAGTCGAGATTGTTCGAGGATTGGAAACGAGCGAAAACACTGTACAAATGATTAAAGAAGTTGCGGAGAAAATGGGGAAAGAAACGGTTGTCATCAAAGAGTTTCCAGGTTTTATCACAAGTCGAATTAGTGCCCTTGTTGGCAATGAAGCATTTTACATGCTGCAAGAAGGCCTCGGTACTCCTGAAGAAATTGACAAAGCCATTAAATTGGGACTGAATTATCCGATGGGACCGTTTGAACTTGCAGATTTAGTCGGACTGGATACTCGATTGAATAACTTGAACTATTTACATGAGAAACTCGGTGAGAAGTATCGGCCAGCGCCTCTTTTGGAGCAATATGTTCATGCAGGACGAATGGGAAGAAAAAGCGGAAAAGGCGTCTATGATTACACATAAATTAATGAAAAATCACCGTAGACTGCTATACTTACGTTGAATGGAAACTAGAAAGAGTGAACTAACTTGACGAATACACGATCGATGATTTTTACGATTTACGGGGATTATATCCGGCATTATGGAAATAAGATTTGGATTGGCAGCTTAATACGTCTGCTTAAGGAATTTGGTCATAATGAACAATCCGTACGCGTAGCTGTTTCAAGAATAATGAAGCAAGGTTGGCTTCAATCCGAGAAAATAGGAAATAAAAGCTATTATTATTTGACGCAGCGCGGCGAAGCCAGGATTGAAGAAGCAGCCATTCGAATTTTCGAATTAACCCCCAAAAAATGGGATGGAAAATGGCGCATGCTCATGTACACGATTCCTGAAGAAAAAAGATGGATTCGCGATGAACTTAGAAAAGAACTGATCTGGAGCGGTTTTGGAAGTATCGCGAACGGGTGCTGGGTTTCACCGAATAACCTTGAGAAGGAAGTACATTTGCTCATTGAAAACTATGATATTAAAGCTTATGTAGATTTTTTCGTAGCGGAATACCAAGGACCTGAAGATAACCGAACCCTCGTTGAAAAAGGTTGGCCACTTCAGGAAATCGCAGAAAAGCACCAACAATTCATTTCAACGTATAGCGAAAAGTTTAAAGAGCATCAAGCACTAATGGATAGAAATTTAATGACGGACGCCCAGTGCTTTGTTGAACGGACGAAGCTTGTACATGAATACCGTAAATTTCTCTTTTTCGATCCTGGCCTTCCAAAAGAACTTTTACCGGAAGTATGGAGCGGCAATGATGCCGCGCGATTATTTGAAAAATATTATAAATTGCTCGCACAACCTGCAAGCCGTTTTTTTGAAAAAGTTTTTCGAGAAGATAATGATATTCGGGAAAAAGATGAATTATATGACGTGGACGATCATCCGCTAATTATTGATTAATAATGAGATTAACTGGGCAATTATATCCCAGTTTTTTTATACAATAATTTAATAACTTTCATTTCCAAAAACACGGAGTTTTCTAATTATTCATTGACTAACATATTACAAATTGGTAAGATTACGTTATATTATTGTTATACGATGGTAAGAGATTTGTAGATTTCAAATGATACATGAAGGAGGATTAGAATCATATATTTTAGATAGGCGTCAAGTTACTCATCAAAATCATCTGCGCAAGGGGTGAATGGATGAAACCCGGTATGGAAGTAGGCATGGAAGAGACGTTGAAAATTATCGTAACAAAAGATATGTTTGCTGCTTTTGAAGGTGAAGTCATACACCCTGTTTATTCGACTGTTGCGATGACGTACCATATGGAATGGGTTTCTCGGAAAATTATTCTCCCTTATTTAGAAAGTCATGAAGAAGGGATGGGAGCGTCAGTGGAGGTGAAACATATTTCGCCTTCCCTATACGGCTCGGAGGTGACTTTGACAGCAACTATTACAGAGTTGCATGACAATATGGTCCTGACAGAAATAGACGCTCATAGCAATTTGGGGTTAATCGGGAAGGGAAAAGTAAAACAAGTTATCTTACCTAAAGAAACTATTAGCAACATGCTTAAAGCTGTGTCACCTTAAGAAAAAAATTTGTTAAGGAGATGCAAATTTCGAGGGGGCTTGTTAAATGAAGTTTGCAGAAGAAACATCTACGGTAAATAAGCTTAATTTATTTGATCGAATGGCTGAACATGAACAGGTATTATTCTGCAATGATCCGTCTACAGGTTTGCGGGCGATTATTGCCATCCATAATACCACACTGGGACCGGCCTTGGGGGGCTGTCGAATGCAGCCGTATGAAAGTGTTGACGAGGCTTTAGAAGATGCATTGCGGTTGTCAAAAGGCATGAGTTATAAATGTGCGGCAGCGGATGTGGATTTCGGCGGGGGGAAAGCGGTCATTATCGGGAATCCCAAAACTGATAAAAGTCCTGAACTATTCCGCGCATTTGGTCAATTCGTCGATTCACTTGGTGGCAGATTTTACACCGGCACCGATATGGGGACGACGATGGATGATTTCATACATGCATTGAAAGAGACAAATTGCATTGTTGGCGTACCGGAGGCCTATGGAGGCGGTGGCGACTCCTCAATCCCGACGGCAGAAGGAGTTTTATATGGCATAAAAGCTACGAATAAAGTGCTGTTTGGAAAAGATGATCTCGGCGGGGTATCGTACGCCGTACAAGGTTTGGGGAAAGTAGGGTTCAAAGTTGCAAAAGCACTGCTTGAAGCCGGGGCTAATCTATATGTAACGGATATTAACGAAGAAAGTATACGGGCAATTGAAAAACTTGAAAGTTCTACACCCGGCACTGTGAAAATTGTCGCGAGTGAAGATATTTACTCGCAAGAAGCGGATGTTTTTGTCCCTTGCGCATTTGGCGGAGTCATTAATGACAATACGATCAATCAATTCAAAGTAAAAGCAATCGCAGGGTCTGCAAATAACCAGCTTCTGCATGAAAGTCATGGAAAGAAACTTCAGGAAAAGGGCATTTTATATGCTCCGGATTATATTATTAATTCCGGTGGATTAATCCAAGTGGCCGATGAACTATACGGTGTAAATCATGAGCGGGTGCTGGCGAAAACAAAGCATATCTATGATGCGATTCTAGAAGTATACAAACTGGCTGAAGCTGATGGAGTATGCACAATGGAATCAGCGAATAGAATGTGTGAGAAGCGGATGGCATCCAGAAGTAAACGTAACGGTTTTTACACGCCTACAGTGAAACCCAAATGGGCAATCCGCAAATGATTGTGTTAGGAGGGATTTAGCATGGAACAAGATTATCCAATAAAAAGAATAATCGATAATGAAGGTTTTTTACTCGATTCATCTTATGAGAGTCAGATAAGCGAAAAACTGGCAAAGGAATTCTATTATCATATGGTTCGAGTACGGACATTTGATAGAAAAGCAATTAATTTACAGCGTCAAGGCCGCCTTGGAACTTATGCGCCGTTCGAGGGACAAGAAGCTTCACAGGTTGGAAGCGCTTTAGCACTCGAATCCGCTGATTGGATATTTCCGACTTACCGGGATCATGGAGCGACATTAACATTCGGTGCGGATATGGTTAGAACTTATTTATATTGGAATGGACGGGTTGAAGGGTGTGTGCCACCGGAAGGCAAAAATATTTTTCCGCCGGCGGTACCGATTGCAACTCAGATTCCGCATGCAGTTGGCGCGGCTTGGGCAGAAAAAATGAAAGGCACAACCAATAGCGCAATAACCTATTTCGGAGATGGTGCAACTTCGGAAGGAGACTTCCATGAAGGATTGAATTTTGCCAGCGTATTTAAAGTCCCCGTAGTCTTTTTTAATCAAAATAACGGTTATGCAATTTCGGTACCGCTTGATCGGCAGATGAATTCTGCAACAATTGCGCAAAAGTCTATTGCATATGGAATTCCCGGAGTTCGTATTGACGGCAATGATTGTTTTGCTGTTTATTTTGAAACGAAAAAAGCTTTTGAACATGCAAGAAGCGGCAAAGGTCCTACTTTGATCGAGGCAGTTACTTGGCGGACAGGAGCACATACGACGGCCGATGACCCGACGAAATATCGTTCTGATGATGAGGGAAAGGATTTTGTGGACCCGATTGATCGTCTGGAAATGTTCATGAAAAATTATGGCTACTGGGACGATGAATGGGCTTCGGGTATTAGAGAAAAAACAGATCTTGAAATTGAAGCAGCGGTGGAAGCGATGGAAAGCTTCCCGGCCGCAGAAGTGCGAGATCTTTTTAACAATGTTTTTGAGAACATGCCGACTCAACTCATTGAACAAAAAGACATATATCTAGCACATTTGAGGAGGGTGTAAAAATGGCGATGGAACTTAAAGAATCATCACATTCGAAACAAACGACTGAGCTAATGACAATGGTTCAAGCTATCAATAACGGTTTGAGAACGATGCTTGAAGAAGATGAACGCATCATCCTATTGGGGGAAGATATCGGTAAAAACGGCGGGGTTTTCCGCGCAACTGAGGGGCTTTATGATGTGTTCGGGGACAATCGTGTAATCGATACGCCTCTTTCTGAAGCCGGCATTATTGGCACGTCTATCGGACTTTCCGTAAATGGATTTAGACCTGTTGCTGAAATACAATTTCTTGGCTTTATATATCCTGCATATGAGCAAATCATGACCCACGTTTCTCGGATAAGAATGCGAACGATGGGTCATTTTACTGTGCCGATGGTCATTCGTGCGCCATACGGGGCCGGAATTCGAGCACCGGATATCCATTCAGATAGTACGGAAGCGCTTTTCACGCATATGCCGGGTTTAAAAGTCGTTTGTCCATCAGGGCCTTATGACGCGAAAGGATTATTGATAGCCGCAATGGAAGATCCCGACCCTGTACTCGTTTTGGAAAATATGAGAAGTTACCGAGCGCAACGAGAAGAAGTTCCAGTTGGTAAATATGCTGTCGAAATCGGTAAAGGAAAACTAGTGAGGGAAGGCACTGATATAACAATTATTGCTTGGGGAGCAATGATTGCTATAGCCGAAAAAGCAGCCGATCACATGGAGAAAAAAGGGGTCCTTTGTGAAGTTATTGACCTTCGAACGCTTTATCCGATAGACCGCGAAATTATTGCCGAGTCCGTGCAAAAAACTACGAGGGCAGTTATTGTACATGAAGCCCATTCGACAGGGGGTCTTGGAAACGATATTGTATCTATCATTAATGATACATCTTTCCTATATTTGCGGGCACCCATTGAACGAGTGACGGGTTTCGATGTTCCCGTACCTCTATTTGCATTAGAAGATCATTATACGCCTACAGTTGCAAGAGTAATTGAAGGGATTGAAAGAGTACTGGATTTTTAAGGAGGGGATGATGTGGTAGAAGTGAAATTGCATGATATCGGTGAAGGCATGACTGAAGGAGAGATTGTAAATTATCTCGTGAAAGTCGGGGATCGGGTCAGTACCGATCAACCGCTAGTCGAAGTGTTGACGGACAAAATGACCGCTGAACTTCCTTCACCTTGCGCGGGCACAGTACGAAAAATCATTGTAGAACCCGGTGAAACTGTTCAAGTAGGCACAAGTCTGATCTATATAGAATCAGATGGGGATCATGAACTTGTTAGTGAAACAAAAACTTTGAATAACTCAGTTGCAGCAACAATTGATCAAGGAATCGAAGGCATCGAACGAATCGCCAACCCTTTTAAAAGAGTTCTCGCAGCGCCTTACACACGCAAATTAGCGCGAGATAACAATATCGATATTGCGGAAGTTCCCGCAACTGATCTTTCTGGCAGAGTTACAGAGGAAGATGTACTTCGATTTATTAAAAAGAATCGGGAAGTCAACGATATAGATGAACAACGAGTACAAATTAAGGAAGAAACTCCAGATGAGATTCCGTTTAGAGGAATCCGCAAAGAAATCGCTAAAAAGATGATGAAATCGCTTTTTACCATTCCACATGTAACCCATTTCGATGAAGCAAACATGACGAATTTATTTGAAATGCGTGAGGATATGAAGAAAGCAGGAGATGCAATTTCGGTCCCCGCTTTTTTTATTAAAGCACTGACGATTTCATTGAAAGAATTTCCAATATTTAATGCTGAACTCGATGAAGAAAATAATCGGATAGTGCTAAAGAAAAACTATCACATCGGATTTGCAACAGAAACAAAAAATGGACTTCTAGTTCCTGTTATTCACGATGCTGATAAAAAATCTATTAAAGAAATTCATCATGAATTAATCGAGTTATCCGAAAAGGCTGTCACGGGAAAGCTATCTCTTGCCGAAATGCAAAATAGTACGTTTTCCATGAGCAATGTTGGCCCGCTTGGAAGTACTGGAGCCACACCAATCATAAACTACCCCGAAACCGCATTAATCTCGTTTCATAAAACGAAAAAACGACCAATCGTAAATGATCAGGATGAAATCGTTATCGGACATATCATGACGCTTTCCATGTCCTTTGACCATCGTGTCGCAGATGGTTCGACGGCTGTTTCTTTTACAAACCGTTTTATAAATCTAATTGAACATCCATATCAACTACTTTTGGAGATGATTTAAATGGTTGTCGGCGAAATCAGTCAAGAGCGAGATCTTGTTATTATTGGAGGGGGTCCCGGTGGTTATTCTGCTGCAATTCGGGCAGCGCAACTCGGACTGTCAGCAACTTTGATTGAACAATCGCAATTAGGCGGCGTTTGTTTGAATGAAGGCTGCATTCCTTCAAAAGTTTTTACGCACGCTGCAGGTAAACTAGCGGAAAAACCGCATTTACAGGATTTAGGGATTTCCGGAATCGACATGGAATTTAATATTAACCAACTTCTCGCTTATAAAACAAAAATAATTAAAAGGCTAAGGACTGGCATTGAAAAATTATGCAAAGAAAATAAAATAGAATTGATCTATGGAAAAGCGACATTTTTAGATGAAAATCGTATTGGTGTCGAAAATGGTCATCAGTTCGATATATTCACTTGTAAAAATACAATTATTGCAACAGGCAGTTCGCCGGTTATGCCATTGGAAGTGACGATCCGCTCTACTAGAATTTTACTTGCTCATGAAATTTTCAATCTTCCAGAAATCCCCGACGATCTACTCGTCATGGGAAATGATTATATCGCTCTGGAAGTCGCTTCATGTTTTGCAGCATTAGGATCCCATGTAACAATTTTCATCGAGAATCAGAGTGGGTTGCCATTTGATGAATCTATAAATAAAGAATTACTTCGGTTATTCAAGAAAAGAAAAGTCAGCTTGATTAATAAAGTCAAGTTGTTGTCAACTGCTGAAACGGAAGATGGAATAACGCTTACAGTTCAATCAGATAAAAATAGGGAAGAGACTTTCGCCGGTTCATATCTGTACGTTTCTGGCGAGAGAATGCCGAATATTGAAACTACAGGCATTGCACGTTTTGGCATACATCAGAATGATCAAGGATTCATTAAAGTCGATGAGAATATGGAATCATCAATCAAATCCATTTACGCAATCGGAGATGTAACGGAAGGCCCCAGACTTGCTGCGAAAGCGATTAAGCAAGGGAAAGCGGCAGTCGAAGTTATTTCAGGGGGAAAGCCAGAAGTCGATCTTACTTTTTTACCCACAATTGTTCACACGCTTCCGCCAATTGCATCGGTAGGCATAACAGAGCAAGATGTAAAAGAACATGGTATAGATGCACGTATATGCGAGTTCCCCATGCGAAGCAATGGATATGCGGCTATAACTGCTAATTCGGAGGGCTTTATAAAAGTTATCTCGGATACGAATACAAGTATTGTTCTTGGGATTCATATGATCGGGGAAGGGGCTGTCGAACTGTCGAGTTCTTTTGTGCAATTACTGGAAATGGCTGCAAAAGAAGAAGATATGAAATTTCCTTCTTATGCACACCCAAGCTACGGGGAAGGTTTATTTGAAGCGGTCGAGGGTTTGGTTGGACAGGCGATTCATATGGCTCCAATTGACTGATATAGCAAATGAAATATGTATCTATACGAAAAATTTCAATAAAATCATTAATGTAAGCGCTTAAACCCTTTGAAGATTCAAAATGTTGTTGACTATCTACTATATCCGGTGGTAGCATTAAGAAAATTTAATAACTTGGAATCAAGTAAATACAAAATATAAACAGACAATAATAAGGGGGAAAAGTAATGAAGAATAATTGGAAAAAATTAATGATTGCGCTTTTCAGTGTTGTGCTTGTACTATCAGCATGTGGGCAAGGTGAAAAAACGGGGGAAGGTGAGAATGCAGGGTCAGACTCAAAAAAATATAAAGTAGGCGTGACCCAAATTGTAGAGCATCCATCGTTAAATGCAGCTTTTGATGGCTTTAAAAAAGCCTTAGAAGATGCGGGACTTGATGTAGAATATGATGAGCAGAACGCACAAAATGACATGGGTAATAATACAACAATCGCTACCAATCTTGTGAATTCTGATGTGGATTTAATCTTCGCGAACTCAACGCCTAGTGCACAAGCAGTAGCGGGCGCGACTAAGGACATTCCAATTGTATTTACATCCGTTACGGATGCAGTAAGTGCTGAATTAATTGAATCTATGGAAAGTCCGGGCGGCAATGTCACAGGCACGATTGATTTGCATCCTGATGCAATTCCAAATACGATGAAATTTTTAAAAGATGAATTAGGTGCGAAAAATATCGGAATGGTGTTTAATGCTGGAGAACAAAACTCGAGAGCCCAAGTGGAATCTGTTAAAGAAATTCTGGAAGAAATGGATATGAAAGTTGTTGAAGCATCTGTATCAACTTCAGCTGAAGTAAAACAAGCTACAGAATCGTTAGTAGGTCAAGTAGATGCATTTTATATTATTACAGATAACACTGTCGTATCTGCACTTGAATCAGTGATTTCAGTTGCCGAAGATAATGAAATTCCAATGATGGTTGCTGAATTTGATTCTGTTAAGCGCGGGGGATTAGGGGCATATGGATTTGAATACTACGATATCGGTTACGAAGCTGGTGAAATGGCTGTTAAGATTTTAAAGGATGAAACTAAACCAGCAGATATACCAGCACAATACCCGCAGAATTTAAAGTTTGTTGTGAATAAAGATGCTGCAGACAAAATGGGTGTGACAATTAAAGATGAATGGAAAGCGGAATTTACTGAATAAACAGGAGATGGTTCTATATGTTTGCTGCACTATTTGGCTCTGTTGAGCAAGGAATCATCTATGCAATTATGGCACTCGGGGTGTATTTGTCATTCCGAGTGTTGGATTTTCCAGATCTAACGGTTGATGGAAGTTTTGTAACAGGAGCTGCGGTGGCTGCTACGATGATTATCTTCGGATATGATCCAATGCTGGCTACTGCGGTAGCTTTACTAATTGGATTTCTTGCGGGATGTATCACTGGCCTCTTGCATACAAAAGGAAAAATTAACCCGCTTCTTTCTGGAATATTAATGATGATCGCTTTATATTCGATAAATTTAAGAATAATGGGTACGACCTCTACCAGTTCTGTTAGCCGTTCAAATATCCCATTGTTAAATGAAGCAACATTGTTTAGTAAATTTCATGAATTTTGGAGTACGCTCGGTATTGATAATAGCATCAATAGTTTTTTCAAAATGCTTGGCGTTCAATATTTACCGGGGACATGGGGAACATTGTTCCTTATGCTCATTATTACTGTCGTTATAAAATTCATCGTTGATTGGTTCTTGCAAACAGAAGTTGGACTTGCAATAAGGGCAACTGGGGATAATAAAAGAATGATTAGAAGTCTGTCCGCTAATACAGATACACTTGTTATTATAGGTCTTGGTGTTTCCAATGCGCTTGTTGCTTTCTCAGGAGCATTAATTGCCCAATATGGAAAGTTTGCCGACGCTGCAATGGGTATTGGAATGATTATAGCCGGATTAGCCTCGGTCATAATTGGTGAGGCAATCTTTGGAACGAAAACGATTATGCGAACAACATTAGCAATCATTATAGGTGCAGTTATTTACAGACTTGTGCTGGCACTTGCGTTTCGAATTAAATTCTTCGATCCGGGAGATTTAAAAGTGATTACCGCGGTTATCGTAATCGGCGCACTAGTTATTCCGCAGTTTATTGAAAAAAGGCGAGAAAAAACTAGGAAGGCGAAACGTCATCATGATCGAGTAGCCGAATTAGCGTTGACAAAGGAGGGAACTGCCATTGCTGAAACTCCAACAAATCAATAAAATTTTTAATGAAGCTACTTTGGATGAAAAAGTTGCTTTGGATGAAATTAATCTTGAGTTGAAATCAGGAGATTTCGTAACTGTGATTGGTAGTAACGGTGCTGGTAAATCGACTATGCTAAATATGATTTCCGGAGCGCTTTCTCCCGATTTCGGCGAGATTATTATTGAGGATACAAATGTAACAAAGTTACCAGAATATAAAAGGTCTCAGATGATCGGAAGAGTATTCCAAGATCCGATGGCCGGTACCGCGCCTTTAATGACTATTGAAGAAAATCTAGCAATGGCTTATTCTAGGGACAAAAAACGTGGATTTAAAAGAGGTGTGGATAAGAAGCGCAGGGAACTGTTTAAAGAAGCACTCGAAACACTGCATTTGAATCTTGAAAATCGCCTTAACGCGAAAGTCGGAACACTATCCGGCGGTGAACGACAAGCCCTTTCGCTTTTAATGGCTACATTTACGCAACCTGCTATTTTACTTCTTGATGAGCATACGGCGGCATTAGATCCATCGCGTGCGGAGTTGATCACTAATATAACAAAGCAACTTGTTGAAAAAGATCGGTTAACTACGTTGATGGTAACACATAATATGCAGCAGGCTCTCGACTTGGGGAATAGACTTATTATGATGGACAAAGGTCAGATCATTTTGGAAGTGGAAGCCGAAGAGAAGAAGGAATTGACAATCGAAAAATTAATGGACGAATTCCAGCGTATTCGCGGGGAGAAATTAACAAGCGATAAAGCGTTATTAAGCATATAATATATATGGTAGTCCTAAGAAAACATCGCGATAGACCGCAATTGGGAAAAGCATCGAAGCGAAGAGTATTCGCATCGATGCTTTCCTTTTATTTTGGGAGAATCTAATACATTTCTTCGGGTTAAAAAACCTATTTCAAAAAATTCAATACTACTTTTCGCTTTGTTTGAAAACGCTTACGAAAATTGTTGAAATGGTATTGACTTTACTGCTTTCTAAGTTTATTATTCATATAACGACTATTAAGCGACATTTGATAATTGTCTGAAAGATTTTGAGCTGGGGGGATTATAATGGAACAAAACCAAAACCAGAAGAAACAGTTAAGTTTTTGGAGGGCACTACTTCCTTTAGTAGTTATGATTATTGTCATGATTTTCACAGTTGTAAAATTGGAGCAAGGGCCCCATATTCCGTTGATTGTAGGAACGACAACCGCAGCTTTAGTTGCTTGGAGGGCAGGGTACTCTTGGAAACAGATCGAGGAAATGATGTATAAAGGAATTCGTCTGGCACTTCCTGCAGTCGTGATTATCATATTGGTCGGACTAACGATTGGTTCTTGGATGGGTGGCGGAATCGTAGCGACAATGATTTATTACGGTTTGCAAATTATTACGCCTTCATGGTTTCTCGTTGCAATATGTCTTATATGTTCAATCGTTTCGTTAGCGATCGGTAGTTCTTGGTCTACGATGGGGACGATTGGTGTAGCTGGAATGGGAATTGGGTTGAGCATGGGTATTCCCGCGGGAATGATTGCGGGTGCAATTATCTCAGGCGCCTATTTCGGGGATAAAATGTCACCATTATCTGATACGACAAACTTGGCAGCCGGGCTGACAGGTACAGATTTGTTTGACCATATTAAACATATGTTATACACGACAGTTCCTGGACTAGCGATTGCACTCGCTGTATATGCTTTTTTAGGTAATCGGTTTGCAACTAATCACATTGAAGCTGTTGAAATTATTCAGACTGCTAAAGTATTGCAAGAAAGTTTTCTTATTACGCCATGGTTATTGCTAGTTCCATTAGCGGTCATCGTATTAGTCGCAACGAAAGTACCGGCAATCCCTGCACTTATTATCGGGATTTTACTCGGATTCCTTGCACAAATCGGTGTTCAGGGAGGTTCGATAGTTGGTGCTATTGAAGCTTTGCAAAGCGGATTTACGATTGCGACGGGTAATGAAATGGTTGATGCCCTTTTTAACGGCGGTGGATTGGATTCAATGATGTATACCGTTTCCATGACAATCGTCGCGATGACTTTTGGGGGGATATTGGAGTTCTCTGGAATGCTAAAAGTATTAATGACTCAGCTGCTAAAAGTAGTTAAATCATCGGCTTCATTAATCATATCAACAATAGGTGCCTGTTTTTTAACAAATGCTTCATGCTCGGAGCAGTACATATCAATTGTCGTGCCTTCACGGATGTTCAGTAAAGCCTATAAGGAAAAAGGACTGCATTCGAAAAATCTATCTCGAGCGCTTGAAGATGGCGGAACACTCACTTCGGTATTCATCCCTTGGAATACATGTGGGGTGTTTATCTTTGGGACGTTAGGAGTTAGTGTTGTTCAATACGGTCCGTATGCAATATTGAATTTACTCATTCCATTCATCTCAATTCTCTACGCGATTACAGGATTCACTATTGTTAAGTTAACCGAGCAGGAAAAGAACGAGCTCGAACTAGAGGAAGAAACAGAAGAACAAGAAAAAGTAAGTTTAGGGATGAATTAAGAGGGACGAAACAAATTGTTTTCAAACTAAAGGAAAGGCCACATAATGTGTTCTTTCCTTTTTTATTAATAAGTAGGAAAATTAAACTCATAGAGGGCACGCGGTCGACCTTGTTTATAAGTCATTTCCTCTCCAACGATTTTCACATAGTTAAATTGTGTAAGCTTTTGAAGTATTCGTTCCGCGGTTCTGCGCGTGACATTAAAATTAAGTGCCAGATCATTAGCCGTAAATTGTTTTGATTGACGAGTTTGATTAAAAACGAGCAATTTTGAAATGTTAGCAGGACTTAGTTTTGTTCTTTTGGCCATTTCGACTAAAGCAGGCTCGGATATTTTCATTTCGATTATTGTATTTGATTGGGGGAAAGGACCATGTAAACTTTTGTCTAAATCTAAAATGTAAAATGAATGAACATTTTTGTTGTCAACGAGATCCAATGCAAAATGGGCGTTTTCTGTTGCATCAACAATTGTTTCACCGCAACCAAACGACATTTTCCCTATGTTTTCCAGTTTTTGAAACAACGTAAGAAATTCATTGTTTTTTAATGAGGATTCAATATTCCCCATCGTAGTAAACAAAGTATATTCTCCATCGAGCTGACTCCAATATGCCTGCAGAATAGACGTCATTTTTTCAACGATTGGTTCCAGATCAGCCATATTGTTTGTTCTTTTAATAAGTCCCACTGCAATTTGGGATGATATACTTTTTTGCAAAATAGCTTCCTGTTTAACGAGTTCAATACTTCGTAATATCGAAGTTTCCGGGTCAATCATTTTAAAAGAAGGAATATTTTGTTGTTGAAGCTCCTCGTAAACAGCATGCACACTAGTAATTGCTATATCTGTTTTCTGAAGTAATTGCAACGGCTGTTTCATCTTGCTTTAAGTATAGTGATGGAATAGGGATATCTAGTAGCACTT
This sequence comes from Sporosarcina jiandibaonis, assembly GCF_013184495.1. Lineage (GTDB taxonomy): Bacteria > Bacillota > Bacilli > Bacillales_A > Planococcaceae > Sporosarcina > Sporosarcina jiandibaonis. The sequence continues at coordinate 649,515 of NZ_JAAOIY010000001.1, read as the reverse complement.
CCTTTGAATAAAAGAATGGAAGTGAACCAGAAAATAGGATTGCGTCACATGGCTTTAATGTCCGAATCAAATTAGGAGCTTCTTGTGGTTCATTGTACTGATAAGAAGTAAGTTCGATATCTTTTCGATTGATGACGAGTTGTTCTGTGCGGCGACAAAAATCGGCAGATCCTAAGATAGCAATTTTAACTTTCAAAATGCTTCACCCCCCTCTGAATAGCGACTATTTAACGACAATGATACAATGAATTATAGAAATTGCCAATAGAAAGGATTAGGAAAAATGAAGATATCTCAAATTGAAATTTATGCAATCCATCTACCTCTTTATGAACCATTTGTCATTAGTTATGCTACATACGATTATATGCCGTCAATTATTGTTAAATTAACGACAGATTCTGGTCTTGTAGGTTACGGTGAAGGTGTTGCAGATGAACATGTAACAGGAGAAAGTTGGGAAAGTACATTTGCAATCTTAAAAAATACAATTGCCCCAAAACTTCTCGGTGAAAATCCGAAAAATATAGAACGGATCCACGAATTGATGGATTCAGTGATTTACGGAGTGCCTACTGCAAAAGCTGCAATCGATATTGCTTGTTATGACGTAGTAGGGAAAGCGCTAGGTGTTCCGGTTTATGATTTAATTGGTGGCAGATTCCATAAAGAATTTCCGCTCACGCATGTACTAAGCATTAATTCTCCAGAGAAAATGGCTGATGAAGCAGAAGAACGAGTAGCTGCCGGATATCGTTCCATGAAAATGAAAGTCGGGACGAATGTTGCTGATGATGTACTGCGCATCATTGCCGTGCGAGATCGAGTTGGTGAGGACATCGCGATTCGTGTAGATGTGAATCAAGGATGGAAAAACAGCGCAAACACACTTCAAGGCCTACGAAAACTAGAGTCCGGTGGGTTAGACTGGTTAGAGCAACCGGTTTTAGCCGATGATATCGATGGAATGGTAGAAGTGAAAGCTAAATCCTCTACTCCGATGATGATTGATGAAGGACTGCGCGGAGTCAAAGAAATGAGAGAAATTATTGCAAAGCGGGCTGCCGATAAAGTCAATATAAAACTTATGAAATGTGGAGGGATTTACCCCGCTACAAAGCTTGCCCATATGGCGGAGATGGCTGGAATCGAATGCCAAATCGGGTCGATGGTCGAATCATCAATCGGTTCAGCAGCTGGGTTTCATGTAGCCTTTTCCAAAAAGGTCTTCACAAGTGTGGAATTAACAGGTCCATTGAAATTTAGTAAAGATGTCGGAAACTTACGCTACGACGTGCCATTTATTCGGTTAAATGAAAAGCCGGGATTAGGAATCGATGTTGATGAACAAATATTGCAAGAACTAACAATGTACTCGGAGAAGGTATCAAATGATTAAACAACTTTTATTGAAAAACGGAAAACAAATTGAAGTTAGGCGTTTAACTGCAAAAAATCTGAACGAAATTCTCTTATTGCAACGTAAAGTTATAAGCGCATTGACAACCGCTTCTTTTTTGCAGCCATTGTCAGAAGAAGAGTTTTCAACTATTTTAAACGGCAAAGGACTAATGATTGGCGCTTATTTTAACGATAAGCTAATTGCGTTTAGGGCCATGTTAGAGCCTGAATTAAATGACGAACATTTAGGGAAAGACGCCGGGTTGCCTGAAAGTGCATGGCCGCAAGTATTGTACTCGGAAATAACAAATGTCGATCCAGAGTTCCGCGGAAATAATTTACAAGTGTTGCTTGGAGAAATTATTTTGGGAGAAGTAGATAAGACGCGATTTCGCTACATTTGCACAACTGTCGCCCCGTTTAATATCGCGAGTTTGAAAGATAAATTCGCACATGGATTACAAATCGTTTCGCTTAAAAAGAAATATGGAAACATGCTTAGGTATATTTTAATGAAGGATTTATCGCTAGTTTCAACGGAGCTGAATACTTTAGAAAGTCAGTATATACTAATGGCAGATACAGATAAACAGCAACAATTACTTGAAAACGGATGGATTGGAACCGATATAGAAAAAAGGAACGAAGGTTGGTTTGTTAGATATGATAAGACAGAAAACTGAATAATGTAAAGTAGTAATGACATCTTGCCTACATTCAATAGGCAAGATGTTTTTTTGATATACAAAACTAGTAAAAAGATCTCAGATGCAATTACTCTATTGTATAGGTCGGCCTATTCATATATAATAAACCATACTAACCTGACTTTTCAGATGATTAGGCATGCTCTGGGTAGTGGGAAAAGTAAACAATGGGGGGAATGGCATTGAAGAAAATTACACGCTTCTTTTCTGTAGCACTTTTATTCGCATGTGTCAGCATTATTTTGGTCGGGTGTGGAACGGCTGGTAATTCAAATTCAAGTTCGAATTCAAATTCAAATACGAATTCAAGTGCAGGAGAGGGCGGTAAGAAAAAACTGATTGTCGCAACAGATGCAACGTATGCACCGATGGAGTACATGGACAGCAAGGGTAATATCGTAGGTATTGATATTGACATTGTGAATGCAATTGCCGAGGCGGCAGGTATAGAAGTTGAATATAAAAACTATGGTTGGGAACCGTTATTTCCGGCAGTGAAAAGTGGAGAAGTTGATTTTGCGGTTTCTTCGATTACGATTACTAAAGAACGACAAAAAGAATTCGATTTTACAGATCCATATTTTGTGGCAAATCAATTGATACTTGTTCCAGAAGACTCAGATGTGACGAAATTTGAGGACTTGAAAGATAAAAGAGTATCTGCTCAGATTAATACGACAGGGCATATTGTGGTAGGGGAACTACTAGGGAAAACAAACAAAAACATTGTCGCGACAGAAACGATGCCGTTTGCGATTACAGAAATGCTCAACGGGAATGCCGATGCTTCTGTTGGTGATAACGCAGTTATTATTGATTATCAGAAAAACAATCCAAATGTAAAAGTTAAAACGGTAGAAGATCCAACTTTTGAAAAGGAATATTACGGATTAATGGTCAAAAAAGGAAACCAAGAAATAATTGATATTTTAAATGAAGGCATTAAGAAAATTAAAGAAAATGGAAAGTTGAAAGAAATCACCGGTTTTGATGTGGAATGATTTTTGAACAGTAATCTGGAAACTGGAGGTGATTTCAATCGATTTCCTTGATATAAGACTTGATGTAATCTGGAGCTACCGGGAATTATTTGTTCGCGGGATCGGCGTCACCCTGGCGCTCACATTGATTGGTTATATAGGAGGATTCCTAATAGGACTACTCGTAGCATTAGCGAAAATATCCAAAAAGAAGTGGATCCGGATTCCTGCCAAATATTACGTCGATTTTTTTCGTGGCACGCCATTACTCGTTCAAATATTAATCATTCATGTTGCAGTAATCCCAACTATATTTGGACATTCTCTAGGTCCTTTCGTTTCGGGGATTGTTGCACTCATACTAAATAGTGCGGCATATAATGCTGAAATTATCCGTGCGGGGATTCAGTCGATTGAAAAGGGGCAAATGGAAGCGGCGAGATCTCTCGGAATGCCTAGTGGTGTAGCAATGAGGACAATAATTTTACCGCAAGCATTTCGCAGGATGGTTCCGCCTCTAGGGAATGAATTAATTGCATTGCTTAAAGATTCTTCCCTGGTAATGGTTATTGCAGTGAATGATTTGTTGTATGCCGGTAAAGTTGTTGCCGGGGCTAGTTTTCGAACCTGGGAGCCATATTTAACAATTGCTTTTTTGTATTTAATCCTTACATTTATTTTTTCTAAAATAATTACGTATGTAGAAAAACGATTTAGTAATAGTTATGTGCCGTCAAGTAGAAGAAGAATTTTTTCATTTGGCCGAAGTAAGGGGGTCGATAGTGAATGATTAAAATTCAAGGTTTATATAAATCATTTGGAGATTTGGAAGTACTAAAAGGAATCGACAATGAAATTAAGCAAAAAGAAATTGTTTGTGTTATTGGTCCAAGTGGTTCCGGAAAGAGTACATTTTTACGGTGTATAAATTTATTGGAAGAAGTAACTGCTGGTGAAATCTTTATAGATGGCATCAAAGTCAATGATGAGAAAACAGATATTAATGATATTCGAACAGAAGTTGGAATGGTATTCCAGCAGTTCAATCTTTTTCCGCATATGAGGGTATTGGAAAACATTACGCTAGCTCCGAAAAAAATCAGGAAAATGAATCCAAAAGATGCGGATGAGTTGGCGCGTCAGTTGCTTGAAAAAGTTGGGTTAAGCGATAAAGCCAAAGCATATCCGGAACAATTGTCTGGCGGCCAGCAGCAACGGGTGGCCATCGCTAGAGCATTGGCGATGAAACCGAAGATTATGCTATTCGATGAACCAACCTCCGCACTCGATCCGGAAATGGTGAAGGAAGTATTGGATGTAATGAAACAACTAGCTCTTGAAGGAATGACAATGGTCGTCGTAACCCATGAAATGGGCTTCGCAAGAGAGATGGGGGATCGTGTTTTATTTTTAGACCAAGGGCTTCTTGTCGAGGAAGGTAAACCAGATCAACTATTTAATCATCCTAAACATGAACGAACGAAAGCATTTTTGAGTAAAGTGTTATAAAAATTAATGACCATCCTTTCCGGAGTGCTTATTGCTCTGGGGTAGGATGGTGTTTATTTGAGTAGTCAGACTTTAGTCTGAAGAGAATTCATCCGCTGGACTGTTCTATTATTCTTAATTTCAAACTAAGCTGAATATGGACAGAAAATTTCGGAATTTAAAGACAGGGGTGTCTAAGATGGTGCGTTTTACAAAGTGGGCATTGAAGAACAGAGCAGCGGTTATTTTGTTGATTGTTTTGACGTTGGGGTTTGGAACACTTAGTTATTTTACACTGCCTAAGGAATTATTACCAGCGGCGGATAATCCGATGGTCACAGTGATTGTCATGGGACAGGGAGCGGATGCCAAAACAGTCGAGGAGCAGGTAACAAAACCGATCGAAAAAGCAATTGGGACCGTGAAAGGGAAGAAGCATGTCTTTTCTACTTCTGCTGATGGGTATACATCAGTAGATATATCGCTCGATTCATCTGTAGATATGGATGAAGCAAAAGTTCAGGTACAAGAGGCTCTGAATGGATTGCAGCTACCAGAAGGGTATTCAGCGCCAATTGTATCGCAATTGAACATTGACATGATTCCATTATGGCAAATTGGGATTTCATTTCCGAATGGAATTGCGCGCGAAGATATGGAAAAGGTTGAGAATGAGATTGTGCCTACTTTTCAAGGAATAAATGGTGTAGCAAATGTTGTAGTCTATGGAAATCAACAAACCCAAGTCACAATAACACCTGATACTGAAAAAATGGCGACTTATCAAATTCCAATTCAAAGTTTAATGGGAATATTACAAGGGAAAAACCTAGCAGTGGCAGTAGGGGAAGAAACGATTGATGATAAGAAGACCAATATTAAAGTGATTGGCCAAATTAAAGGTGTAAAAGAGCTTGAAGAATTGCAAATTGCACCGAATATCCAGTTAAAAGACATTGCGACAGTTGCTACTACTGATTCCAACTCAACATTTTTAACGCGTGTAAATGGAGAGGAAGCAGTTGCTTTACTACTTTATAAAGACTCCAATGCGAACGCAGTTGCGATCGGTAAAAAAGTGAATGAGTCGATTTCGCAAGTAAATGAAAAGTTCACTTCTACTATTAAAGCTTCGATGCTCATGTCATTCTCTGATTTTATTGTCCAGTCTGTTGATAGTATGATGGGCGCTGTACTCATGGGGGCATTATTTGCAACAATTATTATATTTCTATTTTTACGTCATTTACGAATGACATTCATCACGGTTGTGAGTATTCCACTATCTTTAGGGTTAACATTGTTTTTACTATCGCAATCAGGGGTAACGCTAAACCTGTTGACGATTGGGGCAGTTGCCGTAGCGGTAGGACGATTGGTTGATGATAGTATTGTCGTTATTGAAAATGTTTTCAGGAAAGCACAAAATGGTGATTTTTCGAAAGATGTAATTGTAAATGCCACAAAGGAAGTCGCTGCTGCAATTACTTCCTCAACATTAACAACTGTTGCTGTCTTTTTACCAATGGGTCTAGTAAAGTCGATGCAAGACTTGTTATTACCGTTTGCATTAACGATTACGTATGCATTGTTGTCGTCACTTCTTGTAGCATTAACTGTTGTCCCGCTTATGAGTACGAGATTACTCAAAAAAGGGAAATTACCAGTCTATAAAAAACCACAATTGTATCTTCGTATATTATCGTGGTGTTTACGACATAAATGGGTCCCGCTTATCTTGTCATTTATCATTTTTGTCGGTTCAATTGGGATGTATGCAATTATGCCAAAAGGGGCAGAAGATGCCGCGGACAATGACGTAAGCATCATGCTAGAATATCCGGATGAAATACCATTTACTAAAGTACAAGATGAGGTATTAGAATTTGAAAAGTACCTAAATGAGCAATCAGTGGTAGAAGAAGTAATTCTTTTTCTAGGATCGAATCCAGAAGATGCACAGTTTAGCACTGTAAATTCACAAAATACAGGACAATTTCATCTCGTGATGAAAAAGGGTGCGGATACAGAAAAGTTCATTGAACAAATTAACAGAGAAACTAAGGAATATAGCGATGCTGAATTCGATGTTCAGGTTCTAGCTTCTTTAATTAGTTTCAATGATTCAACAATTACGTTAGATGTTGTTGGGGAAGATGCTAGCAAACTCGTTCAATCTTCGGATGAAATCATGGAAGTTGTAAAGGGTATTAAAGGTGTTGAAAAAGTATCAAGTAACCAAAATGAATTAAAGTCCGTCTACGAAATTGTCGTGAATCAAGAGAAGGCAAATGCAGAAGAAATTGCAAGGCAAGTTCAATTCTTATTAAACCCATTTCCAATTGGTTCAATAAATTTGGATGACAAAGATACTGTCGTTGTGCTAGATAGTTCAGCATCACCAACAACTGAGGCGGATTTAAAAAAGCTGACTGTTACAGTCAATGGTGAAACAGTGCTACTTTCGTCAATCGCAAAGCTAGAAAAACTAACGAAACCTACAAGTGTTTTACGAAAAGATGGAAATGAATATGTGCGGATTAGCGTGGAAGTGGATCCCGGTAATATATCGGGAATTGCCAATGAGATTACAGAGAAGACGACCAATCTTACATTGCCGAGTGATGTTAGTTTGGAAACTGGCGGGGCTGCTAGTGCCCAAGAAGAGCAATTTCTGGAGTTATTTCAGCTAATGGCAGTTTCGATTGGTCTTGTTTACTTGATTATGGTGTTAACATTTAAAACGTTGCGTGCACCACTAGTCATTCTATTCACTCTACCACTTGCGATGATTGGGGCAGTGCTTGGTTTGCTAATTTCACGAACACCGATTGATATAGGTGCCATGCTCGGTGCATTAATGTTAATCGGAATTGTTGTAACAAACGCAATTGTGCTTTTAGATCGAGTTAGACAAAACGAAGAGAAAATGCCGATTCGTGAAGCGTTGCTTGAAGCTGGTGCAACTAGATTCCGTCCAATACTAATGACTGCACTTGCTACAATTTTCGCGATGGTTCCATTATTATTCGGAAAAGAAGAGCTGGGAAGCATCCTTGTTTCTAAAGGTTTAGCAGTTGTGGTTATTGGGGGATTGGCGGTTGCAACGTTGCTTACCTTAGTTGTTATTCCTGTTGTATATGAATTATTTCACTTTCGAAAAGCGAAGCAACAACGATTAGAGAAGAATATGTAGTATAGTCATATCAAAAGATATGTGAGAAAGAGGAGAGATTTTCATGGAATTAGGATTATCGGGAAAAGTCGCAATCATCACCGGTTCGAGTAAAGGAATTGGGCTTGAAACAGCATTGCATTTAGTGAGAGAGGGCGCGAGTGTTACAATTTGCGCACGAAATATTGAAAATTTAAAGATGTCGGCAAAACATATAGAAGACGAAACGGGCGTGGAAGTTCATTATATTGAAACAGATGTAACGAAGGAAAAGGATTGCAAAAGGCTTGTAACGTCTACGGTAGAAAAATATGGCCGATTGGATATCGTCGTTAATAATGCGGGCACGTCAGCAGCAAATCCATTTGAAGAAGTAGGTACTGATTTATGGCAGGAAGATTTGGATTTAAAACTATTCGGTGCTATTCATTGTTCCCGCTATGCGATTCCTTACATGCGTGATGCAGGGGGAGGGGCTATTGTGAACGTGACGGCACAGGCAGCCAAAACACCGCCAGCTTCTTCTTTGCCGACGACAGTAAGCCGAGCTGCGGGTATGGCGCTTACAAAGGCGATGAGCAAGGACTTAGGTAAAGACAATATTCGAGTGAACACGGTTTGCATTGGTTTAATTCGCAGTGATCAAATCGAAAAAAACTGGAAACGGAATTCGCCTGAATTTACATGGGAACAATATTCAAAGGAAGCGGGTAGTAATATTCCTCTCGGTCGTATCGGGAATACCGCAGAAGCGGCACAAGTTATCACATTCCTTGTTTCAGATGCGGCGTCTTATGTAACGGGAACTGCTGTGAATATCGATGGAGGTCTGGCCGGGGCATTGTAATAAAGAATATGAAAAAGCTTATAGGCGTAAAGCGCTTATATGCTTTTTTTCTTTTCATGCAAATAAAAGAAGGGAATTACTTCATCATTGGAGAATAGTCGTAGCCATGTGCTCAAATTGACTATTGAGGTGAGGTAAAATGTTTCCGGTGTTAGAAACAGAAAGACTAGTATTAAGGGAAATTATTAACGAAGATGCCAATGCGATTTTTTATAATTTTACCAACGATGATGTCATACAGTATTATGGGACAGAAAAATTTAATGGAATTGAAGAGGCAAAAAAAATCATCGAGATATTTGCAATCAATTATGTTGAGAAACGAGGTATTCGATGGGGCATTCAAAGAAAAGATGATCAAAAAATTATAGGGACAATCGGTTTTCATGCCTGGTTTCAAAAACATAAACGTGCTGAAATCGGCTATGAAATACACCCAGATTATTGGAGAAAAGGATACACCCACGAAGCGTTACTCGAAATTATTTCATATGGATTCGAAGAAATGGAATTAACCCGAATAGGCGCAGTCGTATTTACTGAAAACGAGGCATCCAATAAGCTATTAACAAAAATAGGTTTCCAAAATGAAGGATTATTAAAGAATTATATGTATCAAAACGGTAAACCGCATGATACGTATATTTATTCTTTCCTGAGAAGGTAAAATGACTAAAGGCGGGATGGTTGATGTGAGCGTATTGAAGCGAGTTGATTTAGAAGCAAAGGGGCATAGTGTACTAGACTTGGATGCGAGTGAACTTGCGCGGATGATTGCCGATAAAAAAATTACCTCTCGTGAAGCTACGGAGACATTTATAAATCATATTCAAAAAGTAAATCCCTCTCTGAATTTTTTAGTAGAAGATAGATTTTCAACTGCATTGAAAGAAGCGGACGAAGCTGATCAGCGAATACGTGAAAATAAGACATGCGGAAAACTTTTTGGAGTGCCGATTAGTATGAAAGAATCCTTTCACGTCGATGGGATGAAGACGACTGGCGGTTTATTACACAGAAGAAATGCTATCCAAACTTCAGATGCCGAGTTGGTCAAGAAATTAAAAGGCGAAGGCGCAATCATTTTAGGGAAAACAAATACGCCCGAACTTTGTTTCTGCCAAGAAACAGATAATAAATTATATGGCCGTACGAATAATGCTCGAGATATGTCGAGGACAGCTGGTGGATCTAGTGGCGGAGAGGCAGTCATGATGTCAGTGGGCGGGGCTGCGGCTGGCATAGGGTCGGATATTGGCGGTTCAATCCGCTTTCCAAGTCATTTTAATGGCGTCATAGGATTTAAATCGGGCAATAGCCAAGTTTCATCTATTGGAAGTTATCCCCCGGAAAGCCATTCGCTTCAAAGTAGAATGCTAGGAATTGGACCGATTACGAAATCAGTGAGGGATGTAGAGTTACTCTATAATATCATTGCCAAAACAGAAGCAGCAGTTCAAGATATTAAAGAGTTCAAAATTAGTGTTCTATCCAAATCGGGCTATCCGATATCTACCGCTACTGCAAATTTGATGGATTTGGTATATAGTCGTTTAAAAGATGAGTTTAATGCAGAAAGAACAATTCCGCCTTTTTTCAAGGAATCTTCCCGCATATGGCAAGAAATCATGTCTATCGATGGTGCTGCGGGACCCGGAAAGGAAGCATTTGGCGACGAACCAGTAAGTCCGATTCGCGCTTATCTGAGTGAATTAGTCAATGGGAAAGCAAAAGTTCATCGATACATGTCGTGGGCGCTCATCGGGGCTTCTTTATTTAAACCGTCAGAAAAACGTGTTAAAGAAATCGAAGAGTTTGTTGCCCAGGGCGATGAAATCTTAGATGATTACTTGCATGGACGAATACTCATTTTCCCCGTTTACCATACCGCTGCTCCTTTTCACGGCGTTGTTTATAAGGAAATTTTTTCGATACGAAAAACATATGAAAAGTATATGCCTCATGTCGCGTACGCGAATGTATGGGGTCTTCCTTCGTTAACGATTCCAATCGGGGTTGATGAAGCAGGTATGCCGATTGCAGTACAGTTGATTAGTAAAAATGGAAATGAAGATGCGCTTTTTAAACTTGGGGAATTGATAGAACAGGAATATAAAAGTTATCACCGAGTTATTTTTATGTAATACGAGGGGGCCGGGCCGGTGTATGGTCCCCAATTTTTTATAAGAAACGGGTGATTGCGATAAGTTTCGTCATGAAAGTAACATTAACAATTTCTATTCTGGTAATTTTCATAGTTGTTTTTTTGTGGATTCTTACAGGAGCATGGATGGCAGATGGATTGAAACCGAAAGCTAGTGGATCAAATGAATATGCAATCATTTTAGGTGCAAAAGTGAATGGTGAAATTCCTTCGCTTTCATTGCAATATCGATTAGATGCTGCATTGGATTATGCACAACAACACCCTCATGTATACTTGATATTATCTGGTGGACAAGGAGCAGGCGAACATATTAGCGAAGCGGAGGCCATGACACGTTTCTTAGTTGAAAACGACATAACGGAAGAACGTTTATTATTTGAAGACATGTCAACTTCTACTTATGAAAACTTACTTTATTCTATTGAAAAGATTCCTGATTATATAGAAGAAATAACAATTATTACTAGCGATTATCACCTAGCGAGAGCAAAGCGTATTGCTCGCAGTCTTGGTTTTCAAGCTGATGTCGTTGCAGCTGAAACGCCGAAAGTGGTGGAACTAAAATTGAAAACACGTGAACGGTTGGCATTAATTAAAAATGTGATTGTTGGAAATTAAGCAATCGCTAACTGGAGGAGAATTAATTTATGAAACAGTGGTCGAGAGAGATAGAGATAAATGCACCAATCGAAGATGTTTGGATGCTGTTCAATGGATCGTTAGAAGAGTTGCAAAAAATCATGCCGCAAGTCGTTGAGAATACACCGATAAAAGAAACGGAAGAAAAGGTTGGCAGTATCTATTTGCAGAAATATAAAGAAGGAAAACGAGTAATGGAGTACGAAGTAGAAACAATGGAATATAAGAACGCTTCAAATGAAAAAATGCTGAAAGCCGGCTTCACACTTTCAAATATGTTTGAAATTACAGCAAAATACGAACTCCTTAAACGAGAGGACAATAAAACTTTTTTTAAATACACAACGACAAATCGACCTTTAAAATGGTTCATTAAACCGTTTTTATTGTTCGCAAACGATAAAGTCGTCGTCCAATTTGTTCAACGCGTGAAAGATGTGGCAGAAAAAGGATAGTAGAAATAGCAATCTACCTGTAGGTGGTCGATTCACTGAAGGAATCTGACCACCTGATTAAAGCAGTTTTAAAAATAGATTCAATTCATCTGTCTGCCATGTACTCGTACAGTTTCTCAGGATAATCGGTGAAAATAGCGTCCACTCCAATTTCTTTTAAAGCGCTTAAATACTTAAAAGTATTAATAGTAAAGACTCGAACAATTATACCTTCGCTGTATACTTCTCGCATTGACGGCCTCAAAGCTGCTCGGGCTTTAATGTGTAATGCATCGGTAGGAATTGCTCTAACATAATCTAGTGGATTATTTAATGGTTTCATAAATAAAGCAGCCGTCTCAATATGTGGGGCAAGTTCTTTTACCGTCCGAATTGCATCGAGGTTGAAAGATGAAATGACGACACGATTATCTAAATTTAAGTTTCCAATTAGGTCCAAAACCTTCTCGGTCATACCTGGATAATTGATAACATCCGATTTCAGTTCAATATTCAAATGATGTGTTGTTTCCAAATAGATTTCTAAAACCTCGTATAAAGTGGGAATTACTTCACCTTTAAATTTAAATGAAAACCATGAGCCGAAATCATAGTTTCTTAATTCTGCAAGAGTCATGTCTTGGACAAACCCCTTGCCATTTGAAGTCCTGTCAATTTTTTCGTCGTGTATGACAACCAATTCACCATCCTTTGTCATATGTACGTCTAATTCTATACCATGTATAGGAAGTTTCGCAGCATCCAGAAATGCAGCAAGCGTATTTTCCGGATGTGTCCCTGAAGATCCGCGGTGGGCGTAAATTTTCATTTATTAAACTCCTTTTTACAGATGTCTTTTGTTTACTCTATCATAGTTTATTTCAGAATAAATGAATGATGCAAGAAATGTAGATATAAAAAAGACATTAGAAAAAGCAGCACCCTCTCGATGCTGCCAGATAAAAAGCACATTATTGCATTTGACTTAAACGACTTTCAACAGCTTCGACAGCGTCGTTGATCGACATTCCTGTCATAGCAACTACAGGGAATGTAAATTCGTCATTATGTCCTTCGTTAATCGCTCTTACGACCCCGAGATCATAGCCTGTGACATTTTCATCTGTGTTGAACATTGTCACTTCATGACCTTTCTCCTCCAAGGCTGTTTTCATGTCATCAAATGGTTCTTCTACCGCAATTTTAGCCATTTAAAATTTCCTCCATTCCAAATGAAATCTATCCTATACCTTCTCCCAAATAATCATCGTATAACCATGGATATTAATTCCTAAAAAGATAATGAGCCTAAAAGGTTAAAAATTACATGGATATATATGGTATACTTCATATTGCAATATAATTCCATCAAATTTGATTACTTTAGGGGATAATTGCAAAATCATCATAGGAGGAACAAAAAATGTCGGATAGTAAAGTGGTTTTTATTACAGGAGCTGCAAGCGGGATAGGTTATGAAATCGGCACCGCTTTTGCAAAAGAAGGCGCAAAGGTTGTTTTTACAGATGTCAATGAGGAAAAGGTAAAAGAAGTGACAGAAACACTAAAAGAAATTGGGATTGATTGTTACGGCATTAAGTGCGATGTCACGAAGGAAGATGAAATCAAACAGGCGATCGAGACGACTGTTGAAAAGTACGGGAGACTAGATGTGCTTATCAACAATGCAGGTCTTCAGCATATTGACACGGTTGAAGATTTCCCGGTAGAAAAGTTTGAGCTGATGACGAAAATCATGCTAGTAGCGCCGTTCATTGCAACAAAATATGCATTCCCGATTATGAAGAAGCAGAAGTTCGGTCGTATTCTCAATATGGCATCGATAAATGGCGTAATTGGCTTTGCGGGGAAATCAGCGTATAACAGTGCAAAACACGGGGTGATCGGCTTGACTAAAGTTACCGCACTGGAAGGTGCAGAACATGGCATTACTGTAAACGCAATTTGCCCTGGCTACGTGGATACGCCACTTGTGCGTAATCAGATGGAAGACCTTGCGAAAAATCGTAATGTAACGCTTGAGAAGGTATTGGATGAGGTTCTTTATCCACTCGTGCCCCAAAAGCGTTTATTGGAAGTTTCCGAGATTTCAGATCTAGCACTCTTCCTATCTAGCGAAAAAGCAAAAGGAATGACGGGACAAGCGGTTGTCCTTGACGGCGGGTATACAGCACAATAAAAATAAATCTGTTTCAACTGTTGAATTCTATTTAAGATACATAATTTTTGGGGGTATTATTCATGTTGGGTATTTTTCTTGGTCTAGTAGTCCTCATGGTGCTGGCTTATATCGGCTGGTCCATTATTTGGGTTGCTCCGATTGCCGCAGGTGTAGTTGCGCTCACAGGTGGTTTGGATTTATTAGATGCTTACAAAGATACGTATATGGGCGGTTTTGTTGGTTTTGCAAAAGACTGGTTCCCAGTCTTTCTGTTAGGAGCAATTTTCGGGAAGCTAATGGAAGATTCAGGTATGGCAAGATCTGTCGCGGTTGCTCTTACAAAGCTGATTGGCACAAAACGAGCTATTCTTGGTGTCGTTGTTTCATCAGCAGTGCTTACATACGGCGGTGTTAGCTTGTTCGTTGTTGTGTTCGCGGTTTATCCGCTAGCTTTGTCTTTGTTCCGTGAAGCGAATATTAACCGAAAACTTATTCCAGGTACGGTTGCGCTTGGTGCCTTCACGTTTACAATGACAGCGCTTCCAGGGACGCCGCAGATTCAAAACCTCATACCGATGAAATATTTCGAGACAGATGCGATGGCAGCTCCGATTTTGGGAATTACAGCAGCCTTAGTTATGGGAGTAGGCGGGTATTTTTATCTTAGGTGGCGTGAAAAGCAATTGGCAACCGCAGGAGAAGTATATACGGAGCCTGAAGATACAAAAATTATGGATACAAGCGGCTCTACGCCACTATTCATATTGTCTATATTGCCACTATTGACAGTACTTATTACTTTAAATCTTTTCAAATGGGACATCGTAACAGCTTTAATTGCAGGAATTTTACTCATTATGTTATTAAACATTACAAAGTTTAAGGGATTTGTCAAAGCGATCAACGGCGGGGCGATTGGTTCGGTGACCGCTATTGTCAATACGAGTGCAGCTGTTGGTTTTGGAACCGTAGTTAAAATTGTTCCTGGTTTTGAAAAATTAACAGAATTGCTAATGGGCATTAAAGGAAACCCTCTAATATCTGAAGCTGTTGCCGTTAACGTGCTTGCGGGTGCGACTGGTTCAGCCTCGGGAGGCATGGGAATAGCTCTTGAAGCACTTGGTTCAAAATATTACGAGATTGCTATAGATACGGGCATGAATCCTGAAGCGTTTCACCGGGTGGCTTCACTTGCGTCGGGTGGTTTAGATACGTTACCCCATAACGGGGCGGTCCTTACACTTCTGACGATTACCGGCATGAGCCATAGAGAAAGTTATAAAGACATTTTCGTTGTCGCAGTTGTCATTCCAATCATTGCGGTAGCTGTCACGATTTTGATGGCAGCAATCGGCATTAACTAATTGAACATCAAAAACGTGAAAGTTAAATCTTTCACGTTTTTTCATGTTAAAGATGAGATTTTAAGACATATATTGTAAAGTGGAAATATAAAATCTACTCTAGAAAAGGTGTACATATGAATGACTTTATAATAATCGGTGCAGGTATATTGGGAGCGTCAACGGCTTATCATTTGGCCAAAGCTGGAGCCAATGTAACGGTAATTGACCGGGGGGACCCCGGACAGGCGACAGACGCAGCAGCAGGGATTATTTGTCCATGGTTATCCCAACGGCGCAATAAGGCGTGGTATGCACTTGCGAAAGGCGGAGCCGCGTATTTTGATACGCTTATTCCACAACTTGAAAAAGATGGTGAAACTGAAACAGGTTACCGCAAAGTCGGGGCGGTTAGTTTACATACCGATTCAGAAAAGCTGAATAAAATGGAAGAACGTGTAATAGATAGGCGGAAAGACGCTAAAGAAATCGGGGATGTCCGAAAACTAATGCCTGAAGAAACGCATGCATTATTTCCTCCGTTGTCAAATGAATTCAGAGCGGTTCAAATTAGCGGAGCGGCAAGGGTAAATGGACGCGAATTAGTTAACGCGCTGTTAAATGCAGCGAAAAAACATGGTGCTATTGTTTTAAGAGGTTCGGCAGCTCTAACACATTCAAATAAAGAGATTACCGGCGTAAGCGTTGGCAATAAAAAATATAGCGCAGACAAAGTAATTGTCGCAGCCGGTGCTTGGGCAGGCGAGTTATTATCGCCGCTCGGGATAAAACTTCAAGTGAAAGGCCAAAAAGCCCAAATTGTCCATCTTCGACTTGAGGATAAAAACACAGAAAACTGGCCTGTAGTCATGCCGCCTACCAATCAATATATACTTGCATTTGGTAATGGGCGAATCATAATTGGAGCGACTCATGAGGATGATATGGAATACAATCAGAAAGTAACAGCTGGCGGCTTGCACGAAATTTTTGATAAAGCATTAACGATAGCTCCTGGTTTAGCAGAAGGTGAATTTTTAGAGGCCCGTGTCGGCTTCAGACCATTCACGCCGAACTTTTTGCCTATCATCGGGGAAGTACCCGGCGTAGAGGGGCTGGTTCTTGCAAATGGACTTGGTGCATCAGGGTTGACGATTGGACCTTATTTGGGTTATCAACTTTCAAAGCTCGCGCTTGGTGAAACACTTGATATCGACGTAGAGTTATATGATGTTTCCACGGCTATCACATCCGACTAAGTGCCAATAGATTATAATTTCGAAATCTCGACATCAGGATGTCTCGCTAAATCAATAATATATGTTAAAATAAAAAGTATAGATAACAGTCAGAATCTAGGAGGTGTTTCTATTGGAAAAGCTCGAAAACATTATTAGAAATGTAAAGCTATTTAAAGATTTAACAGATGAGGAAATTAAACCTTTTCTCGAGGTTATGACGAAAAGAACATTTTTAGATAAAAACATTATTTTTTTACATGAAACGCCAATTACGCATGTTTATATTGTTGCTTCAGGTAAAGTGAAAGTATTTAGAAACGATCTGTCGGGAAAAGAGCAAATCATTTGCGTGAAACAGCAAGGTGACATGTTCCCGAACGTCGGTTTTTTCCGAAAGGAAAACTATCCGGCTAATGCGCAAGCGATTGAGGATACTTCACTTTTTTTAATCTCGCTTAAAGATTTTGAAAATGTTTTAATCGCAAATCCCCAACTTTCAATAAAGTTATTCCGAATTTTAGGCGATTTAATTGTTGATTCGCAACAGCGATTAGAAGAGATGGCTTTACGAAGCACGAAGGAAAGAATTCTTCTTCTATTAATTCGCCTTGGTGAAACCCATAAAGGCAATGAGAAGAATGGTTGGATTAAAATAAATACTAAATTCACGAATTCGGATCTTGCAAATATGATCGGAACGACGAGGGAATCTGTAAACCGCATGATTTCACAACTACGAAAAGAAGAAAAAGTGAAATTGGTTGATGGTCATTTTTACATTTACCCTGATAAATTAAAAGAAGAAATATATTGAATCAGAAAAATGCTGTTCGAATGAGAATTCTCATTCGAACAGCATTTTTTATTTTTCAAGGTTTGATTTGTTCATCAATTCGTCACTATTAAAAAGTCTGTCTATCAATACGAAAATAGTTGTTTAGAAAGTCCAAAAACATTGTCATGGCAAACTTTCGGGTCGAGTCATGATACATCGTTATAAACACTTTACAAACTACTTCTTGTAAGTGTGATTAATATCACATCGTTGAGAATGATTATCAATTATGCTGAAAACAAGAAGAATATAGGAGGTGCTTTCGGATGGTAACCGAAAAATCTAATGTCAAGAAAGAGGTAGAACAAGACGAGAAATACTCACTTAAAGGAACAATGTTTTCAGTGGGGGTCGTAGCCGCAGTCATTATCGCCACGTATTTAGTACTATTCGTTTTATACATGATTAGAGTATAAGGAGGAAAAACCATGAAAATGCATCGTTACGAAGAAATTTGGCTGGCATTAAGTTTCGGAATCTTAGTCATATTTATGTTAGTCGTCGGTTATCAAACATTTGCAATGGGGATGGGTCCCCCAAGTCATAAGGAAACAATTGATCCGCAAAAAGTAGATGAAACAGCACCATTCGATAATCCCGGCGTTTTCCAAACGGGGGACAATGAATACGAAGTCGTCATGACCTTGCAAACTTTCGGGTTCACACCAAGCAATATTGAGATACCTGTCGGGGCGAAGGTGACATTTACCATGACTTCAAAAGACGTAGTCCATGGATTTCAGGTTGCTGGCACGAACTTAAATGCCATGGTCATGCCTGGTCATATTCAAAAGATCACACAAACATTTAAAGAATCTGGCGAATATTTAATTCTGTGTAATGAATACTGCGGAATCGGTCACCAAATGATGAGTACGACAATTTCTGTTAAATAAAAGGAGGGATGTAAAGTGGAAACAGTCATTAACAAACCAAATTTAAAAAAGACAACTAAAAAGAAAACAATGAAAGAAAAAGCGCATCAAATTTTAGGAGTAGTTCCAGAGGATGCAAAACTATCGAAATCTTATATGGCCGTTGCGTTTATAGCATTACTAATAGGCGGATTTTTAGGGTTATTTCAAGGGTTGGAACGTGCAGGGTTGTTACAATTACCATCCTGGTTCACGTATTATCAAGTATTAACGGCACACGGCATATTATTAGTACTAGTATTAACAGCATTCTTTACGATAGGTTATTTTTATGCGGGCCTTTCCCATACTCTTGGCGGATTATTACCGCAAGTTAGAAAGATGGGCTGGATCGGTTTTTGGATGAAAATGGTTGGCTTTGTCGTCGCGGTAATTCCGGTATTAATGAACGAAGCAACAGTCTTGTACACGTTTTATCCGCCAATGGCAGCATCGCCGTTCTTTTGCATCGGATTGGCTTTAATCGTATTGGGCGTATGGGTGTGCGCGTTTGGAGCATTTATCAACATTGCCAAATGGCGTAAAAGTAATCCAGGAAAGCATATCCCGATTTTCGCTTTCTTTGCGACAGGCGTATTTGTTCTATTATTCTTTGGGAGTATCGGTGTCACGGTAGAAGTTGTTACTTTAATCTTCTGGTCGGCAGGTTTGCTCGAAACCATAAACGTTATGGTCAGTCGTACGTTATTTTGGTCTTTCGGGCATACACTCGTGAATATTTGGTACTTGACTGCAGTGTCTGCATGGTATGTAATTGTTCCGAAAATTATCGGCGGACGACGATTTAGTGATACATTAACGCGCATTGTCGTCGTATTGCTTGTCATCACAAACATTCCAGGCGGGTTTCACCATCAAATTGTCGATCCGGGAATGACACAAGCTCTCAAATTCTTGCACGTGTTTATGAGTCTATCGATTGCGTTTCCTTCATTAATGACAGCATTTGCTATGTTCTACGTATTTGAACGTACAGGACGTGCAAAAGGCGGGAAAGGTTTGCTCGGTTGGTTTAAAAAATTACCTTGGGGAGATGTCCGGTTCCTAGCGCCATTCATTGCGATGGCTGCCTTCATACCGGCCGGAGCGGGTGGTATTGCTCAGACAACAAACCAATTAAACCAAGTCGTTCATAATACAATGTGGGTTGTAGGTCATTTCCATTTAACAGTTGGTACTTCCGTTATCCTGACGTTCTTCGGAATCACCTATTGGTTAATCCCATTCCTATCTAAACGGGTGCTGACTCCCGCGATGAATAAAGTAGGGGTTATTCAAACAATAATTTGGACAGTCGGAATGCTCTTTATGTCCGGTGCCATGCATTATGTAGGTTTACTTGGTTCGCCTCGTAGAACTTCATACACAACCTACGGGGACCATGTAGTCGCACTTGGATGGGATCCGTATATGTTCTTGTTAGCAATCGGCGGAACTCTACTGATCGTCGGTGTACTTATTCAAGTGTACGCTGTGTTTCATATGATGTTCTTTGCGCCAAAAGGGGAAACAGAATTCCCGATTGCAGAACCAGAGGAAGAAGAAGAAAAAACACCAATGTGGACAGATCGTTGGGGATTATGGATTGTCCTTATGTTGCTCGTCGTTTCAATGGGCTACGTCATACCCCTAGTAGATTTAATCGTAAATGCACCGCCGGGATCGCCGCCATTTAGAACCTGGTAATGGGCTATCAGAAAAGAGAGATAGTCAAGGGGCTATCTCTCTTGCTGTTAGATAACTAAACTGTATGGGAAGTGGTGCAGATGAGAAAACATCGGAATTCAATAGGGATTGTTGTCGTGCTCGTATTCGGTTTCGCGCTGTTCTTTTTTGGGACCGATGGATTTACCGCTTATACCGCTGAAACTGCCAGAGTGAACCAATTAAAGGAAGATAAACCTAAATTTCCAATCGTGACGCTGGAAGATAGCAATCATCTTATTTATCCATTTTCCGAATTTCAAGACAAATATGTGTTGGTAACATTTATCTATACATCTTGTACAACAGTTTGCATTGAATTGGAAATGAATATGTCAGAGGTTTATGACCGGATTCCAGAGGAATTGCTTGGTGAAGAAATCGTGTTTTTAAGCATTAGTTTTGACCCGACCGTGGATGATCCAGATAGATTGGATATGTACAAAAACTATTTTGAAAGCGATGGGGAAACGTGGAGAATGGCCAGAATTGAAGACCAAGCGGAATTGGACTTTTTGTTAGATGAGTTCGGTGTTATCGTTATTCCTGATGAATATGGGAATTATGCGCATAATTCGGCATTTTATTTGGTTGATAAAGAAGGCAGTTTGATTGATGTCATGGATTATAAAGATATCGAAGGTTCTGCAACGAAAATTATTGATATTCTTAATGATGAAGTGGGGGCATAGAAAATGAAACAAGCTAAATATGGTTTGCTTTTATTTATATTCCTAGCCATCCGGGCCTGTCGCCAATCTATTGGAATCCATATGCATATGCAAATGCCCTTGCTAATAATCGCAGGATTTTAAATGGCAAAGTTCTTTCTGCTTCGTTTCCCGAATTTTTTCGAAACATGGAATCAAAACGGAATACCAGGGATTCTTCTATTTTTAGTTATACTGGTGTACTGGATGATTCCAAGAACAATGGATGAGGCCTTAACACTTACTAGCGTTGAAGTTTTTAAATTCATCAGTTTGCCATTCTTAGCAGGAGTGCCATTACGAGATAGTTGGAGAAAACTTAGCACCTTTAAAAGAAATATTCTTATAATCGTAATTACGATTATGTCTTTTGGATTGGGACTGCTCTACGTAAAATCGCCTGTGCAACTATGCAACAACTATTTATTAATCGAGCAAATCACGCTCGGTTGGGGATTCTTGACAATGGCCATTTGCTTAGTTATATATTTGCTATACATCTCGTTCACTGATCAATCTGCTTATGAATGAAATTTTCGACCTTTATTAAAGTTCTTTCCATCTTTGCACTCTATTCCCGTAGGAGTCGCCGCCCTGCAATCTAATCAACTAATTTCATTTTACAATGAGTGTTTTCAAAGTGATAATTATAAAAAAGTACGAGAAATGAATATCTTCTCGTACTTTTCCGTGTTTTCAATTTACTTATTACAGTTGTTATTTAATATTTTCTAGCAAAGTCTCTTTCATGCTCTCATAAGCACCGCTCCAAAGCTGTTTGTCTTCTTTGAATGCTTTAGCTGTGATTCCAATCATTTCTTTAAATTTCTCATCATATTCAGGAGCGTCTTTTGCTGGTAATTTATCTCTGTATTGGTCAACAAATTGCTTCGTTCTTTCGGCGATCGGACCCCATTTAGCAACTTGATTTCCATCATTATCGATGAAAATGAAAATCGGGATGGTTCGCGATTTGCCGTTTGTTAAATATTGATCCATCAGTTCTAAGTTTTCATCACGTGGAAGAATTCGAACTGGAGTATTTGTTTTTTCCGCCAGGCGAAGTAAGACAGGAATGTTTAACATGCAATGACCGCACCAAGGTTCAGCTAATACAATAACACGCAGCTCTTTTTCTTTGATCAATTGAAGAAAGCTTTCATCCTCTGGAACTGAATAGTTTGCATAAATATGGGAAAAACCCGCCTTATGTTTTTCCAAAGATTTAATATACTCATCCGGTGTAATTCCCCGTTCAAACCACTGATTTAACTCCATTTTTTATCGTCCCCTTCAATATGCTATATGTTAAATTGTACCGAGAGAACAAGTATTGGTAAACCATAATGCTTAGTAATTGTATTTAAATAAGGAATATTTGAAATATGCTTTTCCTTTTCAGCTGATGAGGGTATAATATGATATTAATACGCCTATGCGGGTGAGTCATATTCATTTGAAAAATATAGAGCTGAAGGGGATAATTCACCATGACAGTACAAATGATTGAAGTTAAATTATGTGAAACAAAAAAGAAGAAACCTGAATCGAGTCAATTGGGATTCGGAAGAGTATTTACTGATCATATGTTTGTTGCTGATTATACCGAAGGACAGGGTTGGAGCGATCATCGCATCGTTCCTTACGAGCCAATAACATTGGATCCTGCAGCGATTGTTTTTCATTATGGGCAAACGGTATTCGAGGGGTTAAAAGCATATTTATCGAAAGATGGATCCGTGAGATTGTTCCGTCCAGAACAAAATATGCGGAGAATGAATCAGTCTAGTGCACGTCTATGTATGCCGCAAATCGATGAAGATTTAGCTATCGAAGCATTGAAAGAACTACTAATTATCGATAAAGAATGGATTCCGACTGCGGAAGGTACATCTCTTTATATACGGCCTTTTATGATCGCAACAGAATCACATTTAGGCGTTTCACCATCTAAAAAGTATTCGTTCATGATTATTTTATCCCCTGTAGGATCTTATTATAAAGAAGGTATCCATCCGGTTAAAATACTTGTCGAAAATGAATATGTTCGTGCAGTAGCAGGCGGAACGGGAACGGCGAAAACAGCAGGAAACTATGCTTCAGGCCTTAGAGCACAAGAAGTTGCCGGTCAAAAAGGCTATGCGCAAGTTCTATGGTTGGACGGTGTCGAAAAAAAGTATATCGAAGAAGTCGGGAGCATGAATGTTTTCTTTAAAATAAATGGGGAAGTAATCACCCCGATGCTAAATGGAAGTATATTAGAAGGAATCACTAGGAAGTCAATTATTCAATTATTGAATCACTGGGATATTCCAGTCACTGAACGTAAAATCTCGATGGATGAAATTCGCGAAGCTACTGAAAATGGAACTTTGGAGGAAGCTTTCGGAACAGGGACTGCAGCGGTCATATCTCCAATCGGCGAATTCAATTGGCAGGACAATAAATACGTTGTAAACAACGGTGTAACCGGACAATTATCAAAAAGATTATATGAAAACTTAACGGGTATTCAAACCGGTGCGATTGAAGATCCGTTTAACTGGATTGTAGAAGTGGATTAATGACTCTCTCAAAAATTCAATCATTAAATCAAAAAGGATAGCCTCAATCAAGGCTATTCTTTTCCTTATGACACCTAAAATTCCCTTCTAGAGCTACTTTATTTCAAAAAGCTGCAGAATCATTTACAGTTATGGTAAGAACTTATGAAGGGGAGAGAGTGACAATCGAAACAATACAGCAACTCCGATTAGCGCGAATGCATACAATTGGACGATTAAAAAGAGTTGAAGAATCCAAGTGGGAAGTTCAACCAAAGGGCTTTAATAATAATATTTTATGGCATGCGGGTCATATTTTTGTTACTGTAGAGCAGTTTGTTCATCAATGTGTAAAATCGTATGAACCTGTAGAGCCAGATTGGATTCCATTATTTATCGATGGAACGAGCCCCGATGAATGGGAAGGAAGCGTCCCTACAGGTGAAGAGATATTAACAGCGTTAAGAGTTCAATTGGAAAGAGTCATCCCGTTTGTCGAAAACAGACTCGCTGAAAAAGCGGTTGAGCCGTTAATAATAGGCGATAATATAATGACAATCGATAGCATTGAAGGATACATTCAATTTTTGAGTTGGCATGAAGGAACTCATTCAGGAGCTATTAATGCCATGAATCTTTTTGAGTAGGGAGGAAAAGAATATGGAGAAATTACAGTCGATGGAGCAATTTGAGCTGCTTAAAAACGATGAAAGAACAATTTTTATGTTTACTGCTGGATGGTGTCCAGATTGCAGAGTGATTGAGCCGTTTTTACCGATTCTTGAGGTGGATTATCCTGAGTTTACGTTCATCTCAGTCGATCGCGATGAGTTTATCGACTTATGTGTCGAACTTGATATTTTCGGAATCCCCAGTTTTCTTGCTTTTAGTGAAGGAAAAGAATTGGGCCGTTTCGTTAGTAAAAATCGCAAGACACAAGAAGAAATTGAAGAATTTCTTAACAGTCTTTCGAATTAAATAGTTAGGGAAGAAATCAGAATTACCTTTAACAATATTGTCGGGGTATTTCTGATTTTTTTCGGAATAAAACCATTATACATAGGAATGATTTCAACAATATCCATCAGCATCGTCAGCCTAACGTTATTCTCTTTATTCGGTCACTTAATAACAATTTAGCATAAAAGTCTTCGTCTTGAACAACCTATTCAGGACGGAGGTGACTATATTTGAACACAAATCAAAACGATAACAAAGAAAAAACGAGGAACGAAAAAGATCGGGAAGAATACGGATATGGCTACGATCGCAGTGTTGATGATTTGAATGTTATCGGACAAAACAAAGCAGCTAAAAAAAATAATAATAATTTACACAAAAAATAATTAGATATACGAGACGCTGTTCTTTTTTGAGCAGCTTTTTTGAAATGAATACATAAATTTCATTTATATGGCTATCCTATCCTTATAATAAATTAGGGAGGAAAACTCATGAAAAAAGTTTCACTATTTTTAACGGCAATGCTCCTATCTTTATCTTTAATGGGATGTAACTTCAATCAAGATAGAAACAATGGTGCTGACAATGCTAATACGAACGTTGACCAAGGAACAAATGATAATGCGAACAATAACAATAACAATAATAATGGTGACACAAATTTAGAAGTTTCCCAAGATGCAGCTGATCGTATAATGGAAATGAACGGAGTAGAGAACGCAACCGTCATCGTCACCGATCAAAATGCCTATGCCGCTGTAGTATTAAACGGGGATAACACAGTCAGTGACACGGATAATAACGGGACCGCCGATAATAATGCCGACACAGATACAAACACGGATACTGGAACAAATAACGACGCAGATACCAACAATAACGCCAACAATAACCATAACAGTCCAGACCAAGTTCTATCTCCTGACTTGGAGAACAAAATTGCTCAACAAGTTAGGGAAGTACATGACAACATCCAAAATGTATATGTCTCATTAAATCCTGACTTCGTAGATAGAATGAATGAGTATGTAGAACAGATCAATCAAGGAGACCCCGTAGAAGGTTTTTTTGAAGAATTTACAGAAGCAATGCGAAGAGTGTTCCCGGATGCACGTTAAAACAATGAAAAAACAGGACTTAATGGTCCTGTTTTTATTTTGGCGTCAAATGCGATGCTCGTTATATTCATGCCGTTTAATTAAGGTTTTCAGTCTTTCGAGTTGGTCAGTTGAACAACCTTTTTCATATGCAATAATTGAATCAAGCAATTGCTTCGTTGTCCGTGCTCCAACTAATGCGGAGGCGACTGTTTTGTCTTGAAGTGCAAAGGCAATTGAAGCTGCGTGTAAATCGTCTACTTCATCGTTCAAATAATTTACGGCGCTTTGCAGTTCTGAGGCGTTATAAAGAGCGAAACCGTCCGATGCATTTGCTCTTCCCTGACCTTCCAATGTCAAATAACCTTTTGCTACAGTTCCTCTTGTAATAATCGAAGCATCTAAACCGCTTATTAACGGAAACCATTCTTCTGGTCTTCGATCGAGTAAACTATATTGCATCATAACCGAAATAGCAGTACTTTTTTCCAGAAAGCGTTTAATGACGCTCGGTCGTATCGATGAAATTCCATACTGGCGAATTAACCCTTCTTTTTTTAGGCTTTCAAAAGCATCGATGGTTTCGTCAATATTGTCTTCAATCGTTCCGCCATGAAGCTGGTACAAATCAATGTAATCCGTTCCGAGTCTACGTAGACTATGCTTCACTTCCTCCATGATGTGGTTTTTCGTAGGATTCCATGTCCATCCCTCGCCATCGGGATTTAATTTGTTGCCAACTTTCGTAGCAAGAATTACATTTTCACGCCGTTCTTTCAGTGCTTTTCCGACAAGCTTTTCGTTTTTGCCGCCATCATAAATATTGGCGGTATCGAAAAAATTAATACCAGCATGAATTGCAGCATCTACAATGTTTTTTGCTTCCGTTTCATTATCTGGCAATGACATTGTTCCTAACGACAGCTCAGATACGAATAATCCGCTTTTTCCTAACTCTCTCTTTTTCATGGAAACACCACCTTATTAATAATCATGGTACAATGACCTCGACATAATTTCCATATGGAAGGGTTGGTATAGTGGATAAATTTGAAGAGAAAACACTGTCGAGTAAGACAATTTATGATGGTAAAATAATTTCACTCAGGCTTGAAGAGGTTGAACTGCCAGATGGTAATCGGGCGCAACGTGAACTGATTGAACATCCCGGTGCTGTTGCTTTAATACCGATAACAAATGAAGGGAAACTTATTTTAGTTAAGCAATATCGAAAGAGTCTTAATCGAACATTGATCGAAATTCCGGCGGGGCGTATTGAAATTGGAGAAGACCCAAAAGTTACAGCAATTCGAGAGCTAGAAGAAGAAACTGGATATGGCGCTCATCAAGTGGCATATATTCAATCCTTTGCAACTTCACCGGGTTTCGCCAACGAAATAATTCATCTTTACTTGGCAGAAAATTTATACAAGATTGCCAATCCTGCCGAAGGCGACGAAGATGAATTTATTGAACTACTTGAGGTAACAGTAAATGAAGCGGAGCAATTGGTTGCTTCAGGAGAAATTTATGATGCCAAGACAGCTTTTGCTGTAATTTATGCAAAACATCAATTGAAAAAGTGAACTATTTTCTCATGGACGAGCATACGCTATATTAAATAAGCGGAGGTGCAGTCAATGATCCGTTCACTCTCATTTACTTATCTTTTCGTCATTCTTGCTGTTGGATACCTCGGTGGTGCGCTATTATTCCGAGAGATGCCTTTAGCATCTGTAGAAAAATTGCTCGTATTATTTGATGGCAGGGTTGTTGAAGATCACGGAGCGAATTTTATCAGACCGATGTTAATGAATGCTACTTTTTTTCTCGTCGCTTTTGCTTTTTCTTTAGTTAAGAAATTACGTTTTCTCGTTACTTTTATTGGTGCATTAAAATGTGTGTTATTTGGTCTGTCGACGGGTTTCTTACTTTCCACGGGGATGAAGATGTTATCGTACACAGTTTGGTGGTTTCCATTCCAACTCGCCATTTGTTTTTTACTGCTTCTATTTTGCGCAATTTTAAAACCGCCCTTTTTCATTCGGACTGTCGGGCAGAGAAGTCGCAATGATAAAGCCTTATTATTTTTACTGGGCTTGGTAATTCTCATTACCGCAATTGAATATTCGATTTTTTACTATATTCTCAAATAAGTCATTCCGTAGATTCTCCTTTCCTTTCTGTTGTCTTCTATAAACCTCTTTTGATATAATGAAGACAGTTTGAGGGGGGCGTCCTATGGAGAGCCGAATTGATCGGATAAAAAAACAATTACATGGCGCCAGTTATAAGTTGACGCCACAGCGTGAAGCTACAGTCGTGGTCCTCCTTGAGCATGAGGCGGATCATTTAAGTGCAGAAGATGTTTTTTTGCTCGTGAAAAAAAAGTCTCCTGAAATCGGACTTGCAACTGTGTATAGAACACTTGAATTGCTAACAGATTTAAAGATTGTTGATAAAATCAACTTTGGAGACGGTGTTTCGCGCTATGATTTGAGGCAAGAGGGTGCGACTCATTTTCATCATCATCTGATTTGCATAGATTGCGGTACAGTTGACGAGATTAAAGAAGACCTTCTTGGAGAAGTAGAAAAAATTGTTGAAAGCCGCTGGGAATTTTCAATAAAAGATCACTGGTTAACTTTTCACGGAATTTGTAAACGGTGTAAAGAAAGAGCAACTGAAAAATGATTTTAATATGAGGGCAGCCTTATGCTGCCCTCTTTGTCGTTATGGTAAAGGGGGATTCAAATGGAAAGTACACAATTTGCCCTTGAAGATTATTTGCATTTTTTAAAAATTGAACGTCAATTAGCTGCAAACACGATTTCATCCTATCGCAGGGATTTGATGGACTACATCGATTTCATTGATAAATCGAAAATAGGGTCTATTGATGCAGTTACTAGACAAAATATCATCGGCTACTTGCAAATGATGAAAGATGAAGGAAAGTCTGCAAGAACAGTTTCAAGACATATTTCTTCTATCCGTTCTTTCCATCAGTTTTTGTTGCGGGAAAAAGTTGCAACAAACGATCCAACGGTACACATAGAGCTGCCGAAAATCGAACAAAAATTACCTCGGGTTTTATCGTTAGAAGAGGTTGGGCGGTTAATCGATGCACCCGACCAATCGAAGCCCCAAGGCATACGAGACACCGCGCTACTTGAAATGTTATACGGAACTGGAATGCGGGTTAGTGAACTTATTAATCTCGATCTCGACAATATTCATTTAACGATGGGATTTGTCCGTGTTTTTGGGAAGGGTGGAAAAGAAAGAATTATTCCATTAGGAAATAAAGCCATTCAATCTTGCACAAGCTATATTAATGAGGCACGACCAAGATTTATTGAAAAGCTAAGCAGTCCGCAGGAGGCATTGTTTGTCAATATGCGCGGTGGAAGATTAACAAGACAAGGATGTTGGAAGTTATTAAAGGCTCATGCGTTAAGCGTCAACATTCAAAAGAAAATGACCCCCCATATTTTAAGGCATTCATTTGCTACCCATTTAATTGAAAATGGTGCTGATTTACGAGCTGTTCAAGAAATGCTTGGGCATGCTGATATTTCAACAACACAAATATACACGCATGTTAGTCGAACACGATTGAAAGAAGTTTATGTGAAATTTCATCCGCGTGCATGAAAAAACAGGAGGAATATACTGAATGAAGAAAGAAGAATTTAAACGAATCCATGTGGTTGTACTCGACTCTGTCGGAATTGGAGAAGCGCCGGACGCTAACTTATTTGGAGATGTAGGGTCAGACACACTTGGTCATATAGCAGAAGCGATGAATGGGTTACATATGCCGAATATGGCTAAGCTAGGACTGTCAAATATCCGGCAGATTGAAGGAGTGCCAGTAGCGAAAGAACCATTGGCGATGTATGGGAAAATGCAGGAAGCATCTGTTGGAAAAGATACTATGACAGGTCATTGGGAGATAATGGGGCTGAACATCAATAAACCGTTTAAAGTGTATCCCAATGGATTTCCATCGGAACTTATTGCTGAACTTGAAAAACGAGTGGGTCGAAAAGTAATTGGCAATAAGCCTGCAAGCGGTACGGGAATAATTGATGAACTTGGCAAGGAACATATGGAAACGGGCGCGATAATCGTTTATACTTCTGCGGATCCCGTTCTTCAAATTGCCGCACATGAGGATATTATTCCGATTGAGGAGCAATATAGAATTTGTGAAATTGCACGCGAACTTACACTATCGCCTGAATATTTAGTCGGTCGCGTAATTGCACGCCCGTTTATCGGAGAACCGGGCAATTTCACTCGGACGACGAACAGACATGATTATGCATTAAAGCCTTTTAATCGTACGGTGATGAATGAACTT
This sequence comes from Sporosarcina jiandibaonis, assembly GCF_013184495.1. Taxonomy (GTDB): domain Bacteria; phylum Bacillota; class Bacilli; order Bacillales_A; family Planococcaceae; genus Sporosarcina; species Sporosarcina jiandibaonis. The sequence continues at coordinate 619,755 of NZ_JAAOIY010000001.1, read as the reverse complement.
CAAGATGCGAATTACGATGTGATTGCGATAGGCAAGATATCAGATATATTTAATGGTGAAGGAATTACGGACTCTGTGAGAACAATCAGTAATATGGACGGTGTTGATAAGCTGCTAGAAGTAATGGAAAGAGATTTTCATGGCATCAGCTTTACAAATCTGGTTGATTTCGATGCGTTATTTGGCCATCGACGTGATCCAATCGGATATGGAAACGCACTTCAAGAGTTTGACGCGAGGTTAGTGGAAATGATGAATTTACTTCGGAAAGATGACTTATTGATCATCACGGCAGATCATGGCAATGATCCCGTTTTCGAAGGCACTGACCACACTCGAGAATACGTTCCATTGCTAGTTTATTCACCCTCATTTAAAAGAGGCGGCTCAATGCCAATCAGAGAAACGTTCTCGGATATAGGCGCAACAATAGCAGATAACTTTAACGTGAAGTTGCCAGAATTCGGACAAAGTTTTCTATCATTACTTGAGGAGAAGGTGGATTAACGATGAGAATGGTTGATCTTATTAAGAAAAAACGAAATGGCGGTTCTTTATCAAAAGAAGAGATTATTTATTTTATTAACGGTTACACAACTGACGCAATTCCCGATTATCAAGCCAGCGCATTGTTGATGGCAATTTATTTTAAAGGTATGACTGCTGAAGAACGAGCCGATTTAACCATGGCCATGGTAGAATCAGGTACTCAAATCGATTTATCATCAATTAACGGCGTAAAAGTCGATAAACATTCAACGGGCGGGGTTGGAGATACGACGTCTCTGATTCTTGTCCCGCTTGTGGCCGCCTGCGGCGTTCCAGTGGCGAAAATGAGTGGCAGGGGACTTGGACATACTGGTGGCACCTTGGACAAGCTAGAATCGATTGAAGGCTTTCATATTGAGTTGTCCAGTGATGAGTTTGTCAAACAAGTAAATGATTTGAAATTGGCGATAATGGGTCAAAGTAAAAACTTGACGCCTGCAGACCAGAAAATATACTCATTAAGAGATGTAACGGCAACTGTAGATAGTATTCCGCTTATCGCAAGCTCAATTATGAGTAAAAAAATTGCAGCTGGAGCCGATGCAATTGTTCTTGATGTGAAAACAGGCTCGGGTGCATTCATGAAGTCGAAAGAAGATGCATTGGCGCTAGCTAAATCAATGGTGGAGATTGGAAATCACCTAGGGCGAAATACGATGGCAATTATATCGGATATGAGCCAGCCACTTGGAAATGCTATTGGGAATTCTCTTGAAGTCATTGAAGCGATCGATACGCTAAGAGGTAATGGGCCAAAGGACTTAACAGAGCTTTGTCTTGTTCTCGGAAGCCAGATGCTTGTCGTGGGCGAGAAAGCAAATACGTTGAAAGAAGGCCGTGAAATGCTGGAGCAGGTGATAAAGGACGGCACGGCACTTGAGTTGTTTGGAACGCTTATTGAAGCACAAGGTGGAAATCGTGCAATAATTCATGACACTACGCTTCTTCCGACAGCGAAGTATAAAATAGAAGTTCAAGCTGAAAAGTCAGGTTACATTACTTCCATGGGAGCAAATGATATCGGCGTCGCGGCGATGTTGTTAGGTGCTGGACGTGCTGATAAAGATGATGAAATTGATTTGTCAGTCGGTATAATATTGAAGAAGAAAATAGGCGATTCTGTTCAAAAAGGCGATGTACTCGCCGTCATTCATTCGAATACCGAAGAGGTTCAACAATCAATGACACTACTTCAAAATCATATAATAATTGGCGATGAGGCGGTCCTTCCGCCGAAACTTATTGGCGAAGTCATTCATGGCTGATTGATAAAGTGAAAAGCTATCTTATTTAACTGAGTTTATCGGTTAAAAGGATAGCTTTTTTTTATTCTATGTGTAAATCAATTCGAAGCGGTCAATACTTATACGGAAAGCGGATATATGTCGAAATGTAAGAAGTTTTACCGGTTATTGACTAGTTTTGCTGTGTTAAAGGATTCCCCTTCAGTGATGTAGAAAGAAGCGCATGAAGGAGGGATTTTCTATGGCGAAAATTGAAATTATTGATAACGGGATTTTAATAGCAACACTGAGAGGTGAACTAGACAATCATAAGGCAAATCAAATCCGTTCGGACATTTCAGCAGCAATCTTTACGGGACAAGTACGTGCAGTTATTTGGGATTTGGAAGGGCTAGGATTTATGGATAGCGCAGGGATTGGACTTGTTCTTGGGAGAATGCGTGATTTATCACCCAGTGGCGGGGAGACTCTCATTCTAAATCCATCTGCAACTATGAAAAAAATCTTTGGCTTTTCAGGACTTGGTGAAAATATTAGATATTGTACGATCGAAGAAGCGATCGGGGAGATTGGAGGGGTTGTACATGAACAATGAGATGACTTTATCTTTTGTTGCAATCGAAGAGAATGAGGCACTAGCGAGAATGGCGATGACATGCTTTATTACCCCGTTAGATCCGACAATTGAAGAAATTTCAGAATTCAAAACGATTGTTTCGGAAGCGGTAACTAATGCAATACTTCACGGATACGAAAATGACGGGAAAAGTCTAGTGAAAATCCACGCAAAAATTGATGACCATACAGTATCGATGACTGTGAGTGATGAAGGGGCCGGAATTGATGATTTAGCCCGCGCAATGGAACCGATGTACACAAGTAAACCGCATATGGAACGTTCTGGAATGGGTTTTACAATTATGGAAAGTTTTTCGGATAGCTTGTCCGTCGAATCGGTAATTGGCTCAGGTACAGTAGTCAAATTCGAGAAAAAGTTTTCTCCGATTACGGAAACGAGCAGAATGAGGTGACGTATGGACGCATCCGTTGAGAACAAGCATGCTTTATTGTCCCAGGAGAAGATGAGAGAACTAATAAAAGTTTCGCAGGAAGGCGATAAAGAGGCCAGGAAATTGATGGTTGAAGGAAATACGCGTCTCGTTTGGTCTATTGTTCAACGTTTTGGTTCCCGGGGCGCAGATCCGGAAGACCTGTTTCAAATCGGCTGCATCGGCCTGATGAAGTCAATTGATAAATTCGATCTTTCCTATGAAGTGAAGTTTTCCACTTATGCAGTTCCGATGATTGTCGGGGAGATTCAACGTTTTTTACGAGATGACGGCATGGTGAAAGTAAGTCGTTCAATTCGTGAACTCAGCTTCAAGATTCGTCATGCAACAGACGATTATGTGAAAAAAAGTGGAAGATATCCGACATTAGCGGAGATAGCTGAGATATTGGAAGTTAAATTAGACGATGTCATACTTGCTTCTGATGCTCTCAGGGACCCCGCATCTCTCCATGAACAATTATATGAAAATGAAGGCGACAGTTTAACGTTAATGGACCAACTTAGAGATGACCGTTCAGAAAGAGTATTTGATCACATCCCTTTGCGCGATGTCATTTCAAAATTAAATAAAAGAGACCAAACGATTATCTACATGCGATATTACTTGGACTGCACACAAAGTGATATTGCCGAACGAATAGGTATATCGCAAGTTCAAGTGTCAAGACTAGAAAAGAAAATATTAGCCCAATTAAAGTCATGGATGGGGGCTAATTTAGAAGAAAGTACGGTAAAAAAGTGAGGACGGATTAATGTAATGGAAAAACTCTTCAAATCGATGAAAGAGGGAGAAGAATGGTTTTATCAATGTTTCGGCAAGGATGAAACATTTGATGCAATGGCCCGTTCGATTCATCTTTGGGAAATGCCCGCATTACTTCTGTATATTAACGGGCTCGTTGATGGTGATAGCTTATTGATGCTGTTAACAGAAATGCAAGGTAAAGACGGATGGGACGAGGAAATTGGAGATGACGGCGAACGTTTTTTAACGTTTTTTCCGTACCATTCCGTCGCAGAGGTAAAAGATAAAGATGAATTGCTAACGTCTATCTTGAGCGGACAAGCTGCATTCATTACACCAAGCGGCTATGCGTTCGTAATCGACGTTAGGTCTTACCCTGGCAGGCAGCCTGAGGAGCCGGATACTGAAAAAGTAATTCGAGGTGCTAGGGATGGTTTTACAGAAAATATCATTCTAAATACTGCGCTTGTTCGTAGAAGGCTTCGCACCGAGGATTTGCGTTTCGAAATGCATCAGACCACCATTAATGGAAAAACCGACGTCGCGATAGCGTTTATTCAAGGTGCGGCAAGTGAAAAGCATCTTGCTTATATACGAGAGCGACTCGATAAAATAGTTCATGATGGTCTTACGATGACCGACAAATCACTTGAAGAGTTTCTGTTCAAACAGAGGTTTCATCCGATGCCGTTTGTTCGTTTTACTGAACGACCTGATATATGTGCAGCACATTTATTGGAAGGGCATATTGCCATCATGGTCGATATGTCGCCATCGGTTATACTCGTTCCGGTTTCGTTGTTCCATCATCTTCAGCATGCAGAAGAATATAGGCAAGCTCCGTTGATTGGTACTTTTGTGCGACTGACACGTTTTGTGGGCGCTGGTTTGAGCCTTGTACTATTGCCATTTTGGTATTTGCTTGCGACAAAACAGCATTATCTTCCAGATTTTTTAAGCTATATCGGCCCGAATGATATTGGAGAAATACCCCTTATCATACAGCTATTATTCGCGGATATTGGAATTGAAGTACTACGTATGGCAGCCATTCATACGCCGACGCCGATGTCTACTGCTATGGGTTTAGTTGCAGCAATTGTCATCGGCCAAGTTGCAATCGATGTTGGGCTATTTACGCCAGAAGTCGTTCTTTACGTAGCCGTTAGTGCTATTTTCACTTTTGCAATTCCATCGTATGAATTGAGCATCACAACGAAAGTTTTCAGGATATGCATACTTTTGGCGACAGCAATTTTAGGAGCGCCCGGATTTTTTATATCTATCGCTGTATTGTTTTATTATTTATGTTCACTTAGACCAATGGGCGTTCCGTATTTATGGCCGGCAGTTCCATTCTTCCCGACTGCGATGATGCGAGTCCTTATCAGGTTTCCAATGACTGCCGATGTCCCGCGTCCCTATATTACGGATGCTCCGAATAGGGATCGTACAAAATAGAACTTTGCAACTCCTCCACTGTCTATGATAAAATTTAAGATAGTAAAATTTAGAAGGAGGAAAGCCTTATGCATCTATATGGAACTCAATCAATAAATGACCGCGGTCATTTAGCGATTGGGGGAATCGATACAGTCGATCTTGCCAACACGTACGGTACGCCATTAATCGTTTATGATATACATTTGTTTCGGGAACGGGCTAGGGCCTTCAAAAAAACATTTCAAGCTGCGGGGATAAATGCGCAAGTTGCTTATGCAAGTAAGGCATTTTCATCAATCGCTATATATGAAGTTGCAAAACAAGAAGGCCTGTCACTCGATGTCGTTTCAGGTGGAGAGTTATACACTGCTGTTCAAGCGGATTTTCCAAGAGAAAAAATTCACTTTCATGGGAATAATAAAAGTTATAGCGAGATTGAATTTGCCTTCGATGAAAAAATTGGTTGTATCGTCGTTGACAACTTTTTGGAAATATCAATTGTCAAAGAAATCGCTGAATCGAGAAACCAAGAAATGGATGTCCTTATTCGTGTAACGCCTGGCATTGAGGCGCATACGCATGATTATATTACGACGGGGCAAGAAGATTCGAAGTTTGGTTTTGATCTGAAGAATGGACAAGCCGATGAAGCATTTCGTCAATTGTACAATCATCCATTTATTACTGTTCTTGGAATGCATTGCCATATCGGTTCACAGATTTTTGAAACGGACGCTTTCCGTGTTGCTGCAGAAACATTAATTGAAAAAATGATTTCTTGGCGCGATAATGAGAACTTTATTTGTCGTGTATTAAATTTGGGCGGCGGCTTCGGGATACGCTACACGGAAATAGACAATCCTTTAAGCCCCTCCGAATATGTCGAAGAAATGGCAAATGTAGTATTATCGATGACGCGTACATTCAATTATCCAATTCCTGAAATATGGATTGAGCCGGGTAGATCACTTGTTGGCGATGCTGGAACGACTTTATATACGGTTGGAAGTACAAAAGATATTCCAGAAGTCCGCAAATATGTTGCAGTTGACGGCGGGATGTCAGATAATATAAGACCTGCTTTATATGGGGCGAAATATACGGCTGTGTCCGCAAACCGAATGACTGAACCACATTCCGAAAAAGTGACAATTGCGGGGAAATGTTGTGAATCTGGCGATAAATTAATTGAAGAAGCCACCATTGCGCCGGCAATTGAAGGAGATATTATTGCAACTTTTTGTACGGGGGCGTACAGTTACTCCATGTCGAGCAATTATAATCGATTGCCGAGACCAGCGATTGTTTTTGTTGAAAATGGAGAAGAGCAACTAGTTGTAAGACGAGAAACTTATGAGGATATTGTAAGACTCGATCTGCCCTTGCAAAAAGTAAAGCGAGGAGGAAAAGTATGAGAAGAAGAAATTTGCTTCTTTTCATAGGAATCCTTGTCGCAGCTGTTATTTGGGGAGCTGTATACTGGTTTTTTGTAGTACCCGTCATTGATCCTCAATAACAAATAATCATCAAAAAAGCCCTGTCGTAATTGATGGTGTCTTTTTTTGGAAGAGAAGGGATTCACATTGATGCTTATACGTTATAAAAAAACCTATGAAAAAATCGCGATGGGCTTACTTTCATATATGCCCGGTGAACATAGTGTGAAAGCTTTGCAAGATACAATCCAAAAATACGAAAATGAAGATGATTGGCAGTTGTATCTTTGGAAAAAAGAAGAAGACCTCATAGGTCTTCTTGGAATTGAAATTGGCGATGAAACTTTTACATTACATCATCTTTCTGTAAACCCTTCTTTTAGAGGCGAGGGAATTGGTAAAGCGATTGTTGATAAAATACAAGAGCAATTTCCTGATAAGGAGTGTTTAAGTACAGATCAGACGGAAGACTTTTTAAAAAGATGTATTTCAAAAGAAGGAGGAGCTGACTAAAGTCCGCCCTTCTTTTTTTTTCTCATGTCTGGTTTTTAGAGCGAATTGGGTTCACTCACTCTTTGGTGGCCAAGGTGCTGCCAGAGCGGGATTGCACTTAATCCCGCCTCTTTTCGCAAAGTGCCTTGTGCTTGTCGGGTCCCACAGGGAAGGATGTAATTGACTCCTTCTGCAGGTAATGATCGAATTACATCCTCCCTTGGCGCTTACGCTTTTCCCGCTCTCTAAGAATATCCGAACGATCCCTGAGCATATGTTTATGGATGACTTCATCGCTTCCGTATGGGAGCAAATCCATTGATGGTTTGATTTCTTTGATTAGAGAATGGAGCTTTGGAGATGTTATTTCAATTGCAAATGTTGAAAACGGCCGTTCGTTGTCAATTTGATGAGATGCGAGCTTACTGTTTTTTACTAGATTTTCAATGTTAATTCCCTCGGAAAAGCTTGGATGCTCTTTGCTAACCTTTTCAAGTCTGCTAATTGCTTTCTTTAATGAGCGTCCGGCACCGATTGTATTTCCTCGACGCCAGTGATACATGGCAGTTGATAGTAAAATATAACCGACGAGCGGATGTTGTTTAGTTCTATCGGTAAATTCTTTCCAATACTCTTCAAGTACTTCATGACATTCAAAAAAGTCTTGATTCTCATTGAAATAAACAATAAAATTTACAAACAATGGGTTGTATAATGGTTTCAATTATTTCATTCCTTTTTTATATTATTAAGTTGATTGGCAGGTGGAGCGGTTTGGGCTATAAAGTGCGACTAGATGTTTTTGAAGGGCCCTTAGATTTATTATTACATTTAATAAATCGTTTAGAAATTGATATCTATGATATCCCCATGTCTGAGTTGACTGATCAGTACATGGAACATATCCAGGCTATGCGCGTTCTCAGGCTCGATGAACTAAGTGAATATCTAGTGTTAGCTGCGACGCTTATTGAAATTAAAAGCAAAATGCTACTCCCGATCCATGAAGGAGAGGAGTTTGGAGACGACACGGATTTCGATATGGAAGAAGATCCGCGTGATGAACTCGTTGCGCGTTTAATCGAATATCGAAAATATAAGGAAGCTGCTACTAATTTAAAAGAAGCAGCTAATAATCGATTAGATTTTTTCACGAAATCGCCAGGCGATGTTGCGCAGTTTGGTGAAATCGTTACTGTTGGATGTGAAGAAAATTTAAATGTCTTTGATTTGATCGGAGCTTTTCAGAAAATGATTGATCGAAATCGATTAAGAGCTCCACTCTCTGCTAGTATAACCAAAACAGAGCTGTCTGTCGGTGAAAAGATGGATGAAATAATGGGACGGCTGGTCGTGAATGGCGGTAGGTGTAATTTTTATATGCTTTTTGAAGATGGAGATACAGGTGAACTTGTCGTAACCTTTATGTCATTACTCGAATTGATGTTAAGAGGTGACGTCAATGTCGAGCAAAGTAATAACTTTGCAAATATAATTGTATCGTACGTGAAAGATGGTGAAGACTCCCATGGATGAAGGGAAAAAATTACAAGGGATGATTGAAAGTTTTTTATTTATAGCTGGTGATGAAGGGTTAACGATGAAGCAACTAATAACCGTTACTGAACATAGTGAATCGGCTGTAAGAGAAGCGCTTGCTAGTTTGCTAGAAAATTATGATGGACAAGACGAAAGAGGCATTACGTTAAAGCAATTCGGCGGTTCATATAGGCTTGTAACGAAGGCTGAATTTGCCGGAGATATTAAAAGATTACTAGAAAATCCATCCCCTCAGTCAATCACTAAGGCTTCTCTTGAAGTGTTGGCGATTATTGCCTATAAACAACCCGTGACACGTATTGAAATCGATGATCTTCGTGGTGTTAAATCGGAAGGTCCGATACATACACTAATATCAAGGGGGTTGATAATGGAAATGGGCCGCTCAGAAGGGACCGGGCGGGCGATTTTATATGGAACGACAAAATTATTTCTAGATCGGTTTGGATTGGAATCGATAGAAGGGTTGCCACCTCTAACAGTGGAAGAGGACGAAAATGACGGAAATACCGATTTATTCATGACACAATTTCAAGAAGCATTCGGGGTTGAAAATGATGGAGGAGGAAACACTACTTGAAACGTGCAATTGCGATGATTTTATTTGCAACAATCGTTTTATTTACAGGCGGAAAAGAAGCCAGTGCGCGTGATGCTTGGGTTGTGATTGATGCTGATACGGGGAGATTGCTCTCGGGTTCGAATGAACATGTTCGGATGCCAATCGCCAGTTTAACAAAAATATGGACAGCATTCACGGTGTTAGAAAGTGGTGCGCCACTTGGAATCACTACGATTTCACCGGAAGCTGCATCCGCCGAAGGATCGTCCCTCTATTTAAAGCAAGGAGTGAGCGCTGACGTTGAAGGGCTGTTATACGGTCTAATGCTTCGGTCAGGGAATGACGCGGCTTATGCGCTCGCTGAACATGCGGGAGGCTCACTTCAAGGGTTTGTCGACCTAATGAATGACAACGCACTTTTATATGGGCTGAATGATACCGTCTTTACAAATCCATCAGGTCTTCACAATGACCTGCACTTATCAACTGCATATGACACGGCTTTAATGATGTACCATGCAATGAAAAATGAGGCCTTCAGAAAAATCGCTTCAACTCATACCTATAATTATCAACTAAATAATGAAAGTTACAGTTGGCAAAATAAACATCGATTGGTGCTTTCAAATGAGACAGCAATTGCTGGTAAAACGGGTTTTACAAAAACGGCGGGTCGTACACTCGTCACGTACTTTGAAAAAGATGGGAAAAAGATTATTGTTGTGACCTTAAATGACGGTAATGATTGGAATACGCATCGACAATTATCTGAAGAAGTTTTTTCAAAATATGAGTTGGTAACGGTCGCAAAAAAAGGGAGATATGCAATTCTTCCAGGGATGGAAGGAGAACTTAATAAACCAATAAAATTGTTATTGAAAAAAGGTGAAAAAACTAGTGTTTCACATATACTTCGCATTCCTCGCGGGGAACACAAGACTTGTATTGGGCGATGGACGGTCTATTTCGATAATGACCCATTGCTCACTAAGGAAATACTGCTTACCAGATAGAAGATGAAAAAGTTATTTCAGTTGAATAATTACGTCGGAAATATGGCGACAGTAGGGAAGACTGACTTATTAATAGGACAGTCTTCTTTTAATTTGGTGTAAAGTATGACATAATTTTTCTCAGTACGTAGGACGGAGTGAACAATATGGAAAGATTGCAAAAAGTGATGGCCCAAGCAGGGATTGCTTCTAGAAGAAAATCAGAAGAACTAATAGTTAGCGGTAAAGTAAAGGTGAATGGTGTAGTTGTTACTGAACTAGGAACACGTGTCTCATCAACCGATCAAGTCGAGGTAGAAGGGATTCCAATCGTCAAAGAAGATAATGTTTATTATCTACTATATAAACCAAGAGGTGTCATCTCAACAGCAAATGATGAGAAAGGCAGAAAAACCGTGGTCGATTTTTTCCCGCATATTGAAGAAAGAATATACCCAGTAGGGCGACTCGATTATGATACTTCGGGTGTTATCATCTTAACGAACGATGGCGATTTTTCATATCTAATGACACATCCGAAATTTGAGATTAAGAAAAAGTATATTGCGAAAGTAAAAGGAATACCTTCAAGGGAAAATTTGCGAAAGCTTGAACGCGGGATAGAACTTGAAGATGGAATGACGGCTCCGGCAACTGTGAAGATGCAATCAATGGATAAGAAAACGCAAACTGCCATTGTTGAAATAACAATCCATGAAGGCAGGAACAGGCAAGTGCGTCGCATGTTCGATGCAATCGGTTGCCCTGTCGATAGTTTGAAACGCGAAGAATTCGCAATTTTATCGACACGGGGATTAAATGCAGGAGAAGCCAGGGAATTAACGGTGCATGAAGTAAAACAATTACGCGTACTTGCCGAAACAGGAAAAATCGGATAAGTGCAGGTAATCTGTTCACAGTTAATTCATTAATAGCAAATGAATGCAGATAATCGTTTGTTATAATGTAATAAGATTATTTGAGTTTGGGGGTTAGAAAATGTCCAAAAATAAACGACTAGCTGCGAATCGGAAAAAGCGGCTTATAATTCGGACAATTGTTCTTTTAGTCCTAGCTGTCGCAATCATATTCGCAATTGTAACACGTGATAAAGTGAAAGTATTAGCTGTTGGCGATAAAGCTCCTGATTTTGAGCTTGTCGATCTGGAAGGGAATAAACATCGACTATCTGATTATAAAGGTGAGGGAGTTTTCCTCAACTTTTGGGGTTCTTGGTGCGGACCGTGCAAAACAGAGATGCCTTATATGGAAAATCAATATAAAGAGTTTGAAGGAAAAGGTGTCCACATATTGGCAATCAATATAAAAGACACCCGATTGAAGGCCGAGACGTTTAGAGACCAATTTGGATTGACGTTTCCAATTGCCAGAGATCCAGACGAGAGTGTTCGACGCGCATACAACGTTATGCCGCTCCCTACTACAATCCTAATCAATGAAGATGGAATTATTCAAGATATAATAACGAGGGGAATGTCGGAAGATGAGATCCGCTCATTAATGGAAAGCATTCAACCCGAATAAGGAGTCTATAATATGAGCAAAATCAAATGCCAGTGCGGTCATGAAAATCCATTTGGCACGGTGCTTTGTGAGCGATGTGGAAGACCGCAAACTGAAGATGCTATAAATAGTAAAACTGTAGACATGCGTTATGAAGGTTCTGCGCGAAGATCCCAGACGTATAAGAGAACAATTATCGATAAAATATGGAACTTTTTTTCGAGCGTTAAAATTGGAATTAGTATAATTGTCGCTGTTCTTGCAACTTCAGCGATAGGTACGATATTTCCGCAAAAATTGTACGTTCCTGTCTCAGATGCTGAGTTAGGAGAATATTATGAGCGATTATATGGCATTTTTGGCGTCATATATTACAAGCTCGGTTTTCATGATATGTATAATAGCTGGTGGTTTATCACGCTAATAGGAATGCTTGGAACTTCTATTATCATTGCTAGTGTTGATAGAGTTATTCCTCTTTATAAATCGCTGAAAATGCAGCGGACGAAACGCCATCCGTCCTTTATGAAACGTCAACGAATCTATGGCAGCGGACAAGTCAATGACGCCGATGATTCTATTAACAAAGCTGCAATAAAATTAAAGGAACTGCGTTATAATGTTAAAATAGAAGACGGGGCAATATTGGCTGAAAAAAATCGTTTTTCAAGATGGGGCCCTTATGTTAATCATACTGGACTAATTATTTTCCTGAGCGCAATTTTACTTCGCGGAATTCCTGGTTTTTATGTCGATGAAACATTGTGGATTCGGGAAGGCGAAATGTTGGAAATACCCGGTGCGCCTGGATATTATATTGAAAATAATGGTTTTACAATAGAAAACTATTCAATAGAAGAAGACGATGAAGTGTTCAGCACGGCACTTGAACGAGTGGGCATGATTCCGAAAAACTATCAGACAGACGTCTCATTATACAAAAATGCTGATGATGCACTTCCGGGTCAAACTGAGAATATTGAATTGGTTAAAGATGAATCAATTATCGTTAACCATCCTTTAACGTTTGATGGGTATAGTGTTTTTCAGATGGATTTCCGTCTTGACGAATTAAAATCGATGACATTTCAATTGACTGAAAAAGCAACTGAAGAATCGCTCGGTGAATTTACGATTGATCTAATAAATCCCGATGATAAATACGAACTGGGTAATGGCGCTATTGTAGAGGTGAAAGAATATTATCCGGATTACGATGGTATCAAGGACGGAGAACCTTATTCTAAATCGCCAATTCCAAATAACCCTGCTTTTATATTCAAGATGATAACACCGGAAAAACCAGAAGGAGAAATGAGTTTTGTTGCAATTCGACAAACACTAGAAACTGAAGAAAATGATTACAAAGCGAATTTTCTGAGTGCTGAAACACGTGATATATCTGGTTTGACGATTCGTAAAGATCGAACACTGTACTTGTTATTGTTTGGTGGAATTGTTTTCATGATTGGTGTTTCGCAAGGCTCTTACTGGAATCATAGACGGATTTGGATTCAAAAAGGCGAAGAAAATGAAATACTTCTTGCCAGTCATACCAATAAGAACTGGTTCGCATTAAGAAAAGAAATTGAGCAAGTACGAGAATACGCAGACTTGCCGCAATATGAGGACCGTGAAGATACAGAGTCCGAATTGGACGACGAGGAAGGGGACTTTAAATAATGGATTTTGCATCACTGAGCTCAAACTTACTTCTAGTCTCATTTATCGCCTATTTAGTTGCTACACTTTTCTTCGGAGGGGCAGTAAAGGGCGCAAAAACAGAAAAAGCATATCAAAATAGTAAATGGGGAACTATCGGAATCACCATTACTATCATTGGATTTCTTACACATTTAGGGTATTTCATAACGCGATGGATTGCTTCCGGGCATGCACCGGTGAGTAATATGTTTGAATTTGTAACTGCTTTTGGAATGATGATCGTAGGGGCTTTCATTTTGCTGTTTTATATGTACAGAACGCCGTCTCTCGGTTTGTTTGCATTGCCGATTGCAGTTGTTATTATCGGCTACGCGAGTATGTTCCCTACAGAAATCACACCGCTTATCCCAGCTCTGAAAAGCTATTGGTTAACAGTTCATGTTATTACAGTGGTAATTGGAGAAGCAATTTTAGCCATTAGCGCAGTCGCGGGACTTGTATTGCTGTTGAAAGTAACCGATTTAACAAAGAAATCTAAACAACGTTTTTGGTTGGAATCCGTAATATTCACTATAGTCTTGGTGGTCGGATTCATTCTTTCATCTTCCATGTTTTCAATTATGGGAAATGAGGCTGAATTTACATACATCGACAAAAACGGGGACCCAGCTAAAATTGAATATATTTATCCACCGATATTCGGTATGAATGAATACGAAGCACTCACGCCCGATGCAATGACGCCGCTATTTGAAATGCCTGCAATCGTCAACGCGAAAACATTAACTACTTTTGTTTGGTCGGTAGCCACAGGAATAGTTCTTTATCTGTTGATACGGCTCATTATCCGTCGTCCGATTGCGACGTTATTCCAGCCGTTCGCCAAAAAAGCGAATACCCGCTTAATGGATGAAATCGGCTATCGCTCAGTGCTAATCGGTTTTCCTGTATTCACGCTAGGAGCTTTGGTGTTTGCAATGATTTGGGCACATGAGGCGTGGTCAAGATTCTGGGGATGGGATCCAAAGGAAGTTTGGGCTCTCATTACTTGGCTATTTTATGCAGCATTCCTGCATTTGCGCCTATCGCGTGGATGGGAAGGCGAAAAATCAGCTTGGCTTGCAGTAATCGGATTTATCATCATTATGTTTAACTTAATTGCTGTAAACTTAATCCTTGCAGGATTGCATTCCTACGCATAATTATATAGAGACTGCATGGTTTACTGAATGTCCATGCAGTCTTTTTATTGTTTTAAAAATTTAAAAGATATATATTGATAATGGATAATAAATTTTATACGCCTAGCGGCATTTGTAAAATGCCTAGTCGCACTTATAAAACGATAATTGAATAGTTTATTGGGAGGAGTAAATGTAAATGGAAGAAAAGGTTTCAATATTAGTGGTAGACGATGAGGATCGGATCCGTCGTCTTTTGAATATGTATTTAACTCGAGAGGGATATACTGTCGATGAAGCCGTCGATGGAGCTGAAGCTCTGTTAAAAGCTAAAGAAAACACTTATGCGTGTATTTTATTGGATCACATGATGCCAGAAAAAGATGGACTTGAAGTATTGAAAGAGCTGCGAGAACAAAAAGATATGACGCCGATTATGATGCTGACTGCGAAGGGTGAAGAATCGGATCGTGTTACTGGCTTTGAAACAGGCGCAGATGATTATATTGTTAAACCTTTCAGTCCGCGGGAAGTGATACTGCGCGTAAAAGCAATATTAAGAAGATCAACTACGATTCAAGGTGCATCAGCAACAACATCGAAAGACCTTGTCGTTTTTCCGCAACTGACAATTGACCATGACGCGCATCGAGTCACTGCCGAAGGTCAAGAAGTGAATTTAACACCAAAAGAGTATGAGCTATTATACTTTTTAGCCAAATCACCAGATAAAGTTTTCGATAGAGAACAACTTTTAAAAGAGGTTTGGCATTACGAGTTCTTTGGCGATCTGCGGACTGTTGACACTCATGTAAAAAGACTCCGTGAAAAACTTAGTCGCGTCTCCGAAAGTGCAGCAAAAATGATTGTAACTGTATGGGGTGTCGGCTATAAATTTGAGGCGATCGAATGAATCGAATATGGAATTCAATAGTCGGGAAGCTATGGGCAACCATACTGCTTCTCGTTACTTTTATTTTGTTTATCGTAACTGCTTTACTTTTAGAGTTTTTAGGGAATTTTCATAAGGAGCAAGCAGAAGATTCACTTGTTAGAGAAGCTACGATGATTGAAAAAATTGTATTAGAGCACGATGATCGCCCATTGATGCCATTACTTATTCAAGATATTTTAGATGTAGAAACAAATGCAATTATAACGGATAAAAGCGGAACAATTATACATTCCTTTCATAATGGATTAAACAAGGAGAGAATCGAAAACAAGGTTCTCTCCAATTCTGCGTTGGCTACTGAATCTCAATCAAAAAAACAAGTATTGAAAGAAATGATGATGCCTTCACTAAAAGAAGAAGGGGTCATCGAACAATATATTTTGCTAGAAACCCCATATACGACAGAATCAGGCGTTCGCGGAACGATTTTTATTTATCAAAGTCTTGATGCAATTAAAGCAACAATGAAGAGAACAACAAATATTGTTTTTCTATCAGCTTTCATTGCTTTTATTTTAACGACTATTTTCGCATTTTTTTTATCGACCAAAATCACCTCTCCGCTGCGAAAAATGCGACAAGCAGCATTGGAATTATCAAAGGGGAATTTTGATACACGTCTGCCATCTCTTCAAAGTGATGAAATCGGACAACTAGCAACTGCGTTCAATCAAATGGGTCGACAACTAAAATATCATGTGGAATTAATTAGTCAGGAAAAAGAACAATTATCAAGTATTTTAACGTCCATGGCTGATGCCGTCATTACATTTAATCGCGATGGTACGATTCTATTAAGCAATCCCCAAGCAGAAAAGCTATTGCAAAAATGGTTTTTCGCAAACGATGCTAAAAGCGAATCTGTGCCTCCGGAACTATTGCATATGCTCGACCACTCAATTACATTTTCAGAAGAGGTAGAGGATGAGTTAGAACTCAATAATCAATTTTATATGATTTCCATCAGTCCTTTGTATAGCGGAGATGACATTCGTGGTGCGGTTGCGGTTCTTCGCGATATGACTGCGCAACACCAGTTAGATAAGCTGCGTTCGGATTTCATAGCAAACGTGTCACATGAACTTCGAACCCCGATTTCCATGTTGCAGGGGTATAGTGAAGCCATATTGGACGGAGTAACGAGAAATGACGAAGAAAGGGATGAAATGATTCAAATAATCCACGAAGAATCCCTTCGAATGGGCCGACTTGTTACGGATTTACTTGATTTAGCAAGAATGGAGTCGGGGCATATGACTTTATATAAATATGATGTTTCCGTTATTCCATTTATTACTCGTATTGCGAATAAGTTTACACAAGTCGCAAGAGAGTCGAATGTAGATTTACTACTCGACTTTTCTGAAGAAGAAATTTGGGCTGAGTTAGATGCAGATCGGATTGAACAAGTGGTAACAAATCTTATTGATAATGCAATTCGACACACCCCAGATAAAGGAAGTGTCACAGTGCGCGTCGAAGAGTATGGGGGCATGTGCAAAATTACTGTTTCTGATACTGGAGATGGGATATCAGAAGAAGACTTACCTTTCATATTTGAACGTTTCTATAAAGTCGATAAAGCAAGAACTCGTGGAAAAGGCGGCACGGGGCTTGGCTTGGCGATTGCAAAAAACATAATCGATTCACATGGCGGGGTGATTACAGCCTCTAGGGGAGTGGAGAAAGGAACCGTAATGACAGTTACGCTGCCTTTGAAGTAAGTGTAACTTTTTGTAAAGTTAGACGACTAATAGAATGAACGGGGGGATTTCATGGACGACTCCGTTTTTAACCGATTATATGATCAGTACCATAACGATGTTTTTCGGTTTCTCATTTATTTAATAAGAGACCGCGACCAGGCCGAAGATTTAATGCATGAGGTCTATGTTAGAGTTCTGAGAGCGTATTCCGGTTTCCAGGGGAAAAGTTCCGAAAAGACATGGCTTTTTTCAATTGCCAAAAACGTTGCGATTGACCATTACAGAAAAAATTCAGTGCGCAGAAAACATTCGCTTGATAAATTCGATTGGGAGAAAAGTGAATTGGTTTCACCAGAAATACTTCCCGATAGTCTAGTTGTCTTAAACGAAGAAATGAAAGAACTTTTGGCTGTCCTTGATACATGTACGGGAGACCAAAAGATGGTCATTCATATGAGGTTCATACACGATCTTTCTATTTCAGAAACAGCAGAAATCCTTGGCTGGAGTGAAGGTAAAGTTAAAACCACGCAACATAGAGCGGTCAACGCTTTACGTAAAAAATTAAGTAGGTGATAACAAGTGACGAATAAGTGGGACGATGAGAAAATACAAAAACTTCTTCAGGGTCTGCCGAATCTCCATGATACTCGTTCCAAAGAAGATGTATTGTCGCGCATTAAACAAGATAATCGAATGCAGAATTTGACTAAGCAAAAACCGGTTCGGAAAACCAAAAGAAACTATATACCAGCATTTGTAGCCGTAGCAGTACTTCTGGTTTTGACATTATTGATTCCATCTATGCTAAAGAACAATAGTTCAAATGATGAGGCGAGTATGATGGTCATGGACAAAGGGAACAATGAAGACATGAATGTTTTCAGCAGTGATGATGCATTTGAAAATGAATCCGAAGAAATGGCTGTAGATGAAATGGATCAGGCGAATGAATTAAATAATGGGATTGATGAAGAAAATACTCCATCTCATTTCGCTGTATATCCCGATGATACAGCGGGATATACAGTGTTTCATTTAGGTCTTGCTAGTGAAGCGGCGTCTAGCATCCCTGTAACATTCCTAATTCCGAACAGCCAGATTAAAGAAGATTTCGGTGATGTAGAACCGAATAGTTTGGATTTGTACATGAAATATGCTGGAAAAATCGATGAAGAAGCTCTAGGATTTTATGATTATCATCCTTATAAAGGTACATTTTCAGTTGATGGGGATGTACTCGTTCAAACATTACCTGCCGGACATGGGTATGACATTGCTTCTGGCACAATCGAGACACATCGAGGCACGCTGCAAGATACATTTTACGGTTTCAAGGAAGTCAGATTTGAAAATGAAGATGGAACTCCTGTTGAATTTGATCAAGTCGGAGAACCGAGTAAACCGATGAAGTTGAATAGCGGTGTAAATCGTTATAATTATTACTTGTTCAAACAATCTGATGGTCAAGAGTTTTTATCGTCGAATTTCTCTAATAGCTATGAAAATCTAGAAACTGCTCTTCAAGAGATGAAAGTTAAACCGAATGATATTTATTTTCCAGTCATTCCAGCAAACCTGAAATTTGAAGTAGTAGAAAAAAATGAACTTACTATCGTAAAGTTTGAGA
The DNA here is from genome assembly GCF_013184495.1 of Sporosarcina jiandibaonis. Classification (GTDB taxonomy): domain Bacteria; phylum Bacillota; class Bacilli; order Bacillales_A; family Planococcaceae; genus Sporosarcina; species Sporosarcina jiandibaonis. The sequence goes on along the minus strand of NZ_JAAOIY010000001.1, from coordinate 600,999 downwards.
AACCATTAGACCTCTTATCGATGTCGGCAAAAGAAGCCAATCAGTTAATCGAAGGCATATTGCTAACTGGAGCAAGCTTTGATCAACAAATACAATTTGAAAATATCTTACAGACTGAATGGAATGGATTTAACCTAAGTGAACCGTTACCAATCCCGATCGGGCCAAATGAAATGCCATTTCTAGTAAAGTAAGAAACAAGCGACCCGTAAACAATTGAGTTTACAAGTCGCTTTTTTTTATGTATGATAATGATGTAACAATAAAATATTGATTCATCTTCGGGGCAGGGTGTAATTCCCGACCGGCGGTAATGGAATTCATAGAGTTCCGAGCCCGCGAGCTTACAAGCTGATTCTGGTGCGATTCCAGAGCCGACAGTATAGTCTGGATGGGAGAAGGTGAAGGTACGGTCGTCTTTTTTGTGAATATACAAAAGAGGTGCCTATTTAATGATGGGGAAAACTATTTTGCCTATCAGTATCTTAAATGTGCCTAATGCAACTCCCTAGAGCTTATTTGCTTTAGGGAGTTTTTCATTAAAAAATGGCGGACCGTCCTTTCCTCTTTTGAAGAGAATCGAACAAGGAGAGAGGAAACAAATGAATAGCAATAAGTTACGAAGAATGGTTATAATCGCAATGCTTGGAAGCATCGCGACAGTATTGATGCAATTCAACTTTCCATTGCCGGCACTACCGTCTTTTTTAAAGGTCGATTTTGGCGAAATCCCTGCTGTTCTTGCAGTCATGACATTAGGTCCGGTTGCTGGAATTACCGTGGAACTTATAAAGAATCTTTTACATTGGTTCTTGAGCGGAAGCCCTACTGGGGTCCCGGTTGGTGAAATTGCGAACTTTACAACTGGTGTATTATTCATCTTGCCGATTTACTATATTTTTAATAAGTTCCGCACAGCAAAAGGTTTAGTAGCCGGGCTAATTGCTGGAACAGTTTCAATGGCTGTCGGGATGACACTGTTGAATTACGCTGTATTCCTGCCGATGTACACTTACTTTTTAAATATGCCGCCTGTTACGGGGGATGCGTTGCATGTGATGCTATTTTACGGAATACTGCCGTTTAACTTGATAAAAGGCGCGATTTTAATGGCGCTTACGATTCTATTATTTGCAAGGATGAAAACGTGGATTGAAAAACAACGTACTAAGTTGATGCCAGAATGATCATATATATATATAAGAAGTGCTAAAGCTAGATGTATCTAGCCTTAGCACTTCTTTTTAATCTTCATATTTTAATGCGTCCCCATCAAAGGGAGCATCTGCCACTTTAATTGAATCAGTCGGACATCCTTCAAAACCGTCTTCCATATCTTCCAGCAGTTCTTCTGGAACTTCAACGGTTCCCGTGTTATCATCGAGGATAACAAATGCGATTCCGTCATCGTCATAGTCGTATATATCGGGTGCTGCTGCCCCACAAGCCCCGCATGCGATGCATGTGTCTTGATCGACGATTGTATATTTAGGCATGGTTTCTCTCCTCTTTTCTCCGTTCAAACAAATTAAGTACAGTCTCTATTCTAATGATAATGACAGTTTTTTTCAACATAATACTATTATTTGGAGGGAGGAAATTTTATTTTGGATCTCTCATTTTTGCTGTTAACTATAATTAGCCGCCTTGATGGAGAACGATCGATTTATGCTAGTTATCATCTTTTACGTGGAAAGCGATCTGGCCAAACTTTACAAGATGTTGAGTATTATAGTTTGAAAGGTTTTTTTTGCATATTGCCGAGATTAAAGATTGATGTATTTGATGGGGCTATAAATCATTTGAAAAAAGCCGGGTATATTTCGATTGATGAGGATTCTGTCGTTTACATTACAAAGAAAGGGAAAGAAGTTCTCCATACTTTGCCATTATATCGATTTAATGGATGGGATTATCGAGGAAGAGAACATGTTTTTTTCTCTAGGCTTTCATTAATCGTTCAAACTGCGTCTTATTTCAGGGCTGATCAAAAATCCTTTATGCCTATGCAAAATGATTACGATATTCAATTATTCGTAAAAGAGTTCCTGCTTAAACAAAGAATTCTTGATGAGGAATTTTCCAATCAATTATTTCAAGAACTCCGCAATTCAATAGAACAAAGCGGCATGAATGGTTGTCAAAAAACTATTTTTGTTCATCGTTTAGGCGGTTATAAGCATGCTGGATGGACATGGAAGCAGTTATCGGATGAAATGGGTATAAAACCATTTACGCTTTCTTTGTATTATATTGAGAGTTTACATATGTTGCTGCAAACGATTAGTCAATCTTCAAAGTATCCGCTTTTGACGGAGATAATAAAGAATATTCAAGTGTCGACATACCTGACTGAGTCTACTATTAAAACTAAAGAACTATTTAACCAAGGAATGTCGATGCAAAAGATTTCACAATTACGTCATTTGAAGATGAGTACAATTGAAGATCATTTTGTTGAAATTTCGATTAATGATCAATCATTTCCAATAGAAGAATTCGTTTCTGCAACTGAGATTGCTGCTGTAGTAGCTAAATCATCGGAATTAGGCACTAAAAGATTGCGGTTATTAAAGGAAGAATTCCCGTCACTTACTTACTTTCAATTAAGGCTTATATTAGGAACAGGGTCGAGAGGAGGAGCTAAGTGGATATCAAATCAATCTTGTTGAAAAAATTCGGTTTCGAACATTTCAGAGTTGGACAAGAAGAAGTTATTCGCAATGTCATTTCAAATCGAGACACGATTGCTATTTTGCCTACGGGAAGTGGAAAATCTTTATGTTATCAACTTCCAGCCTATATAAAAAATGGTGCGGTTTTAATAATTTCTCCATTGGTCGCTTTGATGGAAGATCAAGTAGCGATTATGAAAAAAAACGGTGAAAAACGGGTTGTGGCCATAAATTCCTTTCTGGCATATAAAGATCGTCAACGAATTATGAACCGATTAGACTTATATAAATTTATATTCATTTCGCCAGAAATGTTAATGCAAAATAATGTTGCAGAGCAAATCAAGAAACTGAAAATTGCTTTTATCGTAGTTGATGAAGCACATTGTATTTCGCAATGGGGATTTGATTTTAGGCCGGACTATTTGCGAATCGGCGAGTTCCTTAAACAATTGGAAAGACCGAATATATTGGCTTTAACTGCGACGGCTGATAACCAGGTGTTAGGAGATATCATTAACTATTTGCGCCTAGAAACTCCGGCTGTTCATAAACATTCATTGGATCGAAAGAACATATCCTATTCGATGAAGCAAATGAACTCAGAACATGAAAAAACAGCTTGGATACTTGAACGAACTAAAAAGACGGCAGGTCCCGGGATTATTTATGTCGCTTCAAGAAAACGCGCAGATGAGCTAGCTATTTATTTAAAAGAACATGGCATATCAATTGCTTCGTATCATGCAGGAATGGAACAAGAAGATCGTGCATTTATTCAAGAACAGTTTATCACGGGTGAAATTAATTGGATCTGCGCAACGACAGCGTTTGGAATGGGCATACATAAAAATGATATTCGACAAGTTATCCATGAAAATATGTCTTCAACAATTGCTGGCTATATGCAAGAAGTTGGCCGTGCGGGCCGCGATGGTGATTTATCTGCTGCGACTTTGCTATTTACGGAAGAAGATATCGGAAAGACACGGTTTATCGTACAAAATGATCTGCCGACAGAGACTGAAGTTCGACATTACTTCAATCTTATAAAAGAAGGTTCCTCGAAAAATGAAGCGACCCAATTATCAGGAATCAGCGAAACCGGAACACGGATAATCGACTATTATCTCGAGAGGATGCCGATGGAGAGCGCCTTACTAAAAATAAAGGAACAAAAAACAGAGAAGGAAAAACAATTGCAGAATATGTTGCATATCATTAATGGTGAAAATTGTATTCGAAAATCACTTTTAAAATTTTATGGTGAAACATTAGTCGCGGCTCCGGCGTCTTGTTGTTCAGTATGCGGCTTAGGCGAAGAGGACTGGCTATTTGAGATGAAGCGAGGAAATTCGACAAGGCAAATAGTCGATTGGGCAGATAGATTAGCTAGACTTCTGCAAAGTTAAATATCATTCGTTTACTTTTGACGAAAATTTCGCCATAATATAAAGAGAGTTTGATTGTGATAGGAGAATTATAAAAATGAAAAAAGATGACTATAGATCGGAATTCGAAGAGCATAGGCAAAAAATTAAACTAGATGAAGAACCAACTGTTATTAAATCTCGCGCCGAATTATATAAGAAGAAACGTAATAGCAACAAGAAACCAAAGCATATGATGATTAATGTTATTTTCGGAATGTTTATCATTATTATCGTATTTGTCGTTATTAATTGGTATATAGATACGGATAAAACCACAACCGCTGCTCAAGATTCTCGGGTTAAGTATGAGACGAGAACGAATAAGACAAATGAAATAAAGCCAGAAGATAATAATATTGTAAACGATGAAAAAGATGATGAGAAAATAACCGAGGCACCACCAAAAGAAGAACCTAAAAAGACGGAAAGAAATAGGCAAGAAGATAGTTCTTCCAAGTCTGTCGATAAATCAAATAATGCAGAAAAAAACGAAGAAAAAGCGGAAGCAAAAGATAACATACAAGAAGAGAAAAAAACAGTTGCAAAAGTAGAAGAAAAAGCAGAAGAAAAACCCGTAGAAAAACCAGCGATGAAAACACATACGGTTATGGCGGGTGAAACGATCTACAGCATTTCAGTCGTCCACTATCAATCCGGTAATGGTGTAGAAAAGATTAAGCAGGCAAACGGACTGACATCCAATGAAATTTATGTCGGCCAAGTGCTTACGATTCCATAACTCATGCAAATCTTATCAATGTTTAGATTAAAGAAGCAAAGGCAAAGAGTACTCACTTTGTCTTTTTTTATCTGAATTAAATGGAAAGGCGGCGGGTTATTACGTATAAAATAGTGCTGAAAACATTAATGATTTTAATTCCTTCGATGCTATTGCGTATGCTGACAAATGCATTTAGAAGGAATGTAGTTCACCATTTAGTAACGATCAAAACCCCAAATAATAAGAAAACGAAACTTAAGGTGTTTTTCATTTCAGACATTCATCGAAGAAAAATAAACCGTAAATTAATCGGAAAAATTGACCGGGATATTGACCTCATTATTATTGGCGGAGATTTGGCAGAAAAAGGGGTGCCGTTGTCACGTATTGCTTCAAACATTCGAAGTCTTTCAAAGCTAGGACAGGTATACTATGTATGGGGAAATAACGATCGTGAAGCCGGGGAACAAGAAATACGTAATATTATGAGAAGGTATCGCGTAATCATGTTAGAAAATAACAACATTCCTATACCCGGCCATGAATCTTGGGGGATTTGCGGAACGGACGATCCAACGAGCGAAAATGTCGACATTGAAAAAACCTTGAGAAATATTAATGACTATGAACATATACTACTAATATGTCATCAGCCAAGAGTATTACGGGAAATTGAAAATAGAATACCTTCAAACATTGCAACCGTCATGCTGGCGGGCCATACGCACGGCGGACAAATTAGAATTGGCAAGTATGGATTGTTGGAAAAAGGAAGTTTTCAAACAAATTCCAAGCGAACTAAACTAGTTAGTAATGGCTATGGTACGACTACAGTGCCAATGCGGCTCGGAGCGCCATCTGAATGTCATGTACTAACAATAATCTATTAGGAAAAAAGTTTAAGCGTTGGTAAAATAAAGGAATTTGCCGATGCGGATTTGATAGGAGCGGTAAAATGCAACACGAAGATGTGATTGTTATTGGCGGGGGGCCTTGCGGGTTATCCGCCGCAATTGAATTGCAGGAAAGAGGATTAAAAGTCCTAGTTATAGAAAAAGGTAATATCGTTAATTCGATTTATAATTATCCGACACACCAGACATTTTTTAGTTCAAGTATTAAATTATCGATTGGCGATATTCCATTTATAACAGCGAAAGACAAGCCGAAGAGAAATGATGCGCTCGTTTACTACCGCGAAGTCGTAAAGATGAAAAACATCAAAGTTAATAGTTTCGAACTAGTGAAACAAGTCAAGAAAACATCGGGCGGCTTTCATATAGAAACTGATAAGCGAAAATACCTAGCGAAAAACGTCGTAGTCGCGACAGGTTATTATGACAATCCGAACATGATGGGCGTCGAAGGTGAAAACCTGCCGAATGTTTTCCACTATTTTAAAGAAGGACATCCTTATTTTCAGAGAAACGTTGTAGTTATTGGCGGAAAAAACTCTGCAGTAGATGCAGCGCTTGAGTTGGAACGAGCAGGTGCAAATGTGACAGTCGTTTATCGCGGATCTGATTATTCGCCTAGCGTTAAGCCATGGATTTTACCTGGATTCGAGAGTTTGGTGAAATCCGGGGAGATAAAGATGCACTTCGAGTCAAAAGTAGTGAATATTACCGAGACATCCGTCACGATCGAACATAAAGATAAAACGACTCAAATTCAAAATGATTATGTTTTTGCGATGACTGGTTATCATCCGAATCATGAATTCTTAACGGACATGGGCATTCAAATCGACAGAGAAAGCGGTTGTCCACTATATAATGAAGAAACAATGGAATCGAATATAAAAGGATTGTATATTGCAGGCGTTATAGCGGCAGGTAATAACGCAAATGAAATCTTTATAGAAAATGGCAGGTTTCACGGCGTTCAAATCGCTAATGCTATTAAAAAAGCTACATAAAACGACGTTACAATAAGTGGGAAGGGGTGCCGTTCATGTTTATATTGTTTACCGTGGCAATTGCGCCTGGATTGGCACTATTTAGCTATTTTTATTTGCGAAAAGAAATTGCGAAAGAACCTTCCCGTACATTATTGCAAACATTTTTATACGGTGCTATTATGACATTCCCTATTTTATTCGCACAGCATGTATTTGAAGAAGAACAAATTTTTTCAAATGAATTTGTGAGTAATGTTCTTTTTTCGAGTGGGATAGAAGAGTTTTTTAAGTGGCTCATATTATTTCTCACGATTTACCATCATGTGGAATTTGAAGATGCGTACGATGGGATATTATACGGAGCAAGTATTTCTCTGGGTTTTGCAACAGTTGAAAATATACTCTACTTATTAACATACGGAACTGATATTGCATTTTTAAGAGCATTATTACCAGTTTCAAGCCATGCATTGTTCGGTGTCGTTCTTGGTTATTATTTAGGAAGGGCAAAATTCGCCGATGAAGCGAAAAAGAAAAGTATTTTATTTGTCGCTTTCTTAGCCCCTTTCTTTCTTCATTTCGTTTATAATAGTATTTTTCTAATTCAGGAAATGTTTTTATATTTAATTATTCCATTTATGTTATTTTTATGGTGGTTTGGTTTGACAAGAGTGAAATATGCACACACCTTTGCAATGCAACAATTCAAACGAAAAGCAGAAATGAAATAAAAAGATACAGACAAAAGATCCGGCGTTGCCGGATCTTTTTTTATTTTAATAAAATCATGAAAATTGGACATGCTTATTAAAAAGGAGGAATGGATATGAAAAAGATAATCAGTCATACCCTGATCGCCATGCTTCTCCTCGGTTGTGCTTATGTAATGTCCCCGCTTCCAACAGGGGCTTTTAGTTCTCAACAGATACAACGAGGCGCATTTGGCGATGATGTTATCGAGCTCCAGGCAAGACTCCAATACATTGGCTTCTATAATGGGACAATTGATGGACAGTTTGGCTACGGAACATATTGGGCTTTACGAAATTTTCAAGAGAAATATGGTCTTCCGGTAGACGGGATAGCAGGTAACACAACGAAAAAGAAACTTGTAGATGTCTCGGATTACAATGAGCAATTTGTAAAAAATAATATAAACAAAGGAAATAAATTTACCCATTACGGCGGCACCCCTCTTGAAAATCAAGTATCAAAGGGAACCGGTAAGAAAAAAGAAGTTCAATTACCCGCGAAATATTCAGATCAGGACCTGAAATTGATGGCTAATGCCGTCTATGGTGAAGCGAGAGGGGAACCGTATGAAGGACAGGTTGCGGTTGCCGCAGTCATCTTGAATCGAGTTGAGCACCCAGACTTTCCTGACACGGTTGGCGGAGTGATTTTTCAGCCTGGCGCATTTACTGCCGTAGATGATGGTCAAATCTGGTTAACACCAAATGAAAGAGCAAAAGAAGCAGTTCTCGATGCGTTAAACGGCTGGGACCCTTCTGAAAATGCAATTTATTATTTCAATCCGATAACAGCTACAAGCAAGTGGATTTGGTCACGTCCGCAAATTAAAAAAATTGGTTTACACGTTTTTTGTATTTGATCATTTACTTAATGAAAGGAGGATTAAAAGGTTGCCGGAGTCATAAATATGAATTCCGGCCCCGCTTTTATGAAAAAAATAATATTCGTACTGGTTTACTCGATTGCGGCTCTTTCGATTTTTACTTATGGAAAAACAACTGAAAATAAGCAGTTAAGTTATTTACTAAGTGGTCAATATACGGACAAGATGACAGAGGCGACAAAAAAGCTGGAGGAGCTCGATACCGCAGTAAAAAAGACTTTGCTTTTTAAAGAAGAAGAAGGTTCTGCTAGAGCGCGTGAAGATATTTGGCGCTTGTCGTCTGAAATTAAAAATTCAGTCGGTTCTTTACCTCTCGATCGCGGTTTTTCCAACTCATGGATGAACTATCTAGGAAGGTTAGGTAATTTTGCAAAAGAATCCGAGCGAACTGGTAATACTGAAGAGTATCATAAAATAATGACAGAAGCATCTAAAAACTTGCGAAATATGGCTGATGAGTGGGAAGTTGCGACATCAGGATTGATTGACGGTAGTATGACCATTAAAGGATGGAAAAATCAGTTAGAATCGGTTGATTCTGCTCATGACTGGGCAGGAATGACAGAAACAGTGAAAAAAAATACGGAAAGCGATTTTCCGTTGACTGCAAGTGAAGCAGATTCCCAGAAGAAGAAGGATTTAGAAAAATTAACGGATAAAAACATTTCTAGCGATGAAGCAATTGAACGCTTTAAAATATTATTTCCCGAAGTTTCCACCGGTTCAATTGTAGTAGAAACAAGTAAGCCGGGCTCTCCGTATCCCTTTTACCATATCCGTTTCGCAAAAGATCAGTCGATTGGATATATAGATATAACAGAAAAAGGCGGGCATGTGCTTTCATTCTTGGCAGAAAGACCATTCACCGAATCTAGTCTCGATTTCTCTGTTATACAAAAAAGGGCAGAAGATTTCTTATCCAATTCAGGATTTGGAGATACAGTATATGAGGAAGCCAGAGAGAATAATACAGCTTGGCATTTCGTGTATGTACGCGTCGAACCGGAGTATAATGCGAAAGTTTTTTCTGACGTTATCCATTTGAAAATTGCAAAAGATACCGGTAATATTCTTGGTATGAATGCCATGGAATACATTCAAAAAGAAGAAACAAAAAAACAACCAATTAAAAGGATAAATTGGAAAGAGTTTTTCCACTCGAATGTGGAAGTCATAAATGAGGAGCTTGCATACGTTGAAAATGATCGTCTTGAACAAAGACTATCGCATTATTTAACAGTAAAGATGGAAAACGAAGGAATAACTGAAACATATAAAGTTGTTGTTGATACAGAAACTGGTGAAATTATTGAAACCGAAAAACAACAGTAAGTAGTATTGTTTTCAAGAATAATAAGTCTATAAACGGGAGAAAAGTCATCTTGATAGAGACTTTTCTCTTTTATTTATGATACAATATTGTCGGATTGACCTAAGGAGGTAATTAGATGGCCGGAATACAGATTGCAATTGATGGACCTGCCGCGGCTGGTAAAAGTACAATTGCAAAAATTGTAGCTGAAAAGTTAGGCTATACATATATAGATACAGGCGCAATGTACCGAGCTCTTACGCATAAAGCTCTCGGACAGGGCATACATATTAATGACGGAAAAAAACTTGAGGAACTACTACGAGAAACAACTATCGAACTTATTCCAGGAGATGAAGGCCAGACTGTATTGTTAGATGGCGCAGACGTTTCCGAAGAAATTAGAACATTAGAAGTGACAAATTCTGTTTCCGCAGTGGCTGCACATAGCGGCGTACGTAAATTGATGGTTGAGAAACAACGGATCTTAGGTAGCAAGTCTGGTGTAGTGATGGACGGTCGTGATATAGGGACCGACGTATTACCGGATGCTGAGTTGAAAATCTTTATGACAGCCTCAGTGGAAGAACGCGCCGAGCGCCGTCATACAGAAAATAGTAAACGCGGGATCGAATCATCATTAGAACAGCTAAAAATGGAAATTAGCGAACGTGACCGTTTAGATACTGAGCGTGTGACGTCTCCACTTAGACAAGCTGAAAATGCGATTTTAATTGACACAACCTCGATGTCGATTGTTGAAGTAGCTGAAATGATTAGTCAACTTGCAAAAGAGAGGTTGAACAATTCATGAATTTATATCCTTTGGGCAAAGCCCTAGTAAGTTCAGTTCTTTACCCTTTATATCGAGTAAAAGTAATTGGCAAAGAAAACTTCCCCGAAAAAGGCGGCGTTTTACTTTGTACTAACCATATTGATAACTTAGATCCGCCTGTCGTTGGCATGACATGTCCACGTCCTGTTCACTTTATGGCTAAACAGGAACTTTTCGATGCTCCGATCTTGAAAAGCGTTCTCCCGAGAGTTAACGCATTTCCGGTTAAGCGCGGGATGAGCGACAGACAGGCTCTTCGAAATGCTCTATCGATTTTAAAGTCGGGCAATGTCGTGGGGCTATTTCCAGAAGGTACAAGAAGTAGAGATGGAAAACTTCAAAAGGGACTTGCTGGTGCCGGTTTCTTCGCCTTAAAAGGAGAAGCTTATGTGGTACCTTGCGCGATCATCGGTCCATATAAACCATTCAAAAGACTAAAAGTTGTTTACGGTAAACCGATAGACATGACGGAATACCGAGCTGCCCGAACATCGGCAGAAGATGTGACTGCGGTTATTATGGATGAAATTGGCAAGTTGATAGAAGCGAATAAATGAAAGTGACAAGTGCAATTTTTTGTTTTTATGTACAAGTTCGCATATTATAGAAATAAGAGTTTTTATAGAGGAGGACTACATATGTCTGAAGAAATGAATTTGGAAACTCAAAAAGAATATAACGAAGGCGATCGTGTTACGGGAACAATTACCAAAATCGAGGAAAAGTCTGTAACGGTAGAAATTGCGGGAGCGCCATTCGACGGTGTTATCCCTATCAGTGAAATTTCAAGTCTTCATATTGAAAAGGCCTCAGATGTTGTATCAGTAGGCGATGAACTTGAATTGATGATCATGAAAGTTGAAGAAGGCAATTATGTACTGTCGAAAAGGAAAGTTGATGCGGCAGATGCTTGGGATTCCCTCGAAGAAAAGTACAACAACAAAGAAACCATTGAAACTGAAGTGAAAGATGTGGTGAAGGGCGGGCTCGTCGTAGACCTGGGCGTGCGCGGTTTCATCCCTGCTTCACTGGTAGAAGACTATTTCGTTGAATCCTTCGAAGAGTATAAAGGCCGTCAGATGAAGTTTAAGATTGTCGAGATGGATAAAGAAAAAAATCGTTTGATTCTATCTCACCGAGCGGTTATCCAAGAAGAAAAAGCAGCCAAGAAAGGCGAAGTGCTCGATAGCCTTGAAGAAGGTCAAGTACTGGACGGAGTCGTTCAGCGCATAGCGTCATTTGGAGCCTTTGTAGACTTAGGCGGCGTTGATGGGCTTGTTCACATTTCACAACTATCTCATGAACACGTCGAAAAAGTTTCCGATGTTTTAAAAGAAGGCGAAACGGTAAAGGTGAAAGTTTTATCAATAGATCGTGACTCCGAGCGTATTTCTTTATCGATTAAGGAAACGTTGCCGGGACCTTGGGAAGGAATCGAGGAAAAAGCTCCAAAAGGTTCAGTACTTGAAGGTACTGTCAAACGCCTGGTATCTTATGGTGCCTTTGTAGAGTTGTTTCCAGGGGTTGAGGGTCTTGTCCATATTTCACGCATTTCGCATGACCATATCGGAACGCCTGATGAAGTATTAAAAGAAGGTCAGAAAATTGAAGTGAAAGTGCTTGATGTGAATCCTAATGAAGAACGTCTATCACTCAGCATAAAAGATTTGATTGAAAAAGAAGATTTTACTTCATATGGCGATTATGAAATGAGCGAAGAATCACAAGGATTCTCCATTAGTGACGTAATTGGCGACCAACTGAAGAAATTCTCAGAATAACTCATCAAGGATTGTTTGGAAATTCGCTAAAGATTTTCGAACACCTTTTGTACGGGTGGTGATGCTCTTACGGGCATCATCATCTTTTTTTGTGTATAATATGCAGAAGATAATCTGGAAGGATGTTTTATGATTATGACGAAACCAACCGTAGCAATCGTCGGTAGACCTAACGTTGGAAAATCGACAATTTTTAATCGTATTGTCGGTGAACGTATATCAATCGTCGAAGATATTGCTGGTGTAACACGTGACCGTATTTATAGTTCGGCTGATTGGTTGTCCCATGAATTTCACCTAATTGACACAGGGGGAATCCAAATTGGCGATGAGCCATTTCTCGAACAAATCAGGCTGCAAGCAGAAATTGCGATTGAAGAAGCCGATGTCATTATTTTTCTGACAAACGGACGAGAAGGGGTAACCGACGCGGACGAGCATGTTGCCAAAATACTATATAAAACTAAAAAGCCAATTGTTTTGGCGGTGAATAAAATTGATAATCCTGAAATGCGCGAAATGATTTATGATTTCTATTCATTAGGATTTGGTGATCCATATCCGATTTCGGGTTCGCACGGATTGGGACTCGGGGATTTACTGGATCAGGTAGCAGCGAATTTTCCGGATGATGATCAAGAAGAAATTGAAGAGGATGTTATTCGATTTTCATTGATCGGAAGGCCGAACGTCGGAAAATCATCATTAGTGAATACGCTACTTGGCGAAGAAAGGGTTATCGTCAGCGATGTAGCGGGAACGACTAGAGATGCGATTGATACACCTTATGTATACGAGGGCCAGAAGTATAAAATAATTGACACGGCGGGTATGCGGAAAAAAGGAAAAGTATATGAAACAACGGAGAAATACAGTGCTCTGCGCGCGTTAAAGGCGATTGACCGGTCCGATGTAGTCTTAATCGTTTTAAACGGGGAAGAGGGTATACGAGAGCAGGACAAGCGTATTGCGGGCTATGCTGAAGAAGCAGGTAAAGGCGTAATGTTTGTTGTAAACAAATGGGATGCAGTTAAAAAAGACGATAAAACAATGAACAAATTTACTGATGAAATACGAGATAATTTCATGTTCCTTGATTATGCGCCGATCGCATTTGTTTCGGCGAAGACGAAACAACGTGTCATGTCATTATTCGACAGTATTCGATTAATAAGTGAAAATCATGCACAACGCATACAGTCAAGCGTTTTAAATGAAGTAATTGAAGATGCGATCGCACGAAATCCGGCTCCTACAGATAAAGGGAAACGACTTCGTATATATTACGTCACACAAGTTGCTGTTAAGCCGCCGACATTTGTGGTATTTGTTAATAATCCTGAATTGATGCATTTTTCTTATGAACGATTCTTGCAGAATCGCCTTCGTGAATCGTTCGGTTTTGAAGGTACGCCAATTCGGTTAATTACTCGTGCGAGAACATAATATTCGATTAAACAAAAAAGGATTGATTTTATGAGAAAAGTATCTGTTATCGGTGCAGGAAGCTGGGGGACAGCAATTGCGTTTGTCTTAGCGGAAAACGGTCATGACTGCTTGTTATGGGCAAGACGGGAAGAGCAATCGACTGAAATAAACGATAAAAATCATAACAGTGCCTATTTGCCGAAAGTCACACTACCGAAAAGTTTGCACGCGACGTCAAATCTCGAAGAAGCGGTAGCACATGGAGAGATACTAATTGTTGCTGTGCCAACAAACGCAATCAGACCTGTTTGCGCCGAGATAAATTCGATCATCACTGAACCTAAATTATTTGTGCACGTTTCAAAAGGGATTGAACCGCATTCTTTGAAGCGAATTTCAGAACTTATCGGTGAAGAAGTTGCTGTTGAAAACCGAAAAGGGATTGTCGTCCTTTCTGGACCAAGTCATGCTGAAGAGGTTGTGCATCGCCATCCGACAACTGTTACAGCCGCATCTACGGACATAAACGCAGCCGAAGAAATTCAAGACATTTTCATGAACGCTTATTTCCGTGTTTATACGAATGATGATATTGTCGGCGTTGAACTCGGTGCGGCGCTTAAAAACGTTATCGCGTTAGCCGCGGGAATTACTGATGGTCTTGGTTATGGAGATAATGCCAAGGCTGCGCTTATTACCCGCGGACTCGCAGAAATATCGAGACTTGGCGTAAAGATGGGTGCGCATCCTCTGACGTTCTCTGGCTTGACCGGTTTAGGCGATTTGATCGTCACGTGTACGAGCGTCCATTCCCGAAATTGGAAAGCAGGCAATATGCTTGGCCAGGGAAAGAAGCTTGAAGATGTTATTTCGGGCATGGGAATGATTATTGAAGGCGTTAGAACGACAAAGGCGGCACATCAGCTCGCTTCGAAGTACGACGTGTCTATGCCGCTTACAGAGGCTTTGTACTCGGTGCTATTCGAGGATGTGCCTCCTAAAGAAGCGGTAGATCAATTAATGAATCGGATGAAAAAACAGGAAGTCGAAGATCTTTTCGGCCAACGTTAAAAAACATCAATCAGCAGAGGGCTAAAACCTCTGTTGATTAAACGCGAATACGCGGAGGCGCGATTGATAAATTTTGTGAGAGGTGGATTTTCTATGTCCGCATTGGATAAAATGTGGCTATCTTTTTATGCCATGGGTTTTATGGCCATATCTATGGGTCTCATTTATACTAGTAGATACAAATTAAAGAATCGAATTATTAAATTTGTTTTTGCATTGACTGCATATACCCTTCTGATTATTTCTTTTATAGCAATGATTTATCTTGTCTTTAATGGCCCTACAGGAGGAGCATAATGAAATTATTACATCGAAAACGGACCATTGTACTACTTTTATCTTTGGTGCTTTTATTAACGGGATGCATGTACCCGAAAGATGAGGGCGAAAGTGGAAATATACCGTATTCCGAGCACGTAGAAAGTGTTCAAAAAGCGGTTGATGCTTACCGAGATAGCCAGGGCGGCATGTTGCCTATTAAAACAACAGAATTAGATACGGATATCTACATAAAATATCCTATTGAATTTTCAAAACTCGTACCGGCCTATACCGAGAAAATACCTTCTTCCGCTTATGAAAAGGGAGGAATTTTCCAATACGTGCTTATGGATGTAGAGGAAAATCCGACTGTAAAACTCGTAGATCTTCGTGTGGCAGAGAGAATTAGAGAATTGAATTTACGGAAGAATATCAACAATGGTTATATACCGCACAAAGCTGAAGCAATCGGAAATAATATATATGAAATCGATTATGAAGCCATGGGTTTTGAAAATCAGATTACGGTCAAGAGCCCTTATTCGGATAATTTTCTTCCGTTAGTTGCAGGTGGAGACGGTAATTTTTACGTAGACTATTCCATCGATCTTCAAAGAATACTCAATGAAAAACAAGTGGATGTTAAGCCTGGCGATGATATTCGGAAATTGTTAGAAGATATATCACCAGTTTTACCAGCATATTCTCTTCCGTATACAGTGAATGAAAATAACGAACCAGTCATTATGGATTGGTAATGAACAAAAGCGGAAGGCTGGCGCCTGGAGCTAGATGTGAAAACTCTATGTTAGAAGATATCCACAGTCAATAAATTTATAATTTCTTAAGCAAATATAAAACGTTTCGTGCTATCGGCATGAAACGTTTTTCTAATACATAAACTAATATGCGCAGAAAAGGAGGACGATGGATGAAAGAAAGTTTATATGAAAATTTGGCTAGACGAACTGATGGTGATATTTACATCGGTGTCGTCGGTCCTGTTCGTGTAGGGAAGTCAACGTTCGTTAAAAGAGTCATGGAAGAGGTAGTAATTCCTAATATGACTGATCAGGCGGACAAAATACGAGCACAAGACGAACTTCCGCAAAGCTCGCCAGGACCAGTTATAATGACAGCAGAACCGAAATTTGTACCAGCTCAAGGAACTTCGGTCTCTGTAGGCGATGGGGAACTGCAATTTCATATTCGACTCGCGGATTGTGTTGGCTACGTCATTGACGGTGTAAAAGGCTATGAAGACGAGGATGGACCCAAATATGTTCATACGCCGTGGCATAACGAACCAGTGCCGTTTGAAGAAGCTGCCCGGATTGGAACGGATAAGGTGATCAGGGACCATTCGACAATAGGAATTCTCGTCACGACAGACGGAACAGTTAATAATATTCCCCGAGCCGCTGCGGAAGTAGCTGAAGTGGAAATTGTCGGCAAGTTAAGAGATATTGGCAAGCCGTTTGTCATTGTATTGAACTCCAAAATGCCGGCACACGAAAAAACTATCGCGCTAAGACAAGAACTAACTGAAAGATATGGCGTGCCGGTCATTGCAATTAGTGCAGATCAATTAAACGCAAGCGAAATTCAGTTGATCTTAAAAGAGGCGTTATACGAGTTTCCGATCTCGGAAATCGAGTTGCAAAAACCAGATTGGATGGACGTTCTTGGTAATGAACACCCGCTGAACGCATCGATTGATAAAGTGATAAGCGAAGGCTTTCTTGAGGCTTCAAAGATACGAAAAGTGCAGGAACTAGCTGCAAAGTTAATAGATGAACAATATGTCAAGAATGCCGAAGTTGTTGAAGTCGATGCCGGACACGGAAAAGCGGCAATTAAAATTGAAATGGATGAAAAGGCGTTTCGGGAAATCTGCGAGGATTTTATGGGTCAAGAAATCGGGACGAAAAAAGAGTGGTTGCTTTTCATTCGCGATGCGTCAAAAGCGAAGAAATCATATAATATGTATGCAGAAGCAATTGAAACCGCTAAAAGAGATGGGTACGGAGTCGCATTGCCTGTCATTGAAGATTTTAATCCCTCGCCTCCAGAACTCATTAAACAAAATGATTTCTTCGGCGTGCGGATGAAAGCAAAAGCACCTTCAATTCATATGATTCGAGTGGATATGGAAGCCGAGTTTTCTCCGTTGATCGGATCTGAATTCCATAGTCACCACCTGCTCAAAGATTTAAAAGATGCCTACTTGCACGACCGTGAAGCGCTTTGGGAAACACAACTTTTTGGCACGCCTCTTCATGAAGTTATGAAAGAGAGCATTCGTTTTAAAACAGCAACTGTTCCTGCAAATGCCAGAAAACGGCTTCGAGAAACGATTGAACAAATGGTGAATAACGGTGAAAAAGGAATGATTACCTTTATTGTATAGCATATTGGTAATTGCATGTTCGGCCGAGAAAGACTCGTAAAATACGGGTCTTTTTCTTCATTTTACGAAAAAAGTGCATTATATTGGGAAAACCGTGTAGATATTGTTGCATGGCGCTTTTTCTTATGATACTCTTTCTACAGTATTGTAATCGACATCTCTTTGAGAGGAGGTGAATAGTGTGAACAAATCTGAATTAATTAACTCTGTAGCTGAGTCTGCGGGACTTTCGAAAAAGGATGCAACAAAAGCTGTTGAGGCTGTTTTCGAAACAATCCAAACTACTCTAAGTGAAGGTGACCGTGTCCAAGTAATCGGTTTCGGTACATTCGAAGTTCGTGAGCGTGCTGCTCGTAAAGGACGTAACCCTCAAACAGGGAAAGAAATCGATATTGCTGCAAGTAAAGTTCCTGCTTTCAAAGCGGGTAAGGCGCTTAAAGACGCAGTTAAATAATCGCTATTCTTACATAGGAGTCTACTCGTTGAATCTGTTCGTTGGATTCGCGGGTAGGCTTCTTTCTTTTTAGATTTTTCTTGATTATTAGAATGAGTCCCTGAACTGTACGGAAATGAACGAATGTGCTACTATTTTTGAGTAAATGTCTTTAATTTGATTTAGGGGGATTTGTAAGATGCATGAGGTTGATTTAAATAAAATAGAACGAGCGGTTTCAATGATACTTGAAGCGGTTGGAGAAGATCCGGAACGCGAGGGGCTTCTCGATACACCCCAGAGAGTAGCTAGAATGTACGCTGAAATGTTCGAAGGGTTGCATAAAGATCCAAGAGAGTACTTTAATACTGTTTTTAATGAAAATCACGATGAAGTCGTATTAGTGAAAGATATAGGTTTCCATTCTATGTGCGAACATCATCTAGTGCCTTTTTATGGCCATGCTCATATTGCATATATTCCAAGGAAAGGTGTCGTCGCGGGCTTGAGCAAATTGGCGAGAGCCGTCGAAACAACTGCAAGAAGACCGCAGCTTCAAGAACGCATAACCTCGACGATTGCTGAGACATTGGTGGAAATGTTGGACCCTGTTGGAGTTTTTGTCGTTATCGAAGCCGAACATATGTGCATGACGATGCGGGGAATTCGTAAACCGGGTGCGAAGACTTTGACCACAGTTGCTCGTGGCATTTATGAAGATGATGCTGTTAAACGATCAGAAATATTATCACTCATCAAAATGTCCTAACCCTTTTGCCCGCATGTCGTTATCTGTGATATGATTAGAGAAATGAATAAAGGGAAGAGGTGCGAAAATGACACAATCCGACTACATCGTAATAAAAGCTAAAGAAGACGGGGTAAATGTCATTGGTTTGACTCGCGGTGACGATACAAAGTTTCACCATACAGAAAAACTAGATCGTGGCGAAGTGATGGTTGCTCAATTTACAGAACACACATCAGCTATGAAAATACGCGGCGATGCGGATATTCACACTGCGAATGGTGTCGTGTCGAGTGAAGGGAAAAAGTAACTTAGAAGCAGAGAGAATGTAATGCTTTTCCCCTGGACATCTTTGAATGGAGATTGACGATGGAGAGAGAAAACATTAACTGTTATATTGATAATTATATAGGTGAATTAAGACATGCTGTTCGCCAACCTATCTTGGAAAGAGATGTTGGCGATGTAAACGTTGATAAAGCGAAAGTTTTTTTCCTGTTGCTTCCGCTATTGAACGGCGAGAGATGGACGGATTCTACCCATGCAGCTTCCATCGCTGTTGGCGCAGTACATATTGCATTCGATGCCCACGATACAATTCACCATCAAGATGCTACATCGACTCTACAACAGCTTACAGTTCTTTCTGGAGACTACTTTAGCGGGGTTCACTATAAAATTCTTGCTGCATTGCCAGACATTTATTTTGTAAGGACCTTATCAACAACAATCGGCCAGATTAATGAGTTGAAAACAAACTTTTATAAGAATTCACCTCGTGATGTACAAGAACTACTTGAAACGGTTGAAAGTATTGAAGCGAATTGTATTTCAGATTTTTTATATACCTACGGTTTTTCTGAATATGTTCCACTCGCATCTACAGCTCTGTCAATGATTGCTTTTGATTCGGCAATGGACCAAGCAGCAAAGCGAAAGCTGCCCGACATCTTGGATTGGACTCTGCATCAACATGATATTGAACGGGTGCAGTCGAGTCTGAAACGTAAATTGGAAAAAATGATTGCTGAAGCGGATTTTATAACGCCTTTATTGCAAGAAGAAATTCGTGGTATGACTACACCGCTTCTCGGGAAAATGATCTGAAGGAATGAGGGATGATTCTTGGTTTTATCGAAAGAAGAAAAAGTCCACGATGTCTTTGAAAAAATATCAGCTGATTATGATAAAATGAATTCCGTAATCAGTTTCAATCAACATAAAAAGTGGCGTGACGATATTATGCGCCGGATGGCAGTACGCGATGGGGCATCCGCGTTAGATGTTTGCTGCGGGACAGCAGACTGGACGATTGCCCTGGCGAAAGCAGTAGGCACATCAGGTGAAGTAACAGGTCTGGACTTCAGTGAGAGCATGCTTGAAGCGGGAAAAGAGAAAGTGAAACCGCATCCGAACATTTCTCTTGTTCATGGGAATGCAATGGAATTACCATTTCCGGACGAGACGTTCGACTATGTAACAATAGGATTCGGGTTGCGAAATGTTCCAGATTACGAAAAAGTATTAAGCGAAATGAAGCGTGTTTTGAAACCAGGCGGAATGATTGCTTGTTTAGATACATCCCAACCTGAACTCCTTGGCTATAAGCAATTGTTTCGTTTCTATTTTAAATTTATTATGCCGGTTTTCGGCAAATTGCTCGCGAAAAGTTACCGTGAGTATTCATGGTTGCAAGAATCAGCGGAAGAGTTCCCGGGCATGAAAAAGTTGGCCCAATTATTCTCTGATGTAGGTTTTAAAAATGTTTCATTTAAATCATATAGTGGTGGCGCAGCGGCAGGCCATATTGGATTTAAATAATAAATACCGCAGGGGAAGGTAGTCGTTTTGGAGAAATTACAAGTATTATCACTTTATGCTGATTTTCGAAAAGATCTCAATTACATAGAAAAACAACTTGAGCAATCAGTTCAGTCAGCATCCCCAATTATTCGGCAAGCATCGCTGCACCTGCTCCGGGCAGGTGGAAAACGGATTCGACCAATTTTCGTGATATTAGCTGCTGAATTTGGAAGATATTCGTTGGAAGACGTATCCAAAGTTGCCGTTTCGCTCGAGCTTATCCATATGGCGTCACTTGTTCATGATGACGTTATCGATGACTCTGACATGCGGCGCGGACTGAAAACAGTGAAAGCGAAATGGGATAATCGAATTGCGATGTATACGGGTGATTATATTTTTTCACGGGCATTGCTTTCAATTGGTGAAATTGAAATTCCGGCTGCTCATCAATTGCTTGCGAAAACAATGCTCGAAATTTGTCATGGCGAAATCATTCAAATTGACCAACAACGTGAAATCAACCAAACTTTTCGCGATTATTTACGCCGTATCAAGCGAAAAACGGCGCTCCTCCTTTCTTCAAGCTGTGAACTAGGCGCGCTCGTTTCAGGCGCAGATGCTGAAGTGGTCAGAAAACTTAGCCGCTTCGGTTATTATGCTGGAATGTCTTTTCAAATCATCGATGATATTCTCGACATCACATCTACAGATCAAGAGCTCGGTAAACCGGCAGGAAGCGATTTGTTAAACGGACATATCACACTGCCGATATTATACATAAAAGATGACCCTATTTTCACACCATATTTGGTGCGTGCATTTGAAGGTACGTTAACAGAACTTGAACGTGAAGAAATGCTAACTTTCATACGCCATTCGGATGCCATACAAAAAGCGACAGTAGTCAGCGATTTGTATCTGCAAAAAGCGCTAGATGAAATTAGTAGCTTGCCGAATATGCCAGCAAAGAAAGCTTTGGAACGGATTGCAGAGTTTATCGGACAACGAAATTACTGACAACTTAATAGTTGAAAGGTAATGAAGCTGGTGGTACGATTTATAGGGGGAAATCCCCTATACATAATTGAAGGAGTGTGCGGAATGGAAAGAACATTTTTAATGGTTAAACCCGATGGAGTTCAACGAAATTTAATTGGTGAAATTGTTAGTCGTTTTGAGAATAAAGGGTTCCAATTAGTTGGGGCAAAACTTATGCAAGTTACTGAAGAACTTGCTGAGCAACACTATGGTGAACATAAAGAACGTCCGTTTTTTGGCGAACTTGTAGAATTCATCACATCGGGTCCGGTTTTTGCAATGGTTTGGGAAGGTGAAAACGTTATCTCTACTGCACGACTGCTTGTAGGTGCAACAAACCCGACTGAATCTGCTCCTGGGACAATTCGCGGTGATTTCGCTGTAACCGTTGGCAAAAACATTATTCACGGTTCTGATTCATCTGATTCTGCCGTTCGCGAAATTGGGCTTTTCTTCAAAGAAGAGGAATTAGTTTCCTACGATAAGGTTATGAACAATTGGATTAACTAATTTTTTAAAAAGCAGCCTAGCGGTTTTCGCACGGCTGTTTTTGTATACATAAAAGTAAAGATGCAAGACTATCCGATTTATTATTTCGGATAGTTTTGATTATTTTAGATGTAACGGAATCAATAATAAGGTCAAAAACATGTTTGTTGAAATTTATCTATAGTCTAAAGTCTAACAATTTGGTATAGTGCTATAAAACATACATAGGGGGAGACGGAATTGAGGTTTTTTACAGCAGGCGAATCGCATGGGCCGCAACTGACGGCAATTATTGAAGGGCTTCCGGCCCAAATGGAATTGACGACTGAAATGATTAATGGTGAATTAGCAAGGCGCCAAGGTGGTCATGGTCGCGGAAGACGTATGCAAATAGAAACGGATGAAGTCGTGATTTCCTCTGGTGTTCGTCATGGGAAGACGCTTGGCTCCCCGGTAACATTAACGGTCATAAATGACGATTGGAAACATTGGACAAAAATCATGGGAGTGGAGCCATTAGAAGAAGGAATGGATCCAGCTGATGTGAAACGACAAATTACGCGTCCTAGACCAGGACATGCCGACCTTGTTGGCGGGATGAAATACGGTCACCGCGACTTGCGAAACGTCTTAGAACGCTCCTCCGCACGCGAAACAACTATGCGAGTTGCAGTAGGGGCAGTCGCAAAGAAATTTCTTGAGGAAATCGGGATTAAAACCGTTGCGCATGTTCATGAAATTGGGGGCGTGAAAATTGACCCTGCATCTTATGAAAATCTATCGATGGAAGAATTAAGAGAAGTAATTGAACAAGATCCAGTGTATTGCGCAGATCCGAAAGCCTCGACAAAGATGGTTCAAGCAATCGATGATGCAAAAGGCCGGGGCGACACAATAGGCGGTGTCGTTGAAGTGATAATAGAAGGCTGTCCTCCTGGAATTGGAAGCTATGTGCAATTTGACCGCAAGTTAGACGGAAAACTTGCCGGGGCAATGATGAGCATTAATGCATTTAAAGGTGTCGAAGTTGGTCTAGGATTTGAAATGGCTCGAAAACCCGGCAGTGAGGTCCATGATGAAATTGCATGGGATGAAGAGCGTGGATACTACCGAAAATCGAATAGGCTCGGCGGGCTCGAGGGAGGTATGTCAACAGGGATGCCGATTATTATTAGGGGCGTCATGAAACCGATACCGACATTGTATAAGCCACTCGAGAGTGTCGACATTGACACGAAAGAACCTTTTGTCGCAACTATTGAGCGTTCAGACCCTTGTGCGGTTCCAGCAGCATCAGTAGTAGCTGAACATGTTATTGCTACAGAACTAGCCAAGGCCATTATGGAAGAGTTTCGTTCGGATACGATAGATGGTATTAAAAAAGAAATTGAAGAGCACAGACGATACGTGAAGGAGTTTTGAGTATGGGCAAACTATCGGTAAACATTGCAGATTCCTCATACGACGTTCATATAGGTGCAGATTCGTACGGACTCTTCACAACGGATTATACTGAGTTATTAGAGAGTGTGGATAAAATAGCAATTATTGCGGACGAGCATGTTGCTTCACTTCATTTACATGTACTTCAAGATTCACTAGAAACGATTAGTTGTGAGATTCTCGTGAAAACAGTTCCCGCGGGCGAAAGCTGTAAAACAACGGATGTTTATACGGATTGCTTATCTTTTTTATTGGAAAATGGATTTACCCGAAATTCTCTGTTAATTGCTTTTGGCGGCGGTGCGTGCGGTGATCTTACTGGGTTTGTAGCCGCTACGTTTATGAGAGGTATTCGATATATCCATTGTCCAACATCCATTTTGGCCCATGATAGTGCAGTTGGCGGGAAAACAGCGATTAATATGCCTGAAGGAAAAAATATGGTTGGATCATTTCATCAACCATCCGGCGTATTGTTTAATGAGAATCTATTTATAACACTTCCGCCAAGGGAAATTAGATCTGGAATGGCAGAACTCTTAAAGCATGCATTTATTTCGGACATAGCTTGGACAAAAGAATTATTGTCAAATCCCTCCTTTACGAATCCTTCATTGGAATGGCTCGCTCCCGAACTCCTTCGTGGAATTCATGTCAAAGCCAAAATCGTTGAGGCGGATGAATATGAAAAGTCCGTCCGAAAGTTTCTCAATTTTGGACATACTTTCGGACATGCTGTGGAAGCGGTTTGCGGATTCGGAGGGTTAAGTCACGGCGAATGTGTCATGATCGGGATGGCTTACGGTTTACTGTTAAGTGAAACGAATGGAGAATTGAATGAAAGTTTAACGAATGAATTTATACAGTTCGCCTCATCAAACGGTTATACGTTTACTCCAATTCACGAGCATTCATTTGAGACGTTTTATTCCTACATGACTTTAGATAAAAAAGCTTCTTTCGGCAAATTAAACTTTGTTTTACTTAAAGAAGTTGGAATTCCTTTCGTGAAAGAAATTCCAAAAAAACAATTGGAAAAAGCTTTTGAACAATTACAGAGTAGAACGGAGGGAATGGTATGACGGTTAGAGGAATTCGCGGTGCAACGACTGTTGTTCAAGATGACGGAGACGCTGTTCTAGTTGCAACCGAAGCGTTAGTTAGAGAAATGGCCAAAGAAAACCAGATAGCTCCAGAAGACATTATTTCTGTCTTAATATCCACAACTACAGATATAAAATCGGCATTTCCTGCAAAAGCAGTCAGGAGTATAGAAGGCTGGACGTATGTGCCAGTCATGTGCACGCATGAAATGGATGTTCCTGGTTCAATGCCATTATGCATACGTATCCTCATGCATGTAAATTCTTCAATCGTTCAAAAAGAAGTTCAACATATTTATCAAAATGAAGCAACGAAGCTACGTCCAGATTTACTAAAATAGACTAATAGGACTTTACCGGAGGGATAAACATGCAGTGGAGAAAAGCATTAAAAGATATGAAACCTTATACACCAGGTAAATCAATTGAAGATGTAAAGAAAATGTACGGTCTAACGGATGTTGTGAAATTAGCATCGAATGAAAATCCATATGGCACAGTACCGGCCGTTCAGGATTATTTTGAAAACATGTCTATTAATTTTGAAGTTTATCCGGATGGATATGCTGGAATTTTACGCACTAAAATGGCTGAAAAACTTGGTGTAGCAGAAAACCGTCTTATCTTCGGAAGTGGTTCAGATGAACTTATCGTTATTATTGCGAGGGCGCTATTGGGACCGGGAACCAATACCATTACAGCAACGCCAACATTTCCGCAATACGCTCACCATGCTGAAATCGAAGGGGCTGAAGTAAAGGAAATTCCCCTAGTCAATGGTCATCATGATTTAAATGGATTTTACCAAGCAATCGATGCCGACACATCCGTCATTTGGTTGTGCAGTCCAAATAATCCGACAGGAACTCTGATTAATCAGGAAGATTTGATTGGTTTTCTAGAAAAAGTTCCGGA
Source organism: Sporosarcina jiandibaonis (assembly GCF_013184495.1). Lineage (GTDB taxonomy): Bacteria > Bacillota > Bacilli > Bacillales_A > Planococcaceae > Sporosarcina > Sporosarcina jiandibaonis. The sequence continues at coordinate 575,561 of NZ_JAAOIY010000001.1, read as the reverse complement.
AAATATTTTAGTTGTCATCGATGAAGCGTATTTTGAATACATCGTCGATCCTAACTATGTGAATACTGTAGACTTGATCGATCAATTTCAAAATGTAATTGTGTTGAGAACTTTTTCTAAAGCATATGGCCTTGCCGCTTTTAGAGTTGGATACGGTATTGGTCATCCGACAATTATAACAAATTTAGATATCGTTCGCAGTCCATTTAATATTACATCGACTAGTTTGCAACTTGCAGAAATAGCATTAGAAGACGATTCTTTTATTACGATGTGCAGAAAGTTAAATCGTGAACAGATGGAACGATTCAAAGAGTTTGCAGAAGTGAACAATCTTCATATATTTGATTCGGAAGCAAACTTTTTACTCATCGAGGTTCCGATGAGTGCAACTGACGCTACTGAAAAACTCCTGGGGCAAGGTTTTATCGTAAGAAGCGGGGATGCGCTTGGCGTGCCAGGTTATATTCGAGTGACAATTGGAACAGAATCTCAAAATGATGGATTTTTAGAAGCATTTTCAGCATTAATCGAAGGTGCGGGGCTAGAGAAATGAAGGTGAATGTCTCCATAATTGGACTCGGTTTAATTGGCGGTTCACTTGGACTTGCCCTTAAAAGAAACCGAGATATTCATATAACAGGTTTTGATAATTCTTATAGTACGATGCAAGAGGCTTATCGCCGTGGAATTATTGATACAATTTCAGTTTCTATTGATAGCGTGAGTAAAGATGCCGATTTTATTATTTTTGCAACGCCTGTGAATACAACGGTTCGATTATTAAAAGATGTTCCAAATTGGAAATTGAAAAAAGACGTTATCATAACGGATACTGGAAGTACAAAAGTTCCAATCATGAAAGCCGCTGAACCGTTGCTAGAACATGGAATCACATTTATCGGGGGACACCCGATGGCGGGTTCTCATAAAAGCGGTGTTTCGGCGGCTCGTGAACATCTTTTTGAAAACGCCTATTACGTATTAACGCCGACTGACGAAGTTGAAACGAAAAAGGTAAAACGGCTTCGTGAATTATTAAGCCCCACTAAAGGGAAAGTATCAATCCTGGAGGCGGGTGAACATGACCGCATGACAGCGATTGTGAGCCATTTTCCGCATCTTGTAGCATCTTCCTTGGTGGGGAGATTATGCGCTCAACAAAAAGAGCATCCATTCGTTCGTGAGTTAGCTGCAGGCGGATTTAGGGACATTACTCGTATCGCTTCTGCTGATCCAATCATGTGGCGCGACATTACGACTCAAAATCGAGATGAATTATTAAACCAACTTGACGGTTGGATGTTTGAAATGTCAAATGTCCGCGACATGCTCCTTCAGAATGATTCGGAAAAGATCCAATCATATTTTGATGAAGCTAAAAAATTTCGCGATGATTTACCGATCACCACACAAGGCGCACTTTACATGACGTACGATTTACATATTGATATACCGGACCATCCAGGCGTAATTTCAGAAATCACAAAAATTCTCGCAGATGAACGTATTAGTTTAACAAATATACGGATTGTCGAGACAAGGTCAGATGTTTTTGGAATTTTAGTGATTAGCTTTCAAACTGCAAAAGACCGTTTGAAGGCTCAAGTTGCACTTACAGAAAAAACTGTTTATAGTTCACACATTGTTTAACTGGAGGGATCTATGATGGGGAACTTGAAAACGATTCATTATAATAAATCTATAGTATCAGGTAAGCTTGAGGTACCGGGCGATAAATCTATTTCGCATCGAGCGATTATGCTGGGTTCGATTGCGGAAGGAAAAACGAAGATTTCTGGATTCCTGGATGGTGAAGATTGTTTGCGCACGATCGACATCTTTAAACTACTAGGCGTTTCAATTGAAAGAGTAGGTACAGATGTTTCAATTGAAAGCCCCGGAATTAATAATTGGAAAACGCCGACAGAAGAGTTATACGCAGGTAATTCAGGTACAACAGCTCGTTTGATGCTCGGCATTCTCGCAGGTGCCAAAGTTTCTTCAGCTGTTTTAACAGGTGATGAATCATTGTCTGCTAGACCTATGGATCGTGTGACAAAACCATTGCGGGCAATGGGGGCATCTATTTCTAGTGAAAACGATAAAGATTTGCTGCCATTAAAAATTGAAGCAGGATCTATGACAGCTATCGATTACACAAATCCAGTTGCAAGTGCTCAAGTTAAGTCTGCAATTCTATTTGCAGGTTTACATGCGGAAGGAACGACGATTGTCCGTGAGAATACGGTATCTCGCGACCATACAGAACAAATGCTGTCCCATTTCGGAGCTAAGGTTCATTCAAGTAATGGGGAAATAAGCATCACTGGTGGAAATTCCCTCACTGGAAAAGATGTACATGTTCCGGGAGATATATCGTCTGCTGCATTTTTCATGGTTGCTGCTGCGTTGGTTGAAGGCAGTTCGATAACATTTACAAATCTTGGACTTAATCCTACGCGTTCTGGTATTCTCGATGTCTTGCAGAACATGGGTGTAGACGTGAATGTGATGAATGAGTCTGACGTTAATGGCGAGCGTTCCGGAACCGTAACAATTGCATATAATAAACTAATCCCTACAGAAATAAGCGGAGCGCTAATTCCGCGTCTAATTGATGAACTGCCAATAATCGCCTTACTTGCTACGCAAGCAGCGGGCACTACGATTATTAAAGATGCTTCGGAACTTCGCGTGAAAGAAACCGATCGAATTGCTGCAGTAACAAATGAGTTATCAAAGCTTGGCGCGAATATAGAAGCAACGGTTGATGGTATGATTATTCACGGACCAACTGCACTAAGAGGAGGCACCATGGATTCATACGGCGACCACCGATTAGGAATGATGGCTGCAATAGCCTCGCTAATAACTACAGAACCGATTACCATTAAAGATTCTGCGTGTATTGATATTTCATACCCAACATTCTTTGAGGACTTGGAAGAGATAACCCGAGTTTTTTGAATGCACGCACTATGCGTTCAAAAAACACGTGTATCCTCCAAACTACACATTGGATCAGTCTTTGAAGGCCATACGTAAAAATTGCTTCCTGCACGCAAGACTGCGAATTGAATGTATACATTGTGAAAGAACAGGTGAAAATATGGAACAGTTACAAAAAATTGAACGATTCATCCAAGAAGGTGATGTCGAAGCGCTTGATACCTTTATAGATAAATTAGCAAAATCTACAGACCTTGATATGCTTTATGAGGCTGCCGCCCTTTTTGCATCTTATGGTTTTTTAGGTGAAGCTGATTATCTATACGAGACATTGCTTAATCATTTACCCGATGAGGCACAATTGAAAATTGATCGCGCAAATATCTTAATTGAACTCGATAAAGAAGATGAAGCATTATTGCTACTCTCGGAAATAAAACCTCAGGATGAAGAATACGTTCAGGCTCTTTTGGCACTTGCCGATTATTACCAGATGACAGGGCTGGCAGAAACCGCGCTTAGCAAGGTTAAAGAAGCCTATACACTTCTTCCGAATGAGCCAATCATTCGTTTTGCCTATGCAGAACTATTATTAGACTCAGGCAAATTTAGCGAAGCCGCCCGCTTCTATTCCGAGTTGAAAGAAGAGGTAGAAAAAATCGGTGATGTCAGCATCTCTTCCCGATTGGCAGAAACCTATAGTGCTGGCGCCGCATATGAACAATCAATTCCATATTATGAAGAGCTGTTGGAAGAGAAAAGGCTACCAGATACGCTTTTTGGCGCTGCCTTTGCATACTACCAACTCGGGGAAGCTACTAAAGCAGTCCCGTTACTGAATGAACTGATTGATATCGATCCGGATTATTATTCGGCTTATATGCTAGCAGGCAAGGCGATGCAACTAGCCGGCAATGAAGAAAAAGCTTATAAAATGTTCCAAAAAGGTATTAATAGGGATGAATTTGATAAAGAACTTCAGCTTTCTGCGGGAAAGTGCGCATTAAAATTAGGAAGGCCGGATGAGGCTGAACAACATTTGAAAGATGCGCTTGCACTTGATCCTGAATATGTTGAGGCATTAATCACTTTGGCATCACTCTATAATGAAAACGAGCGAGATGAAGATTTAATCGAATTGCTTGCATTTGCCAGAGAAGAAAATATAGATATACCGTTATTAAATGCATTTTTAGCATATGCTTATGAGAGAACGGATCAATTTAAAAAGGCATACGATTCATTTGTCAAGGCATATAGTGAGATGAAGGACGATTACGAATTTCTTTCAAAATACGCAAGTTTTCTTATTGAAGAAGGAAAACGCGGTAAAGCAGTAGAAGTAGTAGAGCAGCTGGTAACTCTATTTCCAGACGATCAAAATTGGAGAGCATTTCTCGAAGCGCAAACTGACGAGGAGGTGTGATATGACGGCCATGGTTCCTGTCGCTACGAAAAAGGAGTTTGTCCGGTGGTTTTTAAAGCGGTACAAATTAAAGCGTCGTGAATGTGTATGGATTTTGAATTATCTTCTAAGTCATGAGCAAATTCTACAAAACGTTCACTTTACAGATGAAGCTCATTATTGCCCGCGTGCTATGATTATTTCGACAACGAAATCAGAAAGTATTCCATTCAGATTTTATAAAGGTAATTTAATGACAGCCGATGCTGAAAAATCATTTCATGATTTACGACTTCATGAGGATGAAAAGATGTATATTCAGTTAAACTTCCCTAATAATCACTCATGTCCGCACTACGCAAGTGTTCGGGAAGAAAATCCTTTTCTTCCATCGTATTTGCAAGTGAGTGAAGTAGATCGGAAAACTGCTGAACGGCTAGTTGAGGAAAGTATCGCTGCAATGACTAAGGAAACATTGATGAAAGGTATAAATGAGGCGCTTGATACAAACGATAAAGAGCGTTTTCTCGCCCTTTCAACTTTATTAAATGAATCAAAAGTGAAGGGGAATTTGTGACTCCATCGATTTTGATGGAGTCATTTTTCACTTTGTCAGGGGGATATAATAATGAATTGGAATCCAAACGATATGGATACTTACATTCAGCAAAAAGAATATATTGATACACTTCTCGTTCCGCTTCTAAAACTCGAAACGAATCCAGAAAACATGAAGAGCAGTTCGTCTTCAACCGAATTTCTTATGTATCTTTCTACTTTTATAGAAAACCAATTTAAAGGTCGGATCATGTTACTTCCGCCGTTTTCTCATACACAATCAATGGATTTGGAGATTTTAACTGAAACTTTACAAAAGGATATTAGTCTACTGAGTTTTAAACATGTATTTTATTTAACGACTGATTCGAATTGGACATCAAGTAAACTGGAGAATGTGATTTGGTTACCTTCTATTCCATTGGAGAGTATGGACAAACAGTTACGGCAAAAAATAATCGAAGATCAACTTAGACAAGTCCTGCCACTTTTGACAAAAAAATGGACTGAATGAAGTTGGGATTTCGATTCCAGTTCATTTCTAATTCGCGAATTTACATAATTCTTTGTTGATATGGGATAAAATTCGTAATTTGTTCACAAATTTCGTTTTACTATGTCATGTTAGATTGAATTTCCTGGATGATTAAGATATCATAGAAGTGTCCTAGTATTACATTTAGCAAAAGTTTGTCCGTTGGACTGACCTTTAAGTTAGAGGAGGGAAATGATGAGTAAGAATCGAGTGTCAAGACGCCAATTCCTTAGTTATTCGCTTATGGGGGTCGGTGGTTTCATGATTTCCGGAACATTAATGCCGATGCTTCGTTTCGCAGTCGATCCAGTATTGCAAAAATCCGGCATAGGAGATTTCACACCAACACCGCAAAAAGTGGACGAGCTTACAGATACGCCTGTGCGTGTCGATTACACGATTAAAGATCGTAAAGATGCTTGGTATGAATCGGATGTATCATATACAGCATGGGTTTATAAAGATGGTGATGCAATCATCGCGCTTTCTCCTGTTTGTAAGCATCTTGGTTGTACTGTTAACTGGGGATCTGAAGGCCATCCAAATGAATTCTTTTGTCCGTGCCACGCAGGCCGGTACACGAAAAATGGTGCCAACGTTAAAGGAACTCCGCCTATCGGGCCACTAGACGAATATGAAGTTATGGTGAAAGATGGTTTACTCTATCTTGGAGGAACGAAACCGAACACATTAGTTTAAAATTGTTAGGGGGTACGACCGAAGTGCTAAACAAAATTTATGATTGGGTTGATGAACGGTTAGATATCACACCAATTTGGCGCGATATCGCGGACCACGAAGTACCTGAGCACGTAAACCCTGCACATCATTTTTCTGCATTCATTTATTGTTTTGGAGGATTGACATTTTTTATTACTGTCATTCAAATTTTGTCGGGAATGTTCCTGACAATGTATTATACTCCCGATATTGAAAATGCATGGAAATCCGTTTACTACCTTCAAAACGAAGTAGCATTCGGTGAAATTGTGCGCGGGATGCATCACTGGGGAGCTTCACTTGTCATTGTCATGATGTTCCTACATACGCTGCGTGTATTCTTTACAGGTTCGTACAAGAAACCTCGTGAACTGAATTGGATCGTAGGTGTCTTAATATTTGTTACGATGCTTGGACTCGGTTTCACAGGGTACTTATTGCCATGGGATATGAAAGCATTGTTCGCTACGAAAGTAGGAATCGAAATTGCGGGATCCGTCCCATTCATTGGGGAACAAATTAAGATTCTTCTTGCAGGAGATTCTGAAATTCTCGGTGCACAGACATTAACGCGCTTTTTCGCAATCCATGTATTCTTCCTGCCAGCCGCTTTGCTTGGGTTGCTTGCGGCACACTTTGTATTTATAAGAAGACAAGGTATTTCAGGACCGCTATAATTTTGAAGAAGTATACATATAGCGTGTAACGATTTAAAAAAGGAGGGGACATATATGCAACGCGGAAAAGGGATGAAATTCGTTGGGGATTCTCGCATTAAGGCTAGTCACAAAATGCCGAACGTCCCAAAAGATTACTCAGAACATCCAGGGAAAACAGAAGCTTTTTGGCCGAACTTCTTATTGAAAGAATGGTTGATCGGTGCGGTTTTCTTAATCGGATATTTAGTATTGACACTTGCAAATCCAGCTCCGCTTGAGCGTCAAGCGGATCCGACAGATACAATGTATATTCCGGTTCCGGACTGGTACTTTTTATCAATGTACCAACTATTGAAATATGAATTTGCATCAGGACCATGGAACATCGTAGGTGCGATTATTATGCCTGGATTAGCTATTGGTGCACTTATGTTAGTTCCTTTCATGGACACTACAAAAGAGCGTCGTCCATTTAAGCGTCCGCTTCCAACAGCATTCATGCTTCTTTCAGTTGCTGCTCTTATCTATTTGACTTGGGAATCTGTCGCTAACCACGACTGGGAACTAGCTGAAAGACAGGGTGCAATTGTTGAAGAAATAGAGTTCGATATGGAATCAGAAGGTTATCATATTTATGCGGAATCATCATGTATCGGTTGCCACGGAGATTCATTCGAAGGTGGAATGGGTGTGACCCTTGTTGATACTGGCTTAACTGCAGAAGAAATTGCAGATATAGCAGTAAACGGTACTGAAAACGGAAAAATGGCTCCTGGCTATTGGTCCGGTACAGATGAAGAATTAAAAATCTTATCAGAATTTATTTCAGAATTAAAAAGTGATTAATAAAAAAAGAGTCAGGTAACTGACTCTTTTTTTGTACTCAAAGTTAAATATTTGGAGAGATGTGTATATGATGACTTTGTTATCAAGAATTTGGCTCGTACTATCGCATAAATCCTTTCTCTGGTTGTTACTTTTTGTGAATTTGACGGGCACAGTTTACGGGTATGATTGGTATAAGTGGCAATTGGTAATTACCGAACCGAAATACTGGATTTTTGTTCCTGACAGTCCGACTGCCAGCTTGTTTTTCACGCTAGCGATTATTGGTTGGTTGATTAATCGAAACTTTAAATTAATTGAAGCTTTAGCTCTCATCACGCTTGTCAAATATGGCCTTTGGGCAGTCGTCATGAATTTGTTGACCCTTATTGAAACGGGGTCCATTGGTTGGGTTGGTTGGATGCTAATCACTTCTCATTTTGCGATGGCAGTCCAAGCGATCTTATATATTCCGTTTTATAAATTCAGGTTTGGTCATATTGCGCTCGCCGCGATTTGGACATTGCATAATGATGTCATCGATTATGTTTTCGGCCAAATGCCGATTTACAGTAATTTAGAACAGTACAGCAATCAAATCGGTTATTTTACATTCTGGCTTTCAATTGCTTGTATCGCTATCGCTTATTTCGTATGGCATAAACGAGTTCGAACGACCATATCGTCATAGCAAATAGTTGCGATGTGTTCTATTGCGATATAAAATAAGGATAGAGATAAAAGAGGAGGAAATGCAGAAATGGGTTCTTATCTAATTTACTTGGCGATAATTATCATATTGCCGTTGTACGCACAATTCAAAGTAAAAAGCACGTACAATAAATATTCGAAAATTCGTTCGACATCTGGCATGACCGGCGCACAAGCTGCTCGGTTAATATTAGATCAAAACGGATTGCAAAATGTAAAAGTCGTTGAGTCAAAAGGATTTTTGAGTGATCATTATAATCCAGTCACTAAAGTCGTCGCCCTTTCTACTCATAACTACCACGAGGCTTCAGTAGCGGGCACGGCGGTTGCAGCACATGAAGTTGGTCATGCGATTCAAGACAAAGAAGCATATTCCTTTTTGCGTCTACGCCACCGTTTAGTTCCGGTAGCCAGCCTTACATCGAATGCTTCATGGGTTTTCATCATGATTGGTCTTATTTTTTCAAGTATGAACTCTTTACTTGGAATCGGGATTGCACTTCTTGCAGTAGGCGTTGTTTTTCAAATCGTTACATTGCCCGTAGAATTCAATGCTTCTAGTCGAGCGATGAATCAAATCGTCACGCTTGGTATCATTCGAAACGAAGAAGAGGCGCACGCGAAAAAAGTGCTAAGTGCAGCGGCAATGACATATGTCGCGGCAGCAGCAGTTGCAGTACTTGAGTTAGTACGTCTTCTCTTGATTTTCACAAGCCGAGACTAATCGCACGAAAAAAGGTCTGTCCCAATTGAAACGGGATAGACCTTTTTTGTAGACGAAAGATTATGGATTAATCGGTCTTTTTTGCTCATCGAGTGTAAATCCTTCACCTAACACTTCATGAACATCTATTAGTGATACAAATGCGTATTCATCAATAGATGCTATGATGTTTTTCAACCGAACAATTTCGTTTTTGCCAACAACGCAATAGAGCACTTGTCGATCAGATTTAGTGAAATGTCCATAGCCTGATAACACTGTCACGCCACGGTCCATTTGAGCGGTGATTTTAGTTGCAATTTCATTGTGATAACCTGAAATGATTAAAGCGCCTCTTGCGGCATAGGCGCCTTCTTGGACAAAATCAATGACACGCGCGCCAACAAAGACTGCAACAAGCGTGTACATCATTGAACGCGAGTTAAGATAGACAAGCCAAGAAAGTAAAATAACGAAAGCATCGAAGAGGAACATAGTTTTTCCCATGCCCCATCCAAGGTATTTATGCCCTAAACGTGCGATAATATCAACACCGCCGGTTGTTCCACCGTATCTGAAAATTATTCCAAGGCCAACGCCAATAAAAAGCCCGGCAAATAATGCAACAAGAACCATATCATCGTGCATGTGAAAATCAATTTGGTAAATCATAAATACTTTTATGAATATCGAGACAGCAACAGTACCAATGACGGTATAGATAAAAACAAGTCTTCCCAATAACTTCCAGCCGATGATGAACATGGGGATATTTAATAGTAAGTTCATTAGCGCTGGATCCCAATTGAATGCAAATAGAAGGATTAGGGTGATACCAGTAAATCCGCCTTCTGCTAATTCATTTTGAATATTAAAGTGAACGAGGCCAAAACTAAAAATTGCTGCGCCTATTAGAATGAATATAATATTTTTAATCTTAACTCCGTTAAACATATAAATGCCGCCTTTCGAATCAATTACGCCACGATATGATTGCCTTCATTGTAATTGCACTGGAGCAATATTCCTATTATCATCTATATTTATATCTTTGACAACCAGGAAGGAAATTAATACGATAGGAGAGAGTTAACGAATGACACAAAAGACGTTACCGGAACTGCAAGAAGAAATTGATACATACATAAACGGTTTTGAAGAAGGCTATTTTCCACCCATGGAACTCTTGGCTCGACTCACGGAAGAGTTAGGAGAACTATCAAGGGAAGTGCAACATGTATATGGCATGAAAAAGAAAAAGTCCGGGGAAGCAGTCCGCTCTTTAGAAGAAGAAACAGGGGATTTGTTTTTTGTTTTAGTCTGTTTTGCGAATTCGCAAGGAATCAGTTTAGAAAAAGCACTTACTTCTGTAATAGAAAAATTTAAAGTTCGTGATGCAAATCGTTGGACTAAAAAGGAGGAGCAATAAAAAATGACGATTCGAATCGCGATTGCTGGAGCACGGGGTAGAATGGGAACTGCGGCGGTAAAAGCATTAATGAATGTTGAAGATATGGAAGTCGTTGCTGCATTAGATTATAAAGGTGAAGGACTTTTTTTACATGGGGAAAGTTTAACGGATGATACAAGCGGAATTCCCGTTTATACATCCTTTGACCGTTTAGCAAAAGAAACCGAACCCGAAATCCTATTGGAATTAACAACACCTGATACGGTGTACGAAAATATGCATAAAGCTATTACATATGGAATTAGACCTGTTGTCGGAACATCAGGTTTATCACTAGAACAAATTGAAGAAATAACAACATTTGCAAATGAGAATAAAGTCGGCGGAATCATTGCACCTAACTTTTCAATAGGAGCAGTATTAATGATGAAATTTTCCGCAATGGCATCCCGGTATCTCGGCGACATTGAAATCATTGAATCGCATCACGATCAAAAAATAGACGCGCCATCAGGAACGGCAACTAAAACAGCGGAAATGATCAAGGAATATAGACAATCACATGTGCAAGGTCATCCTGAGGAAAAGGAACATCTGCCTGGTGCACGCGGTGCATCTATCGACGGTATCAGATTGCATAGTGTTCGGCTTCCTGGTTTACTTGCCCATCAAGAAGTATTGCTAGGCAGTACAGGCGAACTTCTAACAATCCGGCATGATTCATTTGACCGAAGTTGTTTTATGCCCGGTATCATAATGGCGATACGCAATGTTCTAGATAGAAAAGATCTTGTTTATGGACTTGAACACATTATCGAATAGGAAGTTTCCTGAAAGGGTGGTTGACATGAAGAAATTAAAAGTTGGCGTCATTTGCTACCCTTCTATAGGCGGGTCAGGTGTCGTTGCAACAGAACTTGGAATTATGATGGCAAATAAAGGTCATGAGATGCATTTTATCACCTCCAGTATGCCGTTTCGATTTCTTGATGCACATCCAAATATGCATTTTCACGAAGTCACAATAGAAGGGTATGCAGTTTTCAAATATCCACCCTATGATATAGCGCTTGCTAATCGCATCGCCCAAGTAATCGAATCAGAAGGTTTGGACTTGCTTCATGTCCATTATGCAATGCCGCACGCGGTGTCGGCCGCTCTCGGAAAAGATATGGCTGGTTCAGACATTGGCGTTATTACAACGCTACACGGTACGGATGTCACGATTCTAGGCTACGATCCTGCCCTCCGAAATACTGTTCGATATGGTATTAATAAGTCGACAATCGTAACGGCCGTTTCTGAATCCCTAAAACAGGATACAATTGATCTTATCGATCCGAATAAAGAAATTCGTGTAATTTACAATTTTATCGACGAAGAAACTTATGTGCCGAAAATAGTCGAGACGTTGAAGTCAGAACTGGGGATTAGTGAGGATGAAAAGGTGATTATTCATATTTCAAATTTTCGCGACGTGAAAAACATCCCCGATATTGTAAAAAGTTTTCATGAAATCGCCAAAACGATACATGCAAAATTACTACTCGTCGGAGAAGGACCCGAAAAAGAAAATGTCATAAAACTTGTCAATGAATTAAATCTTCAAAACAAAGTTATTTTCACGGGTAAACGAAATGATATGTCAGAACTGCTTGCGATTAGCGATGTTATGTTCCATTTATCTACTAAAGAAGCATTCGGGCTTGTCCTACTTGAAGCGCTTGCTTGCGGTGTACCATCAGTTGCCACAAATGTTGGAGGGATACCGGAAGTGATTGAAGACGGGGTTAACGGCTTTATTGTTCCTTTCGGGAATATCGATGCAGCTGTTGAAAAAGGCTTGTTGCTTCTCGAAGATGAAGAACTCTACGCGAAATTTAAGCATAATGGTTTTATAACAGTAAAAGAAAAATTTCATTCAGCGAAAATTGTCGATCAATATGAAGAACTTTATTATGAAGTGGCGGTAAAGTGATGACGACCAATACCTTTGATAGTAAAGCGAGTTATGAAGTCATTCGTCGACTCGAAGAAGCGGGGCATGAAGCGGTTTTTGTTGGAGGCGCGGTTCGTGATCATCTCCTAAGGAAAACTGCGAAGGATATAGACATCGCGACTTCCGCGGAACCCGATGAAGTGAAAGCGATATTCGACAATACGATTGACGTTGGAATTGCTCATGGCACGGTGCTTATCATCATTGAGAATGAGGCAATCGAGGTCACTACCTATAGAACAGAAGGTACGTATACGGATCATCGTCGACCAGACAACGTCCATTTCGTTAAAACATTGCGCGATGATTTACTTCGCAGAGACTTTACCATTAACGCGCTTGCAATGACAAAGAACGGAAAAATCATTGACTTATTTAATGGTGAAACTGATTTGAAGGAACGATTGATTCGCGCTGTCGGGAATCCCACTGAGCGTTTCCATGAAGATGCTCTACGGATGCTACGGGCAGTCAGGTTCTCGTCTGTACTCGACTTTGATATTGAGGCGGGAACATTACTTGCTATCCATCAGAACGCACATCAAATCAAACATGTTTCAATCGAACGAATAAAAATTGAACTAGACAAACTTTTTACGGGTGTTAATCCGATGAAAGCAATGAATACTTTATTTTCTTCCCGGTTAGGTAAGGAGCTTTCTCTTTATACGGATAAAGTGAAAGAATTAAAACGTGCGCTGCCATTTGTTATTGCAACTGAAGGCTGGGCTTTCTTTGTGACGATTGCCGAGATTAACCCATCCAAATTAGCTAATCATTTTAAATTATCGAATGAAGAGAAAAACTTCATAACAGCAGTGCATAAATTGTATACAAAACGATTAGAAAGCGACTATACAATTGAAGATTATTATTCATATGATTTACAAGTGTTGAAATGTGCAGAGAAATTTTTTCATGCCGTAAATGTTGATGCTGGGACACTTACCGATTTGGAAATAGAGGAAAGAAAGAAAGCTTTGCCAATCCAAACTAAACAAGATCTTGAAGTTAGCGGCAAGGACTTAATGGAGTGGACGGACCTACCCGGTGGACCATGGACAGGCGAATGGATCAAAAAAATAGAACAGGCCGTTTTACATGGACAATGTAAAAACACACTGACTGATATAAAGGACTGGTTTATGAATGACTTCAAATGCGAAAAATGAATTTTTGAAAAGACTTTTTGAAGCGAACGGTCAACCTGTATCTGGACAAGAAATTGCGGATGAGTTCGGGCTGTCCAGAACTGCAATATGGAAATACGTCAAAGATCTTGAGAGCGATGGTTATGAGATCGGAACGGTTCGAAAAAAAGGTTATTATTTAATCGCAGTTCCGGACCGGGTGAATGAAGCGAACGTGAAAAAATATTTGAAAAGCACTACTCTTGGTCAGCGTATTGTCTATAAAGAAACATGTCTCTCAACCCAACTCATAGCGCATGAGGAAGCTCAAAACGGGGCACCGAACGGAACAGTTGTAATCTCCGAAGAACAGACATCCGGAAAAGGAAGAATGTCGAGACCTTGGGATTCAGCGGATGGCAAAGGGATTTGGATGAGCGTGATTACTCGCCCAGCTCTGACTCCGCAACAAGCGCCGCAAATGACGTTAGTGGCGGCGGTTGCAGTAACCCGTGCGATTGAGGAAGTTGCAGGTGCCCAGCCTTCTATTAAATGGCCGAATGATATTTTAATCGATGGCAAAAAAGTGACTGGAATTTTAACGGAATTACAAGCAGACCCTGACCGGGTAAAAGCAATCATTTTAGGAATTGGAATCAACGTAAACCAAACTGAAGAGGATTTCCCGGATGACTTAAAGTCAATCGCAACCTCTTTGAAGATGGTTAGCGGAAAAACAAATAATCGTGCCAAACTCATAGCGAAGACGCTTGATCTCCTAGAACAATACACTAATTTATATGTAACACATGGATTTAGTCCGATTAAGTTGCTATGGGAAGGGTATTCAAATACTGCCGGAAAGCGAATTCGCGCAGTGATGTTCAATGAAACGATTGAAGGCGTTGCAATGGGGATCACGGAAGACGGCATGTTAAATTTGAAGTTAGATGATGGTTCCATTCGCGGTATTTTCTCAGCTGATATTCATTTTCAATAATATGTGTACATAACTACTTCTATTTGGTATAGTAGTTTCGATGGGCGGTATCATTTTTGAACTGCACCTTGCAATTTAGTAAGCTATGAAAACTTTATGTGGATTTAAAAATGTTCTGCCTTGATCTTTATAGAAGACAGGGACGGAGGAAACCATCTACTGATGATTACACAACCCTTCTGTCCATTTTCGGGCATTAGGGTTTTTATTTTTGGTTTTCTTCCAAGAGAGGAGAAAAGAAAATGAAAACGACAGCAGACTTTATTAAAATGAAAAAGAAGAACGAGAAAATTGCGATGCTTACTGCATACGATTATCCATCCGGTAAATTAGCAGAAGAGGCCGGGGTAGATATCATTTTGGTGGGCGATTCGCTTGGAATGGTCGTTCTTGGTTATGATTCAACAGTTTCGGTAACAGTAGATGACATGATTCATCATGGAAAAGCAACGAGGCGCGGTGCTACTGATACATTCATCGCAGTTGATATGCCGTTTGGATCGTATCAAGGTTCGTATGACAGAACGCTGCAAGAAGCAGTGCGAATTTTTCAAGAAACTGGCGCTAATGCCCTTAAGCTCGAGGGTGCAGGAGATGTCATTAATGTCATCAATCTTCTTACGAATACCGGCATACCAGTCGTTGCGCATTTGGGGTTACTTCCTCAACATGCTGGGGTTGTTGGCGGTTACAGAGTGCAAGCAAAAACCGCGGAAGCGGCTGAACAGTTAATCAGGGACGCACAAGCTTGTGAAGAAGCCGGCGCTTTTATGCTCGTGCTTGAATGTATTCCTTATCAACTAGCTCAAAAAGTATCGGCCGCTATATCAATTCCTGTAATTGGAATCGGAGCAGGCGCAGAGACAGACGGTCAAGTACTTGTTTTCCATGATACAGTTCAATACGGCAGTCATCATATTCCTAAATTCGTTGAAAAGTTTGCAGATTCCGGCACTGTCATCAGAGATGGGCTAAAAGATTATGTTGATGCTGTTAAAGATAGGTCTTTCCCGGCAGATCATCATCGTTTTACGATGAAAGAAGAGGAATTAAGCACTTTATACGGGAGTAATAAAGGTGAGTAAACGATGAAAACAATACGACTAATTAATGAATTACAAGAATTACTCGATAGAAGTAAAAGAGATAACCAAACAGTAGGTTTTGTTCCGACAATGGGATTTCTTCACGAAGGACATCTCAGTCTTGTAGAACATGCTAGAAAAGAAAATGACATTGTCGTCATGAGTATATTTGTCAATCCAGCCCAATTCGGACCCGGAGAGGATTTTGAAGCGTATCCACGGGATGAACAGCATGATGCAAAACTTGCATCCGAGGCGGGGGTCGATATCTTATTTATCCCGGACCCTGATGAAATGTATCCGCAGGACGGCGGGATACAAATATTACCCGGCCCGCAGGCTTCGTCACTTTGCGGGGCAACGCGTCCGGGTCATTTCGACGGGGTTTTAAAAGTAGTATTGAAGTTATTCAATATTGTTGACCCGGACCATTCCTATTTTGGCATGAAAGACGCGCAGCAACTTGCGATTATTGAAACATTTGTGCGCGATTTCAACTTGCGGACGAAGATTGTGCGAGTGCCCACGATTCGGGAGGAAGATGGACTTGCAAAAAGCTCGCGCAACGTGAATTTATCGATAGAAGAACGTTTAGTTGCACCTGCCATTCAAAAGGCTTTAAAAATTGGAGAAGAATTATTTCATCAAGGTCTTCAGGTAGAAGAAATAGTTGAAGAAGTAGCGAATCAGATTACGAGCAATAGTCCAGGCCGAATTGATTATGTGTCATTATTGGCTTATCCTTCACTTTTGCCTTACACGACTGATGCCAGAGAAGCGATTATTGCCTGTGCCGTGAAATTCGAAAAAACAAGGTTAATAGATAATATTATTATGTCAACAAAGGGATGAAAAATATGTTTCGAATGATGATGAATAGTAAATTGCATAGAGCGACTGTCACGGAAGCGAACCTTGACTATGTCGGCAGCATTACAATTGATAGTGATCTACTCGATGCGGCAGGGATGTTGCCAAATGAAAAAGTGCATGTTGTTAACAACAACAACGGGGCGCGCTTTGAAACATATATTATCGCAGGCGAACCGGGAAGTGGCGTAATTTGTGTAAATGGAGCCGCAGCACGACTCGTTCAAAAAGGCGATATAGTCATTATCTTGTCATATGCATACGTGTCGAATGAAGAAGCAAAAGAACATAAACCGACGGTTTTGCTGATGGATAAGGACAATAAAATTGAAGAAGTAATAAAAGAAGCACCGGGCATGACTGTTTAAAAATAAAACTCACAAGGAAAATCAATTCTTTGTGAGTTTTTATTTTCAAAGAAGTTTGGTCTTGTGATCGCTGTTATTATGCACAATATGGTATAATCTCAAGTAGTATTGATTAACAGGAAGTTGATGATTTTATGATAACAAAAACGTTTGCAGTTGTTGATTTGGAAACAACCGGCCACTCTTCGGCCAAAGGGGATCGAATCATTCAAATTGCGATTGTATTTATTAGAAACGGGGAAATTGCCGAAAAGTTTGTTCGGTTCGTCAATCCCGGTCAAAAAATCCCGCCGTTTATTCGACAGCTTACGAATATTACAGATGAAGAAGTGGAAAATGCACCATATTTCGAAGAAATTGCTGAAGAAGTTCGTAATCTTCTTGATGAGACTATTTTTGTTGCGCATAATACTGATTTCGATTTATCATTTTTGCAAAATGAATTTAAACGTTGTGGAGTAGAAGAATGGTCTGGAAGAAAAATCGATACCGTCGAATTATCCAAAATCATTTTCCCCTCATCCGCTAGCTACAGGTTGCAGGATATTGCGGAAGAACTTGATATTTCCTTACCCGCTGCACACCGGGCCGATGATGATGCTGAAGCAACAAGTGAACTTTTACTCGCTTGTCAAAGAAAACTTCAAACTTTGCCTTCTGCAACAATTGAATTATTGCATAAGAAATCATTTCGTCTAAAAACGGATTTAGCGGCACTTTTTTACGATGCGTTAAAAGAAGCTAGGAAGAAAAGTCTTCCATCTGAGTTTTCAACGTTTCGTGGTATTCCTTATCGAAATATCGATGATATAAACAAAGTTGAAATTAGTCACTTTGACTATCCGTTTGATGATAATAAGAAAGTAGAATTCCTGAAAGCGACCTTTCCGAAATTTGAACGAAGAGAATCTCAACTCCGGTTTATGGATACAGTGTGGACAGCATTAAGCGAGAAATCTGAAATAGCTACAGAAGTGCCAACTGGTATAGGAAAATCCATCGCCTATCTAGTGCCCGCCGCCATTCAATCAATGGAAACGGGAAAGCCTGTAGTAATAAGTACATATACGAATTACTTGGCCGATAAAATTGTTAACGAAGAAATGAAAAAACTGGATATTATATTTGGCGCAAATCTTAAGGCGACAGTATTAAAGGGAAGAGAACAGTATATTTCATTAGGTAAATTCGAAGAACTCCTAACAATTTCAGAGCAATCTTACGATGAAACATTTACGATTATGCAGATTCTTGTATGGCTAACCGAAACAAAGACAGGCGACTTGGAGGATCTGAATGTTTCTGGCGGCGGTCAATTGTTTGTCGATCGTATTCGAAAACGCTCCGAGCGAATGGCTCCTGATGAATATCAAGCTGATTTCCATCGAAGGCTCGTCTCGGAATGTTCAAGTTCGAACTTCATAATTACAAATCATTCGATGTTGCTTGCTGATAGTAATCGTTCCAACCGCATTTTCAATTCGCTAAGTGGACTAATCGTAGACGAAGTACATCAGATGGGCCAAATAGCGATTCGTCATAACGAAATTGTTTTTTCCTATACGAACTGGAAATATATAATGGGCCAAGTTGGTTCAGAAGCTGAGGGCCAGTTATTACACGGGATATTTTCACTCATTGATCGATTTGGACTAGCGAGTAGGCATGTAAAGGAAGGATTATTAGATTCGTTTGCACGATTTGCAGAAGCGTTTGATGAGGCGACGGCCATACTTTCGAATTATGAACCGAATGCGATCAAAAAACAGCAAGGCAATCGAAAAGTTTACCCGCTTGACGGCATGAAAAATATGAAACGATACTTTAGCAGAGTGACCCTAGCGATATCAGATTACATTGATCAGGCGGAGGCATTTATTGCTCGTTTAGCTAATTGTAAAAATAATATGTCCCGCAGTGAACTGGCATACTTATCTGAATGGACCTATTGGATTAGAGAGATTAAAATTAAAGCCGGTGATTGGGTTGATATATTTTTTGAAGAAGATTACGACAACTTTACGGTTTGGTTGGAAAAGGACGTCCGCAGCATTCCGGGAAGTTTACTCATTGTGAAAAGTCCTTTGGAAAGCGCGGTTCCTGTACGCAAACTAATTAAACGGC
This sequence comes from Sporosarcina jiandibaonis, assembly GCF_013184495.1. GTDB lineage: Bacteria > Bacillota > Bacilli > Bacillales_A > Planococcaceae > Sporosarcina > Sporosarcina jiandibaonis. Next base: position 556,506 of record NZ_JAAOIY010000001.1, on the reverse strand, counting down.
TAAAAGAAGATGAAACGGGAATCATCTGGACATCCGGGACGATGTCAATTCCAAATTATGATCGCTATATTCCAGAAAAACTCGGGATAAACGATGAGGTTCCTTTAATAAATTTCGAAGCCCCATCTGATTTTTATGGTGGCGCAGAAGTTTTTATCGTAGAAGACATGCCTGAGATTCAACGGGTATCGCAGACGGATTACATCGAAGCCGTAACGGATGCTGTGATTCGTACAGTCATGGCTACTGGTGGCAGGCTGTTCGTTCTCTTTACATCGCAGGATATGTTAAGAAAAACATATGACTTAATAACTGAGAGCGAACAATTGGAGGAATATGCATTATTTGCCCAAGGAATTACACCGGGAAGTCGCATGAAACTATTGAAATCATTCAATCAATATCAACGTTCTGTGTTATTTGGAACGAGTAGCTTTTGGGAAGGGGTCGATGTTCCCGGTGATGCACTTTCAGCAGTTATCGTTGTTCGACTTCCGTTCACATCACCAGAGGACCCGGTATTTAAAGCTAGAGCTGCAATCTTATCAGGGCAAGGCTTAAACCCGTTTGTCAATTATGCACTACCTGAAGCTGTAATGAGATTGCGTCAAGGTTTTGGAAGACTCATCCGGTCATCTTCAGATAAAGGTTTCTTCATTATTTTAGACAGGCGCATTGATACAAAATCTTATGGAAAACAATTTTTAGCGTCGCTTCCAGAGGTGCCAGTAAAAAAAGTGCCGCTTCAAGTAATGGTTAACGAACTCGAAAATTGCTATAATAGACTTGTATGAAAAAATTCGTTTCTACGATTTACAGGACGTGAAAGAATATGCTTAATTGGATTAAATTTATAACCGTCTTTCTCATCGCATTGGCAACAATAATTGTCATAACAGTATTTTATAATGCGAACAAGCCATTGGCAGTATCAACAGAAGCTGCGGCAAAAGCAGCTCTTGAATCGGGGCAGTTAGTATCCGTCAATTCAGTCCAACCTTACAATGGCGCCCAAGCTTTCATGGTCGTTTTCGGGATCGATGAAAATGGAGAAGAAATTGCCGTTTTTGTTGATGATTATGCGGAAGATGGTTTTAAGAGCCTGAAAGTCGAAGATGGAATTACCGCAAAGGAAGCGATACAGACTGTTCGAGAGGAACTGACCATTGCTAAGGTTCTCCATGTTTCACTTGGAATCGAAGAAGAGGAGCCTGTTTGGGAAGTTGCGTTTACCGGAGAAAATGGAAAGTTGAATTATGTTTATGTATTTTTTGAAAGTGGGCAGTGGTGGAAAAGAATTTTAAACTTATAAGGGAGAGATATTGTTGACTAAAAGATTAGCTTCCAGAGTAAATACACTTACACCATCGACAACGCTGGCGATTACCGCAAAAGCGAAGCAGATGAAAGATTCGGGCATCGATATAATTGGCCTTGGAGCGGGAGAACCCGACTTCAATACGCCTGATAACATATTAGAAGCGGCCATAAAGTCCATGAAAGAAGGGAAAACAAAATATACGCCTTCTGGCGGATTGGTCGAACTGAAAGATGCAGTCATCAATAAATTGAAAAAAGATCAACAACTGACCTATACGCGAAAAGAAATAATGATTGGCATCGGTGCAAAACATGTCCTTTATACATTATTTCAGGTAATTCTAGATACGGATGATGAAGTAATTATCCCGACACCATACTGGGTAAGTTATCCTGAACAGGTAAAGCTTGCGGGCGGTGTGCCAGTACATATTGAAGCAGATTCGGCTGCCCGATTTAAAGTAACTGCAGAACAAATTAAAAATGCGATTACTGATAAGACGAAAGCAATCATCATTAATTCACCAGGCAACCCGACTGGCATGATTTATTCGGAAGATGAATTACGTGAAATTGCGGCAGTTTGTAAAGAAAAGGATATCTGGATTGTTTCGGATGAAATATATGAGAAGCTTGTTTATGGCAATGAAAAACATATTTCAGTCGCTCAAATATCTGATGATGCAAAAAAACGTACATTAGTCATCAATGGTGTTTCTAAATCGCATTCAATGACAGGCTGGAGAATTGGCTATGTCGCGGGGGATGAAGATGTAGTAACGGCTATGACAAACTTGGCGAGCCATTCAACGTCCAACCCGACAACAACTTCTCAATATGCAGCAATCGAGGCTTACAATGGTCCGCAGGAAACTGTAGAAGTTATGCGTGAAGCGTTCGAATCACGCTTGAACAAAGTGTATCCCCAGTTAGCTGCAATCCCGGGCTTTGATGTTATAAAACCGGACGGTGCATTCTATTTGCTTCCAGAAGTAACAGAAGCGCTCGAGAAAACAGGTTTTGAAAATGTAGACGACTTTGCGAAAGCGTTATTGACTGAAGCAAATGTAGCCATTATTCCTGGATCAGGATTCGGTTCACCCAATACAATCCGCTTATCGTACGCGACTTCAATTGAGTTAATTGAAGAAGCAATCCGTCGAATTGATAAGTTTGTACGGGAGAATTGGAGAGAGTAAAAATACAGAAATGACTATTTTTGGAGGTTCTTATGAAAACGATTATGATTCATGAAATGCCAGACCACGTCGGAGAAACTGTGCGAATTGGTGCTTGGCTTGCAAATAAAAGATCTAGCGGTAAAATCGCATTTTTACAATTACGTGACGGATCGGGTTTTGTACAAGGAGTCGTCGCTAAGGAAGCTGTAGGCGAAGACATCTTTGCAAATGCTAGAGGCATATCTCAAGAAAGTTCACTATATGTCATAGGCGAAGTTGTTGAGGATGAACGTTCTTCATTTGGATTTGAACTTCAAGTTAGTGATGTAAAAGTTATTAGCGCGGCGGTAGATTATCCGATAACACCAAAAAACCATGGTACAGAATTCTTGATGGATAACCGTCATTTATGGATTCGTTCTAGAAAACAACACGCTATTTTAAAAATACGTGATGAAATTATTCGCGCAACCTATGAATTTTTCCATATGAATGGTTTTGTGAAAGTTGATCCTCCGATTTTGACAGGATCATCACCTGAAGGCACTTCTGAACTTTTCGAAACGAAGTATTTCGATGAAAATGCTTACCTTTCACAATCAGGACAATTATACATGGAAGCAGCGGCTATGGCACTTGGAAAAGTGTTTTCGTTCGGGCCGACATTCCGCGCAGAAAAATCAAGCACGCGCCGTCACTTGATAGAGTTTTGGATGATTGAACCGGAAATGGCTTTCGTTGAACATGAAGAGAGCTTAGAAGTTCAAGAACAATATGTGACGCATATTGTGCAATCCGTTCTTCAAAATTGCGCATTAGAATTAGAACGACTTGATCGCGATATTTCTAAATTAGAAAAGATACAAGCGCCATTCCCGCGTATTTCGTATGATGATGCGATCACTTTCCTACACGAAAATGGATTTGACGATATTGAATGGGGAGACGATTTCGGAGCGCCTCACGAAACCGCAATTGCAGAAAGTTATGATATGCCAGTATTCATCACTCACTATCCAATTGGCATTAAACCATTTTACATGCAACCGCATCCTGAACGTGATGACGTAGTTTTATGTGCTGACATGATTGCGCCTGAAGGGTACGGAGAAATCATCGGCGGTTCTGAACGAATTTACGATTACGAATTAATGAAACAACGAATAAAAGAACATAATCTAGATGAGGATGCTTACAAATGGTATCTTGAATTGAGCAAATATGGTGCAGTGCCGCATTCCGGTTTTGGTCTTGGCTTAGAACGAACAGTAGCCTGGATTTCAGGGACAAGCCATGTTCGAGAAACGGCTGCATTTCCACGCCTGCTAAACAGATTATATCCATAATACTTATTATGAATTTACATTTTGAAGTTTCGTTTTATATAGAAAGGAGTCTGGATGACAATGCAAGATGATCGACTCCAAATTTGGATTGAGCAGGGAAATGTAACCATTTCCCAGCTTTTTTTTCACAATTATAAACGTCTTGGCATAAAAGATTTAGATGCGATGCTAATCATGCATATGACTGCATACAACGCGGCTGGCAATTTATTTCCTACCCCGACTGACTTTGCAGAACGCATGCATTTATCTGAAAATGAAGTTTCTACCATTTTACAAAGACTGATGCAACATGGTCTACTTCAAATTATCCAAAGTGAAGACGAAAAAGGAGTCTTATACGAGTCATTCTCTTTAAATCCACTATGGAAACGCCTCACAGATGAAATAGTCCTTGATGCAAAAGAACAGGTCGAAGAAATAGAGAAAAACGAAGAAGGCGAAATCTATTCATTATTCGAACAGGAATTCGGTCGATTTCTATCTCCAATGGAATCTGAATCCATCGGAATGTGGTTAGATGATGATGGTCATTCAGTTGAAATCATCAGAGCGGCTTTAAAAGAAGCGGTTCTTGCTGAAAAATTAAGTCTTCGATATATCGATCGAATTCTATTTGAATGGAAAAAGAAAAATATCAAAACCTTATCAGATGTTGAAAAGCAAACGAAGAAATTTAGAACAGTTGGCATGCGTCCAACACAAACAGATAAAACGGTCAAAGTAAAACGAGTTCCATTTTATAATTGGCTCGAAGAACGGGATTAGGGGGATACAATGCTTACCAAAAAACAATGGGAATTTTGCTTGGAAAAATTCGCAGAAATGTTTCCGGATGCACATTGTGAATTAGTGCATGAAAACCCATTTGAATTAACGATAGCAACACTTCTTTCAGCACAATGCACGGATGTGCTTGTCAATCGTGTAACTGCTGAGCTTTTCAAAAAATATAAAACCCCAGAAGATTATCTTGCCGTTGAAATTGAAGAGTTGCAGGATGATATTAGATCGATTGGCTTATTTCGTAATAAATCAAAAAGTATTCAAGCGCTAAGCCAAATTCTGATTGATAAATATAACGGGGAAGTACCGGCAAATCGAGACGAACTAATGACCTTGCCGGGCGTTGGAAGAAAAACAGCAAATGTGGTCGTTTCGAATGCATTTGGAATCCCGGCGCTTGCAGTTGATACGCATGTTGAACGGGTAGCCAAAAGACTTGGCATGAACAGGTGGAGAGATTCTCCACTAGCTGTTGAAGAAAAAATAATGCGTTGGACTCCGTTAGATAATTGGACGAATACACATCACCAAATTATTTTCTTCGGACGCTACCATTGTAAAGCTAGGAATCCGGAATGCGAGGTTTGTCCGCTACTGTCCATCTGCAGGGAAGGCAAGAAGCGGATGAAGGCGAGGGGGATATAATTGAACCGTTTTTCCAAAGAACTTCTTGCCCCTCATTTTGAAAAATGGGATCTTGTGAAAGAGGAAATTGAAAAACTATATAATATAGAAGATAAAGAAGCCATCACGTATATGGAAATTGCGATTCGCAATTATACTCAGCTTCTAGAATATGGCGGAAGCGAGTTAAATCAACGAACTGGAAAGATGGTTGCTCGTCTTCTTCCGTTAAACGGGGATGAGCGACTCCAATTTGTGAAAGATAAAATTGCTAGTCACTACGCTTATGTTCAACTTGATGCACTCTATACAGAGGCAAAAAAGAAAGCGGCACGACTCTCCGTCATGCAAAAATAAAAGCTGAAGTTCAACGCAGGTACTGCGCATGAACTTCAGCTTTTTAGTTATTGATTTCCATTATTGCCTTTGTTGTCGTTGTTACCGTTATTTCCATTATTTCCAGTGCTGCCCGAACCTGGTTCTTCTCCTTCAGTATTGCCGCCTTCACCTTCACCTTCACCAGTTCCGCCTTCGCCTTCATCGTCGCCTTGACCTTCACCGTCTCCAGGGTTGGCTGGCTCTTCAGGCTCTTCGGGTTCTTTTTGCGGTTCTTCTGGTTGCTCCGGTTCTTCCGGCTCTACAGGTACTTCCGGTTCTTCAATCTCAGGTTCTTCTTTCTCGTCAACACGAATTGAAATTGATGCGGGACCGCTCTTTAGCTCTCCGAGTAACGCAATCACTTCAAATGTGTATGTTTTACCGCCTTCAATACCAGTAAAGGTAACCTTATTGTCTGAAGTTCTTGTCATCTCTTGTTTCTCGCCGCCGTCCATACTTGCATATACGACGAATTCTACATTGCCTTTAAGCATTTTGGATTTAGGGGCTTTGTGATTCCATTTCAATGTGATGGACTTAGACTTTTCATCGTAATCAGCTTTGAGTTTCGTTGGTGCATCAAGTTTGATTTCTTCCGCGATTTCTTTTGGCACTGTTCCTTTAACGAACAGCTCTGTACGTCTCATACTTGAAGGCGTTGAGGAACTTGCTCTAATTAATGGATTTGATTTATAAACAATATCAACCTCTTCAACTGAGGAAGGTTTTTGGAATCGTGCTGTTTCTTTACCTGCAGAAATAGTTGTCATGACCGACTTAAAAAGGTCTTGAGGAACGTAACGTTCACCGTCCATATATTCCATTGGTGTCCGGTCTTTGTAACCGCTCCATGCAGCAATAGTATAGTTAGTAGAGTAGCCAGCAAACCAAGAATCGACTGCATTGTTTGTTGTACCTGTTTTTCCAGCAATATCGAGTCCAGGTACACTTGCACGAGCGCCTGTTGCTCCAATACCAGATTTCAAAACGTCTCGCAGCATATCTGTAACCATATATGCAGTTGAATCTTTCATGACGACTTCTGAATTAGGCGATAACTGTTTTTCCGTTTTCCCGTCACGGAAAACAATTTTCTTTACTGCATGTGGTTTCGTATAAACGCCTCCATTACCAAATGCAGCATATGCACCTGCAAGTTGAGCCGTAGAAAATTCTTCAGATGTACCACCAAGTGCATTGGATTGGTTTTCACCTTTTAGCGCAATACCTAGCTTTGCAGCGAAATCGTTCGCTCTTCCATGACCTACTTCATCATAAGTTGAAACAGCGGGTATATTCCGTGATTTATAGAGCGCTTCTCGAGCTGTCATCGCCCCTAAAAACTTCAGATCTACATTTCGAATCGGGTTTCCATTATTATAATTTTTTTCCGCGTCAATAACTGTATTGCCAGTTGACCAATTTAAATATTCGATAGCTGGACCATATGCTAATACTGGTTTAATAGTTGAACCGAGTTGGCGTTTTTCTTGCGTAGCAAAGCTCCAGTTGGCTAATTTGTAGTTACGGCTGCCAACTGCAACAATTTCACCTGTTTTAGTATCAAGGACTGTTAAACCTGCTTCTACTTTTTCATTCGCATAATAAGTAGAAGTTAGCGCGTCTTCTACTGAGCGTTGTGCTACCGGATCTAGTGTAGTATGAATTTTCAACCCTTCACTAAGATCGACTCCCGCATCCTCAAGTTCATTCAAAACAAGATCAATAAACGCTGGATATTTGGTGCCGCTGCTCGCTACTTTATTTCCTTCCTGCCGTAAAGTAGACGCTACATCAATTGTTCTTGCTTCTTCCATCTGCTCTTTTGTTATTTTCCCATGTTGATACATTAACCCTAGTACGATGTTTCGTCGTTTCTCCGCACGTTCGGGATTTATGAAAGGATTATATCCATTTGGACTCTGTGGGAGCCCTGCTAACATGGCAACTTCGTGTAATTCAAGATCTGCAAGTTTTTTTCCATAAAAGTGTTCTGCAGCTGTTCCGAATCCGTAGGTCGATCCAGACATTAATATTTTATTGAAATACATTTCGAAAATTTCTTCTTTATCGTATTCTCGTTCAAGTTGAAAAGCCAACCATGCTTCTTGCGATTTACGTTTCAATGTTTTATCCGCAGACAAAAATGAGTTTTTAATCACTTGTTGTGTCAGCGTACTCGCACCTTGAGAACCGAAACCACTTTTGAAGTTTGCTAGCACTGCACCGCCAAGTCTTTTAAAATCCATCCCGTGGTGGGAGTAGAACCTTACGTCTTCTGTTGCTAAGATTGCATCTTCCATTAATTTTGGAATTTCATCGTAGTTGACGTATTCTCTTTTTTCCGAACCAGTCGTGTGGAAAACTTCACCGTGACGATCCAAAAACTCCGAAGAAACTGGATCTCTCAATAACTCTTCATCGAGTTTAGGAGATGAACTTGCGTAAAATAGAAATAAACCGGTTCCGCCAATTAATATCGCAAATCCTAGAATAACTAATGATAGAAAGACCTTTTTAATAATACCTTTTGTATTCTTCGGTTTCTTATTGCGAGAGTTTTCTAGAGCTTTTCGACGCTCTACTCTAGAGTTTATATTATCGCTCATAAATTTTTCCTACCTTTCAATATTGCCTTCATAGTTTACTATATCCGAAATCGCTTTTAAGTAATCGATATTGGGCATAAATCCGAGCTCTATTTCGATCGATTCGTTTTCGAATTCAGCTAAAGAGATTGATTTTCGACCGCCAGCTTTCATTCTCTCCCATTTTTTCTCCATTACATCGTATGGAACGATAAAATATCGATTCAATGTAGAGAATTTAACAATGACAAACGCAATCCCTTTTTGCATAGTAACATTTTTCATATGAATAATTTGGTGTTCATGAATATTCTGCAGTGGAAATGACGTTTTGCTCCTTGTTTCTTTCGCTTCGAAATCGATATAATGACCATTCCAAACACCGTTATAATCAGTTGTAGAAGGGGTTCGAAAATAGGCTTCCGTAATTACGGCAGCGCTTCGAGAAGGGTAATTAACATTTACCACCTGAATCGGGACCGGTTTTTGATGGACGACAGCAATGTTATGAGTCAAATAATATTCGTTGGACTCATTCAAATCCTCTTCTAGCGTTTTCCCGCGATTACTATAGGAATGATTACTAAATTTCTGAGGACTAGTGGTTCTAACGGGCACATATTTTTTACCGTTCGGATACCGAATTGTCAATTGTACCACCTCGCATTCATTCATCATACCATAAGCATTGGACGGACTAGCAAGCAGAAAGTTTCCATTTCATGCGGAATACTTTTTATTCCATGGAATATGTGTTCGCTAGATATTGGTTAAGCGATTGTTAATCTGGTAAAATAGAAGAAAGAATCCGAGAGGCTGATAAAAAATGAATTTAGAAGAAAAATGTAAAATACTCCTTTCTGTCTGCCAAGAATGTCTCGTACGCCATACAGAGATGAGACGACTAGACAGGGAACCTGACTTTTTTAAAGAAGTAAAACCATATGCAGATAAATACCATTCAATGTTAGATGAATGGGCAGAAGAATCTTACGCTTGGATAAAAATTGCGAAACCGAAGTACGTACACCCATCTCAGATTGAAACATTAACGGATGGGATGAAACAATTTATCGTTCAGTCATTCTATAAGAAGACTGGCTTGAAAAGATTTGTGCTTTCTATCCGTTCAGCAGAATATACGTTAAAAACATTTTTAGATGCGATCGAAGAGGAGAAGGAGAGAGAGTTGAAATGACTCAAAATACAACAATTAGTTCGGTTTTGACTAAACTGCGATCGACCCCCTCGTTCTCAGACAATATTATTCATTATAGAAAAATAGAAGGCAAGTCGGCGACCTACGCGGATTTTCCATCAGTACTTCATCCCTCAATTATCAAGGCTCTAAAGACTAAAGGGATTGAACAGCTATACAGTCATCAGAGAGAAGCATTCGATTCAGCATATAATGGCGAGTCAATAACTGCTGTTACACCAACTGCTTCAGGAAAATCTCTCTGTTATCATTTGCCGGTGCTTCAAAGCATTTTAGAAGATGAATCATCGAGAGCAATCTATTTATTCCCGACGAAGGCATTAGCACAAGATCAATTGAGCGATCTTCACGGTTTGATTGAAGCGAGCGAAGAAACAATTCTTAGTTATACGTATGATGGCGATACGGCCCCCGGACTCCGGACAAAAGTTCGAAAGTCGGGTCATATCGTTTTAACGAATCCGGACATGTTACATTCCGGAATTTTACCCCATCATACAAAATGGGTGTCCCTATTCGAAAACTTGAAATATATTATTATCGATGAATTGCACACATACAAAGGCGTATTTGGAAGCCATGTAGCACATGTCTTACGCCGATTAAAACGAATTTGCAATTACTACGGAAGTGATCCGGTATTCATCTGCACTTCTGCGACGATTGCCAATCCTGGAGACCTTGCAGAATCGCTTACAAATACAGATATGCGCTTAATAGAAAACAACGGTGCGCCCTCAGGAAAAAAGCATTTCATTTTTTATAATCCGCCAGTCGTCCACCCGACATTCGGCATACGCCGCAGTGCGTTATTAGAAGTACGGGATATCGCATCATTATTATACCGCGAAGGCATGCAAACGATAATCTTTGCTAAAAGCCGGGTGCGTGTCGAGATGCTGGTGAAATATATGCAAGAATTAACGAAAAAGAAACTATTCGACAACTCTGTCATGGGTTACCGGGGCGGCTATTTGCCTTCAGAACGCAGAAAAATCGAGAAAGGTCTTCGCGATGGTTCGATAAAAACCGTAGTCAGTACGAATGCACTTGAACTAGGAATCGATATTGGCCAACTGCAAGCATGCATCATGACTGGGTATCCAGGAAATATCGCAAGCGCTTTTCAGCAAGCCGGAAGAGCGGGAAGACGACAAGAAGACGCATTAATAATTTATGTCGCGCAATCTGTCGCGCTTGATCAATATATTATTGAAAACCCTGATTATCTCCTTGGCCAATCACCTGAAGAAGGAAGAATTCATCCCGACAATATGTTTATTTTAATGGATCACTTAAAATGCGCTTCATTTGAATTGCCATTTTCCTTAACAGAAACCTATGGAGAGTTCGAAGTGCAACAACTTCTTGAATTTCTTGAAGCTGAAGGTGTTCTTATTAAAACTACGGATCGATGGCATTGGATGACGGACCGTTTTCCGGCAAGTGATGTCAGTCTACGTTCTGCTGCTCAAGAAAATGTCGTCATTATTGATAAAACAATTCCCAAAGGAACGATAGTCATCGGAGAGATGGACACATTTAGCGCGATGACATTGCTCCATGAAGAAGCTATTTATATCCATCAAGGAACTCAGTACCAAGTAGAGAAGCTTGATTGGGAAGAGAAGAAAGCTTACGTGACTGAAGTCGATGTAGATTATTTTACGGATGCGAATTTAGCAGTGGAGTTAAAAGTTATGAACGAGGATGAAACAAGTACGGCGAAAAATGGCATTTGTTCGTATGGAGACATTGCAGTGCTCGCTATCCCTACTATATTTAAAAAGATTCGTTTTGGTACACATGATAATATCGGTTCGGGACCGATTTCATTACCAGCGACTGAGCTTCATACATCGTCGACTTGGTATTCATTTGATGTGCCTAGTGGATGGTCTGAATCGGAATTGACGGATGCGATGACGGGGGCAGCGTATGCAATTCAGTCATTCATTCCATTGTTTGTCAGATGCGATCGAACTGATATCCATGTTGTGCCTCAAGTGAAAGCAGTCCACACCGATAAACCGACATTCTTTATTTACGATAGTTATCCGGGCGGCATAGGTTTAAGCGAGAAGATTTATACGCGTTGGGATTCCTTGTTTCAACAGGCCAAAGATCATGTTGCATCTTGTAGCTGTAAAGGCGGCTGTCCAATTTGTATTGGCGCGCAAGAAGCCGGCACTGGAATGAAAAAGGACGTTGAATCTCTTCTTAACGCCCTGGTAAGGGGAGAAAGAAGTGTCATATGAGAAAAAGTTAATGGAAATGAAGAAACTAGTAAAGAAAACTACAAAAGAAACACAAACACCAGAAAAGAAAAAAGTCTTGCCTCCATCTCCATTCTACGAGGATAAGTGGTTGGCAGCAGGGTTGACCAAAGAAGAAAATAGTCATGGAATTGTTTATAAACGCACGATTAGTTTTGACAGCACATACAAGCATGGAAATATTTATTTGTCTGATTTAAATAATGCATTAAAAAAATGGGGAAATCTTGATGAAACTCATCCGTTAGCGCCCGATTTGGAAAAGCGATTAGTTTTTTTCGACACTGAAACAACAGGCTTGAAAGGTACAGGGACTCTTATATTCCTTCTTGGTTTTATTGAACAAACTAAATGCTCGTTTAAACTTACGCAATATTTACTACCTGGACCCGACCATGAGCGTGCGTTCTTATATGCATCTGGATTATGGGAGCATAATCTAAATCTAGTGACGTATAATGGTAAAAGTTTCGACCTTCCGCAAGTCGAAACGCGATGGACAATGAATCGAAACTCATTGCCGCCACTCGCGTCTCATGCACATATAGATTTGTTGCATGGCTCGAGGCGGATTTGGAAAGAAGAGGTTGATTCATTTAGTTTAGTCAATATCGAAGAAAAGAAAATCGGGTTTTTTCGAGAAGACGATATTCCGGGTCATTTAGCTCCCATCATTTATCAAGACGCTGTAAAAAGTGGTCGCATCGATCCATTGATGAAAGTGCTCAAGCACAATGAGTGGGATATTCTTTCACTTGTCGCACTTTATATTGAGTCAACGGACTTGCTATTTGAAACGTCTACTCGCGGAACTGCAGTTTCACAAACCAATATCGGAAAATGGTTTGCAGATTTGAAGTTATATGATCGTAGTAGCCGAGTTCTAGAATCAGTCATTTTGGAATATGGTCTGGAACACCCAGTAACGCATTTTCACTTTGGCTTTATCATGAAGAGAAGACTTGCCGTAGAAGAAGCGATTTCATCCTTTACTATTGCCGCAGATCGATTAGTTGGTCGCCAGAGAATAATTGCATTAGAGGAATTGGCCAAATTGTATGAGCATAAAGTAAAAGAGTTAGAAAAGGCACTACAGTATACAAGGAGGGCGCAACATCTGCTTACAGTAGACCCCGAATTGACTGACCGATTTCGTTTGCGACAACAGGAAATGTTTCAAAAGAGGGAAATAAGAATAGTGAGAAAACTATTTCCCGGGGAAGCGCAATAAACGACAAGGACCGAGTTTTATAGTGTTTTAAACAGACAAATTCGGACAAGATATGGTATAATATCGCATAAGAAAGATAGATGGAAGGACGAGTTTCATGGAAACTAAATTAGATGCGAAAATAATTCTCGAAAAAGAATTTAAAACGGCTATGCGTGGATATAATCAAGAAGAAGTTGATTTATTTTTAGATGATGTCATTCAAGACTACCAATTGTTAAAAAAGAGGATTACGGAATTAGAAAGTGAAAACAATAGGATCAAAGATGAACTTGCAGCGGCGGAAAAACGACCTTCTGCTAGCAATCCTGGTGCAATGAACTTTGATTTGCTCAAACGAATCTCCAATCTTGAAAGACATGTATTCGGAAGCAAGTTGCATGATCAAGAATAACTGGATCGCTTATTGAAATTTAACCTGAATTATAGTATACTAATTATACCATAGCGTGTATTCAGGTAATCGCTGCAAAGCTAGACTTTGTAGAGGAAAGTCCATGCTCACACGGTTCTGAGATGACCGTAGTGTTTGTGCTCGGTGAATTAATAAGCCGGGGCTTCGCGCTTAGCGCGTTGACGGCGGGAATAAGTCCTACGTTTACTTTATGTGAATATGGATGAGGTTCCCTGAACAGTGCCACAGAAACGTAGTCGGTCCGGAAACGGATCGAATGGAACGCGGTAAACCCCACAAGTGAGAAACCCAAACTATGGTAGGGGCACTCTTCTGAAGGAACTGAACAGAAGAAGAGACAAGTATTCATACTTGTAGATAGATGATTACCACCCAGCGTACGAGGCGCAAGCCGTTTGAGTACTAGGGAACAAAACATGGCTTATCGAATTACCTATGGTTTTAAATCAAAGACGACAGCTCTCCGACATAAAGGAGAGTTTTTCTTTTTGATATAAACAATAAATTTGACATACATATTTTAAATGCCATGATTGCTAATACGACATTTTTGTAATGAATCTATTTTGGGTATACTTGAAGTGCGTAACGTATAATCTTTTGCTTATAAGCGTAAGAATTTTATAGGCAACTATCGGTTTAAATTTAAAAAAATGAATTTAGCTAGGTTTTAATTGAAAGAAACGGGAGTTGAAGAAAATGAATGAATATAAATTAGTTGCCACCTCCGCAATGGGGCTAGAATCACTCGTAGCAGATGAAGTTAAAGCATTGGGATATGAAACGAGAACAGAAAATGGAAAGGTTTTCTTCTCAGGTGATGCGACTGCAATCGCCAGAGCAAACATGTGGTTGCGTGTTGCCGATAGAGTTCGAATTATCGCGGGAGAGTTTCATGCGAAAACATTCGATGAATTATTTGAACGTACAAAGGCGATTCCTTGGGAGATGTACCTGCCAGTCGACGCAGCATTTCCAGTTGCGGGAAAGTCGGTAAAATCAACGCTATTCAGCGTTCCGGACTGCCAAGCCATCGTTAAGAAGGCGATTGTTGAACGGTTGAATTCGGCTTATAAACGAAGCGGTTTTTTACCTGAATCAGGACCATTATTCAAATTGGAAGTGTCTATTTTAAAAGATAAGGTTACACTTACGATCGATTCGAGCGGTACCGGTCTTCATCGACGTGGTTATCGGGTTGGCCAAGGCGATGCGCCTATTAAAGAAACGCTTGCAGCAGCACTAGTGAAATTGACCCGTTGGAGTCCAGACCGTCCTTTTATAGATCCGCTATGTGGTTCGGGAACAATTCCTATTGAAGCTGCAATGATCGGGCAAAATATCGCTCCGGGTACTAATCGTGAGTTCTTAAGCGAACAATGGCCTTGGATTGAAGATGCTGTGTGGAATCGTGTTCGTGAAGAAGCGGAAGATTTAGCGAAATATGATCAACAACTGGCGATTTCAGGATCTGACAGTGACTCGCGAATGATTCGAATCTCAGAAGAAAACGCGGCTGAAGCCGGCTTTGTTGATTTGATTAATTGGGAAGTTAAAGATTTGCGAGATATAGAGATTCAAGGATTAAATGGGGTAATGGTGGGAAATCCGCCTTACGGTGAACGAATCGGCGAACTTGAGGAAGCCGAAGAACTAACAAGGGTTCTCGGCGATGTGATGAAAAATCATCCTTCTTGGTCGGTCTATATGATTTCCCCATTGGAAAACTTTGAATCTTTGTATGGTAGAAAAGCAACAAGAAAACGTAAGCTCTTTAATGGTTTTATCCGTACAGATTATTATCAGTATTGGGGTAAGCGTCAATAATTATTTCTTGTAGAAGAGGTGAAATCCTCTTCTTTTTGCACCGCTATTGGAAGGAGTTCGCTGCATGAAGAGAAGAATGCCATTTCCTTTATCGAAAGAAAAGTCATTTTATGATTCACTCAATGACTGGATAGGGGATACGTTATACGATGAGTTAACAGAAAAAGGATTTGAATGTCGGGACGAACAAATTTATATGGCATTTCAAATTGAAAAAGCGTTAAAAGAAAAGAAAGTTCTTTTTGCCGAGGCAGGCGTTGGTACTGGCAAAACAATTGCTTACTTGCTTCCAGCGATTGCATATGCGCGATATACAGGGAAGCCAGCGCTTATATCATGTGCTGACGAGACGCTTATTGAACAGCTAGTAAAGGAAGACGGCGATATTCGAAAAATTAGCGACGCGCTAAACCTTGATATTGATGTTCGTCTTGCAAAAGCCCGCAATCAATACTTATGTCTTAAACGATTAGATGAAGCGTCTAACCGATTGGACGAAGAATATATCGAAGATATTGAAGTTAGCCTTCCAGACTTTGTTTACGGCTCGGGATCATTGCAATCAATCATTCCTTACGGAGAACGTTCGGATTATCCAGAGCTAAGCGATGAAGAATGGAATACGGTTAACTTTCATCCGATACAACAATGTTTAGCTTGCGATTTACGAAATCGATGCGGGCAAACAATACATCGCAATCATTACCGCGAGGCTGTAGAAATTATCATCTGCTCCCATGATTTTTACATGGAACATATTTGGACGAAGGATTCTCGTGAAAGGCAAGGCCAATTGCCATTATTGCCAGACGTGTCAATGGTGGTGTTTGATGAAGGCCATTTGCTTGAGTACTCTGCACAAAGAGCGCTTACGTACGAGGTACAAAATAGCACCTTGCTGAATCTCTTGGAAAGAATCATGGTAAATGATATAAGAGAACCTACTTTGCAGTTAATGGAACACTTAATCGACACGCATGCCGAATTTTTCGACTTGCTTGGCACGCATGCCGAACAATCGGAAAATGAACGAAAAGCGATTGATAAAGTTAATGATATTATTGAAACAGGAAAAAAAGCTGTCGAGTTATCGACATCTCTTCTCGAAGAATTTGTTTTCGAAGGTGAACTTTATATAATTCCAGAGTATGAATTGAAAATGGTCGAGGAATATCTTGATCAATACATCTTCTCGATGACTTTATTCATCACGGAAAATGATGCTGTTGATTGGATAGAAGAGCCAGAAGGCGAGTTGACGCTGGTCGTAATGCCGCGACTGGTTACTGATATTCTACGCGAAAAGTTATTTTCATCGCGTATTCCAATCGTTTTTTCATCAGCGACACTTTCTGTGCAAGAAGACTTTTCATATTTGGCAGATGGTCTTGGGATACAAGAATTTCTGTCATTTTCCGTTGATTCGCCATTTGATTATGATGAAGTAATGGAAGTCCACGCATATGATGTTGCTATGAATGATAAAGCGAATAAGGTCATGGAGCTTATGGAGACCGGTCAGCAAACACTTATACTGTTTAAGTCAGAATTTGCGATGAAGCAGTTTAAGGAACAAATTCCGGTTAGCAGTCAATCGCAAATGGCATTTGAAGGTGAACGGGAATTGTCGTCAATCATTAAAGAGTTCCAGCATAAAGAAATTCAAGTTTTATGTTCCTATAAATTATGGGAAGGCTTGGATATTCCAAATGACGCGTTGACGCAAGTAATTATTCACGATTTGCCATTCCCTCCGGCAGATCCTTTGTTTGAAGCAAGGCGGCAACATGCAAATGATCCGTTCCGTGAAGTCGATCTTCCATTTATGCTATTAAGACTTCGTCAAGGTGCGGGGAGATTAATTCGAACATCTGCAGATTCTGGAACGATACATTTATTATTAGATCCTACTGAACAACAAGTTAAAAATGAAATTGAAGGATTATTTCCTGTCGAGGTTGTTTTTAATTAATAATAGCGAGTACTTTAACCAGATTTTTTGTTAAAGTACTCGTTTTTTTATATGGTCCGTTGATTTCATTGGAAGCAGAGCGTTATTTAACGCGATCTTATATGCTGGGTTCATTTTTGCGTAGTGAGAAGGTCCCGACTTGCAATCAAAATTTTTTAAGTGCAACCAAAATACTTTGAAGTGCAAGCAAAGTCCCTCAAGTGCAAGTAAAACCTACAATGAGTGCAAGCAAATTAGAAACATCAACGCTGAAAGCGAGTTATTTCAAAATAAATCGATTATTTCGCCATAATTATGCTACTATAAAGTAGAACTTTATCGTCGTAAGGGGGAAATAGGTTGACTACTGAAGAAAGATTTTTGGCTTTGCTTAAAAAGATGAGTGCTTATTCCGAGGCTATTTCTATAATGTATTGGGATATGCGAACTGGGGCGCCGAAAAAGGGAATTGAATCAAGATCGGAAGCGGTGGGGACTTTATCAGCTGAAGTGTTTAATATGAGCGTTTCTGAGGAAATGGCAAATTTATTAAAAGAGCTTGAAGCGAAAAAAGAGTCACTTGATCCTATTATGTTGAAGACCTTTGAAGAAGTGAAGAAAGAATATGAGTTAAGCAAAAAAATTCCCTCGGAAGAATACCGTGAATTTGTTGTACTCTCTTCACAGTCTGAATCGGTCTGGGAAGAAGCGAAAGAAAAAGCGGATTTTGAAATGTTTCAACCATATCTAGAAAAAATCGTCGCAACGACGAAACGCTTTATTGGTTATTGGGGTGAAAAGGACGGAAACCCGTACAATACACTACTCGATCAATATGAGCCGGGACTCACCACTGAAGTAATTGATGAGGTATTTGATGAATTGAAAAAAACGATTGTCCCTCTCGTGAAGAAGATTTCAGAATCAGACAATCATCCTGATACGTCATTTTTGTTTCACCATTTTCCAAAAGATAAACAAGTGAATTTTAGTCATGAAGTATTGAAACAACTTGGCTATGACTTTGATGCTGGACGGCTTGATGAAACAGTACATCCATTTGCCATGGGGATTACGATTGGCGATGTGCGGATTACGACCAAGTATGATGAAAATGATTTCAGGTCTGCCATCTTTGGAACGATCCATGAATGTGGTCATGCACTTTATGAACAGAACATTGATAAGAAGTTAGAAGGGCTTCCAGTTGCAGAAGGGACATCAATGGGGATCCATGAGTCGCAATCGTTGTTTTATGAGCAATTTATCGGCCATCATGAAAACTTTTGGAAATACAATTTCGATTTACTGAAAGCTCACTCACCAAAGCAATTTAAAGGCGTTGAGTTAGAGAGTTTCATACGTGCGATTAATGCTTCTAAACCTTCGTTAATCCGCATTGAAGCCGATGAACTAACGTATCCGCTCCATATTATGATTCGGTATGAAATTGAAAAAGAATTGTTCAATGGTGATTTGGAAGTTAAAGATTTGCCGAAAGTTTGGAATGAAAAATACAAAGAATATTTAGGCGTGACTCCCGAAAATGATGGGGAAGGCGTTCTGCAGGATGTTCACTGGTCGGGTGGATCATTTGGTTACTTCCCATCGTACGCATTGGGTTCTATGTATGCAGCGCAATTAAAAGTCGCGATGTTAAAAGACATTCCCAATTTTGATGAATTGCTTTTAACGGGAGAGTTTTCACCAATTCTGGAGTGGTTGACTGAAAATGTCCATAAGCATGGTAAAATGAAAAAACCGCTTGAAATAATCAAAGATACGACAGGCGAAGGTTTAATCGCAAAATACTTAGCAGAGTATTTATCTGAGAAATACAGTAAACTCTATAATCTATAAGAAAATTGTTCCTTGACCATCTATTTGGTAAAGGAACATTTTTTTGTCGAAAGAAGTGGTACAATGTAAATAGAAATTGATGAAGGGATCGAAAGTTAATGCCGAAATTTCAACATGAACTTACTGAGTTAATTACGACAGCTGCAACATACGGTGAGTTATTTAAACAGAATGAAGACAGTGAACGATACGATAAAATAAAACTCTTTGGTAAAAAGTTAGCAAGAGAAGAATACATGATCGGATTTGCCGGCCATTTTTCAGCTGGAAAATCATCGATGATTAATGCGTTGACTGGCGTTGATTTATTACCTTCTAGTCCGATTCCGACAAGTGCAAACATCGTGAAAGTGAAAAAGTCGGATACGGATTATGCAATCATTCATCTAATGGATGGCAAAGCACTTAAATATGAAGGCCATGATTTCCCGAATGCCGTGAAAACATACAGTAAAGACGGTTCCGCTGTTTCGTTAGTTGAAATCGGCCATAAAGATTCCGCTTTGCCAGAGGGCATCACGATCATGGACACGCCAGGTGTAGATTCGACGGATGATGCTCATCGCCAGTCAACAGAATCCGCACTCCATTTGGCGGACCTTGTTTTTTATACGATGGATTATAATCACGTTCAATCAGAATTGAACTTTAGTTTCACGAAGGAATTAATGCGTCATAATCCGAATGTATATTTAATTATCAATCAAATTGATAAACATCGGGAGAGTGAATTGTCATTTGAGGAGTTCCGGTATTCAGTTGAAAAATCATTTGAATTATGGGGAGTTAAGCCTAAAGGTGTTTTCTATACAAGCTTAAAAGTAGAGGATCACCCGCATAATGATTTTCCCGAAGTGAAAGAAATAATTACAGGATCGATGAGTAATTGGGAAGATTTTTTTATCGAGAATGCTAATAATACGATTCTCCAACTCCAAGAAGAACATAAACGCTTCTTGAGAGAGAAAATTGCCGAAGAAAAAGAATTGCATTCTTCACTGGTTTTGGAAAGTGAGTGGATAAAATATGAATCCATCCAAGACGAATTGAATAAAACGAGAAAAGCGCTTACCCTGCAAACGGAAGACGCATTTTTAGATTCCTTTGATAAGGGATTATCCGCATTAATTGAAAATGCGGCAGTCACTCCGTACGAAACTAGAGAGTTGTTAAAAAGTTATTTGGAATCGATTTCTCCAACTTTCAAAGTCGGTTTTCTATTTGGTGGAAAGAAGACGGCTGAAGAACGAAATAGACGAAAAGATGCTTTTGAAGAAAATATTGGCAAGCTTATTCACACGCAAATTGAAGTCCATGTAAAAACTTTTATGAAAAAGCTATTAAGCGACTCGCATTTATTAAGTGATGACCGTTCACTTGCAGTCGATTCGTTAAACCTTGTCATTCCTTTTGAAGAAGTGACAAAGCATTTCAATGCTTCGGAGATTATGACGGGCGAGACGGTTATTAACAATGCAAATCAAATGAAAACAAATATTATTATGGCATACAGACGTTTGACCGAGGACTGGAAATTAGAGGTTTCAAAAATTATTCGTACTTCTGGAAATGAAAAAAGCGACCTCTTTCACAAAGAAATTAATTCATTGGAGGAAAAGCTCCAAGTAATCGGGCGTGTTGATCAGTTGAAACATCTTTTAGAATTGATTGAAGAAAAAGTTGAAAGCCCATCTCCGATGTTAATAGAAAAACGGGACATGCTTATAAAAACTTGGCATACAGATGATGTTCTCGATATCACGGAGTTTGCCCGGGATGAAACGGCGGAACTATTATCCCTTCAATCATTTTTCATTGAACCGGAAAATGAAATTGAAATTGACCAAGTTCAGTCTTCTGCAAGTGAAGAAGTGAGCAGCAACGCGCTACATGTTGCACAGGTTGTGGAAAATGTACCAGGATTTATCGACATGGCTCAGTATTTACGCAAAAAAGCAAAACGCTTGGACGAACAAGAATTTACAGTCGCTCTATTTGGAGCATTCAGTGCTGGTAAGTCATCTTTTTCCAATGCGTTAATCGGCGAGAATATTCTTCCAGTTTCTCCGAATCCAACAACTGCGACGATTAATCGAATTTGTCCCATTGGTCCGGGTAAAGAAGATGGAACTGCTGACGTCATCCTGAAAACGATGGATCGAATGACAGAGGATGTTCTACGCTCATTCGAAGCGCTTGGAATTCATGTTGGAAATTTGGAGGATGCTTTTGCCAATGCAGATGAGGCTCTGAATACAAAATTGACAGATGAGAAACTTCATATTCACAAGGCTTTTATTGATGCATTCAGACAAGGCTATCCGATATATAGAGACGTATTAGGTACAGTGTTAAAAGTGCAACGAGATGAATTCGTCAAATTTGTCGCTGAAGAAAATCGAAGCTGCTTCGTGGAATCCATTGATTTTTATTATGATTGCGAATTAACCCGCAAAGGAATTACTCTCGTTGATACACCGGGCGCTGATTCGATAAATGCTCGTCATACGGATGTTGCATTCGATTATATTCGTAACGCAGATGCAATTCTATTTGTTACGTATTACAACCATGCGTTTGCAAGAGCGGACCGAGAATTTCTGATTCAATTGGGCCGTGTGAAAGATGCATTCGAATTAGATAAGATGTTTTTCATTGTAAACGCAATTGACCTGGCATCAAATGATGAAGAAGCGGCGTTAGTGCAATCATTTGTCGGGAATGAACTGCAAAAATTCGGAATTCGAAATCCCCGTGTGCATGGTATATCTAGTTTAGAAGCGCTTCAAGCGAAAAACGAAAATCAAAGCAATGAAATGATGGATATATTCGAAAGCGACTTTCATCATTTCTTGGAATATGACTTAAGAGGACTAGCTGTACAATCACTAGAAGAGGAAACAATGAAAACGACAAAACGGTTAGCGTCCCTCATTTCACGTACCGAAAAAAACATGAAAAGAAAATCGGAGCGGCTAACTGAATTAGCTGACTTAGAAGAAATAATTCAAAAGAAATATACGAGCAGTTTTATTGAAGTATTTCAAACAAGTACAAAGAACGAATTAAATGAACTTGTTTATTATATTTTACAGCGTGTCTTCTTGCGATTCAGTGATTTCTTCAGGGAAGCTTATAATCCATCTGTTTTTGCGGCTAAATCTTCTAGCGAAGCATTGAAAATCGCGCTTGATGAAACAGTTCACATGATCGGATTTGACCTCACTCAGGAATTGAAAGTAACAAATTTACGAATCGTCAACTTTTTAACCAAGCAATTAATGAGTCGACAACGAACAGAAGTTCAATCGCTCAAAGAAATCGATGATGTATTCGAACCGACCTTATTTGAACCAAAAGAAGCTGACATATTGTCTTTTGATTTTCCATTTCCAGATTCCGCGGTGTATGGCAGTGTCAATCGACTGTTTCGAAATGAAAAATCATTTTTCGAACGAGGCGATCGAGATAAACTGAAGCTCCGTCTCGAGGAACTTTTGAGGAAAGATACAGAACTATATCTTGATAGAGAAAAGAAACGACTTGAGGTTCAGGTTGATCGATTAATTGTAGAAGAAGCAGAGGCACTTAGAGTCCATTTATTCAAAGAGTGCATGACGCAAATTGAATCGGAACGAACGCTTCTGACGGAAACTGAAAAAATCGATGAGTGGCGGAACTTATACAATTCATTACAAAAGGAGTTGGTGTAGTTGAGCAACGTTTTTGTTTCGATTAAAGATATTGATACGAGTGAAGTTAAATGGATCGACGCTCGTTTTTCATTAGCTGATTCAGAAGAAGGCAAGCGATTATACAAGGAAAGTCATGTTAGCGGTGCAGTGCATTGGGATTTAAATGATGACTTGTCCGATTTAACTAAAAGAGATGGAAGGCAACCCATGCCGAGTAAGGATTCTTTAGTTGAACTATATAGGAGAAGCGGACTGAAAATAGATGATACGATTCTTGTTTACGATGACGGAGGAAGTCCATTTGCAACCCGTGCATGGTGGTTCCTTCAATATGCCGGCTTTCTGAATGCTTTTATCGTAGTAGAAGGTTTCGATGCAATTAAAGAGTCAGGTGTTCCTGTTGATAAAGAAATTACACAGCCAATGAAGTCGTCTGTAAACCCTGATTGGAATGATTCGATTTATGCATCACGGGAGTTTGTGGAGAAAACTGTAGCGGGTGAAACGGAGAATCTATTAGTCGATGCACGTGCTGCAAATCGTTATCGCGGAGATGTTGAACCGTTGGACAGAGTCGCGGGTCACATACCCGGGGCATTAAATTTTGATTGGGAGCAATTAAAAAATGACGGGAAATTTCAATTTGACGACAGGGTAAAAGAAATGTTGTCAGAACTGGCGGATTCCGATCAAAGAGTAACGGTGTATTGCGGAAGCGGTGTTACAGCTTCTCCGCTCTATGCAATGCTTTCGCATTATGGATATGAAAATATCCGTCTTTATGTGGGAAGTTACAGTGATTGGGTGTCCAGAGAAGACGCGCAAATTGAAAAAGGTTAAAGTGGTGAAATAGATGAGGTATGTATTACTTGGCGATATTCATTCATCAAAAGAAGATTTAGAAAAAGTGCTCGATCATATAGAAGCGGTTGCGCCAGAAGCAACAGTGGTAGGTACTGGGGATCTTTATGAATGCATCATTAGCAAAAAAGATATTACTGATTTCAAATTTAAAAATCTAGAGCAGGTTATGCTCAACCCGCAAGGATTTACGGAACTCTTGAACTTTCCATCGGTTAGGGGGAATCAAGAAGAACGAATTATTTATATTACTGAAACAAGCGAAGCCTTACGTGAATCATTAAATTCCATGCCAGATGTTATTGAACTGGAGAAAGGTCGAGTTATTCATGGACATCAATGGAAATGGGGCGGCAATCCGTGGTCGCTTTTAGAGACCGATGTCGACAGCCCCCTTGTTTTTTATGGCCATAGTCATAATTCGATGCTATCCATTGACGGGGTTAATAAAAAAATACATTTTGGAATCCCTTATAATCTGACCGGTGAAAATGTACTGGTTAATGTAGGTTCGGTCGTTGATAATCGTGAATGGGTTATCTATGATAGTGACGAAAATACAGTCGCATTTATGAAAGCATAAATAAAAGACTGAATGGATAGAGATGCCATTCAGTCTATTTATGTATTCCTTCACGCGCAAGTGCATCTGCTGTTTTGTTTTCTGCACTTGGAATCCATTTGATAAAGAAAAAATCAAATGATTTTGCTACTTCCAAGATTTCAGATAAAATTAGCTTATGTCCTTCATTTTTAACAAATTCTCTTTCGACTGCAGTTACGACTGCCTGCGAATCCGAACGTACGGAAACAATGCCTTTTGTTAATTTCGCGACTTCCTTAACACCGCGGAGCAGGGCTAGGAATTCAGCTGTATGATTATTGGTAGGTTCGATACTCTCGGAAATTTTAATAAGATGTCCTTCACCTTTGATAAAAACGCCAATACCGCTTTTACCAGGATTGCCGGCACTAGCGCCGTCTGTGTATAATTCGATCAATCTTACCACCTCGAAATTTTGTTTATATTTCAGTGTATTGCGTACCCTAATTATCGAAGATGCTTGCATCTAATTATCATCGACATTAGAATGAACTTAAATGGAGGACCGCAATGGATAAAACAATCATTATGTTAGAGATCGATACGGTTATTGATAAATATTGCAGTGGTTGTTTCCTGAAAAGCCAGCTTGCAAAAGACAAAGGTAAAACTGCAGCGCATCGATTTTGTATAAATGGATGTACAGTAGGAGACCAACTTAAATTTTTGGGCAGTCAATTGAATAAGATTTCAAAATAATATCCCGCAAGCAATTTACATGCTAGCGGGATTTGTAGTTGAAAGTTAGTCATTTCTTAGTTTGGAGACATTGGCCGCCTGAGGTCCGCGGTTCCCGTCAGTGATTTCAAAAGATACTATTTCTCCTTCATCAAGCGTTTTAAACCCGTCACCGACAATTCCAGTAAAGTGAACAAACACATCTTCTCCGTCTTCCGCTTCAATGAAACCATATCCTTTTTCATTGCTGAACCATTTCACTTTTCCTTGGTACATATACGCCCCTCCTCAGTCCTTCAATGTCCTTCCATTATGCAACATGGATGATTTTACTATACATGAATCGACATAGTACGTCAATGATGTGCCCAAATTTTCTGAAATGTGAATTGCAGTTTTTTAAAAAATGAAGAAGGTGAATCGAATGGAACAACTATTTCAAAAATGCAGGAAAACAGCTGAAGAAATCTATCGGAATTTTGATGCGAGCCATGACTTGGATCATATCGATCGGGTCATGAAAAATGCGATGGAAATTGCAGCGACAGAACCATCGGCAAATGAATCTATCATTAAATTAGGTGTCCTACTTCATGATATTGAAGATGCGAAATATAAGTTGGAAGATACGATATCCGTGAAAGAAATCCTTGAATTGCACGGAGCCGATGAAAAATTGATTGATGAAGTAGTCGCTTGTATTGACAGCGTATCATTTAGCGGCGGAAATGAAAAACCTTTTACGTCAATTGAAGGAGCGATTATTCGTGATGCAGATCGGCTAGATGCAATAGGCGCTATCGGAATAGCAAGGGCTTTCACTTTTGGGGGAGCGAGAGGAAGAAAATTATATGATGCAAATGAAGAAGCGCGCAAGAAAATGTCTGAAGAAGAATATCGTAAAGAGGAGACCGCTACGGTAACCCATTTTCATGAAAAGTTATTATTATTAAAGGATTTAATGGTGACGACTGAAGGAAAACGATTAGCTAAAGAACGTCATCAATTTATGGTGGAGTTTTTGAAACAACTTAATAGGGAAATAGGAAGTTAGAAAGAACCTATTTAAAATTGCCAATGAATAAAATTAAAGCATCAATCTACAAACAACCTTAAATTAAAGTTCAAATTAGCACTGCTTTTTTCATTATTTTATCGAAGTATTCCAAAAGTGAAAGGAAGCTAATTAATAATGTGGTATAATTATAAAAAATGCAGGTTTATAATTCGGATAGGTAAAAAAAGTACTTTTTTCGTATAAAGAACCAGGAGAGTGAAAAAATGATAGCTAAATTTAAAGCATTACCTGAAAAGTTGTCATTTGCTATAGGCTTTACTTTAATATTAGCAATCGGATTACTATTATTTTTTTATTCACTTTTGTTCCCTATTGGTATTTGGACTGTGATGATTATTGAGGGCATTGTTTTTGGTATTGCAACATTATTTATCTTGAGTGCGGCTGACAAAAGAAATTCACGCCTTGGCAAGAAAAATTGACCCCTTGAATTAGCGTGTAATTCGTGTAGTCAACTTGGTTGTTAAAGTAATCGTGAATTGTATGTAAATGTTGAAGCAGAGGCATTTTAGACCGCTAATTCATACGTGGATTAGCGGTCTATTTCGTGCTTTATTTTGTGTTTTTGACACTTAACTCAACGGGTAAAACATCTCTTGTATCAACCTTTTTAAGCTCAGCTAGAAAAGTCATGGCTCTTTCTAATGGAACATTTTCGGTGAAAAACCATTTATCATAATCCATTTCACCGCCGGCTTTAGTTGAATGTAAAAATAAACTTGTTCCGGACAACAACATGTTTAAATCAGCGGGTGAGTAACAGCGTAAAGATTGTGTAACTTTGTTAGAGTCATTTGACCACCAAGTATCAAGCATCCGGCAACCTTCTGCATCAAAACTATATCGTCTATAGCTATTTTCGCCAATCTTCATTTCCTGACCAGAAACTTTTGCCCAATACCACGGGGTATAGATATCGATCAAAGCAACGCCGGAAGGTAAGAGCCAAGTGTCTATTCGCTGCAATAAGAGTTTTTGGTCGTCATCTGAACCGATGCCAAAGCCGTCCCAGTAGCAAACAACATCAAAGTCACTTGGTAAATTAACCTCATAAAAATCGCCTTGGATGATATTCATCTTTTCTTCGACATCATGCAGCGACGCTAATTTATGAATCTTTTCAACGGCTGAAGGAACAAGTTCAATGACAGTCACCTCGTGGCCTCGCTTCGCCGCCAAGACCGCCGCCTAATTCTAGGATTTTTAATCGTCCATTTACATGCGAAGATGCTTCAACTTTATCAACAAGTTCTTCATCGAATTTCGTGATCGTATCTGCCATGCCTTCGGAGATTCGATATTGTTCCTTATAAAAATCTTGTACCCATTCCATTTCCAACACTCCTTATTTTATGTTCTAAGAAAGTGCTGTACGATCAAAACATCAATAAGCCCATGTTAATCCTCCTAATTTGTAAGCGATGATTTTAGTAGGCGTTTTTCTCGTTCCTCGTAAAATGATCCTAAAAATGCTTGTTCATACGC
This sequence comes from Sporosarcina jiandibaonis, assembly GCF_013184495.1. Classification (GTDB taxonomy): domain Bacteria; phylum Bacillota; class Bacilli; order Bacillales_A; family Planococcaceae; genus Sporosarcina; species Sporosarcina jiandibaonis. Next base: position 529,103 of record NZ_JAAOIY010000001.1, on the reverse strand, counting down.
GTAACCAGCATGCAGTAATGTTCTCTCATTAAATGAGGAACTCGCTAGTTGCAGTCCGACTGGCAGACCGTTTTGTGCAATCCCGCACGGAAGTGAAAGGGCGGGTTGGCCTGTAAAATTGAAAACAGCTGGCAGGCGGATCATCGAATTAAACGTGCTATCCATCACGCCGTTTATTTCAAATTTTGTTTCTCCTATTTTCTTCGTAGTATCGGGCATTGTCGGAGTCGCCAATATATCTACGGTAGTGAATAATTCTTCAAAATCCATAAATACTTCATTTTTCCTTTTTAAAGCCTTAATATAATCCAATGCTAATATAGAATGGCTGAATTCAAGTGAAGCTTTAACGTCACGACCGTATAAATCAATTGATTCAGCTAAAAACTTCTCATGCACAAAGCCGGCTTCTGCTATACCGATGCTGAGTGAATAGGCTAAATCGGCTTGCGAGAAAGGAATCTCAACTTCAATTAATATTGCGCCCAGTTTTTCAAGGTTTGCCAGCGCTTCCGCATATAATTCGGCAGTATTGTTTTCTATCAAATCATTGAAGTAGTTTTTCGGCACGCCGATTCGAAGACCGCGAATGTCTTCTGATAGGGAACTTGAATAATCTTCACCTGTCATCGCATCCATCATGATACCTAAATCGCCCATATTTTTTGTCAGCGGTCCAATATGATCAAGAGACCAAGAAATATTTCTGACATTTGTATCGATGATTAAACCATGAGTAGGTTTTAGCCCTACGATACCAGTAGACGCGGCCGGAATACGAATTGAACCCGCTGTGTCTGTTCCGATTGAAGCAGCGCATAATGAAGCTGCGACAGCAGTTCCCGAACCGCCACTAGAACCGCCAGGCGTATACGCTGTATTCCATGGATTTTTCACAGGATTATAAAAAGGATTATCCGATGTGATTCCAAAAGCGTACTCATGCATATTCACTTTACCTAGATTGACAGCTCCCGCGCGTTGGAGTTTCGAGACAATCCCTGCATCAACATCAGGTATGAAATTTTCCTCGATCTTTGAGCCGCTCGTTGTTCGAATCCCTTTTGTATACAGATTATCTTTATAAGAAATTGGAACTCCTTCAAGCACTCCGGTCTGCTCGCCCGCTAGGTATTTTTGTTCTACGATGGCTGCTTGCTTTAATGCGATTTCCCCAGTAACGGTAATAAAAGCATTTAATTCATTAAATTCTTCAATTCGGTTCAAATAATCACGGGTGATTTCAACAGGAGAAAAATCTTTATTATTAAATCCATCCTTCATTTCTTTAATCGTCAAGTTTCTCAATTCCATTTAATTCCTCCATGCGATATATTCATATTGCTACAGATTAGCGTAGCATATTTATATTGTTCTAACAATTCAAGTTGAATATCATTGCACCAAATCGTGAAACTCTTAGTTATAATAGTAGTATGTAACTGCAGGAGGTAAAAAATGATGACATTAACAATTGAAACAGATCGACTACTATTGAGGCCTTTCCGAAATAGCGATTATGAACAATGGTCTATCGGGTTTGATAATAGACTGCCCTCGACTTATAAATATGATGATGGTTATGAAGATTCATCACCCTATACGAAAAAGTGGTTTATTGATTGGATTAAAGGTTTTCGGGAGACTGCTGAAAAAGATGATGTGTATATATTAGGGATTTTTAGAAAAGAAGATGGGGCGAATATAGGCAATATAGAAGTAATAAAAATTCTAAGGCAGGATTATGACTGGGCTATGATGGGGTACTCCATTCACAATCAATTTTTCCGGCAAGGTTACGGTAAAGAAAGCGTTCAAGCAGCAACGGAGCTTTTCTTTTCCGAATTAAATTTTCATCGCATTGAACTGCAGATTAATGTCGATAATGAGCCGTCCCGGAAACTCGCCGAAAGTGCTGGCTTTCAATTTGAATGCGTAAGGAAAGACTTCTTTTATGAAGGCGGGAAGTGGATCGATCAACTCATTTACTATAAAAATCGCAATAACAGTTGGTAGAAAAAAGGGGAAGCGTTTCATATGAAGTGTCCGACTTGTGTTGATGTGGAGTTGCAGGAAATAAAAAAAGAGTCTGTATTCATTGATGTTTGTCCAACTTGCAAGGGCATATGGCTCGACCGAGGAGAGCTCGAAATGATTGTGCGGGAACTGAAGTAAGAACGTACTAATACAACTAAAAGTACAACGATGCTTGATGTACTTAGTGATATAATCGTATTTTGGTAGGGGATATTTAGCGGATATCCGTCACTCGACGAGAATATCCGCTTTTCTTAACGCATCTTCAGCGTTTTCAATTTCTTGTTCACTTTTCGCAACAATCGTATGAAGGTGTATGCCTTCAGTTAATTCTAATAATAAAGCTGCATTTGTTTGCTTAATATTTTCGATGAAATTCTGCACTTCGCTCCGATTTGAAACCATTACTGACGCAGTTAAATCTCCATAAATCGGATGTTCAACTTTTACGTCCTTCACAATAATTCCATGATCGACCAAAATATTTAATTCTTCTTCTGTTTGTTCCGACGTATGGTTGCAGACGATCACTTTTTCAATCTTATTTTGTTCAACCAGCGGATGCATATAGACATACCCGCGATTAGTCGCGATAATCGGTTCGCCTTTTGCTTTTAACAAAGTAATGTCTCCAGAAATAACTTGCCGGCTAACATTTGTAATTTCGCCAAGCTCTCTGCCAGGTATAGGGTTACTTGCATCCTTTAATAATTTCAAGAGTAAATTACGGCGATCACTACCCAAAATCTTTTTATTCGAAGTCATATAAACCTCTCCAAAATCATTATATTCTTACGATCCCATCAATTTAAGTTTAAGATAAATATATTATGTAAACATGCTTCATTTTACTTTTTTCTCTTAAACTCTTTAAGGCGATCATAGATTGCTGCTAATTTTACTTCTTCACCTGCGAGCACGGGTTTATAAAACTCCGTGCCTTCGACTTTGTCCGGTAAATATTGTTGATTTACCCAGCCGCCAAAGGAACCAATAGGGGAATCATGCGGATATTTGTAGCCGACATGCCCGAGTTCAGCAGCACCCGCATAATGCGTATCGCGTAAATGTAATGGAATGTCTCCTGTATTTCCAGTGTTTATCGCATTCACAGCCGCATCAAATGCTTTATAGGCTGAATTTGATTTGGAGGCTAGGCACATTTCAACGACTGCATTTGCTAGTGGAATCCGGGCTTCTGGCATCCCGAGTCGAACCGCGGCATCAGTTGCAGCAAGAACATGAGGTCCGACTTCCGGGGAAGCTAATCCAACATCTTCATATGCCATAACAAGAAGCCGTCTAGAAACAGCAATAATATCTCCAGTTTCCAATAAATGTGCCAAATAATACATTGCGGCATTTACGTCGCTGCCGCGAACCGATTTTTGCAAAGCAGATAATAAATTGTAAAAATGCGAACCTTTATTATCGCCAAACAATCCGATTCTGCCTAAAAGATTTTCTATCAACCAGTCTTCAACGATTGCTTCCCCGTCGACTTCATCACTTGCAATCACTGCGGATTCGAGAACATTTAGTGCTTTTCGAGCGTCCCCGTTAACACCCTCCGCTATCATTTGAAGTTGTTCACCAGTGATTTTGATTTTCTTTTTACCGAGTCCTCGGTCTTCGTCTTCTAACGCCCGTCGGAGAACACCTATTAAATCTTCGGGTCTTAATCGAGTAAGTTGCCGGATTTCCCCGCAACGCGAACGTATCGCGGGGTTCACATCATGGAAAGGATTTTCAGTCGTTGCGCCGATCAAAACAATGGAGCCGCTTTCTACATGCGGAAGCAACGTATCTTGTTGCAACTTATTGAATCTATGAATTTCATCTAAAAATAGTAGAACTTTTCCTGTCATGCGCGCCTCAGCAACAACATTTTCAACATCTTTTTTCCCTGATACTGTCGCATTCAACGCGATAAAGGGTAGGTTGCTTGTACCTGCAATTGCATGGGCAAGCGATGTTTTTCCTATTCCAGGCTCACCGTATAATAACATTGAAGGGACATGCCCTTTCTTTATCAGCTGATAAAGAGCGGTTTGTTTCCCGATAATTTCTTCTTGACCGGCGATTTCATCAATCGTCTGCGGTCTCATTCGATATGCTAATGGTTCGTTATGCAATAGTCTCACTCCTCGTACAACCGTTCTTCTATTATACACATCAATCATGTTGAAATCATTTTACGGAAGCGTTGGAGCAGTTATGTTATAATATTTTGAAGCAACACGCAAAGGACGGGGTTATTAGATGAAAATTTCGACAAGAGGACGATACGGGTTAACAGTCGTAGTTGTACTCGGATCTAAATACGGAGATGGTCCAATTCCACTTCGTCAAATCGCTGAGGAACAATCATTATCGGAAGCCTATTTGGAACAATTAATACCGCAATTGCGCAATAATGGAATTGTGAAAAGTGTGCGTGGTGCATACGGCGGATACATGTTGGCAAAACCTCCTTCTGAAATTACATCCGGGGATGTCATTCGTGTATTAGAAGGGCCTATCCAACCGATTGAAGGACTTGGCGATACGGATATTCCTCAACATGAATTATGGAAACGAATTGCTGATGCGGTTCGAGATGTTTTAGATACAACAACAATCGCAGATCTCATCAAATCTAAAGATGAATCGACAAGCGATAGTTATATGTTTTACATTTAAAGGAGTTTTTCAATGATGACTATATATCTTGATCATGCGGCGACAACGCCGGTTCATCCGTCTGTCACTACAAAATATGCCGAATTATTAGGCTCATTATTTGGAAATCCTTCGAGCATTCATAGTTACGGCCGGGAAGCGCGTAAATGGTTGGACGATGCTAGAAAAACAATGGCCCAGTCAATCAATGCTAAACCATCTGAAATCATTTTCACTTCAGGTGGTACAGAGGCTGATAATATCGCTATTTTCGGAACAGTAAATGCGATGAAAAACAAAGGGAACCATATTATCACAACGAATATTGAACATCACGCCGTATTAAATACTTGCAAACAACTTGAATTAGCCGGGTATGAGGTTACATTTTTAGAAGTCGATATAAATGGACGAATTGATGTTGAACAAGTTAGAAACGCACTCACTGAAGAAACGATTTTGGTGACAATCATGTTGGGAAATAACGAAGTCGGAACATTGCAGCCCATTCGCGAAATTGGTGAACTTCTAAAAGAACACCAAGCCATTTTTCATACGGATGCTGTACAAGCCTACGGAATCATGCCTATTGACGTGGAAGAACTTCAGGTTGACTTACTGTCTGTTTCATCCCATAAGTTAAATGGTCCAAAAGGGGTCGGATTCCTTTATGAACGGACCGGGATGACTACGAAACCGCATTTGTATGGTGGAGAGCAAGAACGAAAACGACGCGCGGGCACTGAAAATGTCCCGGCGATTGTCGCCTTTTCGGATGCTGTGAAAATTGCTCATGAGTCAATTGAAGTAAACACGAAGAAATATCATGAATTCGAGAAAATAATAACGACAACACTTCAAGCGCAAGACATAACCTTTTCTGTTAATGCTATAGAAACAGAAAGATTACCACATATCGTAAACATCAGTTTCCCTGGGACTGATATTGAATCGCTCCTTGTTAATCTAGATATGGCGGGAGTTTGCGTTTCAAGCGGTTCAGCTTGCACAGCTGGCTCGCTTGACCCATCACACGTCTTAACGGCGATGTACGGGGAAGGTGCGCCTGAGCTTCGAAATTCTGTAAGGTTTAGTTTTGGACTCGGACTGGATGATGAACATATAAAGACAGCTGCTTTGAAAACAGCTGATATCGTTAAAAGATTAGTAAAATGAAAATTAAAGGATTGATTGGAAAATGAATACAAAAAAAACTCCATCCGAAACACGAGTCGTCGTTGGCATGTCAGGCGGCGTCGATTCTTCGGTGGCTGCATTGCTATTGAAGGAGCAAGGTTATGACGTCATTGGCATCTTTATGAAAAACTGGGATGATACAGACGAATTCGGCGTATGCACAGCTACTGAAGATTATGAGGATGTTATTAGTGTTTGTAATGATATAGGCATCCCTTATTACGCGGTAAATTTTGAAAAGCAGTATTGGGATAAGGTATTTACGTATTTCTTAGAGGAATATAAAGCAGGTCGAACGCCAAACCCGGATGTCATGTGCAATAAAGAAATCAAGTTCAAAGCATTTCTAGAACATGCAATGAGTCTTGGCGCGGATTATTTAGCAACCGGACATTATGCCCGGGTTGCCCAAGTTGAGGGCGGCGTATCCATGCTGCGCGGGAAAGACGACAATAAAGATCAGTCGTACTTTTTAAATCAGTTAACGCAAGAAATGCTGCAAAAAGTAATGTTTCCAATCGGACATCTTGAAAAAGAAGATGTTCGTAAGAAAGCGCTAGAAGCAGGATTATCAACTGCAAAGAAAAAAGATTCGACCGGGATTTGTTTTATTGGCGAACGTAACTTCAAAGATTTCCTCGGAGAATATTTACCTGCTCAACCTGGTCTCATGAAAACGATGGACGGGGAAACGATGGGAAATCATGATGGACTGATGTATTACACAATTGGGCAACGCCATGGTTTAGGCATTGGCGGTGCGGGAGATCCGTGGTTCGTCATCGGAAAAGACTTGAAAGAAAATGTGTTATTAGTTGGACAAGGCTTCCATCACGATGCACTATATTCTGATAGTCTCACTGCAATCGATGTTAGTTTTTCAACTGCGCGTGAAATGCCGAAAACATTTAGCTGTACGGCTAAATTCCGTTATCGTCAACCTGATACGAATGTTACCGTTGAATTATTGGATGACAACAAGGCAATTGTGAAATTCGAACAACCCGTGCGCGCGATTACGCCTGGACAAGCGGTTGTTTTTTATGACGGCGAAGAGTGTCTTGGCGGCGGAACAATCGATACAGTGATTAAAAACGGCATTGAGCTTGATTATGTTGGGTAAGGTGGAATCGACGATGAATTACAATGAAACAGGAATTGCTGCACTCCAGGAAGGCAAGTATGAAAAAGCAGTGGAGTCATTTGTAAAAGCTATAGAAGAAGAACCGAAAAACGCTGTCGGTTATATTAATATGGGGAATGTATTCGCGTCACTAGGTGACCCGGAAAAGGCGGAACCCTTCTTTCAACAAGCGATCACGCTAGATGAAAATGCTGGAACTGCCTATTATGGGCTTGCAAATCTTTATTTTAATAATGAAAGATACGAAGAATCATCCAAATTGTATGAGAAGGCCATACAAAAGGGCGTTAATGAAGCAGACGCGTATTTTATGCTTGGAAAAAGCTTAGAACGCTCGAATCAATCTAAACTTGCGTTGCCTTATTTGCAACGGGCAACTGAATTAGCCCCAAATGACCTAGAAGCCAGACTGTCTTACGGAATACTTCTTGCTAATATGGAGTTATTCACGCAAGCCGCCAAGGAGTTTAACTTTGTCATTGAACGTGATGAAGAGAATGCGGATGCTCACTACAATTTAGGTTTTTTATATGCGGTGTCGACCGATCGAAAAAACGATGCATTACATCATCTTAAACAAGCGTTTACGATTAACCCTGAATATGAACAAGCACGTTATATTTACGATATGATTCAACTTGACGAACGTTAAGGAGGCGAGGTAGCGATGGAAGGATTAACCGAAGAACTTTTTATACTCGGGAGACCGCTTGTAACGATATTCCACAATCCAGACAATCTATTTACAATTGCAAAACTGAAAATCAGCAAAACAAATTGTGATTATGAAGAAAAGGAAATTATCGTTAAAGGGAACTTTCCACAGCTTTCCGCCGATGACGACTATAAATTCACAGGCAGACTTGTTAATCACCCAACCTACGGCGCCCAGTTCGATGTGCATACTTTTGCCAAAGAAATGCCGGGAACGGAAACAGGGTTAATTCATTATTTATCAGGCGATTTATTTCCAGGCATAGGAATGAAGACTGCAGAATCGATTGTGGATGCTCTTGGAAAAGATGCGATTAAAAAGATATTGGATGATTCATCGGTTCTTGATACGATTCCGAGGCTTTCTGATGAGCGAAAAGAAACGTTAATCTCCGTACTCGAACAAAATATGGGGCTTGAACGCACGATTATCCAGTTGAATGAGTGGGGATTCGGCCCGAAAATCGCGATGCGTATTTATCAAACATACCGGGAAGATGCGATAGAGCTGCTCAGGGAAAATCCATATCGTTTAACAGAGGAAATCGAAGGTGTCGGCTTTCAACGAGCAGATGAACTAGGTCGGAATTTGGGCATCACCGGTGATCACACATCAAGAATTAAAGCAGCGATTTTACATTCGATGAACGAAGCTATTCAATCAGAAGGACATGTTTATATAGAAGGGAAAATTCTACTGCCCGGGGTCAAACATTTGCTTGAAACGAGCCAACCAATCGAAATCCCATTCAGCAGCATTTCACAATCAATTATCGAGTTAATAGAAGAAGGCAAGTTAATAGCTGAAAATCAAAGATTATATATTCCCTCGCTTTATTACTCGGAAATTGGATTTGCTTCGAAAATTCGTTTGCTGCTGGAGAATGAATTGGAAAACCAATTTCCCGTATCTGAAATCCGAAGCGCAATTGGTGATGTAGAAGAGCGACTGGATGTGAATTATGCCGAAACGCAAGTCTCCGCAATCGAGACAGCACTGCATTCCCCAACGATGATTTTAACTGGAGGGCCCGGGACTGGTAAAACAACGGTGATTCGAGGTTTTGTCGAGGTATATGCAGAACTTCACGGTTTGTCCCTTGATCCGAAAGAATATGCCAAGAAAAAAGAACCATTCCCCATAATTTTAGCGGCACCTACGGGGAGAGCTGCTAAAAGGATGTCTGAATCGACTGGGCTTCCCGCAATGACGATTCATCGACTCTTGGGGTTCACAGGTCAAGAAAAAGAAGAAGAAACGGAACGTGAAATTGAAGGCAATCTTGTTATTATTGATGAAATGTCAATGGTTGATACATGGCTAGCTCATCAGTTGATGAAAGCACTGCCCAATGACGTTCAAGTGTTATTTGTCGGGGACCAAGATCAGTTGCCTTCGGTAGGACCTGGGCAAGTATTAAAAGATATGCTCGACTCAGGTGAAATCCCCGTAATTGAACTAACAGAAATTTACCGGCAAACTGCCGGTTCCACGATAATTGAAATGGCTCATATGATAAAGCGTTCAGAGTGGAATGATGACATAATCGGTAAAACTTCTGACCGCTCTTTTATTAAAGCCGGCGGGAACCGAATTCTCGAGGCAGTTGAAAAAATCGTGAAAAACGCGATTTCAAAGGGTCATGAAATTAAAGATATCCAAATCCTTGCGCCCATGTATAGAGGACCTGCAGGAATCGATGGCATTAATAAAATGATTCAGCAAATGGTCAATCCTCCGGGTCCTGAACGCAAAGAAGTGACGTTTGGCGATGTGGTTTACCGAATAGGCGATAAAGTTCTCCAACTCGTCAACCAACCGGAAAGCAATGTTTTTAATGGCGATATGGGCGAGGTCATTGCAATTATAAAAGCCAATGAAACCATCGATAAAAAAGAATTACTCGTTGTCTCGTACGATGGCATTGAAGTCACCTATGAGCGGAGCGATTTAAATCAAATCACGTTATCGTATTGCTGCTCAATCCATAAATCGCAAGGAAGCGAGTTTCCGATAGTTATCATGCCTGTCGTAAGAAGCCACCGCAAAATGTTGAAACGAAATCTTCTTTATACCGGGATTACTCGAGCGCAAAAGTTTCTAATATTATGCGGGGAACCTGAAGAGTTTAAAGCGGGAATTGCGCGGACAGATGAATTATCGAGGCAAACCACATTGAAAGAACGTTTAAGCGGAGAAGCAGAATCACAGGAAGAAACCGTAACAGCAGCCCCGACAAGTTCTGAAAATAAACATGAGCCAAGTCAATCACCCGTTGAAAATATAGAAGATAGTGTTGAAAACAAAAAAGTGCTCAATTATAAATTAACGATGAATACATTTCTTACAATCGACCCTATGATCGGGATGAAAGGAATTACTCCATATAATTTGGAGGGTGTTGATTGACACGGAACTCGAAGTTTTCTATACTAAAATCATTATAGTGAATACGATGACGGAGAAAGTATGCATGTTCGCTTGACCAGAAAGGAGCCCCTTGGCTGAAAGGGTTCCCGAGTCGACTTGTTGAAAGCTACTCCTGAGTGCAGCTTATCCCTGCCGTCAGCCGCGTTAAGGCAACCAGAGATACCGAGTACATAATCGTATACGGTAATTAGGGTGGTACCGCGAGACTAAGATCTTCGTCCCTTGTTTAGGGGCGGAGTTTTTTTGTGTCTTGAAAAAAATAAGGAGGATTTATATGAGAAAATTAACTTCATCAGAAATTCGAAGTATGTTTTTAGAGTTCTTTAAGGAAAAAGGCCATAGCGTTGAACCATCAGCACCGCTAGTTCCTATCGATGACGCATCCCTTTTATGGATAAACAGTGGCGTTGCGACATTGAAAAAATATTTCGATGGTCGCGTCATTCCAGAAAACCCGAGAATCGTTAATGCTCAAAAATCAATTCGTACAAATGATATTGAGAATGTGGGAATCACAGCGCGCCATCACACGTTTTTTGAAATGCTAGGAAATTTCTCGATAGGTGATTATTTCAAGGAAGAAGCAATTATTTTAGCATGGGAATTTTTAACCGATAAAAAATGGATTGGTTTTGATCCAGAGCTTTTATCCATAACAGTTCATCCAGAAGATGAAGAAGCCTTTAACATTTGGAAAGATAAAATCGGAATTCCAGAGGAACGTATTATTCGTCTAGAAGGAAACTTCTGGGATATTGGTGAAGGACCAAGCGGACCAAACTCGGAAATTTTCTATGACCGCGGTGCAAGTTACGGAGATGATTTCTCGGATCCAGAACTATATCCGGGCGGGGAAAATGAGCGCTATCTAGAAATTTGGAATCTCGTCTTTTCGGAGTTTAATCATAATCCGGATGACACGTACACACCACTGCCAAATAAAAATATTGATACGGGATTAGGTCTTGAAAGAATGGCTTCTATTATTCAAGGCGTGCCGACAAATTACGATACGGATTTGTTTATGCCAATCATAAAAGCAGTCGAAGAAGTTTCGGGAGAAAAATATGGAATTGATGCAGAGAAAGATGTGGCATTCAAAGTAATCGCAGATCATATTCGAACTGTGTCGTTTTCTATAGGCGACGGAGCCTTGCCTTCAAATGAGGGACGCGGCTATGTATTAAGAAGACTATTGCGCAGAGCTATTCGCTTCGCCATGAAGCTCGGTATTGATGCACCGTTCATGTATAATCTAGTTCCGGTAACGGGAGACATCATGAAGGATTACTACCCTGAAGTGAACGAAAAGAAAGAATTTATTATGAAAGTGATTAAAAATGAAGAAGTGCGTTTTCATGAAACTTTGTCAGATGGAATGGCGATTCTTTCAACTGTACTTGAAAAAGCAAAGTCCTCTAAAACGTTTATAGTCAGCGGTAAAGATGCATTTCAATTGTACGATACTTACGGATTCCCGATTGAATTAACAGAAGAATTCGCAGAAGAAGCAGGTGTTAGGGTAGACCGAAAAGGCTTTGCTGATGAAATGCAAAACCAACGCGATCGTGCGCGAGCTGCTAGGCAAGAAACAGATTCTATGCATGTACAATCTGAAGTTCTTGGCAAAATAAACGTTCCGAGCGAGTTTATCGGGTATAATACATTAATTGCCGAAGCCGAGGTCACAGCGCTTCTGCAAAGTGGAAATCATGCGGACCACGTTGCAGAGGGTGACGAGGTTCAGTTCATATTAGATCAAACTCCGTTTTATGCTGAGAGCGGAGGGCAAGTTGCAGATAAAGGAACAATTTCGAATGAGTCCTTCATCGCTGATGTAACCGATGTGCATAAAGCGCCGAATGGACAAAACCTCCATACAGCAATTATTCGTTCAGGCGAATTATCAATTGGAGCAAACATTGTGGCTAAGGTTGACATGGACGCTAGGAAGTCGATTGTTAAAAACCATACGGCCACGCATCTCTTGCACAAAGCATTAAAAGAAGTTCTTGGTGAACATGTGGCACAAGCCGGTTCTTATGTCGGTCCGGATCGATTGAGATTTGATTTTTCTCATTTTGGTCAAGTAACAAAAGAGGAACTTGAAGAAATAGAACGAATTGTTAACGACAAGGTTTGGGAAGATCTCCCTGTAGACATTGAACAAAAGCCGATTGACGAAGCAAAAAAACAAGGAGCAATGGCCTTGTTTGGAGAAAAGTATGGTCAAATTGTTCGGGTCGTTTCAATTGATGATTATTCACTTGAACTCTGCGGGGGCTGTCATGTCGATACAACGGGATCTATCGGTTTGTTCAAACTAGTATCAGAAAGCGGGATAGGAGCTGGAACGCGTCGAATTGAAGCTTTAACAGGACCTAAAGCATATCAAGCATTTAAAGAAGAGGAAGCAGTCCTAGAACACGCGGCAGAACTAGTAAAGGCGAATCCAAAAGATCTTGTTAAAAAGATCGAATCTTTACTTGGAGAATTAAAAGGACTACAAGCGGAAAATGAATCATTGTCATCAAAGCTCGCGAATAGTCAACTTTCCGATGTATTTGAAACTGCTGAGCAAATCGGCGACGTCACAGTTGTTGCATCTCGTGTTGAAGTGAAGGATAATAACGCATTAAGACAAATGATGGATGAAATGAAACAAAAAATTTCAAAAGGCGTCATTGTTTTAGGAACTGCAGTCAATGGAAAGGTCATGCTTGTTGCTGGAGTTACCAACGATTTAAAAGGAAGTTATCATGCTGGCAAACTTGTTAATCATGTAGCGATGCAATGCGATGGCAAGGGCGGAGGCAGACCGGATTTGGCGATGGCAGGAGCAAAAGACGATTCAAAACTTGATGAGGCTTTAAAATCGGTGTATGATTATGTGAAATCCGTTTAGTTTGTGCCACAAATTGGGTATAATGGAACTCTGTATGATTCTGTGTTAATTAGGCAAATTTGAAAGTGGGGTGTCAGTTATGAATTCATACGATAAAACGATGAAATTTAACTTTCCTGAAGAATCAATGGAAGAAGAAGTAACACAAGTGATGCTTCATGTACACAAAGCGCTTGATGAAAAAGGTTACAACCCGATTAACCAAATAGTAGGCTATCTTCTTTCGGGTGATCCAGCTTATATTCCAAGGCATGAAGATGCAAGAAATATGATTCGAAAACTTGAGCGGGATGAAATTATCGAGGAACTTGTGAAGTTTTATATCCGTGAAAATGGGGGTAACCTCGAGTGAGAATAATGGGTTTGGATGTAGGAACCAAAACAGTTGGCATCGCTATTAGTGATGCACTGGGATGGACCGCCCAAGGAATTGAAACCATCCAAATTGACGAGAATGCAGGTCATTTCGGCATTAAGCGAATTCGCAAGCTTGTTGACGAATATGAAGTAAGTAGTTTCGTAGTTGGTTTTCCGAAAAACATGAACAATACTATCGGTCCAAGAGGCGAGGCGTCTGAAAGATATGCCCAGCTCCTAGAAAAAACATTTGGTTTACCTGTTACGCTTTGGGATGAACGGCTTACGACCATGGCGGCCGAACGCATGCTAATAGAAGCCGATGTCAGCCGGAAAAAAAGGAAATCCGTTATAGACAAAACGGCTGCCATAATGATATTACAGGGTTACTTAGATTTAAATAATAATAAATGAGGTGATTAGAATGGAACACGGACAAGACACAATGACGATTGTTGACGAAAACGGCGAAGAGCACGTTTGTGAAGTTATCCTGACATTTGAATCAAAGGATTATGGTAAATCTTACGTGCTTTACCACATTCTTGGAGATGATGATCAAGACGATTCAGAAGAAATTGAAATCCATGCATCTTCCTTTACTCCAACAGAAGACGGCAAGGAAGATGGAGAATTACTCCCTATTGAAGACGACGCTGAATGGGAAATGATCGAAGAGACACTGAATACATTTTTAGACGAAGAAGAGGAAGACGAGTAAGTATAATACTCAGGCAACGAGCGGGACGGTGAAAAACCGTTCCGTATTTTTAAGTTTTATATGCATTTGAACGAAAGAGGTGGAAACCGCGTGGATAAAGATTCGAAGATGCAGTTAATGTTCGAACGAATGCGTGAAAAAAAGAAAGAAGTTAAAGTGGTAAGAAGAATTGTTCTTGCAATCGTTTTACTTATACTTATTATTGGATTTTTCGTAGGAAAGTCAGTTTATCAATATGTGATGAGCGGATTGCAACCACTCGATCCAGAATCTGAGGAGATAATAAATGTTGAAATTCCGATTGGATCCGGGCTTAATTCAATTGCGGGCATACTTGAAAGTAAAGGAATTATAAAAGACGCTAGATTATTTAAGTATTATGCTAAATTCAATAATGAATCACAGTTTCAAGCTGGTACATATGACTTGACAAAAGCAATGACGCTTGATGAATTAATTCAAAGTTTGAAAACAGGGAAAGTATATCGTGAACCTGTCTTTACTATGACAGTGCCAGAAGGATTAACCCTTAAAGAAATCGGTATTATTATCGAAAAAAGAACAGGTATACCCGCTAAAGAGTTTTATTCATATATTAATGATGAAAATACACTTGATAAGTTTATAGCAAAGTATCCGGGCGTTGTAACAGAGGAAATTAAAAATGAGAAAATAAAATTCCCGTTAGAAGGGTACTTGTTTCCAGCAACCTATCCATTTTATGAGGAAAAACCGGATATCGAAACTGTTGTAGAGGAAATGATTCAAGCTACGGTATCGAATGTATCTCCTTATCTTAATTACTTAGAAGAAAAAGAAAAAACAGTTCATTGGTTATTAACATTTGCATCGCTTCTTGAAAAAGAGGCGACTCAAAAGTCAGACCGCGCAACGATTGCAAGTGTGTTTTATAATCGCATGCAGCCTAAAAACCCTAACCAAGAAGTGATGCCGCTTCAAACGGATCCAACTGTCGCCTATGCGCATGGTCAACATTTAAGCGTTACTTCTTATGCTGATCTTGAAATTGATGATCCATATAATACTTATAAATATAGAGGTTTACCGCCAGGCCCGATATCAAATGCAGGGATGTCTTCAATAGATGCAGTCATCGACCCTGAAAATACCGATTATTTATATTTCCTAGCAGATAAAACCGGGGAAAATCATTTTGCGAAAAGTTATGAGGAGCACTTGGCAAATCGTGCGAAATATATAGATTAAATTTAGCTTTTTACGTGGAAAGGAATACCGAACAGGAGTTGAACGACTATCATTACGTACGATTCTTATATTGCCGGTCTTCTCAAAGGGAAAGATTCCTTGAAGGATTCTTTTATTATTGAAATGGAAGAGTACGCCGAGAAACACCATGTACCGATTATGGATAGCGGTGCAATCGAAACTTTATTAGGGTTATTATCAATACAAAAACCGGATCGGATTCTGGAAATCGGCAGTGCAATTGGGTATTCAGCAATTAGGATGGCCCTAACATTACCCGATACTTTCATAACGACGATTGAACGAGACCAAGATCGTTATTCAAAAGCTGTTGATTATATTAAATCGGCTGGCTTAACCGATCGAATTCAAATTATTGAAGCCGATGCATTGCTACTGGAAAATGAAATAATTGCAGATGAACCCTATAATGCCCTTTTTATCGATGCTGCAAAAGGTCAATACAAACGTTTTTTTGAAAAATATACTCCTTTCGTTTCTCCTGGAGGAGTTATTTATTGCGATAACATGTTCTTGCATGGTATGGTTTTGCGGGAAGATAAAGAACTACCCAGACGTAAACGCACAATGGTTCGTAATTTGAAGAGTTTTACGCGTTGGGTATTGAGTCATCCCGATTATAATACATCGCTACTGCCGCTAGGCGATGGGATACTAATTGCGATTAAAAAATAGTGGTAGTTTAAACAAATTATGAAGATATTTGCCGATAAAGGGGTAAGGAATACATGAAGAACACTAAACCACTTGTTATCGGAATCGCTGGTGGTTCTGGTTCAGGTAAGACGAGCGTTACAAATTCAATTTATAATGTGTTTAAGGATCATTCAGTCGTTGTAATCGGCCAAGATTATTACTATAAAGATCAATCACACTTAGATTTTGAAGAAAGACTTCAAACGAATTATGATCATCCATTGGCTTTCGATACCGATTTACTGATCACGCATTTAAAAATGCTGCTAAACCGCCAAACCATAGAAAAGCCAATTTATGATTACACAATCCATACGAGATCTGATGAGACGGTGATGATTGAGCCAATGGATGTTATCATTGTCGAAGGCATATTAGTATTGGAAGACGTTGAACTTAGAAACTTGATGGATATTAAGTTATATGTTGACACGGATGCAGACCTGCGCATTATTAGACGTATCACGCGCGACATTAACGAAAGAGGCAGATCGATCGATTCAGTCGTCGACCAGTATCTATCGGTTGTTCGTCCAATGCACAACCAATTCATAGAACCGACAAAGAAATACGCAGATATAATCGTGCCAGAAGGCGGGCACAATAAAGTTGCAATTGACTTAATGGTTACAAAAATAAAAACAATTCTTGAAAATGGAACGAATCTATATTATGATAATGACAGAAAATCATAGAGATTAACCACTATGTCGCATACTCAAAAATAAAGCGGCATAGTATTTTTATGAATAGTATTATGAGGAGTGATGGGAATGATTACGGAAAAAAAGTTTCCGATGACTGCCGCTGGTAAACTTAAATTGGAAGAAGAGCTCGAATATTTAAAAATGGTGAAGCGAAAAGAAGTCGTAGAACGCATTAAAGTCGCCCGAGATTTTGGCGATTTGTCAGAAAACTCGGAGTACGATTCAGCAAAAGAAGATCAGTCATTTGTTGAAGGAAGAATCTCTACGCTAGAAAAAATGATCCGCAATGCAGTTATCATTAAAGAGTCAGAATTTAATACGGATGAAGTTCAATTAGGGAATACTGTTACCTTTAAAGAACTTCCTGATGGAGACGAAGAGACATACACGATTGTCGGTTCGGCCGAAGCAAATCCGATTGAAGGTCTAATTTCAAATGATTCACCGATTGCCAAAGGTTTACTTGGCCGATCAAAAGGCGATGTAGTTAGTATCAATACGCCTGGAGGAGAAATGTCGGTTACGATTCTTGAAATAAAATAATCGTCCGATGACCGCCTTCTCATGAGGGCGGTTTTTTCCTAAATGAAACTTAGCTACCTCGATGCTCGTCTAATACAGAGTATAAACAGAAAAATATAAAACGGGAGATGAAAAGTTATGAATAAACCCGATAATAATTACTCTAGACTAAACCGTAAAAGAGGGCGCAATCAATCAGATAAAATTTTAAATATATTAATTGCTATTGTTGTTCTCGCAATTATCATTACGGCGTCAATCATATTTTTGGGTGGAGACAATAAGAATAAAGCAGATGTGAAATCACCTGACACAACTGAAGAAAATAGCAATGAAGATTTAACTAGTGAAGGAGCCGACGAAACGGATAACAAAGATTCAGGGGCTGAAGATGAAAATCAGTCTGAAGAGAATAATGAGGAATCCGATACAGCAGAAGAAGCCGATGAGACGGGCGGATCTGACGAAGTGGAGGACCCGGGTGTTGTTAAATATGAATCATCAGACGAATCATTCGTAGATGAAACAATCGTCAATACTGGATGGGAGCCAATCGGGACAACGCAAACCGGTGAACATGTATCGCTATATGACGGGAAATCCGCGGATTGGCATGAAAAAATCTCTGCAATTTCATATGCAACAAATTTACCTGAAGATGCATTAATTATTTGGAGAATCAAGAACGGCGGCAGTCCCCAAAAGTCGATCGGGATTGTTTCGACCAAAGATAAAGCTGAAAAATATAGAGTGTATTTAGAATGGGTGGACGAAAAAGGTTGGAAACCAGTCAAAATGGACGTGCTCAATACGCTTGACTTTGATTATTGATTCATTACTATTCGTAACGTCGGAGGTTTTTTGATGAAGATTGCAGTTATTGGCGCAATGGAAGAGGAAGTTGAATTATTAAGAAATGCTATAAAATCACCGCAAATAACAGTCATTGCAAATATAGAATACATTGAAGGTTCAATTGAGCATCATGAGATTGTTTTAGTGAAAAGTGGAATCGGGAAAGTTAATGCTGCAATGGCTACAACAATTCTTTTAGAAAAGTTTCGACCAGATGTTGTGTTAAATACCGGATCGGCGGGCGGTTTCGGAGAATCGCTTGAAGTAGGAACCGTTGTTATATCAAGTGAAGTCAGACATCATGATGTAGATTTGACCGCATTCGGGTATGAGTATGGGCAGTTGCCACAACTGCCGGCAGCTTACCTTGGAGATGAAAAACTTGTAAATCTTGCCGTAGCGGCAGTAGAAGAAATCGGCGAACATGCACATTCGATTGGTCTTATTGCATCCAGCGATACATTCATGAGTGATCAGAGCCATGTTGATAAGGTTAAAAGTATTTTTCCAAAGATAATCGCCGCAGAGATGGAAGCGGCAGCGGTAGCTCAAGTATGTCATCAGTTCGAGACTCCGTTCGTTGTCATCCGTGCTCTCTCAGATATAGCGGGTAAAGAAGCGACAATGAGCTTTGAAGAATTTCTGCCTATTGCAGCGCTCCACTCAACACAAGTAATTTTACGCGTAATCTCGAAACTTTAAGCACTTCATGGTAATATATAGGTAGTGAATGGAATTCAATTTTATTTAGTGGTTTTAGGAGGGATCTCGGTATGTTTTTTCTAATGGCTGGAGTTTTCATGGTAGCAGTAATCGTATCTATTGTTATTTTACGTGAAATCGGAACTGAGTAACTCAGTAGAAAGAGGCGTTTCCGTTTAGGATAATACTCCCAAACGGAAACGCCTTTTTATTTACTCATTGTATTCGTGTTTGAAAAGTTGATATAATTTTACGATTGCGCGTTTTTCAATTCTTGAAACATAGCTTCTTGAAATATCGAGCTGCTCGGCAATCGCTTTTTGAGTCATAGGTTTGTCATCCAAGAGACCGTATCGACGTTGAATTATTTCTAATTCCCTGCCGTCAAGTTTGCCGAGATGTTTATAAAGCCTTTCTTTTCGTTCATTCTGTTCAACAGTATCAATAGGAGATTCATCGTCGGTTTGCAGCAAATCTGCAATTTGTAATGATTGACCGTCATTGTCTCCACCAATCGGTTCATAAAGCGAAACATCTTTTTGAACTTTCTTTTGGGTGCGAAGATACATTAAAATTTCGTTTTCAATACAACGTGCCGCATATGTCGCCAATTTTGTTTTCCGGTCTGGCGTAAATGTATTTACTGCTTTCATTAGGCCAATTGTTCCAATTGAAATATAATCATCAAGCAGTTCATGTTTAGGATGAAACTTTTTTACGATATGCGCCACTAAACGCATATTCCGTTCAATAAGCTCATCCCTTGCGTCAAAGTCTCCTTCCGCAAGCCTCGCGAGACATGCGGCTTCCTCATCTTTAGATAGGGGGCGTTTAAACGCTTGCCCTCGGATATAGCCGAGCACTGCAGGTATCTCAAGCCACAGCTGAACAATCGACATTACAAACCCGCTCATCGGGCCACCTCCTGTGTCGTTGTATGACAGCATATGCGGTCGGGTAATGACTAATGATTGATTTTTTAGTCGGACAGGCGCTACAGTATGTCCTTTTTTACAAACCAGAAAAATTCATTATCATACTTGTTATGTTATAATATTTTTTAGAATCTAGATTTGAATCGGAGTGAATATGTTGTATAAACGCTTTTTACCAGATGAATACGTGAAAGATGTATTCCATATAAAGCCTGAAAAATTGGTTGAAAAGGGCATTAAAGGAATTATTACAGATTTAGATAACACACTTGTAGAATGGGATCGTCCTGAAGCTACACCGGAAATAATCGAGTGGTTTAAGGGGATGCGTGATGCAGGTATACAAGTTACGATAGTTTCAAACAATAACGAGAGCCGAGTTAAAATTTTTTCGGATCCACTAGGTATACCCTTTGTTTGTGACGCGCGAAAGCCGCTTCTAAAATCATTCGTGAAAGCACGTAAACTCATGGGGATTGAAAAAGAAGAAACCGTTGTCATTGGAGATCAGCTTTTGACTGACATTCTCGGAGGAAATCGCAAGGGACTTCATACGATACTAGTTGTTCCTGTTGCGAATTCGGATGCTTTTTTCACGAAGTTCAACCGCATGATTGAAAGAAGAATTATGGCTGGCCTTAAGCGACGCGGTCTTATTACTTGGGAGGAATAACTGTGGACGATATTAAATGTATAGGTTGCGGCATTACAATTCAAACTGAAAATGCTGAAAAAGAAGGTTATGCGCCTGCGAGTTCATTATCAAATGAAGAATTGGTTTGCAGACGCTGTTTCCGTTTGAGGAATTATAATGAGCTTCAGCCCGTTTCATTAACTGGCGATGATTTTTTAAACATCTTAAATGGCATCGGTAAGAAAGATGGCATAGTCGTCAAAATTGTTGATATATTTGACTTTAACGGCAGTTGGATTTCAGGACTCCATCGTTTTGTCGGTAATAAAGATATTTTATTAATCGGCAATAAAGTGGATTTATTGCCAAAGTCGATTAACCCGAATCGAGTGATCAATTGGATGAAGGCGGAGGCGGTCAAACTCGGTTTGAAACCAGTGGACGTTTTGCTCGTTTCAGCTTATAAAGGCCACGGAATGGAAGAAGCACTAGCTGCAATCGATTCTATCCGTCGCGGGAAAGATGTATATGTGGTCGGATGTACAAATACTGGGAAATCGACTTTTATTAATCGAATCATAAAAGGTGAAACAGGTATCGGCGATGTTATTACGACGTCGCATTTTCCTGGAACGACACTCGACCTAGTAGAAATTCCGTTTGAAGATGGAAAAGCAATTTATGACACGCCTGGCGTGATTAATGATCATCAAATCGCTCATTATCTAGATGAAAAAGATTTGAAAACAATTACGCCTAAGAAAGAACTTAAACCTAAAGTATTTCAATTAAATCCCGAGCAGACACTATATCTGGGCGGGTTAGCTCGTTTTGATTTTATTTCAGGGGAACGCTCTTCATTCATGGTTTATGTTTCGAATGATATTGAAATCCACCGAACGAAATTATCGAATGCAGACGCATTGTATGAAAAACATGTAGGTGCAATGCTAGCACCGCCATCGGAAAAGTCGCTTGAAAATTTTCCATCATTTGTTCGACATGAATTTTCCATCAAAAATCCAAAAACGGATATTGTGATATCGGGTCTCGGCTGGATCACTCTTCAACGACCTAGCGTAATTGCTGTTCACGTTCCAAGAGGTGTAGATGTAGTCCTCCGACCATCATTAATTTAAGGAGGCTAATCATGAAAAAGTGGTACGCGGTAATTGGCGATCCAATCAGTCAATCAATGTCGCCGAAGATGCATGATGAATGGATTGAAAATAACAGTTTGCATGCGACCTATATTCCAGTCCATGTTAAAGAAGAAAACTTGGCAGATGCAGTTGCAAGTTTGAAAAATTTAGGTTGTAGCGGGTGGAATGTGACAGTACCGCATAAAACTGCGATCATCCAGTATTTAGATGAAATCGATCCATTTGCGAAACAAATGAATGCCGTGAATACGGTAGAAGTTCTTCCGAATGGTTCACTGCACGGCTCGAACACGGATGGTCAAGGCTTTGTCCGTTCGCTTGAAGAGTTATACGGCGCCCGGTGCAAGGGGGGCGAGGTGTTAGTAATCGGAGCAGGAGGCGCAGCAAGGGGAATTAGTTACGCTCTTCATGAGGCGGGTTACGGTCCAATCACCCTAACCAATCGCACATTGGAAAAAGCTCAACAATTATGCACTGAAATACCGAATGCTAAAGCGGTTGCAATCGCAGAAGCCGAAAATTTATTGTCCGCGTATAATTTGATTATCCAGACGACTTCAGTCGGTATGAATTTTGCGCGAAAAGGGATGCCATTAAATCCTGAAAAGATTGCAAAAGGAACTGTCGTGGCTGATATAATTTATAATCCGCTGAAAACAGAGTTTCTTTCAGAAGCTGAAAAAAGAGGGGCGTTATTACTGAACGGCACAGGAATGTTTGTTCACCAAGGCGCACTCGCATTTGAAAAATGGACGGGTATTCGTCCAAACACAGAAGAAATGACACGGAAAATTACAGAAACACTTGGAGGTACTTATGTTAACAGGTAAACAGAAACGGTTTTTACGGAGCAAGGCAAATAACTTGCAACCACTTTTCCAAATCGGGAAAAACGGTTTAACGCAATCCGTTATCGAACAGATAGAAGAAGCTTTGGAAGCGAAAGAATTAATTAAAGTTAATATCTTGCAAAATTGTGGGGAAGATAAAAATGAAATTGCACAAAAACTTTCAGAACAAGAAGGAATGAATGTTGTTCAAGTGATTGGCAATATTATCGTTTTATATAAAGAATCGATTGAGAAAAAAAGAATCGAACTTCCGTAAGGGGGATTCTACTTGAAGCGAATAGGGATATTAGGAGGCACTTTTAATCCTCCGCATATCGGCCATCTCATTATTGCAAATGAAATTAAATATGCGCTCAACTTAGATGAAGTGCGTTTAATCCCTACAGCCACACCACCGCATAAGCTGGCTGACAATAATGTTACAGCCCAACAACGTCTGCGAATGGTAGAGCTTGCCCTAGAGGGTTCTGAAGGGCTAACCGTTTCCTCATTTGAAGTTGATAAGGGCGGAGTATCTTATTCATACGATACAATTACATCACTAAAAGAAATCGAGCCGGAAGCTGAATTTTATTTCATCATCGGCGCTGATATGGTTGACTTGCTTCCAACCTGGCATAAAATAGATGAACTTGTTCGAATTGTCACCTTTATTGGTGTTAATAGACCAGGTTCACTTGGTGAAACACCATATCCAGTGAGATTCATTTCCATTCCTGAAATTGACTTATCATCAACGGTGCTTCGGGCAAGATTAGCAGAAGGTGGAACGATAAAGTTTCTTACTCCTCCGGCAGTGGAATCTTATATTCGGCAGGAGGGATTGTATGGATCTAGCGCATATGAAAAGTGAGCT
Organism: Sporosarcina jiandibaonis; assembly: GCF_013184495.1. Taxonomy (GTDB): domain Bacteria; phylum Bacillota; class Bacilli; order Bacillales_A; family Planococcaceae; genus Sporosarcina; species Sporosarcina jiandibaonis. The sequence continues at coordinate 505,767 of NZ_JAAOIY010000001.1, read as the reverse complement.
TTCAAAGCGGTTGTCAACCGGACGGTATAACCATGTTTTACGAGTCACTGAAACGGCAATGCGCCTAGCTACACTACATGATGTTTCTGTAAAAAAGGCAGAACAAGCGGCATTATTCCACGATATAGCAAAATGCATGGATCCAACGTCACTTCGAATATTGATGATTGAAAATAAAGTGGATGAACGATTGTTTTTATTTCATCACGAATTATGGCATGCCTCGGTAGGTGCTTTAATAGCTGAAAGCGAATTTAATGTTAAAGATACAGAAATATTAAATGCTATCAAATACCATACAACTGGCAGGGCAGGGATGTCCAAATTAGAAAAAATAATTTACGTTGCAGATATGACAGAACCGGAGCGGAATTTTCCGGGTGTCGAGGAGTTGCGGGAATTAGCAATAGATAATCTTGAAGTGGCTATGGAAGCTTGCATACGCCATTCAGTGCAATTCCTTGTCAAAAAAGGTGTCCCGGTATTCCCAGACTCCATTGACTGTTATAATGAACACGTTATGAAGAGAGGAATCGTGAACTAATGACTAATACATTATTAACAACAGCATATAAGGCTGCAGAAGATAAAAAAGCATTGGATATCGTCGTGTTAAATATGGAAGGTGTATCAGTAATGGCAGACCAATTTATAATCTGCCATGCGAATTCTGAAAGACAAGTCCAAGCAATCGCAAGAGAAGTAATAGACCAAGCGACAAAAGCAGGTTTTCCAATTAGGCGTATGGAAGGTTTTGAAACTGGAAGATGGGTATTAGCCGATCTAGGCGATATAGTAGTCCATGTCTTCCACAAAGATGAACGCGACCATTACAACCTTGAAAAACTTTGGGGAGATGCTCCGAAGATTGATATGGCTAATGCTCTATGAAACGTTCTTACGCGGAGTTTGCCTCCGTTTATGATGAACTGATGTCCGAGATCCCATACGATACATACGTGGAATTAATCAATCTTGCCGGTGATGGGATAGCTGGCAAGAAAATTTTAGATGTCGGATGTGGAACAGGGTTATTGTCAGTTAAATTAGCAAAATTGGATGGCCTTGTGACTGGTGTGGATCTTTCGCCCGATATGCTAAGCATAGCAAGAGATAGAGCAAGGTCCCTGAATTTGCCGGTGACATTTGTGGAGCAGCCTATGCAACAACTTAACGGTTTTTCGAATTTCGACATGGCGGTTATTGCAATCGATTCATTAAATTATGTAATTGAAGAAGAAGCGGTACTTCAAACATTTCGAAACATTTATAATTCGTTGAAGGTTGGAGGCGTTTTATTGTTCGATGTCCATTCGACATATAAAATGGACGTAATTTTTATGGAAAGTCCCTTCATCTTTGATAATAAGCGTATCTCATATATTTGGACGACGGAAGCGGGAGACGAACCTCATTCTGTTTATTCGGAGTTAGCATTTTTCAACCAAATGGAAAATGATTTGTATAAACGATTTGATGAAGTTCATTATCAACGAACTTTTTCTGTACTGGACTATGTCGCTATGTTGACTGAAGTTGGTTTTTCAATTGAACGAATTTTTTCGGATTGGCAAGACTTGCCCCCGAACTTTGATAGTGAGAGAATTTTCTTTCAAGTTTGCAAATAACTCTTTTAAAATTATGGATTTTCATATATAGTAGAATGGACTCCATATGGATACCTTGCTAGAAAGGGTGAAAGTGCTGTTTCTATCATTTGTATCCGATAATTGGCGCAAGTTTCTATTCCCTATGGCAGCAATCGCTGTGATCGTCGCTTTTTTGCTCATCCCCCATGGGCAAGCAGACAAAGGACAACTTGTCTTAAGCGAACAAAATCCTTTAAATGAAGTAAATAATGCAGATATTGAAGACAGTAAAGAAGAAAAGGAAGCGGAATTATTGCCCGCTGTTATCATGATTGATGTAAAAGGTGCAGTTCGACATCCCGGCGTCTATACAATGGAAGCGGGGAGCCGTGTTATTGATGCAATCAATGCAGCAGGCGGTTATTTACCTGACGCTGATTCGCGTTTATTAAACCATGCTATGAAACTGACAGATGAACTACTTATTTATATACCTCTTGTAGGTGAAGAACTTTTAGAAAGTGAAATCAGTTTAATTTCGCAGCAAAATCCGCAAAATAATGACGGTTTGGTTAACATTAATACAGCAGATGAAAGTTTACTGATGACGATAAATGGAATCGGTCCAGCAAAAGCCTCAGCAATTATTAATCATCGAGATGAGCATGGACCATTCAGTTCACCGGAATCGATTATGGATGTTTCGGGAATCGGGAAAAAGACATTCGAAAAACTTGAACATCAAATAAAAGTCGACTAAAGATTAGAAGTTTACTACTACTATTTTCGGAGGCATTCATATGGAGCGAATTACATGGGATCAGTTTTTTATGGCTCAGTGTCATTTTTTAGCATTAAGAAGTACTTGTACTAGACTTGCAGTTGGCGCAATCATTGTCAGAGACAATCGAATTATTGCCGGGGGCTATAATGGCTCCATTTCAGGGGGCGACCATTGCATTGATCACGGATGCTATGTCGTCGAGAATCATTGTATTCGAACCATTCATGCAGAAATGAATGCTCTCTTGCAATGTTCAAAGTATGGCATTCCAGCCGCTGACTCAACTTTGTATGTTACTCATTTCCCCTGTTTGCAATGCTCAAAAGCCATTATTCAGGCTGGTGTGAAAAGCGTGTATTATGCAGCGGATTATCGGAATCATGAGTATGCCATTAAGTTGTTTGAGCAATCCGGCGTTACGGTTCAACATATTCCTTTTGATGAAACGAAAATTGATTTCTCCGGCGATGCGAAGTTAAATTTAATTAACGATATGCTAAAATCACTACATGAACTGGGAGCAGATGAAAAAGACTTGATGCCCTTACTGAAAAGGGTGGATGAACTATTCGGGACTTAATAAATCGAATAAGTTTTATTTATATTGCCATACCGGTTGCCGTATCCGCATTTGCGGCATACGGATCGGTATATCTGTTGTTTGTTAATATTGTTTTACTCCCTATCTTTTTTCGCAGAAAAGAAGATTTCCTCACACCTATCCTCGCAGTTATAGCTGCTTTTTTCTCTTATTTGTATTTTTCAGCTACACTCCCAGAAATGATTAACAGCGGAATCGAAACAGAAACCTTAACATGGTCCGACACCGCAAAAATTGATGGCGGTTCTATAAAAGGTCTTGCTAAAACAATTAATGGAAAATCGGTTTATGCCATTTATCGATTTGAGTCTGAAGACGAAAAAAATAAATTCAAACAACTCAATTTACCATCCGTACGCTTTACGCTGACAGGCGAATATCTAACACCCGATATTCCTTCACATGAATATTCCTTCAGCATGGATAAATATTTGGAAATGTATGGTGCATCCGGAATATTTGAATCGGAAGCCATTTTACAAATTGAAGTTAAGAACACACTCTATTCTCGTCTGGCTGCATATAGACGAACAGTTAAGCGGCATATTCAAAATGAATTTCCAGAATCACTAATTACCGAAGCAGAAGCCCTGTTGATCGGCGATCGAACCGGGATGACTGATGACGAGGGCAGGGTCTTGCGCAGGCTTGGCATTACACATTTGTTTGCAATTTCTGGCCTTCATGTAGGACTATTAACCTTCATGTTGCGAGAACTTCTACTTCGCCTAAATTTACGGAGAGAAACCTTGAATCTGTTACTCATTTTCCTTTTACCGATTTATGCAATACTGGCGGGGGGAGCCCCTTCTGTATGGCGTGCGGTATCTGTGACAGTTTTTGTCTTATTAACAACTTTTGGCCGCGTGAAAATCAGATTGGATAATGCAATCGCGTTAAGTGCAATTATGTTCATTTGGCATGAGCCTTTCGTTCTTTTTCAACCTGGTTTCCAATTATCTTATTTAGCAGCATTATCATTGGTTTTATCTTCAAAAATATTATCTAAAACAAATTCCGTTATCAAGGTTTCATTTATAGTCACTTTAATTAGCCAATTATCCCTCTATCCGATCTTGTTGTTACATTTTCATGAACTCTCCTTGTCATCATTTATCGTGAATCTGTTTTATGTTCCGATTTATTCAGTTATTATTTTACCAATGAATATAATATTGCTTATTATGACAGTCATTTTCCCTGCATTTGCGCATAGCTTGTTTACTCTTTATGAACCATTCAGAGAGTATATTCTCATATGCACAAGTTGGATTTCTTCAATTCCGTATCAGCTATGGACACCGGGGAAGCCGGGAGCTGTCGAAGGTGTTTTTGCTGTCATTGGCGTTTTAATATTTTTTCTACGGTATGAAGAAGGAAAAAACTTATTGCGTTCATTGGCATATGTCCTAGTCCCCGCACTATTAATCCATTTCCTGCCTTATTTAGATAGCTCTTTGCGCGTCACCTACCTGGATGTAGGTCAAGGAGACAGCATAGTAATTGAATTGCCTCACAGGCGCGCTGTTTATGTAATCGATACGGGAGGATCAGTAACATTTGGAAATGATAATTGGAAAATGCCCGGCAAACAGTTTGAAGTAGGACGCCAAATTGTGGTTCCTTATTTGAGGGGGCGCGGAATTTCTAAAATTGATAAACTAATCATTTCACATGCCGATTCGGATCATATGGAAGGAGCGGACGAAGTGCTGGAAGAAATTCGAGTCGGTGAAATTCATATATCTCCTGGCAGTCGAATGGAACTTGAGATGGAAGATCTTAATCATATAGCCGAAATCAAAAATATTCCTTTCATTGAAGTGGAAGAGGGTGTTTTCTGGGGGGATAATCACATATTTTTTGAATATGTCAACCCGCCAAAAGGCGATTATGCCGGAAATAATAGTTCTCTCGTTTTATTAATGAGAACTGCAAGTCTGTCATTTTTATTCACCGGTGATATAGAAGCTGAATCGGAAGAAAAAATTTTAAGAAGAAATAAGACGAATGATTTTGGGAAGATGATAGTAAAAGTCGGGCACCATGGGAGTAAAACGTCGAGTTCTGATCAGTTTATCGACTTTCTCCGACCTGAATTAGCAATCATCTCAGCCGGCTGTAAAAATATGTATGGGCATCCTCATCCCGTGGTACTCGATATATTTTCAAAATACAATACCCCGGTACTGGAAACCTCTAAAAATGGTTCAATTATTATTATAGTGAGAGACGGTCAATATTCAGTTACATCATCTTCAAAATAAAAAACGGACGAGCAATTCCGTAAAGGAAAGCATGTCCGTTTTTCGCTTGAAAATATTAACTTGCTATAAAGTCAATAACTGTAGCAATAACAAAAATAGCAGAGAAGGCTACAAATGCTACGACAAAGCCGACGGCCGAATCAACGAAATCATTTCGTTTTGACTGTACATCATGTTCAAACTCATTCATTGCTACACCTCCCATATATCATTTATAGTATAATTGATTCCGGGGGAAAAATCTATGTTTATCATCTTTTATCCAACAATCCTTGAGAAATGACACAATTTGTTCAAACAGATACTTTTATTAATGTATACTTAATAATACATAGTTACTAGAGGTGAAGAAATGGCGAATGCAACTTGGAAAAATATTGCTTCGGGAAAAATCGATCCCGTTTATTTACTAATGGGCATAGAACAACATATTTTTGATTCGACAATTGAGCGGTTAATTAAGGCTATACCAGATATTGATGAAAATTCGGTCATTCGTTTCGATCTCGAAGAAACAGAAGTAGAGACAGTAATCGAGGAAGCCGATACATTGCCATTTTTGCAAGATCATAAATTGATTATTGCTAGCAATGCATCATTTTTAAGCGGACAAGATAGAAAGAGAAATACGGTTGAGCATAACATTGAATTACTGGAAAATTGGCTTGATAATCCTTCTCCGACTGCAACTGTTGTTTTTATAGCTCCTTTTGAAAATTTAGATGGACGAAAGAGAATAACGAAGAAAATGAGGAAAACTGCGACAGTAATTGAGGCCAATCGACTGCAAGGAAGAGACTTATTAACCTGGATTCAACACCAAGCCAAGGTGAATGGCGTTCACATTACTGCTGAAACTGCCCAAGGCCTCGTTAATATGTCGGGGGATAGTCTTTTGGCTTTATCAGCCGAGATTAACAAGATGGCAACCTACTTAGGCGGGACAGGCGAAATAACGGATAACCTAATTGAATTGCTCGTCCCTAGAACTCCAGAAATGGATGTTTTTAGATTAACAGATTCATATGTATCAGGAAATATCGGTAAAACTATTTCGATTTACCATGATTTACTTCGAAATGGTGAAGAACCTATTATGTTAACCTCATTAATTGCTGGGCATATTCGGTTGATGATACATGTTCAATCATTGCGCAAAAAAGGATATCAGCAACAACAAATTGCTAAAACCCTGCAAGTTCATCCCTATCGGGTAAAACTAATGCTGGAAAATCGAAATATCCCGAATGAGAATCGGTTGTTAACCATTATTAAAGAGCTTGCTGCTATTGATTATAAGTTGAAGTCGACAAGCGGGAAACGCGAACGTGTATTGGAATTGTTTTTAATGGATCCATTGCGTGCATGAAATAAGAAAAGACCGTCCTTATCGAAGGACGGTCTTTCTATTGCATGTGATTATAGTGCTGCTTTCTTTGTTAGACGCGCTTTTTGGCGTGAAGCATTATTTTTATGGATTAGGCCTTTACGTGCAGCAGTGTCCATTAGTTTAATTGCATGTCGTACAACTTCAGTCGTGTTTTCTTCTTTGTTTTCAATAGCTTGTTCAGCTTTACGAATAGCAGAACGCATTGTTGCTTTAGCATGTGAATTACGTTCGTTTTTACTTGCGTTTTGTTTTACGCTTTTAATCGCTGATTTAATATTTGGCAAATCATTCACCTCCAATTTCAGGTAGGGCAAAAGCATTCATTCATAAGATCGAATCCTCTTCCATAACATCAGTAATTTTAACAAATTAAGAGTAAAATTGCAATAAAAAAATCTTGAGAAATGGCATCATAAGTTTTGTTTAGTTGTTTTGGCTATTAAAAACAATTAATGAACGGCTTGAATAATTTAACAAAAAGAATATTTGCGGCACACTTCGTACAAACTACAGACGAGGTGATTTAATGAGTAATCTTGATTACTATCGAACGGACCTTCTTGTTGAAAATGAAGAAATGGTTCGGCATCAAACGGAATCAGAAGAGAATCGACTTAAAGAAGCGAACGGGATTGATTTTAATGAAACGCGACAAGGAAGAATCATTGTAACAGAAGTTAAAGTTGATGAAGTCGGTGAAGAACGAATTGGAAAGAAAAAAGGCACATACGTGACTTTGACAGTTCCGACACTGACTATTCAAGACGCGGAAGAGATAAATACTTTATCGAATGTATTAATTGAAAAATTGGACGATATTCTAAAACATGAACCTTCTATCGTAAAAGGAAAGATTTTATTTATCGGATTAGGAAATCGGGATGTAACGCCTGATGCGGTCGGCCCTATATTGATTGACAAATTACAAGAAATTGTCCCTGATTACTATTCAGAGGATGGAAGTGAAATTTATGTTTATGCACCGGGCGTTACTGTTCAAACGGGTTTAGAAACAGCCGATTTTGTAAAGGCAATCGTGGCAGAGATCAAACCGAGTTTGTTGATCGTCATTGATGCCCTTGCGGCTCGTGATTCATCGCGACTTTGCAGAACGATTCAATTGACGGATACAGGTATTCACCCAGGGTCGGGTGTTGGAAATAGCCGCAAGGAACTTTCTAAGGAAACGCTTGGATTGCCCGTTATCGCAATAGGTATCCCGACTGTTGTCGATGGGCCTGTGCTTGTAGCAGATGCCATTGACCGTATGTTTGGTTATATAGCATCCAAAATCGAAGAAGAGAATAGCCCTTCGTCTAGATTGTCTGTCACTCCATGGTTGCATTCCGCCAATAAAGAAGCAGATCGTTCAACATTGCGACCGATTTTTGGCGAGTGGTCAGAATGGTCCCATGAAGATCGTGTAAAATTGTTTGAAGAAGTTTTAACGACACAAGAGTTAAGAACATTTATATCGCCAAAAGAAATTGACTCTTGGGTAACGTTATACGCAGACGCTCTATCGAGTTCCTTATCTGGATGGGTTGAACGCATTAAAAAATAGGCATTGATTCGTTTTCCAAAGCATATAGTTGGAGAACGGAGGGATGCAATTTGAAAAAAACACTAAAGATTTGGAGCTCTCTAATTCTATTTTTATTCTTATTCCCGGTATTTATACAGTTCCTTCCTGACAGCGAATCGGCAAATACGCCTAAGCTTATAAACGAGCCTGTTATCGTTTATGCATCCAATGTTTTTGAAGGGAAAAAACAAGAGGCTGAAACCGTGGAAAAGAAGGCACTCCTTTACTTTACGCATAATCACGAAGCGTACAAACCAGTGACTAAAGAGAAGAATGGAAAAATTTCAGTATCACATCAGTCGGAAAATATCGCTAAGTTCGGAGAAAAGTTAAAAACCCAGCTTGCATTTAATGAAATTCAAACAGATATTTTGCCTATTGATAATATGGCTGAACTAAATAGGCGTGGCATGACTTTTAATCAAGCATACAAATCAATCCGTCCATACGTGGAGGAAAAAATTAAAGAGGTCGACTATGATCTAATTATTGATATGCACAGAGATTCGGTTGGGGCGGATAAAACGACTGCGGTTTATCAAGGTGAAAAGTATGCGAAAGTTGCATTCGTAGTCGGGATGGAGCATCCGAATCATAAACATAATCGTGCATTAACTCAACAAATAAAAGATGAAATGGAAAAGCTAGTTCCCGGAATTACAAGAAGTATAATCCCGAAAGGCGGGGCGGGCGTTGACGGGAAATATAATCAAGATCTTCACCCGTCAATTGTTCTGATTGAATTAGGTGGAATAGGAAATAGTGAAGCGGAGTTGAATCGTACAGTTTCTGTTATTGCCTCAGCAATAGCAACGATATTGTCAAACGACAATAGTTCAGATTGAAGAATAGATTACTAGATAATGTTACGCCGATTAGACCAGTTGTATTTTTGACCGCATGAGATGCGTTCAAAACGACTACAGAGTCTGGTTGGCGTTTTTCTTGTTTTCCTGAATGAAATTATTAGAGTTAAACTCTGCCTAGGGTTAATACTTCATATCTTAAATTATTTAATAAAAAGAAAGAGGACTTTATTCCAATTTAGAAGATGGAGGCGGAAGACTCAGTGTATACGGACTATAGAAATGATTCTAAATTTCGCTTGCTAACATATATCAAATGATATATGATTGCTCCTAAGAAACTTTTCCAATTAAACTCTTCACTTAGCCGGTTGCGTGTAAACGCTTTCATAATATTATTTGATTCTGCGAATCAGAGCTTTCGGATTCTTTGGTGTTAGGCTTATTTAATATTGAAGTTTCTTCATTTATGAAAGCATTTAAAAGTGCTTACCTAATTTGTAAATCTGCCCACTCGGCAGCCAATGAAATACCCAGATATAAAAATAATAGTACTACAAAAGGAGTTTATTTCATGAAATCAATTAATCCAATGCAAGTAATTGATAAAAGCCGTGTTCATTCTTTCCACTTACTGTTAGCACTGATGCTTTTTCTCATTATTTTATTTGATGGATACGATATGGTGATTTACGGTGCTGTCGTCCCATCATTAATTGACGCATGGGGGATTTCTGACGTGACAGCCGGGGCAATTGGAAGTTATACCGTAGCTGGTACGGCCGTCGGTGCTGCTACACTTGGTATGGCTGCGGATAAATTTGGTAGGAAGAGATTGATCATTTTTAGTACGATATTGTTCAGTCTATTTACGTTCCTTGCTGGTTTTACAACTGGACCTACAATGTTTATTATTTTTCGTTTAATAGCTGGACTTGGTATGGGTGGAATCATGCCAAATATTATAGCGATGATGACAGAATTTTCGCCGAAGCGAATTCGTACGGGAATGGTTTCTTTAGTGTTTGCTGGTTATTCGGTTGGAGCGATAGTCGCCGCTTTAGTGAGTCGTGCAATTTTACCGGTAGGAGGATGGGAGCCTGTTTTTTGGCTCGGTGGGCTCCCAATGTTGCTACTTCCGTTTGTTATGAAATACTTACCGGAATCGACTAGTTTTTTATTATCAAAAGGAAAAGTCGAGGAAGCAAAAGTAATTTTAATGAAAATTGATCCTTCAATTCCGGTTGATGTAGTTCTAGAGCTACCAACAGCGCCAAAAGCGGGTTCACCTATAGGTAAATTATTTAAAGATAAAAGAGCATTTAGTACGCTTATGTTTTGGTTTGCTTGTTTTTTTGCTATGATTCTCATATTTTCAATGAATACATGGTTACCAACACTACTAATGCAGGCTGGCTTTGATCTGAGTTCAAGCTTGATTTTCGTAGTAGTTCTACAAGTTGGGGCATTGATTGGCACGATTGTATTTGGGAATCTCGTTGATAAGATGGGCTTTAAAAAAGTGCTTGTACCGCTTTTCTTTGCGGGGGCTATTGGATTAGGATTGATAGGTTTTACGAAAAATACAATCATTATGTATCTATTAATTGCGATTATTGGCGCAGCTTCCTTAGGAGTACAAAATATAATGAGTGCATCTATTTCACAATATTATCCTTCCGAAATACGTTCTACCGCAATTGGCAGTACGATGGCATTTGGTCGGATCGGCGGAATCATTGCCCCAGTATTCATCGGTATTTTACTAACGATGAACTTACAACCGCAGTTTAACTTTGGCGCGATTGCAATCGCGGCTCTTCTCGGTGGAATTGCTTTGTTGTTAGTCCAGGAAAAACATGCTATATATGGTTTAGATCTAAATAGGAAAAACCAGGTTAGTGACGAAACAGCCTCTAGTTCAGTGTCGGAAGTGCAAGATTCCGTCGAAATGGAAGAGATTCCAACAACAGAGACTATGCGATAAACCTGAATGATTGATAAGTGTTAAAACAAGAATCCGTCAATGATGACTTATTATATGGGGTATATCAAGTTATTGTAGACTTGTGCAATATTGTTTGTAATGGGTACTTATGATAGAAGTGGTATAATAATCTCTTTCATCCACTTCTCGATAAAGATCAAAAGAATGAGTTAGAACTGTTTAGAAAGATAGAAAAGAGAATGGTTGGCAACTCCAGGCTGTGCAAGCGCTAACTGAATTTGAAGGATTGAGAGTAGGGGGAGTAATCAGCTAGAGTATTGTAACCATATATTGTGTCTTGAGTAAAGAGGTTGTGTACTAAAATACAGTTTGAGTATGGGACAAGCGACTTATGATATTTAGATTACAAACCGATATTCTAAAACAAATGAGATGCAGTCCCTCTTGTCCGTATGATTCACTCTGTTGAATCTAAAAATAGTGCAATTTTGGAGGAGTGAAAAGTATAGTGCTTGATGAAAATGATTATAATGCCAAATTACATTAAATTGGAAGTTCCGATTAAGGGCACGGTTTTCGATACGTTGTGAAATTATAGAGGGGCACTCGAAAGTTTAAGTGAAGCTGTTAACGAAAAACCACATAATCCACCGTCAATTTTATATATTAAACAACAAATACATTTAAATGGTGTAACAATACCGATGCCAGAATAATGAGCTTGAAATTAGTGCAGCACTTTGAATAGTCATCAGAAAGCGGCGACATGCATAAGGAAGGGGAAGCATTGGATGTTGCAGGATATACAGTTATTAACGGTGTTAGCGTACCACACTCCCTAGCAAGTTGATCTATAATAATTCTTTGCACCGGTATTATAAGAACCATCTACTGTCGTTTATTTAAATTTTTAGTTTTTGCAATGATTCAATCATAGATAATTACTACTTAAAATTGAGTCGGACGAAAAATATTAATAAAAAGTAACTCCAACAACTCCAGCAATAATAATAACAAATGCAGGATGGATTTTAAACTTTATTAATGCGAGAAGCGATAGGGCGAAAATGCTTAATAAACTAAATGTGTGAAGAGACATCGTTCCAATTAATTCATTGGAAACGGCGAATTTAATCGCGGCATAAAGAATCAACCCGACAATAATTGGACGTAAGCCATAAAAAGCAGATTGTACAGTTCGATGTTTATTAGCTTTCATAAAGTACGTGGAAATAATTAAAATGATAATCAATGAAGGCAATATCATTCCAAGTGCAGATACAACTGCACCAGCAAATCCCGCTGTTTGGTACCCGACAAAAATAGCACTATTCGTAGCAATTGGTCCAGGAGACATACCGGCAATTGCAATAATATCAGTGAATTCTTGTATCGTCATCCATCCATGCGAAGTTACTTCCATTTCAATTACAGGAATCATAGCATAACCTCCGCCAAAGGAGATTAAACCGATGGTAAAGAAAGTTTTAAACAATTCAAGTAGGATCATGTGGTTCGTTCACCAGCCTTTCCTATAGAAAAAGTAAAGGGGTTTTTAATCACCCAAATCTATTCTATGTCCTAGTTTCTCTTTTATTTTTACAAGAAATATCCCGATAACGGCACCGCTCAAAATAATAATCCCGGGATGAATTGGGAAGAGCAGTAAGACCGCAACAGTTATACACCCTGTGATTAAAGTTGATTTATCGGTAATCGCCATTTGCCCAATTTTGTAACCAGCAAAAGTAATTAAAGCGACAATCGCGGGCCTAATTCCTTCAAAAGCGGCTTCCATTTTTGGATTATTGTTAAAATAAAGATAGGAAATGCTTAATCCAATAATGATAAAAAATGTTGGGATGAGTACACCAGCCATGGCAACAATTGCACCGAGTGGGCCTGCAATTCGGTACCCAATAAACGTAGCGGAGTTAATTGCGATTGCACCTGGGACGGATTCGGCAACAGCAAAGACATCTGTTACATCTTCGGGCTTGATCCATTTCTTTTTCGTCACCACTTCTCTTTCTATAAGAGGAATCATTGCATACCCTCCGCCAAAGGTTACAGGTCCAATTTTAAAAAATGTCACGAAGATCTCCCATAATAACTTCCAATTAGTTTTCATTTATTCACCTCCTTTTGTCACCAATCATTATTAAATTCATTGTAGCATACTTATTACCGTTTCGGTTTAAAGTGGAAAATAAAATGCTCGTTAATGCGTCGGCAATTAACGAGCAATATTTTATGTTTTATTCTAGGTAGGAACTTAATAACATGCCACCAGCGCCAATTGCGGTCGCATTTTCGCCAAGATTTCCTCGGCTAAAGTTAATGTCATGATCTGGATAAATAACTTTACTTCGCTTAAAGGCCGTTTCGGTCACAACATCGTAATATAAATCCATATCTGTATACGTTGGCCCGCTTAAAATGATCAAGTCGGGATGAAGCACATTAATTACATTAGAAAGCCCTATTCCAGTGTAATAGCCCGCTTCTTTTATTACTTCACAACATAATGAATCATTTTCATTTACTGCCTGACAAATATCTTCAAATTGAATCTCCTCAAAATCGACGAATCTATCTGCAAGTATCGAGTTTTTTCCTTGCTTTAAACTATTGATCACATCATTTTTAATCGCACTAATCGAAGAATATGCTTGAACACACCCGTATCCTCCGCAAATACATTTACGTCCATGAATATCGACAATCATGTGCCCTTGACCATACATCCCTAATTTATCGGACCCATGCACTAACCGACCATCCATAATTATTCCCGTCCGGCTCCCGACTCCTTTAATTACGTAAACAATATTACGATGCGTTTTAATAAACTCATTTTGATATTCAGCAAGTAAAGCAGTATTCACACCGTAATCGATCAACACTTTCATCTCTAACCGTTCACTTAACATGTCATTAATCGGGACATTCACCCATCCAGGTGAAGGGAAATGAACTGGATTTAGAATGATTCCTTTCTCGCGATCTAAAGGTCCAATCGCCCCTATTCCAATCCCTAATATATCCTTTGTTTGAAGTTGGTGATTAGTTAACATTTCATTAACTTCATCTACGATAAAATCGATTATAACGTCCGGAGTACTTGTTTGATTCATTTTCAATCGCGCCTCGGCTTTTACTTTCAAATTGAGATCCATTAATAATATTTTCGTATACCTGCGAGAAATGTCAATCCCGATCAGGTGGTATATATCTGACTTAATCTCGTATAGATACGGTTTTCGTCCGCCACTGGACTCGCCAAAACCACTTTCAATAATTAACGCATGATTGATTAATTCGTCGATAAGCCTTGAACAAGTCGTTTGGGTTAATCCAGTTTCTGCAATTAAATCACTTTTTGAAATTGGCCCACGCTCGTTTATTAATCCGTATAGTAGCTTTAAACTTTTTTCTTTTTGTGACAAAGCTTGATTAAATTGTTTTATCATTTTATTCTCCGTCCTTACAATTTACTGTTTTCCATTATACAACTTAAATCCGTATTGGTCATATAATCATCCGGTTAATTTAAAAAGTTACGAAAGAAACAAAAAACATACTGAAAAACTCATAATAAAATAGTGAAAAAGAAAATAATTATTGATTCATGATTGTAAATGAAAAAGTTGAAAAAACCATTTTCTATAATGGGTAAAAGGGTTATGATTCAAACCGGATTAAGAAGGTAGAAAGTAAAAATAAAAAGTAACAATGCCGGGAACAGGTAATCCTAGGTCTGAAAAGAACGATTTGGTCCCTCACAATTATTACCAGTTGGAAACCAGCACATACTTATTGCTTGCGGGAAAGGAAGGACAGCTCAGTTAATGAACGACTCGTTTTTCATACTTTATTCCAAAGTGAGATAAACTGAATGGAAATAGGACCGTATTGTAAGAAAAAATGATATTTTCAAAAGATTAATAAAAACTATTGACTGAAATGGATGAAAGAGTTATGATTCAGATTAGTCAGTGAGTATTTGAGTCTTGCTTAAAAAATCTTTTAAAATTTAATGAAATGTGAGGGGGAATAAAACGGATAACTTAAAAGTCAGAATTCCCAGGTACAGGTAGCTCGGGATTGGACTTGGAACAATGTGGTCCAACCCGACTATTGACAGTCGGAGAGAAACACATACTTATTGATTGTAAAGAAGTACAACCACCCAGTTAATGAAAGCAAATATTTCACCAGAAAGTATAAAATGCTTGTTTATGACTCATTTACGTTCAGATTATACTTTTAAAGAGGATTGTAAACGCTTTCAAATCTTTGTGAAATAAAGCCTGGAAATCCTCCGAGCTTTGTAAATCATGTTAGTTTGCATTAACTTGCTGAATATATTGATTCGGAAAATATCTAGCTTTAATTTTTCGATAGATAACAACAGAAGATAAAGGGAGGTTTTCAATTGAGTAAAGGATTATATTCTGAGAGAATTCCAATGCGTTGGGTTATTGTAGTATTATTATTTTTTATGTACATAATCAATTATTCAGACAAAGCAATTTTAGGATACGCAGCACTTCCAATAATTGAAGATTTAGGTCTTAGTTTTGTGGAGTTCGGAATGGTTGGAAGCAGTTTTTATTGGCTATTCTCCATTGCTGGAATTATCGGTGCCATGTTGTCAGATAAAATAGGAACAAAGAGAATGTTAACGATTATGGCAATTGCTTGGACGATTTCTCAATTTGGGGCATTTGTTATTTATAGTTTGCCATTGCTGGTATTTTCTCGAGTTTTTCTAGGTGCTTTTGAAGGTCCCTTTTTAGCTGTAGCAGTTAGCCATATAAGTAAATGGTTTCCACCTGAAAAACGGGCATTCGCTACATCACTCGTCACGAGTGGGAGTATGGGCGCTAAAATGATGGCCCCGCTTCTAATTTTTCTTATTCACAGTTACAGTTGGCGTATAGGTTTTGGGTTCTTAGGAATGCTTAGTCTTGTCTGGGTTATTTTATGGATAATCATCGGTCGGGAAAAGCCTAAACAACCAGTAGAGGATGTATCACAAGTGAAATTGCCCAAACTTACATGGGCGGAATTTTCTAAGTTATTGTTTTCCGTCAACTTCACCCTAACTACTTTAGTATTCTTTTCTGCTTTTTGGGTTCTGTCATGGGTGTTTGTTTGGATGCCAACGTATTTGACTGAAATTGTTCAAGTATCACCAATGCAAATGGGCTATATTGTCGGAGGAATAGGTATCTTTACTTCACTCGGTTCGATTGGTGTTGCGATGTTGTCAGACCGTGTGCTGAAGAAAACCAAAAGCCATCGGAAGTCTCGTGTAGTTGTAGTAGGTATTTGCTTGATTTTGGGATCGATTGCCTTTTTCTCAACGACGATCATAACATCAACGATAGGGGCAGTGATTGTTTTAGGGTTAGGATTAATGCTCGTTAATACAATATTTTCCATTGCACCACAAATTGCCAATCAATTGCTTCCAGAGCGTAAAGGTTTAGCGTCAGGGATGCTAATAGGATTAGCAAACTTGGCTGGAATTATCGGTCCTCTTGCGACAGGTAAGGTTGTTCAATTGGCAGGAGATAACGTAGAGCTTGGTTTTAACTATTCGGTTGTGTTAGCCGCTTCACTCGTATTAATTTTTAGTGTGATTTTCTTAATCTTTACGAATCCAGATAAGAAAACAGGGAAAAAAGAAAAATCAATTACTACGACAGCTTCAACGGCTCCAATAGCGTAAGGTTGTGTATTTAGCAAGAACAATGTAATTAATTAAACTTGATGTGAATATTTAGGGGGAAGTAAAAATGGATAAATTACAAGTAACGATGCTCGGAACAGGGAGTCCACGACCAGATTTAGAAAGATCAGGACCCGCGCAAGTGTTGACAGCTGGAGATCAGCATATCCTAATTGATTGCGGGGAAGGAACGACAACGCAATTGTTGAAGGCGGGTATTCCGCCAGAAAAGATAAATTATTTATTCATGACTCATTTGCATTCAGATCACATCTTTGGCTACGGACAATTTTTATTAGGCGGATGGGGTCTTGGTCGCAGGGAGTTAACGGTTGTTGGTCCCAAAGGAATGAGGCAATTTCACGACACAATTATAAACTTATTTGAAGATGATATAGCTTACCGAACTTCACTAGGGCGCCCGGGAAACGGCGTATTAGATGTCAATATTATCGAAATCGATGGACCGGGCGAAATCGACTGCGGACTTCAGATGAAAATAATGGCTGCTAAAATGGTTCATAACGTATTAACATATGGCTATCGGTTTGAAATTGGAGAAGAAATAATTGTGATTTCAGGAGATACCGCACCAACAGAAGCGATTGTAGAACTTTCAAAAGACGCCGATCTTCTCGTTATCGATGCGTGCCTTGCGCCAACAGCCGTCTATCATAATACGACGAATCCAGAGCTGCAAAAAATATGGGAAAACTTGCAGAAGGAACATTGTTCACCTGAACAGGCCGCTGAAATTGCCCGTGAAGCTGGTGTGAAAAAGCTTGTTCTTACACACTTTTTACCAGATATTAATAAAGAAAAAACAAAAAAACAGGCGGCTGATCTCTTTGACGGAGAAGTCATTGTTGGAGAGGATTTACAAGTCATCCCGGTAACAATTAAAAACAATATTTTATTGTAGAAGAAAGCGGTCAGGAACGTTACTAGAGTTGACATTTGTTTTAAAGGCACTTATCGCATCTGGAAAATTAACACTTTGACAAAAGGCCGCATTACTTTCAGGGTCTGGGTAGAAAAAGATGAGCGCGGTGTTAATAACCGCTGTGCTCATCTTTTTGTTTGAAAATTATATTCAAACCTGCTGGATTTGAAACCGCTTTCCAAGTTTGCACGATTAAGAGTATCAGAAAAAATCAGATAAATCCTTGTAATCATATATTAAATGATATATGATTGTGTTGTGAGTTAGGAAATAGATTTAAAGAATGCAGTTCGGGAATAGGACAAGGGAGCTTCAGATGCTCGGGCTATAATCCTTGTTGCAATTCCTTTTTATTGCATATCTATTCTGTTGCAGGACTAAAAAATACACGATATTGGAGGAGTGAAATGTATGAGTATAGCAAAAATTAAAATGCTTGGTGTGCATGAATTAGTTGAAGTGGCTGTGAATCCAGAAACAAACACGCTCGCATTAGATGGAAATGATTATCATGCAAATGATATTAAATTGGATATCCCTGTTACGGGTACGATTTTCGGTACATTGTTAAATTATAAGGGTGCACTCGAAAGTTTGGGTGAGGCCGTCAATGAAAAGCCGCATAATGCACCACCAATTGCGCCTATTCTTTATATTAAACCAGCAAATACATTTAATAGTTATGGTGGGGCAATACCAATGCCAGAAGAAATTTCAGAGCTTGAAGTTGGCGCAGCACTTGGAATTGTCATCGGCAAGCGAGCAACATGTGTAAGTGAAGAAGAAGCATTGGACTATGTTGCAGGATATACAGTTGTTAACGATGTAAGCGTACCGCATGAAAGCGTTTACCGTCCGGCTGTTCAACATAAATCACGTGATGGTTTTTGTCCAGTAGGTCCGTGGATTGTAGACCGTGAGGCAGTAGCGAATCCAGACAATTTGGCTGTACGTGTATTCATTAACGATGAGCTGCGCCAGGAAAACAATACAGAGAATCTAATTCGTCCGGTTGCAAAGCTACTCGCAGATGTTACGGATTATATGACATTAAGCGCAGGCGACGTACTGTTAATAGGTGTTCCAGAAAATGCACCGGTAGTGAAAGTTGGTGACAATATCCGAGTTGAAATAGAAAACGTAGGTAGCTTGGAAAATAAAGTTGTCCTTGAAAAGAAACTCTTACAGGAGGCTATAAAATGAAAAAAGCACGTGTCGCATATGGCGGATCCATTCATGAAGCTACTGAATGGGAGGGAAATCTTAAATTAGATGACGGGCGCATCGTTAAAGAGGACGAGGTGACTTGGCTTACACCAGTGGAACCACGTACAGTGTTTGCTTTAGGACTTAACTACGCGGATCACGCAGCAGAATTAGCCTTTGCGCCTCCAACAGAACCACTTGTATTTTTGAAAGGTCCAAACACTTTCATTGGACATAATGCAGAAACCCGTCGTCCAGGTGACGTGACGTATATGCATTATGAGTGTGAATTAGCAGTCATTATCGGTAAAACAGCACGAAACGTTAAAAAAGAAGATGCTTTAGATTATGTAAAAGGCTATAGTACTGCAAATGATTATGCGATTAGAGACTACTTGGAAAACTATTACCGTCCAAACTTACGTGTGAAAAACCGCGATACGTGTACGGTAATGGGACCATGGTTTGTCGATGCAAAATATATCGAAGATCCAATGAATTTAAAATTGACTACGCATGTAAATGGTAAATTAGTGCAAGAAGGAACAACTGCGGATATGATTTTCGGTGTTGGCGAACTTATAGAATATCTAAGTAGCTTTATGACACTAAGTGAAAATGACATCATTCTTACAGGTACTCCTAAAGGATCTGTCGATACAGCTGTTGGTGACGTTGTCGTTACCGAAGTTGAAGGGGTCGGTCGTTTAGTAAACACGATTATCGGTGACGAAGTATTTTCAAATCGATAAGGGGGAAGATTCATTTGCCACATTTTATTGTTGAGTACACAGATAATATTAAAGAAGAGGCGAATCTAGCAAGTCTATTCGAAAAAATCCACCATGTTCTGATTAAACGTGGCGAGATTTTCCCAATTGGCGGTATTCGTTCAAGAGCAATTGAACTAAGTGATTACCGAGTGGCTGATGGCGTTGAAGATGATGCTTTTGTTCACGCAGTATTTAAAATTGGTGCCGGGCGTCCTGAAGAAATAAAAAAAGAAGCTTGTGATGCACTATTTGAAGTCATTAAAGAGCATTTCTCAACATTAATGGATGAACGCTATTTAGCATTATCAATGGAACTTGTCGAGTTCAGTGAAACGCTTAATTACAGGCAAAACAACATTCATGAAAGATTTAAAAAGTAAGTATTGTCTTTGTTAACATAAAAATGAATTGTGAAAATACTGCTTGAAATCATATATGATTTGGTATATGATTATATCTGTAAGGTTCAGAGGATTACTAATCTTTTAATAGAAGAAGAATTTCTAAATCATTCATGCTAATGAATGAAAACGTTATCATCAATTTTTGTAAAAACAAGGAGGAGAAGTAAATGAGTGCACGTACAGGACAACAATATATTGATGGATTGAAAGAACGGAAAACAGAAGTTTGGATTCACGGTGAGAAAGTAGAAGATGTTACAACACACCCAGCATTTAAAAATGTTGTTGAAAGTGTAGCTGGTCTTTATGATTTGCAACACGAAAAGGCTGATAAAATGCTTTATACATCACCCACATCAGGAAAAAAAGTAGGACTTTCATTTATCGCTCCTAAAACAAAAGAAGATTTATTCAGAAGACGTGAAATGCATTCTGAGTGGGCTAGTTTTTCAGGCGGGATGATGGGACGTTCACCAGACTACTTGAATACAAGTGTCATGGCTTTCGGAACGGCGAGTCAATTCTTTGCACAAGCCGGTGGCGGTAGTGATCAGTTCGCGAAAAACGCTGTAGATTATTATGAATATGCACGCGAAAACGACCTTAGCTTAACGCATACATTAATTCATCCTCAAGTGAATCGTTCGAAGCTCACACAATCAGAGCAGGACGATCCGTTCCTATCAGCACGTATTACTAAGAAAACATCCGACGGGATTATCGTAAATGGTTGTCGTTTACTTGCAACTTTAGGCGGGATTACGGACGAACTTGTTGTTTTCCCTTCTACTGTAAACAGAACACCAGGAAATACAGATGATCCTTATGCGTTCGCTTTTGCAATTCCAAATAATACACCTGGTTTGAAATTTTTATCACGTGAATCATTTGATTATGGCAAAAGTAAATGGGACCACCCGCTAGGTGCACGTTTTGATGAAGGAGACGCAATTATTTCGTTTGAAGATGTATTTGTTCCATGGGAAAGAGTATTTGTATGCGAAAGCACAGATATTTGTAACCGTACATATAACGAAACAAACGCGGTTGTCCACATGACGCATCAAGTTGTATCCAAACATATTGTGAAAACTGAATTTGTTCTCGGCGTGGTTTTAAGTATGATGGAATCAATAGGGATTGATAAATTCATGCACGTTAAAGAAAAAGCTAGTGAAATTATGATTATTCTTGAAGTAATGAAATCCCACATGTTCAGAGCAGAGCATAACGCAGCAATTGACCAATATGGCAATATGACTCCTGATTTCGAACCATTAAACGCAGCACGTAACTGGTTCCCTAAAATGTATCAGCGTATGGTTGAAATCATTAAAATTTTAGGTGCATCAGGCTTGATGGCACTGCCAACTGAAGCTGACTTTAGCCACGACGAAATCGGACCGCTTATTCACCGTTATACACAAGGTGCAAATATTAACGGAGAAGAAAAAGTACAGTTATTCCGTCTTGCTTGGGATATTTCAATTAGTGCATTTGGTAACCGTCAATCTCTTTATGAGTATTATTTCTTCGGAGACCCAGTAAGAATGTCAAATATGTATTACGATAACTTTAATAAACAGCCGTACAAAGATAAAGTGCAAGAATTCTTAAATAGAGCAGCAAAACCTACAATCCAAGTATGATAACTTGCTAGAAAGGAGCATAATAAATGACGAAAATAGAACATGAAATCGATGATAGATTGTTCCGTAATGCGATGGGCAGTTTCGCAACTGGTGTAACTGTTATTACAACAGAAGTCGAAAATGGGATCCATGGAATGACAGCGAATGCGTTTATGTCAATTTCTCTAAACCCGAAACTTATAGCAATTAGTGTTGATGAAAAAGCAAAAATGCTTGACCATATTAAAAAGGCGGGTAAGTTTGCAGTTAATATTTTATCGAAGGATCAAAAAGAAGTATCAATGCAATTTGCGGGTCAAAATAAGGAAGATGTTGATGTTTCATTTGTGACCTATAAAGGATTGCCAACCGTAGAAAATTCTTTAGCTGTTGTTACATGTGAAGTACAAAGTGGAATTGTAGCAGGCGACCATACGATTTTCATAGGTCAGGTTACAGGCGTTAAGCTTGAATCACACGATCCATTGCTATTTAGTAAGGGACAGTACAGAGAACTTCAAGGACTTCAGGAACTTCAAGAACTACAGTAGTAAGACTTCACGAAAAAAAATAAAGGTTGTGAATGCATATGCCTGCAATAGCATTAGAAAAAAAACATCTTCTCTATATTAACGGCGAATGGATAGAACCAGTTTCACAACAATTTTACGATGTGATTAACCCAGCAACTGGTGAAGCGATTAGCAAAGGTTCTTATGGAGATGACCGTGATACAGAAAAAGCGATTGATGCTGCATATAAAGCATTTAAACCATGGTCAAAAACGCCCGCTGTTGAACGGAGCAAGTACCTTGTCCGTCTGTATGAGCTTTTATTGGAAAACGAAGAGGAATTTGCACACACAATCTCCAAGGAAATGGGAAAACCTCTGCGTGAAGCGCGTACAGAAGTGAAAAGTGCCGCTGATTATATTCTATGGAATGCCGAGGAAGCCAAAAGATCATATGGAGACGTTATTCCGTCTCCAATGGCATCAAAAAGATTACAAACAATTAAACAACCTGTTGGACCTGTTGCTGCCATAACGCCTTGGAACTTTCCGCTTTCGATGGTAACAAGAAAAATATCTCCAGCATTAGCGGCAGGCTGTACGGTTGTATTTAAACCGGATAGTCAAACGCCTGGTTGCGCTACGTTGTTTTTCAAACTAGCAGAGCAAGCTAATTTGCCAAAAGGCGTGTTAAATTTAGTGACTGGTAATTCTTCGAAAATTGGAGATCAGCTACTAGAAGACCCCCGCATCCGCAAACTTACTTTTACCGGATCTACTGAGGTTGGAAAGTTGCTTATGCAAAAGGCAGCTAACCAAGTGAAAAGTGTATCCATGGAACTTGGCGGTCACGCACCATTTATTGTCTTTGAGGATGCTAACCTAGAAAGAGCTGTTGAAGGCGTAGTAGCAAGTAAGTTTCGAAATAGCGGACAAACTTGTATTTGCACAAATCGAATCTATGTTCAAGAATCGATTAAAGATAAATTTCTAGTGTTGCTGAAAGAAAAAGTTGAGCAACTTGTGATTGGTAATGGCTTGCATGAATCAGTTGATTTTGGACCGCTCGCGAATGCTGGCGGCTTGACAAAAGTAAAAGACCAAGTAAAAGATGCTTTAGATAAAGGAGCTACCCTTATTACAGGCGGAAAAGAATGTACGATTAGCGGCTATGAAAATGGGCTCTTCTATGCACCTACGGTAATCGCTGATGTAGACGAAACAATGATTGTTGCTTATGAAGAGACATTTGGACCGTTAGCACCTGTATTTACATTTAAAACAGAAGAAGAGGTCATCGAACGCGCGAATGATTCTGTATATGGTTTAGCTTCTTATTTCTTCACAAATGATTTAAGCCGTTCAATTCGAGTTGCCGAAGCTCTCCAATACGGAATGGTCGGTGTGAATGATGCACTGATCACATCTGTACAAGGACCATTCGGCGGGGTTAAAGAGAGCGGAATAGGTCGTGAAGGCGGACCAGATAGCCTAAATGAGTTTTTGGAAACAAAATTTATTTCGACAGGAATCTAAAACGAATATTAACTAAATAGAAGGAGAAGATTATTTTGGCATACACAGAAGCTAGAGAGAAATTAAGAGGTTCAATTTGTCCAGTTATTACACCTTTTACCGAAGATGGTGCGATTGATGAAAAAACGTTTAAAGAATTAGTTAACTGGCAAATTGAAAGTGGAAGCCATGGAATTTCTGTAACAGGTACAAGCGGAGAACCAAGTTCAATGACAATTGCAGAAAGAAAAAGGGTTATGGAACTTGCAAAAGAAACAATTGATGGGCGTGTTATCTTCACACCTGGTACAGGCTCCACGAACCATGACGAAACAATGGAACTTACAAAGTACGCGGAAGAGCTTGGTGCAGACGCAGCAATGGTTATCGTGCCTTACTACAACCGTCCAAACCAAGAAGCACTTTATCAGCACTTTAAAACAGTAGCAGACTCAGTTGAAATTCCAATTATCATTTACAACATCCCAGGTCGTTCTGCTGTAAATATGGAAGTAAGCACAATGAAACGTCTCGTACAAGATTGCCCGAATATTATTGGTGCAAAAGAATCAAACAAAGACTTTGAGCACGTAAACCGTGTACTTCTTGAGTGTGGAAGAGACTTCCTATTATTCTCAGGAATCGAACTACTTTGCTACCCAATGCTTGCAATTGGCGGAGCTGGATTCATCAGTGCGACAGCAAACGTTGAACCAGTTAAAGTAGCAGCACTTTACAATGCTTGGGCGGCAGGAGATGTTGCAAAAGCACAAGATCTTCACTTTGAATTAATGCCATTAAACGATGTACTGTTTAAGGATACAAACCCAACAGTTGCTAAAGCAGCACTCGGCATGATGGGTAAAATTACTCCAAAGTTACGTATGCCTTTAGGATTGCCATCTGAAGAATTGCAAGAAGAAGTTCGTCAAGTATTGATAGAAAATGGTAACCTACCTCAAGAAGCATTGGCAAAATAATTGCATAATTATGGACTTAAAAGACATACGTTGTCTTTTAAGTCCAATCAAAATAAATGAGAATTAGGTGATAGATATGACGTCAGTTCATGAAAGAACCTCTTTAAAACACGAAACTCAAAAAGATATCTCTTTATATATAAATGGTGAATTTGTTGCAAGTGAAAGCGGGGCAACAATTAAAAACATTAACCCATTCACAAACGAGCAAATTAACGAAGCAGCGGAAGGCCGTGCGGAAGATATTGATAAAGCAGTAGCAGCTGCAAGAGAAGCTTTTGATAACGGACCATGGCGTACGATGAAGCTAAAAGAAAGAATGGCATACATTTATCGAATTGCTGACCTTATCGATGACGAAGTAGAAAATATTGCTTATCTAGAATCACTTGATACGGGATTACCAATTAGCCAAACAAGAAATATGGTAAGTCGTGCATCAGAAAACTTTAGATTTTATGCACGTATGGTAGAGAGCCGTCTTGTTGGCGATGCGTACCAAGTAGATGATGAGTTTATTAACTATACAATTAACGCACCGGTAGGCGTTGCTGGACTAATTACACCGTGGAACGCTCCATTCATGTTAGAAACATGGAAAGTTGCGCCTGCACTTGCAACTGGAAACACGGTAGTCTTAAAGCCGGCGGAACTATCTCCACTATCCGCGAACCTTTTAGCTGAAGTCATTCATAAAGCTGATCTACCGAAAGGTGTTTTCAATGTAGTTCACGGATACGGTGAAACAGCGGGAGATAGACTAGTTAAACACCCTGATGTTCAACTGATTTCATTTACAGGTGAAACAACGACAGGTTCTACAATTATTAAAAATAGTGCTGATACACTGAAAAGCTGCTCGATGGAACTTGGCGGTAAATCACCAATTATCGTATTTGAAGACGCTGATTTCGATCGCGCATTAGACGCTTGTATATGGGGAATCTTTTCATTCAATGGAGAAAGATGTACAGCAAACTCCCGACTATTCATCCACGAAAACATCAAAGAAGAGTTTGTTGAAGAATTGAAAAAGCGTGTTGCCAATATTAAACTTGGAAACCCGTTAGATCCAGAGACAGAAGTAGGACCACTAATTGATAAAGGTCATTACAGTAAAGTAAAGGGTTACTTGGACATCGCAAAAGAAGAAGGCGCAGAAGTTATTACTGGAGATATTCCAGCTGAAATTGCAGCGGGTAACTTTGTTGCACCGACACTCATCCTGAATGCTGAAAATAGCATGCGCGTTGCACAAGAAGAAATCTTTGGACCAGTTATGGCAGTGATGACGTTTAAAGATGAAGAAGAAGTAATTAAGATGGCAAATGACATTGATTACGGACTTGCTGGTTATGTTTGGACAAATGATATTAAACGTGGCCACCGCGTAGCGCACCAAATTGAAGCGGGAATGCTATGGGTAAATGCTCAAAACGTTCGTGACCTTAGAACGCCATTCGGAGGATCTAAATCTTCAGGAATCGGCCGTGAAGGCGGACATTACGGCTTCGACTTTTACACAGAGCAAAAAATTGTGCATGTATCGATTACTGACCACCGTATTCAGCAGTTTGGTAAATAATTATAGAAAGTTTGGTGAAATAAATGGACTTTTCAATTACACGTATTGCAAGAACAGTGTTGCACGTAACGGATTTAGATGTATCACGTAAGTATTATGTAGATGGTTTAGGACTTATCGAAACTGAAAGTGATGAAAACCACATTTACCTAAGAGGTTTAGAAGAGCACTCTCACCATAGCTTAGTGCTGAAAAAAGGCGATAAGCCTGTTGTAGAGGCGCTTGGCTATAAAGTAGACAAAGAAGAAGACTTAGAGAAACTTGAAGAACTATTCAAATCAGAAGGTCTAAAAACGAAATGGATTCCAAAAGGTGAACAACATGCAATGGGCAGAGCGCTTCGCGTGACTGATATTCATGGAATTCCACTCGAGTTCTTTGCTGAAATGGATACAGTAGAGCGTATGCTGCAGCGTTATGATCTTTACCGCGGAGCAAAAATTCAGCGAATTGACCATGTAAACTGTGCTGTACCAGATGTTCAAAAAGCGTATGACTTCTATGTGAATAAATTAGGATTCCGTTGCTCAGAATATACGGATACTAGCGATGGAGACCTATGGGCAGCATGGCTTTACCGTAAGCCAACCGTTCATGACCAAGCATTCATGAGTGGTCCTGGACCAAGACTTCATCACTTTGCATTCTCACTTACTGACCGTCTAAGCCTTCTTGACTGCTGTGATGTGTTAGCGAGCATGGGGTATGCGGATTCAATTGAACGCGGACCTGGTCGACATGGGCTATCAAACGCATTCTTCCTATATTTGAGAGATCCAGATGGTCACCGTATCGAGCTTTACACAGGCGACTATTTAACAATCGATTCTGATATGAAACCAAAACGTTGGGATCTAGATGATCCACTTCGCCAAACATTCTGGGGACACGAAGCACCAGATCGTTGGTTTAATGAAGCAAGTACGTTTATTGATATTGAAACAGGCAAGGAAATTGAGTATGTAGAACCAAAGTTGACGCAAAGAAAACCAGTCATCGCGAACTGAATCGTACCTTAGGATAAAGAAGTAGGTACTCACACATTGGAGTGCCTACTTCTATTTAGACTATAAAATCTATTAGGGCCAATACTGTTTATTAAATGGCTGTTCTGAATAAAATCTTCTTATTACGGGAAGTACATTTTTTCCTTTCCATGTGTTGGAAAAAGTTAGTGACTATTTTTACTTTGTGTTGATTACCATCTTAATAGTTTCTCATAGGCCCATTATAGCTTGCGAAATAGGAATGAAAACTTTTAAAGAAAAGAGAGGTACTTCCAATGAGGATTTTTCGAAACAATCAACTGAAACTAGAACAGTCAGTTGTTACGATTGGGGCTTTTGATGGAATTCACCGTGGACATCAAGCATTAATAAAAAAAGCAAAATTACAAGCGGATTTCTATGGGGTTCCTCTTGTCGTATATACATTTGATCCACCACCAAAAGTATATTTTCAAAATCAATCCATCTTGACTTCATTAACTGAAAAGAAATGCTTTCTCGATGCATTGGGGGTTTCTTATACTGTTTTTGCAACATTTGATGAGGAATATGCATCTAGGGGCGTACAAGATTTCATTGATGAACTTAGTGATGTGAATCCAAAGGAGTTGTGGGTTGGGCCTGAGTTCCATTTTGGAAAGGGAAAAAGCGGTACGATAGAAGACTTGAAGAAGGCATTCAATGCTTATCAGCACCCAATTGTTACTTGTCCGAATGGAGAAGTTATTTCCTCAACACGGATTCGTCAACTTTTTCAACATAAGGAAATGGAAAAGGCCTACTATTTGTTAGGAAGAAATCAATTAACCCTAAACAATATATATTAGTTACTCAATAATTTAAGCATACAAAAGAATAAACTCGCGAAATTCCCAGAATGAAATCAGTAAACCGGATTATTCATGAAGAAGAAATCTGATAGATCTTTCAAAATATTGATAGCAAAACTGAATATCTACATGAGTTGAAGAAAAAAATAGTCCTCTTTCAAAGTGTTTTACGTTTAATCGGAAATCAGGACTATTATTCCTCTTTAAACCTGAAAAAGACCCGCGTATCTTGCGGATCTAATACAAACATTTTTGTCTATTCTTAACCTTTTTAGAATTAGCTGCCCGTAGTGTTTGTTTATTGGTTTAGTGACATATGAGATTATCAGGTTCGTGAAAAAAATTTCTGGTTTCAGATATTTATTTTTTTAATGAAGGTTTATATACATCTAATTAGTTGGTATCACTGTGTTGTGAGCAGGTTGGAGATAGGTGCGTGAATAATACGGGTGTTTGATTAATCATCACGCACATTACATTGTGAGGCGAAGCAGTTAGCTAATCTTGCAATTAACTCCGCTCTCTAAATGCTTCCAGTGTGTTTAGTTTGTGCTCACGCGCATATTGTTCAATGCTTGAACCGTCAGCATGTTCTTTAAAAAGTTTAATAATGATGGCATGTTCTTCAATTGATTGAGGAGTTCGATTTGGGAAGAAAGTAAAACCCGTCCGCCTGACAACATCTAATCGATCCCATACATCTTTTATATTTCTAATTAATAATTTGTTAGGACAAAAAGAATAAATAAAGAAATGAAATTCTCTGTTTAACTCTCCTAGTGCATCCAACTCATAATTATTTAGCATTACATTCATTTCATTATTAATGCTCTCTAATTTCTCAATTCCTTCCTTCGTAATTTTTGCAGCACTTAATGATGTTGCGTAACCTTCTAATAAAGCCAATACTTGGAGATTTTCCGCGTAAAGTTCATTATTAATACCTCGAACAATAGCACCGATATTGGGTTTGAATTCGATGAGTTCATCAGCCTCTAATTGGTGAATTGCCTCACGAACGGGAATATGACTCGAGCCAACCTCCTTTGCAATTTGATCGATAATAATCCTTTGGCCAGGGACATAAGATCCATCTAATATTCTTGAGCGGATGACCTTATATGCAAACTGTCTTTTATTTAACTTTTGAGTTGTTTTCATATTATTATCATATATCATTTCATATATGATTGCAACCATTATTACTCGGACTGTGATTAACAATAAAAAGCTAATTGTCTGCTGTGGCCTCAGCATTTTCCGTGCAATGAAGGACGTGTTTGTCGATGTTTTTGTTGCGTTTGAATTTACATAACTTCCAAGACTTTTTTCTTTCCGATAGTACAAAGTATTTTCGATGGTTTAGTTTAAAATCAATTGCAACGGCTAAATAAAAAGTCGGTCATCGTGAAACCATGTAATATTAAAGTCGACGAAAACAAGAAACACACGGAAGTAATTCACGATGAATCATACTAATTCATTCTATCACGGGAAAGCGAACATTTAAATATTAATCGGAAACAGAAAGAGGAGAAATGTCGGCTGATTTTAATACAAATATATAACATAGTGGACGGTAATCTGATATAATCCTAATAGCAGAAATAGGAGTGAACTTTATGAATTTAGAGCAAAAACTAGCGCGTCAAAAAAACATAAGAAACTTTTCAATCATTGCCCATATTGACCATGGGAAATCAACGCTAGCGGATCGAATACTAGAACAAACACACACATTGACCTCGAGAGAGATGAAAACACAAACATTAGATTCGATGGATCTAGAACGAGAACGCGGCATTACCATTAAATTGAATGCAGTGCAGTTGACCTATAAGGCTAAAGACGGCGAAGATTACACTTTTCATCTAATTGACACGCCGGGGCACGTCGACTTTACATACGAGGTATCCAGAAGTTTGGCGGCATGTGAAGGAGCAATTTTAGTTGTGGATGCTGCTCAGGGAATTGAAGCACAAACATTAGCTAACGTTTATCTAGCATTAGATAACGATCTTGAAATACTACCTGTCATTAACAAAATTGACTTGCCTGCAGCCGATCCGGAACGCGTTAAACAAGAAGTAGAAGACGTTATCGGACTTGACGCCTCAGAAGCAGTGTTAGCCTCGGCTAAGTCCGGGATTGGTATTGAAGATATATTGGAACAAATTGTAGAAAAAGTTCCAGCGCCGATAGGAAATCCTGATGCGCCATTAAAAGCGCTGATTTTCGACTCGCATTATGATCAGTATAGGGGCGTCATAGCGTATATTCGGATTATTGACGGTTCGGTCAAGCCGGGAGAAACGATTCGAATGATGGCGACTGGCAAGGAATTCGAAGTTCTAGAAACCGGAGTGTTCACGCCGCATGAGACTGCGGTGAAAGAATTAAATGTAGGAGATGTAGGGTTCCTATCCGCATCCATTAAAAATGTCGGCGATACTCAAGTAGGGGATACAATCACAAAAGTTGAAAATCCTGCTACGGAAGCATTGCCAGGTTATAGAAGAATGAATCCAATGGTGTTTTGCGGACTATATCCGATTGATACATCAAAATATAATGATTTACGCGAAGCACTCGAAAAACTTGAACTGAATGACTCCGCTCTTGAATATGAACCAGAAACATCGCAAGCTCTTGGGTTCGGTTATCGATGCGGCTTCTTAGGTCTTCTCCATATGGAGATTATCCAAGAGCGTATTGAACGGGAATTCAAAATCGATTTAATAACAACTGCACCAAGCGTAATCTATAATGTCGTTAAAACTGATGGAACGAACTTAAAAGTAGACAACCCATCAATGATGCCTTCAGCTCAAAAGATCGATTACGTTGAAGAACCGTACGTTAAAGCTTCAATAATGGTTCCTGATGATTATGTTGGTTCGGTCATGGAACTTTGCCAACGCAAAAGAGGGAACTTTATTACAATGGATTATTTAGCATCATCCCGGGTAAATATAATATATGAGCTGCCACTCGCAGAAATTGTTTTCGATTTCTTCGACCAATTAAAATCCAATACAAGAGGGTATGCCTCATTGGATTATGAAATGATCGGTTATAAACAATCGAAGCTTGCGAAAATGGATATATTATTGAACGGTGAACAAGTTGATGCACTTAGCTTTATCGTTCATAACGATTTTTCATACGAGCGCGGAAAAGCAATTGTCGAGAAACTTCGCGAACTTATTCCAAGGCAGCAATTTGAAGTGCCTGTGCAGGCGGCTATTGGCCAGAAGATTATCGCGCGTTCAACTATAAAGTCAATCGGGAAAAACGTTCTAGCCAAATGTTACGGTGGAGATATCTCGCGAAAGCGGAAACTTCTTGAAAAACAAAAAGAAGGTAAAAAACGCATGAAACAAGTAGGATCGGTTGAAGTACCTCAAGAAGCGTTCATGGCGGTACTTAGAATGGATGAGGATTAAATTCATTCCATGTGTTGAGAAGTAAAAAGGAGGCGTTGCTGCCTCCTTTTTTCCGTTAAGGAAAGGAAGAAGGGTTTGAAATGAAAGGAATCTATATTCACATCCCATTTTGTCATCAAATATGCCATTACTGTGATTTTAATAAAGTGTTTTTCAAAAACCAACCAGTTGAAGAATATATTGAATCGATTGGCAAGGAATTTGCCATAATGAAAAGGGAAGGTTTTTTATTTACTAACGTTGAAACTGTATTTCTTGGAGGAGGGACACCAACTTCATTATCCGAGAAACAGCTGGATCGATTACTTGCGATCATTAATGAGCATGTTGAGGTTTCTTCACTGAAAGAATTTTCGACGGAAGCAAATCCCGACGAGCTTACTTTTGACAAACTCCAGGTTTTAAGAAATGGGGGAGTCAATCGTTTGAGTATAGGTGTTCAGTCATTTGATGAAGATTTATTAAAATCGATTGGAAGAACACATAGTCCGTACGACGCTGTCCGTGTCATCGAAGAGGCTCGCAAGGCTGATTTCACAAATATTAGTATTGATTTAATCTATGGTTTACCGAACCAAACTCGAGCCCAATGGGAAGATACATTGGAAAAGGCTACAAACTTGGAGCTTCCGCATTATTCGGGTTACTCGTTAATAGTTGAACCGAAAACCGTATTTTATAACTTGATGAACAAAGGCAAGCTCCCATTGCCGGGTGAAGATTTGGAAGCAGAAATGTTTGGCATATTGATCGAACATATGGAAAATAAAAGCCGCATGCAATATGAAATCAGCAATTTTGCAATTCCGGGATATGAATCGGTACATAATCTTTTGTATTGGGAAAATGAAACTTATTCTGGGATTGGCGCAGGTGCGCATGGGTACGTTTCGGGTAATCGGTACTCCAATATTGGTCCGATTAAGCGCTACATGGAGCAAGTGGATAAAGGCATTCGCCCGATTCAACATACCCATATTGTTACACCAGTAGAAGCTATGGAAGAAGAAATGTTCTTGGGTTTAAGGAAAACAGATGGTGTTTCCACTACATTATTTCATGAAAAGTTTGGGCGAACTTTAATCAGTGTATACGGCGATATAATCCGATCTCTGATAGATAAAGGTTTAATCGAAAAAAATGGCGAAATGATCCGACTGACTCGAAGAGGAGTTTTTAGGGGTAACGAAGTATTTCAACAATTTTTAACGTAAGTCCGAGTCAAATCGTTGACAGCTACCATCCCATTTGATAAATTATGATTAGTATTAGCACTCGGTCTTAAAGAGTGCTAACAGGAGTGATGATCATGTTGACAAACAGACAGTTACTCATTTTACGACTGACGGTCGACGATTTCATTAAATCCGCACAACCCGTCGGATCCCGACAACTTTCAAAGAAGCCTGAAGCACCTTTCAGTTCGGCTACAATTCGCAATGATATGGCCGATCTCGAAGAAATGGGTTATCTTGAAAAAACGCATACATCTTCAGGCCGAGTTCCATCTGAGAAAGGATATCGATTTTATGTCGATCATCTTTTAAAAGAGGAAAAATTGAACCCTGAAGATAGCGATCAACTTCGTTCTATTTTTCAAGAGAAAATAATGGAAACAGAAGAATTGATAAGAAAATCGGCAACGATACTATCCGATTTAACGAACTACACATCGATACTACTTGGTCCGGATTCGTCCATGCATGTCGTAAAACGATTTTCGATTGTTCCGCTTGACAAAGATACTGCAGTCGCTATTATAGTGACTGACAATGGTCATGTTGAAAATCGTTTATTTCATGTACCAAAAGGGTATACGGCTTCTGATATTGAAAAAATGGTCAATATATTAAATGAGCGTTTAATAGGGACCCCGCTTGTTGATCTTCAAAGAACACTCGTTCAGGAAACGAAAATGATTCTTGAACGCCATATCGATAAAGCGGGAGAACTATACGCTTC
This sequence comes from Sporosarcina jiandibaonis, assembly GCF_013184495.1. Taxonomy (GTDB): domain Bacteria; phylum Bacillota; class Bacilli; order Bacillales_A; family Planococcaceae; genus Sporosarcina; species Sporosarcina jiandibaonis. Next base: position 472,264 of record NZ_JAAOIY010000001.1, on the reverse strand, counting down.
GTTTCAAGAAGCAATTGCAATTGCACCTGAAGAACGTTTGTATTTCGGTGGAAAAATGAATATGTTGACACAGCCTGAATTCAATGATGTCCATAAAATGAAAATGTTTTTGGATCTGATTGAAAAGGGAGCACCTGCAACGACATTTTTTAATGACGTTCGAACAGGGATTGCCGTCAGAATCGGTTCAGAGAACAACCATGATGCGATGGAGGATTTCAGTGTGATTACGGCAACATATTCGGCGGGAGAAATCATGAAAGGATCGATCGCGATCGTTGGTCCGACTCGTATGGATTATGGACGAGTGATTACACTGCTTGATCTGCTGAGTAGTGATTTATCGCGGGAATTAGCGAGATTAACAATCGGCGGTGGAACAGCAGAGCAAGGAGGGAAAAGCAACAATGAAAAATAATGAAGAAGAATTTGACGATGTTCTCGTTACAGAACAAGACGAAAACAATAAAGAAGCAATTGATGAGAATGAAAATGATGTTGAAGTTGTAAATGAAAATGAAGAGGTTGAAATACTGGAAGTTGAACCAGATGAAATTGAACAATTAAAAGAGCAAATCGAAGAGGAAAAAAACAAATATCTTCGATTGCTTGCTGATTATGACAACTACAAACGAAGAGCAACTCTAGATAAAGAAGCGCTTCGAAAATATCAATCACAAAATGTTTTAACCAATTTGATACCCGTCCTTGACAATTTCTCGCGTGCAATCGCTGTAGAAGCAAAATCGGACGAAGCACGTTCGATGATGGAAGGGATGGATATGATTTATCGGTCACTCGTCGACGCTTTAAAATCAGAAGGGTTAGTCGAAATCGCAGCACTAGATAAGGAATTCGATCCGAACTATCATCAAGCGATTATGACGGGTAATGATGAAGACAAACCGTCGGGCATCGTTCTTGAAGAACTGCAAAAAGGCTATATACTAAAAGATCGAGTGCTTAGACCGTCAATGGTTAAAGTTAATGAATAACCAACTATAAATAATGTGATTTTTTTAGGAGGAAATTGATGATGAGTAAAATTATCGGTATTGACTTAGGAACAACAAACTCAGTAGTTGCAGTATATGAAGGCGGAGAACCAAAAGTAATTCCAAATCCTGAAGGTAACCGCACGACTCCTTCAGTTGTTTCATTTAAAAATGGTGAAAGACAAGTTGGAGAGGTTGCAAAACGTCAGGCAATCACAAATCCTAACACAATTATGTCTGTGAAACGTCATATGGGATCAGATTACAAAGTTAAAGTTGAAGATACTGAATATACGCCACAAGAAGTTTCTGCTATGATTCTTCAATACATGAAAGGATACGCAGAAGAATATCTCGGAGAGAAAGTTACAAAAGCTGTTATTACAGTTCCAGCTTACTTTAGCGACGCACAACGACAAGCTACACAAGATGCAGGTAAAATCGCAGGGCTAGAAGTCGAACGTATCATTAACGAGCCGACTGCAGCAGCACTTGCTTATGGACTAGATAAAACTGAGGAAGATCAAACAATTCTTGTTTATGACCTGGGCGGCGGAACATTTGATGTTTCCATTCTTGAACTTGGAGACGGTGTATTCCAAGTATTGTCAACAGCGGGAGATAACAAACTTGGCGGAGACGATTTCGACGATGTAATCATTGATTACCTTGTTCAGGAATTCCGTAAAGAAAATGGAATTGATCTATCCCAAGATAAAATGGCGATGCAACGTTTGAAAGACGGCGCTGAAAAAGCGAAGAAAGATCTTTCAGGTGTAACATCTGCTCAGATTTCATTGCCATTTATAACAGCTGGAGAAGCGGGTCCATTACACTTAGAAGTTACGCTATCACGTGCGAAATTTGACGAGTTAACAAGTCATCTAGTAGAGCGTTCAATGGTTCCAACACGTCAAGCAATGAAAGACGCAGGTCTCTCTGCATCTGAAATCGACCGTGTAATTCTTGTAGGTGGATCAACTCGTATTCCAGCTGTACAAGAAGCGATTCAAAAAGAAACAGGGAAAGAAGCATATAGAGGGGTTAATCCGGATGAAGTTGTCGCAATGGGTGCTGCAGTTCAAGGTTCAATCCTAAGCGGTGACGTAACTGATGTTGTTCTACTAGACGTAACGCCACTTTCACTTGGTATTGAAACAATGGGCAACGTGTTCACGAAGCTGATTGAGCGCAACACGACGATTCCGACAAGTAAATCTGAAGTATTCTCGACTGCAGCAGATAACCAACCAGCTGTTGATATTCATGTACTGCAAGGTGAGCGCGCAATGGCTGCTGACAACAAAACGCTTGGTCGTTTCCAATTAACGGACATTCCACCAGCACCGCGCGGTGTTCCACAAATCGAAGTAACATTCGATATCGATAAAAACGGTATCGTTAACGTTAAAGCGAAAGATCTTGGAACACAAAAAGAACAAAACATTACAATTCAAGCAAGCTCATCACTTTCAGATGAAGATATTGAGCGCATGATCAAAGAAGCTGAAGAAAATGCGGAAGCGGATAAAAAGCGTAAAGAAGAAGCGGACTTGAGAAACGAAGCGGATCAGCTGATTTTCCAAGCTGAAAAAACTGTGAAAGATCTTGGAGACAAAGTTTCTGAAGAAGAAGCTAAGGAAATCGAAGATGCTTCAGCAGAGTTGAAATCAGCATTGGAAGCAAATAACTTTGAAGAAGTAAGTACTAAGAAAACAGCACTCGAAGAAATCGTTCAAAAACTAACAATGAAATTATATGAACAAGCAGCTGCGGAAGCGGAAGCGGCTCAGGGCGCTGAAGGTGCCGGCGAAGCTGGAGACGATATCGTTGATGCAGATTTCGAAGAAGTAGAAGATGAGAAAAAATAATTAATAATTAGTTGACGGAAAAGTCAAAGTCCGATATTCCGGCTTTGACTTTTTCAATTTTTGTCTGTTATTATTTAAAAATTTCGTGTCTACGAGAGACCTACGTACAAATTCAAAGCATGTTACAATAAAACATAGCAATAGGTAAATGTTTTTGGGAGAGTGAAATGATGAGTAAGAGAGATTATTATGAAGTGCTCGGTGTGTCGAAATCAGCGTCAAAAGATGAAATCAGACGAGCGTATAGAAGATTATCAAAAAAGTATCACCCAGATCTTAATAAAGCAGCGGATGCGGAAGAAAAGTTCAAAGAAGCAACAGAAGCATATGAAGTCTTAAGTGACGATACGAAAAAAGCGAATTATGATCAATTTGGCCATGCAGGTCCGAATCAAGGATTCGGTGGAGGCGGATTTGGCGGAGACGGTTTCGGGTTCGAAGATATATTCAGCTCGTTTTTCGGAGGCAACACGCGCCGACGCGATCCAAATGCACCGCGAAAAGGTAACGACTTGCAATACACGATGACCATTGATTTTATGGATGCTGTATTCGGTAAAGAAACTGAAATTGAAATACCTAAAGAAGAAACATGCGGAACTTGTAAGGGATCAGGGGCCAAAAAAGGGACTTCTGCAAAAACCTGTGCGCATTGTAGTGGAACTGGTGAAATTAGCATAACCCAAGATACGCCACTTGGTAGAATGGTAAATCGTCGAACTTGTCATCACTGTGAAGGAACAGGGAAAATCATCCCGGAAAAATGTTCAACATGTCGCGGTTCGGGCACAGTGAAGAAAATGAAAAAGATAAAAGTATCGATCCCTGAAGGTGTCGATGATGGTCAACAATTGCGAGTTTCAGGACAAGGCGAACCGGGTCATAACGGCGGGCCCACTGGTGATTTATACATTGTTTTCCGCGTGACGCCGCATGAGAGATTTATTCGTGAAGAAGATGATATATATTTAGAATTGGCACTATCTTATCCACAAGCCGCACTCGGTGATGAAATTAAAGTGCCGACAGTACAAGGCGATGTTAACCTGAAAATTCCTGCTGGAACGCAAACTGGGACTAGATTCAGACTAAGAGGCAAAGGCGTTAAAAATGTTCATGGCCGTGGCATTGGTGATCAACATGTCGTCGTAAAAGTTATTACACCTAAAAAAATGACTGAAAAGCAAAAAGAGTTAATGCGTGAATTCGCTGCAATTAGCGGTGATAGTCCAGAAGAATATTCTAGTTCACTCTTCGATAAAATCAAACGTACAATTAAAGGTGAATAAAGGAGAGGAAACAATTTGAAATGGTCAGAAATAGCGGTTCATACAACGCATGAAGCAACAGAATCTGTAGCAAATATTCTACATGAGGCAGGAGCAAGCGGAGTAATCATCGAGGATTCAGAAGAACCGGATCGAATTCGGGAAGATCAATTTGGTGAAATCTATGAACTTGATAAGAATGATTACCCTTCAGAAGGTGTCATTGTAAAAGCGTATTTGCCTGTTAATAGCTTTTTAATTGAAACGATGAGTGAAATCGAACAATCTATTGCTGAACTTCCAGGTTTCGGGCTTGATGTTGGCCGAAATGAAATCAAAACATCTGTTGTTGACGATGAAGACTGGGCAACAGCTTGGAAAAAATATTATCATCCTGTGAAAATTTCTGGCCGTTTTACAATTGTTCCAACATGGGAAGAATATGAACCAGTAGCTTCGGACGAATTAATCATCGAACTTGATCCGGGTATGGCTTTTGGAACGGGAACACACCCGACGACCGTTTTGTGTATACAAGCATTAGAAAAATATATTGAACAAGATGACATCGTAATTGATGTGGGAACCGGTTCGGGCGTGCTATCAATTGCCTCAGCGATGCTTGGAGCAAAAAAAGTCGAAGCGCTCGATTTGGATCATATCGCGGTTAAGGCTGCAAAAGAAAATGTCGAGCTGAACAAAGTTGATGACGTAGTCGAGGTAACACATGGTAACCTTTTGGAAACAATCGACATTAAACCGGATCTAATTGTTGCAAATATTTTAGCGGATGTCATTATGTCTTTTTCAGCAGATGCAGCCTCAATATTGCCAGATGATGGTTTATTTATTGTTTCTGGAATTATTGGAGAAAAACGAGACGAAGTAAAAAATGATTTGACAAATAAAGGTTTCGAAATTATTGAATCAGTCTTCATGGAAGACTGGGTCGCACTTATTGCCAAGAAAAAGGGTGCGTGATAAATTTGCAACGCTACTTTCTTGATAAACCATTTGATGAAAACGGAAAAGCGGAGATATTTGGTGAAGATCGTAAGCATATTGTTCTTGTCATGCGTATGGGCATTCAGGATAAAATTATCGCGGTATCGGATGGGGAAGCCTACCCCGCTGTAATTACACAAATAGATCCAGATCGTGTTGTTATTCAAATGAACGGATCAGAGCTTTCAAAAAATGAGATGCCAGTAATGGTTACGATTGCATGTGGGTTAGCAAAAGGCGATAAACATGATTTAATCGTTCAAAAAGGAACAGAGTTAGGTTTATTTGCTATGATTCCTTTTAAAGCAGAGCGATCTATAGTAAAATGGGATGATAAAAAAGGCGGCAAGAAAATTGAACGGCTGCAAAAAATCGCGAAGCAAGCAGCAGAACAATGTCATCGAACAATCATTCCTAAAATTGGAAATCCCGAGACGCTGCGACAAGTCATCGCAAGATCAAGTGATTACGATGTCTTATTATTCGCGGATGAAGAGGATGCAAGAAGTGCAGAACCACATAGAATCCGCGACCGAGTTAAAAGCATGCATAAGAAACAAAAGGTACTTGTAGTTTTCGGACCAGAAGGTGGTATATCTCGAAATGAAGCGACGGAATTACAATCTGCGGGTTTTCTTCCAGTTGCACTCGGGCCCCGAATTTTACGTACTGAAACAGCCCCATTGTATTTTTTATCGGCTATTTCTTATGAATTTGAATGAAAGAGGTGAGCTACCTTGTCAACAGTAGCATTTCATACCTTAGGTTGTAAGGTAAACCATTATGAAACAGAAGCAATCTGGCAACTTTTTAAAGATGCAGGCTACGATCGTGAGGATTTCAATAAAAACTCCGACGTTTATGTGATTAACACATGTACAGTTACGAACACAGGCGATAAAAAAAGCAGACAAGTAATTAGAAGGGCAATACGAAATAATCCCGATGCGGTTATTTGTGTGACGGGATGTTATGCGCAAACATCGCCGGCAGAAATAATGGCGATTCCTGGCGTTGATATTGTCGTGGGAACGCAAGATCGCTCTAAATTATTAGGTCTCATTGCTGAATATCGGGCAGAACGTCAACCGATAAATGCTGTTCGCAATATTATGAAAAACCGTATTTATGAAGAACTAGATGTCCCGGCCTTTACAGACCGCACACGTGCATCTCTGAAAATCCAAGAAGGTTGCAATAACTTCTGCACGTTTTGCATTATTCCATGGGCACGCGGTTTAATGAGATCTCGAAATCCGCAAGAAGTAATTCGTCAAGCGCAGCAATTGGTCGATGCCGGCTATCTTGAAATCGTTTTGACTGGAATCCACACCGGCGGATACGGTGAAGACTTGAAAGACTATAATTTAGCTGCATTATTGCGAGACCTTGAATCGCAAGTAAAAGGATTGAAACGTCTACGTATCAGCTCCATCGAAGCGAGTCAATTGACCGATGAAGTTATCGAAGTCTTAAATAATTCGTCAATCATCGTTCGTCACCTACATATTCCGATACAATCGGGTTCCAACACTGTTTTAAAGCGGATGCGTAGAAAGTACACGATGGAATTTTTTGCTGAACGTCTTGATCGACTTCGCGAAGCATTACCGCATCTTGCAATTACTTCGGATGTTATCGTTGGATTTCCTGGTGAAACAGAAGAAGAATTTATGGAAACGTATAACTTTATTCGAGACCAACAATTTTCTGAACTTCATGTCTTTCCATATTCAATGCGAACAGGCACACCTGCAGCGCGCATGACTGATCAAATTGACGAAGATGTTAAAAATGAACGTGTTCACCGTTTAATCGAATTGAATGACCAACTTGCAAAGCAATACGCATCATCTTTTGAAGGTGAAGTAGTAGAAGTTATTCCGGAAGAAAAATATAAATTAAATCCCGATAGCGGCCTGTATGAAGGCTATTCGGATAATTATTTAAAAGTTGCATTTCCGGCAGATGAATCAATGATTGGCAAGATTGTTCGTGTAAAACTTACTAAAGCTGGTTACCCTTATAATGAGGGGCAGTACGTTCGAATTATGGAAGAACAAGAAGCAATTGTTTAATCAGGCTAGATTGCTGTACTCAACTTCTGGAGAGTACAGCTTTTTACTTGTAAATGCACAGCCTAATTATAGGAGGAAATCATATGAATAAAGATTATGCCAAATTTATCGATCACACTTTACTTAAAGCAGATGCAAAAAAGGATGAGATATTGGAACTTTGCGAGGAAGCTAAAATGTATTCATTTGCTTCAGTTTGTATCAATCCGACCTGGGTTAAAACAGCTGCTGCCGCACTTGAAGGATCATCAGTTAAAGTATGTACGGTCATCGGTTTCCCGCTAGGTGCTTCTACATCAGAAGTAAAAGCGTTTGAAACGAAAAGTGCGATCGAAAACGGTGCGACAGAAATTGATATGGTTATTAATATCGGCGCATTACGTGACGGCGATGATGAAACAGTTAAGCAAGATATTGCATCTGTCGTTGAAGCTGCAAAAGGAAAAGCGCTTGTAAAAGTAATCATTGAGACAGCTTTATTAACGGATAATGAAAAACGTACAGCATGCGAACTTGCTGTCGTAGCGGGCGCTGATTTTGTGAAAACTTCAACTGGTTTTTCTACAGGCGGAGCAACTGAGGAAGATGTAAAATTAATGCGCGCGGTAGTAGGACCTGTTACAGGCGTTAAAGCTTCAGGTGGTGTTCGTAGTTTCGAAGATATGCAAACCATGATTAATGCGGGCGCAACTAGAATAGGTGCTAGCTCTGGTGTTCAAATTATGAGAGGGTTAAAATCAGAAACAGATTATTGACTCTCGGCGAAGAATATTTAAAGATGTTGAAATTCGGACACAATCATCAAAGAATTGTTTTGTGATTGTTTTAAAGATTAATATTGACCACTCTAAAATAATAAGGTATAATATCTAGGTACATGGCACTTGGCCGTGTTATCCAAGTGTGTTCGGAGGGAGGGACAAGAGATATGTCAAAAACTGTCGTTCGTAAAAACGAATCGCTTGAAGACGCTCTTAGACGTTTCAAACGTGACGTTTCCAAGAGTGGAAAAATACGTGAAGTAAGAAAACGCGAGTATTATGAAAAGCCAAGCGTGAGACGCAAATTAAAGTCTGAGGCTGCAAGAAAGCGTCGCTAATATTTGTGTATGTCTCTACTATTAAGTTTTTAATTTGATCTTGAGATTAGAATGCTAAACCGGAAAATCCACTAAGGGTTTTCCGGTTATTTGTCTAGGCATATTTCTTATATCATTATTTTTAACGAAAAGTGAAACTTTTGGCCTTTTCATCCGTATTAAAGCTATAATTAATTATAAGAATAGAGGGGAGGTATACAATGAGTAGATTAATTAGAAGATTGCTCCTCTTCATGATTTTTGCCACGGCTATAACGCTACCATTCATGGAGTCAAATGCCAATGCTGCAAAAGTATATAAAGTTCCAGTTGAAAAAACAGTAGAAAATGGTTTGCATGCTTTTTTACAAAGATCATTTTCTGAAGCTGAAGCAGATAATGCACAAGCAATTATTCTCGAAATTCATACTAATGGCGGTTTTGTCGATGCTGCAGGTGATATTGCAAAACTCATCGACTCAACAGATATTGAAATAATTGCATATATCAATGACAAAGCATTGTCTGCCGGCGCATTCTTGGCTCTGCATGCAGATAAGATCTATATGGCGCCACGAGCACGTATCGGAGCTGCAGCAGTCATCGATTCTGCAGGGAATGCGGCGGAAGATAAAGCCCAAAGCGCTTGGCATGCAGCTATGAAAAATGCTGCTGAATCCTCAGGTCGTGATCCTTCATATGCGTTGGCGATGGTAGATGATTCATATGATCTGCCTAAATATCGCGCCGGTGTCGGTAAATTATTAACACTTACTGCAGATGAGGCGAAAGAAGTAAAGTATAGTGAAGGAACAGTATCTTCATTTAATCAGTTATTGAAAGAAATCGGTTATGAAAATGCAGAAGTAATTACAACAAAAGAAACGATATCGGAAAGTATTGCAAGATTCATTACTCATCCTGTTGTCATCCCGATACTGCTTTCATTGGCGGGGCTTGGTCTGGTGGTAGAACTGTATTCACCAGGATTTGGCGTCCCGGGAACGATGGGAATTGTTTCTTTATTACTCTTTTTCTATGGTCATCTTGTGGCAGGGTTTGCGGGTTATGAGTCGATTATTTTATTGGTGGTAGGAATCGGACTCATTGTCGCAGAATTTTTTATAGCCGGTGGAATTGCGGGTATTCTAGGTGCAACGGCAATTATCGGCAGTATTATATTAGCAGGTGGCAATCCAATGGATATGGCTATTTACGTATTAATTGCGCTTGTCGTTGCTACAATAGGGACGGTGATTATTATCAAATTTTTCGGGAAGAAATTGCACCTGCTTAATAAAGTAGTCCTTATGGATGCAACCGATACTGAAAGCGGTTATGTTTCAAATGTCAATCGAACTGAATTAGTTGGCCGTGTTGCAAAGACATCGACACCGTTAAGGCCAGCGGGAACGATTGAGCTGGATGGTGAAAGAATTGATGTCGTTTCTAATGGAAGTTACATTGATAGAGGAAAAAGTGTTATTATAGTAAAGGTTGAGGGTTCTCGTGTAGTTGTTCGGGAATCAGAAGAGAAAGGGGAAGTTAAATAATGGATTTAGCTATTAATGCAGGGACAGTTGGAATAATCGCTATCGTATTTGTTGCAATCATAATCTTAGCGATATTTTTCACACTAGTTCCAGTAACACTTTGGATTTCGGCAATGGCTGCTGGTGTCCGAGTTAGTATTTTCACACTCATAGGAATGCGTCTTCGTCGGGTTATTCCGAATCGTATCGTTATCCCATTGATTAAAGCACATAAGGCAGGACTTGACGTTGGCATTAGTCAACTTGAAAGTCACTACCTTGCCGGAGGAAACGTTGACCGTGTTGTGAACGCTCTTATTGCGGCACACCGTGCTAACATCGAGCTGCCTTTTGAACGTGCGGCTGCTATTGACTTAGCGGGACGTGATGTTCTAGATGCGGTTCAAATGTCTGTTAACCCAAAAGTTATTGAAACACCATTTATCGCAGGGGTTGCGATTAACGGAATCGAAGTGAAAGCGAAAGCACGTATTACAGTGCGAGCAAATATCGACCGCCTAGTCGGTGGTGCTGGTGAAGATACAGTAATTGCACGTGTTGGTGAAGGAATCATTTCTACAATCGGTGCTGCCCAAACTCATGCAGAAGTTCTTGAGCACCCTGATTTGATCTCGCAAACTGTTCTATCCAAAGGTCTTGATTCGGGAACTGCATTCGAAATTCTTTCAATAGATATCGCAGACGTTGATGTCGGAGAGAACATTGGAGCTAACCTTCAAACTGAACAAGCTGAAGCAGATAAGAAAATTGCTCAAGCTAAAGCTGAAGAACGCCGTGCAATGGCTGTTGCAAGCGAACAAGAGATGAAGGCCAGAGTCGAGGAAATGCGTGCTAAAGTTGTTAGTGCAGAAGCTGAAGTTCCAATGGCGATGGCAGATGCGCTTCGCTCAGGAAATATTGGCGTAATGGACTATATGAATTACAAAAATGTCCAATCAGACACAAGCATGCGCGATTCAATTAGTAAATATGGTACTGAAAATAAAGATAACGAAAATCAATAACACACTTGCAAGTGAATAAGTAGTAAGTTAATTCCCGGAAAGGGGATGTTATAATGGAAAGCATTATTCCATTTATTATCATGTTAGTCCTCGGGGCGATTATGAGCGGAAAACGGAATGCTAAATCGACCGGGGAAAATGAAGCAAAACCTTTCACTGCCGGGCAAAAACAACCGGGCAGTCCTGTGAGGAAGTTTAAAGAAGTATCAGCCGAGATGTATAAAGAGATACAACGAGAGTTTCAACAGGAAACTGAAAGGCAACCCGAAAGGCAAACACGAACTCCAGAGCGAACTCGAGTAACGCCACTTGATGTCAAACCCAAAGCGGTTGCAGAGAAACCTATAAGAGAACCTCGTGAGGTTTTCACTCAAAGAAAGTCTAGGCTATCTCATTCAGAAATCAAGGATGAAATCGCGAAAAAAGATATAAGACTAGAGTCTTTATTGCCGAAAAGCAATGATGATTTAATAAAAGGCGTCATTTTCTCAGAAATTTTTGGTGCGCCAAAATCTAAACGCTAATCATTGATCCCCTGTACATTTCATAAGATATGTACAGGGGGTTTATTATTTGAAAAAATTATTTAATACAGGCTCTTTAATTACGATTAATGAATTTTCTTCAATTCAAATCAACGGCCCTTGTGCGCTTGTAACACTTGGACCTGATTTTGCGAAAGTAAAAAGCGGAGATTACATTATTGAGGCAGCCGGAGACGAATTAGTAATTGATTTATTATCGGAGGAAGTTGCACTACTCTCATTCGATTCGATTCACTCAATCACAATCACTAAATTGGATAGTGAGGAAAATCGTTATGATCTCTAAGCGATATACGATACGTATTTCTAAAAACAAAAACTTGACGGCTTTTCTTACAAAACTTAAATCATTAGGGACCACGATAACTCTACTTACAATAACGGATAACGTGGTTGATTTTCGAACCGATCGTAAAGGTGTACGAAATGTCCGGAAGTATCGAAGGCGATATGGATTGAAAGTGAAAATCACAACGACGGACCGGGACGCCGGCTTAGCCGCGCTTTTTAATTCATTTCGCTTTTTAATTGCACTCATTATCCCATTAACCCTTTCGTTTTTTCTTTGGTCCGTAAGTGTAGAGTCTGACGTGCCAGAAGTAGCGGAAAGAATTGAGGGGAAATTGAACGATGCATCAATTACCCGTTTTCGTCCGCTTTATCTCATTCCGAATGAAGATGAAATCCGCCGGAACTTAATGCAGGATGACCCTTCATTGTCTTGGGTAAGATTTAAGCGAGAAGGCGCGTCTCTAACTGTTATTCCTATGCTTTCACCAGCATCAGATATCGATACCGGAGGAGACGGGCCACCTGCTGACCTTGTAGCCCGAACAGGGGGAATGATTACGCGTTTTGCATTATCGCGCGGGGAACGTAAGGGACATACTTATATGACGGTTAAAAAAGGGGATATATTGGCAACGGGTACCCTTGAACAAGGAGATAAAAAAGTTGTAGTCGGAGCTGAAGGCGCAGTATATGCCGATTTTTGGGTTGAGTATAAATTCAGTTTACCTAAAAGAGTTCAATACATGGTGCAGGGCGAGGAAGAAGTTGAATTCATATTTCAGAATCCATTAAAAAGTAAAAAACTGGCTGAAAGTTGGAAGTTGTTCACTACGAAAAGAACGATAAACGAAATTAGCACAGAGTTTGAATTGGTTGAAGGAATGGAAACGACTATCATTTTGGAACTGATTAAAAATCAATTATTAGCTGAATATGGACATGAAGCAATGATAAAAGATAATAAAGTTTTGCACGTCTCATTCGATAATGATAAAGTTAATGGGACTATACTGTTTCTTATAAATGATAATATCGCTATGAAAAGACCGATAGCCAAGGAGACTGAAGCAAATGAATGAACGATTAATCCAACTCCATGTTGAGGACCCCAATGAAGCAGTCATGCTTCTCGGGAATTCTGATCAAAACATGAAATTGATAGAAGAGGAACTTGGTCTTTCGATAATGACGAGAGGCGATTCGATTACATTAAACGGAGATGCCGAAAATCGGGAAATGGGGCGTCTCCTGATTGAACAGCTAATCAAAGTGATTCGAAAAGGAGTCAATATAAACCAACGTGACGTCGCAACCGCAATTGAAATGGTGAAGGGCGGCACAATTGAATACTTTTCAGAACTTTATGATGAAGAAATTTCGCGTGATGTAAATGGAAAAGCAATTCGCGCTAAGACAATCGGGCAACGTGAATACATTCAAGCCATTCGTACAAGCGATTTAGTCTTTTGCATCGGCCCAGCCGGAACAGGGAAAACTTTTCTTGCAGTCGTATTGGCTGTCCATGCGATGAAATCGGGTTCTGCAAAACGCATTATTCTTACACGACCCGCTGTTGAAGCAGGGGAGAGTCTCGGGTTCCTGCCAGGGGACTTAAAAGAAAAAGTGGATCCATACTTAAGACCTCTTTACGATGCTTTACATGCGGTCCTGGGCGCAGAGCATACGGAACGTCTCATGGAAAGAGGCGTGATTGAGATAGCCCCTCTCGCTTATATGAGAGGCCGAACATTGGATGATGCATTTGTTATTTTAGATGAAGCACAAAACACGACAAAAGCGCAAATGAAAATGTTTCTTACCCGCTTAGGTTTCGGCTCAAAAATGATTATAACAGGAGACAAAACACAAATTGATTTACCGCGCGGCATGGATTCGGGTTTAATAGCAGCGGAAACAATTTTGAGAAATGTCTCTGATATTCGTTTTCAATATTTGGAGCAAGGTGATGTTGTGCGTCACCCGCTTGTCGCTAAAATAATTGAAGCATATGAACAGGAACAACCATCATAATTGCCAGTATTTTTAACTTCTAATGCCATATGAAAAAAGGTGCTGAAGTGCTATAGGCGAATTCGGGGGATGAGATGATGCAGCCGATAAGAAGCTTTATTAACTCCTTAAAATTTAATTACTTTTCATTGTTTTTAATTGGTCTATTTTCACTCGCCCTCTTTTTTATGATGTATGGAAATGTACAAAAAGAGACTTATGAGTTAAAACAATTTCAAATTGCAACTGAAGCGATACGGTCTATTAAAACCGTAGAAGATACAGCTAAAACAGAACTAGAAAAAGAACGTGCAGCAAATGAAGTGATACCTGTCTATCAATTTAACGAAGATGTCGCAAAAAATCGACAGGCAATTGCCGCATCTGTTTTTAATTTTTTTATCGATGTTAAAAAAAATATTGAGGCTGATGTGATCGAGCCTCAAACACCATTGGTTATTCAGAAAAGTTCGGTTGAGGAAATTCGAGAGAAACTCTCTTCCCTTGAAGAAGAAGAACCAGAATTGCAATTGGATGATGAGTCGATCAGGAGTCTTTTGAACCAAGAGGTAGTTGTACTTGAAAATGTGAGAGATTTCGTCATCGATTCAATCGGTAATGAATTAATGAACAAAATACGAGCAGACGACTTGTCTATGAAAAAATATGATATCGAAAATAAAATTCGGCTTGCGAATATCATACCAATGAACATCAAGCAACCCGTTATTACTATTGCACGATCTTTAATTGTTGAAACAGAAATAATTAATGAAAAGTTGACGAATGATAGAATCGAAGAAGCGAAGGCCGCGGTTGAACCAATCAGAATATTGCAAGGACAAGTTATTGTCCGTGAAGGCCAAGTGATTGATAATGAAATCTATCGTCAATTGGAAATTGCAGGGCTATTAACAAATCAGTCACCCGTTAAACCGATGGCGGGCATAGTTTTATTCATCATTTTCATAAGCGCTGTTATTTTTATGCATTTTAGCACTTGGAAAGAAAACGCGATCACGAAAAGGAGATCCCTTATTATTGTTCTTGTTGTTTTTTTTCTGCAAGTTGTCATTATGAAACTAATCTCTCTAATCGAGCCTGAATTTGATTTATTAATCGCATTTTTGTTTCCTACCGCACTATCAACCATGTTAATTAAGTTGCTGACGAACGAACGTCTAGCTCTAATGATGACAATCGTGAACGCGGCAACCGCGGGAATCATACTGCAAGACGGGTATGCTGCCATTATTCAAATGGAAGTCGCATTATACATATTATTTGGCGGGCTCACTAGTCTATATTTACTTGGTGAGGTTAGTCGCAGGTCGACAATATTGGGTGCAAGTTTAGGAGTAGCTGCTTCTAATATTCTGTTTCTAGCTTTTTATTTACTCATGACCCAAAGTTCTTATAACTTAACAGAGTTGGCCTTTTACGCGGTCGCTGCAATTACGTCTGGCGTATTATCAGGCGCATTAACAATCGGCTTATTGCCATTTTTCGAAACTGGATTCGGCATATTATCGGATATTCGCTTAATTGAACTTTCAAACCCAAATCATCCATTACTAAAACGAGTCCTTACACAAACACCGGGTACCTATCATCATAGTGTAATGGTTGCTAACTTAGCAGATGCTGCTTGCGAATCAATTGGTGCTAATGGTCTTCTAGCACGCGTAGGCTGTTATTATCACGATATCGGTAAAACGGTTAGACCGGGTTACTTTATTGAAAATCAACATTCCGAAAAAAATCCGCATGATTTGTTGCCTCCCGAGAAAAGTCGAGAGATTATTATTGCGCATGCTGAAGACGGGGCAAATCTATTAGAAAAGTATAAAATGCCACCTGAAATTGTTGCGATTGCAAAACAACATCACGGAACAAGTTTGTTGAAGTATTTTGTATTTAAAGCTCGTGAATTAGGCGATGATGTAAATGAAGAAGAATACCGATACCCGGGACCCAAACCGCAAACGAAAGAAATTGCTATTATTTCAATCGCTGACAGTGTCGAAGCTGCAGTCAGGTCAATGAAAGAGCCTACTTCCGAGAAAATCGCTTCCCTTGTTCGCTCAATCGTGTCTGATAAATTAAATGATGGACAATTTGATGAATGTGATTTATCTATGAAAGAACTCAAATTGATTGAACGTGCGATTTGTGAAACATTAAATGGTATTTTTCACAATCGAATCGAATACCCGGAGTAAATATGAGGGGAGGAACTGAAAATGCTTGAAATTTATATGATTGATGAAACCGATTCAATCAAACCAGAGATACAACAATTAGTAACAAGTATTCTGAGACACGCAGCCAAAGAGGAAGGCATTTCAGAAAAAGCTGAAGTTTCAGTCACATTCATGTCTGATGAAGAAATAAAAAAAGTGAATGCTGAATACCGCGATATTGATCAACCGACCGACGTCATTTCATTTGCATTAGAGGAAATGTCCGAAGGCGAAGTGGCAATTATTGGCCAAACAGGAATCCCTGTTGCGCTTGGCGATATCATTATTTCAGTCGACACAGCTAAGCGTCAAGCAGAAGAGTATGGGCATGATCTTAACCGCGAGATTGGATTTTTAGCACTTCATGGTTTTTTACACTTGCTCGGTTACGATCATTTAACTAAAGAAGACGAAGTCAAGATGTTCGGTAGGCAAAAGGAAATTCTTCATTCTTACGGTTTGGAGAGATAGTCATATGCAGAAATTTATCAAGTCCTTTGGTTATGCATTTGAAGGGATTCTTCATGCGGTAAAGACGGAGCGTAATTTTAAATTCCACGTTGCTGCTGCCGTAATCGTAATTTCATCAGGGTTATTAACGGGCCTCGCTTATACTGAATGGTATGTGATTCTTGTATTGATTGGCGGTGTACTAGCACTAGAATTGCTGAACTCTGCTATTGAACGAGTAGTAAACTTAGTAACAATGGAGCGTTTGCTTCTCGCTAAACAAGCGAAAGACCTTGCAGCTGGAGCAGTTTTAATTTTTGCGATTTGTAGCGCTGTTATTGGTTTACTTATTTTTATTCCAAAATGGATATCTTAAATGAAGGGGTGATTTTATGAATCAAGAAAAACTTATTATCGAATCAAAAACGGCACGGGAAAAGGCTTATGTTCCTTATTCAAAATTCCCGGTCGGAGCGGCATTACTCGGTGAAAATGGGGTTGTCTATCATGGTTGCAACATTGAAAACTCTGCCTTTAGCATGACGAATTGTGCAGAGCGCACAGCTTTTTTTAAAGCTATTTCTGAAGGAGTGCATTCATTTAAAGCACTTGCCGTTATTGGCGATACGGATGGGCCAATATCGCCTTGTGGTGCATGCAGACAAGTCATCGCCGAATTTTGCGATGCGGGGATGCCGGTTTATTTAACAAATTTAAAAGGCGATGTGATGGAAACGACTGTGGCTGGATTGCTTCCGGGCGCATTCTCAAAGGAGGACCTTGCATATGCAAGAAAGCAACAATAACAAATTCAAATCTGGATTTATCGCGATTGTCGGTAGACCGAACGTCGGAAAATCGACATTCCTAAATCACGTAGTGGGGCAAAAAATTGCAATTATGAGCGATAAGCCTCAAACTACTCGAAACAAAGTTCAGGGAGTCGTCACAACAGACGATTCTCAACTAATTTACATCGATACACCGGGGATACATAAACCAAAACATAAACTGGGCGATTTCATGTTGAAAGTAGCTCGCAATACATTAAGAGAAGTTGACATCATTATGTTCATGGTGAATGCAGAAGAAAAAATCGGCCCGGGTGATCGATTCATTATTGAAATGCTTCAAAATACAGAAACACCTGTATTTCTAATTATTAATAAGATCGACTTAGTTCATCCAGACAGCTTGTTGGAGACTATTGTTTCGTATAAATCAGAGTATGATTTTGCTGAAATCGTTCCAATTTCCGCTTTAAACGGCAATAATACGGAGCGTTTACTGGAAACGTTAAAAAAGTATTTGCCCGAAGGTCCGAAGTATTATCCTGAAGATCAAGTAACCGATCACCCTGAACGATTTATTATTTCTGAATTCATCCGTGAAAAAGCTCTTCAACTTACTAGAGAAGAGATTCCGCATTCAATTGCTGTAGTCATTGAAAAAATCGAACGTGAAAAAGATCGTGACATGATTAATATTATGGCAACAATAATCGTAGAACGTGATTCGCAAAAGGGAATCGTGATTGGAAAAAGAGGCGCGCTTCTCAAAGAAATCGGAACGAAAGCAAGGCATGATATTGAAATGTTGTTGGGCTCAAAAGTTTTTCTTGAACTATGGGTAAAAGTGCAAAAAGATTGGCGTAACAGACCAGGTCGTTTGAAGGAGTTCGGTTTCGACAACGATGAATACTAAGAATTACTATTAAGGGGTGGGTCGCTTGCTGAATAAATGGGAAGGCATCGTACTTCGATCAATCCCTTACGGCGAGTCAAACAAGATCGTCACTTTGTTTTCAAAGGAAGCTGGCAAAGTGACGGCAATGGCCCGCGGTGCAAAAAAACCTAGAAGTAAACTCGCAGCTGTTACTCAACCGTTCACTCACGGGACTTATTTAATTCGAAAAGGCAGGGGTATGGGAACGCTTTCTCAGGGTGAACAGATTGAATCGATGCGGCATATCCTTGAAGATCTCGAAGTGACCGCGTATGCGAGCTACGTCGTCGAAATAGTCGATAAGATGACCGATGAGAATGAACGTGTCCTGGGTGTCTACGAATTGTTGTATGAAGCGTTGCATGCGATGAATGAAGGGTTTGATCCAGAAGCGATATCTTTGTTTGTAGAATGGAAAATGTTGCCTGTAGGCGGCATTCACCCTGTGCTCCACGAATGTGTTAATTGCCGGGCAACTGAAGGTGAATTCGGCTTTTCCTTTAAAGAGATCGGTTTTCTTTGTCACCGTTGTTTTAATATGGACCCGTATTTAATCCGGATTACGCCGAACCAGTTAAAACTGATTCGGACATTTTATACGGTCCCGATCAACCGTGTGGGAAATTTAACGTTAAAAAAAGAAACGAAAAAGTTTATGAAAAAAATTATTCAAACAATCTATGACGAGCAACTTGGAATTTGGTTCAAAACTAGATCGTTCATCGACCAACTTGAATCCACTCCCGAATTATTGCCGAAAAAAGAACCCCGTGAAGGAAGTTGAATTACTTCTATCACGGGGTTTTCTGTTTTTTAATTAAAACTCTAAATGTTTTGCAATATAATCCTTTACCTCGTCAATCGGCATCCGGATTTGTTCCATTGAATCGCGATGTCTCACTGTAACTTGCTGATCTTCTTCTGAATCGAAATCATACGTAATGCAAAACGGCGTACCGATTTCATCTTGTCTGCGATATCTTCTGCCGATCGATTGCGACTCATCATATTGTACGACGAAATGTTTACGCAGGTCTGCATAAACTTTCTCCGCACTTTCAGATAGTTTTTTAGATAAAGGCAGAACACATGCTTTGACAGGCGCGATTGCCGGGTGGAATTGAAGAACCGTACGCTTGTCATCGCCATCTAATTCTTCCTCTTTATAAGCGTCAGTAAGGTAAGCTAACGTTACCCGGTCGGCGCCTAGTGACGGCTCGATGCAGTAAGGTACAAATTTTTCATTCGTAATCGGATCTTGGTAATGAAAATCTTCTCCTGAAAATTCCATATGACGCTTCAAGTCAAAGTCTGTACGGTTAGCAATGCCCCATAGTTCGCCCCAGCCGAATGGGAATTTATATTCAATATCGACAGTGCCTTTTGAATAATGGGATAGCTCATCTTCAGTATGTTCACGTAAACGGATATTGGATTCAGTCATGCCTAAGCTTAATAACCAGTTCTTCGAGAAATCGCGCCAGTATTCGTACCATTCGTTATCCTCGCCTGGTTTACAGAAGAATTCCAATTCCATTTGTTCGAACTCGCGTGTACGGAATGTGAAGTTTCCTGGAGTAATCTCATTACGGAAACTCTTACCGATTTGCGCGATTCCGAAAGGCATTCTTTTTCTCATTGAACGCTGAACGTTTTTAAAGTTCACGAAAATTCCTTGCGCTGTTTCTGGACGCAAATAAATCTGATTTGCCGAAGAATCCGTGACGCCCTGCGATGTTTTGAACATTAAGTTGAACTGACGAATTTCCGTGTAATCCATTGCGCCGCAAGAAGGGCATACAACATCGTGTTCAACAATTAATTCGTTCATTTTTTCAAATGATAAACCGTCAACAACGATTTCCATTCCTTTTGCATCTAGTGCATCTTCGATTAGTTTATCTACTCGGTGGCGAGTTTTGCATTTTTTACAGTCAATCATCGGGTCATTGAAATTGCCTGTGTGGCCGGATGCCTCCCATACTTTCGGGTTCATCAGTATAGCTGCGTCAAGACCGACGTTATGAGGAGATTCTTGGACAAACTTCTGCCACCATGCTCTTTTAATATTATTTTTCAGTTCAATTCCGAGAGGACCATAATCCCAGGTATTTGCTAATCCTCCATAAATCTCGGATCCAGGAAAAATGAATCCTCTTGTTTTTGCCAAATTTACTATTTTCTCCATTGTGGTAACATTCCTTTCAAAATAAAATAAGCACTCGTCTCCGGACATAAAGTCCGGGGACGAGTGCATAATGACCCGCGGTTCCACCCCGTTTGGTTGATAAATCCATCAACCCGCTTGGAAAAATTCATAGCTCAAGGTTGCCTTTTCATGTCTGTGTCGACTTTCACTATCCCGACTCGCTTTGTTTTAGACATTACTTTAATACCTCTCAACGCTTATTTAGTTCACCAATTAGTGTAGCATGATTCCAATTTCTTCGCAATAGTTGGCGTCTTCGTATATAATAAGCGAGTAGATTATTGTTATTACATACCCGTAAGGCGGTGACTTATGGAACTTAATAAGCGTCAGACCGATATACTTGAAATTGTTAAAGAAAATGGTCCTATAACCGGTGAGCAAATAGCGGTGCGATTAAATCTAGTGAGAGCAACAATACGTCCCGATCTTGCAATCCTGACGATGGCTGGTTATTTAGAAGCAAGACCGAGGGTAGGGTATTTTTTCTCCGGAAAGAAACCAGTTAAATCCCTTACTGACAGTATTAACGCCATGAAAGTTGGAGATTTTCAATCGATTCCGGCTGTTGTCACTGAGGAATTATCCGTGTATGACGCAATTTGCCAAATGTTTCTTGAAGACGTCGGCACATTGTTTGTCGTAGACAGATCTTCCTTTCTTACCGGCATCTTATCGAGAAAAGATTTACTCAGATCATGCCTTGGAAACAATGAAATCGATAAAGTGCCGGTTCATATAATTATGACCAGAATGCCTAACATCACTTATTGCAAAAAGTCCGATACACTACTTAAGGCGGCCGGGAAAATGATAGATAAACAGATAGATTCACTCCCTGTTATAGTAGATAAAGGTACGGGACTAGAAGTTGTCGGCCGAATTACAAAAACAAACATTACCGCAGCGTTCCTATCGCTTGCGGACGACCATGAATTATGAGGGTGATTGTATGAAGAATCTTACTATGTTTATCGTCTCCGACTCCGTTGGAGAAACAGCTGAACTTGTTGCGAAAGCTGCAGCAAGCCAGTTTGGAAGAGGACTTGATTCAGTTTCTTTAAAACGGTTTTCGCATATAGAAAATGAAACACAGTTAGAGGAGATTGCATTTTTAGCTAGTGAACAAAATGCGGTTGTTGTTTATACGCTAGTTAAAAGTTGCATGCGAAAAAGAATAAAGGCTGAATGTCAAAAAAAAGACATAAAGTGTATTGATTTACTTGGCCCTGTCGTTGATCAGCTCAGCCGTCAGCTTGATGAGAAACCAAGGGAAGAACCAGGATTAGTAAGAAAACTAGATGATGATTACTTTAAAAAAATCGAGGCGATTGAGTTTGCCGTTAAATACGATGATGGTCGAGACCCGCGGGGTATATTGAAGGCCGATATTGTATTAATCGGCGTTTCAAGAACTTCAAAAACACCATTATCGCAATATCTGGCCCATCAACGGTATCGAGTGGCTAATGTGCCACTCGTTCCCGAAGTTGATCCACCTG
This sequence comes from Sporosarcina jiandibaonis, assembly GCF_013184495.1. Taxonomy (GTDB): domain Bacteria; phylum Bacillota; class Bacilli; order Bacillales_A; family Planococcaceae; genus Sporosarcina; species Sporosarcina jiandibaonis. The sequence goes on along the minus strand of NZ_JAAOIY010000001.1, from coordinate 450,437 downwards.
AGGAATTATTCATGATTGATCCCAAAAAATGTTTTGCACTAATTATTTCACCAGAAAAGTTAAATACGATTAGAAAAGAACGACTTATCGCACTGGGCTTACGTGACGATGCTAATTATGCACGACTCGAAAGAATCGAGGCGGAAATCGAGCATTTCAAGGAAATAACGGATAAGATAGGATGTACTGTCGTTGACGTAACGAGTAAAGCTGTTGAAGAAACTGCAAATGTTATTATTGGTGAACTAACTAATCGAATTAAATAATAAAGAAGAACCTTCCATTATGGATAGGTTCTTCTTTTAGGGACAATATTCATCCATAGTAGATTAATGAAAATTCATACGTAATAGTGTAGAATAATAGTTTCGGAGTATTATTAAGAAATATGTCGAATAAAGAAGGATATTCAAAGAATTTCTCGAAATATAGTATACAGAGTAGAAGATGGTGATATCATGACAAGAATATCTGAGGAGATAATTGAAGCAGTTCGTACCCAGACCGATATAGTGGATCTAATTGGAGAGCATGTACAACTGACGAAAAGAGGTAAAAATTGGTTCGGGCTTTGTCCTTTTCATGGGGAAAACACACCTTCATTTTCAGTTTCTGAAGACAAGCAACTTTTTCATTGTTTTGGATGCGGGGCAAGCGGCAATGCAATCACATTTGTTATGGATATCGAAAATCGACAATTCACGGACGCAGTTATTAAACTCGCAGAACGTACGGGAATTGAAATCGACCCAGCAATAACTCATGCTTCCAATGAATCCAAACGGCCTGATGAGTTTAAACATATGGTTGAAGCACATTCCCTAGCTTCGAATTTTTACAGTCATTTACTCTTAAATACAGTAGAAGGGGAAAAGGCATTAGAATATCTTCAAAATAGAGGGTTTACGAGGGCGGATATCGAAAAATATGGAATCGGATGGTCCCTTGATGAATTTGATGCACTATCGACATTACTCCATCGTAAAGGTTTCAATATGATGGAAATGGAAAAAGCAGGCCTTTGCATAATGAAGGACGATGGTACTGGTTTCTTTGATAGGTTCCGCGGACGTATTATGTTTCCACTTCATGACGATAATGGTAATGTGATTGCATTCTCAGGTCGTACGTTAGTGGAAGGAAAGGAAGTAGCAAAATACCTGAATAGCCCAGAAACACCCATTTTCGAAAAAAACAAAATGTTATACAATTTGCACAATGCACGTCTTAATGTGCGGAAAACGGGTAAAGTAATACTGTTTGAAGGTTTTATGGATACGATTTCGGCTGATCGCGTGGATATAAAAAATAGTGTGGCTCTTATGGGAACGGCTTTATCAGATGCGCACCTAATTAAAATGAAGCGAGTTGCAAAAGAGGTAATCATATGCTGCGACGGAGATGATGCTGGATGGGAAGCTGCTAAAAGATTTTCCGGTATGATCTCGCGAAATGGATTTGATGTGCAAATTGCATTATTACCTACAGATATGGATCCCGATGATTATATTATGGAATATGGCGGACAGGCCTTTCGCGATCAAATTATTGGAAATCCGCATTCATATATGTCATTCATCATGGCATATGCTAAACGTTCTAAAAACTTCTCTTATGAAAATGACGTTCTGCAATTTATACATGAGGTGCTTGAAGAATTGGCAAAACGCGCATCTCCAGTAGAGAGGGATTTGTACATTCGACAACTTTCAACTGAAACAAATATTTCAGTTGAAGCGATAACGCAACAATTCATGAAGATGGCAGGTAATCGGGCAAGGCAGGCGAAAGCAGAACCTGCAGATTTCGCAAGCGGCGGGAATATACCTGAAAGAACTGCGCCAAAACGAACCCAAACAGGGACCGAGCGAGCGGAGCGATTATTATTATATCATTTATTAAATGACGGATCCCTATTTGACCGCTTTCAAAAAGAGAGAAGAGATGTTTTTATTGGCGAAGATTATTCAGCAATATTCGTTCGTCTTGCCGGATTTTACGAAAAACATGGAATGCCTGATTTTCATAGGTTTGCGGAATCGCTAGAAGACCGCAGCTTGAGGAAAATTGTCCTTGAAGCTGCGATGATTGACCGTGATCCTGAGCATACTGAACAAGAAATCGAAGATTGCATTAAACATTTGGAGAAATATCGAATAGGGTTAACAATTCAAAAAAAAATACATGAATCTAAAGAAGCTGAAAAGAAAAACGATCATACCCGGGCGCTGGAGCTGGCCAGGGATATTATACAGCTCCGGAAATCATTATCGGCTAAATAGCCATATCCGGTGTTAGGAGGAGGAACGGGTAAGATGACTAAAAAAGAATTATCTGCAGGAATGAAAGAAGAACTTACAATTAAAGAAGTTAAGGCGCAATTATTAGAAGCGGGAAAGAAAACAGGTGAACTGACACTTGATGAAGTGACGGAAAAACTCTCTCAATATGAGATTGAACCAGATCAATTTGAGGAATTCCTTGATTTGCTGGAAGCGCAAGGCGTTGAAATGGATCGAAAGTCGGAAGATGAAGAGGAAGAGGCTGATAAGGCGACGCCTAAAGAGGAAGTCGATGATTCCAAGCTCGATTTAAACGACCTCAGCGTACCGCCTGGCGTGAAAATTAACGACCCGGTCCGAATGTATTTAAAAGAAATCGGTCGAGTTGAATTACTTACTGGAGATGAAGAAGTCGCGCTTGCAAAACGCATAATCGAGGGTGACGAATCTGCAAGTAAAGAACTTGCCGAGGCGAACTTGCGACTAGTTGTAAGTATTGCAAAACGTTACGTCGGACGTGGAATGTTATTCCTCGACCTTATCCAAGAAGGAAATATGGGTCTGATTAAAGCCGTAGAAAAATTTGATCATACTAAAGGCTTTAAATTCAGTACGTACGCGACATGGTGGATTCGTCAAGCGATCACGCGTGCAATTGCTGACCAAGCCCGAACAATCCGTATTCCGGTTCATATGGTTGAGACAATCAACAAATTAATTCGGGTTCAAAGACAATTGTTGCAAGACTTAGGCCGTGAACCTTCACCAGAAGAAATTGGAGAAGAGATGGAGCTAACTGCGGATAGAGTACGTGAAATTTTAAAGATATCTCAAGAACCTGTATCGCTTGAGACGCCGATTGGTGAAGAAGATGATTCCCATTTAGGCGATTTCATCGAAGATTCCGAAGCTCAATCACCTTCAGACCATGCAGCATATGAATTATTAAAAGAGCAATTAGAAGATGTCCTTGATACATTAACCGATAGAGAAGAAAATGTACTTCGTTTACGTTTCGGTCTAGATGACGGCAGAACTAGAACGCTTGAAGAAGTCGGTCGAGTATTCGGCGTGACCCGTGAGCGTATTCGTCAAATTGAAGCGAAAGCACTTCGCAAGTTAAGACATCCTTCTAGAAGCAAACGTCTAAAGGATTTCCTTGAATAATATTAAAAAGCATCGGTTGATATCTGCCGATGCTTTTTAATTTGGGAAATACCGTGAATAAGTTGAGAATCTATCTGCCTATTCGGTATAATCATAGTTGTAAGCGTTTACGAAAAGGGGATGGATATCTTGAACTTTGATTTGACGGAAGAACAACAAATGATTAAAAAGATGATTCGGGCATTCGCGGTTGAAGAAGTGGCACCTGGGGCAATCGATCGCGACCGAACAAAAGACTTTCCTGTTGAGGTGTTCGAAAAACTTTCGGAAATGGGCTTAATGGGGTTGCCCTTTTCAGAAAAATACGGTGGTGGAGGGGCAGATACAACAAGTTTTGCGATTGTGACGGAAGAACTGAGTCGTGCATGCGCATCGACTGGCATCACTTATTCCGCACATATTTCACTTGGTGGGGCTCCGATTCATCTATTTGGCACAGAGGAACAAAAGGAAAAGTATTTAACGCCTATCTGTACAGGAGAATCCTTTGGTGCATTTGGTTTAACTGAATCAAATGCTGGTTCGGATGCGGGGGGGACGCAGACGACTGCTGTTGAAGATGGTGATGACTATATCATAAACGGTTCAAAAGTTTTTATTACCAACGCAAGCTACGCAAAAAACCTTGCGATTACTGCTATAACTGGCATGAAAAATGGAGAAAAAGAAATTAGTGCAATCATAGTTCCGACCGATGCAGAAGGATTTACAGTAATCGACAATTATGAAAAAATGGGGCTTAATGCTTCAAATACAACTGAACTAATCTTAGATAATGTTCGCGTGCCGAAAGAAAACCTCTTAGGAGTTCGCGGCAACGGCTTTAAACAGTTCCTGGTCACACTTGACGGGGGGCGTATCGGAATAGGGGCAATGGCTGTCGGGATAGCTCAGGCAGCTTATGACCGGGCGCTACAATATTCCAAAGAGAGAAAACAGTTCGGAAAAACATTATCTCAATTTCAAATTACACAGTTCAAACTAGCTGATATGGCGTTGAAGATCGAGCTGGCTCGAAATATGGTATATAAAGCAGCTTGGTTAAAAGATCAAGGTCGTCCATTTTCTAAAGAAGCAGCGATGTGTAAACTGTATGCATCTGAAATTGCGATGGAAAATGCTTCCGAGGCTATACAAATACACGGCGGGTATGGCTATATGAAGGAATATGAAGTGGAAAGGTATATGCGCGACGCTAAGCTCCTCGAAATAGGGGAAGGCACCTCTGAAGTACAGCGTATGGTTATTGCAAGGCATATTGGTTGCGAATAATAAACTTTTTGTCGAATTTGTCACAAAGAAAGAGTGAAATATGGTAAATTACTTTCAGTTTTCCAAGTGATACAGTACAATATTAGTTGTGTATTGTTATTATCACAGAATTGTTTTTGAAGAAGGAGGGTAATTCAATGAAAAATCCTATTGTTCCTTTTCTCCTGATTTTCTCACTTGGAATTGGTCTTATTTTCTTTATGTCTCTTTATGGAATTGAGCAAAAAGAAGAAATCGCTAAAGAAGCTGAAGGAGATACTACTACTGAAGAAGCAGACGTGGCGAGCTTTGATCCAGACGTCGCTATCGGTCAATGTGTTAGCTGTCATGGTGGGGATTTAACAGGTGGAATGGGCGGAGCGGCTCCTGGTCTAGTTGGAACTGATTTATCTAAAGAAGAGCTCGTAGATATCATCCAAAATGGTATTCCTGGTACTGCAATGCCGGGGAATCTAGTGCCAGAAGAACACCTCGATGAAATGGCAGATTATATTTTATCACTTAAATAATTCATGAAATTGAAAGAGCCATCTGTCTGCAGAAACTTTTCTGTCAGCAGAAGGCTTTTTCTCTTTAGAGAACTCAAGGAAGGAGCTGATATTGTTGATTAAATTATCGGAAAGACTGTTAGCTGTTGCTTCTCATATAAGAAAAGGAGCAGTTGTTGCTGATATTGGTAGCGACCATGCATATTTGCCAACCTATTTAATACAAAAAGGTATCATACAAAAAGCTGTCGCGGGAGAAGTTGTAATCGGTCCGTATGAAACAGCAAAGAAATCTGTATACCGACACGGGGTAAGTGACAGAATAACAGTCAGGCTAGCAGATGGTCTTTTTGCAATCGAAGACCATGATGGAATTGATACAGTAACAATCGCAGGAATGGGCGGATCTTTAATCGCGAAAATTTTGGAACAGGGGAAAGATCGACTTCAACATGTAAATCGACTTATTGTTCAACCGAATCTTCATGCAAAAGCGATTCGGGAATGGGCAGTTGCAAATGGCTGGAAATTAGTGGATGAACAAATACTTAAAGAGGATGGAAAAATCTATGAGGTTCTAGTACTTGAGAAAGGGTTGGTTTTCTACGATGACCTTGAACTATTAGTAGGTCCATTTCTTCTTGCTGAAATGAACAACATTTTCATAGAAAAGTGGGAAGCCGAAATCAGTCAATGGATTCAAGTGTTAAGGTCGCTAGAAAATGCGGTTGAAACCCCAGAGTTAATTAAGAAAAAAGAACAGTTGTCTCACAAGATAACAACTCTTGGAAAGGTGTTGGAAAAATGAAGACAGTGAATGGTCGTGAAGTCATCGAGCTATTTGAAGAGTGGTCTCCGAAACGCTATGCGTTAGAGGGCGATCCGGTTGGTTTACATATCGGGCAATTGAACCGAACGGTAGAAAAAGTGCTTGTGACACTAGACGTCAATGAAGCAGTGATTGATGAAGCGATTGAAGTTGGAGCAAATCTTATTATTGCGCATCACCCGCCGATATTTCGACCTCTAAAAAATATTGCAACAGATACGCCACAAGGAAAAGTCATTGAAAAGTGTATTAAAAATGATATTTCAGTTTATTCTGCTCATACAAATCTAGATGTTGCACCGGGCGGAGTCAATGATTTACTTGCGGCGCGATTAGGCTTGAAAGAAACGAAGGTCATGTCGCCAACGTATTCTGAAGCTTTATATAAATTTGTAGTGTTCAGTCCGGCCAGTCATGCTGAAGAAATACGAAAGGCAATGGCAATAAGCGGGGCAGGTGCGCTTGGTGAATATGAAGGATGCAGTTTTACCACGAGCGGAACAGGACGATTTACGCCGGTAGGCGATGCAAATCCCTATTTCGGAGAAGTTGGATTAGAAGAAGAGGTGGACGAAGTAAAAATCGAAGCAATTGTACCAGAGAAATTGCGCGATAAGGTGCTTCGCTCAATGCTTGAAGCCCATCCTTATGAAGAGCCCGCTTATGATATTTTCCAGCTAGATCAACAAACGAATAATCTGGGACTTGGTCGGGTTGGAGAATTGAATGAACAAGTCAGGCTGGGACAATTTGTTGACCGTGTAAAACAGGCTTTCAATGTCCCTGTAGTCCGTTTTGTTGGAAATCCTTCTAAAGTCATCAAAAAGGTAGCCGTATTGGGCGGAGATGGCAATAAGTATATACACGATGCAAAAAGAAGCGGGGCAGATGTTTTTGTAACCGGGGATCTTTATTATCATGTCGCTCATGACGCGGAAGCGATAGGTCTATCCGTTATTGACCCAGGACATAATATTGAAAAAGTGATGATCAAGGGCGTTGTAGAGCATATGACAGAAGCATGTTTGGAAAAGAATTTCGAGGTTACATTCATCGAATCGGAAGTCAAGACAGAACCTTTTCAATTTCGATAAATAAAAACCGGTCCTTTACTAGAAAGCGACCGGTTTACTATTAAACATATGGTTCGATACGTTCGACTGGTTTCGGGTTTTTGATTCTTGGCAGAATTTTTTCTAACAAGAATTTCTTTTCCGGATGATGAGTCGTTGAATCTTCTGGGTCAAATTTCTCGAGAAACGCGATGACCTCGCGAACGACAATCGTTGGAGTAGAGGCACCGGCTGTTACCGCAACAGTGTTAATGCCTTTTAACCAATTAACATCAATTTCGGAGACATCAGATACTCTATAAGAAGGCGTATTGGCAATTTCGACGGACACTTGCGTCAGTCGGTTCGAGTTATTGCTCATCGGGTCGCCAACTACGATAAGCAAATCAGCTTCTCCGGCCTGTTCCGCAACAGCTTCTTGCCTTACTTGCGTAGCAAGACAAATTTCTTGTACTGCTTCTATATGCGGGTATTTAACTTTCAAGGCCTCCATAAGATGAGCTACATCCCATTGGCTCATTGTCGTTTGATTTGTTACAAGCAGTTTTTCATTGTGGATGTCAAGTTTATCAACATCTTCAAGTGTTTCAATTAGGTGAACTTGTTTTGGCGCTACACCCATTGCTCCTTCAGGTTCTGGATGATGGCGTTTTCCGATGTATACGATGTCGAATCCTTCTGCTGCCTTTTCTTCGATTAAATCATGTGTCACTGTAACATCTGGACAGGTAGCATCTATGGATACAAGCCCTTTTTTTCTAGCAAGCTCTCGTACAGCAGGAGAAACACCATGAGCAGTGAAAATAACCGTGCCTTTATCTGCTTTTTCTAGAATTTCCAATCGATCTTTTCCGTCTAACGTGATAATGCCATCTTGTTCAAACGCTTCTGTTACGTGTTTATTGTGTACAATCATGCCCAAAATATAAATGGGTCTTGGTAACGTTTTGTCGAGTGCCGCATTTCTTGCGATGATCATTGCATCGACAACCCCGTAGCAATAGCCTCTAGGGGTAATCTTCAACACTTTCATCCAATTCACTCCTCTAATAGGATTCTATAATCTATTATAACGGAGTCAAGTCGCTTGTTCAAAGTTTATCGGTCTGGTTGAAAGATTCTGGGTACAGAAGGTCTCGGTCCAGCTGGTGGCGGTGTAAAAGATTCTGCGGTTCTCGGCGCTGCTCTAGAAGCGCTTCTAGCTGCACCGCCAGCAGCCGCAGTTCCTGAACCTTCTCCGGCAGACGGAATTGATTGAAAACCTTTATATAATTTCCACATTGCCGGTAGATTGCGCATCATTGGTGCAAACTGCTGAACGACAGGCGCATACTGTTGTGCAGTGTTTATTAATCGATTGGCTGTTTCCATATAACCGTCTATTTTTGAAGGTCCTTGCCCGGATGGAAACCCTTGGGGACCTTGTCTAGGATCAATGAACGGATTGTTCCGCCTTCCGAACTGACTTGGCTGTCCCGGGGGCTGTGCAGGCCCTGGAAATGGACGCATGCCGAACCCCGGCTGTCTTTGGGGTGGCGGTTGGTTTCGAGAAAATGGATAAAAAGATTCGTATCTCAATTTTGAACTCCTTTCCTTTAATCAAAATAAACTTTCATATTGTATCGTATGCGAAAAGGACATACGACGGCACGGAATCATGGTACAATGTAGATATGTTAGGAGGCAGATTTATTTCATGTCAAAATTCACAGATTATCAATTTCAGCCGTTTCTTCGAGAAGCGATTCAAGGACTCGGCTTTGAAAGTCCGACACCAATACAGAAGGAAATAATACCCTTAATCCTTCGCGGTACTTCTGCAATTGGTCAGGCACACACAGGTACGGGGAAATCCCACAGTTTCCTTATTCCGATTGTTGAAAGAACCGATAGTTCTACAGATAATGTACAAGCAGTCATTGTAGCGCCGACTCGGGAGTTAGCTACTCAATTATTTGATGAACTTTCAAAATTAACTAAGGAAACTGACATTCGATCATCGCTTCTAATTGGCGGAACCGATAAAGAGAGATCAGCTAGCCGATTGAAATCTAATCCGCATATAGTTGTCGGGACTCCCGGAAGAATTCAATATATGGTCGAAAGCGGTGCGTTGTTAATCCATACAGCTAAGATTCTCGTTATTGACGAAGCTGATTTAGCTTTTGATATGGGTTTTATTGAAGATATTGATAAGTTCGCTTCAAAGATGCCTGCAGATTTAGAAATGTATGTATTTTCTGCGACAATTCCAGAAAACTTAAAACCATTTTTAAATAAGTACATGGAATCGCCTGCGCATGTGAAGATCGGAAAACGTAAATCTTTTACAGAAGGCATGCGTTATTCACTTGTTCCAGTTCGCGGAATGCAACGAGAGAAGAAATTGCTTCAAGTTGTTGAAGGAATCACGCCGTATTTGGCAATCATCTTTACGAATACAAGAAGAAATGCTGATGCATTAGCAGACTTCATGGCGGAATCCGGAATTAAAGTCGGGAAAATTCATGGTGACCTATCCCCGCGCGAACGGACACGCATGATGAAGAGAATACGCGACTTGGAGTTCGAGTACATTGTCGCGACGGATCTTGCAGCTCGCGGTATAGATATTCCGGGTGTTAGCCACGTTATCAACTATGAATTACCAGATGAATTAGAGTTTTTCATTCATCGTGTTGGACGCACTGCACGTGCAGGTCTTGAAGGAACAGCAATAACCTTATATGATCCATCCGAAGAGGATAAGATAATCCGTATCGAAGCAATGGGGATTCCATTTGTTCACGAAGAAGTGAAAAATGGGGAATGGGTTGAAGTTAAAGAAAGACACGCAAGAAAGAGAAGAACGAAGCAATTAGACGATATTGATCGGAAAGCCATTGCCTTTGTTCGCAAGCCTAAAAAAGTCAAACCAGGCTATAAGAAAAAAATGGCCAAACAAATAGAAGATATAAAGAAACGTGAAAGGAGAATTAAGCGTAAAAAATGACAGATGTGAAACCTTTATTACTAGGCTCTCACGTTTCAATGAGCGGGAAGAAGATGTTGCTAGGTTCAAGTGAGGATGCACTTAATTATGGTGCAACAACATTCATGATTTACACGGGTGCGCCGCAAAACACGCGCAGAAAGCCAATCGAAGAGTTAAATATCGAGGAAGGCTTGAAACATATGAAGGCTAATGGCATTTCAGACATTGTTGTTCATGCTCCGTACATTATTAATATTGCGAACACTACAAAACCGGCTACCTTTCAATTAGGCGTTGATTTTTTACAGAAAGAAATTGAACGAACTGCTGCACTTGGAGTGAATCAAATTGTTCTTCACCCGGGTGCCCATGTCGGCGCAGGCGTCGAAGCCGGAACTGCAAAAATAATTGAAGGTTTAAATGAAGTGCTATCGCAGGATTACCCAGTTCGTATCGCCCTTGAAACAATGGCGGGTAAAGGAACGGAAATTGGCCGTAATTTTGATGAAATAGCTAGAATAATTGACGGCGTGACACATAATGAGCGCTTGTCTGTATGCTTCGATACTTGCCATGTTCACGACTCCGGTTATGATGTGGTGAACGATTTCGAAGGCGTAATCGATGAATTCGATAAAATAATCGGCAAAGATCGAATTTCTGTTATTCACGTGAACGATAGCAAAAATGAACGAGGTGCAATGAAAGACCGACATGAGAACTTAGGATTTGGCCATATTGGATTCGATGCATTAAACTTCATTGTTCACCATCCAGAATTCGAAAGCATTCCTAAAATCTTGGAAACACCTTTTGTTGGATCTGATCCAAAGAAAAAGTTTGCTCCTTATAAATTTGAAATTGAAATGCTTAAGTCGAAAATGTTCCAACCGGATAAAATCGAACTTCTAAAAGTATAAAAGATAACCCGTCAACAGTTTGATAGTTGTTGACGGGCTTTCTATTGCTTAATTATAGTTCTATAAAATTATTGTCTCGCGTCGAAATACATTTGCAGTAATTGTTCTGCTTTACGGTCTCCAATTGCAATTCGGACTTTCTTAATAAACACCTCAGGTATTCCAGTAAAAATCCAATGAAATGAAACCTCGTCTAATAAGGGGCGTAGCGCTCTTATTTCTGAAGTTGTTAAATTAACCCCATAAGAGCTTGCAAAGACTTTTACGTCAGAATCACTACTCATTTTCAACTCATTTAATAATTGAACAAAGTCCATTTACTTAATCCTTCTTTCTTTAAAGGTTGTATCCCGAGCTACCCTGTATTATAATTATGAATCGTAATCATTCCTATTAGGAAGAAAGGAACTACTCTATGAAAAATACACTCATTGATTTGGACGATGTTTATTTCAGTTATGAGCAAACAGCTGTCCTTGAAAATATAGACTTAACCGTAAAAGAAGGGGAGTTCTGGGCGCTTATCGGGCCGAATGGGTCGGGAAAATCAACACTTATCAATATTATTCTCGGTCTTTTGAAACCGGATAGCGGTTCAGTATTGTTGTTCGGACAAGATGCAGATCACTTTCAACATAGGGAGCTAATCGGCTACGTATCTCAAAAATCAAATTCTTTTAACTCTGGGTTCCCTGCAACAGTTTTAGAAGTTGTGCGAAGCGGCCTTACTAGAAAAACAGGATTATTTAAAAGTTTTTCTAAAAAAGATGATAAAAAAGCAATTCATGCACTTAAGGTAGTTGGTATGGAAGACTATGCAAAACAAAATATTGGAGAGCTATCAGGCGGTCAACAACAGCGTGTTTTTATAGCGCGAGCCCTAGTAGGAGATCCAAAGCTTTTGGTGATGGATGAACCAACTGTCGGCATTGATCAACAAAACGTGAAATCGTTCTATTCTATGCTAAATAAATTGAATCGTGAACATCGCATAGCTATATTGCTAGTCACTCATGAAATAGACCTAGTAACGGATTTAGCTACACATGTCGCATGTTTAAATCGTTCTATTCATTTCCATGGCATGCAAGCGGACTTTAAGAAAATGGAAGATGAAGATATTTCAAAATGGTATGGTCATCCAGTTAGACGTGTCCATCAGCACATAGAGGAGACGCAATCATGATTAATGCATTACTTACTTATGAATTTTTACAAAATGCTTTTTTATCGGGAATCATTATTGGCGTTATCGCGCCACTGCTAGGATTATTTATCGTTGTTCGACGCCTCGCATTAATTGCTGACGCTTTAAGCCATGTTGCACTTGCAGGTATTGCGGGGAGCCTATTCCTAAGCCAGCAATTTCTATTTTTCTCAGCACTTAATCCAGTTTATCTTGGAATTGGTTCTGCGGTTGGCGGTTCTCTCTTAATTGAGAAATTAAGAGGCATGTACAAGCATTACGAAGAGTTGGCAATCCCAGTTATTTTATCGGCTGGAATCGGATTAGGGGCAATATTTATTTCTTTGTCTAAAGGTTTTGGCTCTGATTTGATCGGCTATTTATTCGGCTCAGTTTCGGCAGTCAGCCGACAGGATTTAATCATAGTTATTATAATTGCGGTTATCGTTATCGCATACGTTCGATTTTTATATAAAGAACTATTTGTGCTTTCATTTGACTCGGAATACTCGAAAGTGTCGGGGATTAATGCTCGTTTTATTCAAATGTTTTTTATGATAATTACAGCGCTCGTAATTGGAGCTTCGATGCGAATCGTTGGTATATTGCTTGTATCATCTCTGATGACGGTGCCAGTTGCAGCGGCCATGCAAATCGCTAAAAGTTTTAAAGGAGCTATAATTTATTCCATCATTTTCGGTGAGATTGCAGTGATTATAGGTCTTTTTTCCGCATTTCATTTGGACATCGCGCCTGGTGGAACGATTGTTGTCACATCTATTCTATTGTTGTTAATAGTCCTAGCTTGGAAAAAAATACGTGGTGATAGAAAAACCGTTAAGGTAGGGGGTAGCTTGTATGACGATTGAGGAAGCATGGCGTATTCTTAGCGAGAATCAGTTGAAGCGCACGAAAAATCGTGAAGTATTACTTGATTTGTTTTTGGAAAATGACCGCTATTTAACGGCTGGGATGATAAAAGACTTTATGGAAAATGAAAATCCAGGCATAAGTTTTGATACAATTTATCGCAACTTATCCACATTTACTGAATTGGGTATTTTAGAGGAAACTGAACTGTCCGGGGAAAGGCATTTTCGAATGCATTGTGATGCAGGCGTCCATCATCATCACTTTATTTGTACAACATGCGGTAAAACACAAAACATTCCAGATTGCCCGATGGATCTAATATCGATAAACTTGCCGAACCATGAGATTGAAGGGCATAAGTTTGAAATATACGGAAAATGCCCGTTATGTGCCGCATAAGGAAACGGTGTGCAACTCAATATTTTGAGTCGCACACCGTTTATTTTGTAACTGCTGTTTCTATTGGGAATAATCGTTGGATCCATTTATTTGCTTCTTGCCAATCATAAACGCGAATTACGCTTTTTGGAGTTGGTTTTCTATTATAAGGTGTATCGAATAGTAGAACTGGAATATCGAGTTCTTCGCTAATATCAACAGCATTATCATGCTTGTCCTCAAAAAAAGCATGAACATTATGCTTTTTTGCTGCCTCAATTTTATAATGACTTCCAATTAATTCGATATGATCGTATGGAATTTTTTCTCGTTTGAACCAATCAAACGTTGTGTTCAGAACGTTTTCACCACGTGCCGAAATATAGAACAATTCGTATTGCGGTAACCAACTTTCCAAAATTTCTTTTGCGTATTCCTGAGGCGGAGAAGTATCGTAAATTAATGCTTCGGCTGTTTTATACCATTCATAAAATTGCTTTGGATCTACAGAAAAGGCTTTTGTTAAATCATATTCTTTAATATCATCGAGAACGAGATCAATATTATATTGTTTATTGATATGCGGTAAAAGGGCAGTCGGGCAAGTTACAGTTCCATCGATGTCGATTCCGAAACGATAATTTCTCATTTTGCTCCTTCAGCTTCCAGTAATGCTTCTTCTTGACGTTTCTTTTCGAAGTATTCTTCTGCAAGTTTGTCGATTTCCATTTTTAATTCTTCGACCATTGTTTCTTCAGGAACTTTGCGAACTGTTTTTCCTTTCATGAATAAAAGACCCTCTCCACGTGCTCCCGCTATTCCGATATCAGCCTCTCTAGCTTCCCCTGGACCGTTTACTGCGCATCCAAGAACCGCTACTTTAAGTGGTGCTTTTATATTGGAAATATATTCTTCGACTTCGTTAGCGATTGAGATTAGGTCGATTTCAATTCGCCCGCATGTAGGACAAGAGATAAGTGTCGCTGCATCGGATGAGAGACCGAAAACCTTTAATAATTCGCGTCCGACTTTAACTTCTTCTACTGGATCCGCGCTAAGCGATACGCGAAGGGTATTTCCAATTCCAGCCGAAAGGAGTGTTCCAAGGCCTGCAGAGCTTTTTACGGTTCCGGCAAATTGAGTTCCAGATTCTGTAATCCCCAGGTGAAGCGGGTAATCGAATGCGGCAGCGGCTTTCATATAAGCTTCGACGGCAAGGTTCACATCAGATGCTTTGAGTGAAACAATAATATCGTGAAAATCGAGATCTTCTAATATTTTAATATGATGAAGAGCGCTTTCTACCATTCCATCCGCAGTCGGATAGCCGTATTTTTCAAGGATTTTCCTTTCTAATGATCCGGCATTTACTCCGATTCGAATAGGGATGCCTTTCGCTTTAGCCGCATTGACTACGGCTTCTACTTTAGCTTGTCTACCGATATTGCCCGGATTAATTCGGATTTTATCCGCGCCTTGTTCAATGGCGATTAAAGCTAGTTTATAATCAAAATGGATATCAACAACAAGCGGCACGTTAATACGTTTTTTGATTGCGCCAATGGAAAGGGCAGCGCGCTCATCTGGGCACGCAACTCTGATAATTTGCACGCCTGCTTCTTCAAGACGTAAAATTTCTTCAACAGTAGCATCTACATCGTGGGTTTTTGTTGTTGTCATACTTTGTATGAAAAGTTCATCACTTCCGCCAATCGTTAAATTACCGACTCGCACTGGACGTGTTTTGGATCGGTGAATAATTTTACTCATTATTGTTTCCACTCCTTAATTAGTTACAGCCAGTCTCTATTTTATATTTTATCAATCTATGTGAAGAAAAGGCAAGAGAATGCCCTATATTGCTCATTCTACGCAATTACTTGCTTGGACGCTAGATATAGGAAGTTTTATTTTTTCCCCGCTAACGATTTCCTGTTTTTGTAAATGCGGATTTAATGCATAAAATTTAGTCAATCTATCTAGAAGGGTTATTTCTGGATCAGGGTAAAGTGCAAACAGAGATTGGATCGTATCGTTATCAATTGACGTGACAGTAATTGAAAAAGTTTCCTCTTCGCACGTTTTTGCTTCTTCGACATACGGTTTGCTAGGAATTGTTCCTTCAACAAGGTCAACGCGAATAAAGTGGATAAGAGTGAAAATTATAGTTGCGATTAGTAGTATTCTCATTAAAATTCCCCCTTTCGCCACTGTATGCAGGAAAGGAGGAATTATTCCTCGGTTTTTATTATTGTTGTTTAGGGTAATACTTAATAGCAGCTAAAATATAAATCAAATGAACGATTGAGGATATTAAAAAACCATTAGCTGCAATGCCAGGGAAAAAATCAAATCCGATAGTCAATAGCATTGGCACAGTCATGGCAATTGCGGAAGTTCGCCATATTTGAAGATAATTACTGCGCTTCCTTCTAAGATTTAGAAACAGAGAACCTATGTAAGCAAAAATGGTGATTCTGACAAAAACGTAAAATGTGCTAATGACCAGTTGCAAAAGTAGCGCCATAGGATAAATTAGCCAACCGATTTTTTTGCCATGCTCTATTAAATCGGGGTTTTGTTCTAGTAATAATTCATCATTCAAGTAAAAACGGCCGAATGAAATAGTTGTGAATAAAAAAATGAACATGAATACGTACTTAAAAACTTTACCGATCGGAAGAAGTCTAAATGCGGCTAGTTTCTTCGGCTCGTGAATACTTGCTATGAATAGTTGATGAAATCTCATGATTAAGCCTCCTTATTATATTGTATTCTATCATTATTCATTAATAAATGAATAATTTAAAATGAACAGCATGTAATTTTGACAGATTCATGACTTTTTCGAGTTCAATTGTTAAGCCAATGTAAATTTTCCTGTTTTCTATTTACATTATAGGACCTCGCAAAGCATAATAGGGTGATATGTTTATATTGAATGATTGGAGATGACTATTTAATGGAATTGAACTGGCAAGAGATGATATTCCAGTTTCTCGGCGGGCTTGGAATCTTCTTATTTGCTATAAAGTATATGGGGGATGGCCTTCAGAAAGCCGCTGGTAACAGGCTTCGTGATATTTTAGATCGATTTACGACGAATCCGTTTATGGGCGTCCTAGTTGGAATCATTGTTACTGTTTTAATACAATCTAGTTCTGGAACAACTGTAATTACAGTAGGACTTGTTAGTGCCGGTTTCATGACATTGCGACAGGCAATCGGCGTTATTATGGGCGCGAATATCGGGACAACCATAACAGCGTTCATAATTGGATTGGATGTAGGCGCGTATGCTCTTCCAATTATGGCTGTTGGAGCATTCCTAATATTTTTCATCAAGAAAAACCAAATAAAAAATATGGGGGAAGTCATTTTTGGCTTTGGAGGACTTTTTCTGGGACTCGAATTAATGAGCGGCGGAATGAAGCCCCTTCGGGAACTTCAATCATTTACTGATTTAACGCTTTCGATGAGTGATCAACCAATACTCGGCGTAGTTGTGGGAACAATCTTCACTTTAATCGTACAAAGCTCAAGTGCCACTGTCGGAATTTTGCAGGGGTTATACGCTGAAAATCTAGTCGATTTAAAAGCTGCGCTACCTATCCTATTCGGAGATAATATAGGAACAACGATTACGGCCGTGCTAGCTTCGATTGGTGCATCAGTAGCTGCAAGAAGAGCTGCAGCGACACACGTTCTTTTTAATGTGATCGGTTCTGTTATATTTATTATATTACTTGTCCCTTTTACTGCATATGTAGAGTGGATATCATCAATTTTAGCACTTGAGAGTAAAATGCAAATTGCATTTGCGCACGGTACCTTTAACGTAGCGAATACAATTATTCAATTTCCGCTTATCGGTGCGTGGGCATGGTTAGTGACAAAACTAATTCCAGGTGAAGATGTAACGATCGAGTATCGACCAAAGCATTTAGATTATCACTTCATCCAACAATCACCATCTGTTGCGATTGGACAAGCCAAAGAAGAAGTAATTCGCATGGGCGATTTCAGTGTTCAAGGATTATCAGTCACGTATGATTATTTGAAAACTGGCGAAAAGAAATACGCTGAAACGGGTTACCAGATTGAAGATGCCATTAATAACCTTGACCGCGAAATCACAAACTATTTAATTCAGATTTCTTCGGTTAATATATCTCCCGATGAATCAGCTCATCACGTTACATTAATGGAAACGGTGAGAGATATCGAACGCATAGGAGATCATTTTGAAAATATTATTGAATTGATTGATTATCGCGATGTGAACCGGGTGACCTTGTCAGAAGACGCAATGAACGATTTATCTGAGATGTTTAGCTTAACAATCGAAACTGTTCAAAACGCTGTTCAATCACTTAATTTGAATGATTTGGATTTAGCAAGAACAGTAACTCAGAAAGAAGATTTAATTGATAAGATGGAGCGTAAATTCAGAAAGAATCATATCTTGCGCTTAAACGAGAGAAGTTGCTCTGCGCAAGCTGGTATGGTGTTCGTAGATATCGTTTCGAATCTTGAGCGTATTGGCGACCATGCAGTGAATATTGCTGAAGCGATACTCGGAAAACGCGGATAATACAGTAATTGAAAAGGAAGATTTGTCATGGAGATAATTGGCTGGATTATAGCGATTATATTTTTCATCGTAGCTTTTCTTGGGCTTGTTTATCCAATTATCCCTTCGGCATTGTTTATTCTTGGAGGATTTCTTCTCTATGGATTGATTGTTTCATTCGACGGGATGAACTGGCTGTTTTGGGTAATTCAAATTCTTTTCATCATTCTTTTGTTTGGCGCCGATACGTTATCCAATCTTGTCGGCGTGAAAAAATTCGGAGGATCTAAAGCAGGGATGTGGGGAAGTACAATCGGACTTCTTGTTGGTCCATTTGTTATTCCAGTGGCAGGGATATTGCTCGGTCCATTTTTAGGAGCGATTATTTCGGAATTGGTTATTTCCAAAACGGGTTTTAAACAAGCTGTAAAAACAGGTTTCGGTTCTCTAATCGGTTTTTTAACTTCTGTAATCACAAAAGGATTTTTAATGTTTATCATGATTGTAATATTTATCTTCTTTGTCAGATAGTTCCCGGTTAGGAACGAATTAGCAAATAGTCCATTTTATTTGAACGTTAATCTCATATTTGCTATTGTTAAATATGTAGCAATCATACGAAATTATCTGAGGAGGAATGGAAAAAATGGCTTTTAAACTACCAGAACTACCTTATGCATACGATGCACTAGAACCACATATTGACAAAGAGACGATGAATATTCATCACACGAAACATCACAATACGTATGTTACAAATTTAAACAATGCACTAGAAGGCAATGAAGAATTACTAAACAAATCAATCGAGGACCTCATCGCGGATTTGGATGCAGTTCCTGAAGACAAACGTACAGCTGTGCGTAATAATGGCGGTGGACACGCAAACCACTCATTATTCTGGGAACTACTATCTCCAAATGGCGGCGGCGAACCAACAGGTGAACTAAAGTCAGCAATCGATGCTAAATTCGGCAGCTTTGATGCGTTTAAAGAACAATTTGCGAACGCAGGTGCTACTCGCTTCGGTTCAGGATGGGCTTGGCTTGTATTGGCTGACGGCGAACTTGAAATCATGTCTACCGCAAACCAAGATTCACCAATCATGGAAGGTAAAACACCACTCCTAGGACTTGATGTTTGGGAGCATGCATACTACCTAAACTACCAAAACCGTCGTCCAGACTACATTTCTGCTTTTTGGAATGTTGTTAATTGGGACGAAGTTGCAAAACGTTACGGTAAGTAAGAATAATCTTTTATAAATAAGGAACAAAGCACCTACCTTGTTCGTCAAGGTAGGTGCTTTTTCTTTCTAAAATGTTATAATTCAATAGTAAAGATGGAAGGAGGAATTATTTTGACAAAGAAGATTAGAAGAGCTGAAAGGCCCAAGGTTAGACAACGAAAAAATATCGCTTTTCGAATGAACCTTCTATTCCTTTCCATATTTATTCTCTTTTCAATTCTTATTCTTCGACTCGGTTACTTACAAATCGTAAAAAGTGAAGAGTATGTGATGGCATTGGAAAGGAAGGAAGAAGTTTCTGTAAATACGAGTGTACCCCGTGGCAGAATCTTTGATCGGGATGGTCGCATACTTGTTGACAATGAACCGAAGAACGCAATTACTTATACGAAAACTTCTTCGACAACTACACAAGAAATGCTGGATATCGCGGAAAAATTGGCATTATTAATCGAACAAGATACGAATCGGACTACCATTGGAGATAAACGGGACTTTTGGATTTTAAATAATAAAGAAGAAGCTGCAAAAAAAGTCACAGAAAAAGAGATTGCTAAACTTGAAGGTGATGCATCTGAAATTCAAAGAGAAATCAACCGATTAACGCGTGAGCGCGTGACAGATGAAGAACTCAACTCATTTAGCAAACACGAACTTGAGGTTTTAGCGATTTATCGCGAGATGATGTCAGGATATGCTTTTTCACCCCAAATCATTAAAAGCGGGGATGTCACGGAAGAGGAGTTTGCAGCTGTATCCGAGCGGCTCGGTGAGCTTCCGGGTGTAAATACAACTACTGATTGGGAAAGGGTTAGAAAGTCTTATAATACTATTTTAGGGACGACGACTACACCCGACCAAGGAATTCCAAGTGAACAACTCGAGTATTATTTGACGCGCGGCTATTCAAGAAATGATCGAGTTGGAAAAAGCTTTATCGAACAATATTATGAAGAACTTCTACAAGGACAAAAAACAGTCGTGAAGAATGTTAAAGATCGTACGGGAAAAGTCATAGAAACAAAGACAGTCCAAGAAGGAATACCCGGTAAAGATTTGATATTAACGATTGATAGTGAATTGAATTCGGCGTTGGAAGACATTGTTTCAGAAAAGTTATTGGAATTGAAAAATGGTCCGAACTCGCAAGCATTAAATGAAGCTTATCTAGTGATGATGAACCCGAAAACCGGAGAAATATTATCGCTTGTTGGGAAGCGTGTCGCCAGAAACAAAGATACTGGAAAGTATGAAATTCGGGACTACTCTTTCGGCACATTTTCCGGAGCTTATATGGCAGGATCAACTGTTAAAATGGCAACACTTTTAACTGGTTATCAAGAAGGCGGAGCCAGGATCGGGGAAACGAAAATTGATGAAGGGATAAAAATTGCAAATGACAATATGAAGAGTTCAGTTTTTAACCGTTCTTACAATCGAATTCCGATGAATGATATTGAAGCGATCGGTAGATCTTCCAACGTCTATATGTGGAAAACCGCTATTGGAATTGGGAATGGTACATATCAAAGGGGAAAATCATTATCACTTAAAAGTACAACATTCGATATCATGAAAAATTCATTTGAATCATTTGGTTTAGGGAGTCTCACCGGTGTTGATCTTCCGGGCGAGGTAAGTGGGTATTCATCCAGAGCAGATCTAAGTGATATATTAGACTATTCAATCGGTCAGTTTGCTACGTATACGCCGCTCCAATTAGCGCAATACGTTTCGACGATTGCAAATGATGGTTATCGTGTTGCCCCTAAAATATTAAAAGAAGTTCGTGAACCTTCTCCTGACGGTGAAATCTTCGGGCGGGTTGCAGAAGAAACACCCGTCAAAGTATTGAATCGTATTAAAAATACAGATGAAGAGATTGACAGAATCAAAAAAGGCATGTACTACACGTATTATGGTCCAAGAGGAACAGCAAGAACACTTTTCAAAGATGCAGATTTTAAAGCTGCAGGAAAGACTGGAACAGCGCAATCGAGTGCTAGTGTACCAAATCCCAATGACCCTACGAAGTATATATTTTATCCAAATACAATTAACTTATCGCATGTTGGATATGCACCATTCGATGATCCGGAAATTGCTTATGCAGTATTGATTCCAAACGTATCAACAAACCCGGGTAAATATACACAGGCTCAAAATGATATTGTCGAGGCTGCTGTCATGAAATATTTCGAGTTGAAAGAAAAGAAAGAGAAAGACGCAGAGTTTGATGATGTTTTTAAAATAAAGAAACCCTTTAATAAAGATGATATATTAGGAGAAGACGATGAAAAAACAGATGAATAACTAATGTTTTTTCAACTGAACGCATATTCTACTGGACATCTAGGCGGTTCGTGTTATAATTAAAAAGTCGTATAAATCATGCTCATATTTAATTTTATAGTCTGATGAGTGGGAGGGACAAATATGCGCGTAAACATTACACTTGCTTGCACTGAATGCGGTGAGCGCAATTATATTTCAAAGAAAAATAGACGTAACAATCCGGAACGTCTCGAAATGAAAAAATACTGCTCACGTGAAAGAAAACAAACTTTGCACCGTGAAACGAAATAATCGCTCAGGCCAAAACCGTCATTGGTTTTGGTTTTTTCATTTGAAATGGGGGGTATCATTATGAAAAAGAGTATTTTTCGAAACGATATGATAAAACAATTAAAATCAATGGATTTGCAAGAATATAAACAACTGTCTTTAGCTATAAAAGATAACCTTTTTACTTCACCTGAATTTCTTAACGCTTCTATTATCGGGATAACTATCTCTAGATTTCCCGAAGTAGATACCAAACCGATTATCGAGGCAGCTTGGGAACTCGACAAACAAATTGCAGTACCGAAATGCGAGAAGCAAACAAGGGATATGGATTTCAGATTGATTAACACATATGATAACTTGGAAATGGTTTATATGGATTTACAAGAACCGATTATTACAGAAACAAAATCCATTAAAATGAATGACATTGATTTGCAGATTGTGCCTGGAGTTGTCTATAATAATTATGGATTTCGAATCGGCTTTGGCGGAGGCTATTATGATCGATATCTGTTAGACTTTAAAGGTGATGCGATTTCGCTTGCTTTTGAAATACAAACGGATCATGTGATTCCCTTCGAAAGCCATGACATCCCTGTGCAAAAAATCATCACTGAAAACGGCATAATTGTTTGCGGGAAAGGTGAGAGTAGCCGATGAAAAATCTTCTCAGTATAATTCATTTACTGAAGAGGTTTGGTATTTATGTATACACTGGAAATCGAAAAGATGATATCGATTTAATGATGTCGGAAATCAAGGATCTTTATGACAGTGGTTTGCTTCAACAAGATCAATACTTAAAAGCTGTATTAGTATTAAGGTCTGAGTTTCAGAGTGAGGAGTAAAGCCTCATTCACTTAGCCTTTAGTCCTCTTATTGTTTATACACGAAACTTTTAACCCTTCCGTACGTCTATTATGTAGTACACTCACAAAACATTTGAATCTAAACATATTCTTAGAGTATTACTAGTTGAAAGGAAGTTACAGGAATGAAAAAAATTAATTTTAATTGGCCCAAACATTCCGTACTCATAATTGCTATAGTCGCGACATGGATTACCACATATATTGGCTATAAAACAAGCTTTAATATGAAAATTGATAATATGATGCAGGAAATCATCCTATTGATGAATCCGCTGAGCTTTTTATTATTTATTTATGGAATCGCGCTTTTCATTAAGAGTACGAAACGGAGAAATATATATATACTCTCAATTAGTTTGTTTACATCGATTGTGATGTTTTCAAATGCCGTCTTCTATAGATTTTTCAATGACTTTATAACTTTGCCGCTACTGTTTCAAACGAGTAATTTTAATGATCTTTCATCATCGATTACGACTAATATGAATGTAACCGATATCTTCTTCTTCGCGGATACTCTCGTGGTCTTCTTGGCGATTCGTTTGCTTCCGAAAGCTGGAGAAACAACAGTTCTAAACGGCAAAGTCGGCCGGAAGTTATATTTTATAATGGCTGCGACAGTCATGATGTTAAACTTAGGTCTCGCAGAAACGCAACGGCCGCAGCTATTAACACGGACGTTTGATCGGGAGCTCCTCGTTAAAAACATCGGGACTTACAATTACCATATTTACGACGTTTTTATTCAATCTAAATCTCATGCCCAAAGAGCATTAGCCGATGGCAGTGAATTAGTTGAAGTTGAGAACTACAGCAACGCGAATTATGCAGCACCTGACCCGGAAATGTTCGGAGTTGCCAAGGGCAGGAATATCATTGCGGTCTCATTAGAGTCCCTGCAATCATTTGTCATAAATGAAGAAATGGATGGTCATGTAATCACGCCATTTTTAAACGAGCTGACAAAAGATCCTGATACATTTTATTTTTCCGAGTTTTACCATCAGACAGGTTTAGGGAAAACTTCCGATTCAGAGTTTTTACTTGAGAATTCTCTCTATCCACGAAATGGAAGTGCGGTGTTTTTCACGCATAGTGGAAATACGTATAATTCTCTATCTAATCGACTTGGAGAGAATGGCTATTTCACAAACGTGATGCATGCAAATAATTCGAGTTTTTGGAACCGAGATATTATGTATAACGCACTTGATATCCAAAAGTTTTACGATGTTAATAGTTACACGATTAATGAAGGGGATGCTGTCAACTGGGGTATGAAGGATATTCCTTTTGTTGAACAGTCAGTCGATTTAATGGCTGAAATGCCGCAACCTTTTTATTCACGTCTGATTACGTTAACAAACCACTATCCATTTGTTTTAGATGAAGAGGATATGCTGATTCCGCAATACGATTCGAACTCGCGTACATTAAATAATTATTTTCAATCTGTACGTTATATGGATGAAGCAATAAAAATCCTTTTTGAGGACCTGAAAGAAAAAGGGTTATATGATAATTCAATTATCGTAATGTATGGTGATCATTACGGAATTTCTGAAAACCATAATAAAGCAATGGGTATGTATTTAGACAAAGAAATCACACCTTTTGATAATGCCAAGTTGCAGAAAGTACCGCTTTTCATTCATATTCCAGGCTATGAAAAAGGCGAAGTTATTGATGAAGTTTCCGGTCAATTGGATTTACGACCTACATTGCTTCATTTAATGGGAATTGATACTAAAGGCGATATGCAATTGGGTGCCGATATATTTTCGCCGGATCATGAACAGTTTGTCGTATTTAGAGATGGACGATTTATCACGGATAAATATGTGTATACTCATGAAGTCTGTTACGACACAATGACGGGCGAAGCGGTGGATGGCCTTGCATGCGAACCTTATATAGAACGCGCAACAACCGAATTAGATTACTCCGACATGATTATTAATGGAGATTTACTCAGATTTAAAGAAGAAAAAATTGAGTATATGAAACCCAACGAAATAAAAATAAAGTAACAAACACTTAATCTGCACGGTAACCTCCGTGCAGAATTTTTTTATAAGAAAGGAGGGGGATCGTTGAAGAGAATTGCAATAGTCATCGGAATGGCCATGCTATTACTAGTTAGTTGCGAAAAAACGAGCTTTAATATAAATGATATAGAATACCCGCATAAAGAAGCAGATGCAAAATCAAATGTTTTTGAAACTTTGGAATTAGATTCAGCTAAATTCCATTTTGTAGTCGGTTGGTTAAATGACGTTGAAATTGTTTTTGTTGAAAAAGAAGATAGCGACTATCATTTAAAATCATTTAACGTTAAAACAGGGGAAATTGATTTATTATTCAAAGATTCGATGATAATCGTAGATGCGCTTATACATCCCAATAAAGACATGATTTTAATACACGCATCAAATGATTCAACTTCAGCGAACCTGAAAATGATTTCTCTGGAAGGTGAAGTGTTAGATGAGATTTCAATTTCTTCCTCTGAACTAGCGATAGAATGGAATGACATAGATCCAAACTTAATTTTATTGACTGCATTTTATCAAGATTGGACGTATGATGTATTTTTATATAATGGAAATGAAAAAGAAATTAACTCGATATCTCTCGAAGATCCATTTCCAAAATGGCTTGGTTCGCAAATAGTTACAGTACATATCCCGGAGCACCCATTAGATGGCGGCTCGCTCCATCTTTATGATTGGGTTTCAAAAACAATTGAACCTTTGCCGCATGATGACATAGTACATTTCGAAACTAGTGGAAAATCATTGTTAATCGTAAAAATTGTGAACGGAGAAGCTGAATATCAAATTATTAATCAAGCTGGCACTAACTTAAACTCATGGACACTCCCAGCGGTAAGTAATTATTCTGAATGGATTATTCCGGACATATCATGGATTGGCGATGAATCGATTATTACATTGGCGGCAAGCGGCGGCGGGGAACTTGATAATTTGAGTGAACCTTTTATGCTCGTAAAGTTGGAGAAGGGTGAACAAGTTGTTATTAATAAAAATAGCAATTTAACGGCTTTGAAATGTTCTCCGGATGGAGAGAAGTGTTTGACGGGTAATTCGAGTGAAAAACTAATTGATATTCGGGAAAAAGAAGAATTCACTTGGTTGTTGTTGAATCAAAATTAACTTTTATGAAAATGAAAAAAGCATCCAATTCGTAAAAACGAAATTGGATGCTTTATTTTTTACAGTGCAGGTGGGTACCCTTGTGTAACGATTGTAGCAATTGTAAAACCGCCGAAAACTACAAATGCTCCGAAGTTGAACAGAACACTTAGAACGTTTCTTTCTTTGATTGCTTGAACTGTTCCAATCGCTGCAAAAATACCAACTAGGCCGAAAATAACCATTAATAAATTCATGTATGAAGACACTCCTTTCAACATAGAAAAAATGAATGCCGATATAGCAATACTCCTCTTCTATTGTAAGCTGAACAGCTTATTTTGTCGAGTGATATTAATGACAATTATTTGTATTCGATTTTTGATTTGCTTAGACTAGAGTATAAGGAGGAGAATTATATGTATAAAGTTACTACATATCCACTAGGTCCGATTCAAACAAATTGCTATATAATTCAAGATGAAATAAAAAATTGCTTACTAATCGATCCTGGTGAAGAAGGATTGCGTTTAGTTTCTGAAATCAAGAAAAATGAACTTAATCCATGGGCAATTATGTTAACGCATGGGCATTTTGATCATATTGGTGCAGTTGATGTTGTACGTGATGAATTTAATATACCTGTTTATATTCATGAAATTGAAAAGGACACGCTAACAAATCCTGAACAAAACGGCTCTACCCGATACCCGGGACTACCATTGGTGAAAAATAAAGAAGCAGATTTTTTGCTCACAGATGAAGGCGTCAAGGATATAGGACCCTTTACATTTGAAGTGCTTCACACGCCGGGTCACTCCCCGGGAAGCGTAACATACGTTTTCTCTGATGATCGATTTGCGATTGTCGGAGATACCTTATTCAACCAGGGAGTGGGAAGGACAGATTTACCTGGTGGAAATACTGAAATTTTGCTGTCTTCAATTCATAATAAGTTATTAACGCTCGGAGATGATTTTATTATTTATCCGGGCCATGGTTCTCCCACGACGCCAAGTCATGAAATGGAGATGAACCCCTTTTTAAATGGATTTTAACTAAAGTTACTTGAGCGAACTCAATTGAAAGCCGGGGGTACAATCTCGCGGAACAAAAAAACAGCCTTAATGGGCTGTTTTTTTGTAAAGAATTAATTAGTGTCCGCCACCTGGTACGTGTATGAACGTTGCGTAGTAACTGAAACCGACCATGAATACCATTAAATAACTGGCAAACATGTACATATACATGCGCTCTGTTAAATTTAAATACCCTAGAAGTAGGAAGAAAATGGTGCTTGCTACGAATAGAAGCGAAGCAGGGTACATATCACCAGCAAAAAACAGAACTGCGAATATGCCTGTCCACCAGCCCATTAACTTGAACATGTTATCCATGTGTGTTGTCCCTCCTTAATTACAATACAATAAGCTCCTATTTATTATAAAGGATAGCGGCTCCATATGTAAACTCAAATCAATAAAAGATTGTGACGAAGCCGTGTATTTCCTTGAAATACATCGTTTTATAATGAATAATTCAATTTTGCCCAGGAAAATCGCATGATAATTTAATTTTGGGCCCTTTTTTCCCGTCAAAATTTAAGTTTCGAGTATTGTATTCCTTTTAAAAGATTATTATGTATAATTTGAATTAGACGGTTAGCAGTCAACCGTGAAAAGTGAATTTGACAATTCAATTCATTTTAAAGAGGGGTGTTCGATGAACAAACAGGAAAATGTTGTTGAACAAAAAAGCATGCAACTTCTTGAAAATGCAATTGCGTATGAGGCAACGGACATTCATCTTGTCCCGTCAGATGAAGGGTATACTGTTTTGTTTAAAAAAGATTTAAAGTTGCACGAGAACAGTAAAATTGTACACCAATTAGCGATTAGAATGATTTCTTTTTATAAGTTTCTTTCCTCATTAGATATAACCGATAAACGAAAACCCCAAAGTGGATCCTTCCACAAACAGATACGAGAAGACAACTATTCTTTTAGAGTATCGACAATCCCAGCTATTCATTTCAAGGAAAGTGTAGTCATCCGATTACAAAAACACGATCGTATTGTTCCGATTGAACAGTTATGTATTGAACGAGAATGGTCTGAAAAATTAATCCGGGCAAGTTCAAAAGAACAAGGTCTGATTTTTTTAACGGGACCAACTGGTTCTGGGAAAACGACGACTATGTATTCATTAACATCGCACTGCGTAAATAATCTGAATCGGCATGTAATAACGTTAGAAGATCCTGTTGAAAATAACCATTCACATTTACTTCAAATCCAAGTCAATGAACAATCTGGAATGACTTATTCAACAGGTTTAAAAGCTATCCTGAGACATTCTCCCGATGTCATTATGATCGGGGAAATCAGGGATGGTGAAACGGCTAAAACTGCAGTTCAAGCAGCCTTAACTGGCCATTTGGTTTTCTCTACAGTGCACTCCAAAGATCCAGCAGGTTGTTTTTATAGAATGATGGACTTTGGCATTTCAGCAGAAGAATTGAGGCAAACGGTAATTTGCATTTCAGCACAGCGGCTGATACGACAACATAATGGCAATAGGGGAGTTGTATTTGAAATAGTTGATGGAGTCATGCTTGATGACATGACGGATTCCATCATGAAAGGAGAGCGAATAATTTTCCCGTCTGAGAAAAGAATCTCTTCAGTAGTGAAGAAATATAGTATTTCCGGGCATTTTAAATGATTGAAGATAAATATCATGTCAAAAGAAAACTTAAGCTAAAGAATCGTCCGGAGTTTTTATCGAGATTAGCCGTACTCCTAAAGGAAGGCTATACATTTTACGATAGTGTTCACCTTTTACTACCACATCATGTAGACGACTATCAGTTACTACTCACTAAAATCGAGTCCGATTTTCGTGATGGTGAATCTGTGACGCATATTTTAAGTCGATTAGAATTTTCTTCAAGCGTCTTGCTTCCGGTGATTATTGCAGAAAGAGATGGCAGACTGGCTGAAACGCTATCTAGTATGGCAGGTCGATTGGAAAAAACGGAAGAAGCTAAAAAGAAGTTGAAAGGACTTCTGGCATATCCGGCAGGGTTATTTATTTTTATTTCGTTTTTGCTGCTTGGATTTAGAAAGTTTTTTCTGCCGAATATCGAATTACTTGCATCATCAAGGTCGAATGGAGAAAGCGGCTTAGTTCAATCATTGCCTAAATTAGTCGCAAAAACTCCTGATATTATTTTGGGGGTCGGTTTCATACTAACTTGCTTGATTGTTAGTTGTATATTTTATTACAAAAAATTACCGCCTCCTAAAAAAATAAAGTACTTTATCAGTATTCCTATTATAGGAGATATTTTTACAATGTGGAAAACACGATTGTTTTCTAGCGAACTCGGAAGTTTATTATTATCCGGACTATCTATGCAGGATTCACTCGATGTTTTAATTAACCAGAATTTAGATCCTGTTCTAAGCGAGATTGCCAATGAAATCAAAAAAAGAGTTATTTACGGTGAACCATTTGATAAGGCAGTAGCCCTTACAGATGGGTTAACCAAACAATTTTCTTCGTTCGTGGAACACGGTACAAATAGCGGCCATTTACCGAAAGAATTGATTATTTATAGTGAATATCTGGAAAACAAGATTAACAAACTATTGGAAAATGGACTTGCTATTTTGCAACCGGTTCTTTTTAGTCTGATCGCGATATGCATTTTGGCTGCTTATATCGCATTATTACTACCGATGTATGGAATGATAGATAAAATTTGAGGGGGGAGTTACATTATGGTAAAGATGAATAATGAAAAAGGGTTTACATTAGTAGAAATGTTAATCGTACTTGCGATAATCTCAATTTTGATTCTCATTGCGATTCCAAACGTTACAAAACAGTCGAAGGTGATTGACGAAAAAGGGTGCGACGCCTACGTAAAAATGGTTCAAGGGCAGGTAGAAGCGTACAAATTAGAAAATAAGTCTTATCCAGCAGATTTTAATGTATTAGTTACTGGGGGGTTTCTCAATGAAGATCCGGTATGCCCGAACGGGTCAGCATTAACGCTTGCTGACGGTAAAGTTACGGAGAATATAGATTAACACTGAGGCGAGACAAGCCGGGTTCACTTTAATTGAACTCGTATTTGTTTTATCGATAGCGATCATATTAAGTGCGGCTATAATTCCAATCGGCGATAAGTGGATTCGCACTACGGCTGAAGAAGATGCATTTAAGTCGATTATTGCTACAATACAAAGTTTGCAAAGCTATTCAATGGCGAATAATGTTTACACTCGATTAAGATTTACTAAACCAGGAACTCAAACAATGTATGTCGCTGAAGCGCCAGGAAGTATAGAGTTTTCAAGAAAGCTTTTGCCAGAAGGAATGCATGTATCCAGTTTAAGTAATTTAAAGACTGTCGAATTTCATGCGAATGGAGATATTATTAATTTCGGCAGATTAACATTACTTACAAATCGAGGAAGTAGAACAATCACTTTTCAAATGCAACGAGGAAGGATGACGATCAGTGAATCAAAAAGGCTATTCTTGGCCGGAAGCAATCCTGACCCTCACAATCATAGTTATCGTATTTGGTACATTACTTCCGCTCGCGACGAAAATGATGACTACACTGCATGACAAGAAACAATCTATGTATGCTGTTGAAACACTGTATCACGGTGCGATTTTATACAAAAGCAACGGGATGAGAGAAGGGCAAAGACATATTGAAGGAAACGATTTTGCTTGGAGTTTTTATGACAATTCAATATGCGTGGTTTATCGTTTTGAAAAAGAGGTGACCGAAAAGTGTCTTCACAATTAACGGTCAGGGAAGAAAAAGGCTTTACATTCATTGAAAGCTTGTTCCAATTAATTATTTTTGTCGCATTTGCACATTTGTTTGTATTGTTCTTTTTATGGAAATCTCCAATTGAGGAGCAATATGCAAATATGTCCGATGGCGCTTGGGAATTATTTGCAGTAGACTTTCAAGCTTCTATCGTTGATGTTAAAGAATTCAATGTCCACGTTGGGGGTCACGGGATAAGTTTTGTAACAGATAGAGGTAGGATTGATATCGAACAGCGCAATGCGATGATTAGAAAGGCAATCGACGGACAGGGCCATATCCCATTTTTGACGAATGTTCAATCAGCCTATTTCATGTTAAATGGTCCGGTGGTAACTGTTACTGTGACTATGCTTGATGGGACACGGAAGGAGCGAGATTTTGCGGTTGGATTCAATTCAGAATGAGGGCGGCTCAGTACTGGTAGCTGCAATTATTCTACTATTTTTTGTTAGCCTCTTTCTTTTCTCTATAGTTTTGTGGCATGATAGTATATATAGAAGCTACGATTCACTAGAATTATATTATGAGAATGAAACAATTAAGATTTTAGACATGAGTAAATAAGAATCGATTTCATAAGAAGGGGAGTGCAAAGTGAAAAAAGTTTATTTAGTAGGCTATATGGGTTCGGGAAAAAGCGCAATCGGAAAAAGAATAAGCTTTGCAACAAAACTTCCATTTTATGATATGGATACTGAAATCGTAAAGAAAACAGGGCTTACCATTCCGGAAATATTTGAGAAACACGGAGAGGAATACTTTCGACAATTAGAAACAGAATTTCTTCTTACATTCAGGGATGAATATTGTATTATTGCTACAGGCGGAGGCGTACCTTTAAGAGAACGGAATCGTGAAATAATGAGGAAAACAGGTATTGTGTTTTTCTTGAATGCGCCTTTTCGGGATATTTGGCGTCGGATTGCGACCGACAAAAACCGTCCCATCGTCCAACGGTCAACACGTAATGAACTTGAAAATATATTTAATAAGCGTAAACCGATTTATTTGCAGTCAGCTCATTTTATCGTGGAGACTGAACGCAGATCATTACGGGATATTACTGCTTACATAGCTTTTCAAATAGGTCGTTTGAAAGGCTCTGGATGAGAAACAGGGAATCTATCAGGATTCCCTGTTTTATTTCTGGTTAATTGATTGAATAATTAACATCCGCGCCAATTCCCGAACATTGAGTGATGGGTATAATATTAAAGTTCGTGTTTTCGCCTTTTTAATATTAATGATTGCACTTACATAAATCTAATGTTAAGATATGACTTGAAAGTAAAGATTTTTTATAATAATAGAAACTTAATAATTGCGAATGATTGCATGAGGAGAGAACGCTTAAGCGTCGCCGAAGGAGCAAGTAACGATCGTTATGAATCTCTCAGGCAAAAAGACTCATGCATGACGCATCTCTGGAGAGTGTCAGCATCGACTGGCCACCAACGAGGAAAGCCGCAAGGTCAAACTTTCAGGTACACAGACAGAGGTTCCCTAAAATTAGGGGAACCTCTGTCTTTTTTTACGAAAATTAGCGGGGAGGAATGCATTATGACTACTACGTTGAAGAAAACTGTACTTTTTAATCATTACAAAGATTATGGCGGTAAAACAATTGATTTTGGTGGTTGGGATTTACCTGTACAGTTCTCTAGCATTAAAGCAGAACACGAAGCAGTTCGAACGAAAGCTGGACTATTTGATGTTTCGCATATGGGAGAAATCTTAGTAACCGGAGATGGAGCACTTTCCTATTTGCAAAAAATGATGACAAATGATGTCTCTAAACTTAAAGTTGGACAAGCTCAATATACGGCGATGTGTTACGAAGACGGCGGGACCGTTGATGACCTTCTTATCTATAAACGGGATGAAGGAAATTATTTGCTCGTAGTCAATGCTTCTAACCTTGAAAAAGATCTCGAGTGGATGAATAAGCATAAAACTTCAGATGTCGAAATTGAAGATAAATCTGATGCTTATGCGTTACTAGCTCTTCAGGGACCGCTTGCTGAAAAAACACTTCAAAAACTTACGTCTGTACCATTAAATGAAATAAGGTTTTTCCGTTTTCAAGAAAATGTGCAAATTTGCGGTCAAAACGTTCTAATTTCCAGAACAGGATACACTGGCGAAGACGGCTTTGAACTTTATGCATCTCCTGAGTCGATTGTGGTTCTCTGGGAAGCGATCTTAATGGCAGGAGAAAGCGACGGTGTCGTTCCAGCCGGACTCGGCGCCCGTGATACGCTTCGTTTCGAATCGGGTCTGCCTCTGTACGGCCAAGAGTTATCCCAAGACATATCACCACTAGAAGCTGGACTTGGTTTTGTTGTAAAGCTTAATAAAGAAGAAGACTTTATCGGCAAGCAGGCGTTAGCTGAACAAAAAGAAAATGGCATCCCTCGAAAACTTGTCGGCCTGGAAATGATTGATAAAGGGATTCCGCGTACGGGCTACAAAGTTTTCCTTAATGATGAAGAAGTTGGTGTAGTAACAACTGGTACTCAATCGCCAACATTAAATAAAAATATTGGTTTTGCACTTCTGAATACGGAGCATGCTGCAGTTGGAACTGAAGTGATTGTTCAAGTAAGAAAAAGAATGCTGAAAGCAGTAATTATCGATACACCATTTTATAAACGTTAATTATCAATTAATAGAAAAGGGGATTATGAACATGAAGCATCGCTATATGCCAATGACGACAGCTGACCGCGAAGAAATGCTTAAGGTAATCGGTGTCGATTCTGTGGATGAATTATTTGAGGCAATTCCAGAAGAAGTTCGTTTTAAAGGCGAGTACAACATAAAACAGGCAAAATCAGAGTCTTCATTAACGAAAGAACTTTCAAAACTTGCTGCTAAAAATGCAGATTCCCAGCGTTATGCATCGTTTTTAGGTGCTGGCGTTTATGATCATTATAAGCCGATTATCGTTGATCACGTTATCTCTCGTTCTGAATTTTATACGGCTTATACACCATATCAACCTGAAATCTCTCAAGGTGAACTCCAAGCAATCTTTGAATTCCAAACAATGATTTGCGAATTAACGGGGATGGAAATTGCGAACTCCTCCATGTATGACGGAGGAACTGCACTTGCAGAAGCTGGCACACTAGCAGCGGGTCACACACGCAAGAAGAAAATACTTATTTCTGAAACAGTGCACCCAGAATCACGCGACGTCGTGTTAACGTATGCCAAAGGACAATCAATTGAAGTTGTTACGGTTCCACAGAGAGATGGTGTCACCGATATTGAGCAACTTCAAGAATTGCTAGATGAAAATACTGCGGCCGTTCTCGTTCAGTACCCGAATTTCTTTGGACAAATTGAAGATATTGAAAAGATCGGAAAACTCACACATGCCGTAAAAGGTTTATTTGTTGTATCGTCAAATCCGCTTGCACTAGGCGTGTTGACGCCTCCCGGAAAATTAGGCGCGGATATCACTGTCGGCGATGCCCAGCCGTTCGGAATTCCGGAATCGTTCGGTGGTCCGCACTGCGGGTACTTTGCAGTGACTAAAAAGTTAATGCGAAAATTGCCAGGCCGTCTAGTTGGAGAGACAGTTGATGAAGACGGGAAACGCGGCTATGTGCTAACTCTTCAAGCGAGAGAACAACATATTCGGCGCGATAAAGCAACGTCTAATATTTGTTCGAACCAAGCGCTGAATGCACTAGCGGCTTCCGTTGCAATGACGGCATTAGGAAAAGTCGGAGCCCAGGAAATCGCATATCAAAATATCGTGAAAACCCGCTATGCAAAAGAAGCTTTTGAAAATGCAGGCTTTGATGTTGTCTTCAACGGCGCTCATTTTAATGAAATTGTCGTCAACGTCAAAAAATCTGTCAAAGAAGTGAATCAATACCTATTCGCAAACGACATTATCGGTGGATATGATCTTGGTTTGAAATTTGAAAACCTTGAAAATCATGCTTTAATCGCAATTACGGAACTACGTACAAAAGAAGAAATCGATGCACTCGTTCAGCATACAGCTGCTATCGTGCAGGAAACGGAGGCCCTCAATGCGTAACGAAGATCAATCATTAATTTTCGAAATAACAAAAGAAGGTCGAATTGGCTATAGCCTTCCAGAACTTGATGTACCGGAACTTGATCTTGATGAGCTACTGCCGGCCGGCTATCACCGCGAGGAAGCAGCGGAGCTTCCTGAAGTATCGGAACTCGATATTATGCGTCATTACACGGCGCTTTCAAAGCGTAATCACGGCATTGACTCCGGGTTCTATCCGCTCGGCTCATGTACGATGAAATACAATCCGAAGATAAACGAATCAGTTGCACGCTATCCTGGTTTTGCAAACATTCATCCACTGCAAGACGAATCGACTGTCCAAGGAGCAATGGAATTGATGTATGATCTTCAAGAGCATTTAGTAGAAATTACAGGAATGGATGAAATTACGCTCCAACCCGCAGCAGGCGCCCATGGGGAATGGACTGCCTTGATGATGATCCGCGCTTTCCATGAAGCAAATGGAGATTTTCACCGTACGAAAGTTATCGTACCGGACTCCGCGCACGGAACAAACCCCGCATCAGCTACAGTAGCGGGGTATGATACGATTACTGTTAAATCTGACGAAAGAGGACTTGTGGATTTAGAGGACTTGAAGCGCGTTGTCGGCGATGATACTGCTGCATTAATGCTTACAAACCCGAATACGCTAGGTCTTTTTGAAGATGATATCGTGAAAATGGCGGAGATTGTACATGGAGTCGGCGGAAAACTCTATTATGACGGCGCGAACTTAAACGCAGTTATGTCGAAAGCACGTCCTGGGGACATGGGCTTTGATGCCGTTCACTTGAATTTGCATAAAACATTTACCGGCCCTCATGGCGGCGGCGGACCGGGTTCAGGTCCAGTTGGCGTTCACAAGGATTTAATTCCTTTTCTGCCGGCACCGGTTCTAGTGAAAAAAGATGATAAATTTACATTCGATTACGATCGTCCTCAAGCAATTGGCCGAGTTAAACCCTTTTACGGAAACTTTGGCATCAACGTCCGTGCGTACACTTATATTCGCTCAATGGGACCGGATGGCTTGAAAGCTGTAACCGAAAATGCAGTCCTGAATGCGAACTATATGATGCGCAGATTAGAGCCTTATTTTGATCTTCCTTATAATCAACATTGCAAGCATGAATTTGTTTTATCAGGTCGCAGACAAAAGAAATTGGGCGTTCGAACACTTGATATCGCGAAACGACTATTGGATTTCGGTTATCATCCACCGACAATCTACTTCCCGCTTAATGTTGAAGAAGGAATGATGATTGAACCGACTGAAACTGAATCGAAAGAAACGCTGGATTCATTTATCGATGCAATGATTCAAATTGCAAAAGAAGTCGAGGATAATCCGGAAATCGTTCAAACTGCGCCTCATACGACTGTCATTAAACGTCTAGACGAAACTCGAGCAGCCCGACAGCCTGTTTTGCGTTATTCAAAAGATTAATTATACAACCATGAAAAACACAGTGCATTTACTGTGTTTTTCATTTTTTTACGTAAAATTTAATTTAACATCGCTAGAAAATTATGTTACACTTACTTTTAGTACCAGGTGCTAAAGTTAAGCGTTTATTTGACAATCAATTGGAGGATTTGGATATTATGGATGATTTACTTAAAATTAAAGGCAAAAATATTGTTGTGATGGGTGTTGCCAATCAAAGAAGTCTTGCTTGGGGTGTCGCAAAGTCACTTGCAAAAGCGGGTGCTAACTTAATTTTTACATATCGAAAAGAACGTTCGATGGACAGAATTACGAAATTGTTGAATGAAAATGAAATGGAAGCCAAACTCATCGTTCAATGTGATGTTAATGAAGATGATAGCATTAAAGAAGCATTTAAAACAATTGGCGAAAAAGTCGGTTCAATATACGGTGTTGTTCATTCACTAGCGTTTGCACATGCAGAAGATCTTCGAACTGATTTTATCAACACATCTAGAGATGGTTTTGCATTCGCTCAAGATACGAGTGCGTATTCGCTAATCGCTGTTGCTAAGGAAGCAAGTCCGTATATGACAGAAGGCGGATCAATCGTTACAATGAGTTACTTAGGCGCTGAACGTGTCCTCGAAGGGTATAACGTCATGGGGATTGCAAAGGCTTCTCTTGAAGCATCTGTTAAATATTTAGCATCTAGTTTAGGTAAAGACAATATTCGCGTTAACGCTATATCAGCGGGTGCAGTCCGCACGCTTTCTGCCAAAGGCGTTCCTTCATTTAATACAATTCTATCCAAAATTGAAGAAACTGCTCCTTTGAAAAGAAATATCACGCAAGAAGAAGTTGGAGATATGACGCTAGCTGTTCTAAGTAACCTTTCAAGCGGCGTAACCGGAGAAATCATTTATGTAGATGGCGGCTACAATATTATGGGGTAACACCGTACGAATCTAAAAAGGTTGAGCATGCAGACAGACTATCTGCGGGCTCAACCTTTTTGATTATTTACTTCTGATTTTGCCTGTCCATTGACGGAATCCGCCTTGGAGTTGATATAACTTCGTGTATCCTTTTTTCTTCAGAAGCAAAGCGGCACGCGCGCTTTTTCCTCCGTTTTGGTCATATAAATATGCCGGTAGATCCGGACGAATTTCTTTATGACGTTGTCTGAACTGAGAGTACGGAATATTTCGAGCTCCGAGGATGTGACCGGCTTCAAAATCTTTTTGCTCGCGGACGTCGATTAATTGAGCTTTCCGGTATCCTTTTATAAATTCTTCTTGTGTCAAATTTGTGACTGCTTTTCGTAGGCGCAACATCGTCACAACCATATAAATAATGATAACGACAAGGATTCCTATAACAATATAAAGTGTATCCACCACAACAACTTTCCCCTTTCTCTATTCTATTCTATTATAAGAGGAATGAGTCAATAAATCCATTGCTATGAAGGGATTTATCAACCCTTTTTTCAAAACGAAGCCTAATTAACCCCAAAATCGTTTTTTGAAACCTTCGATGAAGGCCCTTACCGATTCTATCTTCATATTGTTCCATCAAGTGGCCATGCTTTGGGTGAAACTCGTAAATTGAGCGTTCGCCATTTTTATTGCGCCCACACAGAAACGTGACTGTTGAATACATTGATTATATATGAAAAGAAAAAGGAGAGAATAAATGGACCCGCGTCTAGCAGATCTTCTTCAGAAAACAAGTTTATACGGTACTTTAGCGAAATACTATGAACATATAAATCCAAGATGGCATATGTATTTCTACGAATTACACTTTAATTATGAGAAACAACTTGTTCAACATTACTGGATGCTTCGCGAAAGAAATCCAAATATGGATAACGAATAATCTTAAGCATTTTTAATTTAGTGAGCCGCTAGGCGGCTTTTTTATTTGTTCAATATTACCATTATAATGAGTAAATCACTTAAAAGGTTGCTAGCCTGCCATTTCAAAAATAACTATTATTAGAGTATGGTGGAACTTGTTCAATAGGGATGCTAAAATGAAGTTCGGCACAAAGGAGGTAGAAGTATTGGGAAAGACAATTTGGCATTATATTAATTCTGGTAAATGCACTGCTTCTTATAATATGTCGCTCGATGAAGCACTATTGGAGTGGCATAGCAAAGGAGAAATTGGCCCTGTCTTACGTTTTTATGAATGGTCTCCGGCAACATTATCGATTGGCTATTTTCAAAGTGTTTCAAAAGAAATTGATATGGAGCAAGTTGAAAAGCTTGGGTTGGGATTTGTGAGGAGACCGACTGGGGGCAGAGGCGTACTGCATGATGATGAACTTACATACAGCGTTATTGTGACGGAAGACTATCCGAATATGCCGGAAACGGTCACAGAAGCATATCGCGTGATTTCGGGCGGGCTTTTAGAGGGATTCCGAAATCTAGGACTCGATGCATGTTTCTCAATTCCTGAAAGCAAGGAAGAGATTGACGGGCTAAAAAGACCTCGGAGTGCCGTTTGTTTCGATACGCCCAGTTGGTATGAACTCGTCGTGGAAGGCAAAAAAGTTGCCGGAAGTGCCCAAACTCGACAAAAAGGTGTTATTTTACAACATGGTGCGATTCTGTTAAGCCTTGACGCGGAAAAACTTGTATCATTGTTTACATTCAAGTCGGAAGATCAACGCGAACGTATGAAAATCGGTATCCGTGAAAAAGCGGTGGCGATCGACCAACTTGCAGGTCGAAAAGTGACTGTAGATGAAAGCATCGCTGCCTTTTCAAAAGGCTTCGAAAAAGCGCTTAATATGCGTCTAGAACCTTATGAATTATCCGAAGAACAACTTTCTTATGTAAAAGAAATCGAACGAAAAAAGTATGGGAACAACGATTGGACATTCAAGAAGTGAAACTAGAACTTTAGATACATTTTATACATTTGAAATTTTAGAAGTGCGACATGACTGCATTTATTAAAAATCTAACAAACTATTTCATTTGTAACGTCAAACCATATGTAGTACATTAATAAATAAGATAGACACAATATATTGTGTCTAGTCGAAAATTCTATAAAGGAGGATGCCTCAATGGTTATTGCTTCAAAGCATCAAGAACCAGTTCTGGATAAGGAACAATTAAACAAAGATATCGCAGAATTCCCGCAAGTGCATCCAATAACAGAAGACATGCACATCGAACACAAAGGTGTGTCGAGACTCGTAATGATTGACCGGTATTCGTTCAAGGACACTGAAAAGAAAACGTTGAAAATTGGGGATTTCGTTGTTTTAACAGTGAAGGAGGATCCGAAGTTTCCGGCACGCGGACTCGGATTCATTACCGCACTCGATGAAAAAAATGGACAAGCAGAGATTTGGATCGAACGGGATTATCGTTCGGCGATTGACGATCCTGAGGAACAAGAAATCGGAGTTATCACACGACCGATTGAAGTGATCGAAAAGCCGCTTGAAGTATTCTACGAACAAATCGCTAAGCGAAATGCGACTGGCCTTGCATCTGTGGAGACGACGGAAGAAAAGCGTCAGGAATCGTTTGAAAGCTTTTACAAACAACTTTCGACATTGAACTTCATTCCAGCGGGACGAGTCCTTTACGGAGCAGGCGCGGAAACTGATGTTACGTATTTTAATTGTTACGTCATGCCGTTTGTAGCCGATTCACGTGAAGGCATCTCAGATCACCGCAAGCAAGTAATGGAGATTATGAGCCGCGGCGGCGGTGTCGGAACGAATGGTTCGACATTACGCCCGCGCAACACGCTTGCAAGAGGCGTGAATGGTAAATCATCAGGTTCCGTCTCCTGGTTAGACGACATCGCGAAATTGACGCATCTTGTCGAACAAGGCGGGAGTCGCCGAGGCGCGCAAATGATTATGTTGGCGGATTAAAGAAGTTGAAGAACTGTTTTCTCTTTCCTTAAATATAAAAAACCCTTATAATTAATAGAACGAATGTTCTTGGAGGGGTTTTATGATTACACAAGAATATCTTTTTCAGCGGTATATAATCGATGGATTATCTGTGAATCAAATCGCACAGGAAACTCAACTAACAAGAGATCAAATTAGAGGTAGACTAAGAAGATTTGGAATTCGAAAACAACCAATTCAACTTACAAATCAACTTTACGACAATAAGGATTGGCTATATCATCAATATGTTGAACTGGAGAAAGGTTATACAGTTATCGCGAATGAATTGGGAGTAAGTTATATCACAATTTTGAGTCGCATTCTTCATTTCGGATGGCCAGTTAGAGGACATAATGATATAGATAAAGGTGCTCCTAGGAGAGGAAAGAAACATAGCGAAAATTCTTTGTTGAAAATTAGAGAAACACGTCAAAGAAAAAGAGTTATGACAAGCTGTGCCTATTGTCTTAAAGATATTGAGTTAGTGTTGTCTGCACATAAAAGATCGAAAATTAATTTTTGTAATCAAATTTGTTTTAGAAAATATCTTGTTATTAATAGAGTAACTCCTAATGACGTTACTGATTCAGCGGAATATAAAGAATGGAGATTAAAAGTATACAAACGAGACGGATATCGATGTAAAATGCCGGGCTGCTATTCACAATCTAGGGTTATTGCGGCTCATCATATTTATCCTAAAAAGAAATATCCTGAAATCCAGTTTGATACTACCAATGGAATTACCTTGTGTAAAACATGTCATGAAAAAACTTACGGGAAAGAAGAACAATTTATAACAATGCTAGTCCGCGTCGTCCAGACAATGGGCGATTAGAAAATCGGGTGAATTGCGAAGAACTCCTTAGAGACCGTTAAGCTACAACGTGACTGGAAACGGTGAGCGTGAATGCTAAAAAATTAATGGTATTGGACAATCCGCAGCCAAGCGCCGTATAGGTGAAGGTTCAACGACTAACGAAAACATTCATTATGAATGAAAGTAGAGTAGGGAAGATCTAGTACTTTCCGAAGCGCCCGGCCCCTAACAGATTATGCTGAGGGTGATGATATAGTCTACTCCGTCTGCATATAGCAGAGAAATATCCTGAAAAGGACGGTATTTAGGTGGCACCCTGACATTCTTGAATTCATCATTTCAAAAATGCAGAATCCAAGAATTCTACGTTATCTTCTAGAACATACGGAAGATGAACTGATTAAAAAATTAGCAAATGAAAAACTGAAATTCAAACCGTTAACAGCCCAGGAAGATGCGATGTATCAGAGCATCCTGAACTACCGTAATATCCCTGGATTAGGCGGCTTTAGTGAAGAAATCATGAAAGACGCTGAAACGAAATTACGCGACGGCGGAACGTATTCCGTACATAATCCAGAATTCCTCACGGGTGCAAACATCTCAGTTACGCTGACAGATGATTTCATGAAAGCTGTCGAGGAAGATGCAGATTATGACCTGAGATTCCCTGCAGTCGAGAAATACTCTCCGGAAGAAATGAAACACTATAACGAAAAGTGGCATGAAGTCGGAGATGTTCGTGAATGGGAACGACAAGGATTCGGAGTGCGAGTTTATAGAACGATTAAAGCACGCGCCCTATGGGATCTTATCAATATTTGTGCAACGTATTCGGCTGAACCAGGCATTTTCTTCATCGACAATGCCAACAGCGAAACAAATGCAAAAGCGTACGGCCAGCAAGTCGTAGCAACAAACCCATGTGGAGAACAACCTTTAGCACCTTATTCTGTGTGCAATTTAGCTGCAGTAAACCTTGCTGAAGTAGCCGATAAAGAAACGAAAACAGTTAATTATGAAAAACTGAAGGAAATCGTGCAAGTCGGCGTGCGTATGCAGGACAATGTCATCGATGCGACACCATATTTCCTCGAAGAAAACGAAAAACAAGCTCTCGGAGAGCGCCGTGTAGGACTTGGCGTCATGGGACTTGCTGACCTTCTGATTTACTGTGAGAAAGAATACGGTTCAGAAGAAGGAAATGTGCTCGTCGATAAAGTATTTGAAACGATTGCAACGACAGCATATCGCGAATCTATAGAACTTGCTAAAGAAAAGGGAAGCTTCCCGTTCCTGATCGGCAAGACAGATGAAGAAACAA
The DNA here is from genome assembly GCF_013184495.1 of Sporosarcina jiandibaonis. Classification (GTDB taxonomy): domain Bacteria; phylum Bacillota; class Bacilli; order Bacillales_A; family Planococcaceae; genus Sporosarcina; species Sporosarcina jiandibaonis. Next base: position 408,144 of record NZ_JAAOIY010000001.1, on the reverse strand, counting down.
AAGCGCTACGTGAAGCATTTATCAACACAGGCTTCATGAAAAAAATGCCTGAAGATATCCGTGAATCAATCCTTGAACACGGAATCAGAAACTCTCATTTATTGACTGTTGCTCCAACGGGTAAATGAATTGCCCCCGGTGCAAGTAATTGCATCGTGTAAATTAGGCTGTATGCGGGAAACTCTGAGTATCCTTTTGTACCTGTACATTGCCAAGTACGCAAAGGTAAAAATTGAAAGGTGCAGACAATCCGCAGGGAAGTCGTGGCTGACCCCTCAACGACTACACGCCTGACAACCGAGTTATTTCTTTTCATTTGGTTGATGATATAGTCTGACCCATATGGCGACATATGGAGCGGGTACTGATAATCCCGCCCTCCTAAAGGTTAGGAGAGTAACAAAAGTGAGTACTGGAACAATGGTAGGAGTTTCAACAGGATTAGAACCTTATTTCTCCTTTACGTATTACCGCAGTGGGCGCCTTGGTAAATTTATCGAAGTGAAAGCTGAAATTGTAGAGGAATATTTAACACGTAACCCTGAAGCAGATCCGAATAATTTACCTGAGTGGTTTATTTCGTCGATGAGTCTTGCGCCAGAAGCGCATGCTGATGTGCAGTGCATCATTCAACGTTGGATTGACAGCTCGATTTCCAAAACGGTGAATGCGCCGAGAGGTTACACGGTGGAACAAGTAGAAAGCGTGTACGAGCGTTTATACAAAGGCGGAGCAAAAGGCGGTACTGTTTATGTAGACGGTAGCCGTGATTCCCAAGTGTTGACGCTAAAAGCAGAAGAAAATGAAATTGATTCAGATTATGTTGAAGAAGTAATCGAGAAGCGACCAGTTATACTCGTTGACACGATTCAGGATCTTCGTTCAACGAATGTCACAATCGGCTCTGAAGTAGGAAATACTTGCCCGGTTTGTCGTCAAGGTACTGTCCAAGAAATGGGCGGTTGCAACACATGTACCAACTGTAACGCGCAGCTAAAATGCGGCTTATAATATAAAAAGAAAACAGGCATCCACTCTCAAAGCGAGAGCGGATGCCTGTTTTTCATTGTTTATTGAGCTGTAAGCGGCGAAGAAATCGTATTTGTTTTCTCTTTAGTTTTTACTTCTAATGCCGAAACACCAAATTCTTCAACTTCAAGTAATTTCTCGAATGATAAGATGGCGACCTCTACCTGGTCATCTGTAGGTTCTTTCGTTGTCAATAGTTGAAGCCATAAACCAGGATACCCCAAATACTTTAATACTGGAATGTTACGGACAGCATTCGTTAGCTGAAGAACTTCAAAAGAAACACCAAGAACAACAGGTATAAGAAGAATTCTATTGACAAGCCGCAGCCACAGAGGATCAGCAGGAACGAGGAAGTATATAAGCATTCCCACGATAACGGTAAATAGAATGAAACTACTTCCGCAGCGATAATGGAGTCTTGATTGAGCTTGAATGTTTTCTACGGTAAGCGGTAATTTACGTTCATACGCATTGATCACTTTATGCTCTGCACCGTGATATTGAAAGACTCTTCTAATGAATGGTGTCATTGAAATCAATGCTAAATACCCGAGTAAGAGTGTAAGTTTGAAAAATGTTTCAAGTAATATTTGTGCTGTCTCTCCTGGCGCAATTGAAATGAATAATACTGCCAAAAAAACAGGGACGAGTGTAAAGACAAATTTACTGAATAAAAAAGATAAAACACCAACTGCGGCGACACCGATGACCATCGTCAATTTTGATGTTTCCTGTTCATCTTGCTCTTTTTCTTCACCGGGTTCGACGTCGAAACGATCTGTAGAGAATGTCAAATGACGAGACCCAACCCCGGCTGATTCAATTAAGGCTACTATGCCTCTAAGAAATGGTATTTTTCTTAGTTTCATCGCAAGATCACTTTTTTTCTTTGGAAGATGAAAGTAATCAATCGAATTATCTTTTCTTCGAATTGCTGCGACTGTATGATCTTTCCCGCCGAACATAACGCCTTCAACGAGTGCTTGGCCCCCATATGTCTGAGGTTGTTGATCTTTCGTCATTTTTTAACCACACTTTCTTTCGAGTATATCGAATGTACCTATTATACTAAAAATTATTCATTACCTCCACATTAATGTTTAAAATTATCTGAACGACCCAACACTTTTATATACGGAGGGATTCAGATGATTAATAAAACATTTCTTTACACATCGTTATTTGCTGCATTATTTACGACGCTATCATTAAGATTCTTAGAATTGTTTTCATTCATAAATTGGTCGCCTATTGGATGGACGGAGAGATGGCCAGAAGTTGACTCTTACCATTATAGTATTAAATGGTTCCTGCTTTTTATAGGGTTGTTCATTATTTTTGCAATCCTCTATATCTTATGCTCATTTTCAAGTGCAATTCCACCCTCTTTATCGGCAATAGTTATTGGGGTGATTGGAGTAATCATTGTTGAATGGTTTATAAACGAACCGAAATCATTGCTTGATTTTTTTAATACTTTTTCTTATCCATTTGCAGCGATAATCGCGATCACATTAAGATTTATCACAGGAACAGCTACATTTATGCGAAAAGTTTGAAGAAAAGAATGAAATTAGTTACCGACGAACTCAGGGTATGATAAAATGATATAGAAAATGGAGAGGATTGGTTCGTCGGTGAAATTACTTGTATTAAATGGACCCAACTTGAATCGAATTGGAAAGAGAGAACCCGAAATTTATGGGTATGAAACGCTTGATGATGTGGAAACGAAGCTAAGAATGATTGCGAGTGAAAACAATGTAGAGCTTGATTTTTTTCAATCAAATACAGAAGGTGCGCTTATTGATCGAATCCATGAAGCTGCTGACGATAATACGGATGGGATTATTTTCAATCCAGGCGCGTTTACGCATTATAGCATTGCCATACGCGATGCGGTGGCTTCCGTGGACATTCCAGTGATTGAAGTGCATATATCCAACATACATAATCGGGAATCTTTTCGACAGACATCTGTTATCGCACCAGTATGCATGGGCCAACTAACTGGTTTCGGAACAACTGGATATACGCTTGCCCTGCAAGCCTTCCTTCTCCAAGGAAAAGGGGACTGATGACTTTGAAACTATCAAACTTGAGAGAACAGTTGAAAAAAGAAGAGATTGATGCGCTTCTCATTACTAACCCGTATAATCGTAGTTATATGACAAATTTTACAGGAACTGCCGGAGTCGCAATTGTGTCAGCGGATGATGCTGTATTTATTACAGATTTCCGATATACTGAACAAGCCGAAAAACAAATTAAAGGCTATCGAATAGTCCAGCACACCAAAACGATTATCGAAGAAGTTGGAGCGCAAGTGAGCAAAATGGACATTGGCACACTTGGATTTGAAAAAGATGATATGGCATTCGGACTTTATGAAACGTACAAAAAAGAAGTGGAAGCAGATCTAAAACCTGTTTCAGGAATCGTTGAAAAATTACGTATGGTGAAAACGCCGGATGAGCTGACTATCTTGAAAAAGGCCGCCAAAATCGCGGACGATGCATACGAACATATTATTAAGTTCATCAAACCGGGCATTTCTGAACTAGATGTATCAAATGAATTAGAATTTTTCATGAGAAAACAAGGTGCTACGTCATCTTCATTTTCTATAATCGTTGCCTCTGGTTTACGTAGTGCCCTTCCGCACGGTGTCGCGACGAGTAAAATTATTGAGTCGGGTGATTTCGTAACGCTTGATTATGGTGCGTTATACGAGGGATATATTTCTGATATAACGAGAACCTTGGCAGTTGGTGAACCAACTGATAAACTTAAAGAAATCTATGCAGTGACATTAGCGGCACAGGAGCTTGCATTAAAAGAAATTAAACCGGGTATGACAGGTATAGAAGCAGATGCGATTGCCAGAGATTACATTACATCTAAAGGATACGGTGAAGCGTTCGGTCATTCAACGGGTCACGGGATAGGGATGGAAGTGCATGAAGCTCCAGGTTTATCATTTCGCTCAGAAACTGTACTGGAGCCGAATATGGTCGTAACGGTGGAGCCGGGAATATATTTGCCTGATGTAGGTGGCGTTCGTATCGAGGATGATATCGTCATTACCGAAAATGGCAATGAACGACTAACTCACGCAACCAAAGAGTTATTGATTCTATAATTTTTATATTGGAGGAAAAACAATGATTTCAGTTAACGATTTTAAAACGGGTTCTACGATTGAAGTTGATGGGGATATTTGGAGAGTAATAGAATTCCAACACGTCAAACCTGGAAAAGGCGCAGCTTTCGTTCGTTCAAAATTACGTAATTTACGTTCTGGCAATATTAACGAAAAAACTTTCCGCGCAGGCGAGAAAGTGAAGCGTGCGCAAATCGACAACCTTCGCATGCAATATTTGTATGCAAACGGCGATGATCATGTATTTATGAACAATGAAACATACGATCAAATTGAAATACCGGCAAATCAAATCGAATACGAACTTAAATTTTTAAAAGAAAATATGGAAGTTCACGTTATTCAGTTCCATGGTGAAGTTCTCGGGGTGCAACTTCCTGTCACAGTAGAATTAGAAGTAGTCGAGACAGAGCCCGGCATAAAAGGCGATACAGCCAGCGGCGGTTCAAAACCGGCAACAGTTGAAACTGGATTAACTGTTCAAGTGCCGTTTTTCGTAAACGTAGGCGATACGCTTGTCATTAATACAGAAGAAGCGGAGTACGTCTCACGCGCATAAAATCTGAACAATCCCCCTTGCATTCGAATATGAATGCAAGGGGTTTTTTAGTTTTCAAAAATTAGTAGTCCATAACGTTTCACTCATTCATATATATTGTCGATTTTACATAGGTTGATGCATGGGGGGAGTACCGGATGGAATTGAATGACTTGCTACGAATCGCCGGTATCGGTTTGGTCATCGGAATACTGCATGTGTTTTTTGAACAAACGGGCAAAAAAGAGTTTTCTTTTTTTCTATTTTTTATCGCCTATTTGTATATCACTGCAGAACTGCTTCGATTCCTTCGAATATTTTTTATCGAAATAGCTGAGTTTTTCCAATGGCTCGCGATGGTCTAATGTTTATTTTACTACAGATAATAGTTGTCTTTTTACTTCTCCTCCTAATTGCATTTGTAGTACCAAAATTACAATCATTATTATATACATCCATTTTTTTCATCGTCCTATTTTATCTTCTAACTACTGTAATATTTCCGTTTGGGAGGACTTTCGTTCGGTTGTTCGAGTCACTCCCTAACCCTTTCGCGAAACTATTAATTGGAAGCGCAATTTTGTTTTTGCTATCCGAAATAATATCTGAGCACATTGAGGAGGCGGGTTATCGCTCACTGGCTACTTTATCTCATTTTGTTATCAAAATAACGATTCTCCTTCTTTGGGTAAATCAAACCACTAACTTAATTGAAATACTCTCATCACTTATTACTAAATGATCGGACGGGTACATTTATGATCCCCTTTATTGATGTACTACTCGGAACTGTTATAACGAGTTTTTCAATTATTATTTTAGCGTCTTTCATGGCGTTGATGATGGATTTCTTGTTTCCCTCTTTTAAAAAATGGACGAGAATGATTTTATTTTTTATTATTCTTACGGTCGCATTAAAGCCGGCTTTTGAACACTTTATCCTCATACGAGATATTGCTTATTCAGTATCCATGATGTTCATTGCGGTTTATCCGATACTTACTGCCACTATGATTGCAGCTGGAGGAGCCTTCAGCTTATTGAATTTTCAACCTGCGATGCTATTATTCGCTAATGGCGCAGTGGTATTAACCGAAAAATTATTGATTCCACTTTTGACGACAGCGCTTCTATTAGATGTAGGAACAAGACTATTACCCGATGTCCCTTTTACTAAGTTGGCTGAAATTATTCGAACCACATTAATTGGGCTTGTCTCAGCAGTCGTTGCAGCTTATTCAATTTTCATCACTGTAGGTGGAACGATGTCCTGGGCACTTTCGGGACTGGCTAGCGAACCGCTCAAGGAACTGGTACAACAAAACATTCCGTTGATAGGGTCATTCATGACAGAAAGTCTCGGGTCGATTGGTAGATATTCATCTGGCGTGAGTGTATTTGTTGGAGGGTGGCTAATTTCGAGCATTTGGACCGTCGCGCTCGTACCGTCGATGAAAACATTGCTCACAGCGCTCTTTTATAGATGGACAGCCGCTTTAATTGAACCTTTTGCGGATGAAGACATCACTGGTTTGCTTGATGACATTGGAAAAACTTTGTTTGTACTTTGCGCAATTTCATTTCTAATCGCTTTTGCTTTTATTTATACGGCGTTATTTTCTGTCATCCTTATTAAATTATTAACAACTATGAAGTGAGGTGAGAAGATGGAAGGCTTTTTGACAGGGGTTTTATCGATTACGGTTATGTCAGCATTGCTTTTATTACTCTTTCCAGGGAACAAAGAAGAAAATTTTTTGCCGATCGTCAAGCTAGCTATGGGCTTATGGATAATTCAATCAGTCTTCTCACTGTTTGGTCATAGCTTACTATGAAACTGCATAAAATGAATTATTGATGACGAAACGAACACGCCTTTACGAACGAAAATGGGGATGCTATGAAAAAAACCACAAAAAAATTCCAAACCGTTCTATTTGGGTCATTACTTGTTCTCGTTATCATTTCCATGAACTCTGGCATTTTAGGAATCGGAGGGGATAGGGGGCAGATAGAAGAAACTAGCAATGAATATGGAGACCTTGAAGAAGCTCTAATGAGTATCGAAGGAGTGGGAGAGGTCAAGTTATATCTACATTCCAACAATAACGAAGATAAGAGCCCATTGTCCGATTACTTTTCTCTTTCAACAACACGACAGGACATAAAAAACAATGCAATCGAAGGCGTCCTTGTAGTTGCAGAGGGCGCAGACGATCCAGGTATCAAAATTGAATTGAAAAGAACATTATCAACGGTCCTTCAGTTGCCAGAGCACCGAATAGTGATCATGAAAAAGAGGGGGAACTTGGATGAAAACAAATAAACGTACAGTATGGTTTTTGACATTACTAAGTCTCGTAGCGGTCATTGCAATCTATTCCATCAACAAAAATCCAATGCCATTTGATGGAATGGCAATCTTTGATAATGCGGGTGACAAAAAACCAGTAAATAAGGAAACTGGCGATGGAGATCAAGCACCCGTCTTTGCAGAAAGTTATTTGTTTGATGATATGCGGATGGAAGTGCGGAATGAACGAAGTCAAATGCATGAACAACTGACGACTAAAATCAACACTATGGAAACCCCTAGTGAAAAAAATGAAGTTTTCGATGAAATTGCCTTACTAATAAAACGCGACTCCGTAGAGGCGTTAATGGAAACGCAAATTAAAGCGCTTGGTTATAAGGATGCCTTCGTCCGAACAGAAGGAAATATGGTAAATGTCACAGTTTTATCAGAAGATGGTCAATCAGCAAAACAAGCAAACGAAATTACTTATCTTGTCATGTCTACTTGGGAAGAAGCTCGAAAGGTAAAGGTGGATTTTAAAGGCGAATCATGAAAGAAACGAAGGCCCTAATTAGGGTCTTTTCTTTGTTTTAGCATGGATTTTCATACAATTTAACGATATTTGTTTCATTATGCACCGAAAACGTCTAAAATAGAATTGAACCTAAAAATTACTATAGTCAGGAGAATAAGATCATGTTAAAAATTCAAGAAATCCGTGAAATTATTAAACTAATTGATCAGTCTTCAATTGAAAAATTTTCATATGAGGTCGAGGGGACCAAACTCGTACTAAAAAAAGGTGGTACGCAACAAGCAGTTCCAGCGGTTCAAGCAGACCCTATTACAGAGGTGCCTGTAGCTTTACCTGTAGCTGTACAAGAAGTGCCAGCAGCAACACCGCAAAAAGAAGCTCCAATAGCGAGTGCGAATGTTGAGGCGGTTCAAGACCCATCTCTACATAAAATTACATCTCCTATGGTCGGCACATTTTACTCTGCATCTTCACCAGAGGCAGAAGCATACGTTAAATCGGGCGATAAAGTATCCGAAAACACAATAGTTTGTATTGTAGAGGCAATGAAACTATTCAATGAAATTGAAGCGGAAGTTTCGGGAGAAATTGTTGAAATTCTTGCAGAGGATGGACAACTCGTTGAATATGGTCAACCCCTCTTCCTCGTAAAAACGAAATAAGGTGGAATCGGTAAATGAAGAAAGTACTAATTGCGAACCGCGGTGAAATAGCTGTTCGAATTATTCGAGCGTGTAAAGAATTAGGTATTGAAACCGTTGCAGTTTTTTCAGAAGCTGACGAAGAAGCGCTACATGTTCAATTAGCAGATGAGGCATATTGCATCGGTCCGAGATTATCAACAGATAGTTATTTAAACTTCTCAAACATAATCAGTGTTGCCAACTTAACAAATTGCGATGGCATTCATCCTGGATATGGTTTTCTAGCTGAAAATGCAAGTTTTGCTGAATTATGCGAGGCGTGCAACATTGAATTCATAGGTCCGACATCAGATGCCATTTCACGAATGGGGACGAAAGACGTTGCTCGTGAAACAATGAGACAAGCCGGCGTTCCGATTGTGCCAGGTTCAAGCGGAATTGTTGCTGATGAACACGAAGCACTTGAAATCGCTGAAGAAATCGGATTTCCGGTCATTATAAAAGCGACTGCAGGCGGCGGCGGTAAAGGCATACGTGTTGCAAAAAACAAAGAAGATCTTATAACAGGCATTAAAATCACCCAAAAAGAAGCTGCAGCTGCATTTGGTAACCCTGGCGTTTATATTGAAAAATACATTGAAGTTTTCAGACATGTTGAAGTTCAAGTGCTTGCAGATAAATACGGCAATACAATTCATTTTGGTGAACGAGATTGTTCCATACAGCGCAGGATGCAAAAATTGGTAGAGGAAGCACCGTCTCCGGCTATAACACCAGAACTTCGTGCTGAAATGGGCGGAGCAGCTGTAAAAGCGGCACAAGCCGTTAATTACCAAGGAGCAGGCACAGTTGAATTTATTTTTGATCATATTAATGAAAAGTTTTATTTTATGGAGATGAATACGCGCATCCAAGTCGAACACCCGGTAACCGAGATGGTAACGGGCATCGATTTAATTCAACAACAATTAAAAATTGCTTCCGGAGAAAAACTTGCATATAAACAAGAAGATATAAAAATTAATGGTTGGTCAATCGAATGTAGAATAAACGCAGAGAATCCATCGAAAAACTTTATGCCATCGCCTGGCGAAGTGACAATGTATATGCCTCCGGGCGGCTTTGGTGTTCGTGTCGATTCGGCAATGTACACTGGATACTCGATTCCGCCATTTTACGATTCGATGGTCGCGAAATTAATTGTTCATGCGGATACTCGAGAAGAAGCTGTGTCGAGGATGAAGCGAGCTCTTGATGAATTCATTATCGAAGGCGTTGAAACAACTATTCCCTTCCATGCAAGATTAATGGACCATGAGGTTTTTAAATCTGGAGATTTTGATACAAAGTTTCTTGAAAAATTCGATCCAATGAATGATTAAAAGGAGGCAATGGTAATATGGCTGATAAAACAGTACCTTCGTTTGTTGGTATGGCACCTTCTGGAGATGTTGAACTTGGGCGTGTCCAATTAGCCCCTGAAGTTCTTGAGGTAATCGTGGGAATTGCGACAACTGAAGTAAAAGGTGTTGCGAATACGCGAGGAAACTTTGCAACTGATGTTGCGGAACGTTTTGGGCGGGTAAGACATGGCAAAGGTGTCAAAACAAGTTGGTCTGAAGAAGGCCTTACGATTGATGTCTATTGCGTCGTTCAAAATGGATTTGCTGTCCGGGATGTTGCATTGGACATTCAAAAACAAATTCGTCATGCAATTTACCATATGACATCGCTTCAAACGAAAGAGGTAAATGTTCATATAACTGGGATTGACTACGAAAGCGACATAGAAACAGTATAATTAAAAAGCATCGTCCAAAAGGATGATGCTTTTGAACTTAATTCAATAAGTTTTAGATTGAAATGTGCTATGATATTGCCCAAGAGCAATAGTAGAGGAGATAATATTATGAAACGACGAGAGGCACGCGAAAAAGCAATTCAAACACTTTTTCAGTTAGACAATACAGAATTATCGGTAGACGAGGCCATTGTTTACATTATCGGAGAGGGAGTAGAAGTCAATTCTTTTTACGATAAACTTGTTCGTGGAACTTTAGAAAACATGACGGAAATCGATACCGTCCTCTCCGCGAATTTGGAAAATTGGTCACTGAGTCGTTTACCTAAAATTGAGCGTACTGTATTGCGGTTAGCTGTTTTCGAACTGCTTTTCGGAAAAGATGCTCCTGAAAGAGTCATTATGAATGAAGCAATCGAATTATGTAAAACATTTGGCGACGAAAAATCAGGTCGATTCGTGAACGGCGTACTATCCAAATTCGCAGAAAAAGAATGATTGGAGGATTTATAAATGAGCGGAAAAATTATCGATGGTGTAGCAATCGGAAAAGAAATCAGAGAAGAAATTAAAGCTCGTGTTATGGCTCTTAAAGAACGCGGATGCACTCCAGGCTTGGCTGTCATCCTTGTCGGGGAGAATCAAGCATCCCATACATATGTGCGAAACAAACAAAAGTCAAGTATTGAAGCGGGCATGAAATCAGAGTTGGTGAAATTACCTGAAAGCGTAACGGAAGATGAATTGCTCGGTCATATTAATAAATTGAACAATGACGATTCAATTCATGGTATTCTCGTGCAACTTCCATTACCCGATCATATCGATGAAAATCGAATCATTTTGGCCATTGATCCTAAAAAAGATGTTGACGGCTTCCATCCCGTAAATGTCGGGAAAATGATAATCGGTCAACGTTCATTTTTATCTTGTACACCATATGGCATTATTAAATTATTAGAACGGACAAGCACGCCGATTAAAGGAAAGCACGCGGTAATCGTTGGTCGCAGCAATATCGTCGGGAAACCGATGGGACAGTTGCTATTACAACGAGATGCTACGGTCACTTATTGTCATTCTCAAACAGTCGATTTGCCGTCATATACACAGCAAGCAGATATATTAATCGTTGCGATAGGAAGAACGAAGTTTATCGGCGAGGAGCACGTCAAAGATGGTGCCGTCGTAATCGATGTCGGCATGAACCGTGATGAGAACGGTAAACTTTGCGGGGACGTAGACTTTGAAGCGGTTAAAGACAGAGCTTCAGCAATCACGCCTGTGCCTGGTGGCGTGGGTCCAATGACAATTACAATGCTTTTGAAAAATACACTCCAAAGTGCTGAAGAAGCATTGACCGAAAGCAATAAATAAAAACATTAAAAACGCTGTTCTAAAAAACAGCGTTTCTACTCGTTTTGTAGCAAGGAGGTATGACGATTGACAAGAAATCCGTATTTATCTGTTCAAGCTTTAACCAAATATGTCAAAAGAAAGTTTGATGCAGATCCTCATTTACGTAATGTCTACGTAAAAGGCGAGTTATCAAATGTGACCAACCATACCAGCGGGCATATTTACTTTACATTAAAAGATGAGCATAGCCGCATACGCTCTGCAATGTTTCGTTCAAGTGCTTCAACATTGAAGTTCCGACCGGAAAACGGTATGAATGTCCTAATAACCGGAGATGTTTCTGTTTTTGAAGCGAGTGGACAATATCAGTTATACGTTCAAACGATGGAACCGGACGGCATTGGCGCCTTGTATCTGGCATTTGAACAATTAAAAGAAAGACTTGAAAAAGAAGGATTATTCAATGAAAAGTGGAAAAGTCCTTTGCCGAAGTTTCCACACAGAATCGGTGTTGTAACTGCTCAAACAGGGGCAGCTATCCAAGATATTTGTACAACGATCGGAAGACGTTATCCATTAGCAGAAACAATTCTATTTCCGGCAGTTGTACAAGGTTCCGGGGCCGCACCTTCAATTGTTAGTGCGATTGAACAAGCGAATCGACATGGCTCTATCGATGTTCTGATTGTCGGTCGAGGCGGTGGTTCTATTGAAGATTTATGGGCTTTTAATGAGGAAGAAGTTGCTCGGGCTATTTTTTCAAGTCGAATCCCAATAATTAGTGCAGTCGGACATGAAACAGATACGACAATTGCCGACTTTGTTGCAGATAGAAGGGCACCGACACCGACGGCGGCAGCAGAATTAGCAGTTCCTGCACAAGATGAATTAGTAGAAAGATTGTTAGAACGAAAACGATCTTTATACCGCTCATTATCGCAAAAAATAGCAACAGAACAAAAAAGATTAGAAAGATTGCAATCATCCTATCCGTTACAATTTCCGGAAAGATTATATCGTCCTTTTACAGAAAAACTAGTTACTGTTGAAGAAAGACTCCTGAGAAGTGGTCAAGATATTACAAACCGTGAAAAATTGGCGTTAGAACGTCTGACGAATATGCTTTCCACATACTCGCCGATGAAACAAATTATTGAAAACAAGCGTGAAGTACTGGGTTTTTCAGATCGACTGACCCGAACAATTCAGCATGATTACCGGGTGCACGCAAACCGTTTTTCAAGTACAGTCCGTATGTTGAATGCATTAAATCCGCTCACAGTCATGGAGCGGGGATACTCAATCGTTTACCAAGAAGGAACTATTATCAATAAAATAGAGTCATTACAAACAGGAATGGATATTGAACTTCAATTACAAGATGGTTCCGCGATTGCAACAATTAACTCGATAAGCCGTGAAGACAGGGAGGAAGTATAAATGGCAAAACAGCCAATCCGATTTGAAGAAGCAATGCTTGATTTGGAAGAAGTCGTAAAGAAATTAGAAACAGGGGAAGTACCGCTCGAAGATGCAATCAGTTTATATAAAAAAGGAATGGAATTATCCTCTTTTTGTCATGAAAAACTTCAAAATGCTGAAAAACAATTGATTTCAATTATTGATCAGAATGATAATAAGGTAGAATTCAATCCAGTCCAAGGAACCAATGAAGATGAAGAATAATCTTAATGAATTCATTGAAAAAAACGTTCGTGAAATTGAAAACATGTTAAGTGAACTGCTCTCGCAAAAAAACACTCCCGAAACACTTCAAGCTTCGATGATTTATTCTGTTAATGCTGGAGGGAAGAAAATTCGTCCCCTATTGGTTTTAGCAACATTGGAGGACCTCGGAGCATCATCAAAAGATGCCTTGCTAGTTGCGTGCGCTGTTGAACTCATACACACATATTCTCTAATACATGATGATTTGCCGAGCATGGATAATGATGATTTCAGACGCGGAAAATTGACTAACCATAAAGTTTACGGCGAGGCTATGGCAATACTAGCAGGAGATGCGCTACAATCATTAGCTTTTGAAATTCTTACAAATCTTAACAATACTCCACCTGAAATTGCGGTTAAACTAATCCGTCTCCTCTCCATCGCCTCCGGTGCAGAAGGCATGGTGGGCGGTCAAGTGCTCGATTTAGAAGGAGAAAAAATGGATTTGACTTTAGAGCAATTAAAGCGTATCCATTTGAACAAAACAGGAGCACTTCTGTCATTTTGTATCGAGGCGGGCGCATTGCTTGCCGGTGTTGATAATAAAAAAATGATAAATTTGAAAGAATTCGCCAAAAACATTGGTTTAACTTTTCAAATACAGGATGATATTTTAGATGTGACTTCGACAACCGAAGAACTCGGCAAAAATGTTGGCAGTGATGTATCTAGTGGAAAAGTTACTTATCCTAGTCTACTAGGACTTGAGAAAGCGAAGGAGCAACTTGATTATCATCATCAGTTAGCAAGGAATTCATTATCGTTTATAGACAATGAAGAATCTTTACTACTTCAATTTGCTGATTTTATTGTGAATCGCAAGCATTAATCGAATGAATCCCTTGTACTAGTCATTCTAGTTGATATAATGTTATCAAGTGGAAATTAGAATGTGGCAATTAAAATGTGAAGGTGTGTGATAACGATGGACCTCACTAAAATTGATAATCCGTCTTTTATTAAACAATTTGATAAACAACAATTGAATGAACTTGCTGAGGATATTCGACATTTCCTCGTTGAGAAATTATCTGTAACCGGCGGTCATATCGGACCTAATCTTGGCGTAGTTGAACTAACGCTCATGCTTCATAAAGTTTTCGATAGCCCAGGGGATAAAATCTTGTGGGATGTCGGACACCAGGCTTATGTTCACAAAATTTTAACGGGACGCGCAAGGGATTTTGATACGTTGAGGCAATTCAATGGGCTTTGCGGGTTTCCGAAAATGAATGAAAGCGAACATGATGTTTGGGAAGCGGGTCATAGTTCAACTTCATTATCAGCTGCTATGGGAATGGCTGTTGCCCGGGATATTAAGGGCGATAAAAATTATGTCATTCCTGTAATCGGCGACGGTGCCCTTACAGGCGGCATGGCACTTGAAGCACTGAATCATATCGGACATGAAAAAACAAACATCCTTGTGATCCTGAATGATAATGAAATGTCTATTGCGCCGAATGTCGGAGCGCTTCATACGATTTTAGGAAAACTGCGAACTGCTGGAAAATACAATTCAGCAAAAGATGAATTGGAATACATTTTAAAGAAGATCCCAGCCGTTGGAGGAAGAGTTGCTTCGGCCGCTGAACGTGTAAAAGATAGCTTGAAATATTTACTCGTTTCGGGAGTTTTCTTTGAAGAGCTTGGATTCACATATTTAGGACCAGTAGATGGCCATGATTTTTCGGATTTAGAAAGAAATCTCCAATATGCAAAAAAAGTGGATGGACCTGTACTGCTTCATGTAATTACCAAAAAAGGTAAAGGATATCGTCCTGCTGAAGATGACAAAATAGGTACATGGCACGGCACCGGACCTTATAAAATTGAAACTGGCGATTTTGTTAAATCGTCTTCTGTCGCACCTTCTTGGAGCGGTCTTATTGCTGATTCGATAAGTGATTTAGCACGTGTTGATAAACGAATCGTGGCGATAACGCCTGCAATGCCGGTCGGATCCAAACTAGAATCATTTGCTTCAGAATTTCCGGATCGTTTCTTTGATGTAGGAATTGCCGAACAACATGCGACAACAATGGCAGCAGGTCTTGCAACGCAAGGCATGAAACCATTCCTTGCGATTTACTCGACTTTCTTACAACGCGCTTATGATCAAATCCTTCATGATATTTCACGCCAAAATCTAAATGTTTTCATCGGCATTGACCGTGCGGGACTTGTCGGAGCCGATGGTGAAACACATCAAGGTGTCTTCGATATCGCATTTTTGAGGCATATGCCTAATTTGGTCATCATGATGCCTAAAGATGAAAATGAAGGGCAACATATGGTTAAAACAGCAATTGACTACAATGATGGTCCTATTGCTTTACGCTATCCGCGTGGAAATGGCCTAGGAGTACCTTTGGACGAAAGAACTTATTCGATACCGATTGGTTCTTGGGAAATTCTACGCGAGGGTTCAGACGCAGCCATATTAACATTTGGCACCTCAATTCCAATGGCGCTAGAGGCGGCAGAGCTACTGGAGGAAGAGGGCATTAATGTTCGTGTCGTCAATGCCCGTTTTATTAAGCCTCTTGATACAATGATGCTAGATGAAATTTTCAGTATGAAAATGCCGATTATGACTGTTGAAGAAGGCGTTCTTGCGGGTGGTTTCGGAAGTGCTGTTTTGGAATACGCTCATGACGTATCGTATTCGGAAGCCCCGATCCAACGAATGGGTATTCCTGATGAATTCATAGAACACGGAGACGTGAATGAATTGCTTGCCGAGATTGGCATGACTGCAAATCATTTAACGCAAAACGTTCTTTCTATTTTACCGAAAAAGACCGTAGAAAGAGGCGTCGTTTAATGGCTGGCGAAGAAAAAGAACGAGTAGATGTCCTTCTCGTAAAAAGAGGATTAATGGAAACAAGGGAACAAGCTAAACGTTCGATAATGGCTGGCATTGTATATTCTGCAAATACCCGAATGGAAAAGCCGGGTGAAAAAATTCTTTCCGATGCACCATTGGTTGTTAAAGGAAGTACATTAAAATATGTTAGTCGCGGCGGTTTGAAGTTGGAAAAGGCCCTTGAAGTTTTTGAAGTTGATTTAAAAGATCAAATTGTTTTGGACATCGGGGCCTCTACCGGCGGTTTCACCGATTGTGCGCTGCAAAATGGAGCGGCGCATTGTTACGCTTTAGACGTTGGATATAATCAACTCGCTTGGAAAATCAGGCAAGACCCACGCGTAACCGTGATGGAACGAATGAATTTTCGTTATGCCACAGCAGAATTATTTACTGAAGGGCAGCCGCAATTTGCAACGATTGATGTTTCATTCATCTCGTTGGCACTAATTTTGCCCACTTTAAAAAAGATTATTTCAGAAGGTGGAAATGTCATTGCCCTTGTAAAACCTCAATTTGAAGCTGGGAAAGGAAAAGTTGGGAAAAAGGGTGTCGTGAAAGAACGTTCTACTCATTTTGATGTGCTGAAAAAAGTTGCAGCAATGTCCTTGGAAGAAGGATTCACGCTTCGAGGTACATCGTTTTCCCCAGTAACGGGTGCGGAAGGAAATATTGAATTTTTATTTCATTTAACCGCAGATGCAGTGCCCGTTGAAAATTATAATGATGAAACGTTTACCGCGCTCATTGATGTCGCTTACAAAGAATTGCACTAGCGCGCATTTACTGTGCGCTTTTCAATTTCCGCTTTTTCACTTAAAGCATAGGAGGATAAAATTTTTGAATAAAGGGCATAGACATATACGGATTCGGGATATTATCTCGAACAATGAAATCGAAACTCAAGACCAGCTCGTGCAAAGCTTGAAAGATTCTGGTGTAGACGTTACGCAAGCGACTGTTTCCAGGGATATTAAAGAAATGCATCTAATCAAAGTTCCAACTAAGAATGGAAATTATAAATATAGTTTACCACCAATCCATTCATACAATACTGAAGAAAAATTGCATCGCGCGTTGACGGACGCTTTTGTTAGTATTGATGGTGCAGGTCATTTCCTAGTGCTTAAAACACTGCCAGGGAATGCCCAAGCAGTTGGTTCCCTTCTTGACCATTTGAAATGGGAGGAAATGTTGGGAACGATTTGCGGAGATGACACTTGTCTGATAATTTGCAGGGACGAAACAAAACTACCAGAAGTAAAAGAAAAATTGCTTGCGATGCTTTGAAAGTGGTGAGTTGAATTGTTAAATGAAATTTCAATAAAAAACTTCGCGATTATTGAACAACTCGATGTTCGATTTGAAAACGGACTTACTGTGTTAACTGGAGAGACCGGAGCAGGGAAATCGATCATTATCGATGCTGTTCAATTAATTGCGGGTGGCCGCGGGTCGCAACGGTTTATTCGGCACGGTTCGAACAGAGCTGAGCTTGAAGGCCATTTCAGCATCGAAGATCCTGAACATCCAGTAATTGATACATTGAAACAATTCGGCATCGAAGTTGAAGATGGCGTCATCATTTTACGACGGGATCTTAATAGCAACGGGAAAAATGTTTGCCGAATTAATGGTAACCTCGTAACAATTGCAGTATTGAGAGAGGTTGGCAATCAAATCATTGATATTCATGGTCAACATGAAAATCAAGAATTGATGCATGAACGCAGACATATTCATCTATTGGATCAGTATGCAGGAAACAAAATGGAAGCAGCGTATGCTAGTTATCTAGAATTATATAATAAATACTTGAAATTGAAGAAAAAATTAGAGGCCGCTGATGAAAATGAACAGCAAGTTGCTCAACGAATCGATCTTTATTCTTTTCAATTAAAAGAAATAAATGATGCGCAACTTGTAATCGGGGAAGAAGAAGAACTTGAAGATGAACAGCGAAAACTTCAAAACTTCAATCGTCTCTATGAGCGTCTAAATACAGCTTACGAATCAATAAGCGGCGATTCTCGCGCGCTTGATTGGGTAGGTTCCGCAATGAGCGATATGGAAGACGCCGCAGAAGTTGATCGAGATTTAGCAGCCCAATTAGAATCGATTTCTACGAGCTTCTACACATTGCAAGAAACGGCTCATGAACTTCGCAACCGAATAGATGATTTGGAATTTGACCCTGCAAGATTGGATATTGTCGAAGAAAGACTTGCTTTGCATACTGCGTTAAAACGAAAATATGGTAATACAACAGAAGATATTTTAATATACCGCGATAAAATTTCTGATGAACTTGAAAGTTTGATAAATCGTGATGAACGATTGCAAGTAGAACAAGAAAAGCTAAATCAAATTAAAAAAGATTTAGAAATCGAAGCGGAAGAACTTTCCATTATCCGGAGAAGTTCAGCCAAGCGCTTGGAAATTGCCATCTTGGAACAGCTTCAACAACTACATATGGAAAAAGCGTCATTCAAGGTCATGATAAACCGTAAGCCAGGGTTCGACATCACCGGTTATGACGATATTGCATTTCATATCTCTACAAACGTTGGCGAGCCATTAAAACCGCTTGTCACGGTTGCATCTGGTGGAGAATTATCAAGATTAATGCTGGCTCTGAAAACGATATTTTCGAAACATCAAGGAATTACATCAATTATTTTTGATGAGGTCGATACTGGTGTGAGCGGACGTGTGGCGCAAGCAATTGCAGAAAAAATCGCAATGGTTGCGAGCCATTCCCAAGTCCTTTGTATTTCTCATTTGCCACAAGTCGCCGCAATGGCCGATCAGCATTATCTAATTAAAAAAGAAGTCAAAAATAAAAGAACGACAACCGCTATTGAAAATGTTCATGATAAAGAACGGACCAACGAATTATCACGCATGCTTTCTGGCGCAGAAACTACGCCATTGACGCTAAAACACGCGGAAGAACTTTTGAAACTTGCTGCGGAAAGAAAGAAAAATTTCAGATGAATTAACACACGTGCATCTTAAATTATGCACGTTTTTTATTTCTTTATTTACCCTCTCATAAGATTCCTCTGAACGGACATACCAATGGTATCTATTTTCGAGGAGGTGAAATATGGGATGGAGTAAGCAGTTAAAGTTGATTGTATCGTTTTCTGTCGTCTTGCTGTTTATGCCGATCAATACGGGAACGGCATCCGGGAATAATGAATCACTTATTCCGATGGGTCATTCAATCGGCATAAAAATGGATTTGTCAGGTGTTTTCATTACGAATGACGTTTTACTTGGCAAAGACGAATGGTTGAGAGCTGGCGATCTAATTGGACAAGTTGACGATGTGAAAATTTCAAGATTAAAAATTTTGGAGCAAACATTGTCATCGATTCGGGACAAGGAAGGCGTAAAATTACTTGTCTCAAGGAACGGAGAAACATTTCAAGTCAAGTCAGATAGCGAAGCAATAAAACGGCTAATTCCATTCCTAAAGGACAGCACAGAAGGAACAGGAACCTTAACGTATGTGGACCCGAAAAAAGGAACATATGGTGCTCTTGGTCATCAAATTATCGATAGCTCATTAAAGTCACCCCCTTCATTTAAAGCGGGTTCGATTCATCTTTCTGAAATTGAGCAAATCAGAAAAAGTGTCCCAGGGAATCCGGGATATAAAATATCGACAATCATCAAAGACGAGGAAACGCTAGGAACTATAAACAAAAATGGCATTTACGGCATTTTTGGTTTATGGAACGGCACTCATGATGAAGTGTTATCCGAACCGCTTGCGATTATGCATCCCTCAGATGTTAAAGTAGGTGAAGCGGAAATATATACGACTGTAAAAGGAACAAAAGTCGAGTCCTTTTCAATTCGTATCACGAGCGTAGAAAAAGATCAATTCCATTTTGTCCTGACGGATTCAAAATTATTAGAAATAACAGGCGGGATTTTGCAAGGGATGAGCGGAAGTCCGGTAATCCAAAATGGGAAATTTGTTGGTGCGGTAACCCATATGTTCGTAGACGAACCAGAAAAAGGTGCGGCACTTTTTTTGGAGACAATGCGTAAAGGGGAACAGTAAGGGAAAAGGTCAACCTAATTCGGTTGGCCTTTTTAAAAACAAATTTTTGCGGATAATGTCGAATTTCATAGAAAACATCCGTCAGAAGATTCATCTTTATATAATTTAAAGGGGAAATGTATCTTTTGTCGAAATTCACCTACTAAGCAACATAAACTGCCTAATTTTCAAATTTAGTTAATAGAGGGGGAAATGAGTTGGATA
Organism: Sporosarcina jiandibaonis; assembly: GCF_013184495.1. Lineage (GTDB taxonomy): Bacteria > Bacillota > Bacilli > Bacillales_A > Planococcaceae > Sporosarcina > Sporosarcina jiandibaonis. The sequence continues at coordinate 387,894 of NZ_JAAOIY010000001.1, read as the reverse complement.
CTATAAAAGTGGCAATTGTAGACGATAACAAAGAACTTGTTAAAACAATGAAATCTTATTTTGAGAAACATCCAGAAATCGAAGTTATTTGGACAGGACATAATGGCAAAGTTTGTTTGACGATGCTTGAGGAAAAAGAACCCGATGTACTACTTCTTGACATCATTATGCCTCATTTAGATGGGATCGCAGTTCTAGAAACAATCGGTGGAAGTGCGAAATATACAGACTTGCACATTATTATGCTTACGGCATTCGGTCAAGAAGATGTAATGACGCAGGCTGCAGATCTAGGTGCATCTTATTTCATGTTAAAGCCGTTCGAGTTTGATCGACTGGCAAATCAAATCTTTCAAGTAGCGGGCAGTAAAAAGCCTTCGATTCCAATATCCCAACCAGGTGGAGGACAAGCTCCGGGAACTGTAAGTCAAAAAGTGCTAGACACGACTATTACTGGAATTATTAAAGAAATTGGCGTACCTGCACATATTAAAGGCTATGCATTTCTACGTGAAGCAATTCAAATGGTTTATTCTGACGTAGAACTTCTTGGTTCGGTCACGAAAGTTCTTTATCCCGATATTGCATCTAAATTTAATACAACACCTTCACGTGTGGAACGGGCGATTCGACATGCTATTGAAGTTGCCTGGAATCGAGGAAATTACGAAGTCATTTCGAAAATGTTCGGTTACACCGTGCATCATCTGAAAAGTAAACCGACCAATAGCGAGTTCATCGCAATGATTGCCGATAAAATTCGGCTTGAACATATGGCAAGCTGATTAAAATTCTTGTATTATTTCATATAAAAAGATGGATCATGACATTTTATTGTCGTGATCCATCTTTTTTTATAAAACGCGCCTGTACACGTCCGTTTTTTCGGTCCCGATGAAGCAGAAAACCCGCGAAAAATGCCAATCCCGCACCAAACATAATGAGACCCGTAAGAAACTGCAACCAACTTGCAGGAAAAGGGAAGAAAAGAATTCCATATAGTGAATCTCTCATAAGCTTTATTCCACCAGCAGCAAAAACTCCTGGGATTAAAAGTACGATAAAAGCAGCTAAGCGTGCCATTAAAAACATCTCCTTTGGTCACCTATAATTTTACCTTCAGAAGATATATTGTCAAGAAGAGGGCAATCATGTATGATAATATTGTAATTGCAAAAGATTGCACGCGCCAAAAAGGAGAATGAATATCCTTGCAAAACGTTCTCATTGTCGGGGCAGGAACAGGCGGCTTAATAATTCTGGACCTACTCCAAAATCTTGAATTTATGAATGTGAAAGCAATCATTGACACGGATGAAAGAGCACCAGGGATTACACGAGCAAAAGAACTTGGAATACCATACGGAAATGATTGGAAGGAACATCTTTCGCCAAATATACATATCGTTTTTGATGTATCGGGCAGCGAGACAGTTTTTGCCGAATTATTAAAAGCGAGATCCGATCATACTGTTTTAATTCCCGGTTCGGTAGCAAACCTTCTTGTTCGCCTTCTTGAAGAGAATGATACATATACCAGGCGGATTCGTGCTGAAGTTCATAAACAACGCATGGTTTTTAATTCTGTTGAAGAAGGCATGATCGGCATTAATAAGCACGGGAAGGTAGACTTTTTTAATCATAGCGCCGCTCGCATGATAGGTACGGCAATTGAAGACGCAATCGGCAAAACGATCACTGAAGTCATACCGACATCAAGGTTGACCCATGTCTTAGATTCTGGCAGGGCAGAGTTAAACAAAGAATTAGTACTGCCTAATGGTCTTAAAATAGTCACATCGAGATACCCGCTACATGACCATAAAGGAAAATTAGTAGGAGCATTTGCGGTATTCAAAGATATGACTGAAGTCTTGACGCTTGCAGAAGAGATTACAGATTTGAAAAAAATCCAGACGATGCTAGAGGCAATTATTCATTCAAGTGATGATGCAATTTCTGTCGTAGACGAAAATGGAAATGGAATACTAGTTAATCCTGCATACACGCGTATAACAGGACTGACAGCGGACGAAGTAATAGGGAAACCAGCCGCAGTTGATATAATCGAAGGCGAAAGTATCCATATGAAAGTTTTGAAAACTAGGCAGCCTGTTCGAGGTGTTAATATGCGTGTTGGCGAAAATAACACTGAAGTAATCGTCAACGTTGCGCCGATAATTGTCGATAGGCAAATACGCGGTAGCGTCGGGGTGATTCATGACATTACCGAAATGAGAAATCTGATGAATGAGCTAGACCGAGCACGAACGATTATTCGTAAACTGGAATCGACTTATACATTTGATGATGTATATGGAAAATCAGCGGATATTGAAATTGCGATTGAACAAGCTAAGCTTGCCGCCCGAAATAGCCTGCCTGTCTTGCTACGAGGCGAACCGGGAAGCGGAAAAGAACTTTTCGCGCATGCAATTCATAGTGCAAGTGAACAAAAGTATAGCAAGTTTGTTCGGGTGAATTGTGCAAATCATCCTTTTGATTTGGAAGCTGAATTATTCGGTAAACATGATGAATCCCAAACAAATGATTTTAATGATAGTTTGTTTATCCAATCAAAAAACGGCACACTTTATTTAGATGAAATTTCGGATATGCCGTTAGACGTACAAAAAAAGCTGCTGATTTATTTGCGAGAAGGGATTATTTATCCGGGCGGCAGAGAAGACCCAATGCATTTACCTGTTCGCATCATTGCAGCATCATCTAAAAGTCTAGAAAAAGCAAAGTATAATGGTACATTTTTAGAAGACTTGTATTATCTATTGAACAGGATTTCAATACAGATACCTTCGCTTCGGACACGAAAAGAAGATATTCCTGTCATTGTCGAGAATCTGCTTATTAAGTTAAATCAAGAATTCGGCATGAATGTAAAAGGAATAACGAAAGAGGCACAAGACTTTTTAAAGCGCTTCGATTGGCCAGGAAATGTTCGAGAATTGGAAAATGTGTTAAGCCGGGCAATGATTTATACCAATCAAGGAAAGAAGATATTAGAACTTGAGGATGTCACGAAATCCCTTTTTTCCGAAAATCATGCTGAAGAAGATACTGTTCTTCCGGATAAAAGCACGTTAGCTTCAATCATGGATGATTACGAAAAAACCATTCTTGAAACTGCACTTCGTGAAAATGATGGCAATAAATCGATTACTGCTAACAGATTAGGAATTTCTCTCAGGTCACTTTATTATAAGTTAGAAAAATTTAACCTCGTGTAATTAGGAGGAATTGCAAATGACAACACTTGCATCAATTGTCGAAAAAGCAGCTATGCAAGATGATCCTATTGTAGCGGTCGCTTCCGCAGCTGATATGGAAGTGCTTACAGCAGTCTATGAAGCAGTAAATAATGAAATAGCGTCATTTATATTATTTGACGATCAAGAAAAAGTTCATCATTTACTTTCTCGAAACTTTCGTGAGTTACTCTCCAATGAAAAAATCCAGATTCATCATACGAAAAATCTGAAAGAATCAGCGGTTGAAGCTGTAAAGGCAGTTTCGAGTGGGCAAGCGCATATTTTGATGAAAGGAAATATCCCGACGTCAGTGCTTTTGAAAGAAGTTTTAAATAGCGATTATGGGCTTAGGACAGGAAAGATTCTTTCCCATGTTGCAGCGTTTGAGGTGCCAAACTATGATAGACTTTTGTTTGTTACAGATGCAGCCATGAATATAGCGCCTGATCTTGAGGCGAAAGCGCAAATCATTCGGAATGCAGTAGAAACTGCTCATTCGTGCGGTTTAAGTGAACCGAACGTTGCACCTCTTGCTGCCGTTGAAACGATTAATCCTGCCATGACCCCGACAATCGATGCTGCTTCTTTAGTTGTTATGAGTCAACGCGGTCAGATTGATGGTTGTGTAATAGAAGGTCCGTTGGCACTTGATAATGCAATTTCAATAGAGGCCGCCAGACAAAAAGGAATAACTGGCCCAGCAGCCGGGAAAGCGGATATCTTAGTCGTTCCGAATATCGAAGCAGGTAACATTTTATATAAATCACTTATTTACTTTGCGCAGGCAAAAGTTGGAGCAGTCATACAAGGAGCCAGCGCGCCGATCGTATTAACTTCGAGGGCAGATAGTGCAGAAAGCAAACTTTATTCGCTTGCACTTGCAATCCTTTCTACATCAAGAAAATGAACGCGTACTTAACTAAGGAGGAATTAATAATGGAAATTTTCAAGTATATGGAAAATGAAGATTTTGAGCAAGTTGTCTTTTGTCAGGATAAAACATCAGGTTTAAAAGCAATTATCGCAATTCACGACACAACACTTGGCCCAGCTCTTGGTGGTACACGTATGTGGACGTATGCAAGTGAAAGCGAAGCAATTGAAGATGCGCTTCGATTAGCACGGGGAATGACTTATAAAAATGCAGCAGCGGGATTAAATCTTGGCGGTGGAAAAACGGTTATTATCGGCAATCCAAGAACAGATAAAAATGATGAAATGTTCCGTGCATTCGGCCGTTACATAGAAGGCTTAAACGGTCGTTATATTACTGCGGAGGATGTTGGAACGACTGAAGATGACATGGATCTCATTCACCTAGAAACGGATTATGTAACCGGAACTTCATCAGGAGGATCATCTGGTAATCCTTCACCAGTTACTGCATACGGCATTTATGTGGGCATGAAAGCAGCAACAAAAGAAGCTTTTGGCACGGATTCACTCGAAGGCAAAACAATTGCTGTACAAGGCGTCGGCAACGTTGCTTACACACTGTGTGAACATTTGCACGCGGAAGGCGCAAAACTAATCGTCACAGATATTAATAAAGAAGCCGTTCAACGCGCTGTTGATGCGTTCGGCGCGACAGCAGTCGACATTGATGAGATCTATTCACAAGATGCGGATATTTTCGCACCATGCGCGCTCGGAGCAGTTATTAATGATGAAACAATTCCGCAATTCAAGTGCAAAGTAATTGCCGGTTCTGCAAACAACCAATTAAAAGAAAATCGCCACGGCGACCAGATTCATGAAATGGGTATTGTTTATGCACCCGATTACGTTATAAACTCAGGCGGAGTCATCAATGTAGCTGATGAATTATCTGGCTATAATCGTGAACGCGCATTAAAGCGAGTAGAGGGAATTTACGATATAATCGGAGAGATTTTCAACATTTCTAAACGTGATAATATCCCGACATACGTTGCTGCTGACCGCTTGGCGGAAGAACGAATTGCACGTGTTGCAAAATCACGCAGTCAATTTTTACAAAATGAAAAAAGTGTTTTAACAGGGCGATAATAAAGGATTAATGTGGAAGGAGAAATTAATGTGCAAGCAACAGAATACAGAGTTTTAGTGATTAACCCAGGATCTACTTCTACAAAAATCGGGGTTTACATCGATGATAAATTACTCATGGAAAGCACCATCCGACATTCGGTAGAAGAGGTTGCACAATATCCTTCCATAATTGATCAATATAGTTTCCGAAAAGATGCCATTTTGAAAGCATTGGAATCGGAGGGCATCAGCATTTCAAAACTGAACGCTGTCTGTGGACGCGGCGGTTTATTGCGACCGATAGAAGGCGGAACGTATGAAGTTAACGATGTCATGCTGGATGATTTAAGAAAAGGATATTCGGGTCAACATGCATCCAACCTTGGCGGGATTTTGGCCAATGAAATTGCGAAAGGTCTTAATATACCAGCTTTCATCGTCGATCCAGTTGTCGTCGACGAACTAGAACCAGTCGCTCGAATATCCGGTTTTTCTTTAATTAATCGTAAATCGATTTTTCATGCATTAAATCAAAAAGCAGTTGCTAGAAGATATGCAGACCAAGTAAATAAGAAGTATGAGGAACTTCGCCTCATCGTGACGCATATGGGCGGCGGGATTACAGTAGGCGCCCATGCTGAAGGCAGAGTGATCGATGTTAATAACGGATTGCATGGAGATGGTCCATTCAGTCCGGAAAGAGCAGGAACTGTGCCCACGGGCGATCTCGTCGATTTATGTTTCTCAGGCAATTACTTCCGGAGCGAGGTAATGAAATCACTCGTCGGCGAAGGCGGCTTGGTCGGTTATCTTGGAACGAATGATGCTGTTCTTGTTGAAAAAAGAATTGCTGCTGGCGATGAAAAGGCAAAACTGATTTACGATGCAATGGCTTATCAAATTGCAAAAGAAATCGGCAGTGCAGCTGCAGTATTGGAAGGCCGAATCGATGCAATTATATTGACCGGCGGACTTGCTTATGGAAAAGAGTTTATTGAGTCAATTTCATCTAAGGTTGACTGGATTTCTGATGTTGTCGTATATCCAGGCGAAGATGAATTACAAGCACTTGCTGAAGGCGCAATTCGAGTGCTATCAGGCGAGGAAAAAGCAAAAAACTATCCATCTCAACGGGTAGTTTCAGGGAGGTAACTGATTTGGGACGAGAATATGATGTAGTCATATTAGGCGGTGGAACGGGTGGTTATGTAGCTGCCATACGAGCCGCGCAACTGGGACTGAAAACGGCACTTGTAGAAAAAGATATGCTGGGCGGAACATGCTTGCATAAAGGATGCATTCCGAGTAAAGCCTTATTAAAAAGTGCTGAAGTCTATGACTTGGCGAAAAATCAGGCCGCACAATTCGGGGTAGATGCAAATGATGTATCACTCGATTTTAGCCGTGTGCAAGAACGTAAAAATGGTATTGTGAAACAACTGCACCAAGGTGTTACCGGGCTAATGAAAAAAGGGAAAATCGATGTTTTTGAAGGATTAGGCAGAATGCTCGGACCGTCTATATTCTCTCCTATGCCAGGAACAATATCAGTTGAAATGAAAAACGGCGAAGAAAATGAAATGCTCATTCTTAAACATTTGATCATCGCAACAGGCTCAAGACCAAAGTCATTACCGGGATTAGAAATCGATGAAATCGATGTCTTATCTTCTGATGGAGCACTGTCATTGGAAACGCTTCCAAAATCAATCGTTATCGTCGGAGGCGGAGTAATTGGAATTGAGTGGGCGTCTATGTTGCATGATTTTGGTGTTGAAGTAACTGTACTTGAATATGCGGATCGGATCATTCCGACTGAAGATGAAGATATTTCTAAAGAAATGAAAAAGATTCTATCGAAAAAAGGAATCACTATCGTAACGAGTGCGAAGGTATTGCCGGAGACGCTTGTAAAAGAGACTGGTTCAGTTACAATCTCCGCAGAAATTTCAGGAGAGACGAAAGAATATACCGCTGAAAAAATGCTTGTGTCGGTTGGACGCCAAGCAAATGTTGAAGGTATAGGGATTGAAAATACTGAAATTGATGTGGTTAACGGTTTTATACAAACAAGACCGACGTTTCAAACGAAAGAACATCATATTTATGCAATTGGCGATGTTATTGGCGGTCTTCAACTTGCCCATGTAGCTTCTCATGAAGGAATTGCTGCAGTTGAACATATCGCGGGTTTAAAAAATGATCCAATAGAATATAAAAAGATTTCGCGTTGTATTTACTCAAGCCCGGAAGTATCAAGTGTCGGAATTACTGAGCAACAAGCAAAAGATCAAGGCTATGTCGTTAAAGTAGGAAAGTTTCCATTTATGGCAATCGGAAAATCGCTCGTTAACGGAAATTCTGATGGATTCGTCAAAATTATCGCTGACAAGGAAACGGACGATATTCTTGGCGTCCATATGATTGGCTCCCATGTCACTGAACTTATATCGGAAGCAGGTTTAGCAATGGTTCTTGATGCAACGCCGTGGGAAGTAGCAAGTACGATTCATCCACATCCATCTCTTTCGGAAGTAATGGGCGAAGTGGCATTGGCCGTGGATGGAAAAGCGATACACATGTAAAAGGGGGATTTATAAAAATGGCAAAAAATCGTCATGAAGAACTCGGTTTAACCGATCAAGACGTCTTAAACATTTTTGAAACGATGGTTCGCGCGCGCCGAGTCGATGAGCGGATGTGGTTATTAAATCGCGCGGGGAAAATACCTTTCGTCATTTCATGTCAAGGTCAAGAAGCAGCCCAAGCCGGTGCAGCATTTGCACTAGACAAAGATAAGGATTGGATCGCACCTTATTATCGTGATATGGCAGTCGTTTTACATTTTGGAATGACAACAAAAGAGCTCATGCTTTCCGCATTCGCAAAAGCCGAAGATCCGAATTCAGGCGGTCGTCAAATGCCGGGGCACTTCGGGCAAAGAAAAAACCGGATACTGACAGGTTCGTCTCCAGTAACAACACAGTTACCGCATGCAGTCGGTGTTGCACTAGCCGCGAAAATGAAGAAGGAAGACTTTATCACATTTGTAACATTAGGAGAAGGTTCTTCCAACCAAGGCGATTTCCATGAAGGAATGAACTTTGCGGGTGTTCATAAATTACCGACTGTTATTATGGTTGAAAACAATAAATATGCGATTTCCGTTCCGATCGAAAAACAAATTGCGGCTGAAAACGTATCAGACCGGGCAATCGGATATGGCATGCCAGGTTTCACGGTGGATGGAACGGATCCACTTGAAGTCTATCGTGTAGTTAAAGAAGCTGCGGACCGTGCGCGCCGAGGAGAAGGGCCGAGTCTCGTTGAAACGGTTTGTTACAGACTAACTTCCCACTCATCCGATGATGACCACCGTCAATATCGTTCTGCTGAAGAGCTTGAGATTGAGAAATCGAAAGATCCAAATATTACGTTTGCGGCTTATTTGAAAGAAGTAGGCGTTTTAACAGATGAAATAGAAAAAGAAATGGAAGAGCGTATTATGAAAGAAGTTAACGAAGCGACTGATTATGCAGAGAATGCTCCTTATGCAGATCCTGAAACAGCGCTCCTTCATGTGTATGCTGAAGATGGGGGGAACGAATAATGACGGTAATGTCTTTTATTGATGCAATTACCCTTGCGATGAAAGAAGAAATGGAACGAGATGATCGCGTTTTCGTTGTTGGTGAAGACGTTGGTGTAAAAGGCGGCGTATTTAAAGCTACGCAAGGCTTATACGAACAATTTGGCGAAGCGCGTGTTATCGATGCGCCTTTAGCGGAGTCTGCCATTGCAGGTGTCGGCATCGGAGCTGCTATGTACGGTTTGCGTCCTATTGCGGAAATGCAATTTGCCGATTTTATCATGCCGGCCGTTAACCAAATTGTTTCTGAAGCTGCAAAAATTCGTTACCGTTCTAATAACGATTGGTCTTGCCCGATTGTTATTCGAGCACCATTTGGCGGAGGTGTCCACGGGGCGCTTTATCACTCGCAATCCGTTGAAGCGATGTTCGCAAGCACACCGGGTTTGAAAATCGTTATTCCATCTACGCCTTATGATGCGAAAGGCCTCTTAAAAGCAGCGATTCGTGATGAAGATCCTGTCTTGTTTTTCGAACATAAGCGTGCTTACCGTTTAATTAAGGGTCAAGTTCCGGATGATGATTATGTACTCCCAATCGGAAAAGCGGATGTGAAACGTGAAGGCGATGATATCACGATTATCACATACGGTCTTTGTGTGCACTTTGCGCTACAAGCTGCTGAACGTCTTGCCGAAGATGGTATTTCATCCCATATTCTAGATTTACGGACTGTCTACCCACTTGATAAAGAAGCGATTATTGAAGCCGCTTCGAAAACTGGAAAAGTACTTCTCGTAACTGAAGACAATATGGAAGGTAGCATTATGGGAGAAGTCGCTGCAATTATTTCCGAAAACTGTCTATTTGACCTGGATGCTCCTATAAAACGTATTGCGGGTCCAGACGTTCCGGCGATGCCATACGCACCGACAATGGAACGATTCTTTATGATGAACCCTGATAAAGTCGAAAAAGCAGCACGTGATCTTGCTGAGTTTTAAAAGAGATGGAGGTAAATTGATTGGCTATTGAAAATATTTTAATGCCGCAACTTGGTGAAAGCGTAACAGAAGGCACCATTGAAAAATGGCTTGTAAAACCCGGCGACACAGTCAATAAATACGATCCGCTCGCTGAAGTGAATACGGACAAAGTGAATGCTGAAATTCCCTCTTCATTCAGTGGAACGATTAAAGAGTTAGTTGCACAAGAAGGAGAAACACTAGATGTCGGTTCGATTGTTTGTGTGATTGAAACTGAAGAAGCCAGCAGTGACGCATCTGAACCGCAAATAGCTGCGTCACCCGCAAAACCAGAACCAGCAAATGAAATGCCGGCAGAAGGTTCGCTTCAACCAACTTCGCCTATTAAGCAAGATAAAGGCGAAAGTGGAAGATACTCGCCAGCGGTTCTCCGCCTATCACAAGAAAATAATATCGACTTATCTCTTGTTGAAGGATCAGGACGCGGTGGAAGGATAACACGTAAGGATTTGTTAGCGATAATCGAAAGCGGGGAAATGCCAAAAGCTGCTCCAGTTCAAGAGGAAGCTACATCAAAACAAACGCCAACGCCAACACCAACAAAATCCGAACCTGTGCAACAGCCGAAAACTGAAGTGCCGGTCATGGCAGGCGATATTGAAATTCCTGTCACTGGAGTACGTCGGGCCATTGCGAATAATATGTTGCGCTCGAAGCATGAAGCGCCGCATGCCTGGATGACTGTTGAAGTCGACGTAACGAATTTAGTTGCTTACCGCGATTCATTGAAAGATGAATTCAAACAGAAGGAAGGATTCAACTTAACGTACTTTGCATTTTTTGTTAAAGCAGTCTCACAAGCATTGAAAGAATTCCCGATGATGAATTCCATGTGGGCCGGCGACAAAATCATTCAGAAAAAAGATATTAATATTTCAATCGCTGTGGCAACTGAAGATTCCTTGTTTGTTCCGGTGATCAATCATGCAGATGAAAAAACGATAAAAGGAATCGGTCGTGATATACAAGAGTTGGCTACAAAAGTTCGTACAGGAAAATTGAAATCATCTGAAATGCAAGGCGGAACTTTCACGGTGAATAACACCGGTTCATTTGGTTCCGTTCAATCTATGGGAATTATCAATTATCCGCAAGCGGCAATCCTTCAAGTCGAGTCGATTGTCAAGCGTCCAGTTATCATGAACGGCGGTATGATTGCCGCACGCGATATGGTTAACTTGTGCTTGTCTCTTGATCACCGAGTGCTTGACGGACTTGTCTGCGGACGTTTCCTAGCACGCGTAAAAGAAATTCTTGAAAATGTTTCGGCAGAAAATACATCAATTTATTAATAAATTTTACCGCCTGGAACCTGAATTATGGTTCCGGGCTTTTTCAACTTACAAATTCCGGGACGCTCATGTAAAATAGAGGTAAGTATAGTAGATTGGGAGGGAATGGGAAAAGTGACCATACATAAGATGAGGACGACAAATTTTGAAGACAGAAATTATTTGGAATGGAAAGAAGTCGCTGTTAAATCATTAAGGGGAAAACCTTTTGAAGAACTGATTACGAAAACACCAGAAGGAATCGATTTACAGCCGTTATATGTTGAGGAACAATTAGATAATACGAACACAATTGATACGATTAGACAGGCAAAAAAGCAACCCGGTTGGATTGTTGCACAGCAGCAATATGCTGCTGATGGGCAATCTTTTGTTGCGGAGCTTATGAGTTCAATTGAACGCGGGAATGAAGCAATTGTTTATGACGGGACAAACCAACTTGAATGGGACGAAAAATCCCTAGAAAGTTTGGCAGAACTTGTAGTTTCATACCCAATATTCATAATAAATACAAATGAAAACGATCAACTACTTAATATATTTGATAACGTAGCTCAGGAAGACCGTAGCAAGGTGCGGGGAGCGATTTCGATTACTGGTTGGTGTTTACCTGATGGTTACACAAACGTTCGTACAATTTCTGCAGATGTACGCAGTGCTCATTTAAAAGGCGCGGACGCTGTCACAGAGTTGGCACTTGCAATTGCTGAAGGGGCGGAAATAGCGACTACCTATAAAACGTTTGGTGAATTTAGCGATCAATTTTTCGTCCGTTTCGCGATTGACACTCATTTTTTTATGGAAATTGCCAAAATTCGCGCTTTTCGCATTCTATGGAATGCACTAGGAAAATCATTTGGCGAGATAAAAGTTGCACATATTCCTATTTTGACAGAAACATCGCTTAGAACCTATTCGAAATTAGATCCGTACGTCAATTTATTGCGCGCGGGAAATGAAGCGTTTTCAGCAGTTCTAGGCGGTGCCGATGTGATTACTGTTCATCCTCACGATGTGTTGACAGGCACGACTCCGGCGTCAATTCGCTACGCACGAAATGTTCAACTCGTTATTAAAAATGAAACACTTGTAGATAAAGTGCTAGATCCATCTGGCGGTTCTTATTTTATCGATACTTTGACGAATGAACTTGTAGAAAAAGCTTGGGACTTATTTGTTGAAATCGACGCTGCCGGCGGTTATGAAACTTATGTCAAAAGCGGAAAACTTGAACAACGTTTGAAAGTAAATAGGTTAGCAAGTTCTGAAAAAGTTGCCAAAGGTACGAAGTCATTAATCGGCACAAATATTTATGCGGATTTATCAGCGATTGAATTGAAAGTTGACGATGGAGTCGAAGTAGAAGGTCGTCTAGCAGAACCTTTTGAAGATATAAGAGCTCATTTTCAAGAACAACAACCGAAAACAGTGTTAGTAACATTTGGAGAATTAAAAGACGTTAAGCCGCGGGCCGATTTTGTAAGCGGATTTTTAGCTACAGGAGGCATTCATTCAGAATGGAGTCCACTATTCAATAATGCGCAAGAAGCAAATGAGTGGCTCGCGATTGAAAAACCGGATTATGCAGTTGTCTGTGCAAACTCGAATGTAACTGAAGAAATCGTAACTGATTTACTTGAGGGACTCCCTAATGGAATTTTAATTGATGCGGCTGGAAAGTACGAAACTGATGTAAGTGAGAAATGGCTTGCAAATGGCCTTAATGGTTTCATGTTCAGCGGGCAGGACAGAATTAAGAAACTGACAGATATTAAAAATAGTTGGAAAGGAGACGCGAAAAATGAAAAAGCCTGATTTTAGACAAGTAAATCCATTGCTTGATGCCGAATCATTAACCGAAGCATCTCCTTTAGCAGGCAACCCATTTCGTACGAATGAAGGAATCGACATTAAAGCAGTTTATTCAAAAGAAGATGTTGAAAGCGTTTCCCATTTGAATGATTACCCCGGGATCGCACCGAACACGCGCGGTCCGTATCCGACTATGTATGTATCGAGACCTTGGACAGTTCGTCAATATGCGGGCTTTTCAACGGCTGAAGAAAGTAACGCATTTTATAGACGGAACCTCGCGATGGGACAAAAAGGGTTATCGGTCGCGTTCGACTTAGCTACGCACCGAGGTTATGATTCTGATCATCCACGCGTAATGGGTGATGTTGGTAAAGCTGGAGTTGCGATCGATTCGGTTGAAGATATGAAAATATTATTCGACGGAATCCCTCTTGATGAAATGTCCGTTTCGATGACAATGAACGGCGCTGTGTTGCCTGTCATGGCGTTTTATATCGTCGCAGCGGAAGAACAAGGCGTCACGCCCGAAAAATTAGCAGGAACTATTCAAAATGATATTTTAAAAGAATATATGGTACGAAACACATATATTTTCCCGCCGGAAATGTCGATGAAAATTATTGCCGATATTTTTGAATTCACATCCGGGAAAATGCCTAAATTCAACTCGATTTCAATTTCGGGCTATCATATGCAAGAAGCGGGTGCCACTGCGGATATCGAATTGGCGTATACGCTAGCTGACGGACTTGAATATGTTCGTACAGGATTACATGCCGGCATCGATATCGATTCATTTGCACCAAGATTATCATTTTTCTGGGCAATCGGTAAAAACTACTTTATGGAAATCGCAAAAATGCGAGCTGCTCGGAAAATGTGGGCGCAGATGATTCAATCATTTGAACCGGAAAATCCTAAATCACTGGCACTGCGCACACATTCACAAACGTCCGGTTGGAGCTTGACCGAACAAGATCCGTTTAACAATGTCACGCGAACGCTTATCGAAGCAAATGCCGCAGCGATGGGACATACTCAGTCCCTCCATACAAATGCATTGGATGAAGCAATCGCGCTTCCTACTGACTTTTCAGCGCGGATCGCTCGAAATACTCAATTGTTTTTACAAGAAGAAACGCTGATGACAAAAATTGCGGATCCATGGGGCGGATCGTATTATGTTGAAAAACTGACAGACGAACTGATGGAGAAGGCTTGGGAATTAATAGAAGAAATCGAAGAGCTTGGCGGAATGGCGAAAGCGATTGAAACGGGTCTTCCAAAAATGAAAATCGAAGAAGCCGCTGCTAAACGTCAAGCGCAAATTGATTCTAAAGCAGAGTCGATCATCGGCGTCAATAAATACCAACTTGACGTTGAGGAACCGATTGATATTTTAGATATCGATAATACTGTCGTTAGACAAAAACAAATTGACCGAATCAATCAAACGAAAGCTACACGCGACTTAGCTGAAGTTAAACGTAGCCTTGAAGCGTTGACGGAAACTGCTCGAACGGGTAAAGGAAATCTTCTTGCAAAAGCCGTCGATGCGGCTCGTGCGCGCGCAACGATAGGTGAAATTTCAGATGCGATCGAGTCGGTATCTGGAAGACATAAGGCGGTGATTCGTTCTGTGAGCGGAGTATACAGTTCAAACTTTTCGAACCAAGATGAGATTGATGAAGTGAAACAGATGGCTGAAGATTTCTTGGAAAACGAAGGACGGAGACCAAGAATTTTAATCGGTAAAATGGGGCAGGACGGCCACGACCGCGGGGCTAAAGTGATTGCTTCTTCTTTCGCGGACTTGGGTTTTGACGTCGATATCGGACCGCTATTTCAAACACCAGAAGAAACAGCACTGCAAGCAGCTGAAAACGATGTGCATGTCATCGGAGTTAGTTCGCTTGCGGCCGGTCATAAAACGCTTGTTCCGGAATTGAGAAATGAGCTTGTGAAAATAGGACGCGAAGATATATTGATCGTTGTCGGAGGTGTGATTCCAGCACAAGACTATGAATTTCTTCGTGCAAACGGCGCTTCTGCCATATTCGGTCCCGGAACTGTCATACCAGTCGCGGCACAAAAAGTAATCGAAGAGATTTACCGCAGGCTTGGGTACGAGGAAGTGTCGGATTAATGAATCGTAAAGATCATATTCGTGACGATAGCGCCATGAACGTCATGGACGGCATTAATTCTACACATGATGGGATGACAGCTTTACCTCGGAAACGTTTTGTCAAAAAGGAACGGGATATTCCAATTTCGGATTTGACTACTAATATTACGAACGGCTCGCGTCTCGATCTAGCAAAAGGGATTACGCTTATAGAAAGCATTTCAGAGTCCGATAAAAAGGCGGGGCAAGAACTTCTTCTCAGTTTACTTCCGAAAACGGGAAATAGTATTCGTATTGGGATCACGGGAGTGCCCGGTGCTGGAAAAAGCACTTTTATCGAAAGCTTCGGGCTTATGCTGGCACAAGCTGGCCATAAAGTGGCAGTGCTTGCAATCGACCCGAGTTCTTCGCTTACGGGGGGCAGTATTTTGGGGGATAAAACACGGATGGAAGAATTGGCGAAACACCCTAACGCTTTCATCCGGCCTTCGCCAACAGCAGGCACGTTAGGCGGTGTTCATAAAAAAACGCGTGAAACGATGCTTTTATGCGAAGCGGCCGGATACGATATTATTTTAATCGAAACAGTCGGTGTCGGACAAAGTGAAACCGTCGTTCGCGGGATGGTGGATTTCTTCATGCTGCTTGTTTTGACAGGTGCGGGTGATGAGTTGCAAGGGATGAAAAAAGGCATAATGGAGCTTGCGGATATGATTGTCGTTCATAAAGCGGACGGCGATAATTTGAAACTAGCTAAAAAAACTGTCCGAGAATACAAACAATTACTTCATTTTTTACAACCCGCTTCTCCTGGATGGACATCCGCGGCACTACCAGTATCTTCGCTTGCTAAAACAGGGTTAGATGATGTTTGGGGAACAATAGGTAAATTTAAGAAGAAGATGGAAGAAGCTAATTACTGGGCAGTGCGTAGAAATGAACAAACGAAAGACTGGTTCAGAGCCATGATTGAAAATCGTATAATCGAATCTTTTTTCTCAGAACCGGGTCGTAAAGAAAAAATGTCATCATTGGAGCAAGAATTGATCAAAGGAAATATTACGTTAACGAACGCTGTTGAGCAGTTGTTTGTAAAATAGAAAAAACAATGATTATTTACAGTTTTATAGTTGCAAGTCCTTTGCATGTCAATAATGCTCCTGTTATGATTACAATGAAGAAAGAAAGGAGTTAGATAGTAATGACTATGGATTTTAATCTCTTAATGAATGAAACAGTAACTCGAGCACGCTCCGAAATGGATGCAATCGGATATGAACAATTGACAACACCTGAACAAGTGGAGGATGCAGTTAAACGTCCGGGCACGACACTTGTCATGATAAACTCGGTTTGCGGCTGTGCTGGTGGAATTGCACGTCCTGCAGCACAACATGCGGTCCACTATGATAAGCGCCCAGATCATCTAGTAACTGTTTTTGCTGGACAAGATAAAGAAGCTACAGCACAGGCACGCATGCATTTTGGCGAGGATCACTTGCCATCATCCCCGTCATTCGCATTATTAAAAGACGGAAAATTAGTGGCCGAAATTGGCCGGTACGAAATCGAAGGGCATGACCCGATGTCAGTCGTTGCAAACTTGCAAAGCCATTTTGAAGAGCATTGCGAAGAAGTATAATTAGAAATTAAAAAAACTGTCCAGACACATTCCATGTGTGTCCGAACAGTTTTTTTGTGTACATTTATCTCTGGATAGCAGGTACCCCTATCAAGGGGAGTTACATCATGCTAAAACCCATTCCAAGTCCAGAAAGTAACATGGCAGCGATCATAATATAAAGAATCCATTTGCGAACGTTTTTATTGGCCATTTTTCTAATCTCCTTAAAATAATACTTACTCCAATTTTAACAGAAATTGCAGAATTCACAACAGGTAGCAGATTCTTCTTGAAAAATGTTACAATAGAAGGAAGGGAGGGGTTTTGGTGAAAAACGTTGACCATATCGGAATTGCTGTAAAGAATATCGATGATTCACTTGATTACTACATACATACGCTCGGCCTTAAATTGCTAGCAATCGAAGAAGTGGAAAGTCAAAAAGTACGCGTGGCATTCATTGATGCCGGAAACATTAAACTGGAATTACTTGAACCTATGGATGAAGGCGGCGCGGTCGCAAAGTTTATTGAAAAAAGAGGCGAAGGCATTCACCATATCGCATTCGGGGTTACGGACATCCGGTCAAGAATGGGTGAACTTGAAGAAAAAGGGGTCCAATTATTATCAGCTGAACCAAAACCAGGTGCCGGTGGTGCCGAAGTTGCATTTTTGCATCCGAAATCTTCTTTCGGCGTCTTATATGAACTGTGTGAAAAAAGGGATAAAGGGGAATAATTGAATGGACATATACGATAAAATCAATGAACTTTATGATAAGCGAAGAGCAATTGAACTAGGCGGCGGCGATGAACGAATCGAGAAGCAACATGAAAAAGGGAAACTGACTGCACGAGAACGGATCGATCTTCTGCTAGATAAAGATACATTTGTCGAATTAAACCCGTTCGTCACGCATCGGACAAGA
The DNA here is from genome assembly GCF_013184495.1 of Sporosarcina jiandibaonis. Classification (GTDB taxonomy): domain Bacteria; phylum Bacillota; class Bacilli; order Bacillales_A; family Planococcaceae; genus Sporosarcina; species Sporosarcina jiandibaonis. The sequence goes on along the minus strand of NZ_JAAOIY010000001.1, from coordinate 370,196 downwards.
GATTTCGGCATGGACATGCAAGTAGGACCAGGGGACGGCGTCGTTACTGGATACGGTAAGATTGATGGCAGACCCATCTATTTGTTCTCCCAAGATTTCACTGTTTTTGGCGGAGCACTCGGGGAAATGCATGCCATGAAAATTGCAAATGTCATGGATCTAGCTGCTAAAAATGGTGCGCCATTTATCGGTTTAAATGATTCGGGCGGCGCTAGAATTCAAGAAGGCGTTGTTTCTTTAGACGGTTATGGGGAAATCTTTTATCGAAACGCAATTTATTCCGGAGTTATTCCGCAAATTTCGGTAATTTTAGGGCCATGTGCAGGTGGCGCTGTTTATTCGCCAGCAATTACAGATTTTGTGTTTATGACCGACAAAACAAGCCAAATGTTTATCACTGGACCGAAAGTGATCGAAACGGTAACTGGTGAAAAAATTTCTTCGGAAGCGCTCGGCGGATCTAAAGTACATAACTCAATTAGCGGGAATGCGCATTTCCGCGGAAAAGATGAAAAGACTGTTTTGGAAAGTGTTCGTCAACTATTGTCTTATTTGCCTCAAAATAACGAAGAAAAACCGCCTATCGCAGATTATGCTGACAGCGATGATTATCGTCCTGATCTTGCAGATATCGTTCCATATGAAGGCATACGTCCTTACGATATTCGACGCGTGATTGAACAAGTCGTCGATACAGATTCATTTATGGAAGTTCAACCTGAATTCGCTCGTAATATTGTCGTCGGACTCTCCCGCATTAAAGGGGAAACGGTCGGTTTAGTTTGCAATCAGCCGCGCGTCATGGCTGGCGGTCTGGATATCGATTCTTCTGATAAGGCGGCCCGTTTTATTCGTTTTTGTGATGCCTTTAACATTCCGATTATAACATTTGAAGATGTTAGCGGATTTTTCCCGGGAGTAAAACAAGAGCACGGGGGCATTATTCGACACGGAGCAAAAATCTTGTATGCGTATTCAGAAGCCACTGTTCCAAAAATGACTGTTATTTTACGAAAAGCTTTCGGCGGGGCGTATGTTGCACTTAATTCGAAATCAATCGGTGCAGACGTTGTCTATGCATGGCCGAATGCAGAAATAGCAGTTATGGGACCTGAAGGCGCGGCAAACATTATATTCTCACGCGATATCGCTAACTCGGATAACCCAGATAAAACACGTGCAGAGAAAATTGAAGAATATCGTGAGAAATTTGCCAATCCATATGTCGCAGCTTCTCATGGAATGGTTGATGACGTTATCGATCCAAGAGAAACGCGCATTAAGCTAATTCAAGCATTGGATATGATGCGGAATAAAAAAGAAACAAGACCTAAAAAGAAACATGGAAATATACCGCTTTAAGGAGAGGGAATTTATTGAATAAAGAAAGACTATTAGAAGAATTTTTCGAGCTCGTGCAAATCGATTCAGAAACAAAAGATGAAAGAGCAATTGCAGATGTATTAAAAGTGAAAATGGAAGAACTCGGGTTTACAGTCATTGAAGACGATTCCGCACAAAGAAGCGGGCACGGTGCGGGAAATCTAATCGCTTCTATTAAAGGAAACGTGGCTGACGCGGATTCCATTTACTTCACATGTCATATGGATACCGTTGTTCCAGGTCTTGGAATAAAACCAGAACTGCGCGAAGACGGCTATGTCTATTCCGATGGCACGACAATTCTCGGCGCGGACGATAAAGCAGGCATCGCGGCATTATTTGAAATGATGCGCACGGTTAAAGAAAATTATATCTCTCACGGGGATATTCAATTTATCATTACCGCGGGTGAAGAAAGCGGACTTGCAGGTGCGAAAGAAATGGACGCTTCACTAATCACATCAAAATACGGTTATGCGGTAGACAGCGACGGCAAAGTAGGCGGCATCGTTACATCTGCTCCGTATCAAGCTAAATTATGGACGACGATTAACGGTAAAACTGCGCATGCAGGCGTTGCCCCTGAAAAAGGTGTATCTGCGATCAATATTGCAGCAAAGTCAATTTCTGCAATGACGCTTGGCCGTATTGATGCTGAAACGACAGCAAATATAGGAAGTTTCCACGGTGGACGCGCGACAAATATCGTATGCGATGAAGTTACTATCGTAGCGGAAGCTCGTTCGATTAATCCAGAAAAACTAAAAAAACAAACGGATCATATGGTTTCAACATTTGAACAAGTAGCTGAACAAATGGGCGGTCAAGCTCAAACTGAAGTTCAAGAAATGTATCCAGGATTCAGCTTCGAAGAAAGTGCCGAAGTCGTTCAAACAGCCGTTCAAGCAATTAACAATATAGGTAGAACTCCAGAATTGTTAACAAGCGGCGGAGGTAGTGACGGTAACGTCTTTAACGGCGCAGGTATCCCGACTGTCACATTATCTGTTGGGTATGAAGAGATTCACACGACAAATGAACGGATGCCAGTAGAAGAATTGAATAAGCTGACCGAATTACTAATAGAAATCGTTAAGGTCACAGCATCAAAATAATCTAGTAAATACCAATAGATGGGGGGAAGTCATGTGGCGACTGTCGGTGAAACACGGGCACGGGTCATCCTGCATCTTGATATGAATAGTTTCTTCGCATCAGTTGAACAAGCGCATGACCCCTCTCTAAAAGGGATTCCTATGGCGGTTGCGGGAAATCCGAAACAACGCCGCGGGATTCTTGTTACTTGTTCGTATGAAGCGAGAGCGCTCGGCATCTATACGACGATGACGGTCGGGGAAGCAAGGCGACTTTGCCCCGACTTGGTTATCGTTCCGCCTGATTTCGAAAAGTATAGAATCGCATCTAGAGCCGTGTTCGATCTGTTGCGAACGTATACGGATCTAGTTGAACCGGTTTCAATTGATGAAGCATATATCGATATTACTGACATCGGCGGGCTAACCGATGCTATTTCTATTACGGAAGAGATTCAACGACGAATCTTGCAAGAACTTGATTTGCCCTGTTCAATCGGTATTGCCCCGAATAAGTTTCTGGCAAAAACGGCCTCTGATATGAAAAAGCCCATGGGCATCACGATTTTACGAAAACGTGAAATCGAAACAATCCTTTGGCCGTTACCTGTCATTGAGATGCATGGCATTGGAAAAAGTACCGAAAAGAAAATGAATGAACTCGGAATCCATACTATCGGAGATTTGGCAACGGCCGATGAAAAGATGGTTAGATTATCTCTTGGGAAAAATGGAGAACGATTAAGGAAACGAGCAAACGGCATTGATTACCGACCTGTAGATCCGGAAGCGGCAGAAGAACGAAAAAGTGTAGGAAGTTCTACAACATTACCGATTGATGAAACTGCACTGAGCGAATGCTTGAAAACATTCAAATGGTTGGCCAATAAAGTCGCACTCCGATTGGACCGCGAACAACTTGCGGGTACTGTAATCATGATTCAAATCCGCACTGCCGATTGGAAAAACCAGACGAGAAGCAGAACGATGCTCAATCCATTGTATAAAGAAGAAGAAATTTATAATGAAGCCATCGAATTATTCAAATTGTATTGGGACGGTGAACCGATCCGGCTTTTAGGAATTACGGTATCAAACGTTATCCCGATGAATGAAATATACGAGCAATTATCGATTTATAATTTTGAAAAACATGCGGAGGCGGAAAAAATTGATAGCCTCGTGAAAACAATAGAACAAAAATTTGGAACGGGTTCCATTAAAAGAGGGCATACCTAACATTACGTAGAAAGGCGGGCGAATTACTTTGGAATTGCAGTTTTTAGGTACGGGCGCAGGGATGCCGTCAAAAATGCGTAATACGTCTTCCGTAGTTCTAAATCTTTCTGCAGAAGGAGAAGGATTATGGCTGTTTGACTGCGGAGAAGCGACACAACATCAAATCTTACATACTTCATTGAAACCGAGTAAAATATCTAGGGTTTTTATTACCCACTTACACGGTGATCATATTTTAGGCTTACCGGGACTATTGAGTTCTAGGTCATTTCTTGGCGGTGAAGATGCCCTTCATATTTATGGACCAGTCGGACTAGAAGAATGGCTGACAACAACCTTTCAACTTACTCAAACTCATTTAACTTATCAACTTGTCTTTCATGAAGTTACCGACGGGATTGTTTTTGAAAATGAACATTTTCTTGTCACAGCTAAATCATTGCGCCATGTCATCCCGTGCTTCGGTTATCGAATTGAACAAAAACCGCTTCAAGGGAAATTGCTTATCGATGAAGCTATAAAAAAAGGCGTTCCTAAAGGACCTTTGTTGAAACAATTAAAAGATGGAGAAGACGTCGAATTGCCGGATGGCCGACTCGTCTTAAGCAAAGATGTCACGGGCGAGCCACAAGAAGGATTTACCGTTACGATTCTTGGCGACACGCGTTATTGCGATGAAGCAATTGAGTTGGCGCATAAAGCGGATATTTTAGTTCATGAAGCAACTTTCGATTTAGATACGGGCGAGCTTGCAAAAGACTATGGTCATTCAACAATAGGAGATGCGGCCACCACCGCGGAAAAAGCTGAAGCAAAAACACTTATCGCCAACCATATTAGTGCTAGATTTATGCCGAAAGATATTCCGGAATTGTTGAAGCAAGGGAAAGCCATTTTTCCAGAACTTTATATTGCCGAAGACTTTGCGAGGTTTGAATGGAAAAACCACACAGTAATTCAGTTAGATAGTAAATAAGTAAACCCACGAAAAATTTGTCTTTTCGTGGGTTTACCTTTATCGTGGGCTGTCTAAAGTTAAAATATCCAGCCGCGTTCGTATTGTTTTGGCACTTCAATTTTAACATTGAGTTCATTCGCTGCCGTATATGCCCAATAAGGATCACGTAATAATTCACGGGCCAGTAAAATCATATCGGCTCGGTTGTTTTTCAAGATTTCTTCTGCCTGGATACCAGTAGTGATTAGACCGACAGCCCCAGTTGCAATGTCTGCGCCTTCTTTGATTGTTTCTGAAAACTTCACTTGATAACCCGGATAAGCATCGATTCTTGCGGGAACCACTGCACCGGAACTCACATCAATTAAATCAACACCTTGCGCATTCATCCACTTTGCCATTTCAATATAAGCTTCCGGTGTCATGCCGCCTTGGGTGTAATCATGTGCGGAAATCCGGACGAATAAAGGTCCCTCCCAAACTGAACGCACTTCATCGATGATTTCACGTAAAATGCGGTATCGATTTTCATTCGACCCACCATATTCATCTGTCCGTTTATTCGATAAAGGAGATAAAAACTCATTGATCAGATAACCATGTGCCCCGTGCAGTTCAATGACATCGAATCCAGCTTTCTTCGCCCGGATCGCTCCGTCTTTAAATGCTTGAATCGTTTCCAGGATATCGTCTGTCGTCATTTCTACAGGTGTTTTATAGGAATCGTTGAATGCAATTGGGGACGGTGCAAATATATTACCTTCAACAGTTGCTTTCCGACCGGCATGGGCAAGTTGAATACCTGTTTTTGAGCCGTGTTGTTTCATAAGTCGAACTGTTTCCGCTAGGCCTTCGATATGATCATCACTCCAAATGCCAAGATCTTGCGCGGATATGCGTCCTTCTGGTTGAACAGCCGTCGCTTCCACAATAATAAGCCCGACTTGCCCGACAGCGCGCGTTGCATAATGAGTCTTATGCCAGTCTTCAATCATGCCGTCGTCATGATGACTCGAATACATGCACATCGGGGACATCACAATACGGTTTTTAAATTCGACATCGCGTATTGTGAAGGGTTCAAATAACTTAGCCAAATATATAACCTCCCAAATTAATTCTTCTATTAGTATAGCAAAAAGGTAATGTTCGAGGCTGTATAGGTGCTTAGCTAAATGCATCAGTTTTGACGAAAGTAAGCAACTTTCTCATTAAAAATACAGTTTTAAGTATTAATTTTGTGCACCCAGTTCACGCGACCGTGCCGTTGCTTTTTCAATACACTCCGAAATCGTTTCTTTAAATAAACGATTTTCCAATGCCTGTAGCCCGGCTGCAGTCGTGCCGCCTGGACTCGTCACGTTTTCCCGGAGTTCAGCTGGTTCCGTTCCAGTTTCTTTCATCATTGCGGCGGCACCTTCGAGCGTTTGAATGATGAGCGAACGTGCCACATCTTTTGTCAGACCTTTACTTAACGCAGCTTCTTCAAGCGCCTCCGCCAAGAAATAGACATAGGCCGGGCCACTTCCGGAAAGGGCCGTTACCGCATGTAAATCATCTTCTTCCACTTCTTTCACTAATCCAATCGATTCCAATAAACCTAGAAGCTGTTTTCTCATATTTTCATCCACAGCTGCGTTCATTGCTATACCGGTTGCTGATTTTCCAATCGTTGCCGATGTGTTCGGCATCGATCTCGCAATGGGCCTATTTCCGAGACCGTTTTCAATCGTGTTAATGGAAACCCCGGCGATTACAGATAAAACAGCGGCATTTTTATTTATTAAAGGATAGATGTCCGCCATTGCTTGCTGAATATCTTTCGGCTTCGTCGCAAGTACTACAAGATCCGCGTTTTCGAATGCTTTTTTCTCCCGACAAACAATCGACACGCCATATTTCTTTTGCAAAGAATTCAATCTATCATCATCAGATTTATTCATTACAAACACATCTTGAGGTTGGACTGCGCCTTGCTCTATAATCCCGCCGATAATTGCTTCCGCCATCGAACCTGCACCTACAAATATAATCTTTTCCAAAAAAATCGCCTCTTTCATTTCAATAAAATCAATAAAGCCAATAAAAAAATGCGTTCTCATCCTACTGAAAGGACGAAAACGCATGTTTCCGCGGTACCACCTAGATTTGCCGAATTTACGGCACTACTTGTTTCCATCTTAACGCGTTGGAGACGGTCGTGTTTCCACAACAGCTCGGAAGGAGGTTCGAGATGGGAGAGGGATATGCGGCTTTCAGCCGATGGCCACATTTTTCTTGTCTCCATCACCATAACTACTCGTCTTCGTCAAAGCTTGCATGTTCTGAATTAGTCTGATTATTGCATGCCATTCAAGGAATGTCAACTCCAAAAAAAATATTAATTCAACTTAAAGAAAGGATGACCTCACCTTCCAAAAGATGTACAATGAACTGAATACCTATTCATTACATGAAGGAGATTTTTCATATGATACATAAAATTAGTATCCCCACACCATTTGCTGTTGGGGATGTAAACGCGTTTCTCGTGAAAGGGGATGCGTTATCACTCATTGACGCGGGACCAAAAACACCGGAAGCATATGAAGCGCTCAAGCATGGATTGAAAGAGGCAGGTTATGCATTCTCTGATATTGAGCAGGTTTTCTTAACTCACCATCACCCTGATCATGCGGGATGGATTGATGCATTTGATAACGCAACAGTGCTCGGGCATCCATACAATAATTTATGGTTAAAGCGAGATGAAGCTTTTTTTAATTATCACGATAAGTTTTACCTTGATTGCCTTATCGAAGAAGGTGTACCCGATGAATATTTAGGTTGGGTGAAAAAGATGAAAAGATCTGTTGCCCTCATGGGAGACAGGCCGTTAGATAAAATACTGACAGAAGGAGATGCGCTACCGGGACATCCTGGTTGGACAGCTCTTGAAACATTGGGACATGCGCAAAGTCATCATGTATTTTGGAATGAAAACACGCGCCAGGTGATTGGCGGCGACCTTGTACTTCCGGAAGTTGTATCAAATCCACTTATTGAACCGCCGTTAGATCCAAAAGATAAGCGCCCGCGTTCATTGCTTCAGTACAATGAATCCTTAAAAAGAATTCTGACGCTTCCCGTTGAAGTGATTTACCCGGGCCATGGGGACGAAGTCAGAAATGCGCATTCGCTAATTAAAGCAAGACTTGAAAAACAACGGGAACGTGCCATGAAAGTCCTTGCCATGATGGATAATGGACGTACGATTTTCGAATTAAATAAAGTGCTATTCCCGACTGTATACGAAAAAGAACTCGGGCTCACATTATCTGTAACAATCGGACATGCTGACTACCTTGTCGACAAGGAACTTGTCCGCGAAACTCGAGATGAAAGTGGTATTTTGTATTATGAAAAAGCGTAAATCTTTCCTAATCACAGGCGCAACAAGCGGAGTGGGGCATGCACTGACCAAACGATTGGTGAAAGAAGGGCATGAAGTCTGGGCAACAGGAAGAGCCACGGATATTTTATGGACATTGCAAAATGAAGGTGCACATACGATACCGGCCGATTTATCTGAAAAAGAAGGCCTTGATTTTGTCATGAAGAAAATTGGCTCGCCAGACGTTGTTATTTTCTCCGCAGGAGTCGGTACGTTCCAATACGCGCATGAACTTTCCGACGAAACAACACGTAAAACAATGGATATCAACGTCGTGGCACCAATCGAACTGACAAAACGCCTACTGCCGGACATGATGGCACGTAAAAGCGGCCATTTGATTTATCTTGGTTCGCAAGCGGGAAAAGTCGCGACTCCGAAAGCCTCTGTCTACGCAGCGTCAAAACATGCACTATTAGGGTATGCAAATGCACTGCGTATGGAAGTTGCACCATTTGGCATTCACGTTACTACAATTAACCCAGGTCCAATCGATACGCCATTCCTAGATCTCGCCGATGAGACTGGAAATTACCGTAAATCGTTAAGTAAACATTTACTGACCGTAGGAACAGTAGTCGATTCAGTGATGCAATCGATTGAAAAACCTGTAAGAGAAGTGAATCAGCCTTGGTATATGGGGATTACAAGTAAACTTCACGCGCTTGCACCAACGCTTGTCGAGCGATTAGGGCGCAACTTTTTTATGAAAAAATAAAACCAGCCGATTAATCATCGGAGAAGAATTGAACTGCATTCTTCCTCACGGCTGGTTTCATTATTATTTAGGCTTTCATTTCAGGAAACGTTATGGCCAACTTTTGGTTTATATTTATCACTTCAATGAGTTCATGATCAAAGAGATAGGGCGTATCATTTTTATCTTGGGGTGTTATTTCTTCGTATATATTTTTTACGGATAATACAGGAAATGTAACGGGCATAAATCGACCTTGGTTACGAATCGTCATATTGCCCATCAAAAATAGCTCTTTGCTAGAAGCAGCAAAGCTTAGATGCCCGACTTCTTTGTTTAAGCTTCCAGAAACGATTTTTACGTCCTGCAGTAATGAAATAATGCAGATAATAAAATCATTGATGATGTCTAATGGTAACTTTTCGAAGCCAAGTATTTGAAATAAAGCATTGAAACCGTTTCTGATTTCTTTAAATGAGAAGATATTCTCGATTTTTCTACGGTTCTTTTCTTTTCCTAGATTATTAATGATTTCTTTACATTCATCCAGGTATTCCTTTGCGTAACCTGTACTTTTCTCTCTATGTGCAATGAAATCTGCAAGTTCTTTAATTACTTTAATATCGCTCGTATCTTCTTTAATAACCATTAAAAAACTATACACATCTTTTTCATCAAAACTTCTTTCGGAAAACTTTTTGTAGTAGTAATCAATTAATTGTTTTTCTTTTCTATCCATCGAATTCTCTCCTAATCTTGCATGAAAAATAGTTATGCTTCCTCTCAACTATATCATTTTCTACTATAAAGACCTGTACAAACGTATTTTACCGAATAGGGCGCTAACCATTCTTTGAAATAAGAAAATGGTCAAGAGGGCGACCTCCAGACCATTTCTCCTTGCCTAATCATTGACCACCAAAGGAAATAACAATAATAGCAATAATCATAATAGCGACTAACGAGACAATCGTTACTTTCAGAGCACTTATTGGAGCGTTTCCACTGACTTTTCCGGTCTGCCCGTTCACTAAGAATCGGTAAACCTTATTATTGAAATGAAACGATGAAATCCAGATGGGCAATAAAATATGCTTATACGTAATGTTATCGTAATTGGTAGAGACGCTTACAACTTGCACAACGTCTCCATGAACTTGTCGTTCGATTCCATTTGTAATCCGCCTGTCAATAATCGCTTTGGCACCATTCCAACCTTCTTTCAACGGAATTGAATATCTTTCCGCCAAGAATCCGGATAGAAACTGAGATTTATAGTCAACCAGGGCGTTCAATTGAAAAGGTTCGATTTTATGAATAAGATCGCTGGCAACATTCCGCGAGGCTTTTACTAGTACATCATCAAAAAACTCATTGTACCGGCCGTGCTCTGTCCTCCATCTAATTTTCCGCACTTGTTCAGTTACTTGCCTAGTTTTCCCGTCTTCAACGACTGTCCTAGTGACCATGACATAATAATAGGTACCGATCCGAACGACAAAGTTTGAACGCGTTTTCGAGTCGAATGTCCAATAGGGAAGATAGGCCCCGGTAATTTTACTTAATTGATAAGACTTTTTCAGTGAAGAAGGAGCGAAATAACGCTTATTGATCCAACCTTTGAATTTCTCGATCGCTTCCTCTTGCGGCACTTGAAAGGGAAGGACTAACGCGGGTTTAATCCCCGCATGATTTTCACTTGTAGATATGTGAGACGAGCCGCAAAATGTGCAAAAATCAGCTACTTTGTCTTTATCTAATACCGTTTCCGCACCGCAGTTCTCACATTTAAAAACGCGTTTTTCATCATCCCAACTATGGTCATCTTTTTCTAGCGCTTGTAAAAAGCTATGTTCAATTGCATTTTCTTGTGTTTTTTCAATTTCTTTTTCATTTCCGCAAAAAGGGCATTTAAGAGCTCCGCTAGAAGGGTCAAAAACTGTATTCCCGCCACAAGAAGAGCATTGATTTACTTCTGTTTGTTCAATCTTTACTGATTCTGGCTGTTCGTTGTTTTCCAAGCTTGTCACGAGCTCACCTCTTCTTCACTGTTATAGCGTTTCTCCGCATTCCCCGCAAAACTTCGAATTCGGATTATTTTCTTTCCCGCATTTTTCGCAAGTTTTTTTGGAAAGTTGGTTTGCTCCGCATTCTCCGCAGAACTTTGCATCTTCATTTATTTCCGTTTTACAATTCACGCATGGAACCTTTTTCTTTTGCACTGCTTTACCGCATTCCCCGCAGAATTTAGCGTTTTTATTGACTAGCGCATCACAATGCGGACAATTTATTTTCTCGGACCCCGGAGTTGATGATTGCGCTGCATTTTGTTGTTGATTGCCTGAAAATGCATTTGCCATGACGCCGCCAAGTGCAGCACCTGCTCCGAGTCCGGCACCTGCTCCTGCCAGTCCGCCGCCTTCATTTTTCGCAGCGTCCCGAAGTGCTTCAGCCGCTTGGTATTGCTGATATTGTCCAAGGTTCCCGAGAACGCCCATGGACGTTCGTTTGTCCATTGCTTCTTCGACTTCTTTTGGCAATGACAAGTTTTCGATGTACAGGGAAGTGATTTCAAATCCAAACGCGCTGAAGCGCTCTTGCATTTTTTCTTTACCTTGTGTACTTAACTCGTCATAGAACATGGCCAAATCTAGAGCGGCGATTTTTGATTCTGCAAATAGATCCGTCAGACCGGAGATGATCATCTTTTTTAACTGATTTTCAATGCTGCTCGTATCATATGAAGCATTCGTTCCGAATAATTCTTTCAAAAAGACAGTCGGTTCTGAAACGCGATAAGAATAGATGCCATATCCTCGTAAACGAATCATCCCGAATTCGGGATCTCTCATCATAATCGGATTCGACGTACCCCATTTTTGATTAACGAATTGTTTCGTATTTACAAAGTATACCTCTGCTTTAAACGGAGAGTTAAAACCGGTTTTCCACGACTTCAACTTCGTTAAAATCGGCATGTTTTGCGTCCATAATTGATGCCTGCCTGGACCAAACACATCGGCAATTTCACCTTCATTTACAAAGATTGCCACTTGCGATTCCCTGACAGTTAATTCCGCACCCATTTTAATTTCATTATTTTGAACCGGAAATCTGTAAACCATTGTATTTGTATTACTGTCTGTCCATTCGATAACTTCTATAAATTGACTTTTAAAGAATCCGAAAAGTCCCATATTCTTCGCCCTCCTAGTAGTTTCCATTCATAAATAAGCTAATGTCATTATATCATAATACGTTCAAATCTATTTTTGGTTTCATTTTTAGGAGGTTGTAACTATTTCTGAAATTTACCGTCTACTTCATTAATGAGACGAGGAGGGAAATCCATGAAGAAAAAAGTTTTGCGGCCGTGGTTAATAGCCAGTGTTTTTATCTTTATGACAGCTTGTAGCTCTAATGATTCAATGAAAGAAGATAAGGGGGAATCGGCAGGGAAATATGAATCATCCACTGAATCATCTCTTTCAAATGATATGGCTGTCGACCAGGATAGTTCAGAGGCAGAGCGCGACGAGTCCGCTGCAGATGCTGAAACAGAAAGCGAAACAGACGATGGAAAAGTAGTTAGCGAAACTTCAACGAATCGGATGATTATTCACCAAGCACAACTGCAACTGAATGTAAAAGACTTTGATAAAGCCGAGCAAAATATAGAGAAAAAAGTAAATGAATACGGCGGATACATCGTGGAGTCTAACATATACCGGGATGACGATGAATCGGTTAGCGGAAACATCACAGTTCGAATTCCAGAAAAACATTTCCAAAAGTTTTTGACAGCTACTGAAGGAGAAGCGGCTGAAATTCTAGGACGCACGGTAACCGGTCAAGATGTGACAGAAGAATACGTTGATTTGAAATCAAGAGTTAAATCAAAACGTGCCGTTGAGGCGAGATTGCTTGATTTTATGGGCGATGCGGAAAAGACGGCGGATTTATTGAAAATATCATCTGATCTAGCCATCATCCAAGAAGAGATTGAAGTAATTGTCGGGAAAATGAATTATTTAGAAAACCAAACATCTTATTCGACAGTTGAAATTTCGATGTTTGAAAATCGCGTTATTGTACCTGGCCTAGATAATAAAGACTTGGATACTTGGGATAAAACGAAAAAACAACTTGCGACGAGCACGAACTTTTTACTTGCAGCTGCTTCAGGTTTAATCGTTTTCATCATTGGAAATTTGCCGATTTTCATTCTTTTACTTTTGATTGGTTTGGGCGTTTATTTAGCCTTTATTCGAAAACGAGTCAAGTAAATTTGAAATTCCGCTATTTTATCGGACATTCGTGAATAGAATGGTAAGGTCTAACGATAAGTCTAATAAAGGGGAAAACAAAATGAGTTTGAACCAAATCATGCGCATCGCGGTTATCCTTATTGGAATTATTATCGTGATTAAATTCTTGCTGTTCTTATTCGGAGGATCCAAAGATGAGCTAAGCAAATCTATTGCCGCTGATCATATTGTAAATGTGGATGTGTCCACGGACATAGGCGACATTCAAATCGCACCGCATGATGGGCATGACATACGAGTGCAACTAGAAGGAAAAACGACGAAGAAACCGTCGAAAAAGTTCAAGCTGACTTTAAAAGAAAAAAACGGCGAAGTAATCATAAAAGCGAAAACAAAATCCAGATTTCTCTCCTTCCGAAAATTATCTGATGGTTATACCATTTTGGTAGAGTTGCCGACTAAACAATATGATCGGCTTCTTGTACACGCCGATGTTGCGAACATTTATGTCGATTCAATCTATGCCAATGAATCGCAAACAACTACAAACGTCGGGAATATCAACTTAATCGGAATAGGCGGCGTGATCAATGCCCAGTCGGAGGTCGGGGACATTACGATTAGTTTGCAAAGCATCGCGAATAACATTCAAGCGAAAACGGAAGTCGGGAATATTGCCGTGAAAACGAAAGAAGCGCCGCTTGCTCTCCAAACGGACATAAACAACAGTGTCGGGAATAAAACGATCAACCTACCGAACGAAGCGGGCGGTTCTATTGGAATCGGGGGGCCTAACGTCAAGTTGACGGTAGCTGTCGGGAATGTTTCTTTGTCACTTAGCGATTAATGAAAAAAGCCGACGCAAATGACGGCTTTTTTTCTATTTCCTTGCTTCACTGTTAAAACTTCTCATTGATTAACGATGTAAAAGTGGGCTATACTTAACTGTAGAACACGTGTTCCGCGGAGGTGTTAATTATGTATGAGGATTTGCCAGATCGAAAAATCATTTGCCTTGACATGCGAAGTTTTTACGCGAGTTGTGCCGCGGCGATAGAAGGACTCGATGTCATGGAGACGCCAATCGCGATTGTCGGAAATAAGGACCGAAAAGGCGGAGTTGTCCTTGCTGCTTCGCCGCCATTAAAAGAAAAATACGGGATAAAAACTGGCAATCGATTGTTTGAAATACCGGATGATCCATCAATTCATCTTATCGAACCGAAGATGGGTTTTTTTCTCGATGTATCGATGGAAATTACCCGATTGCTGAACCGGTACGTCCCAAAAGAGGCGATTCACACATATAGCGTCGACGAAAGTTTTATTGACTTAAGTGGAACAGAACGTTTATGGGGACCTTCGGAAAAAATTGTCCGCCGCATACGTGAAGATCTTATGAGTCAATTTGATCTGCGGTCTGCAATTGGTATAGGTCCAAACATCCTACTTTCCAAACTCGCACTCGATCTTGAAGCGAAAAAAACGGGGATTGCGGAATGGACGTATGATGATGTACCTGAAAAATTATGGCCCGTCGCTCCGCTAAGTCGAATGTGGGGGATTGGCAGCCGCCTAGAAAAAACACTCAATGGCATGGGACTTTTTTCCGTTGGCGATCTAGCACATGCACCCCTTGAAAAACTCGAAAAGAAATTCGGCGTAATGGGCAATCAGCTGTATTACCACGCACACGGCATCGACTTATCCGACATGGGCGCACCGCTTGTCGAAGGGCAAATAAGCTACGGAAAAGGGCAAGTGCTATTCCGCGACTATATCGAACGAGAAGATATTCTTACGGTCATCCTGGAAATGTGTGAAGATATCGGGATGCGAGCAAGGGAAGCGAAGCGGGCGGGCCGTACTGTCCATTTGTCTGCCACCTATTCAAAGCATGCATTCGGCGGCGGGTTTAATCGATCACGTTCGATGGCTGAAGCGACGAATGACACGATGAAAATTTATCGACTTTGTACGGCGCTCTTAGATGAATTCCATGATGGACGTCCAATACGTCGTCTATCCATTAGCCTGACAAACTTGGAAGAAGAGCATTCTATGCAACTGAGTTTATTCGATGAACAGAAGTGGCGCAATCGTAAGCTTGGGGAGACAATCGATTCACTTAGAAATAAATACGGTTCGAATGCCGTACTCCGTGCGGTTTCCTACACGAAAGCGGGAACGGCCGTAGAACGAGCAAAACTTATCGGTGGACATTTTAAGTAAGAGAATTTAGAAAGTAGATTATTTTCATAACCCGAAGAGAACGTATGTGTGTTATGATGAAAGAGGAATAAAATAGTGTGTGTTCATAGGCGGTTGGCGCATCTGAAATCCCTGATTAGCAGTCTTGCATTTACCTGCAGGAAAAGGGAGAGGAGGTGTTGCTAATGACGACATTTGAAGCATTGAGCATATCAATTGGATTTTCAACTCTGATTGTAACGGTCATTGCGTTGTCATATACTTTTTCAAGAAAAAAGTAAACCGCCTCTGAGCCTCCAAGCGAGAGTGCGGTTTACTGCCTCGTGCTGATCGCCTTTGAAGCGATACTATTTTATTACCAGGCCGTTTGATGGTGGTACATCAAGCGGTCCTTTTTAATGTATGTTAATTCAATTATATTATACGTGTTAGTCACCTGTATTGCAATTACTAGACGTGTAGTATATTTGAATTAATCTATATGAGCAACTCAAATAAGGTACTGTCTTTGTTAACTTCTTTATAAGCAAAACCGCATTGGTTCATTCGCTCGATAAGCCCTTCATAATCCTCGCTGTTTTTCAATTCAATGCCGACGAGTCCCGGACCGCTTTCTTTGTTGTTTTTCTTCGTGTATTCAAATGTCGTAATATCGTCATCCGGTCCAAGTACTTCATCCAAGAATTGACGAAGTGCTCCGGCTCTTTGCGGAAAATTAACGATGAAATAATAGAGAAGTCCTTCATAAATCAAAGATTTTTCTTTAATTTCTTGCATTCTGCCGATATCATTATTCCCGCCGCTAATGACACACACGATCGATTTCCCTTTAATCTCTTCTTTGTAAAAATCCAGTGCTGCAATCGGCAAAGCTCCAGCCGGTTCAGCAATAATCGCATGCAAGTTGTACAATTCCAAAATGGTTGAACAAACTTTACCTTCTGGAACAGGTATGATGTCCGTCACATATTTATTACAAATTTCATAAGTGTGTTGGCCTACGCATTGCACGGCGGCTCCGTCAACAAATTTATTGATTGTCTCCAATGTTGTCGCTCCTTTATTGTCAAATGCCGCTTGCATGCTCGCCGCACCCGCCGGCTCTACGCCAATCATGCGTGTACTGGGCGAAACATTTTTTATATACGTGCTCAGCCCGGATAGGAGGCCACCGCCACCGATGCTGGAAAAGACATAATCGATTGGTTCTTCGATGTCATTCATGATTTCGACAGCGACAGTCCCTTGACCCGCGATAATATCAAGGTCATCAAATGGGTGGATGAAAATCCTATCATTGTCAGTGGCGTATTTCGTTGCATGGGCGGAAGAGTCGTCAAAAGTATCGCCTGTCAAAATAATTTCTACATGATCTCGGCCGAACATTTTCACTTGGTTTACTTTTTGTTTTGGCGTTGTTTGCGGCATGAAAATTTTGCCGTCGATTCCTAAATGGGCACATGCATAGGCGACGCCTTGGGCATGGTTGCCTGCACTCGCGCAAACGATTCCTTTTTCACGTGCCATTTTTGCGACTTTCATGATTTTATAATAAGCGCCGCGTAATTTGAATGAACGAACATATTGCAAATCTTCTCTTTTTATATATACTTGGCAACCATATTTTTCAGATAACTGTTCATTTTTTTGTAGAGGTGTGTGCGTAACCACATCTTTTAATTGCTGATACGCTTTTAAAATATCTTCCACATGCAATTTTTTTGCTTCTTTTTGTTTTACTGTCATTTGTATTCCCTCCGCTATCGATTAAAGATTTCTCAATCATATCATGAAACTTCATTGTATGTGTAAATATTCACAAATATTAATTCGTTTAATTTAAATAAAAGAGTAAATCTATTTACGAAACTAGAAACGATTCTTAAAAAAAGTATTTCAGAATCCGGATAATTTATAACTCGGACCTTTTCTATTGTTCGCAATTTTGCTAAACTAGTAAAAGGTTCGATTTTAATGAGAAGCAGGGGGAGTCATGTGAAGGTTTTATTACAACTGAGTTGGTTTTTCAAACAACGAAAAAAGCAATATGCTTTGGGGATTGCGGCACTTGTTCTTGTTTCCATTTTGCAATTGTTGCCGCCAAAAATCATCGGGATTATCGTCGATGACATCACGCTAGGCCGTTTGACAGCGCCTGGTCTAACCAAATGGCTCATTATCTTGGGGATTGCAGGGATTCTTATGTATTTCGCGCGTTTTTATTGGCGTGTCATGATTTTCGGATCAGCCGTCCTTTTATCACGAACGATGCGTGAAAAGTTATTCAATCACTTTACTAGAATGTCTCCTTCTTTCTATCAAAAAAGGCGTGTCGGTGATTTAATGGCTCATGCGACAAATGACATTAATGCACTGCAACAAACCGCCGGGATGGGTATTCTAACGCTAGTCGATTCCATCTCGACGGGCGGGTTTGTTATTTTAACGATGGCCATCACGATCAACTGGAAATTGACGTTAATCGCGCTTATTCCACTGCCATTCATGATTTTCTTGACAAGTTATTACGGAAGATTGCTTCGTAAACGATTCCGTTTTGCCCAAGAAGCATTTTCCAATTTGAATGACAAAACACAGGAAAGCATAACGGGCATCAAAGTAATTAAAACATTCGGTCAACAAAAAGAGGATATTGAGGATTTCACTAATCTATCAACCGATGTAGTCGGTAAAAATATGCGTGTTGCTAGAATAGATGCGTTATTCGATCCGACGATTACTGGAATATTTGCGGTATCTTATATTTTATCATTTTACTTCGGAACGAAATATATCATCGCCGAGGATATGTCCATCGGTGACATGGTCGCTTTTAGTACTTACCTTGGACTGCTCGTCTGGCCGATGCTCGCATTTGGATTTCTATTCAATATCGTTGAGCGCGGGAATGCTTCTTATAGTCGGATTACAGAGTTATTATCCATCGCGCCGGAAATTACCGATTTACCAGGAGCGATTGATAAAAGACCAGAAGGCGATTTGCATTTCGATATTGAAGAATTTAAATTTCCAAGTGACGAAGCGCTCGCGCTGCACAATGTCCATTTCTCATTGAAACAAGGTGAAACAATGGGAATTGTGGGAAGAACCGGATCCGGTAAAACGGCTATTCTTAAGTTGCTTCTACGGGAATTTGAAGGTTATAAAGGGAGCATCGTTTATGGAGGGAATCCAATCAATCAGTACAAGCAGCAGCGTTTACGTGAATCTATCGGATATGTTCCGCAAGATCACTTCTTATTTTCAACGACCATTGCCGAGAATATCGCATTCACAAATCCGAAAATCGCAAAAGAGAAGATTTATGAAGCCTCTCGTTTGGCACAAATCCATGATGATATCCTCGGGTTTTCGGAAGGATATGAAACGATTGTCGGAGAAAGAGGCGTGTCCTTGTCAGGCGGTCAACAGCAACGGGTATCTATTGCTCGTGCATTAATCATGGAACCGGAGTTGCTCATTTTGGATGATTCATTATCCGCGGTGGATGCGAAAACGGAAGAAGCGATATTAGAAGCCTTAAAACAATACCGTACGGGTGAAACGACAATCATTACATCACACCGCTTAAGCGCTATTCAACATGCGCATAAAATTATCGTCATGCATGAAGGAACGATTGCCGAAGCGGGTACGCATGAAGAATTATTGGCGATGGACGGAAAATACAAAGAAATGTACGAGCTACAGCAACTAGAGGTTATGGTCGAACAGGGGGGCGAAGTATAATGTCCGTAGAAAAACAACCTAAGCTAACGGGAAAGGATCAATGGCAGGTTCTAAAAAGGCTGCTAAGTTACACCGCCCCGCATAAAGCAAGTATTACAATCGCGCTTGTCTTACTAATTATGACAATCACGGGTGGTATCGTCGGTCCGTTAATCATTCAACGGTTCATTGATAACTATTTGACGCCATTGAATTTCCCAGAGCGTGAAGTGACGGCAATCGTATTACTTTATATTGGCATTCAATTGTTTATGGTCGTCGTATCTTATTTCCAATTGATGCGTTTTCAAGACATCGCACTGAAAATCATTCAACAAATGCGAATCGATGTTTTTTCGAAAGTACATGGACTCGGGATGCGCTATTTTGATAAAACACCCGCGGGAAGCATTGTTTCTCGAGTGACAAATGATACAGAGTCGATCAAAGATATGTTCGTAAGTGTCATAGTTACATTTTTACAAGCAGTATTTATGTTGATCGGGGTTTATATCGCGCTCTTTTCGCTTGACGTGAAATTAGCCCTCATATCGTTGCTATTATTGCCATTATTTTTAGCGATTGTCGTCATTTATCGACGCTACAGTACAGACTTTTATCAAGATCTTCGTGAGCGATTAAGTCAACTTAACGCTAAAATCGCGGAATCCTTGTCGGGTATGGGAATGATTCAAGCATTCAGGCAAGAACAACGCCTTGAAGCAGAATTCGATGAAATTAACGAGAAACATTTTAGGGCGGGCATGCGGAATATTAAATTCGATGGAATTTTACTCAGTCCGGCTATCGACTTGTTGTATACCGGAGCTATTATATTCGTTCTCGGATACTTCGGGTTCATTTCACTTGATAGTCCGGTTGAGGTAGGTATTTTATATGCGTTCACGACATTAATCGGTCGTTTATTCCAACCGGTTCAGCAAGTGATGCAACGACTTTCGATTTTTCAACAGGCAATTGTTTCTGCTTCCCGTGTTTTTAAGTTAATGGATGATAATGATATGGAGCCTGAGCAGCAAATTGTGAAAAATGCTGAAATCGGGGATGGTAAAATCGAATTCCGCAATGTTTCATTTTCGTATGATGGAAAAGCGGATGTCTTAAAAAACATTTCCTTTACAGCGAATGCGGGTGAAACGGTTGCGCTCGTCGGGCATACGGGTAGCGGGAAAAGTTCCATCATCAATTTATTAATGCGCTTTTATGAATATGAGCGCGGAGATATTTTCATCGATGGTGTTTCATTGAAAGAGTATCCACAAGAAGAATTGCGTCAGAAAACCGGACTTGTCCTACAAGATCCTTTTATGTTCTATGGAGATATCGAAAGCAATATTCGTTTGCACAATAAAGAGATGACGCCTGAAGAAGTGAGAGGCGCGGCGGAATTCGTTCGAGCAAATGATTTCATCGAAAAGCTGCCTGGAAAGTTCTCGCACAGAGTGACAGAACGGGGTTCAACATTCTCAAGCGGGCAACGTCAACTCGTTGCTTTTGCACGTACGATTGCTACGAATCCTAAAATTCTTGTTCTTGATGAGGCAACTGCAAACATTGATACGGAAACTGAAGTTGCGATTCAAGCGAGTCTTGAGAAGATGAGAAAGGGCAGAACGACAATTGCAATAGCGCATAGATTGAGTACGATTCAAGATGCGGAACTTATTCTTGTGCTGCATAAAGGTGAAATTGTTGAGAGAGGAACACATCAAGAACTGCTCTCGCAAAAAGGGCTATATCACATGATGTATGAATTACAAAATAGTACAATTGAAGATGTTATTTAAGATTAATCGACTTACAGGAATCTATCAAGACTCCTGTAAGTCGTTTTTTTATCAATAAGTCACAAAGCTTTCACAGTCAATATTAGCGTAATTCTTCTCCATTTTTGTTACGATTGATATAGAAAAAATAAGGAGGAAAATTAATGGGGACTGATTTAAATATATTTTTCGCCTTTGGAGCTGGGTTTCTAAGCTTCGTATCACCATGTACCTTACCTTTATATCCCGCATTTCTTTCATATATCACAGGAATGTCGCTCGATGACTTACAATCGGACTCTAAACGGATGAATAAAACAGGGATGCTTCATACACTATTCTTTCTAATAGGATTCTCGCTCATCTTTGTCGCATTGGGATTCGGATCATCTTATTTAGGTGTGTTTTTCAAGCAAAATATGGAACTCTTAAGACAAGTCGGCGCCATATTCATTGTTTTATTCGGACTAGTAATTACGGGCATATTTACACCAACGTTTTTAATGAAAGAACGAAAGCTTCAATTTAAAAATAGACCCGCAGGTTATTTGGGAACGATGTTAATTGGTTTAGGTTTTTCAGCAGGATGGACGCCGTGCATGGGACCGATCATTGGTGCAATCATAGCACTTGCTAGCACAAATCCAGGTTCAAGCATGATTTATATGATGGCCTATGTCCTTGGATTCGCAATTCCATTTTTTGTTCTTTCATTCTTTGTCACGAAAATTGGAGCGATTCGAAAATATAGCGGTCCGATTATGAAGGCCGGCGGATATGTAATGATTGCTGTAGGAGTTTTATTGTTTTTCGACGGCATGACATACATCATTACATTACTTCAACCGATTTTCGGAGATTTCACGGGATTTTGATTTGACTATTGGAGGTGAGAAAAGTGGAACGGATAGAATCATATGAAGAGTGGATTGAAGTCGCACGAAAACTAGATTCTATACTTCTTTTCGTGAAAACAGATAATTGTTCTGTCTGCGACGGATTGCTACCGCAAGTTGCAGCACTTCAATCGGATTATTCGGTTCCGTTTTACCTTGTAAACGTAGCGGACACGCCTGAGATAGCAGGACAACTATCCTTATTTACTGCACCAGTTGTATTGTTGTATAGAGAAGGAAAAGAATATGCTCGATTTGCCCGTTTTGTTCAAATGAATGAGTTGAAAAAACGTTTAGTCGAGCTGGAGGAATGGGGGAGACAAGTTGATTGAAACCATTTTCACCAAGGTTCCTCCAGTTTATTTAATTATAGGATCAACTGTATTGGCACTTTTTATGGGGACTATGGCAGCCATTGTTCGTTCAAAGGCAGCAAAACGCCCCGTATCTGTCAAGACAATTATTTTGCCGCCGATATTTATGTCATCAGGCGCGCTAATGTTTATCTTTGAAGAATTTCGAGTTGCGCCGCTTCAAATTGTGGAAGCGATCGGCGTGGGGATGTTATTTTCGATTATTTTAATCCGAACGACAAATTTTGAAGTTCGTGATAAAGAAATTTTCATTAAAAGATCTAAAGCCTTTGTCTTCATACTATTTGGCCTTTTAATCATTCGACTTATCGGGAAGTTATTATTAAGCAATACGATAGATATCGGAGAACTCGGAGGCATGTTCTGGATACTCGCCTTCGGGATGATCGTCCCGTGGCGAGTCGCAATGCTTGTTAAATATAAGAAACTTAAAAACACGAAAGGTGTCGGCATTTAATCATGCAGACACCTTTTTTCAACTAGTAGATTTACTTTTATCTTTTTGGAATAAATGTTCATATGGGGTTACATCGAAATTTATGTCAGCAAGTTTCTTGCGCAAGAACTTATAGTCACGCGGGGGCGTAGCTATAATATACCCTCGGATGATAAGATCCATATCTATTTTTTCCGCTTTTTCTTTAAGCGCTATTTCACCTATCTTGGCTCCGATTTTTTGCTTGGCAACGGGACGGAATAATTCGGGAACCGGTTTTGTCAGTTCTTCAAGCATTTCCTTCGCTTCATCACTCCAAAGGTGAATCGATTTATCCACATAATACTCTTCCCAGTCCAAATCAGATTTCCCATCCGCTTTCGGGAATACCTTCAAGAATTTACGGAACATAAAAAAGCCGCCTATTGCAAATAGACCAACCAGTACAACCACCCAAAATAAGATGAACCACAGAAACCAACCTTCTAGCATTGCTTTCACCTCTTCCATACTAGTTTACATTATAAGAGAAATTATGAAAAAAAACACGGACAACGTATCCCTTTCCATTTTTCGCGCCTATATAGGTGCTGAAAGGGGGTGAGGAATATGGCGACAATCGAATTCAAGCATGCCATCGGACGTGTTTTCTTCGACGGCGGCTTGACGGATGACGGAAAACTCATCCGGAAATCGAAAACGTATAGCAACATTGCTGAAGGTGTCGATGCGAATAGTTTGTATAACGGGCTTGAAGAACTGGCCAACTTATCATCATTGCCGTTTATCGGTGCGGAAAAAGTTGAAACATCAGCGGTTAACAACTAATTAAAAAAGGAGGAGAGAGGAAATGGCAAAAACATTACAGCTGAATTTCGCTACGGCGAGCGGTAAGAAGATGATGTTGACTGTCGATGAGCCACGCGAGAATCTTACCTCAGTGGAAGTCGAATCTGCGATGCAGGGTGTAATTAATGCAGGCGTGTTCGGGGTTGATGATTCGTTGATTGATTCAGCAATTAGCGCACGAATTGTTGAGCGTACAGTTACAGAATTAATAGAAGGATAAAAACAAAGCCGACCTCTTACGCGGGGTCGGCCATTAGAATTTATTTGCAGAATGGAGGTAAGTGGGATGGATCAATGGATTAGTCTCGTTCAAGAAATCGGCTTTCCGATAATTGTGTCCTTTTATCTATTGCACCGAATTGAAACGAAACTTGTTGCGATCCATGATGCACTCGTCACGGAGATTAAGAAGTAAACTTCACAGAATCGTCAGTGTTTCGCCATACTACAGGCAGCCCTTCGCTTGTTCAGGAAGGGCTTTTACGTTATGATTAATGCATTATTTAATAGTGAGGGAGAAACGAATGCATAAATTTTTCAGAACATCTTTTATCGCACTTATAGTACTCATATTGGGTGCTTGTTCCGGGAGTGAGTTTAAACCGGATTATAAACTCAAAATCGAACCGTTCACTTTTACAAATCAGCATAATGAAGAAGTATCGCTTGATGATTTGAAAGGTGAAGTATGGTTAGCACAATTTGTGTTTTCCAATTGTACGTCTGTTTGCGGACCGATGATGGTCAATATGGCAGAGTTGCAAGATGAACTTATTAAAGAAAAAGTTGAAGACTATAAAATTGTTTCTTTCACAGTTGATCCCGCTGTTGATACACCCGAAGTGTTGCAAGGATATTTAGATCTTTTTGCTCCGTCGGACGAGTCTAAATGGGAAATGTTGACAGGCTATAAGCAAGATGAAATTGCTGAAATAGCTAAGAAATCATTTGCGACAATCGTTGCTGACGATCCAAATTCAGACCAAGTAACTCACGGCGTAAACTTTGCACTTGTAAACCAAGACGGTTTGGTGGTTAAATTATATAACGGAAATGACGACGTCCCTTTTGATGACATTGTTAAAGATATGAAGGCCCTTATTAAACAGGGCGCGTAATAGAGGAGATTCAGGATAATGAAGCACAAAAAAAGTGGTATGTCTCTCAAGACGAAAGCATTGCTCATTGTCCTTTTCATACCTGTAGCAGTTACGGTATTTACATTAACGGCAATTATTTGGGCAAGTATTAACAATACAGATCTACTTAAAAAATCTGCTGCGTTATTCGACAATCAAAATGAAATTCCGGTAGAATATATACCCGTCTATATGGAGGCTGCTGATGCTTACGGCATTCCTTGGACTTTATTAGCAGCGCATCATCGGATTGAAACAAGATTTTCTACGATGGATCCGCTTCTATCACCGGTTGGCGCAGAAGGGCATATGCAGTTCATGCCTTGCACTTTTGTTGGGTGGACTTACCCGGGTTGTACAGGATTAGGCAAAGGCGATATCCCTGAGAGCGATAAAACCAACCCGGAAGTTATAGATAAATACGGCGGATACGGTGTTGATGCGAATGGGGATGGAATTGCTGATCCATATGATATCGAAGATGCAATGTTTAGCGCAGCCAAATACCTTGCAAATAGCGGCGCTGCAAAAGGCGAGTATGAAAAAGCGATTTTTAATTATAATCGCAGTGAAAAATACGTAGAAGACGTTCTTTGGTTCTTCACTAAATTTGAAGAATCGCGAAAGGAAATAGAAGCTTCACATGAAAAAAGATGAACCGCCTAAATGAGCGGTTCATCTTTTTTTATTATTTTCGCATTGCTTTTAATATAAAGCTTACGATAAACACCAGAATCAGTGCTCCGATTAAAGCTGGAAATACGTAAAAGTCCGAAACCTTCCAACCCCATTGGCCTAACAGTTTACCGCCTATCCAAGCGCCGATTATCCCGGCAATAATATTACCAATTATGCCGCCCGGTATATCTTTTCCTAAAATTGCTCCAGCTAACCAACCAATTATACCACCGATGATTAGAAACCAAATAAAACTCATCTTGGTACTCATCTCCTTTTGAATAAGTTTATTAATATAACTGTAGTTGGTATAACCTTTATGAATGAATTTAAACATACATGGCGAAATAATTATCGAATTATTGTAGCGCCTAATGTGTTTTCAAAATGACGAAGCGCCCATTCATGTCCCGCAGGATCGAAGCTTGCAACTCCTTTTTCATGTATCACAATCTCAAAACCTCGATTGTATGCATCGACTGAGGTATGTAGTATACATATATCGGTACAAACGCCAACAAGATGGAGTTCAGTAATGCCGCGAGACCTTAAGAGTAATTCCAAGTCAGTACCTGCAAATGCGCTGAATCTCGTTTTATCCATCCAATGAATTTCGTCTTTACGTTCATCATAGAGCTGTTGTAAGGTTCCGTACAAATGACGGCCTTCAGTTCCGCGAATATTATGCGGAGGAAATTGCTTTGTTTCCGGGTGATAAGGATCATCGATATCATGTACATCCACTGGCATTACGACGAAATGCTTTTCATCTAAAAACTTTTTAGTAAGTGCAGTAATGTACTCCTCAAGTTCGACCCCCGGCTCACCGCAAGAAAGTGCGCCGTCCAGTGCTACAAAATCTACCGTATAGTCAATAACGAGTAAAGCTTTTTTCATTAAACCCAACTCCTTACTAGTGATAATTTAATGATGCCACATTAATAAGAATCTGTCATCAGTACTTTTATTTGATGTAAAATAGGGTATACAAAACTAGTTTGGTAAATGCAGCGAATACAAATAAATAGGGGAGAACGATAACTCAGCTGTTAATAGCTTATGCAACAAGGTCATCACATTTACTTATGATAAACTATAAACTTATTGTATTTTACTTATGTATGAATCTATTATATGATTAGGTAGAGAAAAGACGCGCTAAAATCGCCTTTTCATGTAGATACAAGGAGGAAACAAAATGGCTAAAAGCAACTTACACAACAGCCGTACTTCATTTGAGTTAGATGGCAAAACGTATAATTATTACCGTCTAAAAGCAATTGAAGAAGCCGGCGTTGCGAACATTTCCAAACTACCTTATTCAATTAAAGTATTGCTTGAATCAGTATTGAGACAACATGATGGGTATGTCATTAAAGACGAACACGTAGCAAACCTTGCAAAATGGGGGAATGAAGCGGATCCTAACGGCGAGGTGCCATTCAAGCCATCACGTGTTATTCTTCAAGACTTCACAGGAGTACCGGTTGTCGTTGACCTAGCATCACTTCGTGCAGCTATGGCTGAAATGGGTGGAGATCCAGATAAGATCAACCCAGAAATTCCGGTTGACCTTGTTATTGACCACTCTGTACAAGTAGATAGCTACGGAAACCAAGCTGCACTTCAATTAAACATGGATCTTGAATTTAAACGTAACGCCGAACGTTACCAGTTCTTGAGTTGGGCACAAAAAGCTTATGACAATTACCGCGCAGTTCCACCTGCAACAGGAATCGTTCACCAAGTTAACCTAGAGTATTTGGCAAACGTAGTTCATGCAGTTGAAAACGAAGACGGTACATTCGAAGCGTATCCAGATACACTCGTTGGTACTGACTCGCATACGACGATGATTAACGGTATGGGTATTCTTGGATGGGGCGTTGGTGGTATCGAAGCTGAGGCAGGAATGCTTGGCCAACCGTCATACTTCCCGCTACCTGAAGTTGTAGGCGTTAAGCTTGTTGGAGATCTACCAAACGGAACAACTGCAACAGACCTTGCACTAAAAGTAACACAAACATTACGTGCACACGGCGTTGTAGGTAAATTTGTCGAGTTCTTCGGACCAGGTGTTGCAGTGCTTCCACTTGCAGACCGTGCAACAATCGCTAACATGGCGCCTGAATACGGAGCTACTTGCGGTTTCTTCCCAGTTGACGAAGAAACACTCGACTACATGCGCCTGACAGGTCGCGAAGAAGAGCAAGTTCAAGTTGTAAAACAATATTTGATCGAAAACGATATGTTCTTTACAGTTGATAATGAAGAGCCAGTTTATACAGAAGTTGTTGAAATTGACCTTTCTGTGATTGAACCGAACCTTGCTGGACCGAAACGTCCTCAAGACTTGATTCCACTATCAGACATGCAACGCGAGTTCAACGATGCAGTTGTTGCTCCAGAAGGAAACCAAGGTTTTGGATTATCTCCGAAAAAACTTTCTGAAAAGGCAACAATTGAATTCGAAGACGGACGTTCTGTCGAGATTAAAACAGGTGACCTTGCAATTGCTGCAATCACATCATGTACAAATACATCTAACCCATACGTTATGTTAGGTGCTGGACTTGTTGCGAAAAAAGCAGTTGAAAGAGGACTTACACCGCCAGCTTACGTGAAAACATCACTTGCTCCAGGTTCTAAAGTGGTTACAGGATATTTGCAAGATTCAGGGCTTCTTACTTATTTGGAGCAAATCGGATTCAACCTTGTTGGATACGGATGTACGACATGTATCGGAAACTCAGGACCATTACTTCCTGAAATCGAGAAAGTCATTATTGACAATGACATGCTCGTTTCATCAGTTCTTTCCGGTAACCGTAACTTTGAAGGACGTATTCACCCGCTTGTGAAAGCGAACTACTTGGCTTCACCGCCACTCGTTGTTGCTTATGCACTTGCTGGAACAGTTGATATCGATCTTCAAAACGATCCAATCGGTCAAGATAAAGACGGATTCGATGTCTTCTTTAAAGACATTTGGCCGACGACTGAAGAAGTTGCAGAAGCTGTGAAATCAACAGTTACTCCTGAACTCTTCCGTAAAGAGTATGCACGCGTATTCACGGAAAACGAAGCATGGAACGCGATTGAAACAACAGATGATTCATTATACGATTTCGATGAAAATTCAACATATATTCAAAACCCGCCGTTCTTCGAAGGTCTTGCAAAAGAACCTGAAGATATTAAAGAACTATCAGGACTTCGCGTCATCGGTAAATTCGGCGACTCAATCACAACGGACCATATTTCACCTGCAGGCGCGATCGGAAAAGATACGCCAGCTGGTAAATACTTGACTGAACGCGGCGTAAATCCACGCTACTTCAACTCATACGGTTCACGTCGTGGTAACCACGAAGTTATGATGCGCGGTACGTTCGCAAATATCCGTATTCGTAACCAGATTGCGAAAGGAACAGAAGGCGGCTACACAACTTACTGGCCAACAAAAGAAATCATGCCGATTTATGATGCTGCGATGAAGTATCAAGAAGATGGCACGGGCCTTGCTATCATTACGGGCCAGGACTACGGAATGGGCTCTTCACGTGACTGGGCTGCGAAAGGTACATCACTTCTCGGCATTAAAACAGTTATCGCTGAAAGCTACGAGCGTATTCACCGTTCAAACCTTGTCATGATGGGTGTTCTTCCGCTTCAATTCATGAAAGGCGAAAGTGCTGAAACACTTGGCCTGACAGGTGAAGAAGAAATTAGCGTAAACATCGCAGAAGGCGTAAAACCACGCGACATTCTTAAAGTAACTGCAACAGCGAAAGACGGTTCAGTGAAAGAATTCGACGCTCTTGCACGTTTCGACTCCGATGTTGAAGTAGATTACTACCGTCACGGCGGAATCCTTCAAATGGTTCTTCGTGATAAAATGAAAAATAACTAATTTACCAAAAGGTGCTCATTAAATTGAGCACCTTTTTTATTTTGAATAAAAACATCGGACTGTGAAAATTTCGAATAGTGTATTTTTATTATGCGATAAATGTTACGATATATGTATATTTAATTTTCTCACGATTAGTAAAGGGGGAATAGACTTATGTTTTATTACTTGAAAACAACGCTCAGAGAAAGATGGCCGTTATTTATAATAGTTATGATTATTTTAAGTGCGATTGGTCTTGGCTATATGGGTACCTTATCCGTTTCAGAACGAATGGTGATAGAAGCAAAAGATGATTTGAATAAAAATTGGCGCTATCAATATGACATTCTTGTCCTACCTGAATTGCCTGATGAAGCGAAAGGACTTGAAGACGGGTGGGTAGCACCACAGGCAAGTCTAGCTAGTTATGGGGGCATTTCACTCGATGATTTGGAAGAAATACGTAAGATTCCAGGTGTTCAAGTCGCTGCACCTCTATCACATTTAGGATATGTTGAAGGAAATTCTATAACTGCCACACTTCAGGACGATAAGGAAGGCAATTACTCATATATTGAACGACTAACAACAAGTTTTGATGGTCTCTCGGAAATTATAATTTATGATACTAAATCAATTAATGAATATAGTGCAAATTACGGAACTGGGCCACTCGATTGGAATCCCACTGACTATAGTCCATTATCTAATAAACTTTCGGAAGAACGAGACGGATGGAAATCATTCATGCCTGCCTTTGAGTCTCTACGTTATCCAAATTATCTCATGCTCGTTGCAATCGATCCCGAGGCAGAAAACCAACTTTTCACCTTCAATGAAAGTCTTGTCATTGGTAACACATTGCAAGAAGCGACTATTGAGGATCTGGATGGTATTCCGCTACTTCCGATTATTGTCTTGGCAAATAATCAAACACAACTGAATGAAACATTGAAGATTTCTCGAATTCATGTACCGGATAACGTAGAGGAGACAGACTTTAAAGACGGGGCAACTGATTACTTACTTAATCTACCGAGAACCTTACTCGTTGAATTATCTTTAAACACTTTTTCAGAGGAGTGGAAATACAAAAATGTGAACTTTGAATTTCGCGAAGGTGAAGAATTTTCCGTGAGTGAATATGCCGCATCAGGTTCAACACAAAGTTCAATGTATCGGTATACTCCAATCCAATTCGAATCGATGAGAATGACGGATTCTGGAATTCCACTGATGAAAGCTAAAAAGGTGGAAAATACAAATCCCTATGATGATCGGACAATAAACTTATATCGTGATGAACCGGGAGATTATGAGACATACAACTATGGTCTAAACATTATTGATTATTACGATGCAACAAAAGTTGTCCCGAAATTTAAGGGATCTTGGAAAGATGGAGAACCAGCGGATATTTATACACCCCATCACAGTACGATTATCGAGGACGGGGCTGGGAATAAAATAGAACCGACACCGCTTTTTCCACTCCCTTATAAAGATACGTATTACACCGGTTCTCCAGATGCAATAACGACACTTGAAGCGGCAGCGAAATTTTACAAACCTGATAAGAGGCTATCATCGATTCGAGTTGTTGTAGAAGGCGTGGATGAACGATCAGACACAAGCCAACGTAAAGTTGAAGAAGTCGCAAAGCAAATTATAGATAAAACAGGACTTCACGTTGAAATTATGCTTGGATCATCTGCAACGAAAGTTCATGTTGACCTCGATACGGACCGAGAAGGTGTCGCCGGTATGGTCGAAGAAGGCTGGCAAAAAGCAGGAGTAAGCTGGTCTATCCAAGAGCAAATTGAGAAATCCAACATCGTTCTCTTCATCTATTTACTGTTAGTAAGTTTCGTATTTTGCTATACGGTGATTACACATAGTTTGCTTCGTCGTTCTACAGAGTTTGCGATGTTAAGGGCAATTGGGTGGTCTCGGATAAAAATTGTCGGGTCGCTTATTGTTGAAATCGTTGCCTTAAGCTTGTTGGCGTTAATTCCAATTGTTATTGTCAATGCAAAAATCGATGTATTGGCTTGGTATCAAATAGTGTTTGTGTTTCTCATCATTCTACCAGTTATCGGAATTGGCTATTTCACGGGAAGTCGTAAAGCACTCAAACTATCACCACGTGCTGGGCTCGAAGGGGAAGGAACACAGTGGAAATTCATGCGGTTCTTTTCCATTAAAGGATTATTCACATACGTTACGCATCAACTCATACGCCGTCCATTACGTTTTGGTTTATTATCGATTGTGTTAGCACTAACGTCCTTTATGGTTATTCTGTTTATCGCCACACAGAAAAGCTTATCCGATTTTCTATTACTCAGCTTTTTAGGTGAAACGATAGACCTTAATTTAAAAGGGTTCCAAACTGTATTTTTGGTTGCAGGAATCATTTTGACAGTCTCAATTGTGTTCCTTTTACTCTATTTGAACATAACGGAACGACGTGGTGAGTTCTTTATCTTGCGTTCGATCGGTTGGTCCCTGCAGCGAATCCAACTTTATATGGGCATTGAAGTTCTATTAGTCGCGGTTGTGGGATCGATTATTGGGGGAATTGCAGCATATGCATTATTAACATACTTCTCAGCGATTTGGTTACCTATTTGGTTGTTGATTACAATCGTTATTACGCCGCCTATTCTGATGCTTCTTTTTTCAATGGCGACTGTCCAGTCCATGAGAATGAAAGGAATTGTAAACAATCATTATTCTGCTTAATTCAAGAAATCAAAAGGGGGAAATAATATCATGATTAAACTTGTATCCGTAAAAAAGAGTTATAAAACAGGGGCAGAGCACACAGAAGTATTGAAAGATGTTTCGATTGATATAGATAAAGGAAAATATGTGTCAATCACTGGACCTTCTGGTTCGGGTAAATCAACGCTTCTTCACTTAATCGGGGGATTGGAGCCCATTGATGAAGGAGAGGTATGGGTCGATGGGCAACCTGTCCATAAAATGAAAGATAATGCGTTAGCAAAACTTCGGCTTGAAAAAATCGGATATGTTTTCCAACAGTTTCAGTTGCTGTCGACCGCTACTGCGCTTGAAAATGTGATGATGCCCCTTCTAACGATGTTTTCATCCGCGCAAATTAAAAAAGACGCAGAGGAAGCATTAACGCGCGTCGGGCTTGCCCACCGGCTTAATCATTTACCTTCAAGGCTCTCAGGCGGGGAACAACAACGTGTTGCAATTGCACGTGCGCTTGTCACAAAGCCTGAAATCATTTTAGCAGACGAACCAACAGGAAACTTGGACTCCGAAACAGGCATGACGATCATAGACTTGATAGAAAAAGTTCATGAAGAAGATGGTGTTACTGTCGTTCTCATCACACATGATCCGGATCTTGCGAAACGAGCAGAGGAAACGATTCATGTCCTTGACGGAAAAGTCGAGCAAACATTGCAAAAGGCAGCAACGGTTTAATGCGCTGGAAATGGTTGCTGTTGGTCGCGGGATTATTACTTATCGTTAACGCCTGCAATCCGAAGCCCGAAGAAGATGTGGTTGTGGAAGTCGAGGAGGAATTTATCGAAATTAAAAACCCTGGTAAAATGTTTGAAGGGGAAAATAGTTTTACCGATTCGCCAATACTTGAAGCGGTAGACAAAATCATGAAATACTATGATGCCCCGTTAACTGATGATGATTTTAAAAAAGTCCGTAAAACAAAAATGTACGGCAAGGAATCGGTCTTAGATGTCCTAAATCTCGTTCAGAATAAAGGGGTTCCCATTCTACCTTTATATACAGATTATAACGTTATAGAAGAAGCTGTGCTAAAAGGGAAGCCTGTTTATGCTGAATTTGCGCTAATTAGTAATAATACGTGGAAAGTCATCTTTTATGGGTATTCCGACGAGCAATTCGCTTACATGGATTTTGAAACAGGCGAAAAGAAATCAGTTGACCGAACAAGACTGGCCACTGTAGACAAATTTACGGCACTCATTCCGTATAAGGGAGAACAGTTCGCGACCTCAGACCTTGGACAATCTGCATATTACTTAGAAATCGTTGCAAGTGATGCTTATTATGAAGATGATGGGGATCAAATTTTGAACGCGTTAACTGCAATAGAGAACGAAAACTTAACAGAAGAGATTTATTTCTATAATTATTTGTTCATGTATTACCACACCTTTTATGATTTCCAACCTGAAATCGTTGAACCGATTCTAGAAAAGGAACTTGCATCAATGAAAAACCCGGCAAATATGGAAATTTCAATTGCATTAGCCAATTATAATGAAGACGAAGATAAACTGAAATCAGAATTAGCCAATCTACAATTATTACCTTCACATCGGACGGAAACGCTTGAGCTTATCGTTGAAAAGGGAACTGAATTCGGTTATACGGACCTTGTCGCTAAAGCGGAAGAAATGTTGGATAGTAGAACGAAATAAAAGCTGTTCCTGCCTTCGGACAGCTTTTTTTTCATTGCTTTTGTATAATAGACATAGAGGTGAGTGCTTTGTTTATTAGCGAAAAGGAAATTGAAATCAGATACGCGGAGACAGACCAGATGGGTGTTGTCTATCATGCGAATTATTTAGTGTGGATGGAAATTGGGCGAACGAAGATTATCGAGGATTTGGGTTTTACATATGCCGGGCTTGAAGAAGATGGTTATATATCACCTGTCATCGATTTATCCATTCAATATAAAGCGTCAATGAAATATGGCCAAAAAGCAATTGTACGAACGTGGATTGAGTCGCATGGTAGATTGCGGACAATTTACGGGTATGAAATCTTCCATGAAGACGGCACAATTGCGGCTACAGCTACATCGGAACACGTCCTAGTGAAAAAAGAATCATTCCGACCGGTATCCCTTGCAAAGGTAGCCCCAGATTGGGACTCGAAATATAAAGAAATCAGTCGGAATAAAGATTAATGGCTTTTGGAATTAAGAGAGATGAACTGATTGCCTGGAAAAAGGCGGTTCGTAACGGAGAAATTGCTTTTCTAACCCATTATTGGATCGATGAACGATTTCCAGGTTGTAAAACTGTGACAAAAGCTGGGTGCTCCGACATTGAAAAACTGAGCCAATGGGGAAAGCGTTACGGACTGAAGCGCGAGTGGATTGATATGCGTGATGACTATCCGCATTTTGATTTATTTGGCGAGCATGAGAGAAAAATTTTAGTAAAAGAAGGATTATCCGCTCAATTAAAGAGGTTTGGCCTTTTATAAATTAGGAAAACAAAAAATCGTGCAGGCTATCGCCGTCACGATTTTTTGTATGAATAAACGAGTTCGTTTACTTTTGAATCTAAATCGACATGTAAGTCGTGTTCCAAGAAATACCACTTGTCCCGGTATTCAATATAGTAGCGGATACCATCAATTTCTTTTTCAACTGCAACTTCATCAGGATTTTCTTTTGTAACCCCTAATGAAAAACCCTCGTGTAGCGGGCTGGCACCACCATATCTTGCAAAAAAGCGAATTGAATCACCAGGGACTGCTTCCATTTCTTCTTTGAACCAGTTGACAGCTTCATTAGATACAACTATCTTCAAATCAGGCACCTACTTTCGAGTAACTATTTCCATTGTATTATATCCACTTCACTTTTGGCTCGGTACCTGCTTTGATTCTAGATATATTTGCGCGATGTCGATAAAAGATAAAGATTCCAAAGAAGAAAATCAAAATCATTAAATAGAAATCACCTGTCCAGAAGTAGTAAATAATCGTATAGATTAATGCGATGACAACTACAATCATCGATGTCAACGAAACCATTTTTGTTAATTTCAATACGATAAAAAACGCTGCGAGCACGATTAAAAAGAACGGCCAGTTGTAGGCGAGTACAACACCACCTGAAGTCGCTACTGCCTTCCCGCCTTTGAAGTTAGCGAAAAGCGGATACATATGACCGATAACAGCTATGACCCCAAGCATGAGCGGGTGGACAGTTATTTCGTTAAATATTGGAAGCATGGGAAGGAGCGTTGCTACTGTACCTTTTAGGATATCTAGAATCGTAACCGCAAGACCCGCTTTTTTCCCTAGGACGCGGAATGTGTTCGTCCCACCGAGATTTCCACTTCCATGTTCACGAATGTCCATTTTGTAAAATAATTTCCCTATCCACAAAGCGGAAGGGATTGAGCCGATAATATAGGCGAATAATAAAATTAAAATAAGATCCATCGTATACCCCTCTACCATTTTGTGTCGTTTCGTATGGTCTAAGTTTACCAGAACTATTGGCATGCTACAACGGTCTAATAATCTAAGATTAAGGTAATTATTTCTTCACTTCATTGCATTTAAAACTTTTTTTCTATACAATTAATTGAGCGAGCTTCAATAAACGTTGGTTTGACAACCTTTTTAGGAAGCGATACGATTATATATATAAGAACAGTCGTTTGATGGAGGCGGGAATTTGACGAAACAACAAGATATTTACAAATATGATGATGATTCGATACATGTACTTGAAGGGTTAGACGCTGTACGGAAACGCCCCGGTATGTATATAGGTTCTACCGATACACGGGGATTGCATCACCTTGTCTACGAAATTGTAGATAACGCGGTGGACGAAGCGCTCGGCGGGTTTGGATCCGAAATCGATGTAACTATCCATAACGATGGCAGTATCAGTGTTCGTGACTACGGACGCGGAATGCCAACGGGAATACACCAAACAGGAAAACCGACAACCGAAGTAATTCTAACGATTTTACACTCGGGCGGTAAATTTGGACAAGGCGGATACAAAACGAGCGGCGGGTTGCATGGCGTAGGCGCCGCGGTTGTAAACGCTCTATCAGAATGGCTAGAAGTAACAATATTTCGTGACGGCCATAAGTTTCGGCAACGATTTGAAAATGGCGGAAAACCCGCGACTACACTAGAAAAGCTAGGAACAACGCGTGAGAGAGGCACACTCATCCATTTCAAGCCGGACCCAAGCATTTTCTCTACTTTAAAATATCATTATGAAACAATAAGTGAACGACTTCGTGAATCTGCATTTTTATTAAAAGGATTAAAAATCGAATTAAAAGATGAAAATACGGACAAGCATGAAGTATTTCATTATGAATCAGGCATAGAAGCATTCGTTGAATATTTAAATGAAGAAAAAGATGTACTTCATGAAGTAGCCTATTTAGACGGTGCTGCAGAAGGAATCGAAGTGGAGTTTGCCTTCCAATTTAGCGATGGGTATTCTGAAACAATATTATCTTTCGTTAATAATGTGCGAACTAAAGACGGCGGCACGCATGAAACAGGTGCCAGAACCGCATTGACGCGAGTTTTTAATGATTATGCAAGACGGACAGGATTATTAAAAGAGAAGGATAAAAACTTGGAAGGTGCAGATGTTCGAGAAGGGATTTCTGCAATTATCTCGGTTCGAATTCCTGAGGAAATTCTTCAATTTGAAGGACAAACAAAAGGGAAGCTTGGGACGAGCGAAGCAAGATCGGTAACTGAATCGGTCATAGCACAAAAACTTCTTTATTTCTTAGAGGAAAATGCCGATTTAAGTGCTACGCTTATTAGAAAAGCAATTCGTTCCCAACAAGCCCGCGAGGCTGCAAGAAAAGCACGTGAAGATGCACGTTCAGGTAAAAAGCGAAAAAGATCCGACACGCTGCTTTCCGGTAAATTAACCCCGGCACAGTCTAGAAATGCTGCTAGAAATGAATTGTATCTTGTCGAAGGTGATTCTGCGGGCGGATCCGCAAAACAAGGGCGGGACCGTGTATTCCAAGCGATTTTACCACTTAGAGGTAAAGTAATTAATACCGAAAAAGCAAAACTAGAAGACATCATGAAAAATGAAGAAATCAACATGATCATTCATGCCATTGGCGGCGGGGTAGGCGCTGACTTCCAAATCGAAGATGCCGCTTACGACAAAATCGTCATTATGACGGATGCAGATACTGACGGAGCTCATATTCAAGTTCTGCTTCTCACGTTTTTCTATCGCTACATGAAACCGCTTATTGAAGCAGGAAAAGTATTTATCGCCCTTCCACCTTTATTCAAGGTATATAAAGGTGTCGGTAAAAACGAAAAAGTAGAATATGCTTGGACTGAATCAGATCTCGAAGAGGCAATTGAGAAGATAGGCAAGAATTATTTATTACAACGCTATAAGGGACTCGGGGAAATGAACGCAGACCAATTATGGGAAACAACTATGAATCCTGAAACTCGAACACTTATTCGTGTCACGATTGAAGATGGCGCCAAAGTTGAACGTAGGATTACGACACTAATGGGCGATAAAGTTGAGCCTAGACGACTTTGGATTGAAGAAAATGTCGACTTCGGTCAACTTGAAGAACATAATATTTTAGACAATGAATTTATTCATGTTGAGGAGGACTATGAATGACAAATGTAGAACGATTTCAAGACCTTCCGCTTGAAGAAGTTGTTGGTGATCGGTTCGGTAGATATAGTAAGTACATCATTCAAGACCGGGCGCTTCCAGATGCACGGGACGGTTTGAAACCTGTTCAGCGCCGGATTTTATATGCAATGTTTCATGAAGGGAACACGCATGAAAAGGCTTTTCGAAAAGCCGCAAAAACTGTAGGTAATGTAATCGGAAATTACCATCCTCATGGCGATTCATCTGTCTATGAAGCGATGGTCCGAATGAGTCAAGACTGGAAACTGCGCCATATGATGATTGAAATGCACGGCAACAACGGTTCAATCGACGGAGACTCTGCAGCAGCGATGCGTTACACAGAAGCACGTCTATCGGGAATTGCCGGTGAAATGCTGCGCGATATCGGTAAGAATACGGTAGATTTCATCCCGAACTTTGACGATACTGAACCGGAACCAACAGTCCTTCCGGCACGATTTCCGAATCTATTAGTAAATGGATCCACGGGTATTTCGGCTGGATATGCGACAGACATTCCACCGCATGCGCTTCATGAAGTGCTAGATGCGGTTCTTTTACGACTAGAAAATCCAGAAGTAACCGTAGAGGAATTAATGACTGTCATTAAAGGACCGGATTTCCCGACAGGCGGAATCATTCAAGGAACGGACGGCATTAAAACTGCCTATAAAACCGGAAAAGGCCGCTTTATTATCCGTGCCAAAACTTCAATTGAACAATTAAGAGGCGGAAAATCGCAAATCGTTGTCACGGAGATCCCATACGATGTCAATAAAGCAAATATGGTAAAACGTATGGATGAACTTCGAATCGATCGTAAACTCGATGGTATTGCAGATGTACGTGATGAATCGGATCGTACTGGTCTGCGCATCGTAATCGAATTGAAAAAAGATACAGACAGTAATGGTATTTTACAATACCTGTTGAAAAACACCGATTTGCAAGTTACGTATAACTTTAACATGATTGCAATATCTGGCCGCAGACCGACATTAATGTCTCTTCCAATGCTTCTAGATGCTTATATCGACCATCAGAAAGAAGTCGTCACACGTAGGTCGCAGTACGATATCCAAAAAGCAAAAGACCGGCTCCATATTGTTGAAGGGCTTATGAAAGCTTTATCAGTACTTGATGAAGTCATTAAGACAATCCGTGGCTCTAAAGATAAACGCGATGCTAAAAATAATATAATTTCTAAGTTCGATTTCTCTGAAGTACAAGCTGAGGCGATTGTTTCGTTACAACTTTACAGATTAACGAACACAGATATCACTGAGCTGCAAAGAGAAGATGAAGAACTTCGAACTTTAATCGCCAAATTAGACGCAATCTTAAAGAGCGATAAAAAGCTTTCCAATGTAATTAAAAAGGAACTTACAGCAATTCGAAAACAATTTGCTGAGCCAAGAAGATCCGACATTGAAGAAAAAATAGAGGAAATCAAAGTCGATATCGATATTCTGATCCCTAGTGAAGAAGTATACGTTTCGGTAACGAAGGATGGCTATATCAAGCGGACAAGCATTCGTTCATATAGCGCTTCGAACGGAACCGGACACGATATGAAGGAATCAGATTATATGTTATTCGAGTCTCCAATGAATACACAGCATCATTTGTTGCTATTTACATCATTCGGAAACTACCTATATCAACCGGTGCATGAACTTCCTGATATTAGATGGCGAGATTTAGGGCAACATATTTCAAGCATCATTCCACTCGAGCAAAATGAAACGATCATCGCGGCGATTGGGTTGGAGAATTTCGAGGAAGATGCAAACATTATTACAGTATCTAAAAATGGAATGATAAAACAATCAAGCGTCGCTAGCTTTGAAGTGAGACGTTATAATCGAACATTCAGAGCGATGGGAATACGGAAAGGTGACGAAATGGTCGATGCTCAACTTATAAAAGGTGATGAAGATGTCATTTTATTCACCAAACAAGCTTTTGCACTTCGTTTCCCGCTCGCTGAATTATCCGTTACTGGTGTCAGAACTGCTGGCGTCAGAGGAATAAACTTAAGAGACGATGATCAACTTGTTTCATTAGTTGTTGTTGGCGAGGAAAACGCTTCAATTGTTCTTGCAACTCAACGCGGTGCTGCAAAAAGGATGAATTTAAGGGAGTTCGAAACTGCAAAAAGAGCTCAACGCGGAGTGGTAGTATTGAGAGTATTACAATCGAATCCTCATGAAGTCATAGGCGCCGAGATGGCTACCAACGATGAAATTATTGTATTAGCAACTGAGAAAGATCATAAAATACCAATTCTAGCAGGATCGTTAAGACTAGTGGATCGTTATTCAAATGGAAGTTTCATTGCAGATGAGAAAAAAGATGGTCGGGTCACACATATTTATAAAAATCCCAAAGCTGAATTAGAATAAGATTTATAGTCACGGGACCCAAAATTCCCGTGACTATTTATTTTTTCTGTCGTATAATAATTCGAAAGACGAAATATAATGTTGAACGATGATAAAGAGAACGGGGACTGGGGTATGTGGAGAAATCGAAATGTCTGGATTATATTAACTGGGGAAATGATTGCTGGTTTAGGGTTATGGACTGGAATTATTGGGAATCTAGAGTTTATGCAAGAAAAAGTTCCATCTGATTTTGTGAAAGCATTAATCATGTCTGTCGGCCTTTTAGCTGGCCTAGTCGCGGGGCCGCTTGCCGGGAAAGTAATTGATCAATCCAAGAAAAAAACAGTACTGCTTATTTCTGGCCTTGGCCGAATGCTAAGTGTAATTTTCATGCTTGTCGCTATCGGTACTGGATCGATTTGGTGGATGGTTGCATTCATGATCAGTATCCAACTATCCGCTACATTTTATTTTCCGGCGTTACAAGCGACAATTCCGCTCGTTGTAAAAGATGAAAATTTATTATCAATGAACGGATTGCATATGAATGTCGCAACCATCTCACGGATTATCGGCACTGCACTTGCGGGAATAATGCTTGTTTATTGGTCGCTCATTTCATTGTACTGGATTTCAATGATCGCTTACGGCGCACTTCTATTATTCACGATGCTGCTGCGTATCGACGAGGAAAAGGGAAGGGAAGCGAAAGTGAAAACTGCGAGGAATTCAGGCGGATTCATGGAGGTTTTTCCCGTTTTAAAAGCCTATCCAGCAGTGGGCATGACTTTAATAATGACGCTAATTCCATTACTATTCATCGGATCTTTCAATCTGCTCGTCATAAATATTAGTGAGATTCAAGATTCGGTATCTATTAAGGGGCTAGTTTACACAGTTGAAGGAATTGCGTTTATGGCCGGGGCTTTAGTGGTTAAATATATTTCAAAAAAATGGCGAACGACAATCATTTTGTTTTTCTTTGCAACAATGGTCGCCGTTGCAGAATTTATGCTCTTCTTTGTAGAAAGTACATTTATTACGCTAGCAGCATTCGCAGTATTAGGTTTTGCTTTAGGGTGTTTTTTTCCGACAGCAATGGTTATTTTCCAAAGACAAATGCCGAAAGAGTATCATGGACGATTTTTCTCGTTTCGGAATATGTTAGAACGCGTCATGTTCCAGGTAGTATTGTTAACAGCGGGCGCATTTCTCGATATTATCGGACTGCAATTGATGGTCGTCGTATTCGGAGTGATCAGCTTAAGTTTAACAGCATTATTTTTTGTTCAAATGAAAAGAAGAAATATCGTGTTGGAAGAACCAGAACCAACTGCTGCAGAAAGTATTTAACTTTTTGTGGCAGTTTTTTGAATAAAAACAAACGTTTCATCGGCGTTTAAATTTTAAAAACGGAGGATAGAATAATGTTAATTCGAAATGCAATTGAAACTGATTTGGTTGATATAACTAATCTTATGGCTGAATTAGGTTATGAAACAAATATAAGTGAGATGAAGAATAGATTATCAAAGTTAACTAATAATCCCGATTATCATACAATTGTTACGGAATTAGATAATGAAGTTGTAGGCATGTTGGGTTTACACATAGGTCTTGCATATGAATTTAGTGGTTGTTATGGAAGAATTGTATGTCTAGTAGTAAATAAACAATACAGAAAGAATGGTATTGGTAAAAAACTAATTGACAGAGCAAAAGAAATCATTAGTGAGCGGAATGGAAATACACTAGTTTTAAACAGTGGAAATCGAAAAAATCGAGAAGATGCTCACAAGTTTTATTTAGACAATGGATTTTCGGCTAAAAGTACAGGATTTGTAATGAAATTCAGTTGATTTAGCAAATAGCTATAAAATTGCTAATCAAACTAAAAACAAGCGATTTACCGTTTTTATCTCACTATCATGAGTATACTTGTAAATGAAACGCAACTACCAATAATTTATATTATGTAAACCTAAAAAGAGAAATTGAAAAGGGACTCTTAAATACTCAGCCCTTCTAATCGTTACAATTTATTTCCAGGAATTCAATAAACTGTGCGTTATCCTCTATCACGTAATTAACGCATCACTTTTTTCTTGGCAAACAACTTAACTTCCGCTAATCATTTTCATCATACGTTGAATACGATCCTTAGGTCTTTCATATTCTTATTTCAAAAACTTTTCATTCTACGTTCAAGTAAATAATTAATATGAGTGTTCTTATCGGCTGCAATTACTCTTAAAAAATCTAATAGTGATTTACTGATATTTGTTCTAAATGACTTGGTGGAATAATTTTCCGTCTCTTGTACATTTCAATTTTCCCTATATTGATATTTAATCCCCTTATATTCACTATGCAAACGAATGTTTCCGTTCGCAAGAAACATAAAAATAAAAAGAACCCAAAAAGAATGCTATAATAGCTTCTCTTTGGGTTCCTCGATAAACTTACAATCTAATCTCTTGGCACAAACGTTTTACAATCCGTTTCTTCACTGCTTTTTGCTTGTTTTCCCTTTTGGCTGACAACATAAATAGATTTTGCACTACATTTGTTACCGTTACTCCAATATTTACAGTTATTCACTTCACATAAAATTTCTTGTGCCATTGCGCTCCACCTCCTTGCAGTTATAATGAGCCAGGAGGTGCGGATCAATACATACTATCTAAAACCCAATTAATAATAAATAATCATCATTTATTTCTTCTTTTTTGACGGAAAAATGGTAAACGACCAGGAATATATGAAATCAATGATAAAAACTAAAGCCCATATCATTCCAATTGAATATGCCACTTCATTCGCATATGGCGATTGTTCAGCTGTTCCTGCTTCAACCCATGACATGTCTGTTAAGAAATGTAACATCTCATCGAAACTTCCTGTTCCGTAAAACCATAAAATTGATTGTCCGACCAAAAATACAAACAAGTGAATCGGCGACGTTAAACGATATTTTTTCGCCGTTTTAATACGGCGTAGTCTTTCTCTGTTAACAATTCAATATGCCGCCACTTCCCTACAACTTTACGTATCCATCGATCTAATTTCAAGAAATCAAAAATCCCGAACGTACATGCATAAATTACAAAAATGATGATGATAATTTGGAATGTAGAAATCTTTTTTGTTTCTTGATAAATCAGTATGCCCAGCGACGCTTCGATAAGCAGCAACACAAGAAACGCAATAATCGCTAATGAACTCAACTTCTGTTTATTTAAGAGATAACGTAAAATTCCAAAGAGAAGAAGTGAAATTACCGACAAAATTTCAATCGTTATAAAAATTTCCCATTGATATTGCACTATAAATTGCAATTCGCCTTTCACCTCCCGGATAAACGATAACTTTCAGATGTAAAAAAGTCATTGCATATTTTTAATTAGATCAGAATCCAGATAACAGAAATGAAACCATTCGTGTTTTATAAACGTATAATTGTT
Organism: Sporosarcina jiandibaonis; assembly: GCF_013184495.1. Taxonomy (GTDB): domain Bacteria; phylum Bacillota; class Bacilli; order Bacillales_A; family Planococcaceae; genus Sporosarcina; species Sporosarcina jiandibaonis. The sequence goes on along the minus strand of NZ_JAAOIY010000001.1, from coordinate 326,836 downwards.
AGATAATACGATTGGAGGTATTCTTATGTTTATTGAGCCTGATCCTATTGGAAATGCGATGTTTACAATAGTTCCAATTTTTATTATAGGCATTTTTATTTTTATAATCTTTAGAGGAATCAGCGAATGGAGTTCAAATAATAACTCTCCAAAACTGACTGTTCCTGCTAAAGTCGTCACGAAAAGAACAAGCACTTCCGGAGGCACTCATCACTCGACTGATCATACGCATTCAATAGCGACAACGTCTTATTATGTAACATTTCAATTTGAAAGTGGTGATCGGACAGAGTTTTCTCTTAGCGGTTCACAATTTGGAATGTTGGCGGAAGCAGATCTTGGAATGCTCACTTTCCAAGGCACTCGCTATCTTGGGTTTAAGCGTGATAGTGACTAATTTTGATTTGATGCCTAATATGGTATTCTTCACTAGAATAATAATAAGCTTAAGTGAACAAACTGTCGTCGAGTTTGACTATCTAATCGAACTTCTGTTATATTCGATTAGATAGTCGAACTTTTTATTCGATATAGGATATTATTTATTGGAAATCAGTTGAAAGGGGTGCGCTATGTCTAATCCAGTTTCTGTCTTCATTATGGATGTAAGTAATTCTTCGGTGGAAGACATTGGTGGTGAATTAAGTAAATATCTTCATCAGTTAGAAGAAAGGATATCTATCTGGACGAAGGATATCGCAACGACTAAGGTAATTCATCGTTCTGGTGATGAGGTTGTAGTCGTTAGTAGTGGCTATGCAACAGCTTATACACTTGCCTTTTATATTAGTCGAATATGGAAATATAAAAATCATCAACCCTATTTTGGTCTTTCGTTTGGCGACATTGAGGAAGATCTTAACAGTCTTTATATAGAAACATGGATCCATCCTTTGATGAAGCAAGCAAGATATTCCAACGATGTTTTAAAACAACAAGGACAAAATCGATCTCAATTCAACTTCGTTTTAGATGATTTTTCAAGCCGAAAATCACTCGAAAGTTACCACTTATATAGGCGTCAATTTGAAACTTTACTAAATGCCATTCTAAGATTGCAACAAAATCAAATAAACGAACAAACAGAAATTCAGTCACTTGTTTGTTCTTTGTTTCTAATACTTAACCAACAAAATAAAGTGAGCCATTATCTTGGTAGGTCGGCATCCACTGTTTCAAGCCATATTAAAAAAGGAAAATGTGATAATATTATTAGTGCTTTTACTGATATTGTTAGCGTATTGAATTCCCTGCACTCCTATAGTGAGATCGATTCGAGATCTGCCCAGCAAGTGATGAATGAGCAATTACAAACTAACATCAAACAGATTGTGAGCAATAATCTTCATGATTATTTTCCATGCAAATAGAAAAGGAGGTAGAAATGATGATTGTATTATTGCTGCTTCTTGCCCATTTAATCGCTGACTTTTGGCTACAAACAGACTTAATGGTGAAAAATAAGATGAAACAATTGAAGAAGCATATGTTCCATCACCTATGCACAACGGGACTAGCATTGATAATCATTTGGGCGTATCATTTTCACTTTGCTAACATCATCGGCTATCTCCTATTCCCCATAGCTTTTATTGTCTTGACACATCTCATTATTGATGTGCTGAAGATAAAGCTGCTCGATACGATAAAAACAACAAACACTGATAGTTTGAAAAAACTCGGTTTCTTCTTGTTAGATCAGCTCCTGCATGCGGCAATGCTACTCGTCGCCTGTATCATGTTCTTTGATGTGAAGGCTACCACAATGCTGACTTGGTTGCTAGAGAATGATGGGACAAACAGTTTGGGCTTAGTCAATATGCTTCTATTTATCATCATCATTTTCATTTTAGCTACAAGCGTGAGTGGACATATTATCAAATTATTAATGGGCTCATTGCCATCTGAACTTGCAAATTTCGAAGGGGAATTTACTTTTAGTAATAAACTGATAGAGGTAAGCGATAGGAACAAACCTAAAATAGATAGTAATTTCAATGAGGAGTATCACTACTTTATCTATTCTAAGCCGCTCCATTCTCGGGGAAAGCTGATTGGCTATGTAGAGAGATTACTAGTTATTTCATTAACAGTTGTTGGTGCGTATCCGTCTATCGCTTTTATTATAGCGGCTAAATCGATTGCGCGATTCAAACAATTGGATGACCGAAATTGGGCAGAATATTTCTTGTTGGGTACATTATCCTCCATATTTCTAGGATTAATGCTTGGTTTTTTAGTAAAAGAAATTGTGATGTAAAGGCGAAACAATCCACCAAGGAAGAATGAAGTTCAATTCTTCTCCAAGGAAGAATGCAGTTAATTCTTCCCCGAGGAAGAATGCAGTTAATTCTTCCCCTGAGTAGCAAAACTCAGGGGGATTGTTTTGTTGGCGCAGCCATTTTAAAATGATTTCTCTCTACAATTTTTACAAACTTTAACTGTCCCGGCATTTTCCGTTCTAAAATCATACAATAATTTTATTCTTTTGCGCAAACAGATCGGACACTCGCCTCTACCCTTTGATGGCAGCTTTTTTAATGCTTTTCCTCTGTTACTTTTCCCCATATCGATCCCCCTTGAAAACAATCACCGTTCTTTTTAGTAAATGATGGACATAGGAAAAGATTGACGCAAATTAGAAATTTATTTCTCGTATTCAAATAAGTCATTGTAGTTGCCAAATATGTTCTGAAAAACTCTTCATAGCTAGAAGATGACTAAACAACATCCGATTCCCTTCCAAAATCACCTTCCATATTAAAACCAATATAAACTGCGAATACTACCAATAGAGCACTGATCGGCAGTACAAGTAATGTTCTAAATAAAACATCGGCAGCCACCTCAACCCCATAATAGACAAAAGCCCAATGCACAGTCGTAAAAAGTACTGCAAATAATAATCCAGCCGTAATAATAAAAATCAAGCGATTTTTAGAAGTTATATTCAGTTTTACCACACTTCCGAGTACAAACGGTACCGCACAAAGTAAAGATAAATAAGCATAATTTAAGTCTAACAGTCCCCCGTTCAAATAATAATCTCCTACTAGCATCCGATTAATGATCGCCGTCCCATAAACCAATAAAAATGCGCCAATCAAACTACCAAACACCAAGGATAGTTTTGAGTTTATCAATATGAACATCCCTTCCTAATCTTAGTTAATTAGTTTATGCCTGTCCCGCGAATCATTATGACTAGTCCGATTGTATTTATTAAAATAAAAAAATCCTGAAAGGTAGCTTAAACTAGCTGTTTCAAGACTTTTATCCCTTAATCCCATGAATGGCTGGTGCTCGTTTCATGTTTTTTATTAAATAAAAATGCAATTCCAGACAAAGCAATCATCAGCCCGATAGAGGCCAATCCCATAGTCATGCCTTCTATAGTTAAATGACCGGTAACACTTGCGATTGCGATTCCAAATCCTATACCAGCTACTATCGCTGCCAGAATGATTCGTAACATTTTCTCCATTCCCCTCAAGGATAATATACGGGATAAATGACCCTATTCGCATACTATTCTTGATTGAAATAAATTGTTACCCTTAGAAATAACAAACAAAAAAAGTAGCACAAACTAAGTTTTTAGTCTGCACTACTCACTTCATCTTGATTCGACTCTTAAACGATCCGTTCCTTTTAGTTCTTTAAGTGAAACCGCTCCGATACCGAACATCGCCATGCGAAGTTCTAATTCTCTCGTTTCCATGACTTCCATGACATCTTCAAATGATTGTGTGGCTTCTTTCAAAATCGACCGCCCGACACCGACTAGATCGCTGCCTAATGCAATGGCCTTCGCTGCATCTACGCCAGTTTTCACGCCGCCGCTTGCAATAATGGTTTGGTCTTCTATATGATGCCTTACTGAGGTAATGCAATCCACGGTCGGTATTCCCCATTCGCTGAAAGCATCTGCCGCTTTTCGTTTCACTGGAATCGTAGAGCGGAATTTCTCAACTTGACTCCAGGAAGTACCGCCTGCGCCTGCTACATCAATAAAGGAAATACCGACATCGCATAACTTTTTAGCTGTAGCGCCGTCGATACCCCAACCGACTTCTTTCACGCCGACGGGAACGCCGACTTCAGAACAAACTTGTTCGATTTTCAATAATAGATTTTTGAAATTTGTATTTCCTTCAGGTTGAATGACTTCTTGAATGCTATTTAAGTGCAGAACAAGTGCATCTGACTCTGTGATTTCTATAATCCGCCTGCATTCATCTGTTCCGAAACCATAATTAAACTGTACTGCGCCCAGATTTGCGATGATCGGGATACTAGGTGCATATTTCCTTACTTGGAAAGATGATCTGAACTTTTCGCTTTCAATTAATGCACGTGTAGATCCTAATGCCAATGCCCAACCTCTTTCTTCGGCGGCTTCGGCCAAGTTTCGATTAATCTTTTCCGCAAATTCAGCGCCGCCAGTCATCGAGCTGATTAGAAATGGCGTTTTGCACTCAAAATCTAAAAAATTTGCATGAATCGATATTTCCTCAAAGTCTATCTCGGGTAAGGCATTATGTAGAAAACTGACACGTTCAAATCCGGTTGATATTGAATGCCCCGTCACTTTTTCTTCTAATGCAATTTGGATATGTTCTGATTTCCTTTTATCAATAGGTCCAGTCATTTAATCGTGCCCCCTAATTCTTTATACAGACAGCGAATCATAATGCACCGTATTTAGACACATGCAGTCGTAAAGGTAATATGTCTTCTGAATTCCATTCATTATACAAATGCTCTGCATCCCTCTTGTCCTGAACAAAAGCGATTCCACAGTCTCCGCCACCTGCGCCTGATGTTTTACCGCTCCCATACTTATCGGCTATTCGAATTAACGATTTAAGTTTGGGTGTTTCTATATTGACCTCTGCAGAATCGCTTAATAGTTTAATCGCATCCCGATTTTGTCTCAGACTTGAAATCGCTGAATTGACATCATTTTTCTCGAAACTCTCGATTAGGTTACTTACTGCTTTTGCACTTTGCTCAATAAAGTTTACATATTCTGTCGGTCGACCATTGCGTAAATTATTGATTTTAGTAACCATTGGAGCTGTAGCAGCGATATTTCCTGTCCATCCGACGCAGAGAATAAGATCTTTTGGCGGGTTTATGTTTTCAATTAACAGACTTGGCCAATGCTTCTCGACGATTTCACTTATTGGCGTTTTGTTTCGTAGTTCGTCCAAAAGCCATGCGGATGTAAAAGCTGCATATTGAATCCATCCACCGTATGTAGAAGCCGCAATATCCGCACAAGAACCATTTCCTTGAGTTTTGAAATGTGCGATGGCAGAAAGTTTATAGATTAATTCAGCTGTCGGTTGTAATTCGTAAAATTTAAACATAGATGTAATGGTAGTAACAACCACTGCCGCACTCGAGCCTAAACCATACTTTTTTCCTGATGAATCGTCCAGTTCGCTAGTAATCAATAAGGAAAATGGACGTGGACGAATCGAATTTTCTTCTATAAAAGAATTGAACGTACTTATTGCATTACGAATAAACGTCAACTTCGAATCTGAACTGTTGAAATTCACTTCCACTCCATTGCAGTCCCATGTAACATTGTTTAACCCCAATTGCGGTAGTGAAAGAAGATTTCGATCGTTTTCTTTTATTTCTGCATTCATATATCGATTGACAGCAACGACGATTGCTAACCGGTCAGGTTCTAGCACAGAATACTCCCCGGCAATCATCAGTTTTCCTGGCACTTTGATATGATGTGTGGTGTTTCGCATGACTAACAACACGTCTTTCTTTTTGTATGAGGCAAGTAGGAAATTCCCGGACCCGGATGGCAAGTATACACATCTTGTACAGGAGTTAAGGCCATTAACGCTCCTCGAACGTATTCTTCGTCCTTAGGCTGACAAAGAACTTTAACATTCGGACCCGCATCGATTGTGAAGTATGCACGAAAACCCGACTCCCTCAATTCTTGGACCTTTTCCATGACATCGAAAGTAGCGCTTTGCCAATACATGAATGGCGGATTTGCCCCTAATGTCGTGGCGTGCATTTTCATTGCATTTCTTTCGAGGACCTCCCCAAGCATTTCAAAGTTTCGCTCGTTGATGGCTTGTTTTGCAACTTCCAAATCTTCATCTACCGTTTCTAACCAACCTTGATAAAATGGAGATGTTTCAACAGATCTTCTCATGCCTTCGCGACTCAAGATTTTTTTCTCTTTCGGTTCTAAAAGCACGGATAAAATGGTTAAATCCCATTCTTTTTCATGCAGAACTTGCTCTGCATAAGAATCTGTACCGTCAAGCAATTCTCCTTTTTGCCATTCTACATAGCCGCCGTATATTGAACGACAGGCAGAGCCCGAACCACGCCGCGCAATTGTGGATAGAGTTTGTTCATCGATATCCATGCCTATCGCTTTCGTCGCCGCCGCGGCCAACGCTGCAAAACCGGAAGCTGAAGAAGCGAAACCAGCCGCAGTAGGCACTTTGTTTAAAGAATCTACTACCGCAAACATTTTCACGCCCGATAATTTTCGTATAAGGTCTAATAATTCACTAATTTTTTTAGTTTCATCATCAGTTGCCAATGTTTCATTTAAGTAAAACTTATCCGCTGTTAAACATTCACAAAACTGAACAGAAGTTATTGTATAAAACTGATCCAACGTAATGGAGAGGCTGTTGTTCATCGGTAAAAACAATTCTTCATCACGTTTTCCCCAATATTTAATTAAAGCAATATTCGTATGAGCTTTAGCTGTTGCTTCCAAATTTACAACCCTTTCATAAATACATTCATTTAACTATCAATTTTTTTCGACTTTGAAACTCCAGGTTTGAAATGCCCCCGCTGCAAGTAATGCCTCTTCGAGTTCTTTTGCATGTCGGTGATTTTTTGCAAGTGCCAGAATGCAACCGCCTCGCCCGCCGCCTGTCAACTTAGCGCCAAGCGCGCCTTTTTTCTTTGCGGCTGAGACCAATAGATCGATACCAGCATCGCTCACGCCCAATAGAGTTAGCTCGCGTTGCGCAACGTCAAGAGTTTCCCCTAACTTACCAATCTCGCCGCTAATCAGTGCGCTTTTAGCTTTAAATGCATGATCTTCAAGTGAATTCAGGGATTGCTCGGTTTTGACGACATCGAAATTATACTTTTCCTTAATGCTCTCGACAGCCCCGCGAGTATTGCCGATTCGGCCCGTATCCGCGACAACTAGATAAAATGGACTGCCTATTTCTAAAGATGTTATTGGATTTCCCCGTTCAAACCAAATTGGATGGTCATTTGAAGACGCGGCCGCATCTATCCCGCTAGGATTACCATGCGCGTACTTTTCAGAAATATGGACAAGTTCCTTAAGTTTCTCGTCTTTCAGCTCTTGCTTAAAGTAATTAAACAAGCCCCTCACGATAGCAATCGCAATCGCAGCACTTGAACCTAAACCGCGCCCTATAGGTATTGTTGATTCTAAACAAACTCTGAGTCCTTCAGGTTTTTGCATTAAGTATTTTAAGGTTTCATTTATACAGACTGCAATACCTTCCATACTTCCAGGTATTTCTTGATAAGGCCCGCTATAATATGGTGATTCAAATAAAATCGTTTTATAATTGTTGATTTCTTCGATTGTAGCTCGTGCTTCAATCGTTGGAAACGGGAGTGCGATCGCTGGCATGCCGTAGACAACCGCATGCTCGCCTATCAATATTAATTTACTATGTGCAGTGCCTACTGCAGTTTTACGAGGTATGGCAACCATACAGTAACCTCACTTTCTAAATTAGCTAAATTCGCATCGCACCCGTATGAAAAATACGTCACCTTTGATTTTACCATTATTAATGGATACTTCCAATCATCCTTCTTCGCATAATCATAACCTCTTCCAGCTTCTATACATAGGATAGGGTATCCGATAATTGGAAAGGAGGAGTTTTTTGCACTACGTCTATTATTCAACCTTGACCTCACCTCCACAACCGCAAGCTGCTGTGGATCCAAGTCCATTTCCGCCTGTTGATCCTAAGCTTCTAAATATTTCGGCGAATAAGTTTCAAGATCTTATGAGGCAAGCAAATAAACTAGTAGAAAAAATTAGTACTTCTAAAGAGTTTGCTTACGAACTAATGAATGAAGCCCAGTTGTCAAATGCCGCGAAAGTAGAGGAATTAATAAAATCAACTGGAATCACGATGAAAGTTGAAATTTCATTTACCCCAACCGGAATTCAAATTAAATTAGATAATGCTGAAATTCAAGGAAGATGTTGTCAGTTGGTTATGTTACTCCATTGGTGAGTAAATGCTTGTAAATCCCTAAGTAAATGACTTTTAAGAGGTGAAGTAAATGCAGATTCATGTTGTGAAAAAGGGAGAATCATTATGGGATCTCTCCCGCCGATTCGGCATTCCGATTGACCAGATTATTAACGTAAATCAATTGGAAACACCTGAGAAAATTGTTGTAGGTCAAGCATTAATCATCCCTACATCAACACCAGTAACAGCTAAACCAGTTATTGATGTGAATGCTTACACGATTAATACAGGAGAAACAGGTGCCGAAGAAATTCACAGTGCAGGTGAAGATTTAACCTATTGGATGCCATTCGCCTATCGGATGACAGCTACCGGCGGCCTAGAAGCCCTCGATGATGCCGCTATGATTCAAGCAGCTTTAGCGGAGCGAGTCGTCCCCGTATTATGCATTACCAATTTTAGCGCAACGGAAGCTGGTTCAACATTAGCGCATACCATTCTATCAAATAATGACATTCAAGAACGTTTATTAACAAATATAATATCGTTAATGAAAGAAAAAGGGTATCGGGGTATAAACATTGATTTTGAAAACGTATTACCCGCAGATCGTGTGCTTTACAATCAATTTTTACAACGTTCTGTTGACCGATTGCATCCTGAAGGCTTTTTTGTTTCGACTGCCCTTGCGCCGAAAGTTAGTGGTGAACAAAAAGGGTTATTGTATGAAGCGCATGATTATGAAGCGCATGGAAGAATCGTTGATTTTGTTGTGTTAATGACTTATGAGTGGGGCTATCGGCTTGGACCGCCCCAAGCCATCTCGCCTCTCAACCAAATAAAACGTGTACTTGATTATGCAGTTACTGTAATTCCCAGGGACAAGATTTTTTTCGGATTTCAAATCTATGCTCGTGACTGGGTGCTTCCGCATGTACCCGGGTCAGAGGCTGAGACATTTAGTCAACAGGAAGCCGTTCGACGTGCCGTACAACATAATGTGGCCATTCAATATGACGAAACAGCCCAGTCCCCTTTCTTTCGTTACGCAGATGATCAAGGTCAAACGCATGAAGTATGGTTTGAAGACGCCAGAAGCGCACAGGCAAAATTTAATACGGTGAAAAATTATAATTTGCGCGGAATCAGCTACTGGGTGCTTGGCTATCCGTACCCGCAAAATTGGGTGTTACTTGAAGACAATTTTACAATACGTAAAAGAATGTAGATTCAATAGTTAGAAACAAGTAAACCGCCCTTAGCTATCTAAGCCCAAGGACGGTTTGTTTTTGATTTGCATTCGAGCTCCATATAACACATACAACAAGTCACTTTGTTATGGTTATTCTTCCGTTATCGGATCTTAATTTTATTAAATGTTCACCTTTCCCAAACACTGTATGCTCATTCTTTTCTCCGAAAATATCGATTTTCCCATTATCTGTTTTCACATCAATTATTCCATTGGTCGGCTCATTTTCGGTCATAATTTCAATACGTCCATTTGCTGTTGCTAAATCTATTGGACGATCCAAATCATTTGTTGCAAGCATAATACGGCCGTTGTCTGTCTTTCCAATAATTTCGCCATCAACTTGTTCTAACATGATCTTACCGTTATTTGATTGAATATTGGTAGAAACCGCATCGACATTTTTCAATTCGATACTTCCATTGTCAGTTTCAAAGGATATATCTTTAACTTCCAAGTTTTCTGCTTTGATCTTTCCGTTATTACTTTTGATTTTAATCAATTCATATTGTTTTTCGGGAACTTTTACTAGTAACTCCATTTTGGAAAATGATAAATCAAAACGCAAGAAATTCCATCTTTTCTCCTTGAACTCTACGGTGAGCGTTTTATTACTAACTACTGCATTGAAATCAAACTTTGCATTTTTTCTCTTCTTTCCAACATATTCAACGGTAGTAATCGAACTATCGGTCGGAATAATTTCTACCGCCGCATTGTCGGAAAGGACATCTATCGTTGTGAAATATTCGTCCTCCATCACGACCTTGTTCGAGTCATCAACAAATTTATTCCAAGCTTGAAATAGCAAACTACCACCTAACACAACGACAACAATAATCAGCAATACAATAAGCAATCCCCTATTTTGTTTCATTTTCTAACCTCCATATAATAATTTCCTCTAAACCCATTATATTGGGTGGCAAAAGCAATTTGAATGGACTTGGGGGGTGGTTTCATCTCAGCCGTTGGTCGTAGATTTCCGTTTTCTGAAAGCCAGCCATAATAAGACGAAAATAATAAGTGCGACTGCTTCAAGTGATAAAATATACCAAGGATAGGGACCTAATAAATCTAGCAGACTCTCATTTGCCGGTTTCATCCGTAAAAACATATAATTTGCATCAAAAAGCTGATTCACAAAAAAAATGAATGGCAGCAATACGTTTAAAACAATCATCGTATTCATAATTCCTCTAAATGTTGGTCTGTACCCTATAATCCAAGTAAAATAAAGCGCTGTAATGATAATTCCGATATGCGTATAGAAAAAATGGAAGTATCTAAAGTGCGGAAAACCCGCATCGAGAACAGGTGTTCCAATCGCCTGCATTGCTCCTCCGATGCCAGCAAAGAAGACGAACAGATATAAGCGCCTATCCCTTGTCCATAGCAGTAAAATCGCAACAAGTAAACTTATGCTGCATAATTCAAGCGGCAACGAACTCGATAAATTCCATCGTCCTGTAGTAACCATCCAAATGTGATAAAAGATTTCCATAATCAATAAAGATCCCGCAAAAAGTCGTTCAAATAATCGAAGATGCACCTGCCGAAGCGACAATTTCTTTTTCAACAGAAATAATAAATAAACACATAAGCATAATAAGACTACCGCTATTACATGTTCAGTGGAAAACATTATGAATGAAGGCTCAATTCCGTTTGCCATACTACCATCCCATTTCAATTAGACTATTAAGATTATTATAGCAGTACATAGTAGATGATTATGTCCCAATCAATAATACTTGCATTATACAAACAATTAGCGCGAATTAAAGTTGCAGTATGCAACTATTTGCGCAACGTCTTTTCTCTTCATGTTATTTTTCTATACTTTTTAGTTTTTCACTAAGCAGGTGCATAGACCTCATGACAGTCTCTCTCTCAAAGTCGTTCATAGATGATAGTGACGCTTCCATTGTTGCACCGATATGATTATTAATTTCTCCAACTAAGTTTTGCCCTGTTTCAGTTAGTGTTAATAATAAAATTCTTCGATCTTTACTATATGGTATTCGTTTGATTAACTTAATCTTTTCCAAAGTCCCGATTTGCCTAGAGAATGTTGTTATATCCATTCCAAGGGCGTTAGCAACTGTTTGCATCGACGGATTATCATGCAATGAGATTTCATGCAGAATTGAACTTTGAACGACAGTAACGCCCTCACAACTAGTTTTATGAATCTTATTCAGGTTTTTCGCAAGTGAATGAAATGTTGAAATGTTTCTTTCCATTTTAAAATCCCCCTTTTTAAAATGTAATGTTATGAAAAAACGCGCTCATAGTAACGAAGCGCGTTTTGTTCAATCTGGTATATCATATTGGTATTTCTCTTCAGAAATATGCTTATTATATCGGACCTTGAATAATTTAAATAAATGAGTGATCAATACTTTCAGCAAGGCGTAACCCGGTATACCAAGAATAACACCTGCCACTCCGAATAGTGAACCGGCAGTTAGTAAAACAAATATGATTGTAATCGGATGGATGCTAAGCGATTTCCCCATAATTTGAGGAGAAATAAACTTCCCATCTATCAATTGCACAATTGTCCAGACAACTGCGAGTTTGATCAACATAAATGGCGATGTTACAATTGCAATGATTACAGCCGGCGTTATGGCAATCAAAGGACCTAAATACGGAACTACACTTGTAAACATGGCTATTACGCCAAGAAGCACTGCATACTCCATGCCTATTATCTTAAATCCAATCGACACCATTATCCCGATACAGATCGCAACAAGAATTTGCCCCTGAATATAAGAACTAATTTGATGGTCGGCATCTTTGACAATAACTTCTGCATCATCCCGCATACTTGGCGGCAACATTTTGATAAAGACTTTCGGCAGTTTCTCCCCATCTTTCAATAAATAAAAAAGAATGAAAGGGACCGTGACGATCGCTAATACGAAACCCGTAAGCGCACTAACAAATGACGTTAAACCGACAGCGATTCCGCCCACCGTGTCAGTTAAAAACTTGCCGACATTGTCCGGTGCAGATTCTACTAGTGCAAGCGCGTTAATATCAAGCTTTTCATAATACGAAGAAAAAATAGATGTTCTTAAAAATGTATCAATATCCAATGCTAATTTTTTAAAATACGTCGGGAATTCATCCACTAAATTATTAATTTGTAATTTTAAAAATGGCAAAACCAGAAAAACCAGCAAGGTAATGAGACCGCTCGCGCCTAGAAAGATAATAAGGATTCCCCAAGGGCGAGGAATACGTACTCTTTCTAATAAACGCAGGATCGGCCTCAGTAAATAATAACCGATGGATGCTAAGATAATCGGCAAAACAACTGTTGAACTAAATACCTTTATCGGATAAAAAATAAACGAAACCTCTTTGAATACCACTATGATTAATCCGATGAGTAAAATTGAAACCAATACAAATAATGTACTTTTTCCACCGAGAAAACGAATGACATTCACTTTTTCATTTTCTGCATCCGTTTTCTCATGAGTTTGTTTTGATAGTGGCTCCTGCTTCAAATTCATCCCCTCATTCCGAATCAATCAATTTAATCAAGCTTCATATTCAAAAATCTTGAAATCTCTTCTTTATTTTTTTCAAGATCTAATTCAATAACCGAACCAGCATGGCTATAGGAATTAAACCAATAAGACCCTTCAATCGGAACTGTCATTGTTTCGATATCAGCACCGCCCTTTAGCGCAAAAGAAAGTGCACGCGTGATTTCATCTTTAGTAGTTAAATCTGTATGAATATAACCAGATAATGCTCCGATTGTTTTCGGAACGTTCATAATCACACTTGGCGTGAAGGCTTCATTTTTCACCGCGGATAATACTTCCTGTTGTCTCGCGACTCGTCCAAAGTCGCCTTCCGAATCAGCACGGAATCGTGCATAGCCTAGTAATTCTTTTCCGTTTAATTGCTTTTTCCCCTTTTTCAATGTCACGCCAATTTCTTTTGACATCTCTTTTTTTACATCGATTTCAACACCATTAGGAAATGCAATATCAACAATTGATTCAAAACTATCAAAGTCTATGATCGCGTAATGATGAATAGGGATTCCGAACATTCCCGTAATCGTATCCTTTGTTAGTTGAACCCCGTCTAAATAATACGCGGTATTTAACTTGTAAGATTGATAACCAGGAATCTCCGCATAGATATCTCTCATTAAAGAAATAATGCGCATAGTGCCTTCACTCTTATTCCATGATAACACCATCATTGTATCCGATCTTGATTTCCCGCTACCGTCATCATCAATACCTAAGAGTAAATAGTTTTCGGTTGATGAATAATTAGGATGGATGCTATCGCCTTTAAAAGGACCCGGATCAATAGAATTTCCTTTTGATAATGATTTACCCGAGTTATATTGGAAAATCGAATAAACTCCAATGAGTATGAAAAGTAAAGTTAAAATTGTAAAAATCACTCTACCGATACGAAGTTTTCTTTTTCTTGTTCTTCTCGAGATGATAATTTCATCATGATCTTCCACTAAAATTCCTCCAAAAATCGTTCTTTATAAAAGGACGAATAATAACTTCTATGGTTGCATTAATCATAACACGATACACCTATTTCGCTCTCATTTTTTGCACTGAGAAGTAATGTTGCCGGAAGGAGTATTATTTACTTATCATGGCATTCCCCCATCTCCTTACGAATCAATAAACATATACTACAAATAGATTTATCTAGAAAGGCGGTGTTATTTATGGGGTATGAACATGGCAAAGGTTATGGTTCCTCTTTTGCTTTACTTGTCGTACTTTTCATCCTGTTGATTATCATTGGTGCAAGCTTCATTTATTAACCGGTTGAAAAATAAAAACGAATTCGCTCAGAGGCACCTCCCGTAGATTGGAGCGCTTAATACGCGCTCTTTTATTATTCCTTTGCTATACTAATTTCATATAAAAACTAGAGGTGTTGATGTCAATGTCGAATAATAAGTTAGAGAAAGCAGCATTTGCAGGAGGTTGTTTTTGGTGCATGGTCAAGCCGTTTAAAGAATGGAACGGCATACACGATGTAGTCTCCGGATATATGGGTGGACATGTCGAGAATCCTACATATGAAGACGTGAAAAAAGGCGATTCCGGCCATTTGGAAGTCGTCGAAATTACATATGACCCCGAGGTATTCCCATACGATAAATTACTAGAAGTTTTCTGGCAACAAATCGATCCAACCGATGCGTATGGACAATTCCATGACCGCGGACATTCCTACTCAACCGCTATTTTTCATTATACGGACGAGCAACGTCAAATTGCCGAACAATCAAAGTCTGAACTAGATGCTAGCGGAATGTTCGAAAAACCGATCGTCACTCCTATTCGGCCTGCCGAAACATTTTACCGTGCAGAAGAATATCACCAAGATTACCACGAAAAAGAAAAAGAACATTATAAAGAGGACCGAGCGCGTTCCGGACGCGATGAATTTATAAAGAAACACTGGTCCGAATAAAGTAATGAATAAGGCAATAGGGCATAATTTCGAGGCTCTTTTCGAAACTTATGCCTTCGAATTTCGATGGTTTTATCGAAACTTATGCCTTGTAATTTCGAGGCTCTTTTCGAAATAACGCCTTCGTTTTCTTATATATTCTTCTTATTCGATTTCTTTCTTATCTCCAATCATAATGGTTAAGCCGAACATAACGAGATACATCGTCGTGATAATGATAAAAGTATACGTATGATTACTCGTCCAATCGAAGACAAACGCGATGAGCAGTGGTAAAAGGCCACCCATTATAAAGCCGCCCGTTTGCATCATGGCTGTCCATGAATTAGTTTCATCAGCTGTATCCGTCTCGTCTAACGGCAACAACAACGCAACGGGAAATAGACCTCCAAGTGGAATCCCCATAATGACTGCCCCCGCCCACATTAACGGATGAAAACCTGTCCAAAATAAACATGATGCTAATAAGCCAGAAATCAACATAACATTAATCCAAAGCTTCCGAGCCGGGAATTTCTCCATCATAAGCGGAAGCAATATATTTAAAAATATTTGAATGGTAGTCATGACACTTAGTAAAGTCCCTGCTTGCAGCAACGTCATGCCTGCAGATAACGCAATAGGAGCGAGCCATGTAATAATCGAAAAAAACAGAGCCGATTGCAATCCGAAAAACAATAGGAACAACCAGGCTTTACCCGTTTTCCAAGGTGATCGCCCTTTTTCTTTCAATTTCACGACGACGGAATCCTTTTGTTGTACTTCTATATCTTCTTTCATCATAAAAAACCACGAGATTATTCCAATAAAGGCTAATATCGCCCAAATACTTAGTGCGAAGAGATATGAATTCGTCGTTTCATAAAATAATCCGGTCAGTCCTGCGCTTGCAGCTGCGCCGACCCCCATTCCGAAAGAATAGACGCCAATGACGGAAGCGGCACGGTCAGGGAAATATTGTTTGATCATCGCAGAAAGAAGAGGACCTATGACTGCGATAGAAATCCCGATGACAAATGCTGTACTGATTAGAATCGGAAATCCAGAAAAAACGCCTCTTAGAGCAGTCATGCCCCCTATAAGAATCAGCATTACATACATAATACGCTTTATACCGAATTTACGATTTAATAGTGGTGCAAGTGACGCAAAGATTCCCATACAGACAACAGGAACTGCCGTCAGCAATGTAACTTGGACATTTGATAATGATAAATGTTCTCGTATTGTTTCAAGCATCGGTCCGATTGAAGTGATTGCAGGACGAAGGTTGATCGATATTGCAAATATTGTAAAAAGAATTAGGACCCCGCGATGTTTCTTTAATTGATTAGACAAAAGACATTATCCTTTCTGAACAGATATAATATTGGAAATGACTGTATTAGTTATTCCATTCCCCAACCATTTCGTGTTATACTAATAGCATTGAGATTTTTAGGAGGATACTTATGATAGCAGTAAATAATGTGAGTCTTCAATTCGGAGATCGCAAACTCTTTGAAGACGTAAATATACAGTTTAACCCTGGTCATTGCTACGGACTAATTGGTGCGAATGGTGCAGGGAAATCGACATTCATCAAAATTTTGTCAGGTGAACTTGAACCGCAATCAGGTAATGTCATTATGAATCCCAACGAACGCCTTGCAATACTGAAACAAAACCATTTCGAATACGAAGAAAACGAAGTGCTCGAAACAGTCATTATGGGACATAAACACCTCTATGACATTATGAACGAAAAGAACGCGATTTACATGAAAGAAGACTTTTCAGATGAAGACGGAATGCGTGCCGCTGAACTCGAAGGTGAATTTGCTGATTTAAACGGTTGGGAGGCTGAATCGGAAGCAGCAATCCTCTTGCAAGGTCTAGGCATCGGAGAAGAAATGCATCATTTGAAAATGGCTGAGCTAAAGGGCGCCGATAAAGTAAAAGTTCTTCTTGCCCAAGCTTTATTTGGCAAACCAGACGTTTTACTTCTTGATGAGCCTACGAACCATCTAGATATTCAAGCAATTCATTGGTTAGAAGAGTTCTTGATCAATTTTGATAACACAGTCATCGTCGTTTCCCATGACCGACATTTCCTGAATAACGTTTGCACGCAAATTGCTGACTTGGATTTTGGCAAAATACAAATTTATCCTGGTAACTATGAATTTTGGTACGAATCAAGCCAACTTGCATTGAAAATGGCTCAAGACCAAAATAAGAAAAAAGAAGAGAAAATTAAAGAACTCGAAGCCTTCATTAGACGATTTAGCGCAAATGCTTCTAAATCACGTCAAGCAACATCCCGTAAGAAAACACTTGATAAAATTGAACTGGATGATATCCGTCCATCATCAAGGCGTTACCCTTACGTTAATTTCCAAATTGGACGTGAAATTGGTAACGATGTCCTCACGGTTAAAGATGTATCGAAAACTGTTGACGGGAATAAATTGATTGACAATGTGTCATTCACTATAGGAAGAGAAGATAAAGTGATTCTTCTTGGTAACCCGCTTGCGAAATCAGCTCTTTTGGATATATTGGCAGAAGAAACAGAGCCGGACACTGGATCTATTAAATGGGGTGTCACGACAACGCGTGCTTACTTCCCTATCGATAACAATAAATACTTCCAGGGCTCAGAAAATTCTTTAGTTGAGTGGTTACGCCAATACTCTCCGGAAGATCAAACAGAAACATTTTTACGCGGTTTCCTTGGCCGCATGCTCTTCTCGGGCGAAGAAGTTAACAAAAAACCATCAGTTCTTTCCGGTGGAGAAAAAGTTCGCTGCATGTTATCAAAAATGATGCTTACAAGTGCGAACGTACTTCTTCTCGATGAACCGACAAACCATCTAGATTTAGAGTCAATTCAAGCATTGAATGATGGTTTAATCGCATTTAAAGGTTCAATGGTCTTTACATCACATGACCATCAGTTCATTCAAACAATTGCAAACCGAATCATTGAAATTAATGACGATGGAACAATTACTGATAAGCTAATGACTTACAACGAGTACTTGGAATGGCAAAACAATAAATAATTTTTAAAAAATCGTCCTTTTATGCCAAAAGGACGATTTTATTTTGATTTAAAGTGAATCATCGGAGGTATACTACCTAAAAAGGAGTGATCTTAATGAAGAAAATCAGACTATTGTTCATGCTCTTTTGTTCACTGCTCTTAATTATTGGTTGTACTAAAAATAATAGCGCTATTAATCCTCCAGTCGAAAATAATACCGATCAAGGTCCCGATGAAGAAGAAAAAGCTGAGGATAAAACTACTGATAAAGAAAAAGCTGATGCAGAGACCTCGATGATAAACTTTTTTTTGCCCGACGGTTCGAGCGCACACTACGAAGGTGATGGCAATGAATTTGCGGAACTCAGTATTGAAGTTGCTCATATTGACAATAAATACGTTGTGATTGATGAAAATAACGGCGGTGCGTTAATACGAAAAATATATCAGGTCGGAAATGACAAGATTGAAACGCTTTTCGAAGATGCCATCGATATGGATGAACCGATACCAACAAAAGAAGAAATTAATAAATTAGGCGGAACAGAAATATATTTGCAAAAACCTTTCGAGGTAGGCGCTAAATTTGATCAATGGACAATTGTAGAAACTGACGCAACAATCGAAACGCCCTTTCAAAAATTCGATCATGTCCTCGTTATTGAAATGAAAGAAAACGATTTTGTAAACAGAAAATACTTCGCAGAAAACTACGGAGAAATCAAAAGAGAATCAGTCATGATGACTGAAGATGAAGATGATTTCGCAGTGACGTCGACTTTAGAATCAGTAAATAAATAAAAAAGAGCCAGTATATTTTTTTCGTTACTTTACAGTTATAAAACACGTTAATGAAAAAGAGGCATCCTCGCACGGGAGGACGCCTCTTCTAATACTCAGATTAGACTAATTTTACAACGTTAGCAGCTTGTGGGCCGCGGTCACCTTCAACAACTTCAAATTCAACTTGTTGACCTTCGTCAAGTGATTTGAACCCTTCTCCTTCGATTGCTGAGAAGTGCACAAATACGTCGTCTTCGTTTTCAACTTCGATGAAGCCGAAACCTTTCTCTGCGTTAAACCATTTTACTGTACCTTGTTTCATACTAATACCCTCCAAATAATAAATACTTATAATATGGAACTTTTCTAAATAAGAAAAATTCACATATTACAAAAAGTACCGTAAACGCCGATCACTTTTTGTAATATGTGAATACGTTAGTCGGGTGTTCCCTGCTTTAATTGTTGTATCTATTATAACATTGTTCAAAAATATGTCAATTAGAAAAAACAAATTATTCTAATTACATTTTTTTATCTACTATAAGGTTTCCCCTTAAATAATAAAATAATTCCATGATAAATTTGTAAATCATCACTGCATGCTTCACAATTTAGTTTTTCGCTCTCTGACCAAAAAGCAAAAAAACAATTCTTTTTCATCGTTTCATTTTTATATTTTACACGAAGCTCAGACAGTCTTTCTTCTAAGAATTTAATAGCATTACTTTCATCAATAAATGTTTGCCGCGATAGTACCTCTTCTTCCCAACCTTCGAACATCCACCACGGTTCAAAATCAGCTTTCATATAGATCACTTCATACATACTCTGTTCCCTCCACTTTTTGGAGATAATAATCTCATTCAAGAACGTCTATAATTTTAGCAAATAGAGTTTCAATGTCCATTTTATTGCTTAGAAAAAATCAAAAGGAATGTGACCTAAACAAATATAAGGTATAATCAAGAATGAGGTTGAAACTTTATCTGTTTTAATTCGTATAAAAAGTATATGAGTAAAGGGGGCCTGAACGTGAGAGAAATAAAAAACTTCTTCATACGACATACTATTTCAACACCAATAAGCTTTGGTACTTGGTTATATTTAATACTCGGTACCAGTTTAAATATCTTTGCAGCTACAGGCCTAGGAATTGCACTTTATCTGGGTAGTACATTTGCAATAAAACAAATACAAATAACATCTACAATTAAAAGGGTTGGATTGAATCGCTCAGAATTCGCTTATATTAACGGACAAATGAATGATGCAAAACAAAAATTAAAACGGTTGAACAGCTATTATGGTAAAGTCAGGTCTGTACAAGCATTTAAACAACTTCATGAAATAAATACGATTTCTAGAAGGATACTAAGCATTGTTCGGACAAATCCCGATAAATTTTATCATGCTGAAAACTTTTTTTATGCGCACCTAGATTCAGCGGTTGAATTAACGTCAAAATATTCAATCCTTGTTAATCAACCCTTAAAAGACAAAGAACTTCAATTAGCACTTCAAAACACGAGAAATACACTAGCTGATGTTAATGAACAACTTGAGCAGGATTTACGTAATCTGCTCGCATCAGATATGGAAAGACTTCAAATGGAACTCGACTTTGTCGATGTGACGATGAATAAGAAAAAACAGCTTTTAGAAATGAAAGGAGACGACAACACAAATGACAGAAAATAATAGCATGACGAATGATATCAAAACAATGGATGACTTACTCGATAATCCATTCGATATGAATGAACCATTGCTTCCTAAAGAAATGCAAACAGAAAATCAACAGGTCGGAACGGCTGTAAAATTATTGGATCGTTTGACACCATCAGAGCGTGAAAAGGCGGTTCAATTAGCTGAACAGATTCCCGTTGGAAATTACGAAGCAATTATCACTTACGGCGCAAATGCACAAAGTGAACTTTCCCGCTTCTCTCATCAGATGCTGGATCATGTTCAGAGCCAGGATATTGGACCTGTTGGCGATGTGTTAAAAGAGTTGATGGATAGGCTCGGGGAAATAGACCCTGATGACTTAAGCGAAAAGAAAAAATCACCGATCAGTAGATTATTCGGAAGGGTCTCCAAGTCGATTCAAGAAATGATGACTAAATATCAAAAGTTAAGTACGCAAATTGATCGGATTGGCGTTCAACTCGAACATTCCAAGCGCGGTTTAATGGAAGATGTAAAAATGCTTGATAATTTGTATGAACAAAATAAAACATATTTTCAGGCGTTAAATGTATATATTGCCGCAGCAGAAATAAAACGTGATGAATTAGCGAATGAAATCATTCCGAAAATGCGCCGTGAAGCTGAACTGTCAAATGATCAAATGGCGTTTCAAGAGGTAAATGATATGGTGCAATTCTTGGATAGACTTGAAAAACGCTTATATGATTTACAATTATCCCGACAAATCACAATTCAAAGCGCCCCGCAAATTCGCATGATTCAACAGACAAATCAAACACTAGCGGAAAAGATTCAATCATCTATCATGACGTCTATTCCACTATGGAAAAATCAAATTGCGATTGCTTTAACGTTGAATCGTCAAAGAAAAGCCGTCGAATCGCAAAAATTAGTAACGAAAACGACAAATGATTTATTACTTAAAAACTCGGAAATGCTAAAGCTGAATTCAATTGAAACCGCAAAAGAAAATGAACGCGGCATAATTGAAATCGATACATTAAAGAAAACCCAAGAAAATTTAATTCAAACGATTGAAGAAACATTAATCATCCAAGCCGACGGCCGCGCAAAACGAAAAGCAGCAGAAATTGAAATTGGCCGCATGGAAGAGGAATTGAAACAGCGACTCATTGCTGTTCATGAAAAAACAGAAAACCGCTCTCAGTGAGAGTGGTCTTCTGTTTTTTGTTTTACGTATTCCGGATTACAATTGTAAAAAGCTTTCTTAATATGCGCAGTGTTTGATCCGTAAAATCTTCAACATTGCTTGATGATGCCGTCTTATTGCCGAAAATCATGGAAAATAACTCTTTTTGATCCTCTAATGGTTCTTCAGAAGATAAGAACAAATGAATAATAGAAATCCCTCTTTTTTCGGCTTCCATTACAGCTTCTGCAGTATCAAGAATACCGTTTCTATCGTACCCATAGGCGGATGGTTCACCATCAGAAAAAACTAATAAAAACTTATGCTTCTCCTGTCTTGCCGATAATCTTTCTGTCATCCATCTTATCGCAAAACCATCGCGATTATCTTCGTTTGTTTCGAAAGATAAGATAGACATTCCGTTATCCCGATTCCGATCCATAAATGTATGCATTAGTCCAAATACATTCGGTTGGATTTCGGCAGATGCCTTTTCGGCTTCCTCATAATACAATGATATTTCATGAATCACTTTTAACTCATTTAACACATCGTGGAATAATAAGACCGCTTGCTTGGTTTCATCAAGTTTGTCGATCATCGACGCAGAACCATCGACAAGCAACCCGAAGACAGCATCTAGGTTAACGGACGGAGCATTTTTCCGATAAAACGGTTTTGGACGTTCATCTATTACAAGCGTTGTTAGCTTTGAGGATAATCTTCCCTTCATCAACCGTTCTCGTTTTGAGTCTTCTTTTAAATCGATTCTCTTTTTCATTTCTTCGATAAAAGCTCGGACAAATGGTCTTTGCAGTTCACGCCATACCATTAGTTTTTTGCGATTTTCTTGCTCATTAACGATTTCGACTCGCTGTTCTTCATAAACAACATTTATATGCTCTTTTCCAAACATCTTCCCTGCTTTTCTTTTTGATTCACGAACTTCGATTTCGTCACTCTCTTCCCCATCGGATTGGTTACTGACATCGCCTTCAGATTGTCCAAAACCTATTTCGTCAACCTGGGCATCCTCGTTGCCCGGCGTTTCACCGCTCCCGTCTGACTTCCCGGAACGACCATGCTCTAGCTCGTATTCTAGATGCACGCCTGCCTCACGCTCATTTTCTTCATGCCAAGATCTAAATACTTCTTCAATGGTCTCCTTCCTGCCTTCTTCACCTTCATCAGTCTTGCCTAAACCTTTATGATAATGAAATGCGGGCAGTTGTTCACTTATCGAATCTCCAATAGAATAATATTGATGGAAAAGATCTTGATGTAATGATTGCTCTACAATACTTGTAATTCTTTCGACAATAAACACATTGTCTTTTGTATTTCTTGCATCATAAGCTTTTTCAAGTATCGATTTGATTAAATCGATGGGAATAGGTCCCCAGTCAACTGCAGAGCCTGCAAACATCCCTTCATGCAGCAAGATAAATAATTCGTTTAATAATGCATCTGCTAACATGCCCTTTTGCATATTAGGATGTACGCTATTTTTATGAAAAGAAACGTAAGCGCTGCGTCTTGTATTGAATGCTATAGCCGTTCCCGGTCGCTCTTGAATTACTTTGTCCATTAGTCGAAATTCCTCTAGTAAAAGCAGAAGTTCCTTCGAAAAATTTTGGAAGGGATATAATTCATTTTTTTGAGTGAATTCGCTCCAAGTTTGGACGTTAAAATGCTTCCAAAAACCTGCAGTTAATAAGTAAACATCAGATAATCTCCCTAAATGCATAACATCTTCAGGTCTATGACGCCAGAAAACACTCATCGAAACAATGCTTTCTTTCGGACGAAATTCTAGGAGTTTTCGTTCCGTTAATTCAAGGTACTGTGCATCGGCAAGTGCCCGACCTAATCTTTCATAAAGTATAAGGGTTTGTGTATCGACTGTTTCGTCATTAAATTGAATAAATCGATTCATTTTCACCATTTGTATCGCCTCATTATACCCAAGTATCTACAAGTTCCATGACTAATTTTCGCTCAACTTGATCATCAAGTTTCTCTGCTATTGCATAACGAACAGCACGTTTAACCGGAATATGTTCTGACAGACCAATCGCATCCAACAGACTTCGAATTGATGCGGCTTCATCAGATAATAATCCACTCATGACTTGTTTCCTTAAATCATTTCCAATGTTTAATATCGTTTCAACTAGTCTTTCGGATGCATTAGGGTATTCAGCTTTAACTAAATTCCTTAAAGCTTCTCCCGACAAATATGGAATGCTAAATGAAACAAATCGATTTTTCAAAGCTTCATTCATGGGGGATGTTCCAACGTAGCCTTCATTTATAGCAGAAACAATCGTAAAATCCTCATGTGCGTAGATGACTTCTCCAGTAAAAGGGTTTGTCAGCATACGTCGATGGTCTAACACACTATGTAAAATAGGCAATGTCTCGGGTCTGGCCATATTAATTTCATCAATATATAAAATATGTCCTTTTTTCATTGCCTGTACAACCGGACCTTCTACGAAGTCGATAATTGTTTGGCCGTCTTTTTGAATAATCGTTTTGAAGCCAAGAAGCGATTCGGAATCTAAGTCTACAGAACAGTTGATACTGTGCATGGGCTGACCAAAATAATTTGATATTGATTGAGCTAATCTAGTTTTTCCGGCGCCTGATGGCCCTTTAAGCAATACTGGTTTTTTTAAGATTACACTGACAAGGATGTCTTCCCATAAGTGATTATCAGGTGAAATATACCCACCTTCTTGTATTAACAATTTTGCTTCTGATGAATAATTATTTTGTAAACGTTGTGTTCTTTCATTTTCAACAAGTTGATTCATTTGATTAACCTCCTATAAAAAAACCGATTCACCAATAGGGGAATCGGAAAATACTTATCATTCAAAATAAGTCTTGTAATAGCCCCCAACTTTCCCTGTATTATCCACTACGAAAATGAATTCTTCTGTTTCATTTTTCACTTCATACTCTTTACCAGGAGTTAGGACATTATTCACTACATATTTTTCTGCATCGGCATGCTTGCATACGACAGTGCGCATTGCGGGTGCTGTTTTCCAATTTGTAAAATTCATATTACACACATCCTTTTCGCTAAACAAATGGATAATGAAAAACCGACCCGCCTTAATAGGCAGGCCGATTTGATTATTAAGAACCTAGCAGTAAATCTTCCGGATTTTCAATAAGCTCTTTAACCATTTTCAAAAATCCAACAGAATCTTTACCATCAATAACGCGGTGATCATAAGAAAGTGCTACGTACATCATTGGACGAATCTCGATATTATCCCCGACAGCTATAGGGCGTCTAACGATTGAGTGCATACCTAGTATACCCACTTGAGTACCATTTAAAATCGGTGTTGACATTAATGAACCGAATACGCCACCGTTTGTAATTGTAAACGATCCGCCGGTCATATCAGCAATTGTAAGTTTATTATCACGTGCTTTTAATGCAAGTTCACGGATTGATCCTTCGATTTCAGCAAAGTTTTTACGATCTGCATCAACTACGTTTGGCACAACGAGTCCACCTTCAGTGGAAACAGCAATACCGATATCATAGAAGTTTTTCAGAAGAATCTCGTCACCGTCAATTTCCGAGTTGACGTAAGGATATTTTTTAAGTGCCGCTACTACCGCTTTTGTGAAGAATGACATGAAACCAAGACGCTGATCGTATTGATCAAAAAACTCATCTTTTTTACGTGAACGGAGTTCCATCACTTTAGTCATATCAATTTCGTTAAAAGTAGTAAGCATGGCAGTTGATTGTCTAACTTCTAAAAGTCGTTTTGCAATCGTTTGACGACGACGAGTCATTTTTTCACGTGTAATCCGTCCATCGTCTGCCGCTTCTGCTTTTGCAACAGGTGCAGCAGCTGGTTGTGTTTTAGGCGTTGCTAAATGGGCTTCAACGTCTTGAACTTTAATGCGTCCCATCGGATCTACAGGATTAATTGCAGCTAGGTCAATTCCCTTTTCTCTTGCTAGTTTACGTGCTGCTGGGCTTGCAAGAGTACGGTCTTCTACACCGGATGTTTCTTCTGCAGAAGGTGCGTCGCCTACTTTCTCTGCTGGTGTTGGTGCTGCTTCTGTCTTAGGAGCCGCTGCTTTAGGAGCTCCCGACCCTTCCCCGACAATTGCAATCACTTGACCCACTTCAACCGTATCACCTTCGGCTGCAAGATGCTCTTGGACTACTCCTGCTTCTTCCGATATGATTTCAACGTTTACTTTATCAGTTTCTAATTCTACGATAAATTCACCACGTTCTACATTTTCGCCAGGTTGTTTAATCCATCGTGATATCGTTCCCTCTGTAATCGATTCTGCAAGTTCTGGTACAATAATTTCTGCCACTTTAATTTTCCTCCTTAAGTCATTCCGCTTTAAGCTTTTAAAGCTTCTGCAATAATACGTTTTTGTTCAATTGAATGGGACGCTCCGTCACCTTCAGATGGACTGGAACGGTGAATTCGACCAACATATGAAACTTTCTTATTGCCTGCGATTTCTTGAATATATGGATATGCAAAGGACCATGACCCCATATTTTTCGGCTCTTCTTGAACCCAGACAAGTTCTTTTACTTTTGGATAACGAGCAACGATTTCACTAATTTTTTCTGACGGGAATGGATATAATTGTTCCACACGAACAATGTGCAAGTGATCGAAACCTTCACCGTCTTTTACTTGTTCAGCCAAATCAATGGCCATTTTACCGCTAGCGAACAAAATTCGTTCTACTTTTGTTTTCTTCGTCCCTGTTCCTGGTTGTTCAAGGACAGTTTGGAAACTTCCTTCAGTTAAATCGTTTACATCAGCCCCGACTAATGGATGGCGAAGCAAAGATTTTGGCGAAACTATTACAAGCGGGCGCATAGATGGTTCTCCAAGCATTTTCGCTTGTCTGCGTAAAATATGGAAGTAGTTAGCGGAACTTGAAAGGTTAGCAACCGTCCAGTTATTTTCAGCAGATAATTGTAAAAACCTTTCTAATCTAGCACTTGTATGTTCAGGTCCTTGGCCTTCATGAGCATGTGGCAGCAATAAGACCAGACCGGATTTTTGACCCCACTTCGATCGACTAGCTGAAACGAATTGGTCGAACATGACTTGTGCCATATTTGCAAAGTCGCCATATTGCGCTTCCCAAATTGCAAGAGCCTTCTGGTTTTCCAAGTTGTAACCGAATTCATATCCAACAATTGCAGCTTCTGTAAGCGGACTATTATTAACAGTAAATGATGCATTAGAACCCGAGATATGATGTAAAGGAACTAATTCTTCTCCGGTCTTTTCATCGTGTAACACCAAGTGGCGTTGAGCAAATGTACCACGTTGAACATCTTGCCCTGAAAGCCTGATCGGGTTGCCATCTTGTAAAATGGAACCAAATGCAAGCGTTTCAGCATGTGCCCAATCAATTTTGTTTTTCCCGTTGAATGGTTCCTCGCGTCTTTTTAAAATGCGAACGAGTCTATTAAAGACCTCGAAGTCTTTCGGAAATGCCAATAGTTCTTCATTTAACTTTCGAAGTCTGCCTTCTTCGACGCCAGTTTCTAAGTCTCTAGGATACCCGGCAAGCACTTCCTCTGGAATTTCAAGCGGTCCTTGTTTTTTATCTTGCGTATCAGGGTGTTCCCTAACGACATCATGCGCTTTCTGCATAATTTTAAAAACATCAGCATCTAGTTTATCTACTTCTTCTTTCGTAACGATATTTTCAGAAACGAGAGAAGAACCATATATTTCACGAACTGTCGGATGTTTATGAACAGAATGATACATAACAGGATTTGTCACAAGCGGTTCATCCATCTCATTATGTCCATAGCGACGGTATCCAAGTAAATCGATTACAATATCCTTTCGGAACTTTCGTCTATATTCAAATGCAAACGACGCAACTGCAATTACTGATTCAGGACAATCCGCATTTACATGAATAACAGGAACTTCAAATCCTTTAGCAGGATCAGATGAATAGTGTGTGGATCTCGAATCATAATGTTCAGTCGTGAAGCCGATCATATTATTTGCAATAACATGTACAGATCCACCTGTTTGGAATCCACGTACACGGCTATAGTTGAATGTTTCTGGAACTACTCCTTGACCTGGGAATGCCGCATCACCGTGCACTAGTACTGCATAGGCAGAATCGGTATCTTGTTCCGGCAAACCGACATTATTCTGTTGTTCTTGAGCAGCTCTCGTCTGTCCAGTAACAACGGAATTAACTACTTCTAGGTGAGATGGGTTATAGGCCAAAAAGCGTTTCATGCCGGATTTTCCGGTATACGTTGCACCTAAGTGATAGACAACATCACCGAACCATCCGCGTGAAGTTTCCAGAGTGCCGTCTTTAGGAATAAACGGTTCATCTGAAACACCCGCAAATAATGCAAAGAACATTTCATATGGATTATTCAATATATGCGTCAAAACATTTAACCGGCCGCGGTGTGCCATGCCGATAAGCATTTTATCAGTTTTGGCTTCCTCAGAGCGGCGAACAAGTTCATCAAAAAGAACGACAAGCGTATCTAGTCCCTCGATTGAAAAGCGTTTCGCACCGACAAATGTACGGTGAATATACTTTTCGAAACCTTCGATTTTAGTAAGTCTCTCTAGCAAATCTTTTTTCTCATCTTTTGATAGATTTGCAGTTACGTTACCGCTTTCAATATTTGATTGTATCCATTCGCGTTCTTGTTCATCGATTACATGGTCAAATTCAAAAGCGATTTTTCCAGTGTATAAAGATTTTAAATAGTTAATTGCATCCAGTCCATTTTCAACAGTGCTTGGAACATTCTTTAATAATAGGGATGCAGGCATTTCTTCTAAATCGCTTTCAGTTAAATTATAGTATGAAAGCTCAATACGAGTTGAATCAGTTGGACGATCGTTTAGCGGATAAATATCGGCTGCAAGATGTCCGTATGTACGGATTGCGTCCTGCAATTTGAATGCTGCAATCACTTTACCAATATTGGTTGCTGGTACAGCATCTGTTACTGTAGCAAGTTCCCCATCATTTTGACCTGGCGCACCGAAACGACTAAACATTTCTGCAAGTTCGGGTTCGACCAATTCGGGGGACGATTTGAACAAATCATACATTTCCATTACATACCCAAGGTTGGGTCCCGTAAAAGCATCATAAGGGGATCGATGGGCATCTGAATTTTTCGACATGAACAATGACCTCCACATTTGCCTATGGCATATTGTGTTTTTTTAATATTTTTTTATCCTTGTTAATTTTACCATGCAAAGACTAGAACTTAAAGGGTTTAGCACGAACTAATAGACTTTTCTTTCATAAAATTGATTTTTTGGTAGTTATGCGAGCTGAAAAATATTTTCATAACAATAAATCGCGGTTTCTATTTATTTCTTTGCTCCATTATTAGAACAACCATTTCCTCAGGAGTTTTTGGCATTTCAGTTTTCAACATATTGCCGATTAAATAATCTTTGTCTTTTTTAAAATCAAACAGTTCTTCTGAGAATGGACGAATCGAAATGTCTTCTTCCATTAATACCCGCGCAGTTCCAATCGATTTGAAAAATGCGGCATTCAAAAGTTGATCTCCTCTGCTTTGAGCAGCTGAAAGCGGAATTAATAGCATCGGTATTCGAAGTGCAAGCAACTCGAATATTGCGTTGGATCCTGCCCGCGATACAGCATAATCAGACGCTGCCAATAAATGCGGCAAACTATCGGTCACATATTCAAATTGTTTATAACCCTGAACTTTTTCCAAGGATTTATCCAAATTTCCTTTACCGCATAGATGAATAACATCAAAAAAAGTTGTAATCTTATTTAAATCTTTTCGAATTGCTTCGTTTACTATCGCCGAGCCTTGACTGCCGCCCATTACGATGATTACAGGTTTTATCCCGTTAAATCCCGAGATTTTCAGACCTTCCTCTTTTGCGCCTTGAAATAGTTCCGGTCGTATGATTGCACCAGTACAGGTCGCCTTTCCTCCCGGAACATATTCCAAAGTTTTTTCAAATACCGTAAAAATATGATTTGAGAATGGCAGCGACATTTTATTGGCAAGTCCCGGAGTGACGTCAGATTCATGTATAACGACAGGAACTTTAGCCACTCTGGCCGCTAAAACGACTGGTACAGAAACAAATCCGCCTTTCGAAAAAATGAGTTCAGGTTTCAGCCTGCGAATAATCGATAGCGCTTGAAAGAATCCTGTTCCTACCCGGAAAGGATCCGTGAAGTTTTTCATTGAAAAATAACGTCTTAATTTTCCGCTTTGAATTGCATGATACGTAACGTCGGGCTGATTGTCTCCGATGAGTTCTTTTTCAATTCCGTCATGAGAACCGATGTAATGGATTTCGTATCCGCGCTCATGAAATACGGGAATCAGTGCTTCATTCACTGAAACATGCCCGGCAGTGCCGCCGCCCGTTAGTAAAATAATCGGCCGTTTCATATGGCCATCACCTCTTCTATCATAAATATGTATTTCTATTTGTTTGAACATCTGAAACAACTCTTATTATAGCAAAGATTTCATGGTACACTACTATCTATCGTCAAGTAAAGGATGGATTTTTATGGACAATGCTTTAACTTTAACAAATAAGCCATGGAATATGGCGAAAATTATTATGCCGATTCTGATTACGCAGGTTGCCATGTATATGATTACGTTCTTCGATATACTTATGACTGGACGATACGATACATACCATCTAGCCGGCGTAACAATTGGTTCTTCGTTCTGGGTTCCGGTTTATACCGGACTAGCTGGAATATTGATGGCGCTAACGCCGATTATTGCTCAGCTTGTAGGAGCCCGTAAAAAAGAGGACGTGCGACCAACTGTACAACAAGGACTATACGTGTCGATAGCGCTTTCTGCAATTGTTTTTTTAGTTATACTATTCGGAGTTGCGCCGATTCTGCAAGCAATGCCGCTTGACGAACAAGTACGCATCGTTGCGTCGAACTATTTGAAAGGAATGAGTTTTGGACTACTTCCTTTATTCGCTTATACAGTCATGCGTTCTTTCTTTGATGCATTAGGGGCAACTCGTGTGTCCATGTCGGTTATTCTGTTATCCGCACCGATTAATGTTTTATTAAACTATCTACTGATTTATGGACATTGGGGATTTCCGGAACTCGGCGGTGCTGGAGCCGGTTATGCTTCTGCCATTACATATTGGATAGTGTTCTTCATTGCGTGCGCCATTGCTTGGGGATGGGGACCGTTCGTCGACTATAAGCTATTTATTAATTGGGGGAAAATCTCTTTTGCAAAGTGGAAGGAAATTCTATTCATCGGCGTGCCAATCGGTATTTCGATTTTTGTTGAAGTTAGTATTTTCTCTGCAGTTACATTGTTAATGGCGAATTACTCTACTGCAGTCATTTCAGCACACCAGATTGCGCTGAATTTCACTTCGCTTTTGTATATGATTCCGCTGAGCATTTCAATGGGAGCGACTATTTTAGTCGGGCAAGAAGTTGGCGCGGGACGATTGCGAGATGCAAAACAATATAGTTATCTAAGTGTCGGAATAGCTATTTTATTTAGTTTTATATCGATAACTATTTTACTATTGTTCAGAGAGCAGATAGCTTCAATTTATACAAACGATATAAATATTGTGAAATTATCGGTTCATTTCTTTATCTACGCTGCCATTTTCCAATTATCCGACGCGATTCAAGCACCAGTTCAAGGAGCGCTCAGAGGTTACAAAGACGTGAACGTGACGTTCATTATGGCAATCATTTCATACTGGGTCATTGGTTTGCCAGTCGGTTATGTGATGGCTACTTATACTGAGTTAGGGCCATATGGTTATTGGATTGGTCTCATTGCAGGCTTGACTGTCGGCGCAGTAACACTCGCAATTCGATTGCGTTCTATTCAAAACAAGAAATTTTCTTGAGTATGAAAATCCCGCCTGCTTTACTGGTGCGGGATTTTTTAATTAATTAATTCAAATATTTGTAGGATCGCCCGCAGGAAAGACTTTCGTATTTTATCCCCGATATAAGGACATACTTCTAGGAAGTAATAATATCTTCCGGAGGTTTTCGTCATGTCCATCTTCGAAAAGAATCAAAAAGCAAACGAAGAAAAACCAACTCAATCAAATCAGCAACAAGAACCAGAATCTTTATCAGACGATATCTTATTAAATATTAGTAAATTGAAAACAGTTTTTTCTTTTCCTGCGAATAACGCTTTAAAAATCCGAAATTTATATCTTCCTTTATATGAAAAAAATGTGACCGTGCTCTTTATCGAAGGAACCGTTGATGGCCATCTCATCGACACGACCATCATAGAACCGTTACAGAAAAAACCTAATAGCCCATTGCCTAAAATTGATTTTATATCGATGCTAATTACAACAGTGCTTGTAACTTCGACCACCAAAATAATCACAACTTTAGATGATGCGACAATGGACTTGTTAAATGGCAATACAATCATTCTAGTTGGCGAAGAACCTTGCGCAATTTCTGTTGAAACAGCTAAATTTGAAAACCGTTCCGTTTCAGAACCGACGACGGAAACAACGATTATTGGACCGAAAGCTGCATTCAATGAATCAGCGGCAGTGAATCGTTCCCTGCTACGCAAACAACTCAGAAATCCTGATTTCATATGTGAGACAGTAAAGATTGGTAAACAATCATCACAGCAAGTTTCTGTTATGTATTTAAAAAACATTGCAGATGAGGCTATTGTAAATAATGTTAAAAAAAGATTGAAGGATATTGAAACTGATACAGTTTTAACCCTTTCTCAAGTCGACCAGTATATAGAGGAAAGATCGTATTCACTCTTCCCTACAACATTAATGACTGAAAGACCCGACCGGGCGGCATCATTTGTATTGGAAGGCCATGTCATCTTAATAATGGAAAATTCCCCGACTGCGCTCGTTGCGCCAACGACATTTTGGTCTTTTATCCAAACCGTCGAAGATCAATATTTGCGCATGCCGCATGGTAATTTCATACGCATCATCCGCCTAGTTGCACTAATGATTGCGTTATTGATGCCAGCACTCTATATTGCAGTGACAACTTTTCATTCAGGGATGATTCCAACGGATCTATTGCTCTCTATTGCGGCGACAAGGGAAAGAATCCCATTTCCTGTTTTTATAGAAATTTTGATCATGGAAGTCTCATTTGAAATTTTGCGAGAAGCCGGCGTCCGCGTCCCGAATACGCTTGGACCAACCATCGGCATCGTCGGAGCACTCATACTTGGACAGGCCGCTGTCGAAGCGAATCTCGTCAGTCCTATTCTAGTCGTTATTGTGTCAATTACAGGACTTGCTTCCTTCACAGTTCCAGATGTGAGCTTCAATATTACGGTTAGAATACTTCGCTTTGTTTTTTTGTTTGTGGCATATTTATTTGGTTTTTTTGGAATGGCGATTGTTGCCGCCTTCTTGATGGCATATCTCGTCTCGATGAAATCCTTCGGTGTTCCCTTTTTCGCACCACTCTCGCCTCATTTACCATCGTCTAAAGACTTAATGACAAGGCCGCCTATTAAGAAACAGTGGCTACGCCCATTATCGATGTCGCCTAATCAAAAAGTTAGATCCTCTAAGCCGAAGGGGATGCAAAACGATGATTAAAATTATAGATGATAAATTAGGGACTAGGGAATTTACTTCCGTCGTTTTAATAGCAATCGGCATGAAGGTCACAGATTCGACGCCGAGCCTGCTTTATGAAAAAGGTGCTAATGCAGCCTGGATAATCCCTTTCTTTTACTTAATTACAATAGGTATTCCGTTTCTAGTTTTATTATCGTTGTTGAAAAAACATGAGAAAGGGCTAGTTGACCTCTTATTTCATTTGACAGGGAAAGTGGGCGGAACTCTAATTTGTTTCATTCTATCTCTGTTGATATTCTTTTCTGCAACAACTAGCAGCAGAAGTTATATAGCGATTGCCAACACGCTTTTTTATCCCAAGACGCCGGTCATCATTCTAACTTTCGCATTGCTAATCACGAGTTTCTTGGTTGCGAAAAGAGGTTTGACAGCAATTGGCAGCGTGTCCTGGTTCATCATTCCGACACTTGAATTCCTATTGCTCATTTTACTCGTTTCCGTTTGGAAAGATGCCCATTTGTTAAGTATATTCCCGATTGCTGGCCCAGGTTTAAGCACATTGATAAAAGAAAGCTTGAATCACAGTTCTATAATTGGAGAAATCATTATACTCGCAGCTTTCTTTCCATTTGTTCGATCTTATAAAAACTATCAAGTAGCTTCCCTTCTCGGGTTAGGCATTACGTTATTTAAGATGTCATTGTTTCTAGCAATTTATGTTATGGTGTTCGATTATCCTTCTACGGTAAACATGGCGTATCCTCATCAAGAACTGACAAGAATTGCCGAATTTGGAGCCGGATTCACGCACGTAGAAGGCGGTTTTTTTATCTTTTGGATTATCGCTTCGATTTTTCGATTAGCAATTTACTTATATTTGACGGCATTTTTATTAGGTGGCGCATTGCGCATGGACAAATTTGAAAAATTACTTTTGCCTTTAGTTGGATTAGTCGCGTTAAGTGGCTTGCTTCCGGAAAACGAATTTATAATGGGCTCATATCGCGATCTATTGAACAAAATCGGTTCATGGACATTCATTTCCCTCCCATTTTTACTATGGTTTTTAAGTAAATTGAAAGGAGGAAAGAAAAACAATGAAACGGATAAGTCTGCTTGTTAGTCTAATTCCTTTACTTCTCCTTTCAAGTTGCGGAGATAAACTTGAGTTGGAACAACATGCCTATGCGGTTGTCATAGGGCTTGATACAAATGATGAAGATGATAATTTAATTGACGTGACCTTTCAAATTGCCAACCCGCAAGTCGGCTCTACTGACACAGGGGCAGCGGCAAATGAACCGCCTAGTGATATTGTGACCTTTACGACACCTGATCTACTATCTGCAAAAGAGTTGGCGAATAGCGTTATCACAAGAAAAATAAGCTTCGACCATTTAAATACAATTATCGTTGGAGAAAAATTAGCGAAAACACCATTATTTCATCATATTATTGCTTCCGCTATGATCGATCCTGAAATAAGGCTTGAAAACACGCTTCTCGTTTCAAAAGAGAAAGCGAGTGATTTTATCGATGCGAATATTCCCAAACTTGAAACGCGTCCCCATAAATATTATTTTTATATGCGACAAAGATGGAGAGACACTGGATTTGTCCCTCTATCTGATTTAAACAGATATTTCCAACGATTGTCCGGTGATCTCTATTTAGCCATCTACGCAACTACCGAAAAGAATGAAGAAGTAAGGAAAAATGAAGATCATTATGTTGCGGGACAAATTCCTCAAAAGTCGGGAGATCCCGTACAAATGATGGGTTCCGCAGTGTTCAAAAATGGCAAGATGATTGGTATATTAACTGGCGAAGAAACGAGAATGTCACTTTTACTCAGACAAAAGCCGCTCTCCCATTATGCCATCCAATCATTTACCGACCCTATCAACAATGATTATCGAATTTCAACACAAATTATGATGAATGGAAAGACAAGAGTAAAAATCGATGCGAGTTCAGATATACCTGACATCAAAGTAACTGTTCCTATAAAAGTCCAAGTTTTTTCGAATCCAAGTTTAACAAATTACACGACAAACCTAAAACATCAAGAGACGTTAAAACAATCGATAAAAAATGAATTGGAACAAATCGCAAAAGACCTTATCCAAAAAACACAGGAAGAATTTAAAGCTGAACCATTTTTATGGTATTTGGAAGCACGGCGGCAATTTTGGACGAATCATGAATATGAAAAATACAACTGGAGCGAGAAGTATTCAAACGCAAATGTAGACGTGAAATTTGATGTGAAAATCGAAAGTTTTGGAGCACAAATGAAACCGGAAGTCATCCGAGATACAGGAAAGGACTAATTTGCTTGAAGCTTATTCTAATCGGAATTACTTTGTACTTAATGTACACCACATTTCAGCTTGCACATTCGACTTGGAATGAAAAGCAAAAGTTTGCGGGGGCTTTTATTGCTTTTATGGCCATGTGTTTTCCCGTTTTACTTGTCATATTGTTAAGGACATAACTCCTTAATAGTTAGGCATGGCGTTATTCCATGCTCGCGAATATCAAATCGGAGACTTCGTTATAAAAAAAATACGAAGTAATAATATTATTATTCAGGCCTCAAATTATCTAAATGTATACTAAAAAGCGATTCTCTTGAGCTGATTAAAATGCTCAGAGAATCGCTTTTTCTGTAATATTTTATTTAGTAATAAATTGTTGTGTCCAGTAGTTGCCGTTTGAATCATATCCGATTCCGATATGAGTAAAGCCAGGGTTTAAAATGTTTTCTCTATGTCCTGGAGAATCCATCCAAGCTTTTACAACTTCTTCAGGAGAACGTTGACCTTGGGCGATATTTTCTCCTGCCGCGCTATATGAAACGCCGAATTGTTTCATTTGATCAAACGGGCTGCCATATGTAGGGCTCGTATGTGAGAAGTACCCTTTAGATGACATATCTTTTGATTTTGCACGAGCTGAATCCATTAATTTGCTATCTGAAAGTAAAGGTTTAAGACCCGCTTTTTGTCTTTCAGCATTTGTTAAATCAATTACTTGTTTTTCAATTGCTGAAACTGAAGCGTTTGGTGCAGCCTCAACTGGTTGAGCTGGTTTTTCTGCTGTTGGTGCTGGTGCAGTTGGTGCAGGTGCTGGCTTAGCCTCTGGTGCTGGTTTAGCTACTGGTGCTGGCTTAGCTTTTGGAGCTGGCTTAGCTTCTGGAGCTGGTTTAGCTTCTGGAGCTGGCTTAGCTTTTGGAGCTGGTTTAGCTTTTGGAGCTGGTTTAGCTTCTGGTGCTGGTTTAGCTTCTGGAGCTGGCTTGGCTTCTGGAGCTGGCTTAGCCTCTGGTGCTGGTTTAGCATTAGCAGCTTTTGCTACCTCCAAATATTTTGCGAAACTTTTCATCAATTCGTCATGGAGAGCTTGGTAATCATTCTTTTCCAGTTTCATATTGCTGAAATCGAACGTATTACCCTCCCAATCAACACAATTAACATACTGTACTTTTTGCACCTGTATATTATTATTTGAATATGAAGCTTCTACACTATTGTTGTTCGGCAGTAAGAGTGCCGAACCGAGTAAGATGACCGCTATCGATTTTTTCATCTCTTAACTCCTCCCTTCGCAATCTATCATAACGTCTATGAGATTGAGAATTTCGGAATTTACTACCAGTAAAGCCAGACAAAGTATAAATACGCTCGCTATGGGAAAGTTTTTAGCCGCAATTGGATACTTATGGAGAACTATGTTTTTATTACTACTATTTTCGGGTTGACTACCTCAGTATTTCGCTGAATTATTATAGTCTATCTCAGCAATTCCTTCACCAATTATTACTAGTCTAGGCTCCATTTTCACATATTCTGGCATCCAATTCACCATTCCATATGCATATTGAAACAAATAAGGGTTTTTCGTGCCTGCTACAGGGACAAACCCTTTCATGCGATACACTGTATCCGGTAAAGATTTCACCCAGTTTTCAAACTCATCCATTTTCACACTTTCCGAAAATGTAATCAGTTTTGAGGAGAGTGGAAGTCCGGCGCCGGAAATTACAGCTTCTGAAGTTCTGTTTTTCTTTGATTTTAGAACATTTTCTATATAAGAAAAGCTAAGTTTTGCATTCACTGTTTGAATTAACGGAGCGGAACTATTAAAGTTAGACAATTCCATTGTGACAGTTGCAAGTTCATCAGCAGATAATAAGTCTATTTTATTCGCCAACAGCAAATGTGCGTGTTTTATTTGTTCCATATATAAGGCACGCACTCTTGGGGATAATGTGTCTCGATTGATCCAGAGTTTACTATCGACGACGGTTACGATTCCTTTAACTTGTAACCGATCTGCAAATAACGGGGAATAAACCGCATCAAGAGCTTCTACAGGATGTGCAGCACCCGTTGTTTCAATAAGAATGACATCGATATGGTCATTTTCTTCTAATAAGCCTTGTAACTGCGCCTCTGTCTTCTCAGCGCCTGAACAGCATATACAACCATCTAGCAATTCTTTTAACGGAACTTCGCCTTCAATAGAGTTCGAATCTACTTTTAAATTTCCAAATTCATTCATGAAAACTGCAGGAGTTTTCCCCGCCGCTTTCAATTCTTGAATGACATTAAGTAATAGAGAGGTCTTTCCACTCCCAAGAAACCCGCTAAATAAATAAACATCAATCATATCTTTCACCTCTGTTTTTTAATTACGAAAGCGTCCATCCCTTTTTAGGACGGACGCTTTTTTCTTCGTCTGCACTCGACGATAACCGTTATTTGGCTAGTTTCTCCATTAATAATTCTTTAGCTTTCAATAATTGCGGGTCATCTTCTTCGATTTTAGTGCGTAGCTTGTCCATGAGACCATAAGTCGTATCGCCGACAAGAATCCCTGAAGGATCGATCTCGAGATCTTTTTGCAATTCGATTACGGCTTCTTCGGTCGCTTTATCGAATAACCCGTCTACTTCCCCAGGATTATAACCTACCGCCTTTAGCATTTCTTCGGCTGTTTTAACTGATGATGAAAGTAGTCCTTCTTTCATTTCTTCACCCGGATTTAAATACGGCAACAAAGCATATGAAGGATAAGGAACTTCATAGTCTGGTTTTATGCCTTTTTCATGAATCCAATTGCCATCAGGCGTGAGCCATTTAGCTGTGGTGATTTTAAGATTTGATCCATCATCCAAGTCTTGTGGTGATTGAACAGTTCCTTTGCCAAATGTAGTGACTCCCACAAGCGGAATACCTGCAGACTCGCTTAATGCACCCGCAAGAATTTCAGAAGCAGATGCACTGCCGTCGTCAATCAGAACTGTAACGGGAACTTTAACTTTACGTCCGTTGGTCGCCTGATAAACCTCGGCAATTTCACCTTTTTCTTTCGATTGCAATAAATTCTTTCCTTTTTCAACAAATAAATCAGAAATTTCCAATGCGCCATTAAGTATGCCGCCTGGATTTTGACGAACATCGACGACTAAACCAGCCATACCGTCTTTTTCCATGCTGTCTAGAGCTGTCAATAATTCTTTATACGTCCCCATTGAAAAGCTTGTGATACGTACATATCCTATTTTATTGGCATCCATTTCGTAATAAACCGTTTCAATCGGGATGACATCGCGAATAATTTTAACATCAATTGGTTCATCTGTTCCCGCTCTCATGATCGTGAGCGTAACCGGAGTCCCTTTTTCACCTCGTATGAGAAGCACTGCTTCTGAGGAAGACATACCTTGAATGCTTTTACCATCAACTGCAGTAATCTTATCTTTAGGTAATAATCCAGCCCGTTCTGCCGGCGAATTTTTTATTGGAGAAACAACAGCTATAAATCCGTCCTGTTCCTGGATTTCAGCCCCAATCCCTTCAAAACTTGATGAAATGCTCTCATTCAATTGACGCGCTTCATCTTCATTCAAATAATCCGAGTAGGGATCACCCAACGCGTCGATCATCCCGTTAATCGCGCCATCAATTATCGCCGCATCATCTATATCCTGAAAGTAATTATTTTTCAAGTTGTCGTAGGCTTCATATAATTTGTTGAATTCTTGTCTATCGACGGCTTGTTGCGGCGGTTTTACAACCTCGACAACCTTATCTTCACCCGCAGTCAAAATGAAAAAGGTGATACCAGCAGTCATAAGAATCAGGCCGAAAATTAGCATAACGAAGGAAAATGGTTTTAATTGAATCGAACGAGTTCCCGGCTTGTCAGGAACAGGTGTAAAATCGGAACCATTTTCATCTTCAATATGGTTTTCATACTCTCTCTTTTTATCGTCCATCCTATTCCCCACTTTCCCTAAAAGTGAAATACATATAAGTGAAAAAGACCGCAATATGTCTAGCCTCAGCAGCCAAACTCTTGGGTCATAAGCTGAATCAGCAGGGAAGGATGGCATTATATCCTTCCTGGACAGAGGTCGTCACTGCACTGCTCCATCTTTTGCCTGTCGAGTCTTGACGGCTGCTTCGGCATTTCACTTATAGCGGCCTTTTTTCTACTTATTTTTGTATAGCAGCTTCTAATGCAACAACGATCATATCATTAAATGTTAGTTGACGTTCTTCAGCAGTAGTAACTTCACCCGTCAAAATATGATCACTCACTGTAAGAATCGTAAGCGCTTTTCGTCCGAATTTAGCAGCTAGCGTATATAGTGCTGATGCTTCCATTTCTACAGCCAGAACTCCATATTGTGCTAGTTGTTCGTGATTAGAAAACTCGTTATAAAAAAGATCTTCCGTGAATACATTACCGACACGTAAATTCAATCCTTTTTCAACACCCGCATTGTAAGCTTTCGTTAAAAGGCCAAAGTCGGCAATCGGAGCGAATTTAATCTTATCGAAAATAATATCATTCATGTTAGAGTTCGATGTAGCTCCTTGTGCAATGATGACATCACGGAGTTTCACATCTTTTTGAATGGCTCCGCAAGTCCCGACACGTATGAGGTTTTGCACATTGTATTCTTGCATGAGTTCTGTCACATAAATGGAGATGGAAGGTACACCCATTCCAGTTCCCTGAACAGAAATTCGTTCACCTTTATAGGTTCCCGTGTAGCCGAACATATTACGAACATCATTATATTGTGTTACATCTTCCAAAAACGTCTCCGCGATGTATTTGGCACGAAGGGGATCTCCAGGTAATAATACAGTTTCGGCAATTGCGCCTTTTTCAGCATTGATATGTATACTCATTAATTTTTCCCTCTCTTTCAAAATCTCTTGTTTAATCATACATTTATTGGGCGCTAGATGCAAAGAAGAATTGTTATTCATTCTTCCTTGCTAGCTTGCACTTAATTTGAAGGATTAACCCGCTCTGAGTAAATGTTGTATAACTCATCAAAGACGACTGGACGCATTTCTTCATCGGCTTTTTCTTCTATATAACGTGATAATGGATCGTACTTGGTTTCTTCTTTAGGAAAGCTGAGGTCATTAAACATGCCTTCAGCAAAAACAGCTTTTTCATCATTTTTCCCGCCGCCGCGATACGATAATACAAACTGATAAAAGGTTCGATTCATGTCTTTAACTCCTTAGAATTAAGGTCGGAAAAGTTTTTTATACTCTCCGTAACCTTCTTTATCAAAATCAGTTACTGGAACGAAACGCAGTGCTGCAGAATTAATACAATAACGTAGTCCGTCCGGTCCCGGTCCATCAGGAAAAACATGTCCTAAATGGGAATCAGCCGTTTTGCTTCTTACCTCAGTACGTCGCATTCCATGACTATCGTCAAAGTGCTCGGTCACTTCTTGCTCTTCTATCGGTTTTGTAAAGCTTGGCCATCCACAACCCGCATCATATTTATCTTTTGAGCTGAACAAGGGTTTTCCGGATACAATGTCAACATAAATTCCTTCTTCAAAATGACTATCGTAAACGTTCTGAAAAGGAGGTTCTGTCCCATTTTCTTGTGTGACATGATATTGAATATCAGTTAATTTTTTCTTTAAATCCTCGCTCATTTATCTTCACTCCAATGATCACTTTTGAATTGCTCTCTACCTGATCCAATTGAATACCTTCTATAATGTTCCGGATTTTTCAAATAGTAATTCTGGTGGCCTTCCTCAGCAGGATAGAAAGTCTTAGCCGGCAATATTTTTGTAGCAATCGGCTTGTCAAACTTACCTGATGCTTCAAGTTTCTTTTTAGATTCCTCAGCAAGAAGCCTTTGTTCTTCGGAATGAGTGAAAATCACTGTCTCATATGATTCGCCACGATCGAAAAATTGTCCACCAGAATCAGTCGGATCGATTTGGCGCCAAAAAATAGCTAGTAATTCTTCATAAGATATAATATCATCATCGAACGTAATTTGGACGGCTTCCCGATGACCGGTTGTATTTGTACAAACGAGTTCATAGGATGGGTTCTCCACATCCCCGCCTGTATAGCCGGAAATTACTGATTCGACTCCTTCATAACGGTCAAAAGGTTTAACCATGCACCAAAAACAGCCGCCGGCAAATGTAGCAAGAGATTTGGACATACAATTACCTCCCCTTATTTTGGAATCGTTATTTCTAGAATAATTTCATCATTGTCTAAATTGAATTCTTTCGCTCGTACCTGTAGGTCACCTGAAATAGGTATGGCTCTTAAATCGATAAATACTTCTTCTTCTTTCGGACGAACAATCATCCACGGCGGCAAATCGACGGAGTCTTTTAAAATTTTCAATACCGTTGCAGGTTGTATCTTTAACTTCCCGATTTCAAGCTTAGACTGTTTCAGTGTTAAATTACCGTCCTCGCGAACAACCGGATCAAAATGCATAATGACAGGAAGCGTGTAGGAGAAAACAGTAAGCTCCGATAGCAGTATGATATCATCCTCAACCATCATCGTTACCGGAAGAGGTTCCTTATTTATCGCTTTTCGTATATACGTATTAGCAATACCCTCAAAGTCTTTCTTCGAAGCCCTTACCGTTAAGTAATTCGCTGCTTGAATTGTATCATCCGCCTTTGGAATAGGCGCGGATTCATCCTGGTGCCCAAGTAGTATAAATAAATATACAATTGCAGCAGCGACAATACCTGCGAGTCCAAAAAATGCGATTTTCCAAAGATTCATTATATCAGCCCCCTACATGTCCAATTCCCCATCCGATAGTTGGAATAACCCGCATTCAGCGATTTTTTCGAGATAACGATTTGCCATTTCCTCGTATCCTTTTGCATTCGGATGGAAGAAATCGGTATGGTAAACCATATTCGAATTAGAATTGAACAAATCAGTTACAGGGACAAAGCATGATTTTTCATCCAACTCAGTCTGAACTTCAATTGCATCGTTCCAATCGCTCAGTATTTCCTCAAACCCTGTTTCTTCGTCCGTCACTAATGTAAATGGATTATACAACCCGCCTACAATAATAATTGCATCCGAATTCAACGTTCTAATAATCGTGAATATTTCATTTAAACGACTGGTAAACTGTTCGAGTTCATCGTAGAAAGCTTGCTTTTTTAAATTGAATAAATCTCTTTTCACAACTTTCATTATGTCATTGCCGCCAATTGTAAATATCACAAAATCCGCATTTTTTATATAGTTTCGCGTTTTTGCCTCTTCAAGTTGCTGTAAAAGCCGATCGCTTCTTCGGCCGCTTACCGCCAAATTTGTTACTTCCACTTCTTCTACGCCTTGCCATTCGGTCATTGCATTTGTTAATCGTGTAAAATAACCGCCTCTTTTGAATTCATCTCCAAGACCTACTGTCAGAGAATCTCCCAGTCCTACAATATAAATGTCTTTTAGTATGAATGTACCGGGAATGTTCCATTCGTCAAACTCGGTATCCATTCTTCCAGCGAGGGGTTCGGTCGAGTTGAACAACGGCGATTTACAACCGGATAGAAATAATGAGAAGACCAATGACAGTATAATAATCCTTCTCATGC
Source organism: Sporosarcina jiandibaonis (assembly GCF_013184495.1). Lineage (GTDB taxonomy): Bacteria > Bacillota > Bacilli > Bacillales_A > Planococcaceae > Sporosarcina > Sporosarcina jiandibaonis. Next base: position 283,568 of record NZ_JAAOIY010000001.1, on the reverse strand, counting down.
GTATAGTTCCCCATTTCTTATATAAAGAGTCACTTCTTAATCATAATAATACATAAACCCGATTGTGCCTTCACCAGTATGTGTGCTGATGACTGGAGTTGTAAATGTTAGCCTCACGTCTTTAATTCCAGTATCTTCAATCAGTTTTTTCAAAGGTTCTGCCATTACCAAACCGTTGGCATGTGAAATTCCGACACTCCGAATTATTTTACCCGCTGTTTCTTCTCTAAATACTTTAAACAAATGCGAAATCACTTGACGATGACTTCGTACTTGCGCAACAGGCGTATACACGCCATTTTGCAAGGTCGCGATTGGTTTGATTTTTAATAACGAACCAATTAAACCTTTGCCTCGGCCTATGCGACCGCCTTTTACTAAATTGTCTAATTTATCTACAACGACAAAGAGCGTTGTTTGTTTTCGAATCTGGTCGATCCTCTTCCCGATTTCCTGAACACTTTTCCCTTCAGCAGCCATTTTTGCGGCTTCTAATACTTGAAATGACAAGGCGTGTGAAATGTACATTGAGTCAATGACAGTGACTTTAGATGCTGACATTTCAGCGGCTGCTTCCGCTGATCTTACCGTCCCGCTCATGCCGCCTGTCATGTGAATGGATATTATTTCGCTCCCATCTTCCCCGAGATGGTCGTAGAGCTCTTTAAAAACTCCAGCGGCTGGTTGTGAACTCTTTGGGAGCTCTTTTGCGCTTTCCATCAATTCCATAAACTCCTCAGGTTTTAAATCGACTCCATCAATATATGATTCATTATCAATTTGTATCGATAACGGTACGACATGGATTCCATAGTTAATAATCTCATCTTCTGTTAAATCAGCGGTAGAGTCCGTCACAATATGAATTTTCTTCAATATAAGGCCTCTTTCTCAATAGTAATAGTTTGATTAAGTCACAGTGTCATTTTTGATGCATGTCAACTGTTATAAAACAATGACATATGAATATTATTTATTTCTTATGTTTACGTGCTTTTCTTGTTTATTTTTTATCGTAAATTTGGTAAACAAATGACGTTCCGTTCTTTGATATGATTTCTTCGGAAGTGGATTTTAATACCCACTCATCTTCATAAGCCGGAAAAAAGGTATCGCCTTCAAATTCCGATTGAATCAAAGTGATATAAAGTCGGTCTGCAATATCCATTACCAAATTAAATATTTCGGCTCCGCCAATAATCATGACTTCCGGGGCATATTCTTTAGCCTTTTCAATTCCTTCATCCAAACTATTGACTATGACAACGCCTTCAGCTGAATAGTCCGGATCTCTTGTAACAACGATGCTTAATCTTCCTGGTAACGGTCTTCCAATGGACTCGTAAGTTTTTCTGCCCATAACCATCGCTTTACCCATCGTCATCCTTTTAAAATACGCCAAGTCTTCCGGTAAATGCCAAGGCAATTCATTATTTTTTCCAATCACCCGGTTTGGATCATGCGCTACGATTAACGAAATCATATTAATTTCTCCTCCCTTAAACTGCAATTGGAGCTTTTATTCTCGGATGCGGGTCATAATTCTCAATTTCAATATCTGCTGTTTCCAGTTCGAATATCGATTTATCTTTTGCATTTAATTTTAAAGTTGGAAGTTCTTTCGGCTCGCGTGTTAGTTGTTCCTTAACTTGTTCAACATGATTGGAATAGATATGAGCATCGCCAAGCGTGTGTATAAATTCGCCAACACCAAGGCCGCATTCTTTCGCAATTAAATGAACGAGCAATGCATAGGAAGCAATATTGAATGGCACACCTAAGAAGATATCCGCACTGCGTTGATATAGCTGGCACGAAAGTTTCCCATCAGAAACATAAAATTGGAAAAGTGCATGACATGGCGGCAAAGCCATATCTTCTACTTCAGATGGGTTCCAAGCAGTCACTATGTGGCGACGGGAATCCGGATTGTTTTTCAACCCTTCAATTAGATTCGCGATTTGGTCGATAGAACCCTTTCCTGTAGACCAAGAACGCCATTGTTTCCCGTAAACCGGCCCAAGATCGCCGTATTTTGTCGCGAATTCAACATCTTCTGCTACACGTTTTTTAAATGCATTCATTTCTTCTTTATAAACTTCTGCAAACTCGGAATCATTTGTTGCCCTAAGTCCGAAATTTGTCATATCCGGTCCTGCATACTCTTCACTTTTCACCCATTGTTCAAACGCCCACTCGTCCCAAATAGGATTCTTTTCATTAATAAGCGTCCGTACATTCGTATCGCCTTTTAAAAACCATAATAATTCCGAAGTGATTAATCGGAACGCGGTTCTTTTGGTCGTCAAAAGCGGAAATCCTTCGTTCAAATCAAACCTCATTTGATAGCCAAAAGTGCTATAAGTACCTGTTCCTGTGCGATCTTCTTTTTTAGTTCCATTTGATAATACATATTCACAAAGCTCTAAATATTGTTTCATATTGCATCCTCCTAACAGTCAAACCTAGTATACCAATAACGACAGTTACACACCAAAAAAACACACCGCCTTAACGGTTTATGATAACCATTTTCGGTGTGGCTTTTGACCATCCTAAAATACCGCCTTGCTGCTGGTTTTGAACAGCCGTCATATTATCAAGATTAATTGACATACCTAACAACCCTTTCTAGTTTTGTATTTTAGATAAATAAAAAACGCATTTATACCTAGCAATTGCTAAGTAAATGCGTTTTAAAATATCTCGATTTGTTCTAGTTTAAAAGAGATAATCTTTCCTAATATATTTATGTAATTCATCGTTTCCCTTTATTATGTTGCAACAGGACCGATTGGCGCAGCCAAGGACACCCCTAAAAGATATAGGTAGCGATTGAATTCATGAAATTGCCCCCCTTAAAATGATGTCTATGAATCCTATTCAAAGGGAGTGACCCTTACAACTATAGTAGGGAGATATTCTACTTAAAAAATGGCTTTGCTCATATTCTCCTCCTGATTTAAAAAAGGTATTTCAAGAATCAAAATAATTCTTGCATGCGTTGCATATATTAGGTATGAATACGATCAGGGGATGTGGTTACCTTCATAGAAAGGGCACTGATTTTTATCATTATGTTAAGAGTAATTTCAGGAAGTATAGAAATAACAGCTGCCGCATTAATGTTTAAGTTCAACGATTTAGAAAAAGCCTTTTATATTAATTCGCTACTTGCCTTAGTAGGTCCCTTTATTTTAATTGTTACGACTGGAATAGCCTTACATGGTCTGACTGAAAAAATCTCATTAACGAGAATGATTTGTCTTTTTGCTGGAATTTCCCTTATTCTTTTTAGTTTGAAATCAAATTAAAGGCTTCATTATTTACATATCTGCATTATGAAAAGGACCCAACAGCTCACAATTGCTGTTAGGTCCTTATTTTTTATCCCGCAGTAACGGGCAGTAAAATCTTCACTGATTGAAGGTTCTCTTTATGTTTCTTCATTCGATTCAATTTCATCGACATTAATGAATTTAAAAACAATGAACGTTACGATAGCTCCCAGTACACCTGCGATAATATAACTGCCTTTGAGAAAATCTTTCATGGCTAGTGACATAATAGGGGGACCTGCTGCAACACCGATAAATCTTGCTGAGCTATAAAAGGAGGTAACTGTACCTCTTAATTCCTTTTTTATATTTTCTGTAATAATTGCGTCAAGCGCAGGCAATAGAGCGCCAATTGCGATGCCCACTGCACTAGTTACGACTAACAGAAGAATCAGTTTTTTGCTTGTAAATCCAACGAAGATGATGCTAGCGGACATTGCGGTTAAGCAAACAATCATTACTTTTTTGATGGTCGTTAGATTCCCCTTAATTTTTCGACCGGAAACAAAAGAAGCAATACAAAAAAACAAAAGCGGAATTGCCAGGACGAAACCTTTCTTAATCCCCTTTATATCATGGACTTTTTCAAGATTTTCCGATAAGAAAAATAACATACTGAATAAAATCAGCATCACAAGAACCCCATTAAGAAATACGGTATACAACCATTTACCTTCTGTTTTAAATATTTTTTTTGTGTTATCTAAAAACTTCTTAAACTTTACCCGCTCATCTTTTTCTTTTGGGACTTTAACAAAGAAAAAGATGAGTACAATTGAAATTAAACTGAGTGCTGAAATAGAGAAGAACGGCAGGAACCATAATATAGCGGCAAATACTGAACCTAAGATGGGGGCTAACACTTTTCCAAACGCGTTCGACGTTTCAATAATGCCTAAAACAGAACTCATTTTTTCACCATCGTCTTTAAAGAGATCTCCTACGAGTGGCAATACAATTGGCATGGCTCCAGCAACCCCTGCACCCTGTAAAACCCGGCCAATAATAATAACCGTGTAAGGGTCTTCCATCTTCCATGAAGCAAAACCAGCTACCAGACCTCCGATTAAAGCAAGGACTAAACTAGGTAATATCACCATTTTTCGCCCAAAGCGATCTGATAAATAACCCGCTATTGGTATAAGGAAAATAGCCGCAACTGAATAGCTCGTAATGATCATACTCGATTGAAATGATGTAATTCCAACCTTGTCTTCCAATATAGGAAGCACGGGAATCAGCATGGAATTTCCTAGCGTCATGATGAGAGGAATTGAAGCCAAACTTACAATGTACCACACACTCACTTTATCAACACTTTTTTCCAATACCACACCTCGTCCAATCCTAATTTTACTGATTAAAGGTATGGTTTCCTTACGTGTTCATTTTATGCGCACCTCTAAAGCAGAAAATGCAACCCCAAACATCATTAGAATTACCTCTTTAAATATTCCTATAAGTCATTGCCTTTGAAAATTGCAAGGACAACATTTTTATGGGGGGTATTTTATGAATTCAATATTTATATACCTCATCCTAGGCGCATCTTTAATCCCTTCCCCAAATCAAATCAATAATCACTCTTTTTCTCGGCACGCGTACATTGTATAACCATCTAACAATTGTCGTGGATACCCATTGGCAAATCAATGCTTGAATAATGATTTCCCATACAATAACGTAACCAGTTATAACAAAGATGACGCCATTGATCCAAAATAGTGACTTTCCTGGATTGATTTTCTTATACTTGGCAATGATCAACGCGATGACTCCTACGCCACCGTTTGATACGCCCTGTCTAAGAAGAACAGCAATTCCAATGCCCAAAAAAATAGATCCGAATAATATGTCGAGCGAAACAGTTGAGAATGGGGAATCCAAAGACACTTCAAATAGATTAACGGAGATTGAGGTGACGGTAATCCCAAAGAGGGTGCCAATTGTACTTTTGCCGCCGAGATAATGCAAGGCAAATAATAACATGGAAGCGTTCATGATCCAAAGAGCCAGACTTAACGGAATTCCGAACCAATAGTTCAGCAATACAGTAAGGCCGCCTGCTCCACCTGAAGGGATATAGTTTGGAAATAAAAACACACCCATGGCAAAGCCTTGGATAATGGCCCCTATTGTCACAAGTATGTATTTTCTTAAGAAGCTGCGCATATTTTTTGCGGATTGTCTACGCTCTCTTCTTTTCACTCAGCATCATCCTAATTAGATATAGCACATTGGATTGTGCTGCTCTAAGTCTATGCTTTGAAAAAAGTAGGCATTCCATTATTTTGCCGGGGTGTTCGTCTATCGAATGCCCCGGCAACTTCTTATAAAACCGCTTTAGGTATTGGATTGAGCTGATAACCAATCTCTTCCGACTTGTCTGGTACGCTTTGATTCGGCTCATCAAGAATCTGCTTCAAGATTTGTTTCACAGTAGAAGTGAAGATGGCGTGATCTCGTTGTCTCGGCCTCGGAAGCGGAATCGCTAAATCCTGTGCAATCGTTCCGTCTTGGAGCAGGATGACTCGGTCTGCCACAGCAACCGCTTCTTCCACATCATGTGTAACAAGTAACGCCGTAAACCCGTGTTTCTGCCATATGTTTTCGATTAGGCTCTGCATCTCCAGACGGGTGAACGCATCGAGTGCTCCGAGCGGTTCATCGAGCAGCAACAGACTCGGCTTATGGATGAGTGCCCTCGCTAATGCAACCCGCTGTTTTTGACCTCCAGATAGTTTAGCAGGCCATTCTTGGATTCGATGTTCGAGACCGACTTGTTTCAATACTGTCATAGCCTCTTTCCGGAGAGATCCTTTCAATCCTAACTCAACATTCTCCAAAACCCTCTTCCAAGGCAGTAGGCGTCCATCTTGGAACATCATGCATGATTGTCGATTGATGGACATCAATTGTTCTTGTTCAATCAAGATCTGTCCGTCCGAGGGTTTCTCCAAACCGGAGAGTAGCCGAAGCAACGTGCTTTTCCCGCAGCCGCTCTTTCCAACAATCGCGACAAATTCCCCTTTACGTATGTTCAGGGATAATTGATCAAGTACTTTCGTGCCATTATATGATTTCTTCAAACTCTTCAGCTGTATGTGAAATTGTTCTTCTTCTTTCATGCTTTTCCCCCATCCCTAAGGTTGTTTCGCATAGCTTGGATGCCATTTTAGCCATCTTTGTTCGAGGAAGCGTGCAATTATGTCAGATAGTTTTCCGAGGAAGGCATAAAGTAAGATACTCAGGATAATGACATCCATTTGCATGAATTCCCGTGCATTCATCGCCATATAGCCGATTCCGGCTGTGGAGGAGATGGTTTCAGCTACAATTAGGGTAATCCACATCATTCCGAGAGAAAAGCGGATTCCGACTAAGATGGAGGAGAGGGCTCCCGGGAAAATCACATTGAAAAATAGGGAGACTTTATTCAAGCCATAAATCTTTCCCATCTCGATTAGCCCTGAGTCGACAGATTTAATGCCGTGGTACGTATTAATGTAGATTGGGAAGAGTACCCCTAATGCAACGAGGAAGATTTTTGCTTCTTCCCCGATCCCGAACCAAAGAATGACGAGTGGAATTAGCGCCAGATGTGGAATGTTCCGTAGCATCTGTACTGATGTATCAATTAACATTTCAGATGTACGGAATAATCCGTTCACTATTCCTAAAATGAACCCGATACTACCTCCGATCATGAAGCCGTTTACAGCCCTCCCAAGGCTCACCCAAACGTGATGGAACAGCTCGCCGGATTGCGTCAGCTCAACTGCTGCAATGAGGACATCCGATGGTGCAGGCAGGGTTTGGGCTGACAGGATTCCCATCTTACTTGTTAGTTGCCAAATGAAGAGAAGCAGGAAGGGTACGACCCAAGGGAGTATTTCGTAAAGGGTCTTCGTAATGGTGGGTCTCATTTTCCTCCTTCCTTTTCAAATGAAAATACCCGTTCCTTTACGTTGATTTTTGTCGGGATGATTCCTAATTCATAGAAAGTGTCTGCGATGGACTGCTGTTCAGTTATGATTTCTTCGGAAATCTCTTTCTCTACTCCATGTACCCGTCTATCTACTGCTAACTTCATGGAAGCTTCATCGATCCCTAAAATATCTGAGAGCATCTTCGTAAGTTCTTCAGGATTTTCATTGGCCCAGTTACTTGAGTTCTGGATTTCTTCGATTACTTCTTTTATGATGTCGCTATGTTCAGCGGCAAAGTCTGACGATGAGAGAAAGAAATCACGGTCCGTAGTTAACCCTTCACCGTTTACTAAAAGTCGTGCACCTGTTGATACTTCTGTGTCGGCCGTATATGGATCCCATACCACCCAAGCATCGATGTCCCCTTGTTCGAACGCAACGCGAGCATCTCCCGGCGATAAAAATGCCGGTGTAATATCCTCATACTTCAGGCTTGCTTTCTCCAAAGCTTTCACGAGTAAAAAGTGGGAGCTTGAACCCTTAGCAAAACCGATTGTTTTTCCTTTTAAATCCTCAAGTTTTTGGATAGGTGAGTCATTCTTCACCAAAATCCCTGAACCTTTGAACTTCGAGAATGCCGCAGCTATATATTGCAGTGAAGAACCCGAGGCCTGTGCAAAGACCGGAGGAGAATTACCCGTTCTTCCGAAATCGACACTTCCCGCATTTAAAGCTTCAAGAAGAGCTGGACCTGCTTGAAATTCATGCCACTCAACTTTATATCCGAGCGGTTCTAACCGTTTCTCTAACGTTCCCAAGTTCTTTAATATGAACAAAGGTCCATTTTTCTGATAACCGATCCGAATTTTTTGGTCTGTAGTGTTTTCTGGTTTTGCATCTTCAGCGGTGTCACAAGCACTCAAGACCAATCCCACAACTAAAAGCAGGCTTCCCAATAATGCTAACGGACGGTTGAATCTCTTTGATATCAACAGTGGTATACATCCCTTCCATATTTCAGCCATTTGATGGTAGTTGGGCAAATAGCTGGTTCAATACAAAGTATGCATCGAGGTCAATAAGGGCTTAGGCGGGATCTTAGTGAAAGTGACCGGATAGTAAATAATCATACCGAACATTTTTCATGATGAGAACAAGTATTCGCCCGGCTTCTTTTTGCATGGACAGCCCGCAAGTTCGATTGTACGCGTGGGCTGTAGGGCTCTCATTCCAGCTTTCATCTAGCTCCTTTAGTTCAATTAACCATTCATTCTTTTTAATTGGAAGGATGGAAATATAAATTGGGAAATGAAGAAATGAAGGAAACAAGCGATATTTTAGAATCGACATTTGGTTAATGGAGTGGTCCACACACGCTTTATCATAATATCACTTTTACAAGTAGGCTTTGGATTGTTGAACTGATTCCTGTTCAATTACGATTTAGATGCCTTGCAATTTCTGATACTGTCATAAATTGTCCAGTTCCTCTATCGGTAATTCTATTCGAATTCAACTGCACCAACGGCATAAATGAAAAAAGAAAACCTAACTCTGCATTCGTCCGGAACTCTTTCCTGATAAGCACATCGAGGTTTTCTTAAATTGTTTGAACAAACAATGCCTTGTTTTTATCTTTCAATTTGTAAAGGGCGTAACCTTGCTCATTTGCTTTCTGTTCTTCGATTGCTACAGCAGCTACATCAACTAACTTTTCAACAACATCGAATTAATAAAATAAAAATCACCTTTTATCGCTATCGATAAGAAGTGATTTAACTTGATTAACCCTATGAGCATTACTTATGATTTGGTTTTCCTGTGCTTGTTTAAATACTTTTGTAAGAGCCACAGTTGGTATTCTTGACTAATCATATCACTTAAAACGTTCCCTGGGCTATCCGATGGCAATTGATCCGTGTCTCCTGCAAAAATCGACATTTCGTCAACAACTAACAAATCACATAAACCTTCCTAAAGAAAAAACACTCGTTATTTCAACGAGTATTTTAACAATTTCAAGACAACCATTTTGGCGGTGTGTCTTTTGACCAGTAAATATCTCCAATTGTGTGATGCGTATTGAAACCATCTTCAACAACGTGATAATGAAAGTTAAAGAAATAACCATCTTGCGGACGCTTGTCTGTTCTTACATGAAAACGGATAAGATCTTTTTGACTATCTTTGTCGTAGACGTTAAAAATTTTTTCGGAGTAGTTACCTCCAGGCCTTTCGCTAATGGACAGTCTTCGATATTCATTTTCCGTATCATTGTTTAATGTCATTCGAATCGCTTCATCAATTTTCGGAAAAATCACTTGATCAAATTCATCCGAGATGACTGGGCCGATTTTTGTGCCAAACTTTTCATAAGCTAATGTCTTAGCGGAATCGATAAAAGTATCTTCAATCGATTCAACAACTTCAATATGCGGGTCTGCCAAGCCGATTTGATAATCAGATTCATTGGAAGATCCTTCTTCATGTTTTGAATCACTTTTCTCTTGAAAGTTACTCCAAATATCATGAGCTGGCGTGATTACACCGAATGTTAGGAGAGCAACAGCGATAATAAGTGATTTTTGCAACCATTTCATCAACGTCTTCACCTACAATTGTGTCTGTTTTTTTAAATCTTCTTCCATAACACTAGACGAAACTTTAATGTAAAGGTTTCTTCTTTCTCTCTTTCATTGTACAATAGAACCAGAGAAATGTAAGCCCTTTTTTTGAAGGAGGTTTTTACTGATGAATGTTGAGCTACTTATGGGAATCGGAATGCTCGGGTTAGTGCTTTACCTAAGCTCCCTGAACTTCACACACTAATAAAAAGGTCCCGCTATGCAAAGTCAATCGCATAGCGGGACCTTTTTTAATCTTTTTGCAGGAAACCAAAATGGAACTTCGTATTTAATCGAATTTGTCGATTCAATTTAAACCGCTCAAATACTTCCGACTTAAAATGATCCTTTACGACAACTCGCCGTTTACAAACCCGTTTCGCTTGATCCATCCATTCCTCGGTTAGACTACTTTGCCAACCGACTTGACGTAATGGTGTAAAATTAGACGATTCATTAATCGGCGTGCTAAACATGGGGTCAATATAGACGACATCCCAACTTCTATCGGGTTGGTTACGTAAAAAAGTAATTGCATCTTGCGAAATGACATGAATGCGCTTCATAGCCGTTGTTAATTGTTCAGATTCAGATGCATATGTCCTTAAACCTTCCGATGTAATAAAAGCAATATCAGAATCCCCTTCAACTCCGAGAACTTTGCCGGCATCTTTTGTGATGTGAGATGCAATAATGCTATCTGAAGCCAAACCGAGCGTGCAGTCAAGAAAAGTATCGCCAGGATGCAAGTCTGCGGCCCCTAGAAAGGGGTCCATTTCACCTTTTAACAAACGTTTAAGTCGAAATGCAGCTGTATTCGGATGAAAGAAAAACGGTTTGTCCATTCCGATCCGATATAATTCATATCGATTGGCACTGGCGACTAGCACAGCGCTGCCATGCTCTTCTTGCAGGCGACCTATTGAACGTTTGCCTCTTTCCACAAATTCATAGCCTAATCGATTCACCGCATAAGAAGCATTCGCAAATGATTTTTCATTCGGTCTTCCATTTGTCGTTATGATGGTTTTCATTGCGCGATGAATTGTTCAAGCACTTCGGTTAGATGAGTTTTAATCGTCTCCATTTGTGAAATCTCAATTTGCTCCCGTGGAATGAAGTACGCGAGTGCACCATCTTTCCAAAGCGCGATTGAAGGTGAACTTGGTGGTACTTCCGGAAAATATTCTCTCATCTTTTCGGTAGCTTCTTTATCTTGTCCAGCGAATACCGTGAATAAGTGATCAGGTTTGAACTGTACTTCGTTCAATGCTTCCTTGACCGCTGGACGAGCTTGTCCCGCTGCACAACCGCAGACTGAGTTTATGACAATAAGAGCTGTCCCTTCGAGTTTATCCATCGTTTCTGTAACATCTTCTGAAGTCGTTAATTCTTTAAAACCAACTTGTACCAGGTCTTCTCGCATCTGCCTATAAATACTTTGCATATGTTGATCGTAAGCGTTCATGTTGATGTCCCCCTTTGTTTTTCTAATTTGGTAAATAAAATCTATATTTCATTCTACCTTGTAATAAGATTTTTTTCATTTATATGCGTTTTCAGGCGTACACTTTTTGAACTTCAATCTTTTTCTCGCCGTTGTTTACTGCTTTTTCAATTTCAGCAGTGATATTAACAGTGTTTCGATAAGTCCCAATCTGTTTTCCATTTATGATAATTCGATAAAGCGCATCTTTACCTCCAAGATATTCCAGCATTTTAGATTGTGTTGATGGACCGACATGACCATCTATTGCCAGTCCGTGCTTTTTTTGAAAGTCTTTAACTGCTGCTAATACGGCCGGTCCGAAACTATTATCGACAATGAGCTTGTACCCGAGCCTGTTAAAGTCTTTCTGTAAGGTTCCTATTGCAGAACCGATATCTCCATATTTATAAACTTTCTGATGAGGTGAACCGCCTTTTTTTGGTCTCAAGTTAAAATAGTCAGCGAGTCCTTGCGCGATGGCTGCACCTTGTTTTTTTAATTTCTGTTTATCGAGTAGTACGTTAATGTCAGTTATCGAATCCATGAAGCCACCTTCTACCAGAATCGCAGGCATTTTAGATTCGCGAAGCATGTGCAAATTCAACGTTTTATTCCCCCGATCCCGTAACCCCATTGCTTTTACCACGAGTGGGTGAACAAGAGCCGCAATATCGCGGGATTGTTTACTTGCTCCGGGCAAGGTGTATGTTTCAATTCCTCCGTGGGGGCCCCATTTACCCAAATAAGCATTATGATGGATTGATATAAGAACATCTGCTTTCCACGCATTAGCTCGGTCTGTTCTCGTCTTTAGCGGAACATCGGTCATTCCGGTTGGGTCATCTAATCGAAGGAGTTGAACATTTTGATATGCATTAAGTTTGGCGATTGAAGAAAGTGCGACTTCATTATTAAATGACCATTCACGTTCTCCCGAAGGAGCGCGCTTTCCGGGGGTATTGAATCCATGACCTGCATCAATTGCAATTTTTATCAAATTCCTCATCTCCTATATTATTTGGAGTACCTTTTTCAAGTACTCTTTACAATATATATAGAATGCCACCACTGAATAGTGGACTAGATGTTATGTTCAGGCACAAAAAACGGTTAACTGCTTAACCATCGATGGAGGACTACATACAATAAACCAATTGCATCAGAATCAGCAAGACTGCCATCTTGAATATTTTTCAGCCATTTTTCCGGGATGATCCCTTTCCTATCTGATTCAAGATGTCGCAAAATAGTTGTGGCTGCTGAAACAAATTCTCTAGATGTCAATTTTTGCGAATCAACTTTACTTTTCATATGGCTTGGCAGCAGATTTATATATGCGGCAAGTCCTTCAGCGATCGCCTCCCCTTCCGATCTCAAATAATTTTGGTTACATATTTTTATTATGTCAACTACTGAATTCGAAAATCCCGCACCTGTAAAAATTGCAGGAAACTTAGTGTCACGCAACACATGAAAACTTGTTTGTTTTAAGCCCCCCTCCCTATCCCCCATAGCTTTCACAATTCTGGGTGTAAAAGCGGCGGTAATATCTTTCGTTTTCAAATTTGCACCATGATGAATCGATACATATACGTCAGCATTCCATTCATTTGCCATCCTGGCGCGTTCCTTCAAGGAAACTATAGACTTACCGGATGGATCATCGACACGTAATACTTCAACACCTTTATAAGTTTTTAATTTTTTGATCGCTGTTCGAACGACCATATCATTACAATTCCAATCATCATCAGTTTCCGATGTGCTTTTCAAGCCAAGGCCTGCGTCGATCACAATTTTAACCATAAAAAAACCCCTTTTTCGCGAATGAAAACATACATGCCTTCGATCACTTTTATATCTATGTTATTCAAAGTTTTCATCGCGATAAAGGCACTTGCCAGTTTTCACTGGAATAATGATTAGAAAATAGAAAAGAACCGTTATTTGAAATGAAGTTTCATCATCAAATAACGGTTCGCATATTCTGTAGTATTTTTATTCAGAACCTAAGCGAGCTTCTGTCATTTGTCTCCAAACAGAGCCTTGTGCTTCTTCTCCTTCGGCAATTCGCGCAATTGCCATCCGAATTTGAAGTTTCACTTCGAATTCAGGGTCGTTCTCCGCCTCTTTCAATGCCGGGAGCGCCTTATCAGTACCCGTTTCATAGAGGAACATAGCAGCACGCCAACGGACAAGTTTATTGCGATCTTTGAGAAGCCGAATCGCAGCATCTTCAAAGCCTTCAAACCCAAGATCGCTCATGCAGTCCCCCGCAGTTCGTCTTACCGCCCAGCTTTTATCTCTTAATGCTTTTTCGACATATGGAATGACAGCTGTATCTTCAATCATTCCCAGGTAAACTGTAGCAAGTCTGCGAATGGACATTTTTTCATCATCAAGTGCAAAGTTGAGCAGCGGTGCGTCAGACATATCCGGGTCCGGCATTTGATCAAGCAACTGGAAACGTTTTTCCCATTCATCAACATTAAATTCCTCAAGGGTGACTTTTCTGCCGCGTTGGATAACGTCTTCTTGTCCTTCTTTAGATTGACGGATAATTTCTTCTAAACGTTCGTCTGGATAAGCAGCCTCGACTTCTTGCAAAACATTTTCCCCTATTTCAGACTTTTCACCGTAACGAATGCCGTAGTCTGCCCATTTTCTCAGTAAAATGTAATTCTCTACTTCAGCACCATGCACTTCATCCATCGCTTTAAGGAAACGTTCGCTTAATCCGAAACGCTCTTCAGATTCGCTATCGAAAACTTTCACTTGGAGAGGTATATCTTTATACGTTTGCACGTGAACATACACTTCGCCGTAGCTGTCATCCGCTTTTTCTTCTACCGATGTTTCATTTTCGTTAGATTCTTCATTGATAACCTTTTGAATATCAGAAAGAATAGCTTCCCACGCAACGTTTCCTGCACGTTCTACCGCCATAAAGTTCATCACATGGTATATGCCGCGAACTCCGTTAATAGCTAGCAAAGCGGACATTGGATAGGGTGCTGTTTTTGCATCTCTTTTTTTATAATCGAAGCTAGTGCCTGCAGGTAATTCCGTATTTAGCACTATTTTCATTGAATTAGGACTGGGTGTCGGTTCAACCGTAACAATCTTCAATTTTCTGGCCTCCTTATTTTTTCGGAATGATCGCTTCAACCTCGGCAAGAATCGCTTCCCATTCGATACTAGGGTCTTTTTCGATTGCCATGAAGTTCATAACGTGGTAAATCCCGTTGATCCCGTCCACTTTTAATAATGAAGCTACAGGTTCGGACGCTGTCTCCGCATCGCTTTTTCTATAATTATGACTAGTCCCGTCAGGTAGTTGAGTGTCGAAAACCACTCTCATCGAGTTTGGATTTGGTGTTCTATCGATTGAAATAATGTTCATTGTAATTGCCCCCTACTTATTGTTATATTTCCTGTAATTCTTGCAAATATGACCATCGCTCGAATAATTTTTCATATTTCGCATTCAATTCCTCGAGTATTTCGGTCAGCTCTTTTAGTTTATCGTAATCGGATCCTGCAGACTCCATTTCAGTTTCTGTAGCTTCGATATCTGATTCGATTTTTTCAATATCATCTTCAATTGTTTCCCAATCTTTTCTTTCAGCATAAGACATTCGCTTCTTTTTCTCGCGTGGTTCTCTTTTCGGCGTTTCAATTGCCGGCTTTTCTTTCACTTCTTCTACAGCAACATGCGATTCAAGATAATCAGAATAAATGCCTAGCCAGGTATCCACTTTCCCGCTGCCGTCCAACACCCATAGTTTTTTGGACGTTCGGTCCAAGAAAAAGCGATCATGGGAAATTGTTATGACGACTCCTGGAAATGTTTCTATAAAATCTTCTAAAATCGCTAACGTTTCAAGATCTAAATCATTCGTCGGTTCGTCTAAAAGAAGAATATTCGGTTGTTCCATCAGTAGTTTTAATAGATGAAGTCTTTTACGTTCACCGCCCGACAATTTACCGATGAGCGTTCCGTGAGCGCGAGTCGGGAATAAAAACCGTTCAAGCATTTGGGAAGCTGATATGCGATTGCCGTCTGCATCTTCAATATCATTTGAAGTTTCACGGATGTACTCGATAATTCGTTTATTGTCATCCATCGCCGGTATATGTTGATGGAAATGCGCGATTTTCACCGTAGACCCTTTTTCGATTACACCGGCATCCGGCATGATCTCCTCTGAAAACAAATTAAGCAATGTCGTTTTTCCGACCCCGTTCGGTCCGACAACCGCGATTCGATCTCCAGACTGAAGCAGACATGAAAAGTCCTCAATAACCGTTTTGTTTCCAAATGATTTAGAAACGCCGATTGCTTCGATTACTTTTCTCCCTAAGCGTGTCGTTTTTAATCCGACTTCCATTTCATCGCTTGTATTGTCTTTCTTGACTTGTTCTGCAAGTTCTTCAAAACGGCCGATTCGAGCTTTTTGTTTCGTCGATCTAGCTCTTGCGCCCCGTTTTATCCACTTAAGTTCAGAACGGTATCGATTGCGCAGCTTATCATCTGTGGCAGCTTGCATTTCATCGCGCAATGCTTTCGATTCTAAATAGTCGCCGTAACTCCCTGTATGCGAATATAGTTGGGCATCGGCGAGCTCGTAAATGTGCGTGGAAACCGCGTCTAGAAAATAGCGGTCGTGCGTAACGAAAATAACTGCGCCTTGTTCATTTATCAAATAATCCTGCAGCCATGTAATCGAGTTGACATCTAAATGGTTTGTCGGCTCGTCAAGCAAAAGTAAATCTGCTGGCTCAATAAGTACTTTTGCGAGTGCTACCCGTTTTTGTTGCCCGCCTGAAAGTTCACCCATTTTTTTATCGAATGTCTCAATGCCGAGTCTAGTTAGAATCGTTCTCGCCTTGGCGTTTAAATCCCATCCGGACATTGCATCCATTTCGTTTTGAATTTCAGCAAATCGTTCTTGATTTTCTGCGGATTCAGGATTTGTAGTCAAGGCATTCAGTGCGTGTTCATATTCCAAGTTCATGCGGATAATTGGCGCATCACTCATAAACACCGTTTCCATCACCGAAATATCCGGATTGACTTCAGGCTCTTGCGGCAAATAAGCAATTCGGTAATTATTCGGATGGTCCATGGTAATCGAGTCAGCATCGCCGACCCCAGCAATAATCGATAGAAGCGTAGATTTCCCTGTTCCATTTATGCCAATGAGGCCCACTTTTTCTCCGCTAGATATCGTAAATGCAATATTATCAAATAGCGTTTTTGCTCCCACTGTATTCGTTAAGTTCTCAACGATTAACTGGCTCATTTATTCACTTCCGTTTCTAAAACTGTACATATCTCTATCATAGCTGATTTTCAATGGTTTTTGAAACACTTCGGATTAATAATGTCGATAGTCTCGTCTATTAACAGCATTTTTCTGCAAAAGCAACTTAGCTATGAAAAAATGCAACTTACTATAAGTGCTATTGTCTGTAATTACAGCGAGTGGTACGATTCAGATAACTTGATTCGGTACTACTATTTCTTTAAAGGATGTGATGAACATCGATATCAAAATTGACCAATGCGAGGATTATAAGAAAATCGAAATTTTAATCAAATGTCCAAAACTTGACGACAGGCTTTTACGCTTGATCGAAAAAATCAAAGAAAATAAAATCGTTATAACCGGCAAAAAAGATGGTCGAACGTACTCTCTGATTGCCGAAGATTTGTATTATATAGAATCTGTCGACAATAAATCATTTCTTTATGACAAAAAAGAAATTTATGAAAGTGATTTGAAGCTATACGAGTTTGAAAGATTAGTAGAGGGAACAAATTTCATCCGAATCAGCAAAAATCTAATAGCTAATACGACTTATATTGAAAGTGTTCGCGCTCTATTCAACGGCAGATTCGAAGCTACATTAATGAACAAAGAAAAAGTAATCGTCAATCGGCATTATGTCAAATCTTTCAAAGAAAAATTTCTAACATGAGGAGGGTCAAACATGAAAGAGCTAATGCGGTACATCGCTGCAAGTTGCATTTCATTCACGTTTAGCACGATTTTTTATCTATTCTTTAGTTTTCACAATGTTTTCCCTTCACTGACTGAACAAATAGTTGTCAATATGTTGGTTATTTCAATCGCGATTATAGTTTTGATTTATCTGGTGCACTTATCGCCTCTTGATAATTTATACCTTTTACGTCTATTGGAGCTTACTTCAGTTCTCTTTGTCCTAGTTTTTGCCGGAAGGTTTTTCACTATATATCCTTTCACCCCCTATTACACTTTCTTCGTCGTTGTCATTGGAATACTGACATATATCGTTGTAATTATTGTGATTTTCATAGGGGAACAAGCGAGTGCCAGCCGAATTAATAAGGTTATACAAAAACGTAAAATGGAGGGGGTTAATGAATAAAATAATCGAAGTGACCGGCTTGTCAAAGTCATTTGGGAAAGTGCATGCAGTGAAAGATATCAGTTTCTACGTGAAAGAGGGATCGCTATTCTCATTTTTAGGAACAAACGGGGCTGGAAAATCAACGACCATTTCGATATTATTAACCCTTTTGAAACAAAATAAAGGCGAAGTAAAAGTGAAAGGATACACGATCGGAAAACAAGACGAAAAAATTCGTCGAGAAATCGGAGTCGTTTTCCAAGACAGCATACTAGATCCTTTACTGACGGTCGAGGAAAACTTGAAAATTCGAGGATCGTTTTATGGCATGACGAAAATTGATAAAAATAATGCAATCGAGCGAGTAACAGCTTTGACTGACTTAAAGTCTTTCCTGAAACGTCCTTATGGAAAGTTGTCAGGCGGCGAAAGGAGAAGAACAGATATCGCTCGTGCACTCATTCATGGCCCATCGATATTAATAATGGATGAACCGACAACCGGACTTGATGCCCAAAGTAGAAAAAACATTTGGAATACGGTCTTGCAACTTCAAAAGGAAACAAAAATGACCGTTTTTCTTACGACGCATTATATTGAAGAGGCGGCTAACTCTGATTACGTAGTTGTGATGAAAAACGGAGAAATCGTAGCAAAAGGAACCCCTGATGACTTAAAAAATAATTACGCATCTGATAGTTTACTACTGACACCAAGTGATGACGTAGTGATGAGGAAAGTTCTTGCTTCAGAAAAAATTGAATTTAAAGAAGAGAAATCCATCTTTTATCTTCCACTTAAAGAAACAAAGTCTGCAATCCCGTTATTAGCGAAATATGCTGAATCCATTTCTTCTTTCGAAGTGAGAAAATCCAGTTTGGATGATGTATTCATTGCCATAAACGGAAAGGATGCGGAAAATGATGATTGCCTTCACTAAAAGAAATATTATATTGTATTTCCGTGATAAATCGGCTGTTTTCTTCTCCCTCCTTGCGGTATTCATTCTTATCGCTTTATACGTTCTGTTTCTAGGAGATTTAACAGCGAAAGGACTTCCTGATTTCTCTTCAAAAAAGCCGTTGATTACATCATGGTTTATCGCTGGGGTTTTGGCTGTTACCTCAATGACCACCACTTTAGCTTCTCTCGGAATTTTAGTCGAGGATCGAGCAAATAATCGAGTTCTGGATTTTTATGCCTCTCCTATTTCACGGGTCAAGTTAGTTGGAGGCTATATATCAAGCGCATTATTTATTGGTTTTACCATGTGCACGTTTACATTCATTGTTGCGGAGATTTATCTATTATTGTCCGGTGAGGCTCTGCTTTCGTTCGATAAAACAATAATGATTGGAGGTGTAATTCTATTATCAGTCGTTTCAAGCGGTTCAATGGTTCTTCTAGCCGTCTCCTTCATTAAAACATCAAATGCGTTTGCTGCAGCGAGTACCATTATAGGTACGCTTCTCGGATTTTTAGCGGGAATTTATATTCCGATTGGCACGTTGCCTGACTATCTGCAAACTATCGTGAAGTTTTTTCCGGTCTCCCATTCGGCCGCCTTGTTTCGGCAAATCTTAATGGAGATTTCAATTATGGATGCATTTTCGAATGCACCTATTGCACTGAAAGAAACATTCCTTTTCGACATGGGCGTTAATTATAAAATTAATGGTGTAAAAGCGACTAAACTATTTAGTGTTTTTTATCTGATCGGCACGACGATTCTATTTTTCACACTTTCACTTCTAGTACTGAGCCGAAAAAGATAATAGTAAAGCAGGTGCCTGACGATTCGGGTCCCTGCTTCTTTCTGACGAATAAATGAGTCCGCTTCTGAATAGATAGGACAAACTTTAATTTCACTCATATTAGACTATTTAATTATTTCAAAATACTATTTTCCTTTTATTCAAAAACACAGAAATTAACTCAAAACCTTTAATAATCAGTATTGATAGACATTGATTAAAGGTGAAATTTAATTTTGACATTTGAAAACTATTAGATGTATTATTAATAAATAATAATATGAGGAGGTTTATCGTGTCTAAGTTAACGAAACAAGAAATTGTCGACAGTGTCCCCCAAAAAGGATTTTTTGGACACCCGAAAGGTTTATTTACATTATTCTTTACTGAGTTCTGGGAGCGCTTCTCTTATTACGGGATGAGGGCTATCCTCGTTTTCTACATGTACTATGAAGTCTCTAATGGCGGACTTGGATTAGATAAAACGGTTGCTTTGTCAATCATGTCTATATACGGTTCACTCGTTTACATGTCCGGAATTATCGGAGGTTGGCTTGCTGACCGGATATTTGGTACATCGAAAGCTGTATTCTACGGCGGTATTTTTATTATGTTCGGCCATTTAGTACTTGCAATTCCCGGTAATCTTACGATGTTTTTCATCTCGATGATACTGATCGTAATTGGAACAGGTCTATTAAAACCGAACGTCTCTAGTGTTGTCGGAGACATCTATTCTGAAACTGACAACCGCCGCGATGCAGGATTCAGCATTTTTTATATGGGTATCAATATGGGTGGTTTCCTAGCACCACTTATCGTCGGTAGTTTAATGAAAACGAGTTTCCACCTCGGTTTCGGTGTTGCAGCATTAGGTATGTTTTTGGGTCTAATTATGTTTGTCATGACTAAGAAAAAGAATCTAGGATTAGCTGGAACACAAGTTGCAAATCCTTTGGCGCCGGATGAGAAGAAAAAAGTATATACCACATTTGCTATTTCAGCAATTATTCTTGCGGCTCTAATTGCAATATCAATCCCCCTAGGTTGGTTAACTTTCAACTCCTTCATAGGAATTGTCGGAATTCTCGGATTTTTAATACCAACAGCTTATTTTGTTGTTATGTATAGAAGTCCTAAAACGAATGACGTTGAACGTTCTAGAATAATCGCATTCATTCCGCTCTTCATGGCATCTGTCATGTTTTGGGCAATTGCGGAGCAAGGTTCTACAATTCTTGCGCTTTATGCTGACACACGAACGAACCTTAACTTCTTGGGATTCAAAATGTCCCCTGCTTGGTTCCAATCGTTTAACCCGCTATTCATTATTACGCTAGCGCCATTTTTTGCATGGTTATGGGTAAGACTTGGTGATAGACAACCTTCAATTCCGCAGAAGTTCTCGTTAGGTCTTCTGTTTGCTGGTTTATCATTTATCGTAATCTTGCTGCCTGGTTATTTAGGTGGATCTGAAGCACTCGTTAGTCCAATCTGGCTCATTCTAAGCATCTTCATGGTTGTGTTAGGTGAATTATGCTTGTCACCTGTCGGATTGTCTGCAACAACGAAACTTGCACCGGCTGCTTTCTCTGCCCAGACTATGAGTCTATGGTTTTTATCAAACGCTGCTGCGCAAGGTTTAAACGCGCAACTTGTAAAATTCTATTCGCCAGAAACTGAAATGTTATATTTTGGGATTATCGGCGGAATTGCAATCGCACTAAGTGTGTTGTTATTCTTTATTTCGCCATTGATCCAGCGTTACATGAAAGGCGTGCGTTAAATTCAAAAACAGCTATTCCATTATGGATAGCTGTTTTTTTGTATGGAAATGAACAAAAAAAACCTACTTGAATAGACTAAAAAGAATGTAAAAAACCGAAAGGGGAATTGTATGACGAACAATTACTGGAATCAGCCATACAATCGTTATAGCAGAATTTCTATTGAGGATGCCATGAGTATCGCTAGGTCACAAATACTTGGCGAAATCACGAAAATAGAATTGGATACTGAAAATGGCCGACTCGTATATGATGTAGAAATTACTACCCGACAAGGTATCGAGTACGAAATGGAAATTGACGCTCAGACAGGTCGAATCACTAAATTAAGACGGGATTAATAAATGCAAACAGGTCAGTTTTTCATGGGAAAATTGCCTCCTGACTGACCTCTTATATTATTTCACAAAGAATATCTTTGAAGTTATTCCTCTTTTTCCATTACCGCTTTTCCGCCTGAATACATTCCGCTTGCGGACAAGCCCATGAGCACTCCAATCAGAATGCCCTCTTTGACATCATGCGGATGAACATAAATCACACCGGCTAACACGCCGAATAGCAACGATGCAAGCGGTAAAAACCACTTTTTCCTAAAACCAAAATACTTCAGCACCTGAACTAATCCGATAATTAGCGGAATAAGAGCGACATCGTAAATTTGCACAAGACCTTCCCTTCCTGTTTTATATAAAAAATTCAATCTTTTCGTCAATTAATGTAATTTATTCATTGGAACTGCTGCCATGAATCTCTCTTCCCTCGTTTCAATCGAAGATAATATCCCTCGTATTATTATATTCAAGTTGACAAGTTTCGCCCGTTTTCCATATCCATAATTCATGTTTAATTATCGGCATTGAGTGGAACTTTATAGATATGATGGAAATGTGTATACTTGAATTATCATGGAGGTGTGCTTAATGGATTTTTTATTGTACGCAAGTGCTCTTATCGCGGCTCTTTCTCTATTATTAATCGCAATTTTTGTTGTTATTACTTTGAAAAGCGCTAAGAAAACGATGGGTGAAGTTTCTGAAACATTAAAACGAGTAGAAAATAAAATTGGCGGAATTACTAAACAGTCAGAACAACTACTCGAAAAGACCAACCATATCGCACAAGATGCAGAACTCAAAATGCAAAACTTTGATAGCTTATCGAAGTCGGCAAAAGATTTTAGTAAAACCGCAAATCATATGGACCAATCGTTTAAACAAATTTCGGACAAGGTTGCAAATCCTCCAAAAAAGTATTCAGAACTAATGCAACAAACGACTGCAATAACGGAAGTAGCAGCACGCATGTATTATGGATTTAAACGCGAAAAAGAAAAGAGGCGATAACGATGGTCTTGTTGGAAATTGGTGTACTTCTTATTGGTATAGCATTCGCGTTCCTTGTGCTATTTCTCATAAAACCGATCAAAAAACTGACCGATGTACTGGAAAATTTGAAATTGACGACAGAAAAGTTACCAGAGTCTTTCGTTAAGATAACCGAACAAACTACAACCGTTCTGCAAGAAGGAAACAAAACAATTGAAAATGTTAATGATCAAGTTAAAGAATTAAGACCAATCTTTGAAATTGTTGGAGATGTCGGTGAAGCTTCACAAAAGTTCACAGACAGCACTCTACAAAAAGCAATTGCATTAAAACAAAGAACATCCGAGGCTGTTGAATTTTCCAATAGCAAACAATATGAAGGTTTATTCGGATTACTATCAATGATTTATTATTTGTCACAAAAAAGAAAATCTTAAAAGAAACAATTACAAAAACATAAAAATAACGTGTAGAGGATGGTGATCCTACTACACGTTATTTTTTGTGTTCTCTAATCTGGATTGAACTTTTATTTGTTCGATTTCCAATGCTTTTCTTTCACCTGCATCATATAATTTCCGCAGGGATTTTGGAGCAATCTCCCGCTTTAAATCATTTCTTCTTTGAAACAGATAATAACCAAGAGCAGCAGTGCCGTATACCCCGCCTAATCGTTTGTTTTGGGTCGCTGGATCTATCTTGTCCATTTTCCTTTTCGCTGATTTCGTGGCATCTACGATTGACGAGGACAATGTGCGCGTTGATTCGCCTACATCTCCTACAATCTGAAAATAAGGTGTTAGCGTTTCTAGCTTCTCGTTAACGTCAGCTAATGTTTCGTTGCTATTCTGAAGTAAATTACCGCTTTCGTTAAATATTTTGTCAAGTTGATTTGGAAGTTGTTCAACTGTCTTATCGACACCGTTAATAACACTGGCCAGATTATTCAATATGCGTACAAAGTAGATGGCTAATATTAAAAAAGAAATTCCGATCAATAATACACCGATTCCAACTAAATCCATTCAAATCCCTCATTTCAAGTTTGTCGTTATAATGATGCTTGCTTCCCTTTTTTCCAAGAGCGAACGAGTTCAAAACTAAACTCTCCAAATTGAATTGCGCGAATGAACGGCCTAGTGCCGGCTAAGGATTCATCTGTTACATACTGGTCAGTCCAAGATTCCGATACCCCGCTAACAGTCGAAGTTGTATCCCCGATATCTTTTATCGCCATAAACAATCCATTCGTTGAAGCAAGTTTATGTTCAACATCTATTGCCGTCGAATTCATTTCGACAATTGTTGCTTCCATTTCGGTAATCATTTTATCTAATTTTCCTTCAACATCTGAGACTGTTGAACCGAGTGTTGAAATAATCGCAGATGTTCGGAGCAGAAGTTTTGCAACATAAATTGCAACGAGGAGAAATGCAATTGCAATCAGAAACACGCCTATATTAACAAGCATAATATACAACATCCTTTCAGATAACCCTTATATTCCAATGTAATCATTGTAAAGTTATCCTTGTAATTGAGCAAATATATAGGTGTTAGTATTACAATTGCCTTCTCATGCAAAAATGAAACGTATCAAACGTTATTTTCATCTTACATTTATATACGATATAATAAATCAGAGGTGATAATAATGGACAGTGAACTGTATTTAAAAAGATTTCATGCGCATTCCTTTAAAGAAGTCTCACTTCAAAATTTAGAACAACTTCAAAATCTACATTTAGAGCATATTCCATTCGAAAATCTAGACGTGATTCGAAATATACCAATCTATTTAAATCTGAAAACGATTTACGAAAAAATTGTGATGCAACATCGCGGCGGGTTTTGTTATGAAGTGAACGGTTTATTCCACGCATTATTATGCGAATTGGGATATGATGCGCATCTCGTTTCCGCTACTGTTTTACGGCAAACAGGAAAAT
The DNA here is from genome assembly GCF_013184495.1 of Sporosarcina jiandibaonis. Taxonomy (GTDB): domain Bacteria; phylum Bacillota; class Bacilli; order Bacillales_A; family Planococcaceae; genus Sporosarcina; species Sporosarcina jiandibaonis. The sequence goes on along the minus strand of NZ_JAAOIY010000001.1, from coordinate 258,971 downwards.
GGGCAAAACCCGATACCCATGCAGCCATTCTCGTTCATCTTGATGAAGCTTATTTAGTTGATGTTGGATTCGGCGCAGCCTGTCCCCGACTGCCAGTCCCACTTAACGGTGATAAAAAAATGGATGTTAGCGCAATGTATTCAATTACCAAGTTTAATGATCGATTATTTGATTTGGTCTATGATACGCGCAACGAGAAGAGAACATTATATAGATTTAACACTGAACCTAAAAATCTGCTTGACTTCCATGAGGGGTGCGTATTTAACCAAGTCTCAAAAGATTCTTCTTTTACTCACCATGACATCGTTACAATAGCGACGACAAACGGAAGAGTTACATTGACAGATCAAACTTTAACGATAATCGAAAATGATCTACGGAACAAAGTGAATCTGACGGAATCTGAAAAACTGCAAACCTTAAAAGAATCATTTGCAATCCAATTATAATTACGATAAACGCTAGAATATGCTGTCTAGCGTTTTTTTACGTTTTATTCACTTTTAAAACTTCAAAATGTTCTACTAAGAATGAATTTTTTCTGGTAAACTATAGGTGAATCGTAATTGAGGGGGAAAAGTAATGTGGGTTTGGCTCACTGTTGTTCTATGTGGGGGGTATTTACTAGGATGTTTGCATGGAGCCCGCATTGCGCAGATTATTTCTGGAGTTAATCTAAAAACAGAAGGCGTTAAAAATTTCGGCGCATCGAATGCAACAATTGTACTCGGAAAAAAGTTTGGCGCACTAGTAGCGGCAGTTGATATTGGAAAAGGCGTACTAGCAGTCGTTCTCGCTAGTATGTTTGCAGTTCAAACAAACCTATCGGATGAAAATAGTGCACTTATTATCTTTGCCGCGGGAGCTGCGGTCGTTATTGGTCATACATTCCCCTTCTATATGAAATTTACTGGAGGAAAAGGAACTGCGACTGTAATTGGAATCTTATTCGGGATTGATTGGCTATTTGGATTACTCGCTTTTATAGTATTCGTTGTCGTCGCTCTAGTAACAGATTATCTCGTATTCGGTGTACTAATGCTTTATATTTCATTATTTATTTTTGCGATAGGGTTTTCATCTGGAATATGGTCCCCTGTTATCACCTTCGTTTTATTCGTAATTGCAATTCTTAAACATTTTGAGAATATACAACGAATGAAGAAAGGCGATGAAAGTCGAATCTCGGCTGTTTTTAAAAAAAGGCAGAAATAATAACTAGGAGAATCATGACAATGTGTTTGATTAACTTCCATCTCCAAGATCATCCAAACTACAAATTGATTGTCACGGCCAATCGCGATGAATTTTATGAGCGTCCTACTCGTCCTGCACATTTTTGGGAAGACGAACCCAATCTGTTAGCGGGTCGCGATTTAATACAAATGGGTACATGGTTAGGCATTACAAAGAGCGGTCGAGTTGCAGCTTTAACAAATTATCGCGATCCCGCTCAATTTGGCGTAGTTAAAGAGTCGCGCGGCGAGATTATTAAGAACTTTTTAGTCAAGGATACTTCCCCGTTAGACTTCATTAATGAGCTAAACGAAAAAAAGGATTATTATAATGGATTCAACATTATGATTGGAAACGCTGAGCAACTGTATTATTACAATAATATCAACGAACAAATAATTGAAATACCAAAAGGTACGCATGGTATAAGTAACCACTTTCTCAATACTCCTTGGCCCAAAGTAATAAAAGGAAAAATGATGTTACATGAATATGTCATGAACAATAGAGTACTAGATACAGATGAACTCTTTTATATTTTAATGAATGCGGAACTGGCTGAAGATGCAGTCTTACCAAAAACGGGCATCGACTTAGAACTGGAACGACAATTGTCCCCTATCTTCATTCGAACACCCAATTACGGCACTCGCTGCTCTACGGTCTTACTAATCGATAATGATAATAACGTAACTTTCATTGAACGAACTTATGAATTAGGGCTTTTTAAGTTCGAAAACAACTACTCTTTTCAAATCACGCAACAAAATATTTAAAGAATACAGATAATATTGATATTTTCCAATCTTTTTATTGGTACAGTCCTTTCTTATTTGTTATCTTTATTATGTAAGTAACATTATAATCTAGGGAGTGAGACTGAATGAGTAATAAAGAAAATCAGAAAAAATTCACTACGGCTGCCGGTGCTCCGGTTGTTGACAACCAGAACTCAATGACTGCGGGTCCAAGAGGGCCTATGCTGCTCCAAGATGTATGGTTTCTAGAAAAGATGGCTCATTTTGATCGAGAGGTTATCCCAGAGCGCCGTATGCACGCGAAAGGTTCTGGTGCTCATGGAACGTTCACAGTCACCCACGATATCACTAAATATACTAGCGCAAAAATTTTTTCGGAAGTAGGCAAGAAAACAGATATCTTCGCTCGTTTCTCGACAGTTGCCGGCGAACGCGGCGCGGCTGACGCTGAACGTGATATTCGCGGATTTTCACTTAGATTTTATACAGAACAAGGCAACTGGGATGTTGTAGGAAATAATACTCCTGTATTCTTTTTCCGGGATCCTCTACAATTCCCTGACTTAAACCATGCTGTTAAACGTGATCCGCGCACAAATATGAGAAGTGCGAATAATAACTGGGATTTCTGGACTTCATTACCTGAAGCACTTCACCAAGTAACAATTGTAATGAGTGATCGCGGCATTCCAAAATCATATCGACATATGCATGGATTCGGAAGTCATACATTCAGTATGATTAACGCAGAAAACGAACGTGTTTGGGTTAAATTTCACTTCCGTACGCAACAAGGAATCGAAAATCTAACTGACAAAGATGCTGTCGAGCTTATCGGCATCGACCGTGAAAGTCATCAACGCGACCTTTATGAATCTATCGAAAACGGTGATTTCCCAAAATGGAAAATGTACATCCAAGTGATGACGGAAGAAGAAGCAGCCAACATGCCCTACAATCCATTTGATTTAACAAAAGTATGGTATAAAAAAGATTTCCCGCTTATTGAAGTAGGCGAATTTGAACTGAATCGAAACCCTGATAACTATTTTGCGGAAGTAGAACAACTTGCAGTTACGCCGGCAAACGTTGTTCCGGGAATTAGCTTCTCCCCAGACAAAATGTTGCAAGGTCGCCTATTCTCATACGGCGATGCGCAGCGTTATCGTTTGGGCGTTAATCATCATCAAATCCCGATTAACCAACCTAGATGCCCGGTGCATAGCTTCCACCGCGACGGTGCGATGAGAGTTGACGGAAACTTGGGAAGTACTTTGCATTATGAACCGAACAGCTACGGCGAATGGCAAGAGCAACCGCAATATAAAGAGCCTGCTCTTGATATTCATGGAGCTGCGGATCGTTGGGACTTCAGAGAAGATGATGATAACTACTTTGAACAACCAGGTAAATTATTTAACTTGATGAACGATGAGCAAAAACAAGAACTATTTTTAAACACGGCGGCTAATATGAGCGGTGTCGATAAACATATACAGCTCCGACACATTTCACACTGCTATAAAGCGGATCCTGCATATGGTGAAGGCGTAGCAGAGGCACTTGGCATTCCATGGAATGAAGTCGAAGCTGCAGCAGCTGCATCATTCGAACCAAAATAATGAATAAAAAGAGTAGCGATTTTGATCGCTACTCTTTTTCATATATATCAAATTAATTTCGTTGTTAAAACCGCTTTTCCATCTGCCACATTAAGCTCGGCAAAAGCACCATTGACAAATGTCATTTGCGGTGGAACATGTCCAATATCTGCGTCATAAATGACAGGTACATCTGCTATTTTTGAAATTCTTTCTAAGGCTTCGATATAAGTAAAGTCCTCTTTTGCATCTCCCGCATCAGTTCGACCAAATACAATTCCTGAAGCATGATCAAACCATCCGGCGTGATAAAATTGTAAAAGTGAACGATAAAAATCAGGAGCATCCATGTCACAATTTTCGAGTACCCAAATGACTTTCTCGTTCGGTATGAAATTATCTCGAAAAGAATGAATATCTCCGAAAGGCGTTCCAATAAGGTGTCGAATCGTATCGATGCAACCGGACAAAATTCTGCCTTCTACTTGAATAGGATTATCCCCGATCGTTTTCCATTTAGTTGGTGCGTCTAATTTAAAAACGTATGGCTCGGGAGGAGCAAAATGTTGCCACTCAGTTTGGTACTTTTCAGATGAATATTGCGTAATAGTATCCCCTTTTGCGGCGGATAAGAAATCTATAAATTTGGCAGTGACTGGGTCCCATTCATCGCTTCTCAAGTCGACGAAATTTGTCCCATGAACAGTAGCAATGCCGGTTAATAAGGTAATTGGCAAAAGAAGCGTGCTAGTATCTGAGTAACCAACGATCCACTTCGGTTGTAGTTCTTCAAATTCGAGAAGTGGAAGTGTTTCGGAAAGTAATTCGCCGCCCCAAGGTGGAATTATTGCACCTACTTCATCATCCATCATCATTTCGGTAAATTCTAAAACTCGAATTTCTGGTGATGCAGATGTAAGTTTTTCATTCGACCAAGCGGTGTCTCCCAGTTCCACGGAATATCCTCTTTGTTCAAATTGATGTGCCGCTTTCCTTAAAAGATGATGAAGTTCACTGTCAACACCAGATGACATAGCGGTAACGCCTATTGTCTGCCCTTTTACTAAAGGACTTGGATATTGAATCATGCACACACTTCCCTTCTACTATCAATTTTACATTCATCTAAATCTTACCATACTAGGAAACTAATTCCCCCAAAAAGAAAATGGAAAACAGTTTATTGGCGCATTACTCATCTGTTTTCCATTATAAAATGTATCAAGGTAAAAATAATAGTGTCGAAGAGATGGCATCAATATGGTTTTTATCTGCCCACAAAATAATATAATTATACAAATTACCATCGAGTTCTATTGGTTCTGGATACTTTACAATATAAGCCGCCTGCTCATTCATTTCTCTTGGTTGATCGGAGGATGGTAATATCGTGCAAGCTTCGATGTATTGATTTTCGGATGGTATGATTTTAGGAGTCGATCCATATGGCTTTAGCTTTTGGAAGGCTTCATCATGGCATATTTCATCAATATTCTCAGAACCATAAATCGCTGATATTTGAAAGAAACCGTCGTCTCCGACATATCTTACATCATTCACTTTTTCCCAATCTGCAGGATATTGAAAATTAACATCAAATGCCTCATTTGTATAATCTTTTTTAGCTAAATCTAAAACCGGTTTCGGAGACCAATTCAATGACGTTATTGTAAACCCGTCAAGGAGCTTAATTGGCGCAGGATGTGTCAAGTCAATCATCCACATCTCTTTTGCGAATTCTGTTTCAGAACAACCCGATAAATAAGCCAATTTTGATCCGTCCGGTGACCAGGTAACCGGAGTCGAGAAGCAATTTGAGATGGCCCAAATTTGATCGTTGGATCCTTTTCGATTTACGGTTCTTATTTGCGAGAAATATGAATTATTCGCGAAGTCAGTTGCACTATAGGCAATATTTAAAGAATCCGGCGACCAGTCGGGATAATAGTTTTTTGACTGCGGCCCTCCTTTTATTTCATACACTTGCCCAGTCGCCAAGTCAATCGTGTGTATTATAGAAATACTTGCGCCTGGCGTGGTGTATAAAACGAAAGAACCATCCGGTGATAATTGAACATTTTGCAATAGACCATTTTCGTTATGCGTAATTTGTTCTTTTGCAGTTCCGATTAGTCCAGACTTGTATAGTTGACTTACTCCCGAAGCATCCAACGCTTGAAACAATAATTCCTCCCCACTTGGAAACCAGCTAACTTCTGATGCGCCTGGTTGTTCAACTATCGTCCCTTCATGCAATGTCGTATTATACACTTGAATGTTTCCTCGAGCAACATAAGCTAAATGGACACTATCTGGTGACCAATCTAAACCGAAATCCTCGCCATCGGTTAACTGATCAATGGCACCAATTGAACCGGATGTTACATAAATAACATAAATTATTCTATTCTTCCCTACAAATGCTATTCTGCTACTATCCGGGGACCAAATCGGGATTGAAAATAAATCGCCCAGACCACTCGTCAATTGGTTATTTTCCCCATTCCGAAGATTATATGTCCAAATATCAAATTGCCCCCCGCGGTTAGAAGTATAAGCAATAAAACCTGAATTACCAGGTGGAACGTATGGAATGTTCAATTTCATGCCCGGAGAAATTGTAGTGTTCTGCAACTTATTCAGTTTTTGAATAGCATCAATATCACTTCTTTTTCCCGTTAAAACATTATAACGTCGAGCGATTTTATCCAATGAATCCCCTTCTTCGACCACATAAAAAGGTACACCCGGCGGAATCTTAAGTACTTGGTTTTCATATAGCAGGTACGGTGGGGTTAACTTGTTGGCTTCGACTATTATAGAAATCGGCAACCCATATAATTGCGCGATACGGTAAACAGAATCGCCGGTTCGCACATGGTATTCTTTAACACCGGCGGGAATGGATAATTGCTCACCAACAGATATTGTATGGGGGGCCTTTAAGTTATTTGAGGCTATTATAGAAGTGACGGGCACTTGCCATCGTTTTGCGATGTCTTTCAATGTCTCCTTGTGACGGACGGTATGAAAATACTGCAAAAAAACACTTCCCTTCTATTTATGAACAGTATTCTACCCATAGCTAGGTTATTCGTCCATGGGCAAAAAAGTTCGATACTAAATAGAAATGAAGTGTGAGCTAGTTCTAGTTTAAACAGTTTGCAAGAGATATTCTTGTGCATCTAGATATAGACTTGCCATTCCACCGTATAGACAGTGAAAAAAAGCATCTGGCGCATTTAATGAAAAGGAGTTATAATTTTTCGGATCGATTTCCAGCATCGTTTCAAATAACTTGGCACTGTTATCAAAGGCATAGAAACAGTAATAGATATAATTGAATTTTGGCATCTGCTCATAAATTATAATGATTTCTCTTGCATATTTTTCAATGTTTTTAGTAGCTTTTTGGACCATAGATACCGCATCTTCTAGAGTCAACTCGATATTCACAGTTTTTTTTCATCGATTATGTTGACTTTCGCCATTGTCAACACCCCTTCTTTATTTCAGTTTTGTGATTTTCACTTGAAATGTAGTCGGTCCTCGCTCAATATAGTCCCAATCGTATTTTCCTTCATGCATTGATTCTAATTGGAACCTGAGCGGAATCGGATCATGATCATTAACGATTAACATTGATTCGGTCGGTTGTAGATTTTCGTATGTTTCGAAGATAGTTTTGTGCTTTAGATGCGGCGGATACTCTGTCACCTTAATTACTGAAGTATAGTTTGTCATCGTTTTTTCCTCCTTTTATTGTTCTTACCTAATTCAAAGTATAAGCTTGATTCGTAATTAATGCTGTGATTCTAGTCACATTATAGTAATTCTAATATAAAAACCCGCATTTACAAATGTTGCTGTAAATGCGGGGTGAAATTCTGACCTTTTTATAGATGAAAGTATATATTTAGCTATCCAGATATAGTGTATAAATGATTTGTTAATTTCGCTACATAGAGGCAGCAACTTATCTACTGAAAACCGGAAGAGCAATAAATATCATCATGAAGAAAATGATTGTTAAATAATTTACGGAATAAAGAAAAATTACGCGAGCCCATTTGACATCGTTATTAGTGTAAAATCCAGCAATGCTTAACCCTAAAAAAATCATGTTTAAAACTGTTGCGATAATGATAAAAGTAATACCAAGGGCCGGTAATAAGAATGGCAGCGGAAGTAAACAAGCAACATAAACCGCAATTTGTCTTTTTGTAATGGCGAAGCCGCGAACTACGGGCAACATCGCAACACCTGCAGCCTTATATTCATCACATCGTCTAATTCCGATAGCAAAAGTATGTGGAATCTGCCAAATGAACAAAAGAAGAGCTAAAACGATTGGAACGATATGATAACTAGGTGCAATAGCAGCCCAACCAATTAATGGAGTGACGGCTCCCGAAATACTGCCTATAGCTGTATTTAATGTGTATTTTCTCTTAGACCAAAAAGTATAAAAAACAACATATGTAACCCAGCCGATAAATGCATAAACAAGCGCTTCAAACGTCGTGAAAAACAAAATAAAAAAACCGACTGCCGATAGTATAATGCCAATTAAGAGAACAGTCTTCATTGAAAAGTTTCCCGTAACGGTCGGTCTTTTTTGGGTTCTAGCCATCTCCCTGTCAAGATCGACCTCATACCAGTTATTAAGTGTAAGCGCGCCAGCAACAACCAATGTACTTCCGATGATTGTAATTAAAAACAACTGCCAGTGTTCGCCAAAAGAAGCATTCGTAAAATACAATGCCAAACAAAAGCCTGTTAATACAGGAAGTATATTCGTTACTAATACAAGACCTTTAAACAAAGAGATTAAATCAAGAAAAATCATAGAGATTTTATTTTCTTTTCTTAGATCTTTAGTTTTAAAGTTTTGCATTGTTGTAATTTCAACTTTTTCCATCCAGTGTCTCTCCTTAAATCAACGATTGATCATCAAAACGTTCATAACTTCATATAGTATTTAATTTTACTACCCCTTTCGTAGTAAAACAATGAATATGTCATATTTCATGATAAGCGAAAGGTTCTGAATTCTCACTAGTGCCTAATGAGGATTCATTGTTTAAGTTTCTGGAATTTATTTATTCCACCTAATTGCTATTCATGATATAGTAATCTGTGGAGAAAAGGAGGGGTCCCTTACATGATTGTACTCGAGAATGTCGAGAAAACATTCGAAAATGTGAAAGCAGTATATCCCTTATCCTTAACAATCGATAAAGGTGAAATCCATGGCATTGTCGGAACGAGCGGTGCTGGGAAATCAACGTTAATAAGGATGATGAATTTATTGGAGAGACCCGATAATGGAACCGTTCGAGTAGGAGAACAGTTACTAACAAGTCTTTCCGACAAAGAATTACGAAAAGCAAGACAGAATATCGGTATGATTTTCCAACAATTTCAGTTGATTCTAAATCGAACAGTCGCTGAAAATGTTGAAATGCCACTTGAATTGGTTGGAATGCAAAAAAAGGAACGAGCAAAACGCATCGAGGAATGTCTTCGTTTTGTAGGTATTTACGACAAGAAAGATGCCTACCCTGCCCAACTGAGCGGCGGACAAAAACAACGCGTCGCGATTGCAAGAGCATTGGCAAATAATCCCGCAGTTCTATTATGCGATGAACCAACATCTTCGCTTGATCCGAAAACAACAACTGAAGTTTTGCAAGTTTTACGTCATATTAATGAAACATTGGGCGTTACTATCGTCATTGTCACACACGAGATGGATGTTGTGAAAAGCATTTGCAAACATGTTTCAATCATGAAAGACGGACAGCTTGTCGATAGTTTTGAAATCGAACCGCAAGGCCTAAATGATGCTGAAGATCATTACATAGAAGATTTAAAGAGAATTGCGGTGGCAAAATCGAATGGATAAAATCATTGAGTATCAATCAGAAATTTGGTTATCCATCGGACAAACTTTTGTAATGGTCGGGATTTCTATTCTGGCTGCTATCCTAGTTGGATTACCTTTAGGTACATATCTTTATCTAAGCAGACAAGGAAACTTATATGAAAATAAAATATTATTTTCTATCTTAGATACATTCGTGAATATCGTACGTTCATTTCCATTTTTGCTGCTTGTCGTATTTTTAATTCCATTTACTCGTTATATTATCGGAACGGCGATTGGAACAATGGCTGCAACGGTTCCGTTGTCCATTATTTCTATTGCTTATTACGCGCGGCTGGTTGAACAATCACTGCTGGATGTTCCTAAAGGTATTATCGAAGCAGCGATTTCTATGGGTGCTTCCAAAGCGCAAGTGATTTTTAAATTCCTTTACGTTGAGGCTAGATCCGGTCTCATTTTCGGATTAACAACAGCAACAATTAGTTTTATTTCATATTCCACTGTTATGGGGATAGTCGGCGGCGGCGGAGTCGGCGACTTTGCGATTCGCTACGGTTATCAACGTTTTGAAACCGAACTCATGACTTTTACGATCATAATCATGATCATTCTCGTTCAAGCTATTCAAATTACCGGTACCAAATTATCAAAAAAACTAGATAAAAGATCGTAAAAAGGAGATTTTAATTGATGAAAAAATTAATAGCAATTCTATTCGCGGCTGTTCTCGCGCTTGCTGCCTGCGGAACAGCTAAGGAAACAAAGGAAAATTCAACTGACCAAACGAAAAAAGAAACGAAAATTCGTGTTGCATCCCTTATTCCGCCAATGACCGATATGTTGGAAATCGCAAAACCATTACTTAAAGAGGACGGCATTGACATGAAAATTGTTGTTCTATCTGATAATGTACAGCCGAATAGCGCTTTAGCAAATAAAGAAGTCGATGCAAACTTTTTCCAGCACCCTCCTTATATGGAACAATTCAATGAAGCAAACGATTCAAATTTAGTCGTTATCCAGCACGTTTATCATGCGATTTTAGGTGCCTATTCAAATAAATACGACAGTGTAGACGATTTGCCGGACGGTGCGAAAGTTGCCATTCCGAATGATTCCTCGAATATGGCTCGTTCCTTGCAATTGATTGAAAAAGGCGGATTAATTAAATTAAAAGAGGGCGTCGGGCTTGAAGCAAGAGTTAAAGACATCGTTGAAAATCCAAAAAACCTTAATTTCGTCGAAGTTGACCTGTTAATGCTAGCAAGATCAATCGATGATGTCGACCTGGTGACGATGCTCCCTGCATATGCAGAACCACTCGGATTGACACCAGTGAATGATTCGCTAATTGACGAAGGCGAATCAGCTTTTCCGATTTCACTAGTTGCCCGCGAGGATAATAAAGATTCAGAAGCAATCAAAAAATTAGCAAAACATCTATCAGGCCCTGAAGTGCGAGCATTTTTAGAAGAAAACTTCTCAGACATCGCATTCCCAGCATTTTAAAGTAACTATTGAATATTAGCTTCATAAAATAGATTAAGTACAGGAGGAATTCATGAAATTTTCCTTCTGTGCTTTTTTGTTTATAGAAAATAGTTGGTAGAGTCCCTAAAGGCATAAAGTGCAAATCCCTATTGTGAAAGTTCACTTTCCCCCTTTCAGCTTTGGCGCCTATGCCTAGGCGAGGCACTAATTAACTCTCTTTATTTAGTGGAAGCAGATGATTGGAAGCGTCCGCCCGGAATGGAAATCAACGGGTCCTTTAAAAAGCGAATCCTCTAATAATGAATTGTTTAAGTACTTTCTTTTATCACGATACCTCTTTCCCTCACATATTGTGTATGGAAAAGGAGTGATGAAATTTGATGAGTTTACAACCTGTGACTATTGAAGGTCAAGTATTTCTAGCCATTTCGGTTGTTTTGCCGAAAACTAACTTGCTCGTTGTAACAAATGACAATGGATATATTATGTGCGGGGCTCTAGATGTTGCTCTCTTAAATGAAAAATTAGCTGATCGAAAAGTGATTGCCGGTCGTGCTGTCGGGGTAAAAACAATTGATCAACTTCTTGACGCACCACTTGAATCGGTCACCTATGAGGCTGAAAATCTGGGAATAAGTAAAGGAATGATTGGAAGAGAAGCACTTTTAAAAATGGTGAAATAAAATTAAAATGCCAAGCTTCTTTTCTGAATGCAAGGAAAAGCAGCTTGGTATTTCTTTTAATTTACTCTGTTTCCGTCATCATCGTTTCAATCGGACCGCCCACAGTTTTGAGCGCTACGGCAATGAGAACATAGGATGCGTTTTCATCCGCATTAACCTTATTGAACGCCTCAACTTAAAAATCCTCATCTTCAGTTATGACAATTCCATTATAAGCTAGATATTTTAATCCCTTAACCACAATTCCCTATTCCTGTTTTAAAAAACAACAGTAAAAACTATAATATGCCAGCTTGATGCTCTCTCTAAGAGCCTCGAGCTGGCTTTTCTTCACTGGTAATTTAATGAATAGCTCAGAAAACCCATTTGCCCTAATGCCCTGACACTCAAAAAAGGGGTTGTACATATATTGAGTATAAAGGAGGTGTTTGAATTGCCTGACAACTACAGTAAAGGAAATGCGTCTATTTACTTTTTTTGCATCCTAGCGGCATATGCTATTTTAGGCCTCTTGGTTTTTGTACCGAATCTACTACTACCCGGTAATCCTTCTACATTAGTGTTAATCGGGATCATTCTCGTTGTTATTGTTGTTCTACTCTTTGCAGCAGCAATAATATTTAGAGGGTTAGCTAAGCTTTTTCACAAATTCTAGAATGTGACTTGTTTGACTTGGAATAGCTTTTTTCAAGCAAGTTATTAACATCCCCGTATATATTAAATATGGGGATTTTTTTAGTACTTAGTTGCTTTGTTTAATTCGTAGAGCTTGAGGGAAGTTAAGGACTAAAACAGTTGAATTTCATTTTGTGAAAGGATTAGAGCCTATGACAGAAAAAGTAATAACGTCGCCACTGACTATCAATCAGTCACATCTTTCCTTCATTCTGCCTTTAGGCTATGACACTAAAAGGAAATCTGAATTTGCTCGAGCACTTGAAAGTAACGGATTTTCATTTTTTCAACTTGAGAATAATACAGTGGATGACAATATTTATGGAGATAATATTCGTGTTGATCACGAAGAGCTTGAACAATACTTTCTTCCATACGTAGAACATAATCTTTTTCCAACTTCTTTGGAGGATAAAGGGTTTCATCGATTTACAACATCTGTTATGAAATCCTTTAATTTCAACATACGAAATAATACGACCCCTTTTACTATTCGAAGCCTGGATATTATATTAAGCCCCTTCGGCATAGTATTATTTACAATGAGGGTCGATTTGAATCAAAAGAAATTGGATTTATCTGATGTTCTCGATTTCATGCATCATTTTAGAACGATTGAATCTAAATTGGAGGAAGAACGCGGAGCGGAGGTCGTTTGTCCTGCCACCGGGAAATCCATGTCTATGCATGGTTTGTTATTTGAAGAGCTTTGTCCATTCCTGGAAAAGTTCATTTTGCATGATGAAAAGCTAAGCGGTTATTTTGGATCTTTACCTTATTACAAAGATGAGAGAATGTACGCTTCTGCCTTCCTTTTCTGTGAAGAAGGATCAGCTGTTACAAATGAGCAATTATACCGTATGGGGTCCGTAGATGGAAAATTACCGAATGAATCGATTTTCATCTCCGCAAATAACCCTGATTATATTAAGCGAAATTTAAAACAAACTTTACATGACAGATGGGCGCCTCATGAATATACCGTGGTAACGGATCATGCGTTTATTACTGTAACGAATAAACCGCCTAAAAGTATGGAAAGAGAACTTTCGCAATACATGGGGACACATTACTATAATTTGCTTCTTCATTATTTCTATAAAATCATTTTGCTTCGAGTGTCTTTTGAATATAGTAAAATCAATTGGGACAAAGATGAAGAATATGTCAAATTGCTTATTAAGCTAATTACATTGTTTTCATCGCTATATTATTATCAGGAAGTGAGCACCCGTTCTGAAGGCAATGAGCTATCGCAGCTGATTCGCCGTTCCTTTAATATAGAAACTCTTTTCAAAGAAGTAAACAATACTTTAAATGAATTATATAAAAGCCAAGAAAACAACGCATCAGATAGAATGAATATGCTTCTATTTATTTTAACCGTTTTTACGGTTGTATCAGGAATTTACGGAATGAATCTTGTTATTAAAGACTGGGAATCCCCTACTGGCTGGAAAGCATTTTCTTCCTATACAATTTTTGAATGGGTTTCATTAATCACAGCAGTAAGCGGAATTGTCCTTTCAGGTTTTTTAATCTTTTCCACTGTACGTAAATTTGTTGTAAATAAAATACGCAGAATGAAATCCGACAATCATTTTGAGTGAACGCTATATATATGAAAAACGCCTTTCCTCTTAAGGGGAAGGCGTTTTTCTTGGCAGAGATCAATACTACTCATGATAGTTTTCATAAAACTTTGTTGCTTCCACTTTCATTTGATTTACCAAAGTTTCAGGGTGAATCACTTTCACGCGATGGCCAAAACGCATTAGCCATTGAATAAGCCCTTCGCTCATAATGGCTCGCGTTTTCAAAACAAAAGAATCAGAATCCTGCGCTTGAATATTGGCGTCTGTTCCAAATCGATCAATCACTACATTAATTAGTTCATTCGAAAAAACCGCTTCGAGTGAAAGTGGATCGCCGCCGAACATATGAAACATTTTCGAAACGTGATTTTTAAGATTAAAGTCTTTAATCTGGCACAAAATTATCATCCGTTACTTGAACTGAACGCATTCGATCAACACGGTATTGTCGAATATCATTTTCAGCGTATTCCGCTATTAAATAATAACGATCACTATTCCATACTAATCCGTATGGTTTGACCAAATAATTATCCCCATTATTGCTCAAATGGAATTGCAAGTCCGTCCCGTAACGTCCATATTTGAAAGCAATAATTTTCCGGTCTTGAATCCCCGTGTGTAATAGTTCAACGACTTTTGTGACTTCTACTAAATCATGTTTAGCGTCATTTACAACGTAAAGTTCATTGTTCAATTGTTTTGCCAAGCGTCGACTTGTTAATTTTCTAATTTTCATTAAAAGTTTATTCGTTTCCGATTGCGGGATGAATTTGGCTGCGCTTATTGCTTCCATCAGAAGCCGCAGTTCATGAATTTCAAACAATCTTCCGTCGAAGTGGTAATGCTTTTGCATGCCATTTTTTTCTTGAACCCCTGTTACAGGAAATATAAAAGATTCTTCGAGAACGAGTAAATCTTCTCTGACTGTTCCGACTGCCACATTGGAATGTTCGGGTAGCATTGCATGAATTTCATGAAGCGTTTTCATATTTTCTTCATCTGTATTCTGTTCAAGGATTGAGATGACTTCAAGTAGCCTTTCCCGTGCGCTTATTGGTTTCATCATCGTCTACATCCCTTCCGATAACACTTTTTTGTTCATCTAGATAAGATGCGCGCCATTTTATTCGTTCTTTTTCATTCAATTGAGATTCAATCATTTCATCCCAACGCCCTAATAGCGTGTTCCAAACACGTGCATAGATTGTATCTTCTTCTTTATTATATAAGCGAAATTCAATACAATACACTGACATGTTTTTCACTACGGATGTAGACTCGATAGCAGTTACAACTGTTTGGACATCTTCATTACTCGATTCAATCCCCGCATCTTTTATCGCTTCTAACATTTCGGCTTCTTCAAGGTAAGCGACTTCCCACTCGGGAAAATCATCCTTATAACGATAACTGTTTTTCTCGGAAAAACGATAGTCAATTTCCCCTTTCAGAAGAGACTGATGACATGGATTATAAATTAGCTCGGCTGCATTTGTTTCGGGTTCATGCTCATAAATGCCTGTTTCAAGTTGTTGAACGCCTAATTCGGTTAATGTGAACCCATTTCCAATTTCCTCTATCATATGTGCTCTACGCATTTTTCCAATCAAATCTCGAAGAAATAATGGTTCGACAAGCAGGATTTCACCTAGATCATCGATGGTAGAACTCTTAGTCTTTTGGAAAGTGAGTAACATCATTTTCATTAGAATATCCATTTTCGTTCGAGAGACTGTTTGAAAGTTAATTGAGATGAGTTGAACTGGAAGTGCCCATGAAACGGAATCCAAAACTTTCACATTAAAATCCTGTTGCAGTTCTTTTGTTAAGCGATTCTTCAGCTCTTCCACACTGCTGCCTCCTCTTCATGGTTTCTAAATCCGTTTTTCTTTTTAATTTCTTCTACTAATCGACTATACATTTTTCTAGCTTTCACATCTTTCGTTCGCACAGCAAACATTTCAGCGCTTCCGACAATGATTAATAATTCCCTAGCTCGCGATAACGCTACATTCAATCGTCTATAATCACGAGCAAAACCAATAGCCCCGCTTTTATCTTGATGATTTCGAACAAAACTCAAAATGATAATATCCATTTCCATGCCTTGAAACTTATCAACCGAACCCGTTCTGCAATGTAAATGCGACGGCATTAATTCTTGTTGAATTAACCTGTCGATACGCTTGACTTGTTCACCATAAAAGCTGATCACCCCGACACTTTTTCTGAACTCTTGATTCATATCTATAACGTCTTTCATATTGCCGACGGACTTGTCCAAATCTATCAACAACTTTTTAATGAGATTTAGCTCAGATTGATTATACCGGCTCGTTCCGCCTGTCACTTTATCTTCAAAATAGTTCGGTTCATTCGGCATATCGAACCATAATAGATGATCGTTTCTTTTTATATAATGCGATTCAATCCCGTGGTCGCGCTCAATGTCAGAATCGGCGATACCGCATTGCAAGCGATAGTCTCCGTCTTCATAGAAAGGAGCAATCGTTTCCATGATTGATTCATGCATGCGGTATTGGATGCCCAACATTGTCTTGTTTTGTTTTGGCAACGTTCTAAAAAGACGCTCAAAAAGCGATTCTTCTAGCAGCTTTTTCAATTCATTTTTTTCGTGCTGATCATCAATTTCTTCTAGAAATTCTTCAAGGGTTTCTTGACCTACTAAAGGCGGTAACTGATGATGGTCGCCCACTAGAATGATTTTCTTGCCTTTCAACATTGGAAGAAGTAATTCTGGCGGGGTCGCTTTCGATACTTCATCAATAATAACGACATCGAAGACTGGATACTCTTCCATGAAATCGCGCCTAGCTGAAGCCACGCATGTTGTTCCGATCACATTTGCATGTTGTACATATAGTTTCCGAATTTCATTTAAGTCATGTTTATTTGCATTTTCCAAGAGTGCTAACCACTCTTGTTGAAGGGCGTTTGTCACCGGAAGACGCTCTTTCTCTTTTTGCATTTTTTTTATTTCCTTTGATAACTTAGCCATCGCTATCAGATTATTGTCATATTGTTCTTTTGGATTTTGATCGACTATTTCCTTCAATGTGAGGACTTGTTTTTCTAGTTCGACACATTTTTTATCATTCGTTTCTACTAACTCGTTATTTCGTTGGAGTTCCTGAGAATTCTTCTCTAAATTATGAACTTCAGTTTCCATAGTATTCTTGCTATGTGTTAAGTCTTGCTTATGTTGTTGATGGTCGGATTTTGCTTTTTCAAGTTCGCTATAGGTCGTTTCCAATTGCCCCAGTTTTTCTGTCATTGTTATGATTGAAATTGTTTCGTCAACTGTTCCAAGCTGAATCATTAATTGGGAACTTCTCTCACGAAGTTGAGTTATCTCGGTTTCATAACTACTTTTCCTCTTTTTTGATCCATCAATTTCTAGCGTCATGGTTGAAATAGCCTGCTTCACATTTCCAATGACTTCAATTTTGATTGATTCGAATAGACTTTTTGCTTTCTCTATATTTTCGATTTGCGAATATGCATATTGCCGTCTTCTAGAAAGCACGTCGAAAGCAACACCCAATTTTTCTAAGTATTCATATCTCTCGGCGGAATAGTGCCTAGTCTGAAGAGCTTGTTTCACGGATGGATGAATTAAAAAACGGCCAACTTTATCAATTTGACTATGTATATCCTTGACTGAACAAGGCTTGCTAATTCCATGGCGATTTAGCGACTGTTTTAGAAAGCCATTCTCGGATAATTTTTTCTCGACCATCTCGATTGCTTTATCGAGCCGGCTAATGAGCTCCGTCCAGTCTTGATAGGTGCCGCCGGCCAAGTTCGATGCGATCGCACGAATAACTTCTTCGAGTTCAGCAATTTTTTCGTTAATCTTATCTGATTGGATAAATTCGACATCTCTCATGCTTTCTTGCAGCACATTCAATTTAGTGATGGAGCTTGCTTCATCCAAAAACATCTGCAAGCTTTTTAATGAAGTTTCTTGCTTTCTCTGTTCATCTTGAATCTCTGCAAGTGCTCTTGTCGTTTCATTTATCTGTTGAAGTATATGTTGATAACTGATGTAATCCTTATAATTTTTAATTTGTCGTTCGATGTTTTCCATTTGTTCGTTTTGTTCAGTTTCATTATAAGTGGCTAGAATTTCTTCAATATAAGAAATATCTTTGGATAGCTCATCAATAGTCTTATGCAAAACTTCTTGTGCTTGTTCTAGTTCTCTTCGTTCAGTTAGTAAATCTTCTTTTTCCAAAATGCACTTTTTAAGTTCAGTGTTCTGTATCGCAAGATCGGCTACTGCTATTTCTCTTAAACGGATTTGTTCTTCCAATGAAGATAATTCTTTTTCATATTCATGCATTTTCTCTTGACCATTTTGTAAATCCTTCTCCAGTTGGAACTTGATTTTTGATCGATCTCTTAATTGTTCCGAAACGGCCTTTTCAGTCTGCTCTTTCCAATTGAGTGCGACATTTTCCTCGATGAACTTTTTGCCTTCTTCTTCAATGCTTTCCGTCCTGCCATAACGCAAGATTCGAATATCTTGATGTGATAATAATCGGCCAAGTGCATTATCGACTGCAAGATTCGCTTGAGATGCAACAAGAGTACGCAAGCCTGCCTTTACATTTTGGTGGCAAATTTCAGAAATAACCGTCGTTTTACCCGTTCCGGGGGGGCCTTGAATGACGTATAAATCATTCGATGTCATTGCCCCTGTAACTGCTTCTCGTTGAAATTCATTGAGTCGATTATGAAATACTAAGTCTAGCTGTTGTTTTGAAATCCTCACGACGGGACGTTCTTCGAATAGAACTTTTTCCAAATTTGCATTAGCTGCAAGACCGTCTTGTAAATCTTTAAATCCTTTACGCAATCTCTTAACTTGACTGAGTTCGGAAAAGTTACTGAATATGACATCCTTAAAAGACCAAGGTTGCCATTCATTCTTTCTAGCTAGTTCTTGATATTTTCGATTTAATTCAATTTCGACGGTTTTTTTGGAACGATTTGTGTTTATAACTGTTCCGATATCATTTTGAGTCCCTTTTAGTTTGACAGTGAAATTGCCGATTGCATTCCACGTATTATTTTTCAATCCAGCACAGCGTATTTGAAGTTTGCTAAAATCAGCATTAAAGCTTGCACCTGAAAAAACAGACGTAATATCTGCTACATCGGCGTTTTTTTCTTGGATTGCCAAATAGCCTTCCCAGCTGGAAATTCTTTTACGAACATATTCAGAACGTTCTTCCGCGATAGGCAATTCACGAAGACGCGTATACAATTCGATTGGCATCGGAGCACCCAACCGCTGATTAACGAGAAATTTTAGACGAACGGGCAAGCGTCGATTTGTTCGGACAGGCTCTCTCCTGCCCCTTACATGAAAACCCGTTGCTAGAAAACCTTCATTTTTATAGACACATTCCATAACAGCCACACGATTATCGAGTTTTTCGGCTAACACAGGATTTGTTTCATTATCAAAGAAAATGGAAAACGACATATTGCCATGTTTATTTTCCGGTCTTTTTTCAATATAAATATTAAAGGCTTCTTCCATTGAAAAAAAAGCTTGTTCATTTTTCACGAATTTCATCATTCTGTTACGTGCATTATTTGTAATCCCTAAATTGCACTGCATTGTTTGTAGGGTCGGTTCTTGATTCATTTGCATCCTACTTTCTAAAAAACCGATAAAAGTCAGTATCCCGAGTCGGGATCACTGACTTTTATATGATCTAATTTAATTATAGTGTACTTTTTCAATGTTGTTAAGCTTATTAGCAATATGTTATGTCATTCTGATATAATAAAGAAATAGACAGTAATATTGAAACTTTCTACGAACTCGATCTGCATTGGAGTTTGGAAAAATTGAGAGGGGTTGTCGGAATTGAATACTGACGTAAAATTACAAAACGAAGCCATGCATGTTTTAAAGTTAACGAGTAGAACCTTCTATATTCCGATTAAATTATTGAATCCAACATTGCGTAAAATTGTCGGGTCTGCTTATTTATGCATGCGAGCTATTGATGAAATTGAAGATCACGAAGCTTTGCATCCCGAAACCAAACAACTTCTGTTACGCACTACTAGCGAATTATTGAAAACAAAATTTGACGATCATGCTTACAAACAACTTTTGCAACCATATGAAAACCTTTTACCCGAAGTTACATTAAGACTTGGCGATTGGCTTTCAATTTGTCCAACAGTCTTTCTTGAAAAAGTTCAGGAATCGACAAGCATCATGGCAGACGGAATGGCCAAGTGGGTAGAAAAAGACTGGCTTGTAAAAAATAAGGAAGATTTGGATGAGTATACATACTACGTTGCTGGATTAGTAGGTGTCATGCTATCTGATATTTGGCAACTTTATGACGGGACGAAAACAGACCGTGAGTTGGCGATTGCTTATGGACGCGGTCTGCAAGTCGTCAATATGTTACGAAATCAAGATGAGGATGCTGATCGAGGCGTTCATTATATTCCCGATGGTTGGACGCGTGCGGATATGTTCAAATACGCTGAATTGAATTTAAACAGAGCTGAAGAATATATTGATTCGATTACGACAAAAAACATTTTACTGTTTTGTAAAATCCCGCATTCCTTAGCTAAAAAAACACTCAAATCTTTATCGGGGGGAAAAGAAAAAATGGAGCGTTCCGAAGTTGAAACGACAGTGGATGAAATAGTAAATAGCCTGTAGATAGTTTGCGTCACTCATAAATAATAAAAAATAATAGTTACTATCTTATTTTTTAAAATGATTTAGTGCTCCGTCGTTCGCTTTCCTGCGGGCGAGCGCCAAGCCGCTTCCTTCGCTACGCTCAGTCCAGGGTCTTGGCTGTCTCGCTTTCCCGCGGGAGTCTCACGACTGCGCACTAAATCAAAGAGTTGTATTAATAAAAGATTATTTAGGTACTAATTGGACAGTCTCCTGCACTGCAAGGGATCTATCCAATTAACTCCATAAGATAAGTAACAAATATTCCCAGAATGATCCCAGCCACGACGGCGATTCCAAAGATTGCTATCCGCTTCAATTCCCCATCCTTTCGAATTTGGTTGCTAGTACTAGTCTATTGACAAGCCATCAAACCTATTCGGAAGATGAAAGAAACGCGTTACATCCGACCAGATCGAAAGATTGAAAATATCAGGAATATAAACATGAGCGTAGCTATGATCGACCCTGCTTCAATTATTGGAAATCTCCAGAGTAAATTTGTCTGTCCGGCAATTGCGGACCCTATAATTAGACCGACCATCAAGATGCTGAATGCGAGTAAGATGATACTAAATGATAATCGATTACTGATTCTGTCCAATCTGCCTAATATTGTTTGCAACTGTTGCACATTTATATCTAACTTAAGCTTTCCTTTTCCCACAGTCGACGTCAGCTTTTTGAAATCCTTTGGCAAATGCAAAAGAATTTCTATGTTTTCAACAACATCTCTCCAGGAGTTTTGAATAATATTCATTGGATGATAACGCTCTAGCAGCAACTTCTTTCCAAAAGGTTCCACTGCACTCATAACACTAAACGTCGGATCTAAAAGACTGACTGTGCTCTCCAAAGTTAGAATCGCTTTACTGAGAATCGTAATTTCCGTTGGTATTTGCATTTTGTGTTGAAATGCAACCTCGAGCAATTCATTAATAATACCCCCAAGACTTACCTCTTCTAATGAAACATCATAATACGTCGCAATAAGATCTTCGAGGTCTCGTTGAAAAGCAGACGTATTTGCATCTTCATTTAGCAGGCCCATGTCCGAGAAAATTTTCATCATGCCTTTTGTATCGCCTTGTTGCAAATTAATGATGAGAGAAGCAAAGTGGAATTTCAATCTATCATTGATGCGCCCCATCATGCCGAAATCTAAAAAACATATGCGGTTATCTGGCAAAATGTAAATATTCCCGGGATGAGGATCCCCATGGAAGAAACCTTTCTCAAGTACTTGGTAAAACATTGCGTCTACAACACGATCAGCAATAAGTTTCCTGTCGTATCCCGCTTCATCCAATCCATCTATATCATTAACACGTATGCCTTGAACCATTTCCATCGTAAGTATTTTCTGTGTTGAAAAATCCCAATAAATTTTCGGTATTCGAATATGCGTTTGTTTTATAAACTGTTTTGCAACACGCTCAGCGCTTCTGCCTTCCACTTTATAATCCAATTCATCTCGGAATGATTCGGAAAACTCCCGAATCATATCTTTTATGCGGTATGACTTTGCCCATACAGTATTTTCCTCTAAAAAACTTGCCAATTCATGTAATATTTCCAAGTCTGTTTCAACCGTTTGTTTAATATTTGGCCGTTGGACTTTAACTGCTACTCGTTCTCCGCTTGGAAGTTCTGCAAGATGTACTTGTCCAATTGATGCAGCGGCTAAAGGTTCTTCCTTAAAAGAATTGAAAATATTTTCAATGGTATCCTCTAGTTCAGTCTCAACAATCATTCGTATTATACTAAATGGGACTGTTTCTACATGTTCCTGCAACTTCTCAAGTTCATGTATAATTTCTGCGGGAACTAAATCTCTCCGTGAACTTGCGATTTGACCCAATTTAACGAATGTCGGCCCCAACTCTTGAAGCGCATGTCGTAACCTTTTTCCAACATCTTGGTCATTGGTGCTCCAACCTTCTTCTTCTTCTCCTCTCTTCGTCTCACGATCAGTAAGCCCCAAACGAAAAAGGAAATGACTAAATCCATTTTTTAAAAACGCATTTATGATTTCTTGAAAACGCCGCGTATGCCGTATTCTTTTTTTAAGCAAAACGTTTCCTCCCTTAAAGCCTATTTGGTATAGACCTCCCTTTTCTTTACCCGTTTCGTCTAAATTCATTCCAATAACATCGGATTTACAGCTCATAAAAAGCCTTGGCAAATGAATAACAAATTCTTTGCCAAGACCTAGAGATAATAAATTAATTACCATAAATTCAAAAATTGCTCAGTTCGCTTACGACCAATGTCCATCAGAGCTCTTTTCGACTCTTCATCTAGATCAAATTGAGTTGAGCTATAATTATCAACTGGGATAAAAACAATATTTTTTTCGTGTTTTCTTGAAATATATTTTTCATCATGAGCATTTTTCATTGTAGAAAATAATGCTTCAAATAGATTGATTGCATTTTTAATATCCCGGCCTTTCATTTCTTCCTTGCTTCTACTTAATTTCAATCCGAGCACTGGCCGTTCTTTTTTACCTACATCATTATCAAAAATCCACAATGGAAAATTGCTTAATACGCCCCCGTCTACGACAATTGTATCTCCCGAACCAATTTTCAATCTGACCGGTTCAAAGAAAAAAGGAATTCCGCAGCTCATGCGGACCGCACGTGCAACTGGAAAGGTCTCTTGAACAATTCCATAGCGCTCTAAATCATCAGGAAGAACAATCATCTTGCCGTTCGTTAAATCCGATGCCACAAGTTTTAAAGACCCTTCCGGTAAATCGGAGAATGAATATACGCCCTTGTCGGCTAACTTTTCTAAAAACCATTTCTCTAATTCCTTCCCTTGATAGAGACCTAATCGCCAGTAAATATGGAGCCATTTTAATATTGGAATGGGAAGCACCGTGAGTCGCGAATCCAACAGTGAAGTTAAGTCTAAATCATCGAATAGAAGTTCAATTTCTTTAGCTGTATACCCAGCTGCTATGAAGCTTGCTAAAATAGCTCCGGCACTTGTTCCGGCTACGCGCTTGAATTGATAACCTTTCACTTCCAAAACTTCATACGCGCCCAATAAAGCAAACCCTTTCAAACCTCCACCTGAAAACACCCCGTCGATTAACAAAGACTACCTCTCCTTTTTGTGGTGGTAGTCTAATGTAAGTGTCATTTGATTATTGTAGAACCAAGGACTAGTTTCATGAAAGTAATATAAATAACGGACCAACTGCCGAGCCGGCAATCGCACTTAACGTCATTGAGATAGATGCCATCGAAAGTGATAGTTCACCGTACTCCGTTGATTTTGCTACACCAAGTGCATGCGAAGCGCTGCCAAGGGCTAATCCTTTACTGAGAGGGCTATGAATACGTGCATATTTCATGACCAACGGGCCTAAAATGACTCCGCTAAAACCTGCGATCATGACAAATACCGCAGTTAATGATGGTATGCCTTCCAAGGATGAACTTAGTTGGATAGCAACGGGAGTCGTTATTGATTTGGGAATGATCGAATGGAAAATATCTTCTTCAAGTTGAAATATTTTAGCGAACAAAAGAATGCTGCCCATTGCAGTTAGTAAGCCTGACGAAATTCCGAGCACAATCGCATTTCGATACTTCATCACAAAAGTTCGCTGATTATAAAGCGGATACGCAAGAGCCACGACAGATGGACCTAAAAACAATTCAATCCATTTTCCTCCTATCATAAAACGCTCATACGAAACGTTAAACAAAAGGAGGGTCAGAACGATGATTACAGTCGACGTCAATACAGGATGCAAAATAGCTATAGAAAAACGCGCATACAGATAACGCATAGTTAGAAAAAGAATGACGGTACCAATGACAACTATCAATAACAATAAGACATCACTCATTCGTTTGCTTCACCCTCTCCATCATTTTCTTCTCAACTATTTGGCTACTATATCCAGAAACAATCAGCGTCATAAATGTGCTCACCATGACAATCCCAATCAAGATTGCGCCCTGACCTGATAGTAAATTTGGAAACTGAATAATACCAACCGTGGCTGGGATAAAAAATAACGGTAAAATTACAAGTATAAAGCCCGCACCATCTTTTATATATTTTTCCGGAACGATTTTAAAATATAAACAAATGAACAATAACAGCAAACCGACAATACTTCCTGGAATAGGCAATTTCAACAATAAAGAAATCCAATCACCTATATATGAAAACATAAAAAGTCCAATTACTTGCACGAGTATAGTTGTTAATCTTCGTACAGAATATTTCTTCATTACTCTTCACCCCTCCCCCGCACAATTTATTATCATTGCTTTACTTTACCAACAATGGAACATTACGTCTAGAGAACTTCTCTTCTCAGAAAATAAATTACAGAGAATATTCAGTTTCGTTGCAACCGTAAACATTTTGCATACATATCTGGGATGATTCCGCCCGGAAAGGGAATCAACGAACCAAATAAAAAAAACGAATACCCGAATAATTTTTCAGGTACTCGCTAAAAGTAATTTTATTCCGTTAAACCTTTATCTGGATCAATCTTATCTGCTTTATCTTCAGAAGAACTATCTCCATTATCTTCTATCAAACTAGCCAACACATGGACTCTTAAAATGATGCCTTTAATAATTCCCGCTTCATCCACGACAACAATAGGATATTTCGATTCCAACACTTTAGGAATGATATCTTGTACATAATCCTCTGGCGACACTGTATTTACATCACGTTGAATTACTTCCTCAATTGTTTTCCGCTGTTTTAAACCTTCAATTGCATCGTCAATAGTTACAATACCTTGAAGATGTCGCCTTCGATCAGTCACGAAAACACTAGAAAGACCATTTTCTTGCATCGTTTTTATTGCCACGTTCAAACCATCTTTAAGTGACAATAATCCATGCGGTCGAATCATAATATGTTCAGCTTGCAAGATTTTCGAACGATCAATATCACGAATAAACTCGCTAATATATTGATTTGCAGGTTTTTCCAATATTTCTTCAGGCGTTCCCACTTGTTCAACTTTTCCGTCCTTCATGACCGCTACACGGTCTCCTATTTTAAAGGCCTCATTCACATCATGAGTAATAAAGACAATTGTTTTTTGTAAGCGGTTCTGCAGGTCAATTAATTCCAGTTGCATTTCTCGTCTTATCAATGGATCAAGTGCACTAAATGGCTCATCCATCAACAATATATCTGGATCATTTGCTAACGCTCTAGCAATTCCTACACGCTGCTGCATTCCACCGGATAATTCATCGGGGTATTTATCTTCCCAACCTTTTAAACCGACTAATTCTAAATGATGTTGAGCAATTTTACGACGTTCCTCTTTTTCGATGCCTTTAATTTCAAGTCCATATTCGATATTGCTTAGAATCGTTCGATGACTAAATAGACCAAAATGTTGAAAGACCATCGCAATCTTTTCTTGACGGTATTTCTTTAATTGTTGCGAGTTGTATTTCGTAATGTCTTCGCCGTCTACATAAATTGCACCTGCCGTCGGTCGATTAAGCATATTTAGACATCGAATAAGTGTTGACTTTCCGCTCCCGGAAAGACCCATTATAACAAAAGTTTCGCCTTCCATAATGTCCATTGAAGCATTATATACCCCTACGGTATGACCAGTTTTTTCCAGAATATCTGTTTTCGACTCGCCTTTTTCAACCATCGGAATGATACGCTTTGCTCGGGGGCCGAATATTTTAGATATGTTTTCAACCTTCATTTTAATTGTCATGATGCATTCCCCCTATGTTTCTGAAGACGGTCAGCAATCCCGCCGGTAATCCGGTCAATAATTATCGCTAAAAATACGATACTGATACCCGCTTCAAATCCTAATGAAATGTCGATACGGTTGATTGCATAAAGGACACGTTCGCCAAGACCTTGTGCACCAACCATAGAACCTACTACCGCCATTGCGAGTGCCATCATTGTTGTTTGGTTAACGCCAGCCATGATTGTTGGAAGCGCTTGCGGCAATTGTACTTTTGTCAGCATTTGCATAGTTGATGATCCGAATGATTGAGCAGACTCAACAACTTCTTTATCTACATTTCGGATTGCTAATTCAGTCAATCGCATAACAGGAGGCATTGCATATATTATCGTCGCAATTACTGCAGGTACGTTACCTAGCGGGAAAAAGAAGATAACAGGAATTAAATAAACGAAAGTTGGCATTGTTTGCATTGCATCAAGTATCGGGCGCATGATGACTGATAAAATATTATTGAAAGCCATCAATACACCAAATGGAATTCCAATTGCTAAAGAGAGTATTACGGAGATTAATACGATGGAAATAGTTGTCATCGTTTCTGGCCATAAATCAAAAGAACCAACTAAAAACATGAACAACCCGAAGAGTATTCCACCCGACAAACTTGTAAAATACCAGCCTAATATAACAACTACAATGATTAGCACCCACCACGGAATTGCTAGTAAAGCTGACTCTAATCCTTTAATAGACGAAGATGTAATGACGAATATAAAATCAAATAGCGCTTGAAAATTTGCTGCTAAAAAATCGATGAAACTTTCTACTCCGTCACCTATTGGTATACGTAAATCCGGAAATTCTTTCATAACTATGGACTGCAAATTGCAGTCGCTTTCTCACCCCACGTAATAAATAGATGGTAAAGTGAGCAGGTTTCACTCACTTTACCATAATTTATTTTATTTTAATGCTGCTTTCACTTTTTCTGCTACTTCATCTGAAACCCATGTTGTCCAGATATCTTCATTCTCTTTCATCCACCATGTGGCAGTATCATCCGCATCGGCTTCTGTTTCTTCCATATATTCGAGCATGTCTTCTGTCAGCGCATTACTCGTTTTGTAGTTCTTTAAAAATTCAACGACATCTTTTGCTTGTGTTTCCATATCTTTATTTACTGCAACTACGACATCGTTCGGAGCAAATTCTGTTCCTTTGTTTTCAATCCACACATCTTCATCGTATGGATTGTCTTCTAGAAGTGTTAAATCATATTTCGCAGTGACCCAAGTTGGTGACCAATAGTATCCTACCCAAGGCTCACCTTTTGAATAAGCGCCTGCCAATGATGCGACAATCGAAGAATCTGATCCTGGCGCTAAATAGTTGTATGTTTTATCTAATCCATATGTTTCAACTTTAGTAGCTAAATGTTCACTAACAGCCCAGCTCGAAGGTGCACCAACAATTCGACCTTTACTTTTATCTTCAGGATCCTGGAATAGTTCCGGGTATTTCGCTAAATCCTCGACTGTCTTCAAATCTGGTGCGACAGCTTCAATTCCTCTTTCTTCATCACCTTCGATTACATACGTCGGGACGTAAAGACCTTGTGAATTATCATCAAAATTTGTTGAAAGTTTAACGATTGATCCTTTTTCAATTGCTTTTTCATAAACCTCTTTAACATTATCTGTCCAAATTTCCATATAAACATTAATGTCGCCTTTTTCTAATGCTTGTAGAGTTGCGGCAGTTGTACCGTTTGTAACATCGGTTTTATAACCGTACCCTTCTTCTATAATAAATTGTGCAATGCTATTATGAACACGAATACTATCCCACCCTGCATCCGCAAATTTAATAACATCAATGCTATCTTTGCTTTTGCCTGCTCCGCATGCTGATAATAAAACGACTAAACTAACTAAGAATATTAGCGCTAATTTGCGCATATCGAATCCAAACTCCTTTTAACTATTTTATTTTTTCCGAATCAATGACTGAACACCGACCTCCTCCTAGTAATCTTGAATCATTGAAATTCAGATATGTTTTTCATGGTACCAGACTATAATATTCATAGCAAACCGCAACATGACGCAGTTTTATGAAAAGCCTCTAGCAAATCGCATAGTTATAGGTGCTACCTCTATACCCGAATTGGTGAAAATTAATCAAACTTTATTAAAAAATATCATTTAATACAGCAAAAAACCCTCATTTTATTAAAAATGAAGGTTAGTTAATTAATTTCCTATTATACTTTATCTTTCACTCGCTGGATTGGAATATCGGCTACGATATCATTCATGACCCAGCTCGCGCAAATGAGTCCAGCAACAGATGGCACGAATGCATTCGATGCTGGCGGCATTTCAGCTTTACGAATCGGTGCATTCGGCTTTCCGACAGTACCCACAACATCTTCCCGAATCACTAAAGGACTTTCATCCGTGAATACAACTGGAAGTCCTTTTGAAATACCGGCTTTTCGCAATCGCAGTCGAATAACTTTTGCTAATGGATCAGTATGGGTTTTAGATATATCAGCAATCTGCAAACGCGTTGGATCCATTTTGTTTGCGACACCCATGCACGCGATTATTTTTATGTTTCTTGCGATACATTGCTCTGCAAGATGTATTTTGTAACTGATCGTATCAGAAGCATCTATGACGTAATCAGGTTTATAACTAAAAAACTCATCTGCCGTTTCTTCTGTGTAAAACATCTGAAGTGAAATGACTTCACAGTCTTTATTTATATCGGCAATTCTTTCTTTCATAACTTCAGCCTTTGAACGACCGACTGTCGAAAGATAGGCTACGAGTTGCCGATTCACATTTGTAATATCAACATCATCTTTATCAACGAGAATAATGCGTCCAATCCCGCTTCTTGCACAAGCCTCTGCAGCAAAAGAACCAACGCCGCCGATGCCTAAAATAGCGACCGTCATGCCCCGCATGCGTTCGACGCCTTCTTTTCCTATTGCTAATTCATTTCGTGAAAATTGGTGCAACAAAGGAAACCCCGCCTTTCCATAAGTAAAAGTTTTTCAGTAAATTTTATTTTTGCCAATAAAAAACCTCTCCGCAATTTCACCAGAGAGGATTAAGTTCTTCAAAAGGACGAATCCCGAATATGCCGTCTTTGAAGTTATCGTTTTGAACCCGCACTCGGCAGGTGGGTGTCCTATTCAATTGTTTTGACGTCCCCTGAGGGGCATGTCATCCGAATTGAAATGTGAACTCCCTACGATAGAAATGTTCGGTCAAAACTTAAAGGACAAATAACGAACACTTCAGGATTCGTATTAATGTAAGATTACCATACTTTATAAAAGAGTTCAATCAATTTACTAGAATAAATTTTTACTAATGGAGGAATATTTGAGTCAATTACTTTTTAGCGATTTTTATACCAAGTTCTGCAAGTTGACTTTCAGCAACATCATCTGGCGCAGCTGTTAGCAAATCACTTGCGCTTGCTGTTTTGGGGAATGCAATCGTATCTCTTAAATTCGTTGCCCCTGATAAAATCATGACAATTCGGTCGAGTCCGAATGCGATTCCACCATGCGGCGGCGTTCCATACTCAAATGCATCTAGCAAGAAACCGAATTGTTCTTTAGCATCCTCTTCTGTAAATCCGAGTGCTTTAAACATTTTTTCCTGTAGTTCGCGCTGATAAATACGCAGCGATCCCCCGCCTAGTTCATAACCATTTAACACCAAGTCGTAAGCTTGTGCTTTCACTTCTCCCGGGTTGCTTTCTAATTCTTCTTCATTTGCCGGCATCGTGAACGGGTGATGTGCCGCATAATAACGTCCTTCTTCTTCGTCATATTCAAATAACGGCCACTCCGTAACCCAAAGGAAATTGAATATCGACTCATCAATAAGTCCGCGTTCTTTCCCGATTTTAACGCGAAGCGCGCCTAATGCATCCGCGACAACCTTCTTTTTGTCAGCGACGAACAAAAGAAGGTCTCCAGCTTCTGCGTCAGCAGCCTGTTGCAATGAGTTCGCTAACTCGCCTTCGAAAAATCTTGCAATCGGTCCTGTAAAACCTTCTTCAGTCACTTTCAACCAAGCCAGACCTTTCGCTCCGTATAACGCTGCATATTCGCCTAATCCATCAATGTCTTTACGGGAGTAATCATCCGCCCCATTTTTCACATTAATAAGCTTTACTTGGCCGCCGGATTCAACCGTCCCGCTAAACACTTTAAATGGCGCATCTTTAACAACTTCAGATACATCTGTTAATTCCATTTCAAAACGCGTGTCCGGCTTGTCAGAACCGTATCTTGCCATCGCTTCATCATAAGGGATTCGTTTGAAGGGAGTTTCAATATCTATTCCTTTGACGTTTTTCATCACTTTTTTCATGAGGCGTTCATTCAATTCAATAATTTCTTCGATTGACATGAAACTCATTTCCATATCGATTTGCGTGAATTCTGGTTGGCGATCTGCACGTAAATCCTCGTCCCGGAAACAGCGTGCTATCTGGTAATAGCGGTCGAACCCGGAAACCATCAATAATTGCTTAAATAATTGCGGAGATTGCGGCAGCGCATAAAATTCGCCTTCATGCACCCTGCTCGGAACTAAATAGTCTCTAGCTCCTTCAGGTGTCGATTTCGTCAGTATTGGTGTTTCCACTTCCAGAAATCCTTCATCATCCAAGAAATTACGAACTGTCTTCGTTATATCAGATCGCATTTTAAATGTTCTTGCTAATTTTGGACGACGCAAATCTAAATAACGATATTTCAATCGTACATCTTCGCCTACATCTGTCTCATCTTCTATTTGAAAAACCGGTGTTTTCGCCTTATTAATAACCGTAACGTCACTTACTTTAATTTCAATGGAACCTGTTTTCATATTCGGGTTCTTTTGTTTTTCTTCTCGGGCAATTACTTCACCAGTAATACTTAGCACATATTCGTTACGAACTGTTTCTGCAATTTCAAGGGCTTCTTGCGAAAATGTCGGATTGAATACCGCTTGAACAGTTCCAGAACGGTCCCGAAGATCAATGAATATTAATCCGCCGAGATCACGTCTAATGTGCACCCATCCCTTTAATGTTACTATGTTTCCTATATCTGTTTCAGTTATTTCGCCGCAATAATGTGTTCGTTGTTGCATGACAGTCATCCGCCTTCCATTTACTTTAAACTTTCAGAATTCCATTTAACTTTTGTACTAAATCTTGAGTAGCTACCTTTTCTTGCGAACGATTCGCCATATTTCGAAGCATGACTACGTTTTCGGCTACTTCATTTTCACCGATGACGATCACCGTTTTCGCATTAAGACGATCTGCTGATTTCATTTGCGCCTTCATTTTCCGGCCTAAATAATCGGTATCAGAACGAATTCCAGCTTCTCTTAATTGACCGAGCAGTTTGATACCGGCTCGTTTTGCCTCGTCGCCAAGCGTGACGACATAAACGTCAAGAGCCGACTCGTCATCAAATGATTTACCTTCAGCTTCTAGCGCTAGAAGAAGACGCTCAATACTCATTGCGAAGCCGATGCCCGGCGCTGAAGGTCCGCCAATATCTTCAGCAAGCCCATTGTATCTCCCGCCGCCGCACAGCGTAGTGATCGCTCCAAATCCAGCTGAAGTGCTCATGATTTCAAATGCGGTATGATTATAATAATCGAGTCCGCGAACAAGCGTTGCGTCGACTTCATAATCGATATTCGCATCATCCAAATAATTTAGTACTTCCTTGAAATATGCCGCTGAGTCATCATTTAAATAATCCGCAAGCGAAGGAGCAGAAGCGATTAACAGATTTTCGGCATCTACTTTACAGTCCAATATTCGAAGCGGATTGTTTTCTAGTCTTGACTTGCAATCCGAACAAAATTCTTCAATATGCGGTTTAAAATGTGCAATTAGCGCTTTTTTATGTGACGCTCTGCATTCTGTATCTCCTAGGGAGTTTATCACCAATTTTAAATCAGTTAATCCCGCGCGTTTATAAACGTCTAACGCCAATGCAATAACTTCAGCGTCAATTGCTGGATCATTACTTCCAATTGCTTCAACACCGAATTGCACGAACTGTCGGTACCTGCCGGCTTGTTGACGTTCATAACGAAACATTGGCCCCGTATAAAATAGTTTGACGGGCTGGTCCGGATATCCAAACATTTTTTGTTCAACATAAGAACGTACAACCGGCGCAGTTCCTTCAGGTCGTAACGTCATTGACCGATTTCCTCGGTCTGTAAAAGTATACATTTCTTTTTGAACAACGTCTGTTGTCTCCCCTACCAGGCGTTGAAACAACTCAGTTTGTTCGAACATCGGCGTCCGGATTTCTTTATACCGGTACATTTCACATACTTCATTAATAAGCTTCTCAACTTTTTGCCACTTCCACGTTTCGGACGGTAATATATCCTGTGTTCCTCTTGGCACTTTGAAATTCATTATTATTCTCCTTTCGAAAATAAAAAAAAGACCCCCATCCCTTGCATATGCAAGGGACGAGAGCCTTTATAGCTTCCGCGGTTCCACCCTAATTGGCACAATACGTGCCCACTCGTAAATCGTATAACGGCCGATAACCGTCTTTACCTAATGAAATAGTTTCGTTCAGTAAAGAACCTCGGTGGTGTTGTTCGCTGCATTTGTTTGTAGGATGGATTTCAGCCACGTCCGTCCCTCTCTAGTCAAACAGCAATACAATTACTTTCCACGTCATAAGTAAATTTATTGTTAGTTACACATTAGCTTAATGATTTTTAATAGCCATGTCAACCTTTTAGCTAAAATTGTAGTTTTTTGTTAACATTTGCCTTATACTAGATTAAAAGAGGAGATGATGATTTGAGTAGATTTGGAAAAATTGCTCTCATATTCGTTCTTATTTTTGTTCTCGCATCAGATTTTTCTAGAACAGAAGCGCAATCAGAGGCAGCTATTATCGATACTGATCGACTCAATATTCGTTCCGGTCCGGGTCTATCTTACGGCGTGATTTCTACTTTGAATAAAAAAGATAAAGTCAGTATATTGTCGACTTACGGCGATTGGTACGAGATACAATTCAAAGGCAAAAAAGGTTGGATAGCAAAATGGCACACGATTAACGACAATGGGACGCGGACCCAAAACAATTCAGAGATTGCTTCCCAAGTTAATCGCTTGAACGTACGAGCTAAACCTTCTACTTCGGCAAACGTGCTTACGCAAATGAATGCTGGAGACGTCGCTTCGAAAACGGGACAACAAGGCGATTGGACAAGCGTTAATTTCAACGGGATAGTCGGTTGGGTACATACTAGCTATATTTCGACTACGTTACCAGATCAAGCAAGCAAGTCTAACAGCTCTTCAATTGAACATAAATACTTTACTGTCGCTGTAAACGGTCTGAACGTTCGTAGTTATGGCGATTTATCATCCAAACGAATTGGCCTTATTAAAAAAGGAAGTACATTCAAAGTACTCGAAAAAAGCGGCAATTGGGTTAAATTAGAACTTGGTAAAGGAAAAAGCGGATGGGTTTACTCTTTCCACGGGAAACTAACTAATACAAAATCAAATCATACCGATGTGAAATCAACACCAAAAAAGGCTTATATTCTATCTGATGGAACAAACCTTCGTAGAAATGCAACTACTTCTTCGGAAGTTATTATGCGCGCAAATGCAGGAAACCAGTTTCCTATCATTTCAGAAACACAAGATTGGTATGAAGTACGATTGCCATCGGGCGAGACAGCGTTTGTGGCAGCCTGGGTCGTTTCTATCAATGACGGGCAGGATTCAACTGTAAAACCGATTAAGAAGAATCGTGTACCAGGGACTTTGAATGGGTTAAACATTGTAATTGATCCAGGCCACGGCGGATTTGATACCGGCACGATTGGCGTCAATGGAACTTTCGAAAAGCTTGTGACACAGCGAACCGCTGAGATGCTGGCGAGAAAGTTGAAATCCGCGGGTGCAAATGTTGTCCTTACGCGCAATATGGATACATTCATTTCCCTTCAAAAACGTGTATCGATTAGTCATCAAAATGAGGCTGATGCTTTCATAAGCGTTCATTATGATGCTTCGATCGATTCATCGATAAAAGGTTTTACAACGTATTACACGCACGGTTATCAAAGAGAACTCGCGGTTGCAGTAAATAACGGTCTAGCTTCAGCCATACCGCTACGTAACAGAGGCGCTCAACCAGCGAATTATTTAGTTTTACGGGAAAATAGACAAAATGCTATTTTACTAGAATTAGGATTTTTATCAAATGCAATCGAGGAAAGCAGCGTCAACTCAGAAAGCTTCCGCGAACAAGCTACACAAGGAATTTATCAAGGGCTCATTACTTTCTTTGATAATCAATTAAAAAAATAACCTTACCGAAAAAGTGTATGGGGATGACATTCCCTGTACACTTTTTTTCGAATTAATTTATGGTTATAAATAATAGCGTAATTCATTGTTAAGGTTTCCATGGTTAAGGTTTCCATGGTTATATAGACTGTTGATTTCCGTTCCGGGAGTCACCGCCCTGCACTCCAATCAACTAATTCCTAGAATGTTTAATTATTATTGTCTGTCCATCTAGATGGACATGCTGGCAAGTAATGAGTCAAACGACCAAAGCAGCTACCAAAGCGACCAATGCCTGTCTCCAAACGACTAAAGCCGTTTATTTCCTCCTGCTTTTACCGACTAAAGATCCCCGAATCAAGAAATGTTGAAGTAATGAATGGCAACTACTCGCTGGATGTCCTAAAAAAATAATCCCATATTATTAGACATTCTAAAGGGCTCGCGAAAAGCGAGCCCTTTCAATTTCTATTTAGTTAGATAACCATTTTTACTTCGAGTCAATAATAACCGTAACAGGTCCATCGTTCACCAGGTCAACATCCATCATAGCGCCGAAAATGCCTGTTTCGACTTTCAGGCCTTCTTGTTCAAGCAACTCATTAAAAATATTCCATAACTCGTCTGCTTGTTCAGGTCTAGCCGCATCGATATAACTTGGGCGTCTGCCTTTTGAAGTGTTGGCATACAATGTAAATTGTGAAACTGACAATATGTCGCCGCCTACTTCAAGAATCGAATGATTCATTTTCCCTTCGTCATCTTCCCATAAGCGAAGGTTTGCAACTTTACCCGCGATGTATTTTGCATCTTCTATCGTGTCATTATGTGTTATTCCGACGAGAAGCACGTAACCTTTTTCAATTGACCCGGTGACTTCCCCGTTCACTTTGACTGAAGCCGGACCGGAACGCTGCAAAACAACTCTCATTCAGTATCCCATCCTAACTTAATTAATCACACGTTCTACAGAATAAATATCTGGAACTTGCTTAATACGATCCACAATTCTGAGCAAATGCGCGATATTCGTAATTTTAATTGTCATATTGATTCTTGCGATGCTTTCACGATCTGCTTTTCCGCTTACCGCAACGATTGGTGTTTTTGTTTCGGCGACAACCATCATGACCTCATTGAGCAAGCCTTGGCGATCGAAAGCTGAAATTTCAATATCCACCTGGAACTCTTTTCTTTGTTGTTCTGGTTCTACAGCCCACTCAACCTCGATAATTCGGTCGGAATTTTCATCATCCGCAAGAATGTTGGGACAATCCGTCCGGTGAACAGAAACCCCGCGTCCTTTTGTGATGAACCCAGTAATGTCATCCCCGGGAACTGGATTGCAACATTTAGATAGGCGGATTAATAAGTTATCGATTCCTTTAACAATCACGCCGGATTCTGTAACCTGCTTTTTTTGAGATGTATTTTGTATATCTGATACAATTTTATTAATTGTTTTTTGTTCTTGGCGTTCTTTCCTCAATTTTTCCGACAATCGATTGACAACTTGTTCGGCCGTAATTCCATTAAAGCCAACCGCCGCACACATATCTTCTTCAGAAGCAAAATTGAATTTATCACAAACGCGTTCGATATTTTGATTGGTTAATACGTCTTTAACAACAAAATCTTGTGCTTTTATTTCTTTTTCAATTAAATCTCGACCTTTAATAACATTTTCTGCACGCAGTTGTTTTTTAAAGTATTGGCGAATTTTATTTTTCGCTTGAGATGAATTAGCGATTTTCAACCAATCACGGCTTGGTCCGAACGACTGTTTAGAAGTTAAAATTTCGATAATGTCCCCTGTCTGAAGTTCGGTGTCAAGCGGCACCATTTTGCCGTTCACTTTAGCGCCGATCGTCCTGTTTCCGATTTCGGAGTGAATACGGTATGCAAAGTCGATAGGCACTGATCCAGCTGGAAGTTCTAATACATCACTTTGCGGCGTGAATACGTAGATCATATCCGAAAACAAATCGAATTTTAAGGATTCCATAAATTCTTCAGCATCCGAAGATTCATTTTGAAATTCAAGAATTTCTCTGAACCATGTCAGTTTGGAATCCAGATCTTTTGGATCATTGGAAAGCGACTTGCCTTCTTTATAAGCCCAGTGCGCAGCAACCCCGTATTCCGCGATTTTATGCATTTCCGCAGTTCTGATTTGGACTTCAAGGGGATCTCCGCCCGGTCCAACGACAGTCGTATGGAGCGATTGATATAAATTCTGTTTCGGCATGGCGATATAATCTTTGAATCTACCCGGCATAGGCTTCCAAAGTGTATGAATAATACCAAGAACTGCATAGCAATCTTTTATACTTGAAACAATGATTCGAACTGCAAGTAAATCATAAATTTCATTGAATTCTTTTCCTTGAATGACCATTTTACGATAAATGGAATACAAATGTTTTGGACGTCCCGAAAGATCCGCTTCGATATTCATTTTTCCGATTTCAGTTTTTATTTGGCCCATTATATTCGCTAAATAATCTTCTCGTTCCGCCCGTTTCCGGTTCATCAAATTGACAATCCGGTAATATTGTTGAGGTTTCAAATAACGAAGGGCGATGTCTTCAAGCTCCCATTTAATCGTTGAAATACCGAGTCGATGGGCTAATGGCGCAAATATTTCAAGCGTTTCAGCCGCGACTCGACGCTGTTTTTCGGGTGATACATGTTTTAAAGTACGCATATTATGTAAACGATCCGCAAGTTTAATTAAAATAACACGAATATCTTGGGCCATTGCGATAAACATTTTACGATGGTTCTCAGCTTGTTTTTCTTCTTTGGATTTAAATTTCAGTTTTTCAAGTTTTGTCACGCCATCAACGAGCATGGCAACTTCTTCCCCGAATTCACGGATAATATCTTCACGAGCTACGTCTGTATCCTCGACGACATCATGAAGAAACCCAGCTGCAACCGTTGATGGGTCCATTTCCAATTCAGCGAGAATCCCGGCAACTTGAATCGGATGGAGAATATAAGCTTCACCTGAGCTTCTAAATTGTCCTTCATGAGCAGATTTCGATGCTTCATAAGCTTTTTTCACAAAGTTCACGTGCTCTTCATTCATATACGAAGAAACAAGTTCAAATATTTCT
Organism: Sporosarcina jiandibaonis; assembly: GCF_013184495.1. GTDB lineage: Bacteria > Bacillota > Bacilli > Bacillales_A > Planococcaceae > Sporosarcina > Sporosarcina jiandibaonis. Next base: position 221,062 of record NZ_JAAOIY010000001.1, on the reverse strand, counting down.
TCTGCCGTCATGTCTCGATCTTTCGCCATAATAATACTCCTCCAACTAGATCAGCAATGAGAGCAAAAAGATTAACAACATTCCCGCTCCATTCCTACTTATTACGAAAAAATGATAATACTCTTATTGTATGTATAAATGCATGCAAATGTAAAGCAAGGAGTACATAAAAATCCCCCGCCATTGAGCGGAGGACCTCTATTAGTACGTTATTAGCGCACGCACGTCATATCCAGATATTTTTTCTCGACCATTTAAATAGGATAATTCAATCAAAAATGCGCATCCGGCTACAACGCCGCCTAATTTTTCAACTAACTCGATGGTTGCACCGATTGTTCCACCGGTTGCAAGTAAATCATCGACTATAAGCACGCGTTGACCTGGTTTAATGGCATCGCTGTGAATCGTTAATGTATCCTTTCCATATTCCAAATCATAATCGACACTTATCGTTTCACGAGGCAACTTACCTGGTTTTCGCACAGGGGCAAAGCCGATTTCGAGCGCATAAGCAACAGGACAACCGATGATGAATCCACGTGCTTCAGGCCCTACGATTATATCTGTATTAACCTCTTTTGCATATTTCACAATTTCATCTGTAGCAAATTTATATGCCTCTCCATTATCCATGATTGTTGTGATATCTTTAAAACTGATACCTTCTTTCGGATAATTTGGAACAACTGTTACATAGTCTTTTAAATTCATGAGTAAATTTCCTCCCCGACTTTTGTGCCGTTACGTATTGTGTCGAACCATGATTTCAATTCCATATAAGGTGCATAAAGCAACCGTTCTTCAAGTTTCATTTGACTCTTTCTCTCTATATAAGCGGGCGCTTCTTTCAAATCACGTTTTTCGACCGTATCAGCAATGGATATTACTCCATCCTTAATAGTAACAAATCCTAGTTCAGAAAACACCTTTGACATGAATTTAATTGAATCATTTCGCCAGCCTTTATGTTTTGCAAGCTTTTCACCATTCTGCACAAAGTCAAAACTCCCTCGGCTTTTAATGAAACTATAATACCAGCCGAATTGCTCACGGCTCGGTAACCCGTCGAAATAACGCGATTCAGGAACATGAAAATGCGCATAAATCCGTTCTGGAATATATTCCTTAACGATTTCTTCTAATAGCGAGACATGGGTCGGTATATCCAGCAAAACGATGTTCGCCGCCTTCGATACTGCATCTTCCCCGTATAAGTGAATCGAATTGCCGTTCAGTACAGGACGAAATTGTTCAATGGTATGTTCGTGGAACGCAATGTATGCAGTATTGACCACTGGAATTGAATGTAACCACCTTGACGCCTCCCGAATTCCTCGCAGATCAAACAACTGCCATTCGTCGGAAAGGATATCCCGAACGAGCAACTGCGGCTTTTTGTTGCCATTCCATTCATTCACTTGTAAATCGCCGACAACAGATAATTTAACATTAGGCGTAATTTGATCTGCTATGTCGCCAAATCCGAAACCGATTGTGTCCAGTGACAAACCGCCATCGGTTAAGTCGAGTTTCATATGGTTTTTTGCTGCTCCAATTTTCCTGACAGATCCGGCAATTAAATCTTCGAATAAATAGGTCGGTTTTTCAAAACCCATTCCGAAGGGACGCAATAACTCTAATTTCTCGAGCGTAGTTACATCAATTTCTTCTAGCGTTAGCGGTACATCAATCGAAAGTTTTGGTATGAGTTGTTCCTCGGTCAAAACCGACTCGGCTTGACGATTTAAATTTTCACGTAGCAAATGAAGGTTTTCAACATCTACAGTCATTCCCGCTGCCATCGGATGTCCACCATAGCCGGCAAGAATATGTGCATTTTCAGTAAGCTCCTCGTACATATTGAAACCATCGATGCTTCTTGCCGACCCTTTTGCAATGCCAGCCTCGGAATCTATCGATAGAACAATTGACGGACGGTAATACTTTTCAGTTAATCGAGAAGCGACGATTCCCACAACACCGGAATTCCAATTTTCTTTCGCGATAACGAAAACTTTCGGGATTTCATCGCCGTACATTTCCATAATAATCGCTTCAGCCTCTTTGGTGATTGTAGATACGAGTTCTTGTCTTTCTTTATTTAAAGTATCCAGCTTTTCTGCCAGTCCTGTTGCAATGCCTGCATCAGTTGTTTTCAATAAATCAACCGCAGGTGATGCATCACCAAGTCGCCCGACTGCATTTAAACGCGGACCAATCATGAAGCCGATTGTCTCTTCCGTAAGTTTAGATTGCTCGGTACCGGCGATTTTCGTTAGAGCCTGTATAGAAGGTCTTCTGGAAGAACGGAGACGTTTTATGCCTTCTTTCACAAAGTATCTGTTTTCTCCTCTGAGCGGTACAAGGTCGGCAACTGTGCCAATTGCGACAAATTCTAATAAATCAAAAGGAATTTCATCGAGAAGCGCGGATGCAAGTTTGAATGCAACCCCTACACCTGCAAGGTCTTTGAATGGATAATCACCATCAGGATGACGCGGGTGTATGATAGCATCCGCATCAGGCCATGTTTCACCTGCTTCATGATGGTCTGTAATGATTACCTTCATGCCAAGCGTCTTAGCGAATGCAACCTCGTCAATCCCAGAAACACCGTTATCTACCGTAACAATAACCGATGCGCCTTTATTATATATTTCTTGAAATAAATCCTTATGCGGCCCATAGCCATGTTCAAATCGATCTGGAATAATAAAAAACACGTCCGCACCAAGTTGTTCAAGAGCCGTTGACAATACAGCGATACTAGTCACACCATCTGCGTCATAATCTCCATAAATTGCAATCTTTTCTTTATTTTCAATCGCATTTTTAATTATAGTAACTGCCTTTTTCATGTCATTCATCAAATATGGGTCGTGCATAGACGATTCATCCATATGTAAGAATAGCTTTGCTTCTTCCGGATCAGTAATGCCTCTAGAGGCAAGTATTTTCGCATGCACACTCGGAATCGCTAAAGCGGATGACAATTTTTCAACAACAGTTTCATCTGGACGTTCAATCATCCATTTATTTTTTGATTCAATCAACACTTTCACATCCTTAACTCTATTATAACGGATGCTAGTGTTTGTGAGTAATTTTTTGGTTGTGATTATTTCATCAAAAAAGTACAGCACTGACCACATTGAGCCAGTGCTGTACTTTTTGCAGTTATTATTTCAAGTTTTCTCTCCATCATCAACAGGATCATCGGCGGGCACTAATTTTTGCAACTCCATGATTTGGTTCTGCTGTGCTGCGATTGTTAATTCCTTCGCGTTTACATCTCTCATCAATTCTTTAATGCGGTGATTCGCGAGAACAAATCGGAACATCGCTACAATTCCGCTTATTGCCGCGCCTAGTAATGCTGAACAGAGAATGACAAGTACGAGTGGCCATTCGGATGTGCCGAATGCATAATTTACAGGAACAGCGTCTACATTCAATACTGAAAAGACCGCAATAATAATAGCAAATAAAAGTCCGAGTAGCCATGTCCATTGAAATTTCATAAAAGATTCCCCTTTCCACCCAAAAACAGGATATACAAGAGTATACCCTGTTTCTATTAGTTCTGAAACCATTTATACAACAGGTTCTATCGATACCATCATCAATTAAAAAAACTAACTGAGCAAACTCCCAAAAAATAGGATAATAATGAGGTGAAAAAACAGGATATACACTAAGTATATCCCGTTAAAGTTAATTTAGGAATAAATTATACAACAGGTTCATCAGATCCCCATTGCTTTTTCTCTTTATCCACTTTAATAGTTCCCTTTTTGCTTATTTCACGTTTCTTCAATGCATACCAGATTTGGGCTGAAATGAAGATCGACGAATATGTCCCCGCAAGTAGTCCGATTAAGAGCGCAATTGAGAAGTTCTGAATGGACTCAGCACCTAGGAACATTAATGCGACTACAACTAAAATTACTGTAAGAACTGTATTCACAGAACGACCTAATGTTTGTCGCAATGATTTATTTACAATATCTGCAAGCGCATCTGCGTTATCAATTTTCCCGATTCGTTGCAAGTTTTCTCGAATCCGGTCAAATGTAACGATTGTATCGTTAATGGAGTAACCGACTATCGTCAATACAGCCGCGACAAATGTTATGTCTACTTCGAGTCGAAGTAAACTGAATACTGCAATCATAAAGAATGCATCGTGGAAAAGTCCGATGATCGAAGCAAGACCCATTCTCCACTCAAACCGGAACGCGACGTAAATGATGATTCCGATTGCTGCAAATAAAAGTGCGTAAATCGCATTTTTTACGAGTTCCTTACCGACTGTTGATGAGACGGAGCTGACATTCGGCTCGGCGCCATAAACGGAAGAAACTTCAGCTTTCAGTTTGTTTATTTCTTCTTGTGAAAACTCTTCTGCGTATCTGACAACGCCAATTGATTGATTTTCCCCAGAAATAACGATATCTGTGGATGGATGACCAATTGAGCTGATATATTCAGATACTTCTTCAGTTGTCAGTGGTTTATCCGCCATGATTTCAACGCGTGTACCACTAGAGAAGTCGATACCAAGATTCAATTTAAACACACCGAGCATGATTGCTCCTGCGATTAGTAAAATGATTGAAATCGTGAAGAAGCGTTTTCTATTATGCACGAAATCTAAACGATCGAATTTCGTAGTAAGATCAAGCGTATCCACTTCATCTTTCGGTGAGTGAACACGGCTTTTTGATATTCCGAATAATCCAGGTTTATCATCAAGTATTCCACTTCTGACGAGAAGACCAAGGAGAAGTCGTGATCCCCAAACCGCAGTCAAGAAACTCACCAGGATACTGATAATGAGCATTAACGCAAATCCTTTAACAGAGCTTGTCCCGAAGACAAATAGAACTAATGCCGCAATGATTGTCGTAATGTTCGCATCTAAAATTGCGGTGAATGCCGATTTCGCACCGGATTGGAACGCCTCAAAGACTGATTTCCCGACGCGCAATTCCTCTCGTATTCGTTCATACGTTAAAATGTTCGCATCGACCGCCATACCGACCCCGAGCATAAGTGCCGCAATCCCCGGAAGTGTCAGAACCGCGTTTATGCCTGTAAAGACCACTAAAATCAAGTAGATATAGACAGATAGTGTAATAACCGCGATTAGGCCTGGAATGCGGTAGTACAGTACCATAAATATAAATATTAAAGAAATACCGATAATACCAGCTAAAATTGTTTTATTCAGTGCTTGTTCACCAAATTGAGCGCCGACAGATGTCGAATAGATTTCTTCAAGCTGAACCGGTAATGCACCAGCGTTCAAAATTCCTGCGAGTTCTTTCGTTTCTTGAACTGTGAACGAACCACTGATTTCTACGTTTGCAGAATGAATTGGCTGGTCAACACTAGGTGCAGAGACGAATGCCGGATCAGGCTTCATGATTTCTTCCTTATAAGAATCGACACCCTCTTCAAAATCCAACCAGATAACTAAAATGTTTTTGCCTTGCGGTTTTAATTTTGCAAGTTCAGTCGTGACCTCGCCGAATTTATTCGGGTCTTTCATTTCAAGCGTAACAACAGGTTTTCCATCTTGGCGAAAATCTGGTTTCGCTTTCCCTTCTTTCAAATCCGTACCATCTAGAATGAGATTGTCATCTGTATCTCTGAATGTTAGATTTGCTTGTGTAGAAAGCAGTTCTCTTGCAGCTTCTTGATTTTCAACACCTGCAAGTTGAACTCGGATACGATCCGTCGATTCTATTTGTATCACCGGCTCGCTAACTCCGATTACGTCAATTCGTTTTCGTAATGCGCCTGCCGTGTCACTAACCATGCTTTCCGTTATTTGGCCATCATCTTTTATTGGTTTGACTTGATACAAGACTTCAAATCCACCTTGCAAATCTAGTCCCAGTTTCACATCTTTTAATATCGGATTTACGGTCGTTCCTATCGTCGACGCGAAAATGACGAGTAGTAGTAAAAACGATACAATCCGTCCTCTAGTTTTCATAGTGAAAATTCCCCCTCATTCTGATGAGTGGTACTTCCTTTTATGTACGCACTCGAAAAACACAATAACCTTATTATGAAACACATGACACTACGTGTCAATTAGACAAGGTCATTTCTATTGTTCATTTTCAACATCTTTTTTAGGATTAAGAAGGATTTGCAAATCAGCACTGTTCAGATCCGAAAACCAATCTGAATTACGTTGGGCTTCAATCTGGGTATATGTCATGAAAGCAGCGGGCAGTATTTGTAAAATGTCATTCATAATTTGATGGCTTCCCATTTGAGTGACATCCTTCTTTCGCCATATTTTACGGATGCAATAAATCCAAATATCTTCGACCGTCACTGTTGTATAGCCGTACAAATGAAATTCATTCATTTTGCTTTGAAGCGCAGGCAGCATTTTCGCATATATAGGACCATGCTCTGTACTCATTTATCTTCAACCCTTTCCATTCCATTCAGTTGGACATGGTTACCCACTATACTCAGTATAACAAATATTACAGGTGATGTAACATTTAACTTTCCGAATTCTTCATCTAATAAAAACAAGCTATCCAATAGTTAAAAATGAGACCATGGACAACTTGTTTTATTTTGAGAGCTTTATTTCTTAATAGAAATTATATTTTCTTCTGAAGTATCAACATGACCTAACTTATTAATACTAATTTCTTCACCGTCAAACAAATTCGTGAAGATGATAGGCGTAATAATAGATGTTGCATGTTCTTTGATATAATCAAGATCAACTTGTAGCAACGGTTGACCGATTTCAATGCGGTCATCTTGTGCAACCAGCGCTTCAAAGCCCTTGCCTTCCAATTTGACTGTATCGATTCCTACATGTATCAAAATTTCCCTACCCGAATCAGCTAGAATGCCAATCGCGTGTTTAGTCGGGAACAAGCTGACAACTTTCCCGTTTACCGGAGATACGATTGTCCCATCTGCAGGAAGAATCGCAAATCCATCACCCATCATTTTTCCAGAGAATACAGCATCTGGCACTTCAGACAAAGGCTTGAGTTCTCCTTTTATCGGCGATACGAATTCGTCTGTTGCATCAACAATCGGCATTTCCGGTGTTGTCGGTTCAGAAATCACTTCAGCGCGAGGACGCTTACCACTGATAACGTCTTGAATTTGGCCTTTAATAATTTCAGAACGCGGACCGAAGATTGCTTGAATATTATTTCCAACTTCCAGCACGCCTGCTGCGCCTAATTTTTGCAATTCTTTTTTGTCGACATTTTTAACATCTTTGACAGAAACACGAAGTCGTGTAATACAAGCATCTAGATTACTGATATTTTCCTGTCCGCCCATCGCTGCAAGAATATCATAAGGAAGATCGCTCGTGCTCCCAGTTTCTCCGTCTTCTTCCCCGTCTTCATCACCTTTTTCACGTCCTGGCGTCATCAGATTGAACTTGCTGATCATGAAGCGGAACAATAAATAATAGATAAGCGCGAAGACAAGCCCTAGTAAAATCACTATCCACCAAGATTCCCTGCCCGGTAATATTCCGAATAAGAAGAAGTCAATCGCTCCCCCTGAGAACGTGTAACCGACATGAACATTGAAGAAAGTCATCAAGACGAATGATAAACCGTCCAAAACAGCGTGAATCAAGAAAAGAACCGGTGACAAGAATAAAAATGAAAATTCAAGTGGTTCTGTAATTCCTGTTAAAAACGAAGTTAATGCACCTGAACCCAATAAACCAGCTACCAGTTTCTTTCTTTCTGGACGCGCTGCATGATACATCGCAAGTGCCGCAGCCGGCAATCCGAACATCATGATCGGGAATTCCCCGCCCATGAAGTTTCCAGCAGTTAGTTCCACACCGTCTTTTAACTGTGCAAAGAATATCGTCATATCTCCGCGAACAATTGCGCCCGCAGTCGTCGTATACGATCCAAATTCATACCAAAATGGCGCATGGAAAATATGATGCAATCCAAACGGAATTAAAAGACGTTTGATGAATCCGAAGAAAAATACAGCGATATACGTTCCTTCTTCAAGCAACCAAAGTGAGGCGTTGTTCATGCCTGCTTGAACTGGCGGCCAAATAACGAGTAGCGCCAATCCAGCTACGAATGCAATTCCGGCTGTAGCGATCGGAACGAATCTTTTTCCCGCAAAGAACCCAAGGAAAGATGGCATTTCAATATCATGAAACTTGTTATAACTGAAAGCGGCGATCAGACCTACTATAATTCCGCCGAATACGCCGGTTTGCAATGTCGGAATACCGAATACTAGCGCGAAACTAGGATCATCATTCAACATATCTGGCGTAATCCCCAACCAAGAACTCATAACTTGGTTTAACACCAAATAACCGACCAGGGCCGCCAATGCCGCTGCCCCGTCTCTCGCAAGCCCGATTGCAACACCTATCGCGAAAATAAGGGGTAAATTACCAAATATGATTCCACCCGCATCTTCCATGACAGTTGCAGTCAACTGAATCCAATCTGCTGACAAGAACGGCATGAAACTGAGCATTGTTTCTTGTTGCGCAGCATTACCAATTCCAAGTAAAAGCCCCGCCGCGGGTAACAAAGCAACAGGTAGCATTAACGCTTGACCTACTTTTTGCAAAACCCCAAAAGATTTCTTAAACATTTTTATACCTCCTAGTTATTCAGTCATTAGATTCTTCCAATAAAAAAGGCATGAGAAAAAAAGAAATCGACAAAAGTTCAAGGACCGGGGTCCCAAACTCAAAATCAATTATCTTTTTACTCATGCCTGATCGTATCAGTAACACGTAAAAAAATATTATTAAATTAGTTGACTACTTGGAAAATCTAATGCTTTATAAAATAATTCTAGCATAATGATTTCACCTTGGCAATCAATATAAATTTATAGTTTCTTAGAATGCAAACGGTGCAAATGAAGGGTTAGATAAACGGCTTCCGCGTCTTGAACCTCTCTTTGAAGAGATTGTTGCATCACCTTTATCAATTTCCATGCCAGATTGTAATAGATTGGATATTCCGCTTTCAATAAATCCGTTAACTTTAAGGGTTCATTCACTTTCTCTCCTCGCACCATCCGCTCGATTGCATAACGAAGATGACGGATTAAACGCGTGTAGTCAATACTGCTTTATCGATTACAAGATTGAGTTGTTCTTCAATTATATTAATCAGTTTGACAATGAGTGCTGAATGCGCGGTTAAATCACCGACATTCTTATTTTCAATGGCACTATGTATATGTAAGGTTATGAAACCAATTTCACCTTCAGGCAGCTCAATGCGTAGTTTTTCATTAACCATTGCAGTAACTTCTTCCGCGATTTTATATTCATTCGGATAAAGCGCTTTCGTTTCCAACAAAAATGGATTTCGGATCATTAACCCTTGTTTCATCCGATTAATGGCAAAGGCTAAGTGGTCAGTTAAAGCGATGTGAATATTTTCGTTTAATGGCATCCCAGCTCTTTCACGAATGATTTCAACTACTGAAATAAGCATTTTTATCGTTTCTCCATCGATTGTTGATAGGAGTTGCTTGTATTGCTCTTGTTTTTCAGGATCGTTCAATACAAACATTTTCTCTACTTGTTCATGATCTATCGGTGCCCCGATTCTCTTTCCGAAGCCGATTCCGCTTCCTATTAACACAACTTCATTTCCGTCAATATCAGACGCGATCAAGACATTATTATTCAATGTTTTTTGCACTTCATATTTTTTCATCGACTTATCCCCTATGATTTTCTATCTCTATAATACCATTTATCATTACGGATGGTACTTTGATAAAGTAATAACAATTATTAAAAAGCATAGAATTGGAGAAGGCCAAAATTACCTGTTAGACCAGTGTTGATATAAAATGCTCTGTAAATTTCTTGAATCTAGAAGGAGTTGTTGCATTTGTCTTCATTCATCCGCGGGACAGCTGTCTTAATGGTCGCTGTTTTTATGTCCAAACTATTAGGATTTGTATTCCGAATTCAATTTATGCGCATTGCGGGCGAAGAATCTGTCGGTATTTATATGACAGCGTATCCTGCATTCATCTTTTTCCTATCTCTTGTCCAACTCGGCATACCAGTGGCAATAGCAAAAGTAATCGCGGAACACAAAGCAAGAGGCGAACTCGAGAAAATTTCAGCTGTTATGAAGACAGCTGTTTTTATGACGTTTTTAACAGCCATCGTTTTCATACCAGCGTCCATCGCGTTTGTGCCCTATTTAGCGGGAACACTTTTAGGGAATCCAGCATCCGCATCGGCATTATATGCAGGAATCGCGATTGTTCCGATTGCAGCGATCGGCGGATTAATTCGCGGATATTTTCAAGGAATTACACGTATCGAAGAAACTGCCTGGTCTCAAATCATCGAACAATTTTTCCGTATTCTTTTAATTACTTGGATGTTGCCATTCATGCTTTCACCTGACAACACTGCTATGAATGCAGCGTATGCGATGTTTATCACGATGCTTGCAGAAATTTCATCCGTTCTCTATTTACTATTTAAGTATCGTCAACACCGAAAACGTAAAGCACACCAGAAAATTGAGATAAAACAAAAACGCTATCCTTTTGAACCAATACTTGAAATCGCATTGCCTTCATCTGGCAGCCGATTATTCGGGACATTTACTTGGTTTTTAGAACCGATCATTTTTTTACGCGCGCTTTCCATGTCGGGAATTACCGCAATTGCCGCCACTTCTTTATACGGAATCATATCGGGTGTGCTCATACCGCTTTTATTATTCCCGGCATTCATACCGTACGCATTATCTGTCGTGTTAGTTCCAGCAGTAAGCGGAGCCGCGGCCTCTAGCAATAAGAAAAAATTGAAGGAACGCATTCATTTAGCTCTTCGTTTATCCTCAATTACTGGCACTTTCGCCGCAACTGTATTTTTCGTGCATGGACAGGTGCTTGCGGAAAAATTGTTTCACATTACCGAAGGCGGATCTTATATGACGATATTAGCTCCAGTGTTTTTCTTTTATTATATTCAAGGTCCATTATATTCGATTTTACAATCGACTGGAGAAGCCAAAGCTGGAATGATGAACTCGGTGTATGGCGGCATTGCAAAACTTGCGGTCATGTTTGTACTCGCTTCCCAACCCGGCATCCAAGAAACGGGAGCAGTGCTAGCTATCGGATTCGGCGTATTAATTACGTCATTTCTTCATATCGCAACGCTTCGGAAAAATAAAGCCACGGCTACCGGCTTTACAATGTTCGCGCTTCCGTATTTCTCTTTTATCCTGACAGCAATTATACGGCCAATCTTCATGCCCATCGGAAAATTTGGCCTTCTCACGGATTGTCTCATCACTTGTCTATTTTTAATGGTTATCTTGATGTTAACGCGCCAATTACGACTGAATGATTTTATGTTATTCAAAAAATTGCTGAATAAAAGTTATTGAAATTCTTCTTTTAATTGATAGTGGAAGCTGCCTCTTTCATACGAACAATAAAAAACATGATTAACATCGTCGATTCCTAATTTACTTAATTCCTCGATTAAATGTTGTTCAGTAAGGCCGACAATTTCAATATGTCGATGCTGAATGATTCCATCGCTAATAAGCGCCAGAACGGGTTGTGTTTCTTCTTCAGTAAATACGGAAAGATTTCCGGATGGTTCTAAAAATGCAAATGTTACTTCGCGAATAGAACCAATTTGTTGCTCCCTCAGCTGTTGGAATAAGTCATCGAGATTATAGCGTTGCCGCCTCATTTCGTTTTCTAATATCTTTCCGTTACGTATGATAACGGATGGATTACCATCAACAAGATCGCGGAACTTTTTACTTTTCAATGAAATAAAAGATGTGATTAGTTGGATGATGAGGAGGACGAGAATTGGCAAAATCGTGTGTGATATTTTGTTTTTTGGATCCTCAATTGCAACTGCCGCTACCTCAGCCATAATGATAAAAACAACAACGTCTAATATGCCAAGTTCGCCGACTTCTCGTTTCCCCATTACACGCAAGACAATTAATATTAAAAAATATAAAAAGAAAGTTCGAAAGCCTATTATTAATAAATCGTTCAAAGAAATCTCCCTCCACTAAAGAGGATGCCCAAAGAGATTCGTCTCATATACAAAAAATGCGCAAAATAAAAAGACGGGTATAAGAAATGGATGCTTCCATAACTTTGTACCGTCTTTAATATTTTACTTATGCTTGTTCAGTCACGCGACCAACAGCTTGTCTATCGAAGCGCAGTGTTGTTCCATCTGCAACCTTCAAGTAAACCGTTGCTTCGTCTACTGCATCAATCGATCCGTGAATGCCACCGATAGTAATTACTTTGTCTCCTCGTTTCAGCTGGCTTTGCATCGTTTTTGTCTCTTTTTGACGCTTTTGAGCTGGTCTGATGAGAAAAAACCACATGATTGCAAACATTGCTATGAACGGTAAAAGTCCCATTAGTGTTTCCATTATAATCCCCCTTTCAACCAAGATATATTATACAAGATTTAGAAGTTTTTTGCATTAGGTTTATTAAATCCGTAACGCTCAAAAAATTCTTCGCGGAAATCGCCAAGGCTATCTGTGCGAATTGCATCTCGTACTTGCTCCATCAAATTTAATAGAAAGTACAAGTTATGATAAGACGTTAGTCGAATTCCAAAAGTTTCTTCTGCTCGAATTAAGTGGTGGATGTATGCGCGACTATAAGTTTTGCATACATGACAGTCACAATTCGGGTCAAGCGGACCAAAATCGCGGCTGTACTTTGCATTCCTTACAACAAGTCTGCCTTCGCTTGTCATCAGTGTGCCGTTACGAGCGATACGTGTCGGTAAAACACAGTCGAACATATCAATACCACGGATAGCACCATCAATGAGTGAACCCGGAGAACCGACCCCCATCAAATAACGCGGCTTATCCTGAGGAAGGAGCGGTGTTGTGAATTCCAACACTTCATTCATCACTTCTTTTGACTCCCCGACTGATAAACCGCCAATGGCATAACCAGGGAAATCAAGCGATATCAGGTCTTTAGCGCTCTGTTTACGGAGTTCTTCAAACTCGCCGCCTTGAACGATGCCGAACAATGCTTGATCATTCGGTCGACCGTGGGCGCTCAAGCAACGTTCAGCCCATCTTGATGTTCGTTCCACACTGGCTTTCATGTACTCGAATGTCGCTGGATAAGGCGGACATTCATCGAATGCCATCATAATATCCGCACCGAGCGCGTTTTGTATTTCTGTTGCTTTTTCAGGACTTAAAAATAGCTTGCTGCCGTTTAAATGGTGTCGGAAATGGACGCCTTCTTCTTCGATTGTTCTAAATTCACTTAGAGAAAAAACTTGGAATCCGCCTGAATCCGTTAATATCGGTCTGTCCCAATTCATGAATTTATGCAATCCGCCGGCTTCTTTTATGATTTCGTGTCCCGGGCGCAACCATAAATGATAGGTGTTGCTTAAAATGATGCCGGAACCAATTTCCTTTAACTCCTCCGGCGACATCGTTTTCACGGTCGCTTGCGTGCCAACAGGCATAAATGTCGGCGTTTCGAAAGAACCATGGGGCGTATGAACAATCCCGAGGCGTGCTCCGGTTTGTTTGCATGTTTTTATATGTTCGTAAGTAACTGCTGGTGTCATTGATCTGAATCCTTTCTGTTTGGAGGCTTAATGAACATCGCGTCTCCAAAACTGAAAAAGCGATAGTTCTCCTCAATTGCCGAGTTATATGCAGCGAGAATATACTCCCTTGACGTAAGTGCCGAAACGAGCATGAGCAATGTCGATTTAGGTAAATGGAAATTTGTTAACAACCCGTCGACAATTGTAAAATGATAACCTGGGTAAATGAAAATCGACGTCCATCCGTTAGAAGCGATCATTTTCCCTTCATGTTCAGCGCCAATCGTTTCTAACGTTCGAGCAGATGTCGTGCCTACTGCAATAATTCGTCCGCCGCGTTCTTTTGTTTGATTTATCGCGGCAGCCGTTTCTTCTGTCACCTGATAATATTCGGCATGCATCGTATGATTTTCAATCGTATCGACGCTAACCGGACGAAAAGTTCCGAGTCCGACATGGAGCGTGATAAATGCGACTTTCACGCCTTTTTCACGAATCTTTTCTAAGAGTTCATCCGTGAAATGCAACCCTGCGGTCGGAGCCGCGGCCGAACCGCGTTCTTTTGCAAATACGGTTTGATACCGCTCTTTGTCATCAAGTGTTTCTGTAATATACGGCGGAAGCGGCATGCTTCCTAGTTTATCAAGAATTTCATGAAAAATCCCGTCATAAGTAAATTTGAAAACGCGTCCGCCTTGTTCAAGAATCTCCGTGCATTCCGCTTTCAATAAACCATCGCCAAATGTTACGATATTTCCAAGTTTAATACGTTTCGCGGGTTTTACAAGTGTTTCCCACTCGTCTTCCCCATTTTCTTTCAAGAGAAGAATTTCGATTGCCGCCCCAGTGTCTTCTTTCACGCCCATCAGCCGGGCCGGAAGTACGCGCGTATCATTTAAAACGAGCAAATCTCCTGTTTCTAATTCATCAAGAAAACCTGAAAATTTCTTATGTTCGATTGCGCCGGTTTCTTTATCCAAAACCAACAGACGGCTTGCTGTACGGTCTTTCAATGGCGTTTGCGCAATCAATTCCTCAGGTAAATGAAAATCAAAATCCTTTACATTCATCGTGTTGCCACCTTAATTTCAAATATTGTTTTTTTCAGGAATGACGTATCCAAAATGAGTATACGCATAATTCGTTACAACTCTACCACGCGGCGTGCGTTGAATGAAACCAATTTGCAATAAGTATGGTTCATAAACATCTTCAATCGTAACGGATTCTTCTCCGATGCTCGCGGCAATCGTATCGATTCCGACGGGCCCGCCTCTGAATTGCTCAATCATTCCTGTAATAAGTTTATGGTCGATATGGTCCAGTCCATGCGAATCGACTTGAAGCATTTCAAGCGCTTCTTGCGCAGTACTCAACGAAATCTTCCCATCGCCTCGCACTTGTGCATAATCGCGCACGCGACGAAGTAATCGGTTGGCGATTCGAGGCGTGCCGCGTGAACGTTTCGCCATTTCAACCGCAGCTTCGCGGTCGATAGAAACGTCAAAGACAGATGCGCTTCTCACGACGATCTCTGTTAGCGGTTCCTCATTGTAAAACTCCAACCTTAACGGTACCCCAAAACGGTCTCGCAGGGGTGCTGACAATGCGCCTGCGCGCGTCGTCGCGCCGATTAAGGTGAACGGCGGAAGATCGAGCCGGACTGAACGAGCGGATGGCCCTTTCCCGACAACGATGTCTAAACAAAAGTCTTCCATCGCGGGATAAAGCACTTCTTCGATCGCCCGATTGAGGCGGTGAATTTCATCAATGAATAAAACATCGCCTGGTTCGAGTGAAGAGAGGACCGCCGCTAGGTCCCCCGGACGTTCAATAGCGGGGCCGCTCGTCATGCGAATATTGACGTTCATTTCATTCGCGATGACCGTTGCCAGCGTCGTTTTCCCGAGTCCAGGCGGTCCGTATAAGAGAACGTGATCCAGGCACTCGCTCCGGCCCTTTGCCGCTTCGATAAAAATACTTAAATTGTCCTTCACCTTTTCTTGACCAATATATTGGTTAAGGAGTTGCGGTCTTAGCGACTGTTCAAACCCCTCATCAAATTCTGTGGTTGCCCCTGATATGACACGGTCCTCCATCGTACACCATCCTTTTTTAAACGCGGTTTATTTTTAAATAAACAGTTATTTTTTCGGTAATAATAACCTGTTATTTTTTCAATAATAGTTGCAATGCTTTTTTCATATAGCCTTCTGTGTCGAGTTCTTCTTTTTCTAATGCAGATTTCACTTTGTTTAATTCGCGTTGTGAATAGCCTAATGCTTCTAGCGCTAATATCGCTTCATCGAGCGCGCCGTTTTCAGCCATCGTAAGAAGTGAATGTTCTTCATCATCAAAATCAATTTCAGTGAATAGGTCATGCAACTTCCCTTTTAAATCGAGAATCATTTGGCGAGCGGTCTTTTTTCCGACTCCCGGAAACTGAACGAGAAATGCTTCGTCTTCGCGCTCGATGGCACCGATAACTTGAGATGGAATGCCGCTCGCTAGAATCGCAAGCGCTCCTTTTGGGCCAATTCCTGAAACTGTGATGAGTTTTTTAAATAGTTCGCGTTGTTCCAGCGTTTTAAAGCCAAGCAACAACTGGACATCTTGGCGCACATGCAAATAGGTAAACACTTGCTGGATTTCATCTGTCATATGAAATGAGTACGGATTCGGCGTCATAATCAGCCAACCTACTCCGTTTTGATCAAGTGTTATGTATTCGGGCGTGACACGCGTGACATGTCCTTTTATGTAATCATACAAGCAAATATCCCCCTTAAATTAGCTATCTTCGATTATACCATACGAACGCACTTTCTACAGCGGTTTGTGGTGTGGGGATTTAATTATTTGTGTTTTGGAGTTGTAGTTTAATTGGAATAAATTATATCGACTGCAGGAACAGTTTATTATTTCAACACTTGCATATTTGTGCGAAATCGTTGATTTTCGTTTCGGGCGGACGCTTTCCTGCGGGGATCACCTCAATCTCCTCGTCGCTACGCTCCTGCGGGGCTTTCGGTTGATGCTGTTTCCGCGGGAGTCGCCTTCCTACACTACAATCAACTGCCGATTCCATTTTTATGGTAAGTGGTATTTTATAAGTTTCTGGGAAAGTATTGCGATGCGTTTTGAAAAATTAAAAAATCCATCCTTAAAACATCAAGGATGGATCGTAAAAATTTAATCTTCACTCGCATTATGATAAACGTCTTGCACGTCATCATCGTCTTCGAGCATTTCTAGCATTTTTTCGAATTCTTCTTCGCTGCCTTCAGGTATTGGCGTGTAGATTGATGGAATCATTTCGATTTCAGCGGAAATGAATTCGATGCCGTCTTCTTCGAGCTTTTCTTTTACTTCCAGGAAGTCAGCGGGTTCTGTGACGATTTCGAAACCATCTTCGGTCGACTCGATATCTTCAGCGCCTGCTTCGAGAGCAGCCAGCATGATCATATCTTCGTCGGTCTCTTCCGTTCTTTCAATGAACAGACGTCCTTTACGGTCAAACATATAAGAGACAGATCCGCTCGCTCCGAGATTTCCGCCATTTCTAGAGAATGCGACACGGACATTTGGAGCTGTTCGGTTTCTGTTTTCAGTTAAACAATAAACGAGAACAGCGATGCCGCCTGGGCCGTATCCTTCATAAATGACTTCTTCGTAGTTTTCGTCTGATCCTGCCCCGGTTGCTTTATCGATCGCGCGTTTCACAACGTCGTTTGGAACGTTCGCGCTTTTTGCTTTTTCAATCGCTAACCGTAAACCAGGATTCATATCTGGATCGGCGCCTTGTTTTGCCGCCATATAAATTTCTCGAGATATCTTTTGAAATATTTTACCGCGTTTCGCATCTTGTGCGCCTTTACGGTTTTTAATATTATTCCACTTGGAATGTCCTGCCATGATGCAGCCCCCCTAATTTTTCATCCGTTCTACATTGTACCATAATTTCGGCCAATGTGAGAGTGCGGACTCTGTAAAAGGGACGAGATTTTTCACTTGTCTTTCTTGTGAACGCCTAGGCAATGTGAAAAAATGCAGCCATTCTCTTAGCAGTTCATTTGGATATAGAAGTAAAGTTTTTGAACAATCATCCAAGTTTTGCAATGACGGTTGTTCATTGATAAGAAACTCGATATCGTAATCAATTTGAGGGAGCACACGATGAATCCATAAGGCTAGTTCAGTACCAGGCGGTCCGGTACATGTTAAATCGAAATCGATAAAACGGATGATTCCGTTCTTATCCCGCAGGATATTATGATGAACAACATCGCCGTGAAGAAGGGTTTCGGCTTGCTCGGACTTCCCCGTTTTCCGTACAAGCCGAAGCGCATTCGTCGCGTAAAAAAGAATATCATCAAAATTGCTTTTTCCGATGTACTTCTCGCACTCTTCCCGTATGTTTTGAAAACGATATATCCGCTCCTCCCACTTGGATACCAATGGGTATGGATGCAAATAAGGTTCTCCGGGCCAATTAATGATTGAACCCGTATCGTGCAACGCGGTTAATGCTGCAAGGGAGTCGGTTCGATCTGCTCTCTTTTTGAAATTGACGGACCTTGCTCCCTCCAACCACGGTTGCATAAATGTTAGTTGGTGTTCGTTTGGCAACACAGGCACGATATGCGGAAATGATATCGAACGCAATGTATCATGCACTGTTTTCACTTTTAAAGCGATAGCTGAAAAGTCATATTGCTTTACAGAATAAAATAGCCCATCTCGTTCAAGCTTCCAGACATTGCTATTTATTTGCTCTAACTTCCCATCTAGTTTCATAACTTCCTAGTAAATCCCAGGCCAATTTGTGTACGGGTACGGCATCATTTGGTGATAAGGCATTTCATGAATCGGCTGGTTGCACGCGTTGCAATAATTCATTTGCTGAACAGGAGCTACATGATGATGATGATACATTTGTCCTTGCCCGCAACCGCATGGTGACATCTGCATCATCTGCGGATATGGTTGACCGCAGCCGCAAGGTGAAGATGGATAAGCTGGATAGCCTTCGAATTGTCCATAAGCTCCCATGCCTTGAGGCGGCATTGACGGCATTTCCATAGAATCCATAGGCATCATTGGCGACTCTTCAAAATCTAGCTCATCCTCGACGATGCTTTCAACTTGGGATTCCACCGCCGCTTCCGCTAACTCCTCTGCGTCTGCCATCATATCTTTCATATCATTAAGTTCTGACGTCGGTGATTCCTCGAAATGGAGATCAGGCAGTTTTTCGAATTTAATCTCATCTTCGAATTCGATATTCGGCGATTCAATCATTTTCCAATCATGACGCATTGTTATGTTAGGATCTATTGGCATGTTCGGCACCATTGGCACATTAGGTGCCATTGGAATATTTGGTGCTACGGGCATGTTAGGCGCCATTGGCATATTAGGCATCATAGGTGAAGCTTCCATTTCTACTGGCAACTGCTGTGTAGGCATAGGCATCGGTTGCTGCATTTGCCCTGGATGCATGTACGGAAAACAATCTACGTCATAAATTGGCATCCAACCGCATGGGACGCCGATGAACTGCACAGGCTGTTGTTGCATTGGCGGCATTGGTTGTTGCCAAGTCATTTGTTGCATGGGCATTTCCTGCATCGGTGGCATTTGTGGAATTTCCGGCATTGGCGGTGGCATTTCAGGCATAACTACTTCGGGCGCTATTGGCATCTCGGGCATTACAGGATTTTCTGGCATTGCCGGCATTTCTGGCATCGCCGGCATTTCTGCCACTTCAGGTAATTCCTCTGCTAATTCTCCCAATCCGGGAACAGATGGCGTTTCTGGCATTGCTCTTAAATGTTCTGGCGGAGCTTGTTTTTTCTCCATTGGTACAGATGGTGTAGCTGGAGCAGCTTGACTAGGCGCTTTCACCGTTTTCTGCTCGGCTGCTGCAGTAGGTTTTTTCACCGTTAACTTTGCTGGCAATGTGATCTTCATCCCTGGAACAATATAATCTGGATTGGCGAGATGAGCATTCACCCTTTTTAATTCATCAAAAGAAACGCCGTGTTGCCTTGAAATCTTCCAAAGTGTGTCACCTTTTTGAACAATATGAACATCCACTAAAAAACTTCCCCCTTCCATCAACTCATCGTATGAGCAGACACTCGCCTTTGTGACCCTTTTTTGGCAGCAGTCCCTTGTGTCATTTATATGCGAGCGGGGCTTTAATATGCGAAAAACCGCTATATCCTTTAGTCGGATATAGCGGTTTTATCTTCATACGTATAATAGGTTCCGAACGATCGGACGGAGCACCCAAGCGCGGCAAGTTCTTCCATTGCGCCTTTCATCATCGGTTTTTCCTCTGATTCTACTACATCGATAATGAAAAAATAATTTCCGAGACCCGTTTTTAACGGACGGGATTCGATTTTGCTTAAATTCAGTTTGCGCCAGGAAAAAACGGATAACACCTGATGAAGCACACCCGAACGATCATCTTCAGGGAGTTTTACCATCAGCGTAGTTTTTGGCGTCTCTGTATGGTTCGGAACGTCCAATTGACCTTTTCGCAAAGATAACACTACGAATCTCGTATGGTTAAAATGGAAATCATGAATATTTTCTTCTGCAATATGTAAGTCATACTTTTTCGCTGCAAGACGATTTCCGATCGCAGCAATTTTTTCGTTGGGATTTTCAGAGACATATTTCGCGGCCGCAGCCGTCGATGTCGTTTGAATGAGCGGGACCCGTCTGTATTGGTACAATAAATATTTATGGCATTGTGCAAGCGCATGCGGATGAGATTGAACGGATTCAATATCATTCACAAACTCGGCTTGTTTTTTATTGACCAATAGATGTTGTTCAATCGGAATCGAAAGCTCCGCATTAATAAACAAGTTACGTTCGCTGTGCATATAATCGATCGTTAACGGCACTGACCCTTCCAATGCATTTTCTAGTGGCACGATTGCATAAGTTGCACGCCCCGAGCTAACCGCTTCGATGCAATCCGGAATGGTTGGCTGCGGCGTTAAGCTTGATTTTCCGAAAAGATAAGAAGCCGCAACGTGTGTAAACGTAGCTTCCGGTCCTAAATACGCAATAATCGGTGTGAATTCTTCGGTACTCAAATTATCATTTCCTCCCTCATCAAAGTGCTCCAGAACTTATAACGGAGACTGACTCCACAAAATCCGGCGCTTTTAATTGTTGAATAAATGTATCCATCTTTATTTCCATTTGTGTAACATCAAGCGATAACGTAATATTCGCCCTCGCTTGGACTGGAATCGTTTGGTGGATTGTGAGCACATTGCATTTCGCTGTTGAAACAATGCCGAGCAAAGTAGCAAGGGATCCTTTTCGGTCTTCAAGCTGAATGAAAATCGTTAAAATCCGTTCACGGGCAACTGATTCAAAAGGAAATACTGTGTCGCGGTACTTATAAAAAGCACTCCGGGAAAGCCCGACCTTTTTCACCGCTTGTTGAATAGTCGATGCCTCCCCGGTAGAGAGTAATTGTTTTACTTCAATCGTTTTTAGCATTGATTCTGTAAGGACATCTTCCCTTACAAGATAAAAACGGCCGTCGCCTAACCGCTTCATAAAATCTCCCCCATGCTTTACCCGTAATTATTCGATAAATTCAAATTCGAAACCAAGAAGTCGAACGATGTCTCCATTTTTGGCTCCGCGTTCACGAAGTGCATCATCGATACCCATCGAGCGCATTTGTCGAGCAAATTTCCGCACAGAAGCATCAAAATTAAAGTCCGTCATCTTAAATAGACGTTCAATGGTACTTCCAGATAGAACATATGCCCCATCATCATCGCGCGTAATTTTGAATTCCGGTGCTTCTCTTTCGTGTTTATAAAGAACTGCGTTTTCACTTTCCTCATCGATGTCGATAAGCGGGAATTCAGGCGTGACATCGATCAAATCGGCAATTGCGAAAACAAGTTGGTCGAGCCCTTTACGTGTAACTGCGGATATCGGAAAAACTTGAACATCATCTTCTAATTTCTCTTTGAATAAACGAAGATTTTCTTCCGCATCAGGCATGTCCATTTTATTGGCCACGATGACTTGCGGGCGCTCTGTCAAACGCAGATTGTATTGCTTCAGTTCTTCATTTATCGTCAAGTAGTCCTCGAACGGGTCGCGACCTTCCATTGCCGACATATCAATCACGTGAACAATGACGCGCGTCCGCTCAATATGACGCAGGAATTGATGTCCAAGCCCAACACCTTCATGCGCTCCTTCAATCAACCCCGGTAAATCTGCGATGGCAAAACTGCGGCCGTCTTCAGTTTCGACCATTCCTAAATTCGGAACGAGCGTTGTAAAATGATAATCAGCAATCTTCGGTTTCGCTGCAGATATGACGGATAGAAGCGTGGATTTCCCTACACTCGGGAAGCCTACAAGTCCAGCGTCAGCAAGCACTTTCAATTCCAGAACAATTTCTTTTTCAATGCCTGGCTCACCCTTTTCCGACAGTTCAGGCGCCGGGTTTTGAGATGATACAAATCGGCTGTTTCCACGCCCTCCACGGCCTCCGCGAGCAATCACTGCTGTTTGCCCATGTTCGACCAAATCCGCGATGACAGCCCCCGTCTCGCTGTCTGTAACGACTGTTCCGGGCGGGACTTTGACAACCATGTCTTCCGCATTTTTTCCGTGCATGTTTTTACCCATTCCATGAGCTCCGCGCGGCGCTTTAAAATGACGTTGGTAACGGAAATCCATCAATGTGCGCAAACCTTCTTCAACGATGAAAACTACGTCCGCTCCGTTTCCGCCGTCACCGCCTGCAGGCCCGCCAAACGGAACGTACTTCTCCCGACGGAACGCAACCATTCCATCACCACCGTCACCGCCTTTTACATAGATTTTTACGTGATCTACAAACATATTAGTTCCTCCTAGTGTCCACTTAACTTGAACATCCATAAATTATGTGAAAGCGATTCTTCAACGATGAGATTATCTGAGCTGATCAGCTTCTTATCAGTTTCAGGCAGCTCGCCTTTTATTGTTATCGTAATTGACCACTTTTGTTCATCGGCAAAAACGTCAAATTGAACGTCATATTCAAATAGCGGATCAATCACATCTTCAACTTTTTCGAAAATAGCTTCCAAATAGGTGACAAGGGTTTCACCATTTACTTCCCGAGCCCCTTTTTTTATCGCGCATGTCAAATTGCTGCTAAATGCTGTATAAACCCAGTCAAAAGTTAATAGCCATTGTTGCACTTTTGGCAAACCGAAGCCCGACAGTAACGAGCATTGGTTCATCGCTTTTGTCGTCTTAAGAATCGCCTTTCTTGCTTCTGACGGATTCCCCAAATCAAGATGCATTAAAATGATTTGAAGATCATTTAGAAAATCATGTCTTGCAAATGCTAATACTTCTGTTTGTGACAATTCCCCTTTACTCATTCCCCACACTCCATACTTCTAGATGTAACATACAGTATAGCATTTCTCCCAGCTTTTACGATATAGAACGAAAATAGTATGGCCGAAAGTGGTATAAGTTATTTCAGGGAGTGCTTCTTCATTAATGGTTTGACGTTTCTAACTTACCTTGGAACGTTGCCTAGTTCAGGCAGCTAATCAGGAAACGTTGACAAGCTCGCGTGAAATGTTGCCTACTTCTCGCAAAACGTTGCCTACTTTCGAAAACGTTTCCTAGTTCGGGCATTACATTGCCCGCTTATCAGGAAACGTTGACAAGTTCGCGTGAAACGTAGCCTACTTCTCGCAAAACGTTGCCTAGTACCGCAACTATTTATCCAAAGAACAAAAAAGAGGACTGCCGGAAATTCTGCAGTCCTCTCAATCTATTAATTGTTGAAAATTAAGCTTCTTGAGCTTCAGCATATACGCTTACTTTCGTTTTCTTGCGGCCGAAACGCTCAAAGCGCACGACGCCGTCAATTTTCGCGAAAAGAGTATCGTCGCTGCCGAGACCAACGTTTTCACCTGGGTGAACTTTAGTTCCGCGTTGACGGTAAAGGATTGATCCGCCTGAAACGTATTGCCCGTCAGCGCGTTTTGCGCCAAGACGTTTTGACTCTGAGTCACGACCGTTTCGAGTTGAACCTGCTCCTTTTTTCGATGCGAAAAACTGGAGATCTAATCGTAGCATGTGTGCCACCTCCTACTTTTTGAAGATGATTTTTATATGTTGCCCATAGTCTGATTCGATCGTCTGCAAAGAAACAATCATCGCTTGTACAATTAATTGAATGTCATCATCTTTTTCGCTAGTTTCTGGAAGCAGGACTTTCAAATACCCGCCGTCCTCTCCTTGGAGAATTTCAGGGGTAATGCCTGTAAGCGCGATAATGGCATTCACAGCACCAAATGATACTGCGGAAGCACCTGCGCAAACAAGATCCTTTCCGTGTTCCGCGAAATCGGCATGACCTGACATTTCAAATGCTTGTATGCGGGCAGATTGATCTTCTGTAATCGTCACTGTAATCATGATGGATTATGCGTTAATTCCATCGATAACTACTTTTGTGAACGGCTGACGATGACCCAGTTTTCTGTGATAGTTCTTTTTCGGCTTATATTTGAAAACCGTAATTTTTTTACCGCGGCCTTGTTCAACCACTTTAGCTGTAACAGTAGCGCCTTCCACGAATGGAACGCCAACTTTTACATCGTCTCCACCTACGAATAAAACTTTGTCGAAAGTGACAACGTCGTTTACTTCGCCAGCTACTTTCTCAATGAAAATCTCTTGGCCTTGTTCAACTTTTACTTGTTTTCCACCAGTTTCAATAATTGCGTACATACTTGCACCTCCTCATAGACTCAGACTCGCCTTTAAAGGTGACCCTCGTTGGGTTCTTGAACCTTTTCAGTGCGGTTGTAGCACGGGTGCGCTACAAACAATAACATTAAAATATTACCACGTAGAAATCATTTCGTCAACTCATTTATTTTTAATTTAATAAAAGCTCTTTCATATCTACGAAATCGGAACGAAGTGTAATTTTGAATGAGTAAAAATACCGCCAATAAGAGGTACGGAACCGTTTTAGGCAAATGAAAACTCAATGCAATTGAAATAACAGTTAAAATGCTCATCGAATAAATCAGCATAATTGTTTTTGCGTTCGTTTCAAAACCCCTTGCTTCCAATACTGCAGCAAGTACATGTCCGCCGTCCAGCGGCAATATCGGCAGCAGGTTAATACCGAGCAAAAACAATTGAATTTTAATTACGATATCGTTCCCCGGAAACTCGAAAATAACCGCCAAAAAAAGTATAAACATAGTTGCAGCAGGTCCCCCGAGAGCAAGTATGATCCGATGTTTTCTTCGCGCGGTAAGCCTGCCCGGTATAACCAGTTCACCACCGTAAGGCATGATTGTACAAGATCGTACTTGAAGGCCTAGTATGTATGCGCATATGAGGTGACCTGCTTCATGGATTAGAAGAGATATAAAAATTATTGTATAAACCGATAAATCTCCAGATATGATGAGAAATAAAAATACCGGGAGAAGTATTGGATGAAAACGAAATTTCATTCAACAGACCCTGATAAATACGCCGGCAGTAATGAAGAGTCTAAATGAATACCGTCGCGTTTCACCATGATGTAAATTGCTTCCTCGTCCATTAATGCGAGCGTGTCCCCTTTTTTGACAGAAGTATAAGGGAGTTTTTCGAACTTGCCGACAAATCCATACGTCACTTCGTCCCCATCGTCATAGAGAACGGTAACTGTTTTCCCCGTGTCTCTCGTTGATCCAGTGAATACAACAATTCCATCCGCCTGCGCTTGAATTGCGATTGGCACAGCATAGGAAACAAGAACGCCGTTTTTAAAAGGTTGCATCGACTCATATGTCGGCAGCAATCCGCCTTCATGACTAACGATTGTCGTATCGTCTTCAGGCTCATTGATCATTGAAGAAACCCATTTCTTCATCGTTAAAAAATCCTCGCCCGTCGTGACATATTGGGTAACGGACTTTCCAATCATCCCAGCACTCTCCAATTTGGCCACACCAATGACGCTAACCGTAAAAAGAACCGCAACCACCCACTTAACACGCCATCTCATCCACACACACCACCCATTTTTCACAGTATATGTACAGTAGGGGTAAAATAGTAATAGGCGGATGTAAGATTATTTTTTTTCAAATTAAATATGATGACAACAAACCGGAAATATTATTTCTAATTTTTAAAAACGCTGAGGCGCTGGGTGGATGCCTCCCGCGAGAAGCCTACGCTGAGTTATCTGGATAATATTGTGACGGTTCTTTTTGTGTAAATTTGTAATGATTAGCAATTTCTTATCAAGATATCCAAAGACAATATTTTTCACTAAACAAGTTTCCAGTGCAAATATATCTTTAATTAGAAAATAGACCACTAAATAGCTTTCTCCATAGAGTGGAATTTGAAGTTGATTGTAGTGTAGGGCGGCGACTCCCGCGGAAATAGCGAGACAGACGAGACCCTGGACTGAGCGTAGCGAGGGAAGCGGCTCGGCGCTCGCCCGCAGGAAAGCGTCCGCCCGGAACGGAAATCGACGGTCTAAACAGAAATCTCCTCTTCCAACCATTTTCTTGCAAATAAAAAATAGTACAGAAGGCATATAAAACACCTCCCATACTATTAATAATTTTTATGATTTCGCAAATATTGATTTGATTCGATTGAAAAATCCTTTGTTGCTATTATCGAATGACATTAACGCAACGGATTCTCCGAGAATTCTGCGTGAAATATTCCGGTAGCCGATTGCAGCCGGATTGGTTGGATCCATCACGACGGGCTCTCCTCTATTAGAAGAACTAATGACGCTTTCATCATCCATGACAATTCCCAGAAGATCGATGGATAAATGCGTAGTAATATCATTCACATCGAGTGCGTCTCCCGTATTCATGAGATGGCGCTTAATTCGATTGATGATAAGTTTCGGCGGTTCAATATCTTCCTGTTCAAGCAACCCGATAATCCGGTCCGCATCTCGAACAGCAGAAATCTCCGGCGTCGTCACGACGATTGCACGGTCCGCACCAACTACCGCATTTTTGTACCCTTGCTCAATTCCAGCGGGGCAATCAATTAAAATATAATCATAATCGCGCTTCAACTCGGTTATTAATGCTTTCATTTGTTCTGTATTCACTGCGTTCTTATCTGTAGTCTGTGCAGCTGGCAATAAAAAGAGACCATCTTCAAAACGTTTATCCTTCACAAGCGCTTGTTGAATTTTGCAACGTCCCTCAACGACATCAACCAAATCATAAATGATCCGGTTTTCAAGTCCGAGAATGACGTCAAGATTTCGTAAGCCGATATCGGTATCGACGAGACAAACTTTTTTCCCTTGAAGTGCCAATGCAGTTCCAAGGTTCGCCGTTGTCGTCGTCTTGCCTACACCGCCCTTACCTGATGTAATTACTATTGCTTCTCCCAAACTAGATGCCCCCTTTGAATGTAGATAGTTGTGGTCGGAGGATCCGGAGCTCCTGCAACCGGTCAATCGCGATGAAGCCTTTCGGATGAATATACGCACATTCCATTTCAGGTTTCTCGGATAAAATCGTGATTTCATCTGTCATTAACTGCATTTCCTCTGCGATTAATAAATGCGTAGCTTCAAGCCAAGAAGCAGCAATAACAGCATCGCGATTGCCTTTCGCTCCAGCATGAGCAATTCCTTTTAAACGTCCAAGTACATATATGCTTCCCGCCGCAACAACGCGGCCGTTTGGATTGACATCCCCGATGACGACAAGGTCGCCATCCGCTTTCACGACTTGTCCTGAACGCACGATGCCAATAAAGGTTTCGGATTGTTTTTCTTGTATTCTCGTATTGCATTCTTCCATAGTGATGACATCACTTTGAATTTTTGAAACTCGTAAATTTGGCGAGCCGTGAATAATGTTCATGATTTCCCTCAAATCATTTTCGTTACAGTAGCGATTGCCCGTGTCGACACGTACTTCTGCGAGTCCATCTAAACCATCTTCGGCTACTTTGTTACGAAGTTCGGCAAGTAAATCCGAATAGGCACATTTATCATCGAGCCGTAGAACGAGACCGTCCTTCGTCCCTTTGATTGCTACATACTGTTGCTGTTTCGTCAATTGCGTCACCTCGTATTTCTCCTCTTTTTAAAGAGCTTCACTTCCTTTAAGTAAAACTCGATTATCGATTAATTTCTTGAATATCCAACCGAACATGATGACAAATAGTGAATTTGCAATCATTGTCGGAGCAAGTCTGGTCGTCATGAAAATATCTGGCTCAATCGATGTTAATGCGATTAAACTAACAAATGAATATGATAAAACTTCTAATAATGCTACGAGTAATAAAGTTAAAATCATCACAGTAATAATATGTTTATGCACATAGCGGATAATTCCGGCCGCGATATAACAAATCAACGGATATAGAAATGCATATAATCCAATAATATCAATGTAAAACATATCATACAAGAGGCCAAAGACAATTCCGTAAATGATTGCGCGTTGCCTGCTATAATAAACTGCGATAAAAACAAGATAAACTATGACAAAACGCGGCACGAGGATAAAAAGAGTATCTCCTACCTCGATCGGCGAAAACAAACTGAAAACGGGCTCAAGGAAAAAAAGCAAAACGGCAACAAGAGGGATGATAGACCGGATCATGATCCATCCTCCCCCTCCGTACCTGCCGTCCCGCCGCCGTCCGTTCCATCCACCGTTTCAGATTTCCTCATCGCAACAATGACATGGTCAAGCATGGAAAACTTTGCAGCCGGTCGAATGTAAGCGAGCTTCGTCAGCCCGTAATCATCAGTCGAAACTTCGGTTATTTCCCCGATGGAAAGTCCTTTCGGAAAAATCCCGCCTAGACCTGAAGAAATCACTTTATCGCCGACTTTTATGTCAAAACTCGAGTCAATTCGCTTCATGATGAGCTCTCCGCGCATTTGGTCATACCCTTCGATTAGTCCATAAGCGGGATCTTTACCCGGGACAACAGCCGACACGCGAAAATTACGATTTTCCGTCGATAAAAGTTCAACAGTCGAGGTTGTGGATGAAATATTAATCACTTTTCCGATTAATCCACTTGCCGTGATGACCGCCATATTTCTTTTAATCCCATGCGCTTCGCCTTTATCAATAATGATCTTTTCTTCCCACTGATCCGGGTTTCGCGATATGACCGTCGCGTGAACAGGATCGAATGCTCGTAAATTATCATTTTTGTTAATGATTTCACGAAGATTATCATTCTCAGCTTGCACATCTACAAGCTCGGATTGTATCGCTGCATATTCACTTAGACGCGCTTTCAATTTCTTGTTTTCTTCATATGTATTCAAAACCCCGTCGATATTGCCAATGACACCTGTTATGTAATGCGCGGGCTTTGAGAAAAACGATTGCCCGAAGCCGACGACATCTTTTACAATACGTTCCGGAAAGGAGGCGTTTTGCCGATCACGCAGGGAGAATGAAATTAATGCCACGAGGACAATTACGCCGACGAGCAGTAAAATCAATCGTTTATTTGAAAAAAATCGCGGCATTGCCTGTATCCTCCTCGAGTATCCTTTTTAGGCGTTGCAAATCTCTCTATTAGACTAATAGAGAGATTTGAGCCTAACACATTATCTAACTTGCATTTTTTTAATGACATCAAAATTGTCTAACGCTTTACCTGTACCGATTGCAACACAGTCAAGTGGTTCTTCTGCAATGA
Source organism: Sporosarcina jiandibaonis (assembly GCF_013184495.1). Lineage (GTDB taxonomy): Bacteria > Bacillota > Bacilli > Bacillales_A > Planococcaceae > Sporosarcina > Sporosarcina jiandibaonis. The sequence goes on along the minus strand of NZ_JAAOIY010000001.1, from coordinate 191,676 downwards.
AGACAGGCATATTTGTTTCTTCAGAAATAACTTTTTCAATATTTCTTAGAAGCGCCCCGCCGCCAGTTAGAACGATTCCGCGTTCCATAACATCTGACGATAATTCCGGCGGAGTTGTTTCCAATGTTTTACGAACGCCTTCAATAATTTGTGTAATAGACTCGCGTAACGCGTCGGCAATTTCATCTGAAGTGATTTCAATCGTTTTCGGCAAACCGGTCAATAGGTCTCGTCCACGAATTTCCATCTTTTCAGTTTTAGTCGTCGCACTTGCTGAACCGATATCCACTTTAATCGCTTCTGCAGTACGTTCACCAATTGTCAAGTTATACGTTTTACGAATATAGCTTGTAATCGCAAGGTCCATCGTATCTCCTCCGACACGGATCGACTCGCTCGTTACGATGCCGCCGAGTGAAATGACCGCAACTTCAGTCGTTCCTCCTCCGATATCAACGACCATGCTGCCTGTAGGCTCCCAAACCGGAAGACCTGCACCGATTGCAGCTGCAAATGGCTCTTCGATCGTATACGCATCTTTCGCGCCGGCTTGTCGTGAAGCGTCAATAACCGCGCGCTGCTCGACAGAAGTAATTCCGTAAGGCACGCAAACCATCACGTTCGGTTTTTTAAATGAACCGCCTGAAGCTTTCATTGCTTCTCTCATATAATGTTCAATCATCGCCGTCGTAATTTCATAGTCTGCGATAACGCCGTCTTTCATTGGTCTTGTTGCTATTATTGAACCGGGTGTACGTCCAATCATGTTTCTCGCTTCGCTGCCGACAGCGACGATTTCACCTGTATGTGTATTTTTAGCCACGACTGAAGGTTCGCGTAACACGATTCCTTTCCCTTTAACAAATACTAGCGTATTTGCTGTTCCCAAATCAATACCTACATCTCTTGCACCAAATCCAAACAAATGTGTTCTTCCTTTCTTCTGAACCGCTTATCTACGGTATTCATTAAATCATACACCACATTATAGCGGAAAAGCGAAGAAAGTGATAGTGTCACATATACCCCTTTTCTTTAAGGCTAATGAACTGATGGTCCCCGATTATGACATGATCTAGAAGTTCAATGCCCATTAAAGACCCAGCTTCAGTTAGTCTTTTCGTCACTTCAATGTCTTCAGGCGACGGTGTCGGATTGCCGCTAGGATGATTATGTGCGCAAATAATGGAAGCAGCGGATCGTTTTACCGCTTCGCGAAAAATTTCCCTTGGGTGTACGATGGATGAATTTAACGATCCGATAAAAATCGTTTGCTTATGAAGCACTTCATTTTTCACATTTAAAAACAAGACGACGAAATGTTCCTGTGGAAGCGCGGACATATCCGTCATTAAATAAGCTGCTGCGTCTTCTGGCGAGCGAATGGTATACCGGCCTTCGGAATGTTTTTGATACAGACGTTTTCCTAACTCGGCTGCGGCCAATAGTTGAACGGCTTTCGCTTGTCCGATCCCGTTAATTTCTATAAACTCCTCGACCGTTGCATCGCGCAAATCTTGAATTTTATCGAACGCCGACAAGACTCGATTCGCCAGGACGAGCACTGATTCATTCTTTATTCCCGTTCGAAGTAAAATCGCGATCAATTCTTGGTTCGATAAACTCGGCGCACCTTGCCTTATCAGTCGTTCACGAGGCCTGTCCGCGATGTGGACATCGCGAATCATCATCTTTGGTTCAAGATCCAACTCTAAGTTAAGCGTCATGTCCTACACCACCTCCGATTCACCGATAAGGTTATGTACGTCGATGCAGGTACGACAATGCTTCTACCACATTTTTTCATTAAATCTCCTCCTTGCCAAACATTGTAGCGGAGAATATTCAATGAGAAAATTGTGTAAAAAAGTCGATAATGGATTTTCTGACTATTTTTCGACGTCAAAAATCAATTTTCACACAGTCGTCCTTGCTCGCATAATGGGCAAGCAAATGGAGTCGAACGACTCGAACATCGTCTGTAAATGCTGTAACCGCGGTCAATTGCTTATTGAAAACCGAAGCAGTTTCGCCTTCATTTTCAGATTCCAAAGTTTTTATTTTCGCAACAGTATCAGCAACTAACGAATCTCGCAGTAATTTAGCGTTCACTGCCTCGCAACTGCTGACATTGGCAGTGACTTCCTTACGAAATGTTTCGCTGCTATCACTGTCCATGATTTCCGCATCCGATAAACCGATCGATGACCAAATGTAGTACTTGCCCTCATACTGACCATTACCTTGAATAATAGCAGCTGTAGCTAATGACGGATCAGCGGCCAAAAAAGTTGCAGCAGATTCCAAACTTGAAAAAACACCGTGTTGTCTCGCGAATAAATTTACCGGAATAACTTCTGCTTCTGGCGCCTTTCCATCTTCTGACGCAGCTGGTCCTGTTGTCGGGATTTCTGATTTCTTGGGTTCGCTCCCTATTTTTTCATTTGCGCCGACAATGATAAATCCGACGACTGCGACAGCAGCGATTCCAATAATAATTCCTTGAATAATTGCCATTACATAAGTCCCTTTTTTAAAACTTTTGCCGAATTTCACTTTTATTCACCCCGTTTTGTCCTGCTTTAACGGAAAGTATATCCACGGACCCGCTCCTTTAAAGCGGTCCGTGAGAATACCAATCCAATTAAGCCCGATTCGTTCAACTATCATTCGAAAATTATTCGCGAATGAAGCATCACTACTGTAACCGTAGCAGAACAAAGGTAAAAAAAAACATGAGGTCTGTCACATACCCCATGAAAATTTATCGACTTATGTAAACATGGTCATATACCATTCGACAAGATCAGCACCCCAGAAATAACAAATGACAGCTGCGAGCGCGATGGATGGTCCAAATGGCACTGGCGTTTTTCTCCCTTTACCCGATCTCCGTAAAATAATAATGCCAATGATCGAACCGATAAAAGCCGCCACAAACAGCGTCAGCATTGTGTTGACGGTTCCGAGAACGAGCCCGATGACAAAAAACAATTTAATGTCCCCGCCGCCCATTCCGCCTTTCGACACTACCGCGATGAAATAAAGCACGCCAAAGCCGATTAAAGCGCCCAGCAAGGCGTCCCACCACGGCGTCAGCGGGATTAGCATGCGGCAGACGAACAGCACGATAGCGAACGGTAGAAGCACTTTGTCGGGAATGAGCATATAAGCAATATCCGAAACCGTAATAATGACAAGAAGAGACAAAAATAATAACGCAACAACAAGTTCCAGACTAAATCCAAGCATGAAATAAGCCAATGCGAATAAAATACCCGTCGCAAATTCCATAAACGGATAGATCGGGCTAATTTTCGTTTTGCATCCTTGGCATTTCCCTTTTAAAAAGATGTAGGAAAAAACCGGAACAAGGTCAAGTACCCCAAGTTTCCGGTTACAATTCGTGCAATGCGAGGGCGGCGAAACAATGGATTCTTTTTTCGGCACGCGTAATCCGACTACGTTGAAAAACGAGCCGAAAATAATGCCGTATATGAAAAATAAAATCGTCATCAAAATGTCCATTTAATCCTCCATATTCTCAGAGAAAAACGTTGTAAGTTGCACTGTTACATCCAGTCTTTTATCCGGTTCTTCCTGCGCCAATTCCAACTCCCCAGGTTGATAGAAATTGACTTCATCAATGCGCACGACTCGTTCGATCCCTTCGACTTCGCGTAAAAATTGCAAGAGATGATCATAGTCCAACACTTGCAAATCGATTTTCAACGATAGCAGTTTCAGTTCTTCAGGCAATAAACTGATATCGATCGGTGTAATTGGTTTCGTCAGCTCGACTTCAGTTTTTTCGTCTTCTGATTCCGATTCTTGTTCTTTTTCTTCATCAGATTCGGTTTCTTCTTCGGACTCCTCTACTTTCTCTTCAACTTCAGGAGTTTTAATCGCTTGCGATACTTCTGCATCATAATTATTAAAAGAGATGGAAACGACCTTAGACTCACTCATCAACTCGACTTCATGGATGGTATGCAGCAATTTATCCAATTCGCGGCTGACCGGAAGTTTCTTTCGTAGCTCATATTCGTTAGAATCGTCTGTGGCAACGACACTTAGCACAGCGACTTGATTTTCCAATTCGCTATTATCGATTTTCAGTTGTTGAATCGCATACTTAATCCGTGTTTCTTCTTCACCCTTAGGAAGAATCACATAGTAATAAACAACGCCAATTAATAGAAAGGCGATCAAGCCAAACAAAGCAACTAATACTTTATTTTCACCCGTTTGTTTCATTCCGCGACACCGCCTGTCCGTATATAGTACGGATCGATCACAACCGTCAATTCATTCGAAAAGCGCTCGACTTTCTCGAATGTTTCCGTCTCCTCGTCCTCTTCTTCGTCACTCGGAGCTGGGTCAAACGTATAAATTTGCTCGACTTTCACATCTTGGAAATAAGGACTGCTGGATAAGTCGCTGACATATGTAACAACTTCAGCGAGCGTTTCAAAATCAACAGCAAAGTTAATCGTGCTCTCCGAAAAAACATAGTTTCGCAAATACGTATTTTCATTCGCATATTTATTAACTTCGATAAGGAGCGGTGATACAGGGTAAGATACACTTTCAACGAACTCCACCGAAGTCGCAAGGTCTATCTTTACCGGCGCGTCTAAATCGATAATCGACGTTTCCAACTCCGCTTTTTCAGCTTGTAATTGTTGTTCCTCGCTTTGTAGCGTCTGAATCGTTTTATTCAATGATAGATATTGTAGCGTAAGGTAAATCACCAATAACACGAATGCTGCGGCTAGTATGATCGTGAGCCAACGTCTCCCTGGTGACGGTCTTTCAATATGCGGGAGCAGGTTAATCTCAGGAGCCAAGCGAATCTTCCTCCTTTAATGAAAGACCGATCAACGCGACATGTTTATGATTCAAATCTTTGTAATGTGTTCGGACGAAAGCATCATCAATAATTTCAACAGGCGTATCAATCGTCGCTTCTAATTGCGATTTAATATAATTCATCTCCGGATTATCCCCTAGAATGACAATCTGATTCACGGATTTCTCGCCTTTATGGAATGAAAAACGATAGAAATTCAAGATCCGTTCCACTTCTAACACTTGCTCTGATAAAGACATATGGTATTCTTCAATTTCTCCATCATATGTAAAAACATTGATATCCAATAAATCCGGTGCATACTTCCAATTCCGCGTCGGCATTTCAACTGAATGGTACCGAAGGAAATCCACGTTTTCATTCGAATAAATGCTAATCGACAATGCATTAATCGACCAATCCGCGACTAAAAAAGTTTTATCAGCAGTTAAATAATCTATATTTTTCAAGAAACGGATGATTGATAACATGCGCACATCCAACACTTTAGGAGTTAGATTAATATCATGATAGAGTTGCATTATTTTAATTACTTCCTCAGAGGAAGAGGCATAGATAGTCGCTTCTCCATCCCCATCTTTGTGGTCATAAACATCAAGAAGCGGATTTTCAAAAGGCAAATGAATGGTACGCCCCAACTCCATTTCAACATAACCTTTTAATTCGTTCGACGCCAATTCTTTCGGGTGGTCAAATGTTCGCATCATGACAGAATGATCAGGGACGAAAAAGCGGAGATCACTTCGAGAAATATTCCAGTCTTTGACGAGACTTTTAAGAATCTCGAAAAATGCCAGTTCATCTTCAACGATTTCATCGACGATAACCCCCGGTGGGAGTGCATATTCATATACTTTCGCCGTTTCTAAATCCCCGTCTTGAGTTATTAGTCCGCGAATGACATAATCATTCATTTCGATTGAAACGACTTTGTTTTTATTTCTACGAAACATTTTATTGGCCCCCTTAAAAAGAAACAATTATTTCGTTTATCATCGAAGGAAACGAAAGGTTCGTTTCCTTCGATGATAAATGAAAAGTAAGACTACAGCAGCAGTTAGGCTACTGTAGATAATATTTAATCTTACGGATTCAATAGTCCATTTAATACAGTTTCATCAACGGAAGCTGTACCTGTTAAACCTCTTTTATCATTCAATGCATCAAAATTAGAATAAATTATTGACCATTCTCCCGAAGGGGCTCGCGATGCTGAATAAGCTAGAGTAGTAGAACCCTTTTGTGTAACTCCTTCTACATACTCACCTAAATTAGCCATAGTACAGGTAGTAGGTGTTGCTTCCGGGTTACAAGCATTATCAACAGCAGCGATTTTTGCACCAGCCAAAATATTTGATGCTTCTGCTAGGATAGCTTTATCCTTTGAGTTATTAATAATATTACCAATCGCCGGTACCGCAATCGCCGCAATAATCGCTAAAATCACAATAACTGCTAGTAGTTCAATAAGCGTTAAACCTTTTTCGTTGTTCAGTTGTTTCTTCATACTTTTAAACATTCCGTTACCCCCGTTTTTTTATAGTATTTAGTACGTATTAATAAATGCTGTTATTCAAATTCTTTGCATCACCTCCTTTAATAATTGAAGTCGTTGTTAAATCTGCTCGTACAAGCTGAACATTGGAACCATGATTGCGAGGACGATTGTTCCGACGATTGCCGCTAGAAAGACAATCATGAGCGGTTCGATTAAAGATTTTAAAGTGTCGACTGTCCGATCGACGTCGTCCTCGTAAAACTCTGCAATTTTTTCTAACATATAATCAAGTGAACCTGTTTGTTCACCAATTGCCGTCATTTGTGTGACCAGTGGTGGAAATAACCAACTTTTTTCTAAGGGCGCTGATAAAGTGCTTCCCTGCTCTAAACTGGATCTCGATTCCAAAACTACTTTCCCAATAACTGGATTCCCGATTACTTTTTCAACGATTGTTAATGCATTTAAAATAGGAACCGAACTACTGAATAATGACGATAATGTTCGTGTCATTCGTGCAATGGCTGATTTTTGGAACAGTTTACCGAAAATCGGCATTTTCAACATGAAATAATGAACTTGATAATGGAATGTCTTATTATTTTTAAATAAATAATTAAAACCGATAACTACAATTAACGTAAGAAGTATTAATAGCCACCAAAATCCTCTAACAAAGTCACTAATCGCCATAACAAAGATTGTTATGAACGGTAATTCAGCACCAAAGTCTTCAAACATAGCTGTAAACGTCGGTACAATCGTCAGCATTAGAAATATTACTACAGCAATCGTAATAATGAATAATACTAGCGGATACATCATTGTAGATTGAATCTTCTTTGTTAATGCGTGCTGTTTCTCATAGTAGAATGCGAGTCGGTCTAATGTTTCATCTAAGTTTCCAGTCAATTCGCCAGCTCGGATCATATTGATGAATAGCGGTGGGAATACTTTGCCTTCTTTTGCTGCGGCATCGGAAAAAGATGTACCCGATCGAACATCTTCTTCTACCGCAAATAATGCTTTTTTCAACATTTTACTGGTTGATTGATCAGCCAATATTTTAGTAGATTCTACGAGCGTTACGCCTGCACGGATTAACGTTGCGAACTGTCTACAATAGATAACAAAGTCCTCGTTTTTAACTTTCCCGCCAAGTGAGATTTGTGTGTGCAAAATACTCGTTGACTCAGCAATTTCTCTCGGATTAATGCCTTGCCTTCGAAGTTTTGCAACTGCTGCAGCTTCCGTATCAGCTGAAACGACTCCTTTTTTGAATGCTCCCGTCGATGTTCGGCCGCTATATTTGAAAACCGTTGACATTAATAATCACCTTCAGTCAAAAACTCTTTCGCTTCACTGTAATTAATGATACCGTTCGTGATAAGTTGTTGAATGGAGACTTCTAATGTGTGCATGCCCAAGCTTCGGCTCGTTTGAATAACGTTTTGGATTTGATGCACTTTTTCAGATCGTATTAAATTTGCGATAGCAGAGGTTTGGATTAATATTTCAGTAGCGGCTACCCGACCACTGCTGTTTTTATTGATGAATAATCTTTGTGAAACAATCCCCTGCAAGACGTTCGCGAGTTGAATACGAACTTGACTTTGTTGATGGGGAGGAAAGACATCAATAATACGATCAATTGTTGTTGCTGCGCTGCTTGTATGCAAAGTTGCCAACACTAAGTGACCGGTTTCTGCTGCTGTAATGGCCGTTGAAATCGTCTCAAGGTCACGCATTTCCCCTACCAAAATAATTTCCGGGTCTTGTCGGAGAGCTGCACGCAGCCCGTCGGCGAATGAGTTTGTATCTACACCGACTTCCCGCTGATTGACGATGGACATTTTATGTTGATGTAAATATTCAATTGGATCTTCAAGCGTGATGATATGGCGAGCAGAATTTGTATTTATATAATCAATCATCGATGCGAGCGTCGTCGATTTCCCAGAACCGGTAGGCCCCGTAACCAAGATGAGGCCTTGTGGTTTATTGGCTAAATCATAAAGAACAGCCGGCATTCCCAATTGTTCAAAGGAGGGTATCTTAGATGCGATTAAACGTGCTGCGATTGATATTTCCCCACGCTGATGAAATGCATTTACACGGAACCGGCAGATGTCACCGAGTGCGTAGTTAAAATCGGTTTCACCCTTATTTTCAAATTCAATAAATTTATCTTTTGGGATGATTTTCTTAGCCATCTTCTCCAATTCCAAAGAGGTGAAAATCCGTTCGTCCAATTGGCGAAGTTGCCCATCAACACGAAAAACCGCTGGAATCCCGTAAGATAGATGTAAATCAGATGCTCGTTCTTCATGTGCTTTCTCTAACAATTTGTCAATTGTATTTGGCATTTCATCACACCCTTTAATCTGATGTCGCTACACGTAATACTTCTTCGATTGTTGTAAGTCCGGATGCTACTTTTTCAAGGCCATCTTCGACAAGCGTTTTATATCCCTGACTTTTGGCGTACTGACGGATGACGCCAGGATTTTCTTTATTTAAAATTTGCGTTTTAATCGTATCGTCAATCGATAAGATCTCATGAATCGCGAGTCTTCCGCGATAGCCTGAGTCGTTGCATGAAGGACATCCTTTTCCTTCAATAATGACGTCCATAGCAACGCCGTATTTTGCAAAATACTTCACTTCATGCTCTAGCGGCATTCGAGTCGTTTTACAGTCGCGGCATACTTGCCGAACAAGGCGTTGCGCCATGATTCCAAGTAAAGAAGAAGATAATAGAAACGTTTCAATTCCCATATCGATCAATCTTGAAATGGATTCGATCGCGTTGTTCGTATGTAAAGTACTTAAGACGAGATGCCCAGTTAATGATGAACGAATGGCAATTTGGGCTGTTTCAATATCCCTAATTTCACCGACCATGATGACATCAGGGTCTTGACGAAGAATAGAACGCAAGCCAACCGCGAAAGTCAACCCGACTTCTTCACGCACTTGAATTTGGTTAATCCCTTCAAGTTGATACTCCACAGGATCCTCTACGGTGATAATATTTACTTCTTCATCGTTTAAGTAATTTAACCCGGCATATAACGTGGATGACTTTCCCGAACCCGTCGGTCCAGTTATCAAAATAATACCGTTCGGTTTTTCCAACATGGAATGGAACTTCTTATAATTTTCATCAGAAAAACCAAGTCTATCCAAATCATTTAATGCATTGCCTAGATCAAGAATTCGCATAACAATCTTTTCGCCATAAATCGTAGGCAAAGTTGAAAGACGAATATCAATCGGTCGATGATTGACAACTGTTTTTATCCGACCATCTTGAGGGACTCTGTTTTCGGTTATATTTAAATTCCCCATTATCTTTACACGAGCAATGATAATGTTTTGCATGTTTTTCGGAACCGAGCGGTCATTTCTTAAAATCCCATCCACACGGTAACGGATTTTCAATTCTGTGTCTTGCGGATCGAAGTGAATATCGCTCGCTTGCTGCGCGACGCCGTTTGCGATAATTTGGTTGACAAGACGGACAATTGGCGAGTCGTCATCCGTTATTTGGTCATCTTCTATATCCGCTGGCAAACTATCGTGAATTACTTCTTCCATCGATTCCTGCAAGTCATAATACTTCGTAATTGCTCGGAAAATATCGTCTTTTGCAGCGATGCCAGTTTCGATTTGATAACCGGTGGCCATTCGAACTTCTTCGATGATGAAATAGTCCATGGGGTCGCTCATGGCGATTAATAATTTATGGCCATTTTTACGCACCGGCATAATATTTGCGCGTTTCGCTAATTCCTTGGGTAAAATATGCGTCAAATCAGGGTCAATCGTTTGTTGACTTAAATGAATGCGCGGAATTCCAAGTTGCACTTCGAGAAGTTGTATCAATTGTTGCTCTGTAATAAGTCGTTGTTTTATTAAATAATCACCGATTTTTTCTTCTCGGCTTTTATTTTTTAGCGCATCTTCTAATTGTTCTTCCGTAATAATGTTCGATTCAATTAGCAAGTCGCCTATTCGTTTCCGTGTGGCACGTTTCACATCAAGTACCCCCACTTCTTTATTTTTCATCAGAAGTAATTAAGTTTCCGCCTTTATCGTATTGCTTACTTTCTTTTTTATCATTGGAATCCTTTTTATTGCTACTTGTGTTTGTTTTATCGTTATCACCCGTTTTTGTTTCATCATCCGCCGGCACTTTCGATTGATTCTCACCTGAATCTTCATCATCTACTATAGAATCTGTTGACTCCTCGCTTGTAGCCGATTCTTCTGGTTTTTCAGAGGAAACTAATACAACCTTATTTTTAGGCGGATAAAAGTCACGACTTATGAGCTCATCATCTTCATAGGAAGAATCTAATTCAGAAATCTTTCTATACACTTGAATACGCAAACCATCTTGACCTTTTTCCAGAACTTTCTCTTGTCCTATCGGCAATTTAGCAGAAAGTCTATAAATCGTTCTCGGTTTGACATGTTCTTTGTCAGAAACATAATAGGTAATTTCATATTTCGATTTAAATGAATATAGTTCAACGATTAACTTGCCTTCTCGCAGTGATGCGGAAATGATAAACGGACTTTCGGTTTTATTAATAAATTTGAAATCTTGGGCTCTTGCCTGATTTACTTTCGCTTCAATACCAGGTTGTAAATAACTTGGAATAGCGTTTTGAGAATGTCTTTCTAGTATTGTTAAGTCAGTTTGCAAGACTGCACTATATAAAGTAGAGGCGACGAAATTGGCTGTCTCTTCACTATAGAACTCACTTACTTCTTCTAATGCTTTTATGAAAGAAAACTGTTCATCATTGACGATTTTCGTTTCATCCATCGCTTCGGCAATTGCTTTAATGCCTGTCCCATCGACCGAAACGTCTTGAATTTCAAAAGCGATTCTATCTAGATTATCCTTAGAAATTTCAACTTCTGTTGCTTCGACAGATCCAACTTTTAATAATTGCGCATGTTCCATTATCGAATTAACTGTTTCATCTATATAAAATAAAGGCGCTTCTTTCAGCAACTCTTTAATATTTTCATCGATAACTACATCAATTGGCAGTTGGGTACTTTTAGTATCTTCCCAAAACTTATACCATGGGGTTTCGGTTAGTGCTATAAACTGATCGACTGTTTCATTAATATCAAATGTAAAATAAGACCCGGGTATACTGATTTTTGCAGTGGCGCCTTCAACGATTACGTCATTACTTTTCCATTTTTCAACTTCAGAAGCTACTTGTGATTGAATTGCCGCTTTTTTCGTGTCCGTAATTTCGATTCCTGCAATCGTTGCGATTGGAAAACCATCTTTAGCAGATGCTTTCACCCCAGGACTAACCATTTGATAGATTAGGAACGCAATGACCATTAGACAAAATATTGGCAAAAATGATTTTATTTTCAATGATAATTCCCCTCAATTCGATAGTTTTATCGAAGAAACTACTAATTTATCTATTAAATACGATTATTCACACTGTTAATCATTTCCTCATTTTCAGTTTATACAACACAATAGTAAAAAGCAACTAGATTTTTAAACTTATATTTAGTTATTGTGAGTTCCCTCCTAAACGGATAGTACTATTTACACTAAAGTTAATCAAAAAGCAGCTTCTATATAGTGATTAAATCACTATATAGAAGCTGCTCCATCAATCAGTAAGCATTATCACCTAACATCATTCATTAATATTTGACATCGATAATTGGCTCACCCCATTTATCTTCTACAGGCGGAAAAGTAATTGTTCCTAAAGAACATAATTTAATAAATTCTACATTTGATAACATGATGGGATTATTCTCAATCTGATTTTTAATTATATATTTATGATTGCCTTTTTCCCTAAGATAAACTTCACTCAATTTTTCTATTGTTAAATCAATAGAAGTTTCTTTATTATCAGCTGGTTCCCCTTTTAGGTCACCACCGATACAGACTTTTGAGTTATCTACAACTTTTAATTGGCCAGCTTTAAAATCACTATTTACTAAAATTGTAGTATTTGTTACTAACATATTTTTCCCTTGCAAAGAACCACCAACAACGATTGTTGAGTTATCAATACCTAAATCACTTTGGAGGTTTTGTGCTAGAAAATCTCCACTAACATTAATGTAAACATTAGACAAACCGTTCAGGTTTTGCACATCAATATTTCCATTAACATATATGTTTGAGTTCTTGAAATCTTTAGCGTTTGTATTACTTTTCGGATTAATATATCCATCTTTAAAATATACTGTGGAGCTTTCAATATTAATTAATTTGCATTTTTCCCCACCGTTGTATTGATCACAGACTTTTGCCCCCTCAGATGGGTTTTCAAAATCGATTTCTTGACCACCATCAATATCTAAATTAACATTACTTAGGTTTATAAAATTAAATTTCAAATCGAATTCTAACTCTCGTTTATCTTTATTTGTATTTGTGCTAACTCCAGAAATTTTTCCATTAACTACAACTTGTTTGGTCACTTCAACTTCAACTTCTTCTACTACGTCTTCAATTTTAACCGATAAGTCTACTAATTCATATTTTGTATCACCATCGATTGGAGTAACTCTTTCACCACCTAACAAAGTTTGAATCTTGGCGTCCAGAAAACTCTTCAACATTTCCCCTATTTCCAAACTAATATCTTGTAATTCATCTTCCTTTTGTGTTTCATTAAGTCCTGCAAAATCTGGGTTAGCAACCAATTCATTAATTTCATGTTGGGCTGCAATGATTAGTTCCTCCCGCCGATTAATAAACTCATTTAACATTGCGGTTTTATAGTGGTCTACACCCATCTCCGCAGCGACTACAGCTAGGTTGTTTTCGTCTACTGTCTTTTCTTGTTTTGCAGTAGATACGGATGCAGTAGCAAAAGATGCAGCGATGATCATGATGAAGGTAACAACTAGAAGGACAACAAGAAGTGTATAGCCTTTCTCATTTCTAATTTCCATTTTCATTCTCCTCCTCTTCATCAAATTTGGACAACGTCTTTGATTTATATCTAGTAAATACAGTGTCGACTGCAACATCTAAATTGGGATTGTCTCGATCTGTTACAATTAATGTGGTTATTAAATCATTTTCTTTAGGATCTATTCTAATTTCTTCATCACTGTCATTTTCTTCAATACCAGCATTATGCGTTAACGAATAGTTAAATTTATCACCTAATATAGTTTCCTTTCCATTACAATCCTTAAATACAATTTCATGTTCATCAGCTGAAACTTCAAGCACATAACACTCTGTATTTTCATCTCGATGTTTCTGTAATACAGCTGAAATTATATAATTTGCTTCTTGTTGTAATTTCAATTTCTTTGTTTCGACAACATTGTGGCGATGGGCAATTGAAAATGACGTAATAACAATAGCACTCACTAAGGAAACGAGAACAAGAACCGCAAGAAGTTCTACTAATGTAATTCCTTTTTCATTGTTTGTCCTCACTAGTGTTCCTCCTATCCTAGCTTCCGGTCTCTGTTTTATCATTATTAACAATTTCAAGATACCCATATGTTTCACTACTCAATTGTTCCCCATCCGTTAATATTTGTATATGTACTTTATACAAGCCTATATTTTTTGACTTTATTTCGGAATCTCCATCTTCATCTTTTAAAGCATTTTCATTATTAATAGTTATTCGATATTTGTAGTCATTTTTTTCATACTCGATTTCAATATCATCACTATCTTCACTAATAACCTCACTCGCGATTGGATTAAATTTCAAAATTTGTTCAAAGCTTAGTGGATCTGACAATTCATATGACTTAATCTCCACTATTTCCTGCTTGGCCAAATTCATCGTATCCAGCTTAGTTTCTGTTTTCTTATTAAACACTGTCATTTGTGGAAATATATTCATAAACCCTATAAAAACGATGCCTAAAATAACCAATGAGGCTAGCACCTCAATGAGCGTGAGTCCTTTCTCACACTCAGCATGACTACTTTTCACCAAATTTAGTCACTCCTCTACACTTTCTGAATCTATTATCACATATGAATAGCCCGTTGTCACTATGGGTTTACTCAATTCTGAAAACTACACATAAAAAAAGAACCGACAGACGCCGATTCTTCTATTATTGACTTATTAAACTTTTGTACCAGCTTCTTCGACGTCATTATAAACCCCGACTAAATTTCGTCCTGATTGTTTTCCGCCAATATAAAGCGCCCGGTCTGCGTTGCGAAGTAAATCTTTTGCGTTTTCCGCATCTTCTAGCGCAGTAGCAACTCCTAAACTTATCGTTATATTCACATCAATCGACACCTTATCCTCGGGTTTATCTTCCGTTAAATCAGGGGTAATTGCAAAATTAGTTTTTTCTACCTCAATTCGAATTTCTTCTGCAAGGTCGGTTGCTTCTTTTTTTGTGAAGTTCGGTAATATGAAAACAAATTCTTCCCCGCCGTATCTAGCCAACGTAGTAACAGGTGTACGATGGCTTTTAAGCAATTCGGCCAACTTCACCAAAATAACATTGCCGCATTCGTGTCCGTACGTATCATTTATCTTTTTAAAGTAATCGATATCCAGCATAATGACAGAAAGACTTGATAGTAATCCCTCTCTAAGTTCACCCATGTTCTCTTCAAGTTTGGTTTCTAAGTAAGCAAAGTTATGCAACTTCGTTAACCCGCATCGTACGCCTTTTTCAATTGTACTTTCATAAAATCGTGCTTTTTCCAATGAAATTGCAAAAAAACCATTTAATATATCTATGAGATTCAAACTTTCCGGCTTAAACATGTTCTTACGATAAGAAGTCAAGATGAGAAAACCTTCTGTAATCTCGTTACGAATAATCGGTGCCGTTAAAACACTTCGAATGTTACCGACAAACTCTATATTCTTTAATGATTTTATCTCTTTTTCATTAAAATAGATTCTAGTAAAAAATTCATCAAGCCCGTCGTCTACTTTCTTAATATCGTGAAATAAAATCCCTTTTACATCTTTCGTTATGCCATTACGGCCATTTCCCATTAATGGTACAAAATCTATACCACTTCGAAGGTCTACGACATATGCATTATCATACGGGACCACATCTTTTAATTTCACCAAAAATGTTTCCAGCACCTCGTCGAATAATAGTCGATCGGCAAGTTCAGGACCAATTTCAGCAGCACATGAGAGCTGATCATTCACTGTAGTAGAACTGTTAAACATTCTGAGGATGAACAAAAATATGACAAAGGGAATCCCGACGAGCAGTAATGATTTATTGCTAAGATGCTCATTCAAGAAGTAAAGTGCAATTCCGAACGGCACCATGATAATCGTCGAAGCATAGTCCCAGAGTGCTCCTTTCGAGGTCAAGGAAAAAATATGTGAATTGAAATGAAAATAAACCTTTAACAATAAATTATTGATTAACGAATAGGAAATTGCATAAATCAGTCCGAAATAAAACACTTTTGAAAAATCCATGGACCCGATTGTTCCGCCTAAAGAATGGTAAATCGCTCCGCTCAATAGCGATGTAAGTGCGAAAATCCCAGAGTTCACAAAGAACTTATGCGTAATTGGCAATGTACTTTTTTCTGTAAAAAGTATTAAAAACATCGCTATTTGAATAAAAATTATTTCGATGAAGAGTCCATACTGCAGGAAGATTGTTAACGTAATCCAGCGTTCCAGTGAAATCGTCATGTTTTGAAATTGAATCGGCAGCAGCATCGTTAAAAACATGATTAAAAATAAGATGACAAGATTCGTCCAGTCAAGTTCTCTCGAGGGGAAATACATTTTTGCGAAATATAAGGTAATAGGAACGACAAGTAGCCAAATGGAAAAAATGATTATCTGATTTTTTCTAGAAACATCCACTGCCATTTCCTACCTTTCTATTCTTATTTAATATAGACTGCAACACGATTCCGTCCGGCTTGTTTCGCGCCTAGATATAGAGAACGATCCGCATAAGATAATAAGGTCTTTGCTTCGTCGGTATCTTCAGGCGCATTAGATACTCCAATACTGACAGTTATGGAGATAAGTACCGGCGCAATTTGATTATTAAGACTAGGGTATACTTGAAAGGCATAGCTTTCAATTTCGGAGCGAACCTTTTCTGCTAATAACTTGGCATCGCACTTAGACATACCAGGAAGAATAAAAACGAACTCTTCCCCCCCGTATCTACCGACTATTCCATTTTGCGGAATATGTTGTCTTAGAATTCGAGCAAACATTTGAAGTACTTCATTACCGCATTGATGACCGTACGTATCATTAACATCTTTAAAATGGTCAATATCGAACATTAATATCGATAGTTCATCTAGCAAACCATCATTCACACGATCCATCGCATATTCCATACGTTCCTCTATAAATCGATAATTATAAAGCTTAGTAAGTGCACAACGTTCGCTTTGACTTACCTTTTCCTCGACGTTCCGAGCTTTTTCCACGGACACCGTAAAGTATGAACAAAGAATTTCTAAAATTTGTAGATGATATTCTTTAAATCCCGCTTTTCTCTGCGTTGAAAGAAAAAGCACTGATTCAATATTTTGATCACGAGATATTGGTAAACAGAGAACACTTTGCATTTCATCTGGCGCATAATTTTTAGAGACTCTTTCCCACTCTTCTCTTTTAGAATAAATGATTGGTTTATTCCGCATGAGCACAGATCCTGCAATTCCTTGTCCAGGCGAAAGTCGATTAAAAATAACCTCAACGAATTCGCCCTTTTCATAAGAACGCATTAATTCTAACCAACCATCTTGATGATTGAATAAATACACACATTCCGCGTTAAATAACTCCGACACTTTTTCTATAAACTGATCAACAATCTTTTTTTCGGTTAGATTGTTAGAAAGTCCATGACCGATTGCACCAGCCCTTTTTAAATTACTATTAATTTCTTCTGTATTATTATAAATTCGAAGTATATGGGTCGTTATGATAAATGGCACTCCGAGTAAAAAAACCGCTCCAAATCCAACGAACTCAATTAAATAATATAAAGTTAAAGCGAATGGGATAACGCCAAAACCAGAAATATAGTCAAATAATGTTTTGTTATATATATAATTCCGAGGTATTTTCCTGAAATGCGAATCAATCTTAAATATTAAATCCCTGACCAATACATGGGAAAACTGATAACAAAAAATAACAAAGAATAACGGCCAAAACTCCAATAAACCAATTTCACCGCCAACTAGCTTAAATACTGCGGCACTTACGATCGATAAAACAAAAAACAGTGTGGAGTTAAGTAAGAAGCGATTTATTAAAGAGATTGAATTGTTAAACGCGACTAAAATTGCAAGAACTGAAAACTGCATGACAATAACTTCTGCTACGATTCCGTATGTAAGAAAAACAGGTATTGTTACCCACATGACTAGAAAAAGAGGGTGACCGTTTTTTCTAATTGGATAAAGTAGCGTTATAAAACCAAAAATTGTGTATATGGCAAGGTACAGCCAATTAATATCATGATGATTAAAATTTAAGAACAGATATATTATCCCAGGCGGAACTATGACTAACCACACAATAAAAGTCCAAAAAGTAGTTCTATTATAGGTATTCATCATAATTCACCTCTCATTACTTAGTAACAATGGAACCGCTGAATATACTGAAATCTTACCAAACTATAATCGGTTTGTCACTCACACAATTGCATAAATACCCAAATAAACAATAGTGCCTAGCGGTATTTAAGGCTTGCTAAAAGATAGAGTGAACCTGTTACTATTTTCTTAAAATCATTCCCATTAACTAGTTCAATAATACCACTTCGGGCTGACAGCACTAGTTTCCTATTATGATTACATTTCGCCATCAATTCCTCCCCAGTAGCAGCTTCTTTATGCGGGAATGTGATAAATGTGAATGATTCTGCGACAGGAATCAGTTCGTCTAATGTTCCTTTTATGTCTTTACCTTTCAACATCCCGATAACAAAATCCACTTTCTCGCCCGGGAACTCGGTCTTGATTGTATTAGCAAGCGCCTTAGCAGCAGCCGGATTATGAGCACCATCCAAAAAGATACCCGGAGCGATTTCTTGGAATCGATGCGGGAGTGCTGTTTTTGCTACTCCCTTGCTAACTTTATCTTCTAAAAGCGGAAGGCCAGCTAAAAGCAGGGCTTCAATTGCAATCGCTGCATTCATACTTTGATGTTCGCCTTTCATCGCACGCCCGCATAACTTATAATTACGTTTTCCCTTGAACAGTTCATCGTTTTCCATACTAAAATCTGCGCCATACATTTGAAGCAGGGCCCCCTTCTTCTTTGCCGCCTGCGAAACAACTTGAAGAGCTTTATCCGATAAGGGACCTGTCACTACTGGAATTCCAGTTTTTATTATCCCGGCTTTATGAGCCGCGACCTCATTTAATGCGGTTCCAAGAAATGCTGTATGATCTAGCGCAATCGACGTAATGACAGATACAAGAGGCGTAATTACATTTGTGCTATCCAGTAATCCGCCCATTCCAGTTTCAAGTAATACGTAATCTGGTTGCAACCGATTAAAAGAAATGAATGCCGCCACCGTCAATAATTCAAAATCCGTCAACATGCCGCTTAGTTCAGTCATTTCTTCAAATGTTCGATTCAATTCTTCTTTTGTTATAGGTGATCCATTGAATCGTATTTGATCATGAATGTCTATGATTGCTGGTGATGAAAATACGCCAGTTGAATACCCATGTTCTTTCAAGATGGATTCCATAAAGGCTATGGTTGACCCTTTGCCATTCGTCCCCGTTACATGAATGACTTTTAGCGTTTTTTCTGGATTTCCTATTACGTCAAGAGCTCTTTCTATTGCTACTAAGCCTGGTTTTATTTCATCATCGCTATTAATTCCCCAGCGCTCTTTATATTCTTTCATTTTTGGAATCATCATAAGTCCCCCGTATGTTAAAATATTAGTAGCTAGAGTATATCATGACCGGAGGAAATTCTATGTACAGTTGTTGGGTAATTTATAACGGAAGTTTGACAAGCGATAAATTTAAAGACCAAGCCGTATTAATAATAGAAGCTGCTGAACGAGCAGGTATAAAAGCCGAGTTAAAGAAAAATTATGAAGTGCTAATGGATTTGACAAGCGAGTTTGAACAGCAACCTGATTTCGTTGTTTTCCTAGACAAAGACATTCTGCTTGCGAAGTTTTTGAAAAATAATAACATCAGAATATTTAACGATCCCATTGTTATCGAAACTTGCGATAATAAAGCGAATCAATATTTGGAGTTAGCGAAACATGGGATTTCAATGCCGAAAACCATCATCGCGCCGAAGGTTTATCCGTCATTTACGATTGCTGATTCTGGTTATTATGAAAAAGTTCTTAGTGAATTGGGACTTCCAATGATTATTAAGGAAGGTCACGGATCATTCGGGATGCGGGTTTATTTAATAGAAACAGAAGAAGAATTTTATGCGAAGACGGAAGAGTTACGCGGGGTCGACTAC
The DNA here is from genome assembly GCF_013184495.1 of Sporosarcina jiandibaonis. Classification (GTDB taxonomy): domain Bacteria; phylum Bacillota; class Bacilli; order Bacillales_A; family Planococcaceae; genus Sporosarcina; species Sporosarcina jiandibaonis. The sequence continues at coordinate 171,815 of NZ_JAAOIY010000001.1, read as the reverse complement.
GTTTTTCAAGAATTTATTGAAACTAGTAAAGGTAGAGATATTCGAGTTAACATCGTAGGCGGTGAAATCGTCGCAGCAATGTACCGCCATTCGGAAACCGATTTCCGTGCCAATATTACAAACGGCGGTGTGGCTGAAGTCATCGAATTAACAGATGCACAGCGAGATTTAGCAATCAAGGCTGCCGATGCGGTAGGCGCAGAGTTTGCAGGCGTCGACTTATTGTTCGGAGAAGATGAAAAACCGCTCGTCTGCGAAGTGAACGCTGCTGCCCATATACGAAACATTTACAACGTCACGGGGATTAACGTCGCGGATGAGATGATTGCGTACATATTGAGGGAAATCGGATGAAGGGATATGTCTATTATTCTCTTACAGAGTCTGTAAGAAATTATGCATTTATAGAGGATTTAATCGAAAAGGCAGAACATATTGGCATCGAACTTAGGTTAATTGTAGATAACGATCAACCCAGTGCTGATGCAGATTTCATTTTATTTAGAGACCGGAATCCAGAAAAGGCTGCATTATTTGAGCGACTAGGCTTTCGAGTTTTCAACCGTTCTGAAGTGAACAGGATTGCGAATGACAAACTTCAGTCGTTTGAATTAGCTGCCCTGTTAGGTGTGCCATCGGTGCCGACAAAAAAACTGAATTCAGCAGAAGATGTGAAATCCTATCCTGCTGTATTAAAAACCGCGGATGGTCATGGCGGAGATGAAGTATATCTTAGTACGTCTATGAAAGAGACCGAATCATTTATTACTAGGTTCAAGAATCGTAATCTAATCGCTCAACCATATATCGAATCCAACGCAACCGATGTACGTGTTTTCGTTATCGGAAAAGAAGTCGTAGGAGCTGTTAAACGTACAGGAAATGATTCATTTAAATCGAACTATACATTAGGCGGATCGGTAGAAAAATATGTGCTCTCTAGTTGGCAGGAAAAAGAAGTCGTTCGGATTGCACGAGCGTTAAAAAGCGACTACATTGGAATCGACTTCCTTATATTGCCTGATGGTCGCTGGATTTTGAATGAAATTGAGGATCCTGTGGGCGCCCGGTCATTGTACACAACGTATGATTTTTCAATAGCCGAGAAATTGATGGGATATATTAAAGAACAAACAACTAATTATTTCACTGTTGTTAAATCTGTCATTTAAGTAGAAGGCTTAATTAGACCTCTCCCTCTCTACAGCAAAACAATAATATTTTTCAAGTAACTGAAATATAATCAATATAAAACATGTAAAAACACCCTGTTGAAAATTCCAACAGGGTGATTTTTGTATTAAATCTCTTTCAATTCCTTCATACGCTTCTCAACTGTCGCGTATTTTTCGAGATAGTCTTTTTCTTTCGCACGTTCTTCAGCTACAACTGCTTCTGGTGCGTTGTTGACGAAGCGTTCGTTTGAGAGTTTGCCTTGGACGAGTTTGACTTCGCTTTCCCATTTCTTTAACTCTTTTGCCAAACGCGCTAGTTCTTCGTCGATATTTAGCAAGCCTTCCAGCGGTAAGAACAACTCAGCGCCGGTAATGACGGCTGACATTGATTTCCCTGGTGCTGATATTCCTTTACCGATTGTTAATGGTTTTGGATTACAGAAACGTTCGATGTATTTTCGGTTCGTTTCAAATATCTCGGCTGTTTTATCGTCTCTTGTTGAAATATAGAGCGGAACTTCTTTGCTCATTGGCGTGTTCACTTCTGCACGGATGTTTCTTACAGAACGGATAATGTCCATGAGCAACTTCATTTCAGAGGCACGCTCTTTATTCGACAATGATTCATCAACTGTCGGCCACGGCGCGATCGTAATTGATTCGCCTTCGTGCGGGAGGTTCTGCCAAATTTCTTCAGTGATGAATGGCATGAACGGATACAGGAGACGCATCGTATTGTCAAGAACATACGCGAGTACTGAACGCGTCATCTTTTTCGCTGCTTCATCTTCCCCGTATAATGGCAATTTCGCCATTTCGATGTACCAATCGCAGAAATCATCCCAAATGAAGGAGTAAAGCGCACGGCCTACTTCACCGAACTCATATTTGTCGGCAAGATTTGTTACTTGCTCGATGGTTTCATTCAAACGAGTCAAGATCCATGTGTCTGCGACAGATTTCTCGCCGGATAAATCGATTTCGTCATATGTCAATCCGTCCATATTCATGAGAGCGAAACGAGATGCATTCCAGATTTTATTGGCGAAATTCCAGTTGGATTCCACTTTATCCATGGAGAAACGGATGTCTTGCCCCGGGGATGCGCCCGTTGATAGTGTATAACGAAGTGCATCGGCACCGTATTTTTCGATGACTTCCATCGGATCGACACCGTTATCTAGTGATTTAGACATTTTACGCCCTTCGGCATCACGCACTAATCCGTGAATTAACACATCCTTAAATGGACGCTCTTCAGTAAACTCGAGCCCTTGGAAAATCATTCTTGACACCCAGAAGAAAATGATGTCATATCCTGTAATAAGTGCATCAGTCGGGTAGTATCGTTTGAATTCTTCATTATCTACATCTGGCCATCCCAATGTTGAGAAAGGCCAAAGTGCGGAAGAGAACCAAGTATCTAATACGTCTTCGTCTTGTTTCCAGTTTTCGATGTCAGTTGGTGCATCGTGACCGACATATACTTCGCCGGTTTCTTTATGGTACCAAGCTGGGATGCGATGACCCCACCATAGTTGACGCGAAATACACCAGTCATGGATATTTTCCATCCATCTTAGATACGTGTTTTCAAAACGACTTGGAACGAAGTTTACTTTACCTTCACCTTTTTGAAGTTCGATTGATGCATCCGCGAGTGGCTGCATTTTAACGAACCATTGAGTCGATAAGTACGGTTCAACTACCGCGCCGCTTCGTTCTGAATGGCCGACTGAGTGGAGATGGTCTTCGATTTCAAAAAGAACGCCGCTTTCTTGCAGATCTTTGACGATTTCTTTACGGCACTCGAAACGGTCCATTCCTTTGTATTTTCCAGCGAGATCATTCATCGTTCCGTCTTCGTTCATCACGAGAACGCGTTGCAAGTTATGACGGTTTCCGATTTCGAAATCATTTGGATCATGCGCTGGAGTGATTTTAACCGCGCCGCTTCCGAATTCCATATCCACGTAATCATCGGCAATTATTTCAATTTCACGGCCGACAATCGGAAGTGTGACTGTTTTACCGATTAAATGTTTATAGCGCTCATCTTCAGGATGAACGGCAACCGCAGTATCGCCGAGCATCGTTTCAGGACGCGTCGTCGCAACTTCAATGCTGCCTGTGCCATCTGTTAGTGGGTAACGCATATGATAGAATGCACCCTGCACATCTTGATGGATAACTTCGATATCCGATAAAGCTGTTTTTGTTTTCGGATCCCAGTTAATAATGTATTCGCCGCGGTAAATTAACCCTTTATTGTAGAGTTTGATAAAGACTTCCTGGACCGCTTTTGATAATCCTTTATCTAACGTGAAACGTTCGCGCGTGTAATCGAGGCCAAGACCGAGTTTTGCCCATTGTTCGCGAATATGGGATGCATATTCTTCTTTCCAATTCCAAGTTTCTTCAATGAATTTTTCGCGTCCCAAGTCATAACGGGATTTTCCTTCTGAACGAAGACGAGCTTCTACGCGTGCTTGAGTTGCGATTCCAGCATGATCCATTCCTGGAAGCCATAACGCATCATAACCTTGCATTCGTTTCATTCGCGTTAAAATATCTTGGAGTGTCGTATCCCAAGCATGCCCGAGATGGAGTACGCCTGTAACGTTCGGCGGCGGGATGACGATCGTATAAGGCTCTTTACCGCTTTCTGGTTTGGCTTCAAAGTACTTTCCTTCAAGCCACCATTGGTAACGGCCATTTTCAATTGTTTGCGGTTCGTATTTAGTCGGCATTGATAAATCTTCAGTTGACATGGTTAGTTCCTCCTGTTAAATAAATTTATTTTCGGACACAAAAAAACTCCGTTCGTCTTAAAAAAGGACGAAGGAGTTGTTCGCGGTACCACCTTTATTTGTGCACAGCAAAAAATGTACACCTCATACTTGTATAACGGCTTCAAACCGGTTTCCACTAATGAAGAAGGTTCTTGTTCATGGAAACTGCTCACGGGGGACATTCTGTGCATTCTTTACGGGGCCTCTCACCTTTGGCTCCCTCTCTTTAGAAAATTATGTCACGTACTATTCCCGTTCATCGCATCAATATGCAGTTGAATTGATTATATAGGAAAACAGGCGTGTACGTCAAGTAAATCAAGAAAGGATTGTGTTATGAGAAAAGGGTATAATCCATACTTATTGCCACCTTGGCTGCGAAAAACCCGTTTTTATTGTAAAACCATCATTATTCCAATCGCCGTTTTTCAATTAATTCGGATGTTGATCGTGCCGACTGCCGGTGACTTTCTATTACTGTGCTTTCTCGCGGGATTAGCTTTCGCCCTGCACCGAAACATTATTTGAGCGGAAAACTGTTGTTGAAATCCCATCTTCCAAGCCAGCGATGAATGACAATGTTTCATCTTCTTCCCGGTCTGGAATTGATACATTTTCATATTTCACAGTATGTTCCGGGGCTGGATTATCTTCAACAACCTCTTCTGTTTCAGCAACTTCTGCAGCAACATTTGAAGGTGATTCTGGTGTTTCTTCTGTATTGGGTTCTTTTTGTTTAGGGTTAGAGCTATCCTCTTGAACTTCGATGATTTCCCTATAGGAACATTGGACTTCCCAAATGACTGCAATTGCGCCTTGTCCCTCCATCTCGCATTGCGCATTTGCTGTCGCGATGTTTAACGGATCATTTGCTTCTGGTGGTAAATCGATATTAAACGGAACCGCATATTCAAAATAGCCTAAATTCCCATTAAGCTCAACATCGTCAATTAATATTGCAGAGTCTGCTTTACCCGTTCTAGGAACTTCTAAGTCAAATTCTACATTCACTGCTAGATGGTAGATGCCGGTCATCCGAACCGATTCCCCCGAACGATCGATTGTAAATCGAGGCGTCACCCTGACCGACTCTGTACCTGTTGGAGTTCCTGTCGATTCTGGAAATACAAAGTCCTCTTTCATTTGCCATTGTACAGTTTTCATATTTTTCTCCTCCTATTCCCTTACAAACAATTGTATGCATGATGATTGATTGTTAGAAGATAATCGGGGGAGGATGTTTTAATATTTATATTGTCGCGATGGGGACGTTTCCTGGTTTCGGGGAAACGTTTCCTTCTTTTGCGTTAACGTTTCCAAGTACGTGCGATACGTTTCCTAGTTTGATGAAAACGTTTCTTACTCCCAGTAATGTTTCCTACTTCGACGGAAACGTTTCCTTCTTTTGCGTTAACGTTTCCAAGTTCATGTGAAACGTTTCCTAGTTTGATGAAAACGTTTCTTACTCCTAGTAACGTTTCCTACTTCGACGGATTCGTTTCCTTCTTTTGCGATAACGTTTCCAAGTTCATGCGAAACGTAACCTAGTTTAATGAAAACGTTTCTTACTCCCAGTAACGTTTCCTACTTTGACGGAAACGTTTCCTTCTTTTGCGTTAACGTTTCCAAGTACGTGCGATACGTTTCCTAGTTTGATGAAAACGTTGCGTTCTCACAAGAACACTTCTTTCTTCGTCGACACACAATCTAATCACAATGAAATCTATAGTTGATCGAAGTTCGAACTCTTCGTTGTTCGATTGGCTCGACGCTCGTCCGCAGGAAAGCGCCGCCCGGAACGTAGACCAACGGTATCCATAAAAATACCGAGTACTTGAAATCGTTCAAGTACTCGGTAAAGGTTTTATTAATTATCGCGCTAACTTTTCAAACACCGTATGGAAGGCTTCAACAGTTTTCGCAATATGTTCTTCAGTATGCGCAGTTGAAATGAACATCCCCTCAAACTGTGACGGTGGTAAGAAGATACCCTCTTCCGCCATTAAGCGGTAGTAATCTGCAAACAATTCTAGATCTGATGTTTTAGCTGCATCGTAATTGACGACATCTTCATTCGTGAAGAAGAAACCGATCATTGAACCAGCACGGTTTACTGTGTGCGGAATATTATACTTTTCCGCCGCTTCGCGGAAACCATTTTCAAGTTGGTCGCCAAGCTTCATGAAGTGATCATAAGATTCCGGCGTCAACTTTTTCAACGTTTCAATTCCCGCAGTCATGGCAAGCGGGTTACCTGACAATGTACCTGCTTGGTAAACAGTTCCAGCCGGCGCGACATTTTCCATGATTTCTCTGGATGCACCGTATGCACCAACTGGAAGTCCGCCGCCGATGACTTTTCCAAGACATGTAATATCTGGTTGCACATCAAAATGACCTTGCGCACAGTTATATCCAACACGGAAACCTGTCATAACTTCATCAAAAATTAAGAGCGATCCATTTTCGGTAGTTAATTCGCGGAGACCTTCTAGGAATCCTGGCTGCGGTGGGACAACTCCCATATTTCCAGCAACAGGTTCAACAATGATCGCTGCTAAATCGTCGCCGAACTCATCAATCGCAACTTTCACGCTATCGAGATCATTGTAAGCAACTGTAACTGTGTTTCTCGCTACGGATTCTGGGACTCCCGGGCTGTCTGGAAGTCCTAGTGTTGCAACACCAGAACCTGCTTTGATCAATAAAGAGTCACCATGTCCATGGTAACATCCTTCAAATTTCAAAATAATATTACGTCCTGTAATGCCTCGTGCAAGACGTAATGCGCTCATCGTCGCTTCTGTTCCCGAGGATACCATGCGCACCATTTCAATCGAAGGTACACGATCAATGACAATCTCGGCAAGTTCATTTTCAGCCAATGTAGGCGCACCGAAACTGGAACCAGTTTCCGCAACGCGTTGAATGCCTTTAACAACATCCGGATCCGAGTGACCTAAAATAAGAGGCCCCCATGAAAGAACGTAGTCGATGTATTCATTCCCATCGATATCCGTAATCATTGCACCTTTACCGCTTTGCATGAAAATCGGGTCCATATTTACTGATTTAAATGCACGAACTGGTGAATTCACACCACCAGGCATTAAGTCTACTGCTTTTTCAAACGCTTGTTTCGAGTTCGTATAATTTTTCTCCAATTATTTTCCCTCCAACCAGCGCGCCGCATCTTTCGCATGGTACGTCATAATTAAGTCCGCACCCGCACGCTTCATACTTGTTAATGTTTCAATGACAATATCTTTTTCGTTTATCCAGCCATTTTGTGCTGCCGCTTTCACCATAGCGTATTCCCCGCTCACATTGTAAGCGACGACCGGCAATGTGAAGTTATCTTTCACATCGCGCATGATATCGAGATACGAAAGTGCCGGTTTAACAATCAGGAAGTCGGCTCCTTCAGCAACATCGGATTCAGCTTCTCGAATGGCTTCAAGTCGGTTTGCCGGGTCCATTTGATACGTTTTGCGGTCACCTGATTGCGGTGATGAATGAGCCGCATCGCGGAACGGTCCGTAATATGCAGACGCATATTTTACTGCGTAAGACATAATAGGGATATTCACAAATCCTGCTTCGTCAAGCCCGCGGCGAATTGCAGCGACAAATCCGTCCATCATATTGGACGGCGCAATGATGTCAGCTCCGGCTTCAGCTTGGCTAACTGCTGTTTTCGCAAGTAATTCCAGCGATTGATCATTTAATACATAGCCGTCTTCGATGACTCCGCAGTGCCCGTGGTCTGTATATTGGCAAAGACAAGTGTCCGCAATCACGACGAGTTCCGGGTGGCGTTCCTTCACAAAACGAGTTGCCTGCTGCACGATTCCTTCTTCCGCGTATGCTTGGGATCCTATAGCATCTTTTTCTTTCGGAACACCGAATAAAATAATCGATGGAATGCCAAGTGAAACTACTTCATCCACTTCGGCAGCTAGATGATCAAGCGACAATTGATAGACGCCCGGCATCGATTCTACCGCATTTTTCACATCGTCCCCTTCGACGACGAAAATCGGATAGATGAAATCTTCTTTTTGCAAAACTGTTTCTCTTACCATGGAACGAAGAGTTCCAGAATTCCGCAACCGTCTATTTCGACGGAAATTTAAATTATCCAAACGTAACATCCTTTCGACTCGCCAATTTATCGACGAGATGCTTTAAAGTATAAGTTTCAGGTCGAACATGAACGGGCGCGCCGACTTCTTTAAGCGCTTTCTCGGTGACATGCCCGATAGCACCAATTATATAGCCGTCCCACCCAGTTTTGGGTGCCACTTCTTCCGCGAAAATTTCGACTGCTGACGGACTTGCAAATAACACCGATACCGCCTTTTCTCGTTGCAATAAATCCACAAGTTCATCTGTGTTTTCATCCGCTTTTTCGGTTTTATAGATTGTCCATTCATCAACAATAAACGGCAGTTCCTCACTGATTGTCGGTCCCGCGATCGTTCCGCGCAAAAACAGCAACCGGCGCAGATCATTTTCCTGCGGATTAAATTCTTTCACGAAAACGTCCGCGCTAAAAACTGTCGGGATAAACTGCACTGAAAATCCGATCTTCTCAAGAGCGGCCGCAGTGCGCGTGCCGATTGCAGCTACATTTGAAGGAATCGTGTCTGTAGATACCCCGTGACGCTTCATTTTCGCTTCAAATGCCGATACGGCGCTTTGACTCGTGAAGATAAGCCAGTCGTAAGTAGGACTGGCATCCAGGCGTAATTTATCGGTTGGTTCTATTAATTCCGTGACTTTTATTAACGGGAGAGAAACTGGGTGTCCCCCGTAATTTCTAACCAATTCAAATACATCTTCTGATTTGGGAGTGCCTGTGAAAACGACTGTCTTCCCTTTTAACGGTTCACTTTCCTTCATCCATCTCGGCCATCACTTTCTTTATAACATCGCCGGCCCCTTCAGCACGCAACGTATTTGCCACTTGCATTCCTGCTGCAACCGGATCCGAGTTGACAACGGTATTTTTAAATACTTGTGTAGCGTCTGGTGAAGCGACGTAACCCGTAAAGTGAATGTTTTCTCCGTCATACTGAGCATATCCGGCGATTGGAACTTGGCATGAACCGTCCATTTCCGATAAAAATGTGCGTTCTGCTTCAATCTCTTTCCATGTTTTATCGTCGGATACTTTTGCGAGTTCATCCAATAATTCTTTGTCATCTTTACGGCATTCAATCGCCAATGCACCTTGCCCGATTGCAGGTATGCAATCCTCGACGGACATGAATTCTGTTACTACATCGTCATCCCAACCGACACGTTTCATTCCCGCAGCAGCCAGTAAAATCGCATCGTATTCTCCGTCGCGCAATTTCTTCATGCGCGTTTCGATGTTTCCGCGTATCCATTTGATTTCTAAATCTGGACGCAAGAGTAATAATTGCGAACTACGGCGGAGGCTCGATGTACCGACAACTGCACCGATCGGAAGATCCATGAATTTGACATGGCCATTTGAAATGAATGCATCGCGTGCATCGACACGTGGCGGGATGCAACCGATCATGAGTTCTTCAGGCAATTTAGCTGGCATGTCTTTTAAGCTATGTACCGCAAAATCGATTTCTTTATTGAGGAGCGCTTGTTGAATTTCTTTTACAAACAAGCCTTTACCACCCACTTTGGAGAGCATGACATCAAGGATTTGATCGCCTTTCGTCACGATTTCCTTGATTTCAAATTCGAATGGCGCACCTGCTTCTTTCATTTGTTCAATAAACCACTTTGTTTGTGTCATGGCAAGATTACTTCTTCTCGAACCTACGATGATTTTTCTCATTCTGATCAACCTTTCATAAAGGGTTCATTAAACCCAAAAATGGAATCCGGACAATGTGCTGCCCAAAAAGAAATTAATAATAACAAAGAGGAATGCAAATATATTCGCCCATGCACCGTTGTTTCCTCTCAGCCTACCAGTTTGCATGGCCAATAAAACAAGAATATACAAAATTAGAATCAAAAACGAGCTAATAATCTTAAAATCAAAGAAAGACCAATTACTTAACACGAGATGCGCCCATTGCATGCCGAGAATCAAACTGATCATCAGTAAAGGGATTCCGATGATGACCCCGACTTTCATGCCAGTCGCGGTTTGTTGAAGTGACGGCAGGCGAACAAATTGTTTCGACCATTTCCGCTTCTTCAATATCTTATATAATAGTAAATATAATATCGCATAGACAAAAGATATCGCAAAAGCGACATAGGACAAAATCGCGAATGTAATGTGAATGAAAAGGAGTTCAGATATTAAAGCGTCTCCAATTGGCGATTGCTTTATTTGCGTCCTGGCAAATGTATGAATCGTCATAAATATAAACCCGATAACATTAAGGAAAAATACCATATAACTCGGCTTTGAAAATAAATGCAGCAAAATAGAAACTGTTAGTAGCAACCAAGCGTAAAAATAAATTCCTTCAAATAATGATAAAATCGGAAAGCGTTTCGTTTCAACAATATACATGATTAAAGAAGTTGTTTGCATCGCATAAACAACCATGAGAATCCAAAAAGCAACTCGATGCGCGATTTTATCTTTATTTAAATAGTCAATAAAGTAAAAGACAAGACTGAACGCATACAAGATGACCATCCACTCGTGCAGCCTTGTCATCGTGATATCAGCCAAAACGTCTCAGTCCTTCCCGAAATAAAGTCTGATTTTAAACGATATAAAAAGGCGTCTCCCCATTTACAGTGTAACATTTGCAATGAGGAAAAGCCCTTTTAGTAATCGTCAAAATGACAAATCAGGTTCCGAGGAAAGATTTTTTTTCGACCTTGACGCTAGCCGCTCTTGTGCTAATCTCGCCAATTCCTCTTTTTCCTTTTCAACTTCTTCATCAATCCCGAAAATCTGTTGGAATAACGCGATTTTTTCAGCTGATTTAGAATCCATTGCCATTTCTTTCACTTGCAAGATTGGATCTTTTAGCAGTTGATTGATAATCGATTTTGTATGTTTGCTTAAAACTTTCTTCTCGCGCTCTGTTAAATCTGGAATTTTGTTCATCATGCTTTCCATCGTTGTAGCTTGTATGCGGAGCGCTTTTTCACGGAGTGCAGTGATGACTGGAACGACGCCAAGTGTCGCGAGCCATTCATTGAACTCGATGATTTGTCCTTCAATCAATAAGCCGATTTTCTCTGCAGCTTTTTCACGCTCTGCAAGATTCGCATCGACAATTCCTTGTAAATCATCTATATCATATAGAAACACATTTGGAATCTCCCCAATTTTAGGGTCTAAATCTCTTGGAACTGCAATGTCGATCAAGAAAATCGGATTGCCTCTTCGCATCTTATCAACGTTTTTCATTAATTCATAATCAATGACGTAATTTGATGCCGATGTTGAACTGATCAAGATGTCTGCTTCCAATAATGCGCATTGCAACTCACTGATCGGCTTCGCTACCCCGCCAAATTTCTTGGCGATTTCTTCAGCAGTTGAAAATGTACGATTCAGAACTGTGACTTTTTCAGCACCGCTACCTTGTAAATTTTGAAGTGCCAATTCGCCCATTTCACCCGCGCCAAGAATTGCGATGTGCTTGTGATTTAATGAACCGAATATTTGTTTTCCTAGTTCGACTGCCGCATAAGAAATCGAAACAGCGTTTGCACCGATATCCGTTTCTGCATGCGCACGCTTGGAGAATGTTACAGCTTGTTTGAATAGCTCATTAAAAACAGTGCCTGTAACGCCAATAGACTGCGCTTCGAGAAAACTATCACGGACTTGTCCTAAAATTTGTGTTTCGCCAAGTACCATTGAGTCCATTCCCGCAGCCACTTTCATTAAATGTTCAATCGCTTTATCGTTTTCATTGACAACTAGGTGCGCTTCGAATGATTCGATTGGCACATTGAACCAATCCGCTAAAAAGCGTTTTACGTAATAACGTCCTGTATGCAATTGATCGACCACTGCATAAACTTCAGTTCTATTACAAGTTGATATGATTGTGTTTTCCAAAATACTTTTTTGTTGTTGCAACGTTTGCATCGCTTCTGTCAATTCTGATTCAACAAACGACAACTTTTCCCTTATTTCAACAGGTGCAGTTCGATGGTTAACACCTACTACGATTGTATGCACTTGGTGCTCACACCTTTCACGTTCTAATTCACTATTTCAATTATAACATATTTCAGCCCGAATTTCGCTCCCAAATGTGAACAGCCTATGACTGACACTAGTTTACTCATCATATTGAGAATTATTCTAATCTAATTTCACCCTGTTTACAATTGATGTGCTCTTATTGTCGAAATAGGCCAAACGACCAATACGCCGCAAAACTTCTACCGTAAAAACAAAAACTCGATTGATTAAAACCATCAATCGAGCCATCTAATCACATTCTTTTTTTTATTTCTCCCCACGCTTCATCCATCCCTATGCCTTTTTCAGATGAAAAAACAATGAGTGGATCTTCGGGACGCATGTTGAGTTTCTCGCGAATGATTTTTTTATGTTTATTCCAACTGCCTTTTGGAATTTTATCGGCTTTTGTTCCGATAATAATTGCCGGTAGTTGGTAATGAACTAAAAACTCATACATGATTTTATCATCCTTGGTCGGCGGATGACGTAAATCTATAATTTGAACTACCGCTTTTAAGATTTCTCTTTCAGTCAAATATTGTTCAATCATTTTTCCCCATGCTTCACGCGAAGACTTAGATACTTGCGCGTAACCGTAACCTGGAACATCAACGAAAAATAATTGTTCTTCGATTTTATAAAAATTCAATGTTTGCGTTTTTCCCGGTTTCGAGGAAGTACGCGCCAGACTTTTACGTCCGATCATTTTATTGATAAATGACGATTTCCCTACATTTGAACGACCCGCGAGTGCAAATTCAGGATAACCTTCAGTCGGATATTGTTCCGGCCTGACTGCACTCATGATCATTTCTACGTTATTCACTTTCATTTGATGACGCCTCCAATGCAATTTTAAGCACTTCTTCAACGTCACTCACGAATACAAACGATAATTCTTCACGAACACTATCAGGAACATCTTCAACATCCCGTTCATTATCCCGTGGCAATATTATCGTCGTTAATCCAGCACGATGCGCACTTAATGTTTTTTCTTTTACGCCGCCGATTGGAAGCACACGTCCGCGAAGTGTGATTTCGCCTGTCATGCCCACTTCTCTTCGGATTTTTCGCTTGGTCAAAGCGGAAACTAAAGCTGTCGCGATTGTAATTCCCGCGGACGGACCGTCTTTCGGAACAGCACCTTCTGGAACATGAATATGAATATCAGTTGTTTCGTGGAATAAAGGATTGATTCCAAAATCCTCTGTTTTCGAACGGACATAAGAAAAAGCCGCTTGTGCAGATTCTTTCATGACATCTCCTAATTTTCCAGTGAGAATCAAATCCCCTTTACCCGGAGATAATGACACTTCAATTTGCAATGTATCGCCGCCGACTTGCGTATAAGCGAGTCCAGTTGCAACACCAATCTGATTTTCAGACTCAGCAAGTCCATACCTGAATTTCTTTTTACCAAGAATTGTTTCTAACGTTTTTGCCGTGATAACCACACGTTTCTTTTCATTCGTGACAATTTGTTTTGCTGCTCTTCTGCAAATCGCTGCAATTTGACGCTCCATGCTTCGAACGCCAGCTTCTCGCGTGTAATAGCGAATGATATTCAAAATCGCTTCGTCATTTATTCGAAGTTGCGAACCAGTCAGTCCGTGTTCTTTCATTTGCTTCGGAATTAAATGATTTTTCGCGATTGAACTTTTTTCTATTTCCGTATACCCGGCGATCGATATGATTTCCATACGGTCGCGCAATGGTCCCGGGATTGAACTTAAATCATTCGCGGTTGCAATAAATAATACATCCGATAAGTTATACGGTTCTTCAATATAGTGATCGCTGAATGTCGCGTTTTGTTCCGGGTCGAGCACCTCAAGCATCGCTGAAGATGGATCGCCCCTGAAATCATTCGACATCTTATCAATTTCATCAAGTAAAAATACCGGATTAATCGTGCCGGCTTTTTTCATTCCTTGAATGATTCGTCCCGGCATCGCCCCGACATACGTGCGTCGATGTCCGCGTATTTCGGATTCATCACGAACGCCGCCGAGTGAAATTCTAACAAATTTGCGGTCGAGTGATTCAGCGATTGAACGTGCTAGCGAAGTTTTCCCGACCCCGGGAGGTCCTTCTAAACAGAGAATCGGTCCGCGCAAAGAGTTTGTTAATTGACGAACAGCCAAATATTCGAGAATACGCTCTTTAACCAGTTCAAGTCCTTCATGGTCTCGATTTAAAATTTCTTCTGAATGATTAATATCAAGTTGGTCTTTTGTCGCATGAGACCACGGCAATGTGACAAGCCACTCGATATAATTGCGAATAACGCCGCTTTCTGCTGAAGCTGCAGGAACTATTTCATACCGGTCAAGTTCGCGTTCCGCTGCTTCTTGAACGCCAGCAGGCATATCCGCTTCATCAATGCGCTTTTGAAGTTCGGCAACTTCTACCCCTTTGCCGTCTTTATCTCCTAGCTCGGTTTGAATCGCTTTCATCTGTTCGCGCAAATAAAATTCTTTTTGCGTTCGTTCCATTGCTTCTTTTACACGCGCATTGATTTTATTTTCCAATTCGAGAACTTCTTGCTCATTATGTAATTGGCCAATAAGCCATTCATAGCGCTCTTTCACGTTGAATAGTTCCAGAAGTTCTTGTTTCGCTTCGATTTTCAGTGGCAAGTGAGAAGTAATCGTATCCGCAAGCCGACCTGGATCTGCGATTTTAGCTACTGAGTCATACGTTTCCTTCTTGATTTTTCTCGAAACTTTGGAGTACTTCTCAAAATAGGAAAGAAGTGTTCTCATTAAAGCTTCCATTTCAAAATCTTTTTCAACATTGTCTTCGATGCTCGTAATGCTTGCGACAGAGTACTCAGCTTTTTCTTCATACTTGGTCCATTCTGCGCGATCGATGCCTTCGATTAAGACACGATACGTTCCATTCGGCAACTCGGTCATCGATTTAACATAAGCGAGCGTTCCAATATCATACAAATCTTCAGGCGTTGGCTCTTCAACGGACTCATCTTTTTGCGTCACAAGGAAAATCAGGCTGTCTTCTTTTACGGAATGCTCGATTGCCGCAATGGAGCGAACTCTCCCTACATCGAGGTGTAAGATCATTGTTGGGTAAACGAGTACCCCGCGAAGTGGCAATAAAGGTATTTCATTTTTGATAGTCGTTGTTGTCACGTCCATGTCACCTCCATTATTAACTAGTTAGATGGAAAAAGCTGGCATCCGAAAAGCGCAAGTTTACATACGCATTTGGTGCCAGCTTAAACCTTTTCGCATTATGCTGAGGTTTTGCCGTTCATTAAAACAAATTCAGAACCATCGTCTCGGAGTAAAGTCGGACTTCCTTCTCCTATAACTGAATCGCGCGTAATTATGCATTCAGTCACTTCTTCAAGAGATGGCAGTTCGTACATTACATCCAACATAATGTTTTCAATTATCGAACGCAATCCACGAGCACCCGTTTTCCGTTCTATCGCTGCTTTTGCTATTTCAAGCAATGCATCCTCTTCAAATCGAAGCACGACATCATCAAGTTCAAGCATTTTTTGGTACTGTTTGACGATTGCATTTTTCGGTTCCGTCAATATTTGATAAAGCGTCTCTTCGTCCAAAGGTTCTAAGCTTGCAAGAACAGGCAAACGACCTATGAATTCTGGAATTAAACCGAAATTTTGAAGGTCTTCCGGAATTAGTTTCGATAAAATCGTCTCTTGTTCCTCAACCGTGTTTGGATCAGTGCCAAAGCCAATCAGTTTTTGACCCATTCTGCGCTTAATGATTTCATTAATCCCGTCGAAGGCGCCTCCAACAATGAACAAGATATTCGTTGTATCGATTTGAATGAATTCTTGATGTGGATGCTTGCGTCCGCCTTGTGGTGGAACACTTGCAACTGTCCCTTCAAGAATTTTGAGAAGTGCCTGTTGCACACCTTCACCAGAAACATCACGTGTAATCGAAGCGTTTTCGGATTTACGCGCAACTTTGTCAATCTCATCGATATAAATAATACCGCGTTCTGCTTTTTCAACGTCATAATCTGCAGCTTGGATTAATTTCAGTAATATGTTTTCAACGTCTTCTCCAACATACCCTGCTTCAGTGAGTGATGTTGCGTCGGCAATCGCAAACGGAACATCCAGTATGCGTGCAAGTGTTTGTGCAAGTAATGTTTTACCGCTACCCGTTGGTCCGATAAGAACGATGTTTGACTTCGCCAATTCAACGTCATCGATTTTACTGCCAGAATTAACACGTTTATAATGATTATAGACAGCAACAGATAATGATTTTTTGGCTCTATCCTGCCCGATTAAGTATTCATCAAGTATACTTTGTATATCTCTCGGTTTCGGAACATCTTTCAGCTCAAAGCCTTCTTCTAAGCCAACTTCCTCTTCCACGATTTCAGCACAAAGTTCAACACATTCATCACAAATATAAACCCCTTGCCCGGCGACAAGTTTACGGACCTGTTCCTGAGACTTCCCACAAAACGAACAGTTTAAGTTGTCTTTTTCATCATTAAATTTGAACATTATGCTCACCCCTATTCAAGTGACAATATTACAAGACTCCGGAAGTATAATCAACTAATTAGTATTCATAAAACCGTGTCGATAGAACTGGGTTCCCCCTATGTAAAACAAGGTACGGTATACTTACGGTATACCGTACCTTGTCCTTATTGCTTAATATTATTCAGTAATTTTTGCATTTTCCACAAGGAATTCAACTGTTTTATTGAAACGCAAGTCGTTTTCTAAAACGCGTGTGCCGCCAAGTGCTGTTTTAATCTGCTCAATATCCATTCCGAATTGATCAGACATTTTTTGAAGTTCTGCGTTAATATCTTCTTCTTCGACTTCTACTTTTTCAGCTTCGCCGATTGCTTCTAGTACTAATGAAACACGGACACGGTTTAATGCATCGTCTTTCATTTGCGCGCGAAGTGCTTCTTCGTCTTGTCCGGAGAACTGGAAGTATAGCTCAAGGTTCATGCCTTGTTGTTCTAGACGTTGGCCGAACTCTTCCATCATGCGTTCTACTTCTGACTCGATCATCACTTCTGGAATATCGATTTCCGCATTGCGTGCTGCAGCTTCTACTAGGTCGTCACGAAGTGCAGTTTCAGATGCGCTTTGTTTTTCCACAGTAGTTTTTTCTTTTAATTTCGTGCGAAGTTCGTCTAGTGTTTCAACTTCTTCATCGATTTCTT
The DNA here is from genome assembly GCF_013184495.1 of Sporosarcina jiandibaonis. Lineage (GTDB taxonomy): Bacteria > Bacillota > Bacilli > Bacillales_A > Planococcaceae > Sporosarcina > Sporosarcina jiandibaonis. The sequence goes on along the minus strand of NZ_JAAOIY010000001.1, from coordinate 154,479 downwards.
TTGCAAGTTCGTCATTTAGTTCAGGAATTTCTTTCCCTTTGATTTCAGTGACTTTCACTTCGAAAACTGCCGGTTTGCCAGCAAGTTCTGCAGCGTGGTACTCTTCTGGGAATGTTACTTCGATTTCTTTTTCTTCTCCGACTTTCATGCCGATCATTTGATCTTCAAATCCTGGGATGAATGATCCTGAACCGATCTCAAGGTCGAAGTCTTGTGCTTCGCCGCCTTCGAATGGCTCCCCGTCAGAAAATCCTTTGAAGTTCAGTTTTACAGTGTCGCCATTTTCAACTTCGCCGTCTTCTTTAACGACAAGTTCAGCGAAAGCAGTTTGTTGATCTTTCAATTGTTGTTCGATATCTTCATCAGTAACTGTAGTATCAAGACGCGTCACTTCAAGGCCTTTGTACTCGCCAAGTTTCACTTCAGGTTTAACAGTAACAACCGCTTTGAAAATTAGGGATTTTCCTTTTTCCAATTGCTCAATATCGATTTCCGGACGATCTACAGGCTCAATTCCTGCTTCTTCAACCGCTGAACCGTATGCTTCCGGCAGGATGAAATCAAGTGCTTCATTATAAAGCGATTCAACACCGTACATTTTCTCAAACATTTGACGCGGCATTTTCCCTTTACGGAATCCTGGTGCTGTTACATCTTTAACAACTTTTTTAAACGCTTTATCAAGACCTTCTTTTACTTTTTCAGCTGGCACCTCTACAGTAAGTGTCCCTTTGTTTCCTTCTTCTTTTTCCCATTTAACTGACATATTTAAAACCTCCGACTCTTATTGGTGACTCTATTTTTGCATGTATATACTTTTTTAACAACTCTTTCAGTATAGCATAATGACTTCATCTTTCAACAATTTTACGATTTACTCGAAGTTGGACATATCGTCGATTTGTTTGATGAAGTAATGAAGCGATGTGTTCGGTAATTCTTCCCCCGTGAATAAGCATTCTATGTAATCTACGTAAGCATATGCAACTTCTTCTTCCTCGTATTGTCCCCAAGTAAATGGAAATGCTGTGATGGCAAATTTCTCTATTAGACTTTTGGCCATCTCAAATCTCGATGGATCTTTGACAAGGATTTCTTCTAATCTCGACAAGACGTTTTGTGTGAAGGTGTCTTGACCGGGCAATGTCATCTGAGCGGGTACTATGACCATCTCATCTCCAAATTTTTTGATGGTTATCTGTTTCGCATAACCGACTTGCTGCAGGAGTGTTATTGCAAATGTAACAATGAGCGGCGGTAAATGCACGCTTTCTGCAATGTCTTCTAGTACCGGAATCATTGCGCGGAGATCTGTTCCTTCTAAGGATGCAAGCGTATGTTGTTGCGTATAGATATCCATTTCCAGAAATTCTTCGAATGTGAAGACGGCTTCTGAGGGAATGGATTCGTCGGGCGTATAACGCATCGACAACCGGCTATTCAACTCTCGCAGGTAAGTGAATTTCGTTAATAATTCTTTTGGTATGATGCCTTCTTCTAAAAGCGTGTCAATTGTCATTTCGACTTCTTCGTATTCTTGAAGTTGGATGCAGATTGTTAAGTATAATTCCATCGCATCTACGTAGTTTGCGGTTCCGCTATGAAGAAGCCTTGTCGCGATGTCCCTCGCACGTTCGAAATCTTTTGTTTCGTATAGCGCGACTGCATACGGCCCTAAAAATTCAGGGTGCTCGGGTTCAAATATAATCGCTTGGTCAAATGCCTCAACCGCTTTTTCAAATTGATTATGTTTTACGCATTCGATCCCTTTCGCCACTAACTTTTCAAAAGTTCCAGGAAATACGATAACATTTTCACTTTTACGAAGCCTTCTGTATTTTTTGCGCATGTCATCACTCACCTCCATTTGACTAAATTTTATTTTTTATGCATTGTTTCGTGGCTATTAAGGTTGTTCATTAAGTAAGAGACTGAACTAGGAATTAATCATTTTAATACGCTCCGGCGCTGGTGGATGCCTCCCGCAATAAGCCAGGTAGAAGATCACCACCTGTCTTATTACTCCGGCTACCACTGGCAAGGCGCCTATGCTGGTTAGAATGTTTAGATAGCAATTTCATATAACATTTGTGAGAAAAAATCTGTTTAATAAACTGAATAACCTGCTTAGTAAAATGTAATCTAACAGTTGATTGTAGTGTAGGGCGGCGACTCCCGCGGGAATAGCATCAACCGAAAGCCCCGCAGGAGCTAGCGACGAGGAGATTGAGGTGATGCCCGCAGGAAAGCGTCCGCCCGAAACGAAGATCAACGGTATATGTATATCCAACGGTTTTTAAGCAAATAAAAAATATAGAAGGAACCAACTGAAATTACCTTCTATATTTTTATTTATATATATGTATTTACAACGGTAAATTCATTTTTAGTATATCCATAAACAGCCATATTATCAACTATCCTAATAATAATTGACTATCCGATGTTAAGTGTTTGTAAACATTTTCTAAATTGCTTAATGTAGTGAAAAAAAGATGATATAGTGTCTAGAACGCTACAAGTTTTAGATAAAGGAGCTAACAATGAAAAACAATAACAAAAGGTTCAAATTGCTCTGGGAACTATTCTTGATTTCAACGCGACTTGGATTGACGTCATTTGGCGGACCTACAGCGCATTTAGGATATTTCCATGAGGAATACATACGAAGAAAAAAATGGATGGATGAAAAAACTTATGCGGATTTAGTTGCCTTGGCGCAGTTCTTGCCGGGTCCTGCAAGTAGCCAAGTAGGAATTGGCATCGGTGTGATGCGCGCTGGCGTGGTTGGCGGGATTATTTCATTTATCGGTTTTACATTCCCTTCCGTAATCGCACTCATTCTATTCGCATATTTGCTAACTGGTTATGATATCGGAAATGCTGGCTGGATTCATGGATTGAAGATTGTTGCAGTTGCAGTAGTTGCTCATGCCATTCTCGGTATGGCAAAGAATTTAACACCTGACCTTAAAAGAAAAGCGATAGCTTTACTCGCACTCTTCGGGACCCTTTTATGGCAATCGGCAATCAGTCAAGTAAGCATTATTTTATTGGCTGCATTAATCGGGTTTCTTCTATATAACAAACAGTTGATCGCAATTGAAAAGCCAAGTTCAATATTCCCGATTTCCAAAAAGATATCAGCACTCTGTTTTCTGATGTTTTTCGGCTTTCTTTTTCTTTTACCGATCATTCGTGAGTTAACTGGCTCCTATTGGATAGCCATGTTCGACAGTTTTTATAGATCAGGTTCACTTGTATTCGGCGGAGGCCATGTCGTATTACCATTATTGGAACAAGAATTTGTACCAACAGGTTGGATAACTGAAGAAGCATTTTTAGCGGGTTATGGTGCAACACAAGCTGTACCGGGACCGCTGTTTACATTCGCGGCTTATTTAGGAACTGTTATGAAGGGCTGGTTTGGCGGTTTAGTTGCGACAATCGCAGTATTTTTGCCAGCATTTCTATTAATTGTCGGCGCATTGCCTTTTTGGGATCAATTACGCAGCAACCCTAAAATTAAAGGCGCGATAATGGGTGTGAATGCTGCTGTTATCGGAATACTAATTTCCGCGTTGTATCATCCGATTTGGACGAGTTCTATTCTTGGACCAATGGATTTTGCATTAGCAGCCTTATTATTCAGCATGCTATCCTATTGGAAATTGCCGCCTTGGATTATTGTGATAACAGGCGCACTCGGCGGTACCTTATTAACTTTTCTTATAAAATAATGAAAAACCCGTTGAATTTTCTATCAACGGGTTTTTCATTAAGACTTCACTCGCGGTTTTGTCGGGTCATCTTTCGGTGGAGGAAGATCGGTTGTTTCGGCCAACTTCATTAAATAATAAGTTTCTTCACGTGCCATATGATCGGCCATCAGAGGTGTCAGCGTTCCAAGTATTTTTTTATTAAGTCTCATCTCTTCTAATTCATTTAAAAAAACTTTAAATAGTTTCATTTCTAAGTCAATATCTTTGTGGAATTTTTCGAGTGCAGGGAATTTCATTACATTTGCGCGTAAATACCCAGCCATTTCAACCGCTTTTAAATAAAATGCTTCCCAATCTTTTTTAAATTCACGACTCATTTTTTTATGCATTTTTTCGACATCATCCAAATTCGAGTCAATGGCTCCTGCATGCCCCGCTGCATCTAGTAACCATAACAAGTCATGATGCAAAGGGTGAACTGCCGGCGGCATTTGACCTTCTCCTAAATATGAAAACACCCGAATCGCTTCTTCTACCTCGTTGACCATATGATTAATGAAAGTTGGCGGAAGCGAGATTTTTATCTTTCCTACTAAGTGTTCTTTTAACAACAACAATTTAAATGTACGTATTTCTTCACTAGTCGCCTTCGATTTCTTTAATAAATCCAACAGCGCTTCTTCATTTAATGATGTTTTTGAAGTGGCAAGAAGTTGATCGAACTGCGTAATGAAATAACGTGCCGTATTAATTTTTTCTGTCTCGCTCGGCGCTAAAGAATCATGAATGAATCGGCCATGATCTCCTAAAATTTGAAGCCAAAAGTGAAGTTCAAACAACGCTTCCTTTTGAAACGTTTTCGGCAAAAAAATTTCCTCCTAAAATATTTTCTTGCGGTCACGTTCATCTTTAAGAATTTCTACAGATTCCCTAAAGCGCAATGAGTGAATATTTTCGCGTTCTCGTAAAAATCTAAGCGAATCATTTATTAAGACATCGTCCGAGATATCAATAAGCCACTGATATGTCGCGCGCGCTTTTTCTTCCGCCGCAATATCCTCATACAAATCGGCAATTGGATCTCCTTTGGATTGGATATACGATGCTGTCCATGGAACTCCCGCTGCATTTTCGTAAAAAAGCGAATGACCATGATTGGCGAAATGCGCCCCAAGACCCGCTTCTACTAGTTGTTCAGGCGTGGCATCTTTGGTTAATTTATAAATCATAGTCGCGAGCATTTCAAGATGGGAAAATTCCTCTGTAGCGATATCATTCAGAACGCCGATTACCTTTGTGGGAACAGTATACCGTTGATTCATATAACGAAGTGCTGCTGCAAGTTCCCCGTCTGCTCCCCCGTACTGTTCCATTAAATATCTAGCAAGCTTTGGATTGCATTCGCCCACTTCTACCGGATATAAAAGCTTTTTCTCATACACCCACATTATAATTCCCCCCTTATCATCGCTGCCATGGCCACGGTGCTTGATTCCAACGCCATCCCATTTCAATTGCTTCTTCGGAAGGAATTGATAAAAGAGACAGAGGTCCATATCGGTTCTCGTATTGCCGTCGAATTTGGGCTGCCTTCTTGATTGCCTCTCGCCACTGTTCTAAAGCTTCCGGTTCATCTGGATGTGTATTGGTATATAGCGTTAATTCAACGACGACAAAATCGGCTTCTTGAACACGCAACATCATTTCCCTCTCTTCTTCAAACGCGCTTAAGTTCACGAAATTCCCTCCTCCCGATAAAATTCGTCTGCAAGTAGCGGCCAAAGTGTTCCGATCATAAGTGCTTCCCTCGGCGAAACCTGTTCAAGATCAGGCGGTTGAAAGTCCATAAAAATTGGCGGCGGTAAGACGAACTTTTTCACTCTCATCGGCGGACATGGATCTAATGGGGATACATATGGTCTATAACTTCCCCGGTACATCGACTGCTCCAAACTCATCACTCCTCGAACTAGTTTATGAATACAATCTATTTTTGACACTTCTTTATTTATCAAGTAAGTTACTTCAACTTATAGTTGTTGGGTTTTAGTCAATAATAAGGTTAGATTGAAATTAGAAAAGAGGAGTCTATCTTGATGGAATTTTTTCATGGACACGAATCACTGACGACAATCCAGTGGATTATACGTGCTATTGTTTCTTATGTCTTTTTACTTTTTGCTACTAAAATTATGGGACGCCGCTCTATTTCTCAGTTGCGATTGATTGATTTTACAATCGCTTTAATATTGGGCAACATTCTTGCCCACCCATTGTCCGATGAAAAATTAGGGATGAAAGGGTCGTTAATTACGACGACAGTCCTGGTAGTTTTATATACACTAAGCGTATTCATTAGCTTGAAGTGGACTTTCTTTAAGAAGTGGATTGAACCGTCTCCTTTTCCATTAATTAAAGACGGTAAAATACAGTATAAAGGGTTGAAAAAAGCAAGAATTACAGTGGAACATCTTTTGTCTGAACTACGAAAGGAAAAAATAGATGAGGTTAAAAAAATCGCCCTCGCATTATGGGAACCAGATGGGACTATTTCGTTTTTCATGTTTCCCCAACATCAATCGTTAACAGCAGAGGACATGAAAATTATTAAAAAACCATTTACCTTTCCCACGAAAATCATTCAGGAAGGCAAAGTTGATTTTAATGTACTTGATTCATTCGGAAAAGATACTGCTTGGCTTGATAAAAAATTAGAAACCTTAAATGTTGGCGTACCAGATATTTTATTGGCAACAATTGATAGCAACGATAATTTCACTGTCTATCTTTATGATTAATATAAAAATGACTTCATTCATCTTTAATTGAATGAAGTCATTTTTTCACATCTATTCGTTAACAGTATCCTCATATGTCTTAATAAAAAATCCTTCTGTACTAGACCATTCACAATATATGAGTTCTTTCAAATTTACATAGCCCAATTGCTCTAATTCAGATTTAAGCCATTGTTTTGATTTGCCAATTGAATCGAGTGCATCTTCTTTTATCTGTCCATCATCGATGATCAGTACTGTTGGGTCTTCTTCATCAATCTTGATTTTCATATCTCCGTTCGTTACTCCCTTATACTTCGCGTACTGATTTATCGTAATATCTCCGCCCGGCTCGATATATAAATCTCTTACTTCTCTCAATGAAAAAATACCATTCATTCGAAGCATCGTTCTTAACTGTTCCATTTCTAATTGATTTTTATCGATTAATTTTTTATTGAGTTTTCCATTTGCGATAATTTTGTCTGGTTCGCCCTTCAGTAATATTCGTAATTTATTTGACTTGGTTACGATCTTTTCAATTATATATATCACTATTGCCCAAACAGCGACTCCGAATAACAACATTAAAATTGAAACTTTTTCATCAAATAGACTTTCTTCAAGTATTCCTCCAAATATTAAGAGATAAATGATATCATACGGCGTCATTTGAGAAAGATGTTTTTTACCTAACCCCCTCATAACTGTCATGAGCGCAATCAAACCAATAATAAGCTTTGCACCGATTAATAAGTAATCCAATACTATCACCTCAGCATTAATTATTTACATAGTCTATATATCCTTATCACATCTTTTAAAACCAGTTAACTTCTATTGTAAGTTTTTGACTCTAAAGTGTTATTTATCAGTTATTATGATTGATTTTATAAAATACGGGTACATGTAGAATGCAGGAGATAATAGAATATTTAAATTAAATTAGGAGGAGATTTTAATAATGATTACAAAAAACATCGGTAAAGGTAAATTGTTGAAAGTCAGCGCGGCTGCAATTTTGTCAGTTGGATTGCTCGCGGCATGCGCTGATGATGGTGACGATGATATTATCATTGATGACCCAAACGAAGGTGAAGTTACCCCTAACCCGAATGACGGAACGGATACAGAGGTCGACGTCGATATGGACGATACGAATGATGACCCGAATGAAAATGTTGGCACTGATAGTGAACAGTAACTTGGAGAAACAAGCATAATGAATTAAGAGCAATAGCGGATTTGCTATTGCTCTTACTGTGTTATTTAATAATTTCTATTTCTATCGATTCAATATATGGTAATGCGTCTAATTCATTATAAAATTGAATGGTTGGTTTTTCTGAAGAAGTTGACAAACGTAAATCCATCTCATGTTTTATTGACTGATCTTTGTCTACGATTTGTCTGATTTTCAAATGTTCTACAGTCATTTTTAGTTTCTCCAAGTAAGCAAGGACATCTGCTATATGTGATTTGTCGGAAAGAATTAGCGTGCATGGAACTTCCTTCGAACGAAGTCGCTTCGGTCCGAACTTGCTGAGAATGGGAGCCAGTACTTCTACAACAAACATAACACTAACCACTGCAAATGCCGCTTCAATGTAAAAACCGGCACCGACCGCAATACCTATACTCGCGGCTCCCCAGATCATTGCGGCTGTTGTTAAACCGGTTATCGTATCATTATCTTTTCGTAATATCGCACCGGCTCCGAGAAAACCGATTCCGCTGACAACCTGCGCTGCAAGACGAAGTGGATCCATTGTCACATTAATATCATCTCGTGCGGGTACAAGATAGGCCGATTCAATGGAAACAATGGTCAATAGACAACTGAATGTTGCAATGACTGCACTTGTTTTCAGTCCAATTGGCTTCTTTTTTATTTCTCTTTCCACACCAATTATTAAACTTAGAAGCAGCGCCAATGAAATTTTTATCAATACCTCTGGATATAAGGCTTGATCCGCAATCCATTCCAATACAATCCCCACTTTCATTGAAGTGATAATCTACTATTACCGTTAATAGATAATGAGTAACTTATTTTATGAATTAATGTAGAAAATAAGATATTCAATAGGATGGTAAAAGTCCTTTTTTATAAAGGTAAGCAACAATATTCAAGTAGATCGCCGAAATTTTCTTTGGAAAAAAACGTTTACGGTAAAGCCGATAATAAGCTTTTTTCAAATCATGCCACTGCCTGCAATTTTTCTTTTGTCGAAAACGTGCAACATCAATGATTTTTATCTCGCCATTTAATGTGATTAATATGTTTCGCAAATGAATATCTGAAGGGTTTAACCCCCTCGCTTTGGCTAAAGAAAGTGCATAATCGATTTCTTTTACATGTGTCGGTGTAATGATTTTCCCTTGCGAAATACAATCGAAAAGTGTGAATCCCTCAATGTAATCCATGACTATGTAATTGGATCCAGCATCATAAATCGAAGGGTAGTAAGAGATATTTTGAAGTGTTTGATATACTTCGGCTTCCTCCTTTGCAATATAAGTAAATTCAGGGAAAAATATTTTAATTGCCATTTTTGATGAATTTATCCTAAAAACAAAGGCACTTCTTCCTGTCCCGATGTGCTCTAATGAATCATCATGGCTGACTAACCGATTTTTCTTGTTGATAACGACTGACTTTGCCAGTTCTTGATAAGTATTCAAGTTTTGTCCTCCAGTATTATATAAGAAATCAAAAAGAGACGTTATCACCAATAATTGGCCATTAACGTCTCAAACATACAAAAGACCTCACCAAATAATTGGTAAGGTCTCGCAAACAACGGTAGTTGCCAACAAAGCCGAGGGATCAACCCCTGTGTTGACGACTTTGCTGTATAGCTACTCCCCTTATCAGGAAGAAAAGTTTTTAATTTATTAGCCTAGTATAAGCGTTGACTGTTTCGGAGTCAATTATTTGCATTATGCGATTTTGAATCGATAAATATCAATAACCAGAGTCTTCCGATGTCAAATTATCGCTCAACTTATAATCATATTTTTGCAACGGTTTTTCCGCCGGACCTTCAATTACTTCTCCCGTAAACGAAAATCTGGAACCATGACATGGGCAATCCCATGTTCGATCACCACTGTTCCACTCAACTTCACATCCAACGTGAGTACATGTTGTATCCACGATATGGAGTTTACCCTCATCATCTTTGTAAGCGCCTTTTCTATGCCCGTCCAGAGTAATGACGGCACCTTCGCCGTGCGATAAACTTTCCGGCTTTGTGTTAGGTGATTCGAGCTTCCCTTTAATTAATTGACCGACAACGTTGGCGTTTTCTTTTAAGAAGTTTTTCAAACTAGGATGTATATAGAATCGTGAAGGTGAATACAACTTTTGAAAATTATTCTCTTTCCCTAAAACCATATCCCTGAACAAAAGTGCTGCTGCAGTGCCATTGGACATTCCCCATTTCCGGAAACCTGTAGCAATCAAGATATTCGGTTGTCCCGATGTTAATTCACCGATATATGGCAATTTGTCCAGCGTTATCAAATCTTGCGCTGACCAGCGGTAAACAACCTCTTCTAATCCAAAAACTTCCTCGCCGAATTTCTCCAAAGCCTTATAGTGTTCCATCGTTTCGATTCCTTGACCGGTTTTATGGTTCTGACCAATTACGAGCACCATTTCTTCTCCATTAATCGTTACAGAACGTAGTGAACGCGTTGGCTCATCGGCACTGATATACATTCCGCCCGGATATTTCTTTTTCGCTTTCACAGCAAGCACATAGGAACGATCCGCATGCATTCTAGTGGAATAAAGCCCTAGTCCTTCATAAAACGGAAAATGAGAACAAGCAAGAACATATTTAGCTGTGATTTTAGGTGCTAACTCACCGCGAGTCAAGACAACAGGCCGTTCGCCGGGTTCAATATTCACTGCGGTCGTGTTCTCGAAGATCATGCCTCCTTTTTCCTTGATGAGCTTCATTAGATGCACTAAATATTTAGTAGGGTGAAACTGTGCTTGGTTTTTCATAACAAGTACATTTTGTATATCTATATTGAAAGGAAAACTATCAACTAGCCCGCCATCGATACCGAGCTTTACATAGGCTTCTGCTTCATTCTCTATTTTGCGTGCATATTTTTCTGAAGTGGCGTATATGTACGCGTCTTGCGTGCTAAAATCACAGTCGATTGCATGTTTGTCCACAGTTTCTTTGACAAAGTTTAGTGCTTCAGTATTCGCCTCGTAGTATAAACGTGCATTGCTTCTTCCAATATTGCGGATGAATTCATCGTAGATTAAATCATGTTGCGCCGTGATCTTTGCAGTCGTATGGCCTGTTGTTCCGTTCAACACTTTACCCGCTTCGATTACAGCGACCTTCAAGCCTTCGTTAACCAATAGATATGCTGACGTGATTCCCGTAATACCAGCCCCTACAATCACTACGTCAACCTCTAGATGGTCCTCTAAACTTGGAAACTGCGGAAATTCAATATCCGTCCTCCAATAGGACTCCGGATGCTCAGGCAACTTTCCAATTTCATTATGGGTCACAATATATCCTCCATTCATTACTCAATATAGTAGAATCATTCCCGTTTTGATCTGCATATATTCTCAATTAAAAAAAGCTTCATCCTCGGAAACGGGATGAAGCAGTAATAGATAATTTTATTCGTCAAACGCCGATTAGTTCTTCGTACGTGATTTCGATCATACCGGGAATTTCCGTCGGAGAAACTCCAAGCAAATCGCAAGGGCGTCCAATTTTGTCAATTTTGCCGTCCTTGATTTTCACGATGCGATCTGCGAGTGCATGGGCGTCGTTTTGATTATGCGTAACGAAAATGGCTGTGGTTTTTGCCTTCTTTAAAATCCGTCTGAGATCTCCGCGAATTTTCACTTGCAAATCCGTATCCAAGTTACTGAAAGGTTCGTCTAAAAGAATCAGTTCGGGTTCAGGAGCGATTGCCCGCGCTAACGCAACCCGTTGCTGCTGGCCACCGCTTAATTGGTGCGGGTAACGTTTTTCAAACCCCGTAAGCTCAACGAGTTCAAGGACTTCTCCCGCCCGTTTGATTTTCTCTTTACGACTCATTTTCGGGAGCCCAAATATAATATTATCTTCAACGCTCATATGCGGGAAAAGCGCATAGTCTTGAAAAACCATGCCGATTCCACGTTTTTCAGGATGAATAAATGTATCCTCACAGAACATTTTCTTGCCGTTCAGTGTAAAAGACCCTCCTGACGGCATTTCCAGTCCCGCAATTAAACGCAGAAACGTACTTTTTCCACTACCGCTACGACCAAGCATTGAAATAACTTCCCCTTTTTCCACCGAGAAGGAAAAATTGTCTACTGTTTTCGAGGAAGAGTTGGAATAAGAAAACATCAAATTATTAATTTCCATATACATATTATTTTGGCTCCTCTCTGAGTAACTTATGGAAGACGAAAATTGCAATCGTGCTCACACCGACAATCAGTAGTGATGCTTGGGATGCTTCCATAATCTTTTCATCGCTTGCATATTGAAACGCCTTCGTGGCAAGTGTGTCGTAATTAAATGGTCTTAAAATAAGTGTTAACGGAATCTCTTTTAATATATCTACAAACACGAGGATAAATCCGCTAATAATTGCGCCTTTCATCATCGGTACGTCTATTTTGAAAAATGTCCGAAGGCTGTTGGCGCCGAGCATGCGCGATGCATCTCGGAAATTCGTCCCGATTTTATCGAAACCCGATTCAATCGAATTATAACCGATTGCAAAAAATCGGATAACATACGCGCTGATGAGCATGACCAGATTGACGCTCAAGACGAGTTGCGAATCGATACCTATGGCCTGATAGAAAGGCGCAAGGAACCGATCAAGGGTAATGAATGTTGTAATAACTGCCACAGCGACAACCACGCCTGGTATTGAATAACCGAGGACAGTCAATTTCGGCAATACTTTCGCAAACTTGTGTTTGACCAATCGTCCGAAGTTGCCGACAACTAGGGAAAATACAATAATCAGGAATGCGCCGAGTCCTGCTACAGTAATCGAGTTTTTCGTATAAAGCAATACGTCCTCCATCGGCACTTTGCCGAATGTAAGGATTACCCAGTCAATTAACTGAAGGATCGGAATGAGAAACGCAACACTGAAAATGCTAACCGTGTAAAGTGTCGCAAAAACCGCTTTCTTCCCTTTTAGTTTTACAAGTGGAAGCGGTCTGACTTTCGTCGTTGAATAACTATATTGTTTCCCGCCCCTGAGTAACCGTTCGATTATCAAGATGAAAATAACGATACCCATAAGTGAGGCAGCTAGTTTAATAGATGAATCCAAGTCACCGAGTCCAAACCAAGTTTGAAAAATAGCTGTGCTAAAGGTCTGAATTCCAAAATATTTAACTACTCCGTAATCGTTTAATACTTCTAAGATTACTAGACTCACACCGCCAATTATTGAAACGCGAGAAATCGGGATGACGACTCTAAAGAATATTTCCATGGGGCCTTTTCCTAAAGTTCGCGCACTTTCAATTAAGGAGGCCGATTGATGGGACAGAAAAATTCTTGTGATCATATAAACGTATGGATAAAGAACCAGTGTATAGATGAAAATCGCGCCTGGAATATTCATTATATCGAAATAGGCGGGATTTGGCGTAATATCGAAATGGTTACGAAGTGTCTTTTGAATGACCCCCGTGTAATTTATGATGCCATGATATGTATAAGCACCAATAAAAGGCGGAATCGATAAAGGAAGAATCAGTGCCCATTTCATAAAATTCCGAAGTGGAAAATCATATTGGGCAATGAGCCAAGCAAGACTGAGCCCGATTGAAATCGTGAACAGCGCCGTAAAGAAAACGAGTGTAAGAGTTGTTTTTATATATTTTAAAAGCATGAACTCTTTAATATGCGCCCAATTATCACTTGCCGGAGAAAATATGCCTAATACGATTGACAAATTCGGTGAAAAAAGCAAGATGATAATAAGTACCGCAGATATTGTCCACCCGTTAACATTAGCTAAATGCTTGTTCATAACCAAATCCATCCTTTACCATTTCCGCGACAATCCACTAACCTTAATAGAGGTCACTGAAAAAATACAATATATCTACTTTTTTAGAAAGTACTTGAATAATCGTTATTCAAGTACTTCGAATTTTATTTCCAGCCGACTTCGTTGAAAATCATGATTGCTTTCGCGTTGTTTTCTCCGAGGGTCGATAATGGAATATCTTGTTCTTTAAAGTCTCCCCATGATTTAAGGAGTTCTGAAGGTTCTACGTTTTCATTCACTGGGTATTCATAGTTTGCGGAAGCGAATTTGCTTTGCGCTTCTTCATCAGTGAGGAATTCAAGTAGTTTAACCGCGTTATCCGCGTTTTTAGAACCTTTGACGACTCCGGCTCCACTGATATTCACATGCGTTCCAGTTGTTTCTTGGTTCGGGAAGAAGACGCCTAGGTTCTCCGCGACTTTCACTTCTTCCGGTTCTGTCGAATTAAGCATTTGACCGAAATAGTATGAGTTCATAATTGCGACGTCACCGATGCCCGCTGCGATTGCTTTCGCTTGGTCACGATCTCCGCCTTCAGGATTTTGAGCAAAGTTGTTGACGATACCTTGTGCCCATTCTTTTGCTTTCTCTTCGCCATCGATTTCTATGAATGAAGCGAGTAGCGACTGGTTATAGACGCTTTCAGATGATCGAACAAGAACGCGATTTTTCCACTTATCTTCTGTTAGTGCTTCATATGTGGAAAGGTCCTCAGGTTTAACTTTATCTTTATTATACACTAGAATACGCGCACGTTTTGTCAAACCGACCCACATATCGTCATTGTCGCGTAATTTTTCAGGGATTTGTTTCATTAATTTGTCACTTGACACGCTTTGAAGAAGCCCTTCTTCTTTCGCGCGGTACAGTCTGCCAACGTCAGCTGTTAATAATAAATCGGCTTTTGTCGCAGTCCCTTCACGTTTAATACGTTCGATAAGTACATCCGCTTCATCTTTGATAACGTTTACTTTTATTCCAGTTTCTTCTTCAAATTTTTTATATAATTCATTATCCACGTCGTAATGACGACTAGTATACAAATTCACTTCCGTCTTTTCAGTTTTCTTATCACCTGCATCAGCACCACTTTCTTTTTTGGTTACGCTTCCGCATGCTGAAAGTACGAGCATCATGGCGATAACGATTAAGAATAAACTCTTTTTCATAATATCCAACTCCAGACAATAGTTTTTTGATTGAAAATGATTCTCAATCTCATCAATAAATATATAATGATATAAGATAGATGTCAATTTAAAGTATATGTATTTATCAGTGCAATTTTAATGTGGCGACTGAAAATAGGTTCGTTTGCCCGCCGGAGTTTCACGGGCTGCACACTAAATCAATCGGGGCCCCTTCCCTAGTAATATGTTTTTTTAAATATGACGGTGCAGTAATTTCGAATAAACCATTTCGAGACAGGTAAAGATTACATCGAAGAAGGTGCCAAATACGAAAAGTTTGAGAATGGAACTAAAGCACAAAAACACCCCTGTACCGATTTCGATTCGAAACAGGGGGGATTTTTATTAGATTAGAATGGATACTGGCGGGTTTCTTCTTGTACAGAAATCCATTGAAAAGTTGTGAACTCGTCAAGCGACCACTCTCCGCCGAAACGGCCGACACCGGAACTTTTTTCGCCGCCGAAAGCTACGAGAGGCTCATCATTTACACTTTGATCGTTGATATGAACCATACCTGTCTCCATTTTCTGCGCGAATGCCATCGCTTTTTCAGCAGTTCCAGCATGAACGGATCCGCTGAGGCCGAATTCAGTATCATTGGCTACGCGAAGCGCCTCCTCTTCGCTAGAAACTGGAATTATTGTCACGACTGGTCCGAACATTTCATTTTTAGCAGTAGACATTTCATTCGTACCCTTCAAAATAAACGGAGACATGACATTGCCATTGACTGAACCTTCAAGAAGAATTTCCGCCCCTTCTTCTTTCGCTTTTTCAACTTCTCCGAGAATACGCTTAACTGCTTTCTGATTGATAAGCGGTCCTATCAAAGTATCGGTGTCGGATGGGTTTCCGACTTTAATCCTTTTCGTCAGTTCTACGTATTTTTTGCTAAACTCTTCATATATGTTCTCGTGGACGATAATCCGGTTAACGGCCATGCAAATTTGACCGCTGTGCATATACTTGCCAAACGCAGCGCCATCTACAGCGCGGTCAATATCCGCGTCTTCAAGAACAACAAAAGGGTTATTGCCTCCGAGTTCGAGAACCACTTTCTTGATCATGCGGCCACAAATTTCACCGATATGGCGACCGACTCCAGTTGAACCGGTGAAAGAGATCATGCGCGGTATCGGATGTTCTACGAAAGCGTCACCAATCTCACTTATGTTCGGTACGACCACGTTCATAACACCTGATGGAACACCAGCTTCTTCAAATATTTTACCGAGCACCGTTCCGCCCGACATCGCTGTTTGAGTATCCGGTTTTAACACAACACTGTTACCTGCCGCGAGCGCTGGTGCAACGGAGCGCATCGCTAGATACATCGGAAAGTTGAACGGCCCGATGACGCCGACAACGCCCAACGGCTTTCGGAAAACTTTGTTTTTCTTGCCTGGCACGATTGAAGGCGGTGATGTCGCTTCTACATGAAATGGGAAGGAAGCTGCGTGACGCGTAATCGCGATACAGAAATCGACTTCCACATTCGCTTTGATAAACGTGGAACCCGAATCTTCAATTAGCAGTTGAACCAATTCCTCCCGGCGTTCCTCCATAATCCGTGCTGCTTCATTCATTATTCGGGAACGTTCGAAAGCATTAACCTCCGCCCACTCCTCTTGCGTGTTTTTCGCAGATTGATAGGCTTCATCTATATCCATCACACTTGCTGACTTGAATGATGCCACTGTATCCTGCGTATAAGGATTTATCAAATCGATTGTGCTAGATCCTGTTCCCTCACTCCATTGTCCTCCGATAAATTGCGAATCTAAACCTGTGTAGCCAACCAAAAACAAAACTCCTTTCTGTATTTCTAATTCCATCCTTCTGTTCCCTTCAATCAAGGAGCTAAACACCCTAATTAAATTTAAAACATGACAGAAAAAGCCCCAAAACATTAGTTTGCAATGTTTCGAGGCTTGTGTTTATTGATTATTTTGTTGTTGTTCAGACGGCTCTTCTGTCGGATCCGGTTCATTTTCGTCAACGCCGTTACAACCGAATAGTAAGCCTGCTGACAAAATAACCGACATAAGCGGAAGAAAATATTTTTTATGCTTCATTCCATTTCCTCCAATCTAATTATTCTTGTGTTACTTTGCCCAGCCATTGCTTTTTTATTCATGGAATAAAAAAAGCATCCCGAAGGATGCTAAAGAAACAGCTTGCTTATGAATGAATCCAAATCATCAGTTTTTCAACCCTATATTAAGGAGCCAATTTTAATTAGAATTCCAAAACAATTCGCCTTCTGGCCCGAGTGGTATTCCAAGTAAATACCAAATCGCGAACAAAAGTATCCACATAATCGAAAAGGCAATGGAGTACGGTAACAATGACGTCATAAGCGTACCAATCCCCATTTTCGGATCATACTTTTTCGCAAATGTTAGGACAATCGCAAAATACGCTAGCATTGGTGTTATTGGATTCGTAATGGAATCCCCTATTCTATATGCCATTTGCGTCAATGCTGGACTATATCCTAAAATCATAAACATCGGTACGAACACTGGCGCTAGAATAGCCCATTTAGCCGAAGAACTCGCGATTAAGAAGTTAATAAGTGCCGCTACAATAATAAATCCAATTAACAGCGGAAGCCCTGTCAACCCGATTGCTTCTAATGTTTCGGCTCCTTTGATTGCAACAACTGGACCTAGATTACTCCAGTTGAAATAGGCGATCATTTGCGCCGCTACGAATGCAATGACAATGTACATTCCCATTCCAGACATTGCTTTAGCTAAAAGACTCGCCAAGTCTTTCGAATCGTTAATTACTTTAACGACTTTCCCAAAAATAATTGACGGCACTAGAAATAAAATCATCATTAATGGCACTAAGCTGTCCATTAAGGGAGATACCGTCAAGGAGCCAGTCTCTGGATGCCTGAACAGTCCATTTTCGGGAATTGATAGACTCAGGACAACAACCGCCATAACCGCTACTGAAATCCCCGCCCAACGTAAACCTTTCTTTTCTTCTATCGTTACTTCATCCAACGTCTCAATTTCACCTTCATATTTTCCAAGACGCGGTTCGACGATTTTAGTTGTGATGAAAACAGCTGTCGGGACTAAAACAAATGTCGAAGCGATGAGGAAATAATAGTTCATCGCTGGATTCGCAATGAATTCCGGATCAATCATCTGAGCACCTGTCTGCGTGAATCCCGCAACTAATGGGTCCAAAACACTTAATATCAAATTCGCACTAAATCCGCCGGCAACTGATGCATAAGCGGCAGCCAAGCCAGCAATGGGGTGCCGTCCTAACGCGATAAAAATCATTGCAACAATCGGAGGCAAAACAACCATAGCCGCATCAGCAGCTGCGTTCCCGACAATAGCTACCAACACGATTGTCGGAAGGATTAGTTTCTTTGGAGCGTTTAAAATGGTTGTTTTCATAACAGCTCCAATAAGTCCCGTTGACTCTGCTAGCCCCACACCAAGCATCACTACCAGCACCAGACCAAGCGGAGGAAAACTAGTAAAATTCGTTACGAGATTCGTTAGTATCTTTATAATTCCGTCCCCGTTCAGCAAATTAACAACGGCTACTTCTTCCCCGTTACCCGGGTTTACCGCCTTTATTCCAAGTAATGAAAAAATTGAAGAACAAATTAAAATAAGGCCTGCGATATACACAAACAACATTACCGGATCGGGCAATTTATTACCGTATCTCTCGATAAAGTCTAAAAACTTATTGAAAAAACCGTTCCTCTTGCTATTATCCGGTAAATTCATTTTTATCCCCCTTTAGCATTGTTTTTTGCATCTATTTTTTAGAATACGTTTAAAATAGATTACTATAATTTTCCGCTTTGTCAAATCAATTGAAATAATGCGT
The DNA here is from genome assembly GCF_013184495.1 of Sporosarcina jiandibaonis. GTDB lineage: Bacteria > Bacillota > Bacilli > Bacillales_A > Planococcaceae > Sporosarcina > Sporosarcina jiandibaonis. Next base: position 135,852 of record NZ_JAAOIY010000001.1, on the reverse strand, counting down.
CATTATACTCCTATCAATTAAAAAACACCGAATCCCGAGTTCAATAACATCATGCTTCCAAATGTCATGATTCATTTCTCCCATTAATCCGACTGCAATAGTTCGTTCCATAACTGGATTTTTCCGTCTCTGTTGCTACATTTTAGTAGTTTTAAGTCGCCAAATTTAGAATCAAGTAAATTACCATGACTTTTCACTCATATCCGACTATTCCATCAAAATCTCTTGACTCTTTCTAGAAAGGCAGATAGAATCCAATCTAACGTTTAATCGTTAAGTTCTAGTTATTCTATCGAAATTTCAAAAATTGAATAGTAATGCTGCTTATCAAGAGAGGTGGAGGGACTGACCCTACGAAACCTCAGCAACCAGCAATTTTAATTGTATGGTGCTAAGTTCAGTAGAATACATTCGTATTCTTCAGATGAGACGGCTGAAACTACAGCGAATTTATGTATTTCACCCTCTCCTCATCATGAGTAGAGGGTTTTTATTTTTTTCATCAGAAGGGATGATTGGATAATTAATCTGATTTTATTGTGTATAGGAGGTGTTATTTTATGGCCGTGGATGTTCATTTGCCGGATCTTTCATTCGTCCGGAAGATTGAAGAGTCTTTCTTCATCAACCGTGGTGTTTACAATACAATCGACGCATGGTTTTACGATAATGGGTTCATAGATATTACAGAAAGAAGAATCCACGTACTGAGGTTTTTGCAACATATGACAGCGAATTTGAAAGAAGAACAATCGACAAAGCGACTTTCCTTCCCTGATGGATTAACGAATACGTTGGAAAGTTATATAGAACTCCAAGGAATTGGAAAGAAGTTACTGTTTGCATAGCGTTCAATCTCAAAAAGAAACTTAGGAGGAACTAACATTGACCAAAAAACGAATTTTATTAAATGCATTTGATATGAACTGCCCTAGTAACCAGTCTCCTGGACTCTGGTCTCATCCGGACAGTGAAGCACATCGCTACACGGATATTGACTACTGGATCGAGTTTGCAAAGTTATTAGAAGCAGCTCAGTTTGACTCCGTCTTTTTAGCAGATGTACTGGGGCCGTACGATGTCTATGAAGGGAAAAGAGATGCGGGTCTCAGGCAAGCGGTGCAATCCCCTATCAATGATCCACTGCTCATCGTTCCGGCAATGGCTGCAGTTACAAAAAATTTGTCATTCGGCATTACCGCATCCGTCACGCATGAACACCCTTATACATTTGCCCGTCGCATGTCGACATTAGATCATTTAACGAAAGGTCGGGTCGGCTGGAATGTTGTAACGTCTTATTTGAAAAGTGCAGCATTAAATATGGGACTTGACGAACAAATTGCACACGATGAACGATATTCAATCGCTGAAGAATATTTAGACGTTTGTTATAAATTATGGGAACAAAGCTGGGAAGAAGAGGCTGTTGTTCGAGATCCAAAAAGAAAGATGTATGTAGATCCAGACAAAGTTCATGACATTCAACATAATGGGAAGTATTTCACCGTTCCAGGAGCTCACTTATGCGAACCTTCCCCGCAACGAACCCCGGTCATTTATCAAGCTGGTTTATCGCCGAGAGGAAGTGCATTTGCAGCAGAACACGCGGAAGGTATCTATGTCTCTATGCCGACCACTGATATTGCACGAAAGTTTGTCGATAAAATACGCGGTCAAGCGGAGCAGTTTGGAAGAAAAGGCGAAGACATCAAAGTGTTTAGTCTGTTCACGCCAATCGTTGGCCGAACGCAAGAAGAAGCAGAAGCAAAATATGAAGATTATAAACAACATATTAGTCTTGAAGGCGCAATGAGCTTATTTAGCGGATGGACGGGAATCGATTTATCTGAATACGAACTAGATGAAGATCTACAATATGTTGAAAATGATTCAATGCGCTCACGCGTGGAAATTTTCACGAAAGTTGATCCCAATAAAAAATGGACCATTCGAGAAATTGCTGAATTTGTTGGAATCGGCGGTATCGGTCCGGTTGTTGTCGGCACACCTGAAAAAATCGCAGATGAAATGGAACGATGGGTTAACGAGGCTGATGTCGACGGATTCAATATAACTTACGCAATTAAACCAGGATCCTTTAAGGATTTTGCAGAATTGGTCATTCCTGTTTTACAAGAGCGTGGATTAGTTCGAAAAAAAGGCAACGCGGAAGGAACAACAATGCGCGGAAATTTATTCGGAACCGACCGATTGCCTGAAAATCACCCTGGAAAAAAACATTCCATCGTCACTGTCTAAAAAATTAAATATAAAGGTGGTCATTAAATGAAAAAAATCATAATTAGTTTACTGGCATTATTCACACTGCTCGCCCTTGCCGCATGCACTTCCGGCGAGGCAAGCGGAGATAAAAAAGAGTTGAAAATCGGGGCAACATCGGGACCATATGCAGATCAACTGAAAGAAAGCATTATTCCTTTACTGGAAAAAGACGGTTATAAAGTAAAGCTTGTTGAATTCAATGATTACATCCAACCAAACCGTGCATTACAAGAAGGCAGCATAGATGCGAATGTTTTTCAAACGTCCGTTTATCTTGAGGCTTTTAATAAAGAACATAATACGGATTTAGCAATCGGTCATGCCGTGCCTACCGCACCAATTGGTCTATATTCAGAAAAGCATAAAGATGTTTCTGACGTAAAAGAAGGAATGAAGTTAACATTGTCAAACGACCCGGTTAGCATGGCGAGAGCCCTTCAAATGCTGGATCGTTTCGGTTGGATTACACTTGCAGGTGAAATCGATCAAACTAGAGCTTCTGAAAAAGACATCGTTGATAACAAATACAACTTAGAAATTATCGCAATGGATGGTGCGCAACTTCCACGATCGTTAGGCGATACCGACTTTGCATTCATTAATGGGAATTTCGCAATCGCTTCGGGTTTACATTTGGAAGATGCTGTCCTTTTAGAGGATACGCCGCCTGAATTCATGAATAACGTCGCTTATCACAAAGATAATTTAGACGAAACGTTCGCAGAGGCAATCAAAAAAGCCTATCACTCTGAAGAGTTTTTACAATATACGAACGAAAATAATGCCGGATTTACAAAACCTGATTACCAGAAAGAATAGGAGGTGGTTCCGTGATTGAACTTGTGAATGTAACGAAAACGTATAATAGCGTCACGGCCGTTGATAATGTCAATCTCACCATCCCGAAAGGTGAAATTTTCGGCATTATCGGTTACAGCGGCGCCGGGAAAAGTACATTACTAAGATGTTTAAATTTGCTTGAAAAACCGACAGCAGGTCAAGTCCTCATCAATAAAAAAGATTTGACTGCTTTGTCAAAAACAGAAGTAAGAAAAGAACGGTTGAAAATCGGCATGATCTTTCAACATTTTCACTTGATCAGCTCTGCGAAAGTATATGACAACATTGCCTTTTCAATGTTAGCAGCTGGAAAAACGAAAGATGAAATTCAGCTGCGCGTTCCAGAGTTGCTCGAAATGGTCGGCCTTGCCGATCGTGCTGATCATTATCCGGCTCAACTATCAGGCGGCCAGAAACAGCGCGTCGGGATTGCCCGTGCGCTTGCAAACGACCCAACCGTTCTACTATGCGATGAAGCTACGTCCGCGCTCGACCCAAATACGACTGCGTCTATTTTGAAATTATTAAAAGAAATAAACGTAAGCCTAGGAATTACCATCGTCCTCATTACGCATGAAATGGAAGTTGTACAACAAATTTGCCATCGGGTTGCAGTGATGGAAAATGGCAAAGTGATTGAGGTGAATGAAGCGTACGAATTATTTGCTGATCCACAAACTCCATTGGCGAAGCAATTTGTTCAAACCGTTCATTCGCTAACATTGCCGGAACGTTTACTAAAAGCAAGGACAGGATCAATTGCTCAAATCACTTTCCGAGGCGACTCTGCAGAAGACAGTATCATCTCAGAAACGATCAGTCGTTTCAAAGTCACCGTAAATATCTTGCATGGCCAGATTAGCTATATACAAGATCGCCCGTTAGGTATTCTTATCGTAGAAATTAAAGGCAATCAATCCGAGATCGAACGCGCAATCGAGTATATCACGATTAGAACGAACCGTTTGGAGGTGCTGGCCGATGTCTCTTAACTTATTGAATGAATTTGGCATTGCATTTTTGGAAACTGCTTGGATGTTGACCATATCCGTCACTTTAGCAGTACTGATCGGAATCCCGCTTGGAATAGGATTATTTGTGACGAGCGAAGGAATGTTTTGGCAAAACAAGATTCTACAAAATATATCCGGAACAATCATTAATATTATTCGGTCCATTCCATTCGTCATCTTACTCGTCGTGCTACTTCCATTGACGACATTCATTCTCGGCACTTCAATGGGACCTACTGCAGCAAGCTTATCGCTAACGGTAGCAGGCATTCCATTTTACGCTCGATTAGTGGAAAACTCTTTACGTGAAATTGATAAAGGTGTCATAGAAGCAGCTGAATCATGCGGCGCTTCCCCGTGGCTTATTATCCGTAAAGTGCTACTCCCTGAATCGAAATCAGGACTCATCGCGGGTTTGACAGTAACGATTATTAGTTTGTTAAGCTATTCGGCGATGGCCGGAATGATCGGCGGCGGAGGCATCGGAGACTTGGCCATCCGCTTCGGATATTACCGCTATCAAAACGAGGTGATGGTCATGACCGTTGTCTTCTTGATCTTCCTCGTTCAGCTCATTCAATTTATTGGCGACCGTGCTGCACATGCGGCTGATAAACGGTAATATAAAAACCTAAAGCCCTGCATACGCTGACATTACAGCATGTGTAGGGCTTTTTGAATCTGCAACAAGACTTACCACTTGATGCCAGCGCATATACCAATGGGGTAATATATAAATTAATGAAGGATAAAAAACCTAATTCCTCCTTCTTTTTAGCTAGAAATCAGGCTTTTGATCTTCAACAATCGCGCACGATTCCAGAAAAACCTACCAAAAAACGTAAAAAAACACACTCCCTAAAATTGTTCAATCTCGACTATCACACTTTTCAAGACATTAATTGATTCCACAGCGTTTTCGTCATATTCTAAACTATGATTAACGTTAGAAATTAACTTCGAGGTGATATTTGGGTTTTCTATGACTTTAGAATATCTTTCCTCAATGTAACAAGGGTCTTTATCTCCGATTATGCACAAACTTTTATTTTTACTTCTTACCATCGCATTCAAAACATCTTCCCTTTGTATTAAAGGAGTTAACCAAATGGCTTTAGCGTTCTTAAAGCATTCTCTTTTTAACTCATAACTCATAGCAATTGTCCCCAGCGATTTTCCAATTAGATAATAATTTTCATATGTTTTGCTGATTAAAACTTCTTCGAGAACAGTCTTTACATCCAATTTAATTGCATCACTTATTTCCTCCATAGTGAAATCATCATAGATTTTTTTATTGTATTGATAATTAACTTGTAAAACATCAAACGATTTATGTAAAAATACCCCTGTTGAGTAATGAAGAAGAGGTGCCTGTGCGGTATATCCTGCACCTGGTAGTATTATTGCCAAGTTGCTAGAATCTTCACTTCTGCTCATTAATGTAAAAGGAATATCTAGCCCCTTATACCCTTTAACTGTCTGTGTTTCAACATTAAGCATTAAAATCTCCTCGTTTCCTAAATGTGTATTAATCTACTCTTTACTTGCTTAAATCAATTTCCTTATCGCCCCGTTAGTCGAAGAACTCAAAATTACTTATGTTGATTTAAAGTAAATTATCTCTGGATCCCCTTCGTCTAAATTTTCAACAAATCCACTCTGTATAAATCCATTTGCTTTAAATACTTCCTGCATTCTTTTGTTTGATTGATTGGTTGAAGAGAATATCTTCTTAGTAGGCGATATGCTTATAAAATACTCCAGAAGGGATGTTGCATATCCTTTTCGTCTTTCAGTCGGTTTAACTATTATCAGGGATATAAAACTACAATCAAAAAAATGAATATCAAAAATTAAAAATCCTACAAATGTGAAATCGTTTTTAATACCTACACATCTTTCTTCCTCAATAGCTTTTTTTATGTAGTTTCGTCTACTATCACTACCTATTACTTCTCTATCAATCCTCACTATTTCATCTATATCGTTTAATTGACATTTAACCAGAAATTCCATATTAACGTTCCCCTTATTGAAACATGACTTTATTAAAACATTTCCTTCTTCCTCTGGTTCATTCGCCAATCTGTATTCCAAATACCCCCGCCTAGTCAAGAATCTTTCCTTCTTGTCTGAGCAAATCAAGAACAACTCCGTATATTAACCACAAAAAAAAGTGTCAATTTTGTCTACTTGGTAATTTTATTGTTAACTGGCACGTTACTGAAAAAGCACGGAGCATTGTTCTTTATTCTTCCTTATACATACGAATACCTCTTTAATTTTCGACTAGCAAAAAAAGTGTCCTTTCCGTAACTTGGACAGGTCGTACTAGCAGATTAAATTATTCCACTAGAACTTGATGTCCGAGGAATTTCAATTCACTAAAGTCAATCAAGAAAAATCAGGCTGCCTGACACTCATAAAATACGGTGTCATGGCAGCCTAATAAGGTTTTTTATATGTGTTTCACATTGCTATTTCAGTCTATCCAATGCGGCTTGCTTATATTTATTCTGTGATAATCAGTTCATCTGATAAAGGAATCATATTTTCTTTTATTTCCTTTCCTGCCCAAGCCGTTACTCTTAATTTATATCCTTCTACATTTGAAGGAAGCTTAATTTTTGTTGACATTTCCTTCGTTTGATTTTTCGGTATTGTTCTAGATGCAATGGAAACATCTACTACTTCATTTTTTCCATTCAAAAGTTCCATCATTACGATAATATCTTGATTTTTGTTTTTCGTATTTATTACTTCAATTTCAGCCGTTATCTTATCATTTGGTGATAGCTTATTGATAGCTTGACCTTTTTCATCTGTGAATAATGTCTTTACGTCCAATGCATATTCTGGTTTTTCCCAATCTATTTCGTACTCCAATTCAGATATCCCATCAGTAGCCGTAACTTTGATGGATGTACTATTTTCATTGGTAACAATTTCAACTTGGGCACCTTCTTCACTGGCTTCGGCTTCTATGTTCATTTTATGTGTTGTGGACATTGTATAATTCGTCCGTCCGGGTGAAAAACCAGACAATATCTCGCCATCCACCGTTATCGATTTTAATGTTGCATCGGTTTCTGGAACGGCGATTTGATATAATTTACTGCCTAGTGCATAGTAAATACTACCATTCACTCCGAGTGACATATTGTTCATGAAATCTTCAACGAGGACTTTATATGCTAATGTTTCTGGGTCGATGGCAATTAACTTCCTCGATAATGTTGTATATAACATACCATCGGGTGCCCATTGCAAACGATACGGGAACCATTTGCTACTATTGTATAAGCTTGGTCGGATTACTTTACTTTTCACAATTTCTTTCGTAGCGGGATCCATTGCGAAAATGGTTCCATCCACTGCACCCCATAGATTTCCATCAGGACCAAATGAAAGTCCACCGATCATTCTTGGTGTTTCATCGATTCCTGGAATATTTGGCGTGAATTCTTCTAATTTCTCTCCTGTTTCAACATCCCAAACAAATATTTTGGCTTCTGTTGCTTTCGGGTCTACGCCTAGTCCACCCCATACAGATGTACCACCATATATCTTTCCATCTTTATAGGCCAAAGCAATAATACTTTGATCTTGTACTACATTTCGATATTGCGACCACTCATCTGTTTTTTCATCGTAGATTGCTAGAGCACCGCCTAGTATACCGTAATCTGGAACCGTTCCAACGAATAACTTATCGTCCCCTGATGTAATGGCAAACGGTCGGTCTTGCTGATCTGTAATATCATACTCGAACTTTGGATTACTATTTAAATCTACATATTCTAGTGGATCATAGCTGTACATCATAGCCCCTACATACGTACCGTAGTACACTTTTCCATTTAAAAATCCGATACCTTCTGGTTGAGCAAACGATGGGATATTTACTTCCAATTCTTTTGCAAAAGGATTATAAATACTCATCCCGCGCTGATATCCGCCCATGTATAGCTTTCCATCATGGCCTGTTTCAAGCGCTTGGATGGCCACTGCTTGGGAAGAGATATCTAGTTCGATAAATTTCACGCTATTGCTAGTTGGATTATAAAGCATGAACTCACCGTATTGCGTAACGATAGCCAAAACTGTTTCTCCGCCAGTTAATGTAATCCACTCCATATCCTTCACACGGACAGTGTCCGGAAGCATTGGAATGCCTTCAATTACCGTGGATTGATTGACACTAACATCATATTGATACAATCGGTTTTGGAATTTATAATATATGAGATTAGCGTTATCTGGCGATGGTTCAGAAATCATATTGCTATATTGAAATGTATGAACAACCTCGTTCGTTTCCGGGTCAATCACAAGCATTGTTATCGTACCAACAGAAACAAGAAGCATATCATTCACAATAAATATGTTTTCAATCATTCCGCCTTGTCCAGAATGCCCGTCAATGATGATTTCTTCTTTCTCTCCTGTAACTCTATCTACTTTAAATAGATGCTTAGTCGTACCGATGCCCACATAAATATGCTCATCTGTGACAGCTATTCCTCTAGCGTATTGCTGCCCTTCTTTTATAGTCCCGTAATCCCTGAATTCTCCAGTTGCAATGTCATACTCAAAGACACTTGCGTGGGGATATGTCGATCCATAAATCTTTCCGTCTTCTGTAGCCTCTAAATCCCACACCCAATCATCTGAAGGATTTACACCTAATTCTTCTATCTTTTTAAGTTCAGGTACATACCTATACAGTTTCCCGTCACCAGTTCCCGCAAAATAAACATTCTTATCAGATCCAACGGTCATTGCCCATAATGCTTCTGTATCTCTTATAACTTCTGAAAACTTAAGTGCCCCTGTTTCTGCATCTAGCACCGAGAATGTTCCTGGAAGACCATTCGAATGATAATAAACTTCATTTTCTCCCATTTGGTTCTCTTGGATGACAGATGCTTGTCCTAATTGTACTCGTACCATATCTCCAAGATTTGTTGGATCGTTATAATCTCGTTCTAATGGTTTGTCTACCTCGGCTAATTCGAAAGTTACATCATCGAAATATGCCTCGGTTAAACTAATCCCGCCTGAGTAAAAAGCGATTCTTGCGGTGACAGCATTGGTCGGAACATCCGTGAAAACTTTTAACTCTGTCCACTGATTTTTGGGCAAGTTTCCAAACAATTCCTGTTTTATTTTGTCGGATATCAATCGATCATTCTCGTCATAATAACGCACTTCAGAAACGATATTATGCGTTTGATTGACGACATTTGTCATTACTTTTGACAAGTAAGCTTTCCCCGGTACAACCGGAAATTTATCACTTAAAACACGCAGGCCAGCTTTGTCCGATTCGTCCTTAAAATGTAAGCTTTGACTTCCATTATTAAAAATCGAGCTACTAATGGATATCCCTGATGCCCCACTTTCTGGAGTCCATCCCGGGATTGAACCATCTTCATTTAAAGCCATTTCAAACCCAGCATTTACAACATTTCCTTGAGTCTCAATTTCTTCAGCAATAATTGATACAGGGAGAGCGGGTAATAAACTAATGATTAGGATTATGCAAAAGATGATAATTCCTACTTTTTTAGACGAATTCTTTTTCATATGTACACCCCTATTCTCATTTTCTTGGCGCCTGCAAATTAAAGATTATGATTTGTAATTACTACATACGTTCAACTCCTTTTTGAAAATGACTTTACTGCATCGTATACTGCCAATAAATTGCATGTTCACTGGACTACGCCGCAATACGGTCGTATAATCAAATATCCTGAAATAACTAAATTATGCGTCTACTCGGTTTCAAATTACATTACTTTTCAAGAAGAGACAAGTCTTAAAAGCGTCTTTAATTTCGAATAGTTAATTATTTATTTTGAAAATCTTTCGATATGTATTAATAATGGTTGCAATTTGGAATTGGTTTAACTAAATCATGTCTTTTAGAACATTACCAGATCTAACCGACATAAAGCGTCAGGTACTTCCATCAGAATTTCGGTTTGTGATTCAAACCGGGACACCCTCATATTTTGTTGAAAATAAAAAGAACGCCCATTTTGAGCGTTCATCACTACTATTCCTGGTTCGTTTACGTTCGTCAAAGAAGTCTAGTAAAAGTATCGATTAAAAGAATATCAAAACTTATTATTGAAGATTGGAACATAGTTCCTAAGATTAAAAAAGACGACAAAAACCGAACGTTTTTCTGTGTCCTCTGATATTAGCTGAGTTATTTTGGGACGTTTTCCTTCTTGCAAATCGTCAATGGTTAAGCCGAAATCCATCTGAAGATGAGGATAATCTTTAAAGCCGCGCCAGTCTCCTCCCCATTGAAAGCCCAGCTCCTTTGCAATTTCTGCAACCTCAAACCAGTCTGATTGACCATTTCCGTTCCCATCATATTCAATATCCCAAATCACATTACCATTCTCAAGCTGAAGAGCAAAATCGACTGCAAGGCCAAAGTTGTGATAGGATTCGCCTCCCTCCGAATGAGTAACTACTTTTCCAGGAGTTCTTCTGCCCTTATCATAAAGCTTGTCTTGCTCCTCATAAGAACGGTAATCATCTGTGATCAGGATTGTAATCTTTTTTTCTGCTGTTTTTTCTTTTAAAATCTCTACTTTCTCAGCTACAATGGGGTGCAGTTCGGTTGGTAGAGTCTCTACATTTATTTCGTATTCAAACTGGTCCGTTAATCCAGGGTTTCCCTTTATGAATAAATAAGATTGATAGACGACAAATGCAAAGAGGAATAACAGCAATAATTTCAGTAGTTTCTTCACAAGTTGTTATCCACTCCTTCTTAACGATTTTCGACAAAATCTATGTTTAATTTAACATGAATAGGACAAAAATTGCACGAATTTAGTTTCAAAAAGGCAAACTACCATGATTTAAGGCCCCTTCAATTTGCGGCTCATGCGGCTGATAAAAGGTAATTCAAAAACCGTATCCAAAACTAGTAATTAGTTTTAGATACGGTTTTTTCTCTGAAAAAATTAGCTGTACCTTTCAAAATAATTATTTTTCAGCACTTATTTAATTATGAAATGGATTGTCCACCATCAATTTTCATTTCGACACCGTTAATATGATTTGCTTTTTCACTTGCTAAATATGCCGAAAAATAGGCAACTTCTTCAGCGCGACCGATATGTCCAGATGGAATAGAATCTATTTGTCGAACAACTTCAGGACGGTTTTGTTCAATTGCATATTGGACCATAGGCGTATCGATTATTCCTGGACAAAGTGCAACAGCGCGAATTCCGTCTTTAGCATAATTGAAAGTTAGCTGTTTCGTGTACCCAACAACTGCGTGTTTAGAAGTAATATATGCTGCGTCTCCAACACCAGCAATTGTTCCTCCAATTGAAGCGACATTAATGAATGTTCCCTTCCCTTTTTTCAACATATGAGGCAAAATCTCATTCGTAAGTAAATAGACTCCTTTAACGTTTACATTCATGATTAGGTCCCATTCTACTTCAGTAATATCAAGAGACGCTTTAAAATCTGCCAAAACAGCCGCATTATTCACACAAATATCAACTGTACCAAATACTTCCAAGGATTTTTCAATCATCATTTGAACATCTTCTTTTTTAGAAACATCAGCAACAATACTAAGTACGGTTCCATTATTATCTTTAATTAGTTTTTCTGTTTCAGATAACCCTAGCGCATTCACATCACTAATGATAACCTTAGCACCTTCATTTACATATTCAATTGCTTGTGCTCTACCTAGTCCTGACGCAGCGCCTGTAATTAAGGCGACTTTATCTTGTAATAACATAATCATAACCCTCCCAAATTTATACCCAAAATTACTAGTCAACTAGAATTTTTTTGAAGCATTTACATATATAATTGTAACGAATTTCACAAAACATATCAATTTGGGCTGTCCCCAAAAATAAATTATACAGAGAAAGAAAAAGGTTTGTATTATGTTGCTTATTATTAAGCCAACGCTCGTATAGTGCTGCTCCCCTGCTTCCAAATCAGAACTCATCACGGGTTTGGCAGGAATAATCGGCGGTATCGGCGACTTAGCCATCCGTCTCGGAAACTACTTTATCCAAACGGATCGCCGTCGTCTTCTTGGTCTTACTCGTTCAAGTCATTTAATTTATTGGCGACCGTACTAAACATGCATTGATAAAAGGTAATCAAAAACCGTTTCCAGAACTAATTTCTAGTTTTGGAAACGGTTTTTATGTGTTTAATTGATTTCTAGAACCTGGCTCTTGCTAAGTGTTATAAACCGATTCTATTCTTTCCGTTTATAAAGCAATGAAACAACAAGGACCTTGAATCTAAGAATCTATTTTATGAATCAAATGCATTTAATGCATTTACACTATGAGCCAGAGCTGAACCAGCTTTTAATGCAGTTGCGACAAAAATCGACTCCGCCAGTTCTTCTTTCGTAACGCCCGCCTTCTTTGCAGCCTTCGTATGAATATCGATACAATACGGGCATCCCGTTGTATGCGCAACTGCAACTGCGATTAGTTCTTTCTCTCTTACACTTAAAATATTTTCTTTCAATGATTGCCCGTCAAAATCAACAAATGCTTTAAATGCATCCCCATTCAGCGCTGAAAATTCTTTTAATCTATTGAAATAAGATGCTTTATATAATTCCTCATCTTCAGTTTCATCGTATGCATTTAATGCATTCACGCCGTGTGCAAGTGCAGATCCTGCTTTTAATGCAGTTGCAACAAGAATCGCTTCAGACAATTCTTCTTTTGTTACGCCTTCTGCTTTTCCTGCTTTCACATGAACATCAATACAATAAGGACAACCTGTCGTATGCGCAACAGCAATGGCAATCAATTCTTTCAACTTTGTCGATAGCTTTCCTTCTGATAAAGCAAGCTTGTCAAACTGCACAAACGCTTTGAAAGCATCTGGGGCCAGTTTACTTAATTCACCAAGACGGTTAAAATATGATTTTTGATACAATGCCTCTTTACTCGCTACTAATACTTCTTTACTCATGATAATTTCCTCCTAATAATTTTTTATCCAAACACTGTTGATTTCCACTAAATCTAGCGCTACCAATTAATAAATGGTTAAACAAAAATCTACTTTGGTGTTTATCGCATTATTCAACTCCTTTATATAATCAACAGACTAAACGCCAACTTTTTGAAGTTCTCTGGCCTTTAATTCACGGCGAAGGATTTTTCCGCTGATCGGCGTTTTAGGCAGTTCTTCAAGAAATTCAATTTCTCTTGGCGCTGCATGTGCTGCGAGCCCGCCTCGGACAAATTGACGAAGTTCTTGCAGTAATGCATCATTTGCTTCATAGCCATTCCTGAGGACAATAAACGCCTTCACAATCTCGCCTCTCACCGCGTCCGGTTTTCCAATTACGCCGACTTCCGCAACGGCTGGATGTTCAATTAATTTACTTTCCACTTCAAATGGGCCAATCCGTTCACCTGAAGAATTGATCATATCGTCGCTCCTGCCTTGGAAGAAGATGTAGCCATTATCGTCAATCGTCGCTAAATCCCCCGATACATACCAACCTTCAAATGGGAAATACGTCGAATATTTGGCAGGATCTTTCCACACTTCGTGCATGATGGCAGGCCAATTTGCTTTTAACGCTAAATGCCCTACTTCACCAGAAGGAAGTTGCTCACCATCATCATCTAGGATTGCCGCTTCAATGCCTGGAAAAGGTCTTCCCATCGAGCCGGGGATAATTATCTCCGATGGCAAATTAACAATGAGTTGGGCCCCTGTCTCTGTCATCCACCAAGTATCATGGATTCGATTGGATAATGTTTTAATTCCCCAACGAATCACTTCTGGATTTAACGGTTCGCCCACGCTTAAAATGTGGCGAATGTTAGATAAATCATAGTCCGTTAACTTTTCGTCGTCTTCCGCCATCAACATTCTGAATGCAGTCGGCGCGCTATACCAAACCGTGACTCCCGATTTTTCTAAAACGGAGTACCATTCATCGGCATTGAATCGCCCGCCGTGAATGACGATTGTCGTCCGGTTGAGGAGCGGCGCGAAAACACCATATACCGTTCCTGTCACCCAACCTGGATGGGCTGTGCACCAATAGACATCATCTTCTTTTAAATCCAACACCCATCTGCCTGTAATGTATTGCTGAATCATCGCTCGATGTGCGTGGATGATGCCTTTTGGGCGGCCTGTTGAACCGCTCGTATAATGGATGTTAAGCCCATGTTCTAAATCCACCCACTCAATGATGTCTGCTTCAGCTTCGATCGCCCGTGCCTCTGCATATAAGGAAATCTCATCGCCCTCGCATTGTTCAGGCTCCGCTGTAATCCAAACTGTTTTTAATGATGGTAATTCTGCACGCGGCACACGTTTTATTAATTCCGGCGAAGCGATTAAATAAGTCCCTTCACAATCTGCAATCCGCTCTTTCACCGCATCTTCCATAAACGCTTCAAATAGCGGTCCGACAACAGCGCCAATTTTAATTGCAGCAAGCATTGCGATATGACAATCAGGATGCTTCGGTAAAAAGACAAAGACGAAATCTCCTTTTTTAACCCCTTGCTTTTTCAGAACGGTCGCCCATAGATCCGATTTCTCTTTCAATTCGCGATACGTTAACGTATATTCTTCATCTTCTCCAAAGTAATGAAGTGCAACTTTGTCTCCGAAACCTTCCGCAACATGGCGATCCACACATTCATAAGCCATATTCACTTTGCCAGTGTCAGACCAACTGAAGGTTGATTCAATTGCTTGCCATGAAAAATCTTCTTTTACAGGCAGTTCAGCTGTTATATTATAATTTCCTTCATATGGGTAGATCACTTCTTCGTTTGCCATGTTTAATCAACCACCTTTTCATTATGTAAGCCATCCAAAATTTCAACCTTTTTGCTGCTAGAAATGAATCTCCCCGGTCTCGAGGTCTTGCTGTCTCAATTGACATTTGCGCTTAGTTCCGGTGAATGCAATCCATTTTCTCAATTTGATTTCCTCCTCATCTGATTTTTATATTGAAATTCATTTCAATCCATTTTATCCAATTGATAGACTTCCCTATATGTATACTCGGATTTTTAATGTTGTAAATCCGATTCATATAAAAACCCCTCTTCATAAAGAAGAGGGGTGAAAAATTCCTCCTCTTATCTTCCAGGTTCATAACGCGCCTGTAGGATGTAGCACCTTTTCAGATTAATTCATCTGTCGGTTGCCGGGCTTCTTCGGGCCTATTCCCTCCGCCACTCTTCATAAGAGATATATGTAGTTGTAACAAATAAATCATTTCAAAAATTCAATTGATTGAAAGTTAGTATAGACAGAAAAAAAGAAATTGTCAACCTCATTTTTCAACGAACTACTAAGATTGTATAATTCCCGTCGAAAAGGATCGCTCACAATCTTACGAGTATGCCGAGGAATCTGATGATTTTCATTGCTCGTAAAGACAGTTCCATACAGTCATGCTGCATATTGCGTGCCTTTACTTCCAAGATTTAGAGATTCATTGCAATTGCCTTGAAACTTTTGCACCAAACCAATTTTCCCCTTTACAATTCTTACATCTCACATAAATACACTTTTTCTTCATAACATCTTAACGATTGCTCAGATTTAACCAGCAGTTCATTCCATTCTTCAAGTCGGTTGCTTTCTTTTAATAATGCAAGCGGCACCTGCAAGTTTAAAAACCGTCCATTCACTTGAAATCGCGTTACCCCCGCAGGCAGTTTCTTCCCATCAACCACATATTGCGCAATTGAATCATAATCTAATGTGCCATATGTAATGACCACTTCTTCAGTTTGTGGTATGAATTCTAATTCTTGCGGAACTCTAGTAACATCATGCTGCTTTGTATAACTTGAAACAATGGTGTGCCAGCACTCTAATAAATGAGATGCGATATCATTTTCATATAAAAAATGTCGTTCATTTTTGTTTGTTACCAATTCTACAAAGAGACTTCCTTCTTTTTTCTCTTTTACCCATGGAAGTTTTGTGTCTTGAAGGAGTTCTTCATACCAGTTTCCTCTTCTGACAAGATGAACCCATGCTGTAGAAGTAAACTCACCTTTTGTTACTTCCTGAACAGGGACCTTTGTGCATCCAAGTTTTTTTAAACTAATGAAGCGGTGAACACCATCCAGTACTAAATAGCGGTTATTTGATAAACGCGTTACAATAATCGGATGACGCAAAAATTGGTCATTTTCAATACTTAAGATCGTTTTTTCAAGCCGTGATGGTTCATGATCTTCATGAAGTTCGATCAAATCTATAGGTAATAGTTTCAGTGAAGAGATAATACTATTCATAAGAAATCCCCCTTTTATACTTTAAGTTCAATTTCCGTCTCTAAAAACGTATGCTGTGGATGAGGATGGCTTAAAAAATCATGATGTGAAATGGACCAGCCGTATGCACCTGCATATAGAAAAACGATTACATCTCCTATTCGGAGCTGATTAATTGATACATCTTTTGCAAAAACATCTTTCGGCGTACATAGTTGCCCAACCATTGTAACTTTTTCATTAACAACTGCTTTTCGTTCAAACGGATAATGCCACCTTTCAAGTGGCATCAGTTCAAATGGATGATTGTGCTGCCATGATACTGGAAGGCGAAAATGCTGGGTACCACCGCATACTACAACAAATGTTTTACCATGGGTTTCTTTTATATCAATGACTTCAACAGCATAATAACCGCAAGAAGATGTTAAAAAGCGGCCGCACTCAAAAATAATTACAACATTTCCCATATTCTCCTGAACTATTATTTTCTGTAGTTCACCTGTGAAAAGCTCCCAATTAAATTGCTGCTCAAGATTTGAAAAATTCACCCCGATTCCTCCACCAACATTCATGTATATAAGTGGAAACTTGTATTTTCGTGACCATTGTTTTGCTTTTTGACAATAAATTCTTATAAGCTCAATATGACCCGTATTGTCTAAGTTATTTGAAATTGAGTGGAAATGAAAGCCTTCAAGCTGAAGTGATTGATATGACAATGCTAACTGGATTGCTTCCTCTATTTGTGCTTCATCGATTCCAAATTGTGTAGGTCTACCTGCCATATGAAGTGTTGCTGATGGAAATGGTCCGCGCAAGTTAACGCGAAGTAATATGGAAACCCTCTTATTAAGGTACTCTGCAATCATTGCAAGACGCTTCAATTCATTGATACTTTCAACGTGAATAAGCTGGACATTTTCTGAAATTGCACTTGCTAATTCTTTATCCGTTTTTCCAGGTCCGCCAAAAATAATAGGTACACTCGAGTTTACAGCACGTGCTTTTTTTACTTCACCAATTGAAGCGACTTCAAATCCTTTAACATAAGGATGAACTGTCCTTAAAATTCGTTCTTCTGAATTTGCTTTCATCGCATAATACATATGGCAGTTTTGTGGAAGTGCACGAGTTACGAATTCAACATGTTTCTTTAAATGATCAAGATCATAAATATAACTACATATCGGCTCATCCTTTTCGTCTTTTAAAAGATGAATTGCTTCAAAAACTTTTTTCATGTACGGTTCTCCTCTTTTTCAGTTTTCGGAACAAGTAAATCTCTTACGGATCGGAAGAAAACTCCACGATCGTCACCCATTACGAGAGCGGCTACACGTTTATCAAACCATGTTTGTACATCTTGGGAACTTCTTGGAATTACACAAAAAGGTATAGAATATTGCATTGTTTTTTGATAAATTGTTTCAATTCCATCTTTTACTCGTTTAGAACTTGTTTTCCAAGGTATTCCATATGATTGTGATAAATCTGCTGCGCCTTCAAGCACCATGTCTATACCCGTCACAGACAAAATATCATCAAGATTTTCAATTCCCTCGTAATCTTCAATCATAAGGATCACCATAATTTCTTGGTTTGCTTGCTCGACATATTTTATTAAGTTATCTTTACCGAATGCTGCTGGTCTTCCTCCGTTTAAACTCCGCATTCCAAGTGGATAATATCGGCTAGCATGAATAGCCTTTTCAGCGTCTTCTCTTGTACGAATATGAGGAACAACGACTCCTTTTGCCCCTGCATCAAGTGCACGTAATATCGCACCTTCACTATTTTCACTTACACGAACAAACGGAGTTAACCCAACAACTTCAGCTGCTCGTATCATGTTTTCAACGGTTTCCGGATTAATGGATGCATGCTCGGTATCAATAATGACAAAGTGATAACCAGCATGACCGATCATTTCAACAATGAGTGGATTAGGAATCGAACAAAAGATTCCAAACACCCTCTCGTCTTTTTGAATCATGCCTTTGACTTCATTTCTCAGCATGTTGTTGCCTCCCGAATTGTAAAAAGCGGGTTTTTCACATGTTGGATTCTAAGTTCGGTTTCTGCAAACATTCTTCGTTTTGTAAGTTGCTCAACTTGAATGGTTTCTGCAAACAAATCAAACATCGAAAAACGCTCCTTTAGATGTGAAAAACGGGATTGATAAGATTCAATCACATCATGCGCATTCTTCCAAAACTCCATTTCCTGTACTCCATAGTACTCTTCAAAAAAGAAAGCAATTTCCGATAGATTAATGAAGAAAAATGCATCATGTACAAAATCACGAACAAGCTGGATATCATCCGTTTCAATAAACGAATTGAGGTTCACTTTTTTATGAACATCCGGCGTTGGTATTAAATCAGGACACAATGACGGATCCGCAAGGGTGTCTTTTTTAAAGCGTATCCCATCGTGGAAGTCCTTTAATGCAAGGCGTATTGGCCATCCATTCTCGTGAACTAACACCATATTTTGCGCGTGAGATTCCATTGCAATACCGTGTGCATATAAAAGGTGAATAAGCGGTGTAATGGACACATGAAGAAGCTGTTTTACCCAGTTTTCAGTTCCGTATCGATTTACCCACTCATTAATAAGCGCTGTTCCATCTTTCTTTCTATGATAAAGCGCATTAAACGGGATTGCCTCCTCCTCATCTTTCAGGTACGAATAAATGCTCTCACGCCAGATACCGCCTAAAACACCATACGTAGCTTCCTTTTCAAAAGATGGACGATCTGGTTTGTCATGGACTACCCCCATCACCTCACGCAAAAGAACTAGCTGAAGTTCTTCTTTCAAAAAATGATCACTTTCTTTAATCGTATGGAGCCAATCTGATATTTTTGCAGCGTTCCTAACGGTGTGTGGTGCTAAAACACGGTTTGTGGATGTATTTGTGATGCTCAATGGCAGCTTTACATAGCATTTTGTCCGCTCCGTTTGGTTAGATAGGGTGCGAATGGACTGCTGTGGAATGTAATGATCAGATCCCTCCCCCAATAAAATGATAGAACCCTTTTCCAGTTCTCTAAAAAACTGAGTAATGATGACGTTCTCCCACTGCCATGGATGAACAGGGATAAATATAAAATCAGATGCGTGCCGTTTTTTCTCATTTATTTTTTTTACAAATCGTTCAAAGTCATTTAGGGGTAACTCTTGCTTGATAAACTCCTTATAGTTTATAGATTGTGAGATTGATAGGGCTGCCTCGTTTTTATGTACCGCAATCCATATTAATGATAGACTCGGCTTAAAATCCGGTCCGAAGTTCATGTGATCTTCTATTGTAAAACCAATTCTTGATTTATAAGAGGGATGATAAGGATGGCCTTCCATTGCCTCACTCTCAACTTCGTCATAGGTTACGGCATTTATATCATTAGATCGCTTCCAATGATACTGGGCAACCGCATCCTTTATATGCGTTTCATTTAATTCTTTTATAAACATGGCCAGCCGGTTTCTATCCGCATCAATAAGTGGCGCGATTTCTTCAATAAAAAGGGCAAATGAATCTGCTTCCATCTCTTCCTCATCTTTTTGGCGTAAAATCGGATCCTTCGTTAACCTAAATCGACCAAAGCTAAATTTTTGTTTGCCACGACATATATATGTAACAGCATCACCAAATTTATCTTTTCCGTGAATCAACGTTTTCTCAATTCCGTTTTGTAAGGTTGTTCTCGTTGGTGTTACAATATTTTCAAAAATTAACGATTCTATTAATTGACGAAAAATCCGTCTTCTTACCTCGAGATATTCTACTGACTCAATGATTTTTTCTAATTCTTTCATCTATTATGCTCCCTCACTTTCATAGATTGGGTTTGGTATTTCAACAAATAATGGTGTTTCACCGCATTCCTGGAAACGGCTAATTAAATTTGCTTTTGCAGGTAGGGTTTTACTTTGTAGTAGCTTTTGCGCATATGCCCTTAATGGCGGAGAAGAAGCCGTCCTCTCTATTTCTAGTAAAACTGAACGAACCACCCGCCACAGCTTATGTTCATCATGTTGATGAACCTTCCCTAGGCTTGAAATAAGATGACCAAGATGATTCACAACAACATAATAGTTAAATCTGAACCACGCTTCTTCTTCACTGTACAAAACAGGACTATCTTCAGCTAATAGCTCTGGAAGCCAACTGTAGGCTTCGGCCTTATTGCGTGAGATGCTGACACCTTCAAGATCGCGGACATAACATGTTTTAGGCCAACCTTCATCAAATTGTATCAACGAATTTTGAACATGTGCTTCCAGACTTACTCCAGTTTCAGCAAACAGCTTTAACATCGGCTTTAATGTAATGGATAGATACTGCTTCAACCACTCTTCATCATTGTAATTATGCTTTTTTATCAATTTTGCCAGTTCACTCTCTCTCCATCCCGAGAGCTCTTCCAGAAGTGACGCAGTTACATAAATTTCATCATCTCTCTCCTTCTTGAGCACATCAATTCCTTCACGAAAAAGTACAGCTGTATTTTGAATCAGTCGTTCATTCACCTCTTCTGAACTCTCTGGAATCGATAATGCACGGTAACCTAGTTCAACTAAAATCCGAAAAGAATCTGTTTCATAGCTTTCACGAATATGTGCTATAACTTTTGCAGCATCCATCGTCCGTTTCACCTGTTCTAAAGGATTCGTACGAATAAAGTTCGTGATTCGCACATGTAACGGCAATTTATAAAATGTATTCTGCGTTTTATTCCATACTGTACGAATCGAAGAAGTCGGATATGCAGGTTGACCGAGTTTCCCCAGGTTAATAACCATTCCGTTTGCAATAGCTATCTGCACCTCTTCAAACCCTAACAAATAACGTGCCTGCCATGGATGAAGGGGAAGAAGCTTATACTCTTCATATTGCTCTCCCAATCTCTGCTTCACTTCAAGCAGTTCATGTTTTGAAAGCGCGCCTTGAAAATGAAAATTATCTTCCAGTACAACGTCTTCAAGTAAGCATTTACTTGAAATGGCGAAGTAATAAAGAGGAAAAGCAGCACCTAGCTCTGGTCCAAACTCCGCTAAATCATCTTCTGAAAAGCCTTCTGAACTTTTAGGTGTTGGATGAAACGGGTGTCCTAATAGCAAAGATTGCTCAGAGTTAAGATAGACAGAACGTTCTTTTTGGGGATTTGTAAGCGCATGTTTAAGGTACATCCCTGTTTTTGTCATACTGTTTTCAATGTTTCTTTGAAGCGACTCTACTTTTTTCACTCTAAGTTGTCTATCTTTCTCAAGATGCGAAATCTCTTCTATTATTGTCTCAATAACTTCTTGTGCTGTTATTTCCTCAAAACCGGATTCTTCGGTTACATATTTGTAGAATACTTCTTCAAATGTATGATGACCAATTGGTGACCAATAAATAAATGAACCAGAAATCTTCTTGCCGCTTTTTTTCATTGAAATTGTAAATTGTTCATTTGATGTTCTCGGATCAAAGATGCGATTCTCTCTCAAATAAGCATTTAACAATCGTTCTACCGCTGACCGTTCAGCGAGCTGCCTACATTGTGTTTTCTTTTCAAGAACCTTATGTTTCAATGAAACATCACTGCCTTCCTATCTTTTGTTTACACGAAATGACATCACATGGGAAATAGTAAAACCTTGAAACAGACATAATACACTTCCAATAAATACCACACCCATAATGAAAAATGAGATTTCGGGTCTGAATACCCCTGTAATCAATGCCCCTGTCAAAGAGCCAAAAACCTGCCCGCATACTAATAGGCTATTGGTTGCGCCAATGCGAACACCACGATTGCCATCGGTAGATGATTGAATAATAACGAACATTACAGATTGAATAAGTGCACTAAATGATAAGCCTTGTAAAATACGGAAGGCGAACAGCGCTGGCATACTGACAGCAAATGCTTGTAATATCACACTAATTCCACAAACAACAGTTGCAATCATATAATTTCGTTCTACTTTAAAACGGTCATTTTGTTTTCCCCACCATGGAGAGCTCAACAGTGTAGCTGTCCATAATGCCGCTTGCAAAAAACCGATCCACGTTGCTGCATGATCCGGCTTTTTTGCAACACTTTCCACTAACGGTGCAAGTGGTGTCACAAGACCGAACACCGCTAAATTTGCGGCAAAACCTGCTAAAATAAACCCTCTTGTTCTTGGATGAGAGAACATGGAGGCAAATACTTGTGGAACACTGCTATGCACTTTATCTGAACGGATTTCTTCATATCTACACCTATTTCTCTCTATCAATAGAAACCAAGCAGCGCATGCACCAATCCCTGTTAATGCTCCCATCACTATTAAGATTGGACGAAAACCGTATAAATCAGCGAATATCCCGCCTAAAAGCGGACCAGACAACGAGCCGGCCGCCACCGCGCTTTGAAGGCTTCCAAGCGCTTTTCCGCGCTGTTCCTCTGGTGCTTCAGAACCGGCAAATGCACTAGAAGCCTCTACAACACCGCCAAATGCGCCTTGAAGAAGGCGTACCAATAAGAACTGCAGAGGACTGGTGACAACTGCCATTAAGAAGAGACATGCACTTAAACCAAACAGGGCTCGCACCACCATTAACTTACGACCAAAGCAGTCACCAATTTTCCCCCAAAAGGGGGAAGCGATGGCAGATGTAACGGCAGGTGCAGCAAGGACAATTCCACTCCAAAGCTGTTTCGACTGCATTGTTTTTGCACCAAGCTCCTCCATATAAAAGGGCAGGAAAGGGATCAGCAATGTAAGCCCAGCAATCGCTAAAAATTTCCCACTCCAAAGAATGGCGAAGTTTCGCTTCCATTGAATAGCTTGATTCATCTCTTCATCTTTTCCAAAGGTTGAAACGGATTATTAATCTTCCCGATACTGGAAGGCATGCTTCCTCCTCCTGAACCCTTCCTTCTTAATAAAGGATCAAGCAAACGCTTAATTGGCCACGTTTCATTCACAAAAAGGATGTTATAGATCACTTCCCGTTGTTTCAATTCAAAATCATGATCATGGATTGCCCTCCAGATGCTTTCTTTGACCATTTTCCAAAGAATGTCTTCTTCGAGCTGATAAACCGAACACAAGCTGTCGATTATTGCATAAATGTTCACTTCAACAGCCAGCGTCTGAAAATAAGATAAAAACTCTTCGGGATTTTGATTGATTAACGTGTTAGGTGTATCTTTTCTAATGATATAATCGGGATCTTCAAGGTTTGCTTTTTCCATCCACTCAGGATAAATCCGAACTGTATCATGATCACGCAGTAAAAATCCTATTAAATCACCGCCCTTTATCACTGCAATAACGTTTTGTCCATGCAACTCCGGCATAATACCATATAGTAAAAAACGGCAAGCAAACGTAGTGAATTCACTGCATAAAACTTTAAAAAGATTTGCCACGTTTTCTTGTGTAACTTCTTTTCTCTGCATGCCCAACCACTGTGAAAAGAGATGATCCTCTTTTCCAACTGCTAATGCCGCCATAGAGACAAGTGTATAATCTTGATCACTGACAAAGTCACTCGGATAGCTTCGAATTTGACACGTTAAATGACCAGGCTTATCTGCAAATAGATCTTGATCCTTCCCCTGAAAAGCCCACCAGTTCCCTTCATCACATATAAAAAGGCGATTCTTCAAATATCGGTCCTTTTCTTTGGCTCGCTCTAAAAGCACTTGCCCTTTCTCACCATTCATTAAGTAACGTGTTGGCATTAGTCTTAACGCCCCTAATGAAGAAATACCGATCGGAAGTTTTAAATGATAGTCTCCACCATTTACCGGCGCTAATGAACGAAGCGATGATGTGGCTGTATACGACCCAATCTGAACATCAAGAGGTATACATATTTTCCGGATCATTTCTTCTTGATAAAGCTTTGCAATAACATTTGTCTTTTGCCACGGGTGAACAGGCATAGCAAAATATTCTTCCATGGAAATACCTTCTTTTTGAAACGCTTCAGTCAACTGATACTTCTCTTGTTCGGTTAAAAGACCATCAAGTAAGGCTTCATTTGCTACCTTCCCTGCGCGAATATAATCTCGGCGGACAGCTAACCAACTTAGCTTCATTGGCTGCTGAAATTCGGGGCTATACAAACGATACTCTTCTTCTGTCCATCCCTCCTTTGCTTTTGAAGTCGGATGAAACGGACGATCGCGAAAGGCCGCAAGCCGCTCTGTTTCAATAAACGATCCTAGTTGATTGTCCTGAAATATTTCAGCTGATTCATAGGTCAATGCAGTTTGTTTTAGTGCAAGTGTTAGCTCGTTTAAAAATTGATGTAGGTTATCCTCTGAGTAGCCGTTCGTTTTCCCATATGCATCAATTAACAATCTGGCTGTTTGAAGTGGTTTAAGTACTTGTAATCTCTTACTATCCTTTCGTAAAAGATAGACATTTTCCCCACTTAAACGATAGGATTGCAAAACTGAAAAACGAACTGGAAATACGATTGATAGCTTCTCCGAAAGCGGAACTTCATAAAGTGACTCTCCCTCTTCTAAGCGCAGGTAATCTTTCGGATCTTCTACAATTCTCCCATTTTCATTTATTAAAAAAAGATTTTCTAGAAGAAAAGCATCCATTAAGTCTTTAATAAGATGATGTTCTGCTTCTTGGTAAGTATTTAGTTTATGTATCGATAGATTCTTAACGGTCAGCCCCAATCAAATCACTCCTTTTAATATAGATTTAACGCTGTACCGACCTGTTTCTCTACCGCTCGTTTATAGACTGCATACGCACTAGCAACATCTTCGATTGCCATTCCCATTGGATTTAGAATAATGATTTCGTCATCATGTTCACGTCCTACTTTTTCACCCGACACAATTTCACCTAATTCGGCATAAAGGCATTCTTTCGAAAATTCCCCTTCAACCACTAATTGATTGAGGACTTTCTTTTCACGATTGGCTTGTTCCCAGTCATCGACTATGACTTTATCGGCTTGTAAAAAGACATCCTTTTTCACATCCATAATTGAAATATTGCAAACAAATGCTCCTTTTTGAAGCCAACTATACTCAATATACGGCTTATCTGTCACAGTGCACGGTACAATTACTTCACCTTGCTTTACAGCACTATCAGCTGTTTCATGGATAACGAAACGAACGGATGGATACTGTTCTTTCCACCCTTCTGCAAAACTGGTTGCCGTTTGGCGGCAAAGATCAAACAAATGAACTTCTTTTATTTGAGTAAACTGTTCCAGCAATGATTGTACTTGCTTAGTAGCAATTAGACCGCAGCCAATGATTGTGACTGATTTAAATGCTTTTTTAGCTAGATGTTTTGTCGCAACAACCGTCACTGCTGCTGTTCGCATGCTGCTAATTAAGCTTGCTTCCATTACTGCAATCGGAAAATTTGTATTAGGATCATTTATAATGATAAGTCCACTCGCCCGTTCTATTCCTCTTACTGTTGGATTATCGTGCTTACTACCAATCCACTTGATCCCGGAGACCGGATCGTCTCCACCAACATAAGCAGGCATTGCAATAATGCGGTCGGCTATATGTCCCTCTTTTCCATATGCACGCAAATAGGGTTTTAACGGCTGGACAAAATCTTTTTTTCCATGAAGCCTTAGAGCATCTGTCAGTGCCTCCACATAAAGATCAGATCGATTTCCCCCGACTTTTTTAATATCTTCTTTACATAAATAAAGTAGTGTGGGCACCTTAATTTGTTCTTCTGTTTTCGTTACGAATTTTGTCTCAGTCTTCATCATTTTTCTCCTCTCAATTTCTCTATTTGAGATGTTAATTTCCCAAGCCATTCATCGTCATAAACTAAATCAAGGTATCGATCACCACGATCAGGAAATATGGTAACGACTCGTGAACCGTCTGGAAGTGAAGGTAGTAATTTATGCAATGCGGCTATGATCGAGCCTGAGGATCCCCCCGCAAAAATCCCTTCTGTCTCAAGAAGCATTCTGCAGCCAAGTGCAGATTCATAATCATTTACATGAACGACATCATCAATTTCTTCCTTATTTAGTATTTCAGGTACTCTACTTGCCCCTATACCAGGTAATTCCCGATTTGCTGGAGGTGAATTAAAAATAATTGAACCAACTGCATCTACAGCTATGACCTTCATATCTGGAAAACGTTCTCGTAGTTTTCGGCCAATACCCATTATGCTTCCCGATGTGCTGACAGGTGCAAGAAAATAATCAATTTTGCCCGGGAGCTGCTCTACTAATTCACTACCAGTGCCATAATAATGCGACTTCCAATTGTTTTCATTCGCATACTGATTGATCCATAATGCATTTTGATCTTTATCTGTAAGCTCATTTACTCGCTTAATACGTGTTTTTAAGTAGCCACCATGTTCATCCGGCTCCGTTACCATATCGATGTTTGCACCTAAACACTTCAATATTTTTAAGTTTGTGGGTGAAATTTTTGGGTCCACTACGCACGTTAACTTCAAGTTAAATAATGTAGTGATCATCGCTAGCGCAATTCCTAAATTTCCTGAGGTACTTTCAATCAAGTGAGTATCTGGTGTAATGGTGCCTTCTTTTAAACCGTGCTCAATAATAAATCTTGCCGGTCGGTCTTTCATACTTCCACCTGGATTCATATATTCAAGCTTTGCAAATATATCCACATCTTTACCAGGAAACAACCTTTTCAATGACACAACTGGAGTATCTCCAATGCATTCAGCAACCGATTGTTTAATTGTTCGATCTCTTAACTCACTACTTATTAATGTACTCATACTTATCCTCCCTTTAAGTCAGCATAGATGATAATGAGAATCACTCTCACTTAAAATGATAATTGATAATGATTGTCATTATCAATTGAACGAAAGGCCTTCTTTTAATTAAAACTTCAAATAATCTAAATTGTTATCTGAATCTTTGATACTAGCCCCTAAACTTTTGTACCTACCTCCACAATTTACTTGAATTAAAAAACACCGACAGATATATTCCCGTCGGTGCATGTTTACTGCTAAATTTTTGATAACATTCAATGGCAAAAGCACAATGCCTACAGTTGCTAGATCGATTATTTATTAATCGTTTTCAAACCTATTCCCGAAAAACAAAAAAAGGCTATAAAAGTTGATTAAACAACATTTATAGCCTTTTTCTTAACTTATCACTCGTTCAACTTTTAACCCATAACGTCCCAGGAGGGATTCGAACCCCCGACCCACAGCTTAGAAGGCTGTTGCTCTATCCAGCTGAGCTACTGAGACAAGTGCTTGATTCGGTCGAATTACATTCTAATACCAAAACCACATTACATATTATTATAACACATTCAATTAGTTCTTTGAAGGCTTTATTAAATTTATATCTATTTATACTATTCTCAACAATATCGTAATAGAAACATAACATTTTTAGAAGAAGCTGGTTCAAAACAAAAAGCGCCTGAACATTGTAAAACCAATGTTCAAGCGCTTTTCTGACCAGTCAATATTTCTCATTTCAAACCTATACGTCCCAGGAGGGATTCGAACCCCCGACCCACAGCTTAGAAGGCTGTTGCTCTATCCAGCTGAGCTACTGAGACAAGTCTTAGCAACATTTGGTATTGTTGCGACAAGTTCTATTATAGGCAGGACAAAATGGAAAGTCAACACTAATTTTAAATCTTTTTTATTTCGACTGATTCAACTACTTGGTGACCCATATTTTTAAAGGTGACGACTGGAGTTTCATCCCATTCGATAACCGCGTATGTAGGCTCATTTCCGCCTCTTGGCAACATCGTGCTACCTGGATTTACAAATAATATTCCATCTTTCATTTCAGCGCCGTATAAATGAGAATGACCGAATAATACTATATCGGCATTTTTTTCTTTTGCACGGTAATATAATTCCATTAATGAACTTTTTACATTGTGTTTATGCCCATGCACCGCAAGAATAGTCTTCCCATTGATTGATTTGACAACTTCATCAGGATATTTCGAATATATATCGCAATTTCCGCCAACTCGAATCATCGATGCCAAAGTTTCATCTTCATATGGCAATTCACTATCTCCGCAGTGAAAATGCGCATCTGCTGGCAATGAAGAAACGGCTTTAACCGTTTCTTTGTCCCCATGATTATCACTCATTACTATTAATTTCATTTTTCAAACCAACTTTCTGTATTAATTGTGGCAATTTCACGCGCAGTTTTGCAAGAGCATCTCCTCTATGCGAGATTAACCCTTTTTCTTCCGGTGATAGTTCTGCCATAGAACGTTTTTTACTTGGAACATAAAAAATCGGATCATAACCAAAACCGTTAGTTCCTTGTCGCTCATTTAAAATAATTCCTTCGCAACTTCCGGAAAACGTTTCGGTTTCAATACTTGGTCCCGCGATTGCTAAAACGCAGCGGAATCTTGCAGTACGTTCAACCTCAGTCAATCCAGCAAGCTCGCGTAACGCTTTATCGATGTTATCATCGTCAGTACTGCCATTTCCAGCATAACGCGCTGAATAGACGCCAGGAGCCCCTCCGAGTGCATCGATTTCAAGGCCGCTGTCATCGGCAATAACAGTTTTCCCAAGAAGCTTAGAAACTGTCTCGGCTTTTAAAATTGCATTTTCTTCAAAGGTCTTACCGGTTTCTTCTACTTCAATTTTTTGTTCAATATCATTTAGCGTTAATACTTTTATTCCAAGCGGAGTAAATAATGCTTCAAAGTCTTTCCCTTTTCCTGCATTATTTGTCGCGATTATCACTTCATTCATTCCATTTCACCTTCCTTTTTACCAACCAACTCTGCAATTGGTCCGAGTGCCTCTTTCTGATAACCGATCAGTTCTGCAATCCCTTTTTCTGCAAGCGATACAAGACCATCCATCTCTCCTTTTGTAAACGTTGCTTCCTCGCCAGTCCCTTGTAATTCAACAAATGCGCCCGCTCCTGTCATGACGACGTTCATATCGACTGCAGCTGAAGAATCTTCTACATAATCCAAGTCTAAGATCAGCTCGTCCTCCTGCGATTTTCCGACACTTGTTGCGGCGAGGTATTGTGTAATCGGGAATTTGGCCAACTCTTTTTCTTCATGCAGTTTTGCTGCTGCAATTGCCATCGCTACGAATGCACCGGTAATCGATGCAGTTCTCGTTCCTCCATCGGCTTGGATAACGTCGCAGTCAATCCATATCGTGCGTTCGCCGATTACTTCTAGGTCGATAACAGAACGCATAGCTCGTCCAATAAGACGTTGGATCTCCATTGTCCGGCCGCCTAGCTTGCCGCGGGTAGCTTCACGCTGCGTCCGTTGCCCTGTAGCACGCGGCAACATGGAATACTCTGCCGTTACCCACCCTTTACCGCTTCCCCGCAGGAAATGCGGCACACGGCTTTCTATCGTAGCCGTGCAAATCACTTTCGTGTTTCCAACAGTGATAAGTACTGATCCTTCTGGATGAATTAAGTAATCTGTTTCTATCGTAACCGGTCTAAGTTCCCCATTATTTCTTCCGTCATGTCTTGTCATTCGATAGCCTCCGTAAATAAAATAGTCTCTGCTTTATCATAACCTAATTCATGAATTCAAAAACCCGGACGTCCATAACGGACATCTCGGGTCTATGTTAACGTCAAATGTCGTACATCAGGATTTTCTATGAACAACCAATCACAAACAATGTCATGAAAAGCTGTTCGTAAACCTGTCGTATAAAAAATTGGATCGACAGGTTGCTTCGTTTCATTTAAAATATTTCTCTCTTTCAGTTCTCGTTCTATATCATGCACGGTTTCAACCGCCGAAGAAATAACTTTCACGTTCGCTGGAAGACTCTTTTTAATATGATGCTCAAGAAGTGGATAATGCGTACAACCTAAAATGGCTGCATCAAAATCTTTTCCAGCTAAATTACTCAACGTTCGGTCGACAATAGTACTTGCATAGTCAGATTTATATTGGCCGCTTTCTACAAGAGGCACAAACTCCGGACATGCTAGCGGGAAAACCGTTGCTGATGGGGATTGACGTGCAATTTCCATACTATAAGCACCGCTCTTAATCGTTCCGATCGTTCCAAGAACGGCAATTTTCCCTGTTGTTGAAGTCGTTACTGCTGCACGAGCGCCTGGAACAATTACACCGATAACCGGAAAATTGAATAATTCGCGAATGTCATCCAGTGCGACTGCTGTTGCAGTATTGCAAGCAATAACGAGCATTTTAATACCCATATTTGATAGTGCAGATACCATTTCAATCGTAAACTGCCGTACTTCTTCGGCAGGTCGCGGTCCATAAGGACAACGTTTATCATCTCCAATGTAGATGATTGATTCATTAGGCAATCTGCTTCTTAATTCTTTGACGACGGTAAGTCCGCCGACACCCGAATCGATAACTCCGATTGGTCCTTCCACTTTGATCCCTCAATCCCACTTCATCTCTTTGTGCAGTTTTGTTAACAGGTTAGAGAATTGTTTAACTTCATCTTCTTCAAAATTGGATAACACCGAATTTAAGTAATCGCGTCTTTTATCAATAACTTCTTCAATAACACGTTTCCCTTCATCTAAAAGATGAATTCTGACAACGCGACGATCCTTATCGTCACGTACTCGTTTCACAAGATTATTTTTTTCCATTCGATCGACAAGATCTGTCGTCGTGCTGAAAGCAAGATACATCTTATTAGACAAGTCGCCTATTGTCATATCTCCGTGTTCGAAAAGCCATTGCAACGCAATAAATTGCGGTGGTGTAATTGTATAGTTTTTTAAAATTTTACGGCCGCTATGTTTTATAATCGCTGCGATATATCTAAGTTCTTTTTCCATATGCGCTACTTCACTTACATCATGTTTCATTGATGTCATCCGATCTGTCAAGTTAACCAACTCCCTGATAACAATTACTACTTCTATTGTCGCCTTTTTCCCCCGGTATGGCAACTTATTTTAGCGCAAATGCAATTCGCCAAGCCTTAATAGCTCGATAATCGCCTGCGCTCTACCCGAAACCCCAAGCTTCTGAATGGTGTTGGAAATGTGATTTCGAACAGTCTTTTCGCTAATACCGAGCCGTCCTGCGATATCTTTTGTCGTGAAATCGTTGATGAGCAAGTTGAAAATCTCTCGCTCTCTGCCCGTTAGTAACGAGCGGTGTTTTGGTTCATCTGTCAAGACGCGCCCCTCCTATCCACTTTCACTTTAAAATATGTCAGCAAGGACAATGTCGTGACGGCTCTAACCCATTAACCGACAAAAAGCGACTTTTCTTTTTCAGTCCACGGTGTTCCTTTTCCGCTTTGACGGCTAATTTGGACTAATGTTCCGCGACCAGTAAATACAATTTCGCCATTTTCGTTTTTCGCCATGTAATGTAAATCGACAGAAGAATTCTTTATTATATTTGATTTGACGTAAATTGCTAGTTTTTCATTATATGTAATCGGTTTTAAATAATCGCATTGGACATCAGCTACGACAGGAATTTTATCGCCCTCCGGACTCAACCAATCACTCATCAGTCCAATATGTTTAAAATATTCGATCCGCGCAAACTCCATATACGAAATCGTCACGGCATTATTAACAATCCCATACAAATCAATATCTGAAAAACGGACTGTTAAAGGTGCCGAAAACTTAAATCCACTTGTCCAAGTATCAAAATCCTCGATATAATTAGCGTTCATCCCATAAACCCCACTTCAAACGTAATCTATTCTTTATTATTTCATAATAACAAATGACAAGCAAAAAAAATCCTACTGCGCAATTGTTAGCGTAGTAGGATTTCAATATTTCAGTCTACCATATGGTCGCTTCCGAAGAAGTTTTTGAACATTTGAACGGATGTTGCACGGTTCATTGCCGCGATTGAAGTTGTAAGCGGAATTCCTTTAGGACATGAAACTACGCAGTTTTGCGAGTTCCCGCATTCTGCAATTCCGCCATCAGACATCAATGCCGCTAGACGCTCGTCTTTGTTCATCGCACCTGTAGGATGCGTATTAAATAAACGAACTTGTGAAATAAGTGCAGGACCGATGAAGTTCGTTTGATCGTTCACGTTTGGACATGCTTCCAGACAAACTCCGCATGTCATGCATTTTGAAAGTTCATAAGCCCATTGGCGCTTGCGCTCAGGCATACGAGGTCCTTCTCCAAGATCATACGTACCATCAATCGGAACCCATGCTTTAATCTTCTTCAATGAATCAAACATGACGTTTCGGTCAACGACAAGGTCGCGAACGACTGGGAACGTTTTCATAGGTTCAAGTTTGATCGGCTGTTCGAACTGATCAACTAAAGCTGTGCACGATTGACGTGGACGACCGTTGATGACCATTGAACAAGCTCCGCAGACTTCTTCAAGACAAACCATTTCCCAGCTGACAGGCGTAGTTTCTTTGCCGTCAGCATTAACCGGATTACGTTGGATTTCCATTAAACCGGAAATGACGTTCATGTTTGGTCTATATTCGATTTCAAAGCTTTCCCAATAAGGTTCTGATTCGGCTGTGTCTTGACGAAGAATTTCAAATCGAACAGTTTTTTGCGTTACCTGCTCAGTACGTTCTTGTACGGCAGTATTTTGTTCGCTCATTATGTCAATCTCCTTTCGCCGCAGAATAATCGCGTTTACGTGGCGGGATTAAGGATACGTCAATATCTTCATAGTGAATAATAGGTGCTGACTCTCCATCAAATTTCGCCATCGTCGTTTTCATGAAGTTCTTGTCGTCACGTTCAGGGAAATCCGGTTTATAGTGCGCACCGCGACTTTCATTACGTTGAAGTGCCCCGATTGTGATGACTCGTGCTAAGTATAGCATGTTTTTAAGCTGACGAGTAAATGTTGCACCTTGGTTTGACCAAAGTTGAGTATCCGTCATATTGATATTTTCATATCTTTCAAGTAGCTCGAGAATTTTAGCATCTGTTTCTTTTAAACGGTCATTGTAACGAACGACTGTTACGTTATTCGTCATCCACTCGCCAAGCTCTTTGTGGAGAACGTAAGCGTTTTCTGTACCGTCCATTTTAAGTGTGTCGTCCCACTTTTGTTGCTCTTCTTTAACAGCCAAATCAAATACTGACGAAGGAATTTCTTCAGCAGTTTTCTTGAGGCCTTTCATATATTTCACAGCATTAGGTCCCGCAACCATTCCACCGTAAATAGCGGATAGAAGTGAGTTTGCACCTAGACGGTTTGCACCGTGTTGCGAATAGTCACATTCGCCGGCAGCGAATAATCCTGGAATATTCGTATGCTGATCATAGTCAACCCATAGTCCGCCCATTGAATAGTGGACAGCCGGGAATATTTTCATAGGAACTTTGCGTGGATCGTCACCCGTAAATTTCTCATAGATTTCAATGATTCCACCAAGCTTTATGTCGAGCTCTTTCGGATCTTTATGCGAAAGATCTAGGTAAACCATGTTCTCTCCATTAATTCCTAGTTTTTGATTGACGCACACATCAAAGATTTCACGTGTTGCGACATCACGAGGTACAAGGTTACCGTACGCTGGGTATTTCTCTTCCAAGAAGTACCAAGGTTTGCCGTCTTTGTATGTCCAAACACGTCCGCCTTCTCCGCGCGCGGATTCACTCATTAAACGAAGCTTGTCGTCTCCAGGAATCGCTGTAGGGTGAATTTGAATAAACTCGCCGTTTGCGTAATATGCGCCTTGTTGATAAACAATAGATGCCGCTGAACCTGTATTAATAACGGAGTTCGTTGATTTTCCGAAGATAATCCCCGGTCCGCCAGTTGCCATAATTACAGAATCGCCTTTAAATGCATGGATTTCCATCGTGTGCATATTTTGTGCTTTAATCCCGCGACATACGCCTTCATCGTCAAGAATTACACCGAGGAATTCCCAGTTTTCATACTTTTGTACAAGTCCTTCGACTTCGAAACGTCGAACTTGTTCATCTAATGCATATAAAAGTTGTTGTCCAGTTGTTGCGCCTGCGAAAGCAGTACGGTGATGAAGTGTTCCTCCGAAACGTCTGAAATCTAGTAATCCTTCAGAAGTACGGTTGAACATTACGCCCATCCGGTCCATTAAGTGAATAATTCCCGGTGCTGCGTCTGTCATCGCCTTTACAGGTGGTTGGTTAGCTAAAAAGTCTCCCCCGTACACAGTGTCGTCGAAATGGATTGCAGGTGAATCACCTTCCCCTTTCGTGTTAACCGCGCCGTTAATGCCGCCTTGAGCACATACGGAGTGGGAACGTTTAACCGGAACAAGTGAAAACAGGTCAACCGCAACGCCTTCTTCTGCTGCTTTGATGACTGCCATCAAGCCTGCAAGACCTCCGCCGACAACAATCATTCTGCCTTTTGCCATTAATGTTTCACTCCTCAAAATAATCTCTTAAAATCTTTAATAAACTTTTAAATTAAATGAATGCGAGCAGTGCTTGTACACCGATTACAGAAAGGATTAAGAACACTCCAATTGTAATGTACCCCACAATTTGCTGCGATCGCGGTGATTGTGCAATTCCCCAAGTAACTAGGAAACCCCATAAACCGTTCGAAAGATGGAATGTCGCTGCGATTACACCTGCAATATAAAATGCAAGCATAAACGGACTAGATAAAATGTCATTCATCATATCGTAGTTTACCTCTGCGCCAAGTGCTTTCGCAATTCTAGTTTCCCAGATGTGCCATGCGATGAACACGACCAAGAAAACTCCCGTCACACGTTGCCAGAAGAACATCCAGTTACGGAATGTGCCATACTTCTTGACGTTGCTTTTAAATGTGAATGATATGTAGACACCGTAAAACGCATGAAGCATCAATGGGATATAAATGATGAACCATTCAAGAAAGAGCACAAATGGCAAATTCCCCATAAAATCTGAAGCCGCGTTAAACGCATCAGGGCCGCGAGTTGCAAAATGGTTAATAACCAAGTGTTGAACTAGAAAAAGTCCAACTGGAATAATTCCAAGCAACGAATGTAAACGGCGAATGTAAAAATCCGATTCTCTCAACAAATCTTTTACCCTCCCTTATTACTGAGGACTTCGGTTTGCGGTCGTCACTAAAAGTTCATGAAGAACCGTTGACCGAATTCCTCTTCATGTTACAATAATATGACATGTCTATTGTACTCCTCCAGTTTGAAGAGGTCAAGATGTGCCTTTAGTCACAATAATTCGCTTCTCTAGTTATCTACCATTTTTTGGAAGGATTGCATTTGAAAATGAAAACTAACCTTAGCGGTACACCGACTCGATTCGGCTATGAACTTATTCGGGATCATGTTTTGCCAAGCATTCTAGGTAATCATGAAGCTGAAATACTATATTGGGCAGGAAAAGAAATTGCGCGAAAGTTTCCGATATTTACCACCGAAGAACTCCCTTCCTTTTTTGTAGAAGCCGGATGGGGAACCTTAACGCTCGAAAAACTTTCAAAACACGAAGCCTTTTATAAACTAACAAACGACTCCTATTCATTGAAAATACAAGAACGGACATTTCATCTAGAATCTGGTTTTATTGCTGAACAGTATCAGAAAGTCAACGGAGTTCTCACCGAATGTTTCGCCGAACAAAACCATAAAGACGAATTCGTCCAATTTCACGTGAAGTGGGACTTGAAAACGAAAGTGTGAAAAAAGGAAGCATCTTTGATAGGATGCTTCCTTTTATTCATTCAGTATACTTTTGCAAGACTGAATCCTTCATGTAAAACAGCGACTGCTTTTTCCATGTCCGATCCAGGAATAACGACGGAAACTTTAATTTCGGATGTGCTGACCATTTTTATTGGAATTGAAGCATTTCGAAGAATATCGAACATCTTTGCCGCAACACCCGGATTGGATACCATTCCGCTTCCTACAATCGATACTTTCGCCAAACCGACTTCAAAATCAGCGCGGCGATAACCGAGTTCATTTTTGTTCATTTCCAATACATTTACTGCCTCTGCAAAATCTTCGTTTTTAATCGAAAAGGATACTGAAGGTTGCTCGCCTTCCATAATTGTTTGTACGATAATGTCGACATTAATATGATTTTCCGCAAGCTTCGTAAAGACATTTGCAAGCGATCCATTATACGGAATATCGTACATTACTGTAATGCGAACAATTTCTTTTTCAAAGGCGACACCACGCACGATAAGATTGTTTTCCAATTCGATTTCCTCCCTGATCAGAGTTCCAGCCCCGTCCATATGAGCTGGCCGTACTCGAAGTGTTAAATTATGATTTTTTGCGAACTCAATCGCCCTAGGATGAAGCACGCCTGCACCTAAATTTGCGAGTTCAAGCATTTCATCGTATGAAATTTCAAGAAGTTTTCGTGCATCGTCAATGACTCTTGGATCCGTCGTAAAGACCCCTTCAACATCTGTGTAAATATCACAACAAGATGCTTCGAGCGCAATTGCTACCGCTACCGCACTCGTGTCAGAGCCTCCCCGACCAAGCGTTGTCAATTCTCCTTGTTGGTCAATTCCTTGAAAGCCCGTTATGACAGCCACTCCGCCCGCTTCAAGTATTTTCAAGACTTTCTCTGGGTTTACATTTTCAATTCGCGCATTTCCATGAACAGACTCAGTTTGCATACCAGCTTGCCAACCGGTAAATGAGTTCGCAGGAATTCCTTTTGCTGAAATCGCCATTGCTAGCAAAGAGGCAGTCACTTGCTCGCCCGTCGATATCAACATATCGAGTTCACGGCGCTCTGCATTTGCGTTTATGCCATTCGCTAATGCTAGTAACTCATCCGTCGTTTTTCCCATTGCGGAAACGACCACCGCGACTTGTTTGCCTCGACGAACTTCATCAACAATCAACGAAGCCGCTCGCTCAATTCTTTCTTCATTTGCGACCGATGTTCCACCAAATTTCATAACTATACGTTCCAAAATTCCACCGACTTTCTCCTGTACGCAAAAACAGCCCCCATATGTATATGAGAGCTGGTCCGATTTGAGATTCGCTAAAGAAGCGTCTCCTTCGGGATAGCTCTCCAGGTAATAGTTCCTGACAAATTTCCGCTTCTTCAACGAAAATCCAGTAGGCGAATGCTGACAGGCAATCACTCACTTCGGCAAATACACCTTTCTACCCCACTCATCAGGCTGTCACCTTCATGGAATATACTCTTTGCATCCGCGCCTCTATCCTCACTAAGAGGGTTATTCATTTGTGAATAAACTTCAACTAGTGAAAAAAATTCAGTGCATTCACTTTATCACACTATTTATCACTTTGCAATTCTTCTTGAAAGTAGGTTTCAATTGATTCAGCTAAGTTCTTCGGCATCCCGGCTTCTCGAAGTTCTGCAGAAGAAGCTTCACGAATTTTCTTCACCGATCCAAAATGCTTAAGTAATTGCGTTTTTCTTTTTGGACCAATGCCAGGAATTTCATCGAGTACCGATGTAATTGAATTCGCGCCTCGTCGTTGCCGGTGAAAGGTAATAGCGAATCTATGCACTTCGTCTTGTATTCGCTGCAACAGATAAAATGCTTCGCTCGTACTTTTCAATGGGATGACTTCAATCGGATTTCCATATAGAAGTTGTGAAGTTTGGTGCTTATCGTCTTTTGCCAGTCCGGCAATAGGAATCGATAAATCAAGTTCATCCTCAAGTACGCCGCGCGCAGCCTCCATATGCCCTTTCCCGCCATCAATGACGATTAAATCCGGTAATGGCAATTCTTCTTTTAACACTCGAATATAGCGACGCCGAATGACTTCTCTCATCGCTGCATAATCATCATGCATCGCCGCAGTTTTTGTTTTATATTTCCGATAATCTTTTCTGTTCGGTTTCCCGTCCACAAATGAAACCATGGCAGAAACTGGATCTGCTCCGTATGTGTGCGAGTTGTCAAAAGCCTCGATTCGTAAAGGAACTGCAATGTTCATAGCTTCTCCGAGATCTTCACAGGCTCCGATTGTACGCGATTCTTGGCGCTCAATAAGTTGGAACTTTTCGGATAAAGATATTTTCGCATTTTTAGTCGCAAGATCAACCAGGCTTTTCTTCTTTCCTCGTTGTGGAATGTAGACATTAATGTCT
Organism: Sporosarcina jiandibaonis; assembly: GCF_013184495.1. Taxonomy (GTDB): domain Bacteria; phylum Bacillota; class Bacilli; order Bacillales_A; family Planococcaceae; genus Sporosarcina; species Sporosarcina jiandibaonis. Next base: position 97,336 of record NZ_JAAOIY010000001.1, on the reverse strand, counting down.
AGTAATTGACGTACAATATCCGCATCAACCTTCGATGGAAGCAAGATTTCTCTCGGCTTTATATGATTCGATTTGGAATAAAACTGGCCAATAAATGTCAGCATTTCTTCCTCTGGATCTTGATAGATCGGGAAAATCGACACATCGCGCTCGATCAACTTTCCTTGTCGGACAAAGAAAACTTGAACACACATCCAACCTTTATCGACATGGTATCCAAAAATATCACGGTCTGTGAAATCGTTCATCGTCATCGTTTGTTTTTCCATGACCATTTCGATGTTCGTAATTTGATCTCGGTATTCTTTTGCTCGTTCAAATTCGAGTGATTCTGCCGCTGCATTCATTTTTACCGTTAATTCTTTTTTCACTTCTTTATATCCACCGTTTAAAAACCGGGTTATATTCAAAATCATTTCTTTATAGGTTTCTTCTTCAACTTCATTGATACAAGGGGCAAGGCATTGTCCGAGATGGTAGTACAAACATGCTCGATTCGGCAAAACTTCACATTTTCGATAAGGATAAATTCGATCGAGCAGTTTTTTTGTCTCGGTTGCCGCGAAAGCGTTCGGATACGGTCCAAAATACTTTCCTTTGCCTTTTTTAACGCGTCTTGTAATCACTAATTTTGGATGCCGTTCTGCCGTAATTTTCAAATACGGATATGATTTATCGTCTTTTAACATGACGTTATATTTAGGGTCATATTGCTTGATTAGATTTAATTCGAGAATAAGCGCTTCGATGTCTGATGATGTGATGATTGTTTCAAAATCGACAATTTCAGCGACAAGTCGTTGCGTTTTTCCATCGTGACTTCCTGTAAAGTAGCTTCGGACCCGTTGTTTCAATACTTTTGCTTTCCCAACATAAATAACTGTTCCTTGGCGATCTTTCATTAAATAACAGCCAGGGTGGTCAGGGAGAATCGCTAATTTTTCTTTTAAATAGTCTTTCATCTATATTTCACCTACTAAAAAACTGGGCACCTAAAGAGGAACCCAGTTTTGAATACTTTCTTGTTACGCGTGTTTTTCGATGAGTTGTGCAAGTGCTTCTTTTGGTTGGAAGCCGACAACTTTGTCAACAACTTCTCCGTCTTTGAATAAAAGAAGTGTCGGGATTGACATGATGCCATATTGACTTGCAGTCCCTTGGTTTTCATCTACGTCTACTTTTACAATCTTCGCTTTACCTTCAATTTCACCGTCAAGTTCTTCAAGAACTGGAGCAATCATTTTACATGGTCCGCACCAAGGTGCCCAGAAATCTACGAGTACTACGCCTTCTTCAATGTTTTGAGCGAAATCATTATCGCTTGCATTAATAATAGCCATTTAAAAAATTCCTCCTTTTATCTACAACTTCTCACTAATTGTAACATGCGACAAAATTAGACTCGACAGATATGCCTATAAGATAAAAAAACCGAGCACTTGAATAATGAATCCAAGCGCCCGGTCTAACTACAATAATTTAGTTAGCTAACTTTTTTCGCTTTTAACTTCTTTACTTCCTCAATCATCAACGGAATAACTTCGAATAGGTCTCCGACAATTCCGTAATCTGCAACTTTGAAGATTTCAGCTTCTGGATCTTTGTTGATCGCAACGATAATTTTGGAGTTGGACATACCAGCCATATGTTGGATGGCGCCTGAAATTCCTACACCGATGTAAAGGTCAGGCGTTATGACTTTACCTGTTTGACCAATTTGCAATGAATAGTCACAGTAATCCGCGTCGCATGCTCCGCGTGATGCACCAATTGCTCCGCCTAGTAAGTTTGCAAGTTCTTGAAGCGGTTCAAAACCTTCGGCGCTGCGCACGCCGCGGCCGCCCGCGACAACTACTTTAGCTTCGGACATATCTACGCCTTCAGTTGATTTACGAACGACTTCTGCAATAATTGTTCGCAAGTCTTTGATGTCTGCCTCTACAGAAGAAACATCGCCTGTGCGGCTTTCATCTTTTTCAAGCGTTGAAATGTTGTTTGGACGGATTGTCACGAATAACAAGCCTTCTTTAGATTTCACTTTTTCAAATGCTTTACCTGAATAGATCGGGCGGATAAAGACTGCATCGTCATCTTCGCCTTCTATAGCCGTAACATCTGAAATTAGTCCCGATGATAGTTTACTAGCGATTTTAGGAGAAAGATCTTTCCCTAATGCTGTATGACCAAAGACAATTGCCTCTGGACTTTCTTGCTCATAGACCGCCATAAAACCTTGGCTATACCCGTCTGATGTATATTGTTTCAAATTCGCATGTTCCACCGTCACAATTCGGTCTGCACCATATTGAATCATTTCCGACGCGAAGGATTGGACTGAATCGCCTAGCAATACACCGACGACTTCCCCTCCGCCAGAAATCTGTTTTGCAGCTGCAACCGCTTCCAAAGACACATTACGTAGAGCACCTTCGCGTGTTTCCCCTAGAACTAATACTTTTTTAGACATTTCCTTGTCCCTCCCAATTACGTTATCTCTATCCGATTAAATTACTTTAGCTTCATTTTTAAGCAAATCTACTAGTTCTTTCACTTGATCTGCAATTTCACCTTCCAGAACACGCCCTGCAGCTTTTGCAGCTGGCAAGAAGATTTCAATCGTTTCCGTTTTTGCTTCAACGTCATCTTCATCAAGGTCCAAATCATCAAGTTCAAGTTCTTCAAGCGGTTTTCTTTTCGCTTTCATAATGCCAGGAAGTGATGGGTAACGAGGTTCGTTCAACCCTTGCTGCGCGGTTACTAGGAGTGGCAGAGACGTTTCGATCATCTCCGAATCCCCTTCAACATCACGAACAATTTTCACGTCAGTTCCGTCAATTTCTAGTTTCGTAATCGTAGTTACATAGTTGATGTTCAACAATTCAGCAACGCGCGGTCCAATTTGTCCAGAACCACCGTCAATTGCGACATTTCCTGCGAGAATCAAATCTGGATCTTTATCCTTTAAGTATTCGCCAATGATTTTCGCAGCTGAAAATTCATCCATTTCATCTAAGTCATCTTCAGTGTTAATGAGAACTGCTTTGTCGGCGCCCATTGCCAATGCTGTACGAAGTTGTTTTTCAGCATCTTCATTTCCGATAGTCAATACCGTCACTTCGCCGCCGTGCTCATCGCGGACTGTAATGGCTTCTTCAATTGCGTACTCATCATATGGATTTATGATGAATTCCGCACCGTCGTCTGCAATTTCACCATTTTTGATTGTAATTCTTTCCTCAGTATCGAATGTGCGCTTAACTAATACATAAATGTTCATGTGTAACTACCCCCTCAGCTTTTTTCATCATTTCCCTGTAAAAACAGGTTCGCGTTTTTCCAAGAATGCTTGAATCCCTTCTTTGGCATCTTCAGTTACAAATACTTCACCAAATGATTCCGCTTCCGCTTTTACACCAGCATAGTACGACTCCGGTTTAGAAAACTGCAACATCTCCAATGCCGCTTTCACTGCGACCGGACTTTTCTTCGCAATTTTTCCTGCGAGCTCCATCGTCTTGGCTAGCAGTTCATCTTCCGGATAAGCCTGATTCGCTAAACCGAATTGAACGGCTTCTTTGCCCGTAATCGGCTCGCTCGTCAGCAGCATTTCCGCTGCTTTAGGCATGCCGACATATCGCGGCAAACGCTGTGATCCAGCAAACCCTGGAATCAGACCAAGTTGCAATTCCGGCAACCCGAGTTTTGCGGTTTCCGAGACAATTCGCATATGGCACCCCATCGCCAATTCCAGTCCTCCGCCTAATGCTGCGCCATGAATGGTTGCGATTACTGGTTTGTGGAAGCGCTCTAAACGCTCAAATACTGCTTGGCCGCTTGCGGCGAGTTTAGAGAATTCTTCACCAGAGGTAACTTCAGTAAATTCCTTAATATCCGCTCCGGCAGAGAAGAATCTTCCTTCCCCATGCAACACAATGACCCTCACCGAATCATCATCTTGCACCTGATCCAAAAGCGAATCCACTTCTAAAATCAAAGCGCGAGATAATGCATTTGCTGGCGGTCTATTAATTGTTGCAACAGCTACGCCATTTTCAACTTTTACCGATAGAAACTCCATTTCTCCCATTCCCCTTTACTAAATGATGATTTAAGCTTTCATCCCGTTTAAAAGAAGTCTATGTACTTCTGGGGATAGTTTCATTAAATCATACTTTTGATCATTCATCACCCAAGAAGTAATTGTTTCGTCAATTGTGCCAAATACCATTTGACGTCCCAGCCTTACATCAAGCGTACTGGACAACTCGCCATTTTTAATGCCTTCCAATAAAATGACATCTAACAAATCCAGGTAGTCCTTCAATACTTCACTAATTCGAAGACGAAGTTTCTTACCTGATTGTCTGAGTTCTAATTGCGTAACAATTGCCAGGTGGCGATCTTCGTGAAGAACGCGGAAATGGTTTGTGATCATTTTCAGCAAGCGTTCAGAAGTGTCCAAGTCTTTATCTAACACTTCTTGTAAATTCGTTGTAAAAATCGCCATTTTTTCTCTAAATACGGAAATCAAAATATCTTCTTTGTTTTTAAAGTAAAGATAAATCGTGCCGTCCGCAACGCCCGCTTCTTTTGCGATTTTTGAAACTTGCGCTTGATGGTAACCGTTTTCAGCTATTACAATAACAGCGGCATCAATAATTTGTTTATATTTTGGACGATCGCGTTTCACTATTTTTCATCACCACCAAAAAAAGAGAATATGAATGATGATTCATTCATATTCTCATATTAATATTTATTTTCTGTTTAGTCAAGCTTTACATCAGGAGCTAATCAACTCTTCACCCAATTTACTCTTTTCTTCTTCAATAAGTGTTCTTCTCAATATTTTACCAACCGCAGTTTTCGGCAACTCTTTACGGAATTCATAGGACCGCGGAACTTTGAATGCTGCAAGTTGTGAACGACAGTAATTGTCTAATTCCTCTTCGGTCACGGAAGCCCCTTCTTTCAACACAATATAGGCTTTTACGGTTTCTCCCCTATATGGATCAGGAATACCCGCGACGACACATTCCAATATCGCATCATGTTCATACAATATTTCTTCTATTTCTCTCGGATAAATATTAAAACCGCCTGCGATTATCATATCCTTTTTTCGGTCAACAATATAGAAATATCCTTCTTCATCCATATACCCTAAATCGCCCGTTAAAAACCATCCATCGCGGAACGTACTTTCCGTGTCTTCGGGTTTGTTCCAGTAACCTCTCATGACTTGAGGACCCTTTACCGCAATTTCCCCTATTTCACCCGGAGCTAATGGTTCATTAGACTCTGGCCCCAGTATACATGAGTCTGTGTCCGGCCACGGAACACCTACTGAACCCTTTATTCGTTCATCTTTCCCTGCCCACACGAAATTCGCATGCGATACCGGGGATGTTTCGGTTAGGCCATATCCTTCAACGAGTTTACCGCCTGTAACTTTTTCAAACTTGGCTTGCACATCAACCGGTAGTGCCGCCGATCCACTAATACAAGCTTTAATGGATGACAAATCATATTTTGCAATATCAGGATGGTTTAATAATCCAATATAAATCGTCGGAGCGCCCGGGAATAATGTTGGTTTTAGCTTGTCAATCGTTTTCAATGCCGAATCAATATCGAACTTTGGCAATAAGACCATTTTATTAGATAGCATAACGGTTAAAACCAACACTGTCGTCATGCCGTACACGTGGAAAAAAGGTAGAATTCCCATGACAGTTTCTTCGCCTTCTTCGGTATTATAAAGCCATGCTTGGCACATCGTCGCATTCGAGATTAAATTCTTATGCGTTAGCATGACTCCCTTCGGCGGGCCTGTTGTTCCGCCCGTGTATTGAAGAAGAGCGACATCTTCATTGAAATTAAATGTTGTTCGAATTGGATTCGGCTTCGCGATTTTCATGATTTCTGTATATAAGTGATTAATACCGCGATGTTCGACTTTCACTAAAAGCCCGTATTCCCTTTTTTGGATAAACGGATAAATCAGGTTTTTAGGGAATGGCAAATAGTCTTTTATCCCCGTTACGATTACATGTTCCAATGAAGTTTCTTTCACTATATTTGAAACTCTCGGATACAGAATATCTAATGCGATAATCGCCTTAGCGCCCGAGTCAACCATTTGGTATTTAAGTTCACGTTCCGTATAAAGCGGATTGGTCTGAACAATTACCCCTCCGCAATAAAGGATGCCGAAATAGGCGATTGCATTTTGCGGGCAGTTAGGCAACATGATTGCTACCCGATCTCCCTTTTCAATTCCGATAGAACGCAAATAATTAGCAAACTTTAAAGCAGAATCATAGAATTCTTTGTATGAAATGTCTTTACCTAAAAAATGAATTGCAGTTTTGTCTGGATTCTTCGTGCCTGCCCTAGTCAAAAACTCCTGAAGCGGAATCTTTTCATATTCTAGCGTTTTCGGTATTTCTGGAGGGTATAAATCCAACCAAGGCTTTGTCGACATTGTATGACCCCTTTCATTTTCTATTTTAGAATATTCCTACACTTTCCATTATAGACGTTAATGAAAGTGCTTACAAATACATTATTCACTGCATAGTAAAAAATGCCTTGACCTAAATTCATGGTCAAGGCATTATATTATTTAGCCAGCCAGTAAATCCCGACAATTACAAATAAAACACAAGCAACGATTAATATTTTTGATAGTTTTTCCATGTTTTCTTGGCTCCTATGAAATACTTGCTCCAATAACAAACGATAGTCCAACAGAAATTGTCAAGGATATGAATCCGACCGATCGATTATCAGCTTCAATTTCTTTATCTACATTGAACTTCGGTGTTAAGAATTCAAATAATATATATGCGAATACGAGTAATGTAAAACCGAAAAATCCCCAACCAATCATTTCAACAAGCGAGTTATGCCTTGAAATGGAGTAATGGAAAATATTGGCAACCCCGAAAATCTTTCCTCCGGTCGCAAGTGCGACCGCAATATTTCCTTTTTTTATTTGTTCCCAGTTATTATATTTAGTTACAAGTTCAAATAAAACCATCGTTACAATAATACAAAGAACGACAACACTGAAATACCCAGCCGTTTCAACGAGTGGATTGCTCCAGAACCCGGATTTTTGCATGAATTATGGCTCCTTTATAAATGCTTTCTCTCGTATACGGATACAGAGTGAAAAGGTTTCGTTTTTAATTTATTATTTTAATTCCACGACGGTAACACCGAAACCGCCTTCACCAGCTTCGCCGAATCGATAACTTTTAACGCGGGAATGCGTTTTTAAATATTGTTGAACCCCTTGCCTTAGAGCACCTGTTCCTTTACCGTGGATAATTGAAACTTGATGATAATTTGCTAATAATGCGTCGTCAATATATTTTTCAGTTTTATAAATGGCATCTTCATAACGCTCACCGCGCAAATCCAGTTCGAGTTTTACAGCACTTCGTCCTCGTATAGTTGAAGTAGCGACAGGTTGTTTTTCTTTTTTTGGTTTGACATATTCAAGACCTGATTCTTTAATATTCATTTTCAAAATACCGATTTGAACGATCCATTCCGTATTTGAAATTTTTTCAAGAAGCGTGCCTTTTTGACCGTATTGCAGGACTTGAACTTCATCTCCGACTTTAAGCGGCCTTTCCATTGTTTTCGGTTGGATTTTCACATTCTTTTCTTGTGATGGCGTTGCGTCTTCCAGTCGTTTTCGGGCATCGATAAATTCATGTTCTTTTATGCTAGCCTGTGCGTTCAATTGCATAGCGCGTAAATCAGAAATGACGGCCTCTGCTTCGCGTTTAGCGTCTTCAACCAATTTCCTGGCTTTTTCTTTCGCCTTTTCCTCGAGTTTTGCTTTCATTTGTTCAAAACTCGCTAACTCTTCTTCGAGTTCTTTTTTCAATCGTTCTGTTTCAAGTAAGATTTCATGCGTTTCATCTGCATCTTTTTCTGACCTGATACGGCTGTCTTCGAGAGAGGCTATCATGGATTCGACTTCACCACGGTTAGTTCCCGTAAATGATTTAGCTCGTTCAATTATATGTTCGCTTAATCCGAGCCGCTGGGATATTTCGAACGCGTTGCTTCGTCCTGGAACGCCTATTAAAAGCCGATATGTCGGACTTAATGTATCGATATCGAACTCCACACTTGCGTTAGCGATGCCGGGACGGTTATACCCATATGCTTTCAACTCGGGATAATGCGTTGTAGCCATCACGCGAGCGCCGCTGCCGTGAACTTCGTCTAATATAGAAATCGCTAGGGCGGCACCTTCTTGCGGATCTGTTCCGGAACCAAGCTCGTCAAATAAAATCAGTGAACGATCATCGTATTTCTTCAAAATATCGACGATGTTGACCATTCTTGAGGAGAAAGTACTCAGACTTTGTTCAATAGATTGTTCATCTCCGATATCTGCATACACGGAATCGAATACTGCCACTTCTGAGCCATCTAACGCTGGAATAGGCAACCCCGATTGCGCCATCAATGTGCATAAGCCCACGGTTTTTAATGTGACTGTTTTTCCACCCGTGTTTGGCCCTGTAATGACGATTGTCGTAATGTCCGTACCGAACTCGATATTATTCGCGACAGCTTCGTCAACCGGAATAAGTGGATGAGTGGCTAGCGCTAGTCGAATTCTTCCTTCGTTATTCACTTCAGGTTTTGTGTATTTATTGGCCGTACCGTACTTCGCTTTTGCTAGAATGACATCTATTTCGGACAGGATTGCGACGAGTAGAAATAAATCATGCGCAACTTCTTGTACGAGTTCTGATAACTCGGTTAAAATCTTTTCAATTTCTTCTTGTTCTTGCATCTTCAGGTTCCTGATTTCATTATTCGCCTGCACGACTGCATCCGGCTCTATAAAGAGTGTTTGTCCAGATGAAGACATGTCATGAATGACGCCGCCGTAATGCGAACGGTATTCAGATTTTACCGGAATCACGAAACGGTCATTACGAATGGTGACGATTGCATCCGAAAGCATTTTCGCTGCATTTTTTCCACGCGTATAGCTTTCAAGTCGCTCGCGAACCCGGCTTTCTTGAGTGCGTAGTCCTTGTCGAATGGATCGTAGCTTACTTGAGGCACTATCGATAACATGACCATTATCATCAATCGCATGGTTGATACTATGTTCCAACGACGTCACAATCGGCATCGCTTCTTTTTTCTCTAGAAAATGCGGAATGTCAATATCTTCATCCGCATCGACAGACTCTATGAATTGGCGAAGTATTCGACTTGCACGAATCGTGTTCGAGATTTCCATCAATTCATAGGCGCTCAGCATCCCGCCCATTTGCGCGCGTTTTGCATGAGGTCTTATGTCTTTAATGCCGCCCATCGGAACATTTCCGCGCACGCGTAAAATTGCCAGTCCTTCGTCAGTTTCTTCTAACAACTTAACTACTTCTTCGTAGTTGCTCACTGGTGTCAATTTTTCAATATTAGAACGTCCAGCAGCAGAGGTGCAGTGTTCAGCCACTAATGCCCGTATTTTATCGAACTCGAGTGTTTTTAAGACACGGCTTTCCAATGTCTTACACTTCCCTTCACTTTTCAATTATTTCAGAAATGAATTTCTCCAATGGCCAAGTATTTACTACTGTTTCTTTTTTCAGCCATGCTTTCTGTCCGTAATTAACGCCCGTTTCCATAAACCTTAGCGTATCTATCGCATGAGCGTCCGTGTTAATAGCAATTTTCACGCCGGTTTCTTGCGCTTGAATAAGATATTCGATAGCCAAATCAAGTCTGTGCGGATTTGCATTTAATTCCAAAATCTTATTATACTTTTTGGCCCATTTAATAAGTTGGGGAACGTCTGGATTATACCCGTCTCGTTGACCGATAATACGGCCGGTCGGGTGCGCAATCATATTGACGTGCGGATTTTTCATCGCCGCGTGAAGACGCTCCATGATTTGTTCTTGGGGTTGGTTGAAGCTTGAATGGATTGACGCTATCACAAAATCTAGTTCGCTTAATAATCCATCGTCAAAATCAAGCGTCGCATCCGGCAATATATCCATTTCAGTGCCGCAAAAGATTTCTATGTCGTCGTATTCTTCATTTAACGAGCGGATTTCATCGATTTGTTCTCGAACTCGTTCGGGAGTCAGGCCGTTTGCAACTCGTAAAAATTGAGTATGATCTGTAATAACGATGTGAGAATAGCCGATTGCACGACTCGCCTCGACCATTTCGCGTATGGAATGCGCACCGTCTGACCAAGTCGTATGCATATGCAAATCCGATCGAATATCTTCAATGTGAACGAGGCCCGGTATTTCATCCACTCGATCCAACTCTTTACCATTTTGTCTTAGCGTTGGCGGAATGAATGGCAAGCCGAAATGATTGAAGAATTGCTCCTCAGTTTCAAACGTGGCTACATTACCTTCTTCGTCTTCAACACCATATTCACTAATCTTAAGCCCTTTTGATTTAGCCAGTTGACGAAGGGCTACGTTATGGTCTTTAGACCCTGTGAAATGATGGATGGCCGTAGCGAATTGTTCATCTTTCATAAAACGAAAATCCGCATCTATCGGATCGTCCATATCTATAGTAACGGAAAGCTTGGCATCTCCTGCTGCAATCTTCTCTAGAATAGGCAAAGATGCTAGCAATTTTTCGCGAACAACAGAAGGCTCATCAGTCACAAGAATAAAATCGACATCGCTGCTTTCTTCTTCAGTTCTGCGATAACTGCCCGCAACAGAGAATCGTGTAATCTCTGGGATTTCTTTAATTCTCGCTTCTACGAGGTGAACGACTTTTTCCATTTTCCAATGCGGAAATTTACCTTGTCGCGTTCCAAAGGCTTCAATTGCAGCCAAGATATTTTCTTCAGTTTTTTTACCGAAACCTGGAACTTTTCGTACAGTACCTTCAAGACATGCCTCATGAAGTGATTCGATTGACTCAATCCCAATGGTTTCCCGTAATTTCGCGATTCTCTTCCCGCCAAGACCTGGAATTTTCAAAAGCGGGACAAGTCCTTTCGGAACGGTTTCTTCTAATTCATTTAAAAGATCAGATTCACCTTTTTCCATTAAATCAGTGATGACTGCCCCGGTTCCTTTCCCTATGCCTTTTAACTTTAATATATCGTCCATTTCGGATAAGCTTCGAGAGTCAAGTTCAAGCACATTGGCAGCTCGTCTAAAAGCGCCTACTTTAAAATGGTTTTCACCTAGTAATTCCATGTACATGGCAATTTTTTCAAATGTTTGTATGATTTTCTTTTTATTCACATGAATTCCTCCCGTTCCCGAAAAAACTTCCCTCCTATTTTGAAGGGGGAAGTTTTAACTTTTATAAATATACCACCATTTTTTCACGGTTTCTGAAAACCATGGCGTATGTTCAAACATCGCATCTGCAAGAATTGATTTATCAATAATAACTTGGACAAATTCAACTGGAATCATAATAGCTAAGTAAAGTACTAGGAAGATGAGTATATAAAACTCGATAAATCCTAATACTGCACCTGAAAGTCTTGCAATAAAACCAAGCACAGGCAGGAACTTTAAAAAGTCGAACATCGATGCTATGAGCTGCAAGCCGAATTTCACGACTATAAAAATGAGTACGAATGCAAGTAAGTTATAAAATGTTTCATCTAAATCAAGCTCGCCCACAACGAATGATAACTTTGAATCTGCAGTAACGCCTGGATACGGAATCCATAAAACAAACTTTTCGGCAAGTTGTTTATAATATAGAAATGCTATGACTAAGGCTGCGATAAAACCTGTCATATGTATTAATTGGACGATTAAGCCCCGACGGAATCCTGTAATAAGACCCGCTAAAAGGAGAAAAATAATTAGTAAATCTAGCATGTAGCAGTCAACCCTTCAACTTTTTCAATTGGATTTCCATTTGTTCAACTTGCTCTTTTAATTTAAGATAATCATGTACACTATTAACAGCAGCTAATACCGCAATCTTTGTACTATCAAGATTTGGATTATGCGAACTGATTTCCCTCATTTTATCATCAACGATTGAGGCGACTTGACGCATATGGAAACTTGTTTCCTTACCGACCATTTTGTAAGTTTGACCATAAATATCGACGTCAATCCGTGTTTTTTCTTTATCTGCCAAGGACTGGACACCCCCTGTGAAACTCTGTTTCTAATCATACCATGAAATGCATTTGTTTGTGAATTAAGTCGACGAAAGGAAGTAGAAAATATATGGGTAATCAAGTAATTCAAATTAGCAATGAAGAAATGAAAAATATCATGAATCATTATGCAACATCAAAGATTACTAGAAATGCACCAGGCGTTATCTTTGCGGCGAAAATATCTGATACAGCAATCACCGCCTATAAATCTGGGAAAGTATTATTTCAAGGCGCGGGTGCTGATCGAGAGGCGGCACGGTGGGGCCCCGTGAGCCCCGGGGGGCCCCTCCCCGCTACAAAAAAAACAACAGCATCGATTTCCAAGGGAGATAAGTTACCTGCTAATTTTGCCGAACTTTCTGTTCTCGGATCCGATGAAACAGGAACAGGCGATTTTTTCGGACCTGTTACAGTAGCCGCTTGCTTCGTTCGCGCTGACCAAATTGAACTCGTGCGTGAACTCGGTGTAAAAGATTCCAAACAACTGACTGATGACGCCATGCGAAGAATCGCTCCCGATTTACAAGCGACACTGATTCATAGCGTTCTTACCTTGGGCAATGTGAAATACAACGAGGTCCAACAACAAGGAAATTCGCAAGGGAAAATTAAAGCGCTCCTCCATAATCAGGCGCTAAAACATGTCCTCCGTAAAATGAATGGAGAAAAACCTGATTATATTCTAATCGACCAATTTGCCCAACGCGGCGTTTATTATAATCATTTGAAATTAGAACCTGAAATCATTCGTGAAAATGTGTTGTTGTCGACAAAAGCAGAAGGGCTTCACTTATCGGTCGCTGCTGCATCTATCATCGCGCGTGTTGCGTTTCTAGAGGAAATGGATCGACTGAGTGCGCTAGCGGGCATTACCTTGCCAAAAGGCGCCGGCCCGCGGGTTGATGAAGTGGCTGCTCGAATTTTATTGAAAAGCGGGACTGAAGCTTTGAAAAGCATGACAAAATGGCATTTTTCAAACGCAAGAAAAGCGCAACAAATTGCAAATAAGAAAAGATTGTAACTATATTTCTGTGTAGCCGAACTAATCAGAAAGGAGGTTTGATTAGTGAAAAACATAATTTATCTGGTTGCACTTGTTTTTGTATTAGTAGCATGCGGTACGAGCAACAACGGTAGTGGTTCGGCTATTAAGGATTCCCTGCCGCCGCCGGAAAATCAAGTTGAAGAAGGAGATTTTGTTTATCGTTTATTCACTGAGAAAGATGTTTATGATGAGTTTGGCGATTTAGCAATTTTTGCTGAATTAACGTATGTTGGCGATGAAGAATCTATCGACATTTTTCATGGCGGCTCTGCTTTCCACTTTCCGTTTGTAGAAAGAACTAGGGAATTTGATGTCGGTTATGCCATGAATGAACCACTTCTGACAACAACGCTCATAAAAGATGAGCCCTTACGTGAAAAATACGCTTTTGCGGGTGGATACAGTGATGAAGATACAGAAGAATTTCAGCAGTTTGTCGAAACGATCATTGAAAAAGGTTTCCCAGAGGGCGAGTATATCATGAATGGATCCGCCCAGTTTTATCTAAATGATCCAGCATTTACAACGAATGACAAGAAATATAATATGAATGCCTCGATTGGTTTTACAGTTGTGAAAGGTGTGAAATAATGAAATTCGCTTCGGGCATTTACCGAAGCGAATTTCATTTTCACTTATTTTCCTCTAACCAAACAGTAAGCACGTCTTCTTTAAAATTTTTAATGACAAACCATCTTTCTTCTTCCTCTGACATAATGCCGTAAGCTTTCCCGATTGTTCCTCCTTGCAGTTTCCAAATGGTGTTATGGTCTTTATCCACTCGACTAAAGTCCCCATCTTTCCATCTACTGACAATTGGCAGAAGTACGTCTTTTCGTGGATAGTCATTAGCATCAATAATTTCGTATATAATATCAATATGTTCTTGAATCATAGGAATGGCCCCCCATTTTTCACCGGCCTGGATTTTCTGGTGTGTCATTTGATGCATGACAGCCATGATTTCTGATTGAGTAGACGAATGAGTAATAAGCAATTCAGTTTGAGCACCAGAAATCTTTTTCGAATGAACCGAATTCCCTTTTGAAATATCCTCCTCACTTGCTACAACTTTTTCATCTTTGATATCTTTGTTGAAATACCAATTTCCCCCTAAACTTAATCCCCCGAGAATGAGTATAACTGCGAATGAAATTAAAAATTTTTTAATGGTTATCTTCCTCCAATAAAATATATAGCGCTTGTTATTTCAATCCAAGTATTGCCAATTATAAACTAATATATGAACATTTGAAATACTTTTCACACTCTCTATTCTTCACCAATACTCCATTTCCTTTAAATAAAGCTATATTATTGAATTAAATCTACTCAAACATCAAAAAAGCAGCCACGGCTATCTGGCAGCTTTTTTCACTTAAAATTACATTAAGAAAAAAATATAAATTCCGGCAAAATTTGCAAGGATATGGGTGGCACTAATCTTTTTCCATTACTCCTCAATACCATACCATCCCCCATATCGTATCTAAGTCTGTCTAAACGTTATTATGTTACAATCGAAAAATAACCATTATGAAAGAGGTGAACAAAATGTGCCGAAACATTAAGACATTGTATAACTTTGACCCGTCAGCTACCGATGATGAGATATACGCGGCATCCCTCCAATATGTGCGAAAGGTTTCGGGTTTCAACAAGCCATCGAAAGCAAATGAGGAAGCTTTTAATCAAGCCGTTGAGGATATCGCCTTTTCCACGCAACAATTACTAAAAAAATTGGTCACAAATGCCACCCCGCGTAATCGAGAAATTGAAGCCGAACGTGCTCGAGCTAGGAACGAAAAGAGATTTGGAGTAAAGTGAAATTCTGATTCACATCTAGGATATTCTTAAATAATCAAGTATGCCCATCGCGCTCACTTGCATATCTAATTCGATTAAACTATAACCCTCATGATCATCAGGCACATTTTTTTCTCTTAGATGATTTCGTACACTTTCCAATAATCGACCGGCAAGGATTTCATGATTATTGCTTTCTTCACTAATCGATTCGGCTTCTTCCATAAAAATATCGAGCCATTTAGCTACTTGGCGAAGGGACATGTTCGGGTTACTCGTCATGCCAAAGTGGCCAAAGTAAATATAATCGAGATCAAGCATAAGCATTCGTTCAATTTCCTGTTGCATTGCGTCAGGGTCAAATTGATTTGGCGAAGTCGAAGGTAAATACAAATCGACACCATCGCGAATCAATTGTTCGTAACGAATGCCGACAGTATCCCCGGTAAACATGCCATTGCTGACTGGATCATAAATACTGAAATGGTGTTTTGCATGGCCTGGCGTGTCCAAGAAACTCAGCGTACAAGCCGGGCCAATTTCCAATTTATCACCGTCATCTTTAATAAGTAGGCGCTCTTCAGGTATCGCAACAACTGGGTCGAATAATTCCGAAAACCTTTCCCCGTATACCATCTTTGCTCCAGCTACCAATCTAGCAGGATTCGCCAAGTGCCTCGCTCCCCTTGGATGGACAACAACTTTAGCATTCGGACATTGCTCAAGAAGCAAGCCTGCCCCGCCTGCGTGATCCAGATGGATATGCGTCACGATAATATATTTCACTTGATCCAACGAAAACCCAAGTTTTCCCAACCCCTTCTTCACATGCTTCACCGATGGGCTCGGGCCTGTATCCACAAGCGTCAACGCCTCTTCATCAATCACATAAGTTCCCGTCCGTTCAGGTACGCCTAAGTCAAAACCATCAATCAAAAAGATTCTTTCATTTAATCGAATTGGCTCTTTATTATTCATAAATAAAACCTCCCATGATAATTGCAACATTATTCCAAAGAGTTCCATTATATTGTAGCAGACTTTTCCAAAAACATCTTATAGAATTTCATATTCCGAGAAAATGGAAAAATAAAAAAGGGCTTTCCTTTTAATCGAATTTATTTTTAAAAGGAATACGAAGGTTTTATGTTGAAATGAATCTATAGATTGCGGAATGTTTTATTTAAACTAATTTATAGAATTATGTAGAACTTACCAAAAGATGGGTGGGAATTTATATGAATAGATGTATTCTGCTAATGCTATTTTGTTTTATCTTTATTTTATCTGCTTGTTCTCAAAATGAAGAAGATACACAGGAATATTCAGGGATCATTAGTGATGGAAAAGCTTTTGGTTATGAGTACACCATAACAAAAGATCAAAATAAATTTTCTTGGAAGGTTGGCTACAATGGAGATATATTTATTATCGAAGAGATAGCTGCCTCTGAAGACGATTTAGTATATTATATGAATGCTGTAAATGATAGCAATTTGGCATTAGCAAAACTAATTTTATCGCTATCATACTTTCTAATTGTTACACTAACAACGCTTTTTCTCTATAAGAAAAATAGAAAAATGCTTAAAGATGGGTCTGTAATTATAACTATAGTAGCAGGTATTGCAATATATATTGCCTTCAAAGCATCAATTGATTTAAGTAGTTCATTAAAAGTTGCAAAATACTACTATTTAACAATCACTAATTAAATTGATAGGTGCTTTAGTAAAGTATATATACGTCAAAAACGCTCAAAATGGTGGCGACCCCCAAAAGTTAGAGTTTTTATTATGCAGTATGTCACGTAAAGCAACCTGCGCAGACAACGCTTCGATGGAGAATTTCTTTGGCATTTTAAAGCAAGAAATGTATTATGGGGAAAAACTAGTAAACTCATTAACTTTATACACTTTAATCCTAGCTCACGCATCAAGCGATACACTTTTTTATGATTAATACAATATCCCAGTTTCTGTAACTCCTTCGTTATCCGTTTATAGCCATAGCGTTCATGAAATGCCTGAAATAGGTGGGTAATGCGTTCTTTTAAATCGATATCTGGATCTATTTTCCCGAAGTTTTTGACATGATAGTGATAGGTTGCTTCAGGGATTCCCACAACCAAGAAAATATCCTTCAATCGGAATCCTTCTTCTTTAAGATCGAATGCCAATTTTGTTTGTGCTTTTCGTGGAAGACATTCGGATTTTCCCGAAAAGCTTTCAGCTTTTTTAGGTACGTATTTTCTAGCCTTAGTAGTTCATTCTCGCGTTCCAGCTCTTCTTCACGTGTTAACTTTTTTTCTTCCTTTATCTTTTGTTTATTGGGTTTTTTAGACATAGAAGGTCGCCCCTTTTGTTTTGGATTCAGGCCTTCTACTCCTTTTTCATGAAATTCCTTCTTCCAGCGTGTGATTAAGGAAGGGTTGTTCAAATTATATTGAACAGCAGTTTCTAAATAAGAAGCACCTGTGTTTAACATAAATTGTATCGTACTTAGTTTAAATTGAACAGAATACTTCTTGATCGTCTTTCTTCGTTTTAACCCATCCATTCCTTGAGACTCATAGGCTTTTACCCATGCACGTATAGATGTTTGGCTGCCCATATTATATTTCTTTGCCAATGATTGATATCCAATATTGCCATCTAAATACTCAGTGACCAGCTTTATTTTAAATTCCTCATTATATTTGGCCATAAAAAATACCCCCGAAAGTTAGATTCATTACTCTAACTTTCGGGGGTCGGTACCAATTCTGAGCGTTTTTATTTGCCATTTATATTGTTAATTAGCTGTTGAAAAATATGGAACTATATCTTTGGTGTCTTTTTCCAAAAATATTTATCCTTGATAGCTATTTTTACCCGTTTCGACTAATTCCTTCAATCCCATGAACATCAAATTCCAACCATGTTCAGATCCATCGTGAGATTCCTTAAGCGCTTTTTCGATATCAGCTTTTGTCCAATTTTCCTCATGCGGAACGATGATTTCTTGTGTGAATATCATTTCGCAACCCTGTGGAAGTTCGTTCAGATTAATCGTAATCGTGTCTACTGTTTCGCTAAACTGAGGCATTTCAAACGTGAACACCAACTTTTTCGAAGGATTAATTTCAAGGTACTCCCCAATGGCCCGGTAGTCTTTTCCATCGCGGCGGTCAACAATTTCCCATGTTCCGCCTACTTCAGGATTGTTTTTTGCTACCTGGTTGGTTCCTTCTAATGTAAATAACCACTTTTTCATCATTTCAGGGTTCAGCCAGGCATCGAAAACTTTTTCTGATGCTACATCGACATTTCTTGTCATTCTTAGAGTGGTTTTTGAATAATTGCTCATAAAATCTCTCCCCGTATTTTAATGGACTTGATTTTTTAAAAATAAACCGATAATCAACTCATTCTGTCAAATAGAGCTCCTTATCCCTCTTCCCGTGCAAGACATAATAAAGAGGAATCACAAGTACAATGAGGGCAACCATCGACAAATACAAACCTCCATATCCAATTAAGGGAACAAAAAATCCGAGAATGAAAGGACCTAATCCGAGTCCCAGTTCAAGGAAAATGAAGTAGGTTGAGTTTGCCAATCCCATTCTATGCGGCGGTGTCAGTTTTATCGCAATTGCTTGCGTACTTGATTGAAAATTGCCGTACCCTAACCCAATAATCGCAGCAGCAGCTAAAAAGGTAATACTCGATTGGGCTTGACTTAGCACTAACATTCCTATTGCGAATAATATAAGTCCGGGGTAAACAACGCTATTTCCCCCTTTTAAATCCATCAACCTACCTGTAAATGGTCGAGAAATTAATATGATTATCGCGTAAACAAAGAAATAAAAGCCGCCAGCTTGCACTAGATTTATTTCCTTAGCATAGGCGGCAATAAACGAAAGAATCCCAGAATAAGCAAATGCCCCGGCCAACATGACAACCGCAATCGGTATAGCTTTCGGTTCGAAGTAATTGGAAAGCTTAAATCCTTTGTTATCCGAACTTGTTTTATACTTGATTTTTGGCGCTTTGATAGGAAGCCCTATGACAAAACTAACAATACCCATTGCTAATGTAAAAACAAAAATACTTGAATAACCAACATAGTTGATCAATGCAATCCCGATTAATGGCCCCACAGCTGTTGACAATACAGCACTTAAACTAAAATAACCGATTCCCTCACCGCTTCTGGTAGACGGAATTACGTGAGCCGCAATTGTTCCGGTTGCCGTTGTTGCAAACCCGATTCCTATCCCGTGAAGAAAACGAATAGCAATTAAACCGTAAACGTTGGTAGGAAGGAAATAAAATAATGTCACAATGATAAATAATAAGGTGCCGCCCAATAATATTTTTCGGCTTCCCAGTTTCTCCATTTGTTTACCGGCAAAAAATCGCCCTGTTAATGCACCTAATATAAAAATACTTGCAACTAGGCCTGCCATGCTTGAAGATGCATTGAATTCTTCCGTCGCATATGTAGCCATTGTGACTAATAATAAATACATAGACAACATCAAAAAGAAGTTCACAACTGATATTGATATAAATTCTTTTGTCCATAATTTTTCTTTATTCATGCGTCCCATCCTCGTTAGTATTGATTCTGTCCGAGATTTTCCTTAATACGTCAGCGACCAATACTTGATCGGCTTCCGGTATCTCTTCCAGTAGATAGCTTTGATACGCGCTTAACTTCTCCTGTACTTGCTCACAAACAGTTTGTCCGTTTTCAGATAATCGGATAAACCTAGTGCGTTTATCTATTCCAGGCTGCGCTTCAACATAATCAAGCTCCGTTAATCTTTGAACCATTTTGGTAATTGTTGGTCTCTCGACATTGATGTATGTGGAAATATCACTAATTGTTTGCGCTCCATTGCGTAAAATAAAATGCATGATCGCCCACTGAGAACTCGTGAGACTGAATGGTGCTAGCTGTGCATTTATTTGATTTAAGTACGGTCGATACAATGCTGAATATGCGTAAAAAAGTTGCTTATGCGGTTTCATGAAATTGCCTGCCTTCATTTAATTAGTTTGTGAAACTAATTAATAGTATACCTTTATTTTTATTCAAAAACAAAAAAAGGAACCCGAAGGTCCCTAAATTAAATTGTGGTTATGCAACTTCTTTTTCCTGCTTAATAATTGTATAAACAATTCCGCCAAAGATGAGAAGAATTCCAATAGCTTGTAAATTAGTAGGTTTAAAATCCAAAATAATCGTATCAAGAAGAATCGCAACAACAGGATCCACAAACACCAAAGCCGATATGACAACCGTAGATAATTTACGCAAGCTATTGAAAAATAAATAATAAACAAACCCAGTATGTATCAAACCTGTCCCAATAATGTATAACCAATTTGAATCAGTCAACCCAATAAAAACACTGAAGTTCATAAACGGGAATAACATGAGAATTCCGATTGATGTTTGCACAAACGTCATTGCGTATGCACTAAGCCGCGTAACCCCTTTTCCAAGCAACATCGTCATTGCAAAGCATATTGCAGAAAGTATTGCCCAACCGAAACCCGAACTAACGAAATCGGTTAACGAATTGAAGTTTTGGATGCCGATTATTAACACGCTTCCCAAGAAACAAGTTACTATCGCCAATATTGATGTCACTGTCATCTTCTCTTTTAAAAACAAACCGCCAATAATGATTACAAAGATCGGCGCTAAATTATAGAGAGTAATCGTTATTGTAATCGACATTACTTCAAATGCTTTAAACAAAAACACCCAATTCAAAACTAAAAAGACTCCGCAAACAATCGTTTGCACGACTTCCCGCTTTTGCCAAACTTCGACCTTATGCAGACCGGAGATTAGCCAAAAGCCGCCTAAAAAGACAGTGGCACAAATGCAGCGAATAAACACTAATTCTACTGCTGGAATCCCTGTTTTGATTGTAAAAAAACCGATTGAACCAAAAATCGCCATCGCTAATGTCATTTGCAACATTGGAATTCTATTCACGTATATCACTTCCCTTGCTATACTTTCTAATTTTAAATTGGGAAATTAATAAAAACACCAACATCTACTACAATAATCGAATTGTATAGATGTCGATGCTTTAAAACGTTTATTTATTAATGAAACACGATCGTTTTGTTGTTTTTAACGATAATTCGATTCTCAAGATGCCATTTTACAGCTTTCACAAGAACGCGTCGCTCGATTTGACGCCCTATCTTTTTCAAGTCGCTCACATGGTCACGATGATCCACCCGCTCTACATCCTGCTCAATAATCGGTCCCTCATCAAGATCGTTTGTAACATAATGAGACGTGGCGCCAATCAGTTTTACACCTCGATCATATGCACGTTCATATGGCCCTGCCCCGATAAATGCTGGAAGGAATGAATGGTGAATATTAATAATTCGATTCTCAAAACGACTGACAAAATCAGGCGTCAAAATTTGCATATAACGCGCAAGAATTAGTAAATCAACGTTATATACTTCCATTAACCGGATTTGCTCGGCTTCGACTTCTTTTCGAATCTCTTTGTTCGCCGGAATATAATGAAATGGAATTCCTAACGCCTCCACCATGTCTCTTGCTTCTTCATGATTACTAATGACAACGACAATATCCGTATCCAAGTCGCCATTTTGCCATTCCCACAAAAGTTCTACTAAACAATGCGGTTCCTTTGAGACAAATATAGCTGAACGTTGACGTTCAATCGCATAGTTAAATTGAAAATCCATTGAATGGTTGTTAGCAATCAATTCAAAGTCCTTCTCGATCTGTGCCGCTTTATCCAATAGATTCTCGCAATGAAACTCAATTCGAATGAAAAAGGTTCCATTCTCTGGATCACTAGAATACTGGCTGGATTCAACAATATTTGCATTATGATTATGTAAAAACGTCGACAAAACCGAAACAATTCCTGGTTTGTCCGGACATTTCACTACTAGCCGCCCTAGATTTTCAAGTTGATTATTTTGTTTCTCCGATTTTTTATTCACTTTTGTACTAATAGACATTGCAAGTACCCTCTATTCCTATAGATAATAACTTCCTATTATGCAACATTTCGGGTTACTTCTCAAACAATAACCCTGTTAATATTAAGCTTTCGATTCAATTGCCGATTGAATTAAAGCTTTAAATTTTTCTGATTGGATCTCGTCTAATTTTTTGATTCGAATATGACGCATTTGCTTCCCTGTTCCTTCCAATAGATTGTCTTCATCTATAAGGCTTGCGCCAAAATAGAATCCTAGATTAACGTGATTTTTGGATGGTTGCAGGTAACAAATATTTTTTTGTATGCTGTAAGAAGGCATGCCCCACTTAATGTCCTCTGTGAAGTCTTCGGATGTTTCTAAGATAACGTTACGCAGGCAAGTTGTTATCTCTTGGATATTCTCTGGTAAAGCATCAATGAACTGATCAACTTTTTCGCTTTTCTTAGGTTTCATTTCAATACACCTCTTATATTTTTTATATGAGTTAACATCTAACCTACAATCTTCAGAAGGTCTGCCAGCTCATGGATTTCATATGTTGGCTCAATTTCCGAATTGTTTTCCTTATGATTCGGATTAAACCAGCAAGTATCAATCCCGTAATTCATTCCCCCACGAATGTCAGAAGTCAATGAATCACCTACAATCAATACTTTTCCTTTATCTTTAATTTGTAGCTTAGAAAACGCATAATCGAAAATTTCTTTTTCGGGCTTCTGGAATCCAACCTCTTCAGAAATAATAATATGCTCAAACATATTACTTAGGGGAGAACCTTCAATTCTTGACTTCTGCACATCTGTGAATCCATTTGTTATAATCGCCATCCGGTAACACGAAAGCTTGCCACATAATTCTACGGCTCCTTTAACGAGATGTGTTTTTTTACCCAAATATTCAAGATAAGCACAGCTGAATGCTTCTGCATTAATTTCAAGTTCATGCAAAAAGAATAATCTCCTAAATCTCTCTATCCCCAAATCAGTAATCGAGATATGTCCCTGTTCCAAATCTCCCCATAAAACTTTGCTAATTTCTTGGTAATCGGCTTCAAAATTAGCCAATCCCGTCGGCAACCCAAACTCTGCAAATGCTTTGTGTAAGGCCAGTTTTTCCGACTTAACGAAGTCAAACAACGTGTCATCAACATCAAATAATATAATTTCGTATTTCATAGCTGTCACCAACAATTATTTGAAACTCTTTTTTATTTTCGAAATCACATCAGAATCAATCGGATGCATGAAACTTTGATTGACGCGAATCCCGGAGCCAAAATGAATCTCTTCAACGCCTGTTGTTGCAATCAATGAAGATACCGAGTCAGCAGTCATGCCGTGCCCAGCCATGATTTTTACCGTCATATCTTTAGATTTTTCAACCAGCTTTTTAAGTTGTTCGACTGATTGAGGAGCAGGCGCGAGCCCACCAGAGGTTAACACCCTTCCGATTTGCGAGAAACTAGCGATAGTCTCCAACTCTTCCATCTGGTTTTCTACTCTATCGAAAGCGCGATGAAACGTCACGTCCATATCTTCAGCTATATCTAATAAACGTGACATCGCTTCCGTATCTACATTCCCATTCTTCGTTAATGCACCAATAACGATGCCGGCAACCCCGGCGCGTTTAATATGGAGAATATCGGCCGCCATAACAGCTAAATCACTTTCCTCATAATGAAAACTGCGGCTATGTGGCCGAATAATTACGTTTACTGGAATATCAACACCTGCAACAACCGCTTCTACTAATCCCAAACTTGGGGTTAATCCACCTTCAGACAAAGCAGCACAAAGTTCCAGTCGATCAGCACCCCCTCGCTCAGCAGCTACAGCATCTTCCAAACTTGTTGCGATCACTTCCAATATCATGTGCATCACCTTCCCTTAATATAAAACGCTTCTCACTTAAGAATGGATTATAACACATGTTTTGAAATGAGGATCCTCACAAATAAAAAACTAACCGTCCCCATTAAAAATTAATGGACCGGTTAGTAAGTTTATCAATATTATCCGCGAAGCTGTGCCCCAGCTTCACTTGTCAATGCTGCCAATACTTTCTCATGCGCTTTGACGACTTCTTCGTCTGTTAGTGTTCTTTCTGGGTCTTGATATTTCAAGGAGAATGCGACTGATTTCTTGCCGCTTTCTACGTTATCTCCTTCGTATAGATCAAATAGCTTAACACCAGTTAATAATTCGCCTCCAGCGCGTCGGATAACGTCTTCAAGTGCCCCAGCTGACGTATCACTCGAAACAACTAGTGCAATGTCTCGCGAGATTGACGGGTGACGCGGAACAGGTACGTAGAGCAACTCTTCCGTTTCGATGGAAAGGATTTTATCAAGATTCATTTCCATGACATATGTCTCTTTCAAGTCACGCTTATTTTGTTCCGTCGGATGAATTTGACCGATGAAACCAATGCGTTTATTGCCGTGATAAATATTTGCAGTTCTTCCCGGGTGCATTCCCTCTAGAACTGCCTGTTCGAATGTTAATTCATCGACAAGACCGAGACTATCCATCAGCCCTTCGACAATTCCTTTCAATACGAAGAAATCAACTTTTTTCGTATCTGCTTGCCACGCATGATCCACCCAATTTCCGGTGATGACTGAGGCAACATGAGCCGTTTCTTTTGGAAGACCATCTTCCTCTTCATCAAGGAATACGGAACTTATTTCATAAAACCCTACAGATTCATTTCTGCGGGCTACGTTATACGTAGCTACTTCTAGTAAATGAGGGATAATACTTTGACGGAGCGTGCTTCTTTCTTCACTAATCGGCATTAACAAGTTCGTAACCGGTGCTGTTTCAAGCGCATAGGTTTGAGCTTCTTTCGCTGATGTTAATGAATACGTTAACGTTTCGTATAATCCCGCGCCTTCTAAAAACGCCTTTACAGTTCTGCGTTTTTTCTGGTAAGGCGTGAGTCCGCCCGGGTTTGATTCGGTAATTGGAAGCGTCATCGGGATATTGTCATACCCATACATTCTAGCAATTTCTTCAATGATATCTTCTTTAATCCGGATATCTTGCCTGCGAGTTGGTGCATCAATAACTAATTGTCCATTAATCGCTTCAGTAGGAAACTTCAATCTCTCCAAAATCGAGAGCATATCTTCCAATGAAATTTTCATCCCGAGCCGGCTGTTAATGTAATCTGGTGAAATCGTAATTTGCACTGGCGTTTTGTCGAGTTCATCAATCATGACTGAACCTGCGAGCACTTCCCCATCCGCAAGTTCCGCGATGAGTTGTGCCGCCCGTTCAGCAGCTGCGACAACACGCTCCGGGTCCACGCCTTTTTCAAAACGCGTGCTCGCATCGCTGTGTAGCCCATGCTCTTTAGAGGTTCTACGTACAGTTGCCGGTGTGAAGTATGCAGATTCAATGACAACTGTCGTCGTTCCGTCGTGCACTTCCGAATTTGCTCCGCCCATCACACCTGCGATAGCAACCGGTTCAGCGCCATTTGTGATAACTAGTTGATGAGACTTCAATGTGCGTTCAGCTTCATCAAGCGTCGTGATTTTC
The DNA here is from genome assembly GCF_013184495.1 of Sporosarcina jiandibaonis. Classification (GTDB taxonomy): domain Bacteria; phylum Bacillota; class Bacilli; order Bacillales_A; family Planococcaceae; genus Sporosarcina; species Sporosarcina jiandibaonis. The sequence continues at coordinate 71,761 of NZ_JAAOIY010000001.1, read as the reverse complement.
TCGCCTTCTTCTGCAAGTCGCACTACAATTTCACCTGTCACAAGTCGATCGTAATCGAATGCATGAAGCGGCTGACCGTATTCGAGCAAAATGAAGTTCGTGATGTCAACGACGTTATTATGCGGACGAATGCCAGAAGCCATCAAGCGATTTTGAAGCCATAATGGAGATTCGGCAATTTTAACGTTTTTCACAACTTTTGCTACGTACATCGGATTTTCATCTTTCGCGTCAATGCGAAGCTTTAGCACGTCTTCTGCTTTTTCAGCAGATTCTTCATATGCAATTTCCGGCAGTTTCACTTCTTGAGATAAAATCGCGCCAACTTCATAGGCAACACCTAACATGCTTAAAGCATCCGAGCGATTCGGCGTCAAATCGAATTCGAGGACTGTGTCGTCCAACTCAAGAATTTTAAGCGCATTTGAACCTACAACCGCATCTTCAGGAAGAACGTAAATTCCTTCTGCATATTCTTTCGGAACAAGTCTGCCTTCGATTCCGAGTTCTTGCAGCGAACAAATCATTCCGTTTGATTCTACACCGCGGAGTTTCGCTTGTTTAATCTCAAATCCGCCCGGAAGAACTGCTCCGGATTTAGCAACGATCACTTTTTGCCCTTTGGAAACGTTCGGCGCTCCGCAGACGATTTGTGACGTTTCTGCTCCGATGTCAACTTGACAAACGTTTAGTTTATCGGCATCTGGATGTTGTACGCATTCGAGTACGTGCCCCACAACAACATTCGTCATGCCTTGTGAACGATTAATAATCGCGTCCACTTCGATTCCTGAACGTGTAATACTTTCCGCCAATTCAGGAGCGGGAATTCCATCTATATTTACATAATCTTTTAGCCATTCTGTAGAAACTAACATGTATTTTCCTCCTTATGCTTCTGTCCGGTGAAATTGCGATACAAAACGAACGTCATTCGTATAGAAATGACGAATATCTTCCACACCGTATTTCAACATTGCAATTCGCTCAGGTCCCATTCCAAATGCAAAACCTGTTACGACAGATGGATCATAGCCTGCCATTTCCAATACATTCGGATGCACCATGCCGGCACCTAGAATTTCAATCCATCCCGTCTTTTTACAAACGTTACAACCGTCGCCGCCGCATTTGAAGCAAGAAATATCCATTTCAACGGACGGTTCCGTGAACGGGAAGAAACTCGGACGCAAACGGATTTCACGATCATCTCCGAACATTTTCTTAGCGAATAAAGAAAGCGTGCCTTTTAAGTCGCTCATGCGAATATCATCGCCAATGACGAGTCCTTCAATTTGTGTAAACTGGTGAGAGTGCGTTGCATCATCGCTGTCACGACGGTATACTTTCCCCGGGCAAATGATTTTTATCGGCGCGCCGCCTTTTGCTTCCATCGTGCGAGCTTGAACAGGTGATGTATGCGTTCGAAGTAGAATATCTTCTGAAATATAAAACGAATCTTGCATATCACGCGCTGGATGCCCTTTCGGCAAATTAAGTGCTTCGAAGTTATAATAATCTTTCTCAACTTCAGGACCTTCGGCAACTTCGTAACCCATGCTGATGAAGAAATCCTCGATCTCCTCGACCACACGAGTCAACGGATGGTGATTTCCAGTGCGTGCAGGTCTACCCGGTAATGTAACATCGATAGATTCCTTTTCGAGTTGCTCGTTAATTGCGTCCTCTTCAAGCTTCGCCATGCGTTCTTCAAGTACTTCAGTAACAGTAGCACGAATGACGTTGACTAACGCGCCCATTTTAGGACGTTCCTCAGCCGGTAATTTCCCCATGCCTTTTAAAGCATCTGTAATCGGTCCTTTTCTTCCTAAATAAGCGACACGGACCTCGTTCAATTCTTTCACATTCGTCGCTTCTTGAATTTTCGCTAACGCTTGTTCTTTTAATTCATTCAACTGTTGTTCCATTTGGTCATGCTCCTTTCAAAATAAAAAGCCCCCGCCCCTATAAAAGGGACGAGGACGTAATTTCGCGGTACCACCCTGATTACCATACGTTAAATATAAACCGTATGATCTCTCAAATCGGATAACGGTCCGGTGCCGGCACGCCTTTATAGATTTCTCTAGTCCCGGCGGCAGCTCATGGGGTGAACATAAACAAACAAAACCGATTTGCGCTTTCAGTCAAGGCGCAAACTCCCTTTTGGTTCATCCTATTGTTTACTTTTCCCACTCAATGCTTTTTCACTTCAATTATTTTAAGTATACCTGATTGACAAAGGTTATTCAACAACATACCCTCTTGATTAGGCTTTGCGGTGAATAATTCACTTTGATTGGATTGTAGGGCGGCGACTCCAGCGGGAATAATGAATTTTCAAGCACACGCAATCAGTTACCACTTACTTCGCAGTATATGCATACAAAAGTATCCCCGTAGCGACAGCAACATTCAACGATTCAGCTTTTCCATACAAAGGAATTTTTACAACATCATCAGTTAATGCTAATAAGTCAGGATTTACCCCGCTTCCTTCATTCCCGACGATAATTGCGAACTTGGAGTCGATCTCGACATCTGAATAATTCGATGCATTATTAAGTCCAGTTCCGATGACTCGAATACCTTCAGCTTTCAAATTCTGAACCCACTGGACAAGGTCACCTCTTACGACCGGAATATTGAAATTCGAGCCTTGCGCAGCACGGACAGTTTTTGGATTATATGGATCCGCAGTTCCCTGCCCTAGAATGACCGCATCCATTCCCGCGGCATCAGCTGTCCGAATCATCGTTCCGACATTCCCCGGGTCCTGCACGGAATCAATTAATAATAATTTTGTCCAAGAGGAGTACATGCTTTCATCATATTCTGGTTGACGGCAATAGGCGAAAACACCTTGCGACTGTTCAGTTTCCGCAATCTCTTTTGCAACTGCATGATTGACTTCAACCATTTGCACGTTTTCCATATTCCAATTGGCCGGAAGTTCAACGCCTTCACGGACAATCAATGAAAGGACCGCTTCTTCCGATTTTAATGCTTCTTCAACAAGATGAAACCCTTCGACTAGAAATTCTTTCGAGTTATCTCGCTCTTTCCTTGTTAACACAAGTTTTTTCCAATGTTTCACGAGTGAGTTTTGGATTGATTCAATGCGCTTCATAAATAGATTTCCACCTTTTTCTTTTCAGTGTATCAAATAGCCGTATAATTGGCGATAAATGTGTACAAAATGATAGCGGGAGGCTGATGCTATGGATTTTCAAATTAGAGATGCAATCACAGCGAACATGACAAACAACTCGGCAGAAGATATTCGCGGAGTTGTCGAAGATGCCATCAAGCGAGGCGAAGAGCATTTATTACCAGGACTTGGAGTCTTTTTTGAAAAACTTTGGAATAGTTCAGGTGAACAAGAAAAGTCGAAAATGACGAACGATCTCGCAAAAGCATTTCAAGCTGGCTAAGAAAACAAAAGTCCATTTCATCAATTGAAAGTAAATTGATGAAATGGACTTTTTCTAATTCTGTGTTCTCCGTGCAAAATCAACAAATTGAAATTTATCGGGACGATGGCGCGACTCAGTATATTGAAATAAAGTTGTATCATCTAAATATACTACACTTTTAATAATGACAATATTTGAGTGTCCGTCTAAATCTAATAATTCCCGGTCCTCGTTAGTTGGCTCTTCTACTGTAATTTCTTTACGAGCATAACTGATTTTCAAGTTCAACTTGTTTTCCAAGTATTCATAAATGGAATCTTCACAGGCTTTCTTTGTCAATACAGGAACGATGCTTTTATTAAAATAATCTTTGTCTAAAATTACTTTTTCCCCGGATATTTCTCTGGTGCGCACTACTTTCCAGACTGTTTCTCCTGGTTCTACATCCAATTTATATTGCAGTTTTTCATCAGCCTCAATTAGTGATAACTCATTCACAATCGTCCTTGTTGGCATTTTTAAATTTGTTGCCAGCTCTTTGAAACTAACAATACCAGAAACAGGAAAGTCGAATTTATTTACATTGAGAATGACAGATCCTTTACCGCGCACTTTTTGAATATAGCCATTTTGCGCAAGCAAATCGAGTGCTTTTCGTATGGTTTCCCTAGACACATCATACTCCAATGTTAAACTATTTTCAGAAGGAAGCATTTCTGCTTCCCCCCAATAGTTATTTTTCGTTTTATCGACCAAGTCATGATAAATCGCTAAATATTTTTTCATTTGCGCAACCCCATTATTTTACGTAATACACAACTGATTCATAAGGTCTTAAAGTCAATTCATTCAGTGTACGTTCGGAATCCCGGTAATTCGAAATCAGAATTTCCACATTTTCATTATCACCAATATCGAAACCGACTGTTACTTCCTCACCGTAAAAATTGTTAACAACAAGGATTGTTTCATTCTCCCAATTTCTAGTATAAGCAAACACACTTCGATGATCTTCTAAAAGCATGTTAAAGTCGCCGTGTACAATTATAGGATACTTCTTTCTTAGCGCAATTAGCTGTTTATAGTGGTTAAATATCGAGTCTGGTTCCGATAATGCTTTTTCTGCATTTATCTCAGGATAGTTATGCGCAACTGAAATCCATGGTGTTTCAGTCGTAAACCCAGCATTTTTCTCAGCCGACCACTGCATTGGCGTTCTCGCATTATCACGTGATTTTTGCTGCAATATTCCGATGATTTCTTGATCTGATTTGCCATCGTTTTTCATAATTTGGTAAGCATTCAATGATTCAACATCACGATAATCACTAATATCGGTAAAATTAGGGTTCGTCATGCCGATTTCTTCACCTTGGTAAATATAAGGTGTTCCATTCATCATATGGACTGTTGTTGCAAGCATTTTTGCCGATTCAGCATGATAGTTCTGGTCATCACCTAATCTCGACACAATACGAGGTTGGTCATGGTTGCACCAAAACAGCGCATTCCAGCCTTTTCCTTCATGCATTCCAACTTGCCAGTGCGCAAGAATCTCTTTTAGTTGAATAAAATCAAACGGCGCTTTCGTCCATTTTTCCCCTTCAGGATAATCCACTTTCAAATGATGGAATTGGAATGTCATGTCTAATTCTTTTCGTTCTTCTTGAGTATACAGAATACAACTCTCAAGTGTCGTTGAAGACATCTCGCCTACCGTCATTAGCTGATTCGGTGAAAGGACTGCTTGATTCATTTCATGTAAATACTCGTGAATTTTAGGTCCGTCAGTATAGAATCTGCGGCCGTCCCCAATATCATCATTCGGGAAATCTTGATTTTTGGAAATCAAATTGATGACATCTAACCGGAATCCATCGATTCCTTTATCCGCCCAGAATTGAATCATTTCATAAAGCTTTTTGCGAACCGTTTCATTTTCCCAATTTAAATCGGCCTGCGTTTTATCAAACAGATGTAAATAATACTGACCGGTATTTTCATCATAACCCCATGCAGATCCGCCGAATTTAGACTGCCAATTATTCGGCTCTTTGCCGTCAACCGGATCTTTCCAAATATAAAAGTCACGGTATTCATTGTCCTTGGAGCTAGCGGACTTTTTAAACCACTCATGTTCAGTGGAAGTATGATTAATCACAAGATCCATAATTAGTTTCATGCCGCGTTTATGGGTTTCTTCTAGCAATTCTTCAAAATCTTCCATCGTGCCGAATGACTCATCGATTGAATAATAATCACTGATATCATACCCATTATCATTTTGCGGTGACTGATAGACAGGCGTTAACCAGAGAACATCTACACCTAATTCTTTCAGATAATCTAATTTTCTTGTGATTCCTTTTATATCGCCTGTTCCGCTTCCCGTTGTATCCATAAAACTTTTCGGATAAATTTGATAAACGACGGCATCTTTCCACCAAGCATTACTCATTTAACAAACACCTCAATAATCTAGTTGTATATTAGTCTTTCTTCCGTTTTGCAATCAAAAATGTTATGACAAATGGAACTACGATAACGATGACCATTCCGATGATAAATGAAACCCAGCCACTTGGAATTATCGAGAATATTCCAGGGACCCCGCCAACACCAATTGAAGTTGCGAGTACTTTTTGGAACGTAATAAATGCGGCTGCAATTGCTGAACCGATTATGGCCGCTATAAATGGATATCTGAAACGTAAGTTCACTCCGAACATCGCCGGTTCCGTAATACCCAACCATGCGGAAATTCCAGATGTCCCGGAGAGACCGCGCAGTCTTTCATCTCTCGTTGCAAGCATCATCGCAAACGCAGCAGATCCTTGTGCGATATTTGATAAAGCCAGTATTGGCCATAAGAAAGTCGTTCCCGTACTCCCGATTAACTGTAAATCTACTGCTAGGAACGTATGGTGCATGCCCGTAATGACTAAAGGTGCGTAAATTGCTCCATACACTAATCCGCCAATTAGCGCATACGAATCAAAGATAGCTACTAAGCCATCCGTAATAACATTACCAATGACAAATGTGATTGGACCGATAATAATAAAAGTTAAAACACCTGTCACTAGTAATGCGATTGGTGCTACGACTAGTAATTGCAATGAATCAATAACTCGTTTTCTAAGTCCGATTTCCAGTTTTGCTAATATCCAAGATGCAAATAATACAGGTAATACTTGACCTTGATAACCAATTTTATTAATTTCTAAACCGAATAGATTCCATGTTGGAATACTGCCCTCAGCTAGTGCTGATCCATAAGCCCATGCATTCAGTAAATCAGGGTGGACTAAAATTAATCCCAGTACTACCCCTAATATTTCACTTCCGCCAAATCGTTTGACGGCCGACCAACCGATTAAGGCAGGTAAAAAGACGAAGGCAGTATTCGCGATGATATTAATCATATCCGCTACGCCGACCCATTGCACATGGACATCAATAATTGATTGTGTTTTATAGAAAATTCCTTTATTCGTGAGAATGTTGTTTATTCCCATTAATAATCCAGCCGTAACGATTGCTGGTAGAATTGGTATGAATATATCTGCTAACGTTTTGATTGCACGTTGCAGAGGATTTTGTTTTTTGGCAGCAGCGTCTTTCACTTCTTCTTTAGTAGCTTCGCCTATACCGCTCTCTTTATTCATAGCAGCATATACTTTATCGACCGTTCCTTGACCGATGACCACTTGATATTGGCCATTTGCAGAAAACGTTCCTTTGACAATTTGTAAATCGCTCAACGCTTCTGAATCCACTTTTGACTCATCATTTAATGCAAAACGCAGCCGGGTGACACAATGTGTAACAGCAGCAATATTATCTTTACCACCAACAGCTTCGACTATCTGCTTGGCTTCTTTCGAAAATTCCATTCTTATTCCCCCAAATTTTTATTTTAAGTGTACTGTTAATAATTTTGTTTCGCCGGCAACAACAGATGATTCTTCAGTAACCGTAAACGACTCGACGACATCGCCGTTAGTTAACGTGATCGGAGTTACGAGACTGTTTGCATTCTCCTTAACAAAATCCATATCAAACTTGACGAGTTTATCGCCTGCTGAAACTTTATCACCTTGTTTGACAAATGCTTCAAACCCTTCTCCGTTTAACGCGACTGTTTCCAAACCGATATGAACTAAGACTTCAAGTCCGGACTTCCCGCGTAAACCGATTGCGTGTTTAGTAGGGAATAATTGAACGATTTCTCCATCAAATGGAGCCACTACGATTCCATCGGTAGGCATGATTGCAATACCGTCTCCTAACATCTTTTGAGAAAAAACAGGATCTGGAACCTCCTCAAGCTGTACGACTGAACCTGTAAGCGAAGCCATAATTGTTTCTTCTTTTACAACTTCTTTTTTCCCGAATAATTTTTTCAACATTTACATCTCTCCTCTACTTGTCTATACATGTATTGCTTTTATTATAACTTGTATATACATGTTGTGCAACCGCTTCCACCTATATTCCAGAATTTACATTTCTCTTTCTATTTCCTTATTTCTGTTTTCATAAACAATTAGTGAATTGGTCAGGATTATTCATGAAGCCAGCGTATGCCGGGACGGGAAGGACCCAGGCAGGCAATAAAAAAAAGCAAACCATTTTTCAACGGTTTGCTTTTTCGCTATTTCGGTATGACTGGAAGTACGACATGGGAAGGATATTCAGCCCCATGGTATATCGTTTGTTTTGCGGGAATCATTTCTACTGTATCCAGCGTTGTGTCACCCGTACCTGGATTCACATCAAATCGCGGGAAATTACTTGATGCGATTTCGATTCGGATGCAATGTCCAGGTAAAAATACATTGCTCGTTGCCCACAAATCAATTTCGTATTGGACGATTTCGCCTTTGAGGCTCGTTTCTTCTGAATCCCCATTGCGGTACTTTGCACGTACAATCCCATCAGTGAGGTTATAAGCACGACCATCGGGTAAAACATCAACTAATTTTGCTGTAAAGTCCGTATCGGCAGCATCAGAAGACGCCCATAGATTGACTTTCACCCAGCCCGTCACTTCTAGCGGTTCTGTTAAAGGTTCTGATGTGTAAACTACGACGTCTTCCCTTTTTTCAATCTCTCTTTGATCTCGAGGACCATTATTTCTTCCTTTGAAAAATAATGTGCCGCCTCCGAGACTAGGAACTGGATTATTCGGATTATGAATATAGTAATCTTTTTGTACTTCATCAGCAGGCTTTTCGAGTAATCGACCTGAATTCATATCTGTATTTGCGCGACCATCACTTTGAAAGTAAAAAGGCGTATATACTGTACGTTTCAACGGCCATTCTTTTTCCGATCGCCATTCGTTTATGCCCATTACAAATATTTTTACGGGGTCATCGTTTTCATTGAGACTCGTATTGTTTCCCTTTAGCCAATGGTCGAACCATTCAATATGGAGAGTCGTAATATCAGCTTCCCCTTCTATCGAATTTCCTGAGCTATTCACTCCATAGAAGCGTTCTCCAATGTCCGAGTCGAATTGGCCATGCGCCCACGGTCCAATGATCAATTTTTGATTGTTTTTCGAACTTTGCATTTCCTCATAATTCGTTAATGTAGGTGCCAAGTGGCTGTCATACCATCCCGCCAAATGATAGGCTGGTATTTCAATTTTCCTGCGTTTTTCATTCTCTGCAACTTTTTCTGCAAGAAGTTTATTCCCTAGTTCTTGATTTAAATACTTATTAACGAGCTTCGCCAATTCTGGGTGTTTGTTAATTGGCGGCCACTTTTTAAATGGTTTATGTTTATACCACTCATCAATATTATTTAAATCATGACTGATTTCCTGCATTGTTTCTTCGAAATTGCCGCTTCCCACTCTTTTTAAATAATCGGGTGCAATCGAATCGAGCATCCATGTTTCAATGAACGCCAACTCATAAACACCATTTCTATAAAACAAATCATTTCGCGACAAGCTTCTAGTCTGTGCGGGAAATATTGCCTTGAGTGAAGGCGGTCGTTCAAGTGCTGCATACAATTGCGTAAAACCGTAATAAGACAAGCCGAACATCCCGACATCGCCAGTCGAATAAGGCAGTTTCGCTGCCCATTCAACTGTATCGTAGCCATCCTCTAGTTCTTGTATATAAGGTTCAAATACTCCTTCTGAAGCAAATCGTCCCCGAACGTCTTGAATAATGACGACATACCCATTCATCGCAATTCGTATCGGGTCGATGTATCGATGGGAAAACTCTGGAAGGTTTTTATTATAAGGTAGTCTAGATAATAAAACAGGAAATTGGCCATCGCCTTGGGGTCGATAGATATTCGCATATAATGTGACCCCATCCCTGACTGTGCAAGGAACTTCCCTTTCAACAATTATTTCTCTGTACTCACTCATGAAAACACTCCTATTATTTACCGATCATTTCATTCACTTTATCCTGATTGTTATCAATCCACTCGCGCGCAACATCTTCCGGCTCTGCACCGTCTTCAATCGCTACGATCATTGCTTCAAGATCATCAATGTCGATGCTCCAATTGCTTAAAAATTCATATGCTTCAGGTGCTTCTTCTTTCAGACCCGCATTCGTGATGACGTGGATATCTGGAATACTGAAGTAACCTTTAGGATCTTCGATTACTTTGATGTCCATTTTATTAAACATCGTATGAGGCCGCCATCCGTAGAATACAACTGGCTTTTTCTGTTCGATTTGACGTCTTCCTTGGGCAATCATACCGCCTTCAGAAGAATTTACTTGTTTCATATCCAAACCGTATCCTTCTATCAAGGAATCAATAATTTTAGCCGCGTTCCCGCCTGCTTCAACTCCATAAATTTCATTGTTAAACAAATCTTCCTTGCCTTTTAAATCTTCGATGGAATTAATATCTTCCATATATGTCGGTACAACTAAACCTGACGCGGCACCTGAAAAGCTAATTGCTGTATCTTCCACTTTTCCTTTATATTTTTCCAAGTGCACTTCGTGGCTCGGCATCCATGAGTCCATATAAACATTGATATCGCCGCGTGATAAACCGATGTAAATACTGCTGACATCAGCATTTGTTTCTTTTACCTTATACCCCATATCTTCTAAAATCAATCGTGCAATTTTTGTCGGAGGCACCGTACTTGTCCATGGTGTTACACCAAAAGTGATTGTTTGATCTTTTTTGGCCGATGACTTTTCATCATTTTTCTTATCTTCGGACGAACATGCAGCCAATACTACAACAAGTAAAACTGTCATTAAACCGAATAAAAACTTCCTCATCAAAATCTCTCCTTCAAATTATGATTTTTGACCTAACTTTTGCGTGATGCGATCTAAGATGATCGCTAACACAACTATTGCTAACCCGCCTGTTAACCCAAGTCCCACATTTACCGTTGAAATTCCAGTTAATACGGTAGTACCAAGACCTGGTGCCCCGATCATTGAAGCAACAACAGCCATGGATAAAGCTAACATGATGGATTGATTGACCCCTGCCATAATTGTAGGCAATGCCAATGGTACTTGTACTTTAAACAGCAATTGTTTTGAGGTCGTACCAAATGCTTTGGACGCTTCAATGACATCTTCCGGCACTTGTTTAATTCCCAATGTTGTCATTCGAACTGCGGGCGGTGCCGCAAAAATAAAGGTTGCAATTACTGCTGGCACATTTCCAAGACCGAATAATAAAATTGCTGGAATCAAGTAAACAAAACTGGGTAGCGTTTGCATAAAATCCAAAATTGGTCTAACAATATTATCTACCGTTTTGTTAAGCGCACTAAAAATCCCGACCGGAATCCCGACTAGAACGGAAATTATCGTTGAAACGATGACAATTGAAAAAGTTTGCATGGATTCTACCCATAAATCGACGGATCCGATGAAAAGCGAACCAATCAAGGTGAATAATGCCATTCCTTTTCCTGCTATTTTCCAAGACAAAAAAATAAGGACCAGCACTATGAGTTCTGCTGGTATCCAAATTAAAAGATTTGTCACACCATCGATCAATGAACTTAATACTTTACTTATTTGATCAAAGAAGCCGCTCAAGTAAGGCAGGAGCCAATTATCCACGAAATTATTGGTCCATTCTTCTAGTGGAAAATCAAAATAATTCATTTCGCTTCCACCCCATTTTCTTTACTCTCTTTACCTAGTACTAGTCCGGAAAGAATGGAAACACGCGAGATGATACCAAGCAATTTTCCATCTTCAACAACTGTCAGTGGATATTTTGTTTGTGCAGCAATCTCGATAAGATCGCTTAATGGAGTATCTGGAGCTGCCTTGTACAAATCTTCGATTAATAGCTTTTCCACCAAAATATCCTCTTTGTATGCTTTAATCGCATCATCGACAGTTAAAAGACCCTGGAGTTTATTTTCCTCATCAACTACAAAGATGCTGGATGCGCCAATTTCCTCCATTTTACGTACTGCCACTCGCGGACCGTCTTTCTGTGTCATAAGAACTTCTGGCTTTTTCATAACATTAGATGCTTTTAATACTTTAGAGCGGTCTACATCTCGCACAAATTTTGACACATATTCATTGGCCGGATTTTCTAAAATTTCTTCTGATGTACCAATTTGGACAATCTGGCCTTCTTTCATGATAGCGATGCGGTCGCCAAGCTTTAGTGCCTCATCTAGGTCATGCGTGATAAATAAAATCGTTTTGCCAAGTTTGCTTTGCAGATTCATCAGCTCATCTTGCATTTCTTTACGGATAATCGGGTCTAGCGCACTAAAGGCTTCATCCATTAATAAAATATCAGAATCATTCGCAAGAGCGCGCGCAATTCCGACACGTTGTTGCATTCCACCACTTAATTCACTCGGATAGCTGTCTTCATAGCCTTTTAAACCAACATCCGCGATTACTTTCAACGCTTTCGCTTCACGTTCTTCTTTATTGACATCTTGAATTTCCAAGCCATAAGCGACATTACTTAAAACAGTCCGATGAGGAAGCAATCCGAAGTTCTGGAACACCATTCCTAACTTTTTCCGTCTCGTTTCAATGAGTGATTTGGAATCCATTTTCGTTAGGTTTTCCCCGTCAATGAGAACTTCACCACTTGTCGGCTCGATCAAACGATTTACAAGTCGAATTAATGTTGATTTTCCACTTCCGGACAATCCCATGATTACGAACACTTCACCTTCCCGTACCGAGAATGTTGCCCGGTCAACTCCAACAGTCATGCCGGTCTTTTTAAGGATTTCATCTTTTTGTTCTCCGTTCTCCAACAGTTGCAAGCCATGCAGCGGCTGAGAACCAAATACTTTTGTTAAATTTCTAATTTCAATCTTCATCCATAAATCTTCTCCTATCTAAGTGTTCAACCACGAGCGTTCATCGGCGAATGCCAATTGTTCTACCTACTTGTTTCGGGATTGTTACCTGTTTATCTGATTGTGATAACTTTTCAATGGTTGTGGATATCGGAGAAGGAAATGATGCAGCTTTTCCTTCCTTCGTATCGATTCCCATTAACATTTGTTCACTCGTAGCAATGATATCGCCACTATTATTTTTCATCGTGAAAAAGATATGTATCCGTTTGTCATCAACATCTAGTAATTGAGCAAACACTTGAAGTTCTTCCCCTTCATTTGCTTCTTGCAAATAGCATAGGTGGGTTTCCAACGTGAAAATCGTATAAGCATGCTTTTCCCGCGCATCTTCATCCAACCCTATAAAATCCATAAACGCATCCACTGCTAAACTAAACGCTTTCGCATAAGCAGCATCGTTCATATGACCGTTATAATCGACCCATTGTGATTGTACAGTACTTTGAAAGACAAAAGAATTATGTTCCATTTAAAACACCTCATTCCAATTATTAGACAGTCACTTTATTTGGCTCATGCCAATACTCTTCTACTAGATTAAGCAATTTCACGAGAAACTCATTTCGTCTCTCTTCTAGATCAGCTATTGACACTTCCCCTGCATGGGTTTCACAACCTTCAATAACCTTTTCCTTTAAGTCCTCTGTTAATTCTGGCGCTTCTAATTTAGTCCACGGAAGCTTAAGTGCTGGACCAAATTGTTCAAGCATATGACGCATCCCTTTATCTCCGCCAGCTAAATGGAAAGTCAGAAATGGCCCCATTTGCGCCCAACGGAGTCCTGCTCCGTAAATAATCGATGCATCAATCTCTTCAGTTGTTGCAATTCCATCATTCACCAAATGTAGCGATTCACGCCATAGCGCTTCCATTAACCGGTCCGCCACATGTCCTTCGATTTCTTTTTTGATAATGAGCGGCTTCATTTCGACTGCCTTATAGAATAATTTTGCTCGTTCCATAATTGAAGGAGATGTTGCATGCCCCGCCACCAATTCGACTAACGGTAAAATATAAACAGGATTAAATGGATGCGCCACGATTAAACGCTCCGGGTGGTGAAGCCCTTCTTGCAAAACGCTTGGCATTATTCCTGATGTACTAGAAGCGATAATTGCTTCAGGTTTCGCAAATCTATCAATCGCTTGCAAAACGCTTTTTTTCAGTTCTTCTCTTTCCGGAACATTTTCTTGGATTAAATCAGCATCCATTACAGCCTCTTCAATTGTCGAAGCAAAGATAACCCGATCGGCAGATGCATTTGATGCTAACCCCATTTGTACTAAAGAAGGCCATGCCCGTTCAATAGCTAAGCGCGTTCTTTCTTCCGCGCCTTCGCTCGGATCAAAAGCGCCAACTTTGTATCCTTGAGCTAAAAACCGCGCAATCCAACCGTTTCCAATTACACCTGTGCCAATCACAGCAAGTATTTTGATAGGTTTTAAGTTTACAGTCATTATTTAACACCTCCGTGAGGGTTTCTTAATTCGTAGTAAACTCGGGCTTCTTGAGGTGTCATTACTTCGATGCCATTGCTATGCAACATTTCAACCGCCTTCTCAACGAGTTGTTCGTTACGTGCAGGCACCCCTCTGGTTAAGTATAGGTTGTCTTCCAGACCGACGCGGATATTCCCGCCTAGCATTGCGGTTTGCATAGCAATTGGCAATTGCATCCGACCGATTCCAAATGCGGACCAATGCGCGTTTTCGGGTAAACGATTTTTAAAGTACATGATTGTTTCAACATCCGCTTCCGCGCCCCAAGGAATTCCTAGACAAAATTGAAACATTGGATCTCCATCGATTAAACCTTCATCAATTAATTGTTTTGCAAAACGTAGATGCCCTGTATCAAAACATTCTAATTCAGGCTTCACGCCGCTTTTTTGAATCAGCATTGCATGTTCTCTCAACCAATCAGTAGGGCTCATATAAATCATATCGCCGAAGTTAACACTTCCACAGTCCAGTGTGCACATTTCAGGCAGTAGTTGTCCTACTGGCTTATGACGTTCTTCAGGGGTTTGAATGAATGTTCCATTTCCACCCGCGGCCGGCGTATCTAAACTAGGTATGAAATCGCCTCCGCCGCCTGCCGTGATATTTATAACAACATCGACTTCTGAATCTCGGATGCGATCAACTATCTCACGGTAATGTTCAATGTCATGGCTTACTCCACCTGTTTTCGGGTCACGTGCATGAATATGGGCGACTGTTGCGCCCGCTTTCGCCGATTCAATAGCTGAGTTCGCAATCTCTTTCGGCGTTACTGGCACCAAATCGCTAATTCCAGTCGTGTCTCCTGCCCCTGTGACTGCTGCTGTTAATAATACTTTGTTCTTCATATTATCTCCTCCGATACCTTTTTCAAAGCACTGTACCGTCCAGACGGTTTTAGCTTTCACCCAACACTATACAGATGGATGTTTTCGCTTTCAACCCCATAATATAAATAAAAAGCAATTCTATACAGGGCAGGTATTTCGCACCGTTTGTTTTAAATGAGGAGAAAATATCGCTTTCAAGAGATAATCATCTTTCAAACGTCCATTTTCTTAACGTATTATAGATCAATTCTTTTTGTTCGCTGTCAATAGGATTTATATCGAAAAGGTCAGCTAACCATATCCCGTCTGTTGCTAATCGAATAATTGTTGTCATAATCGGATCGAGCCCGTCATTTTCAATATCATGTTGCCACTCTGTATAAACTTCATGAATTGGATTTAATAAGGTCGGGTTTATTGCTTTCGCTGCGAGTAATCCGGCATGCATATCTTTATTTTTGTATGTATTTTTAAAAGTTACATCAAGATAAGCGCGGGTCCGCTTCCCTTTTTCTTCGGAATCTTCAGCGGCATGACTATCAATTTTACTTTTATAATTGCTGGCTAAGTGCTCGACCATTTTTTCAACTAACACTTCTTTCGAACGATAGTGATAAAGTAGACCGCCTTTACTAATTCCAGCTTCCTCGGCTACCGCATCGAGTGTTAAATAAAAGATTCCCTTCTCAGCAACAATTTTAGATGCGGCATCAAGAATGGCTATTTTCCTAGATGTACCCTCCATTCTGCTTCCCTCCTTTATTGCATATCTATACATTATACCTACCAGACGGTCCATATTCAATTTTTTGGTTATTTGATGATTTTCTTGAAACCCAAAAATGTAGTTCATAAAAAGCCCTAAGTACTCCCGTTTTAGCGGGATGCACTTAGAGCTTTTCTTAAAAGCTTCGATTGAAAAAATCAAATCCGAGCGCGGTTGCAATTCCGAATACCAATGACCAAAGCGCTATGCTGATAGTCATCCAAACAGTGGCATTTGTTTTATTCGCCCCGAAAAGCAGTCCGATGAATGCCGCGATATGTGTTCCAATTACAATTGGTCCTAGTAGAGCAACACCTGGCATGCCGTACTTATTCCAAATACGTTTACCTCTCTCCGTTCGCTTAGATTCTGCTTTTCCTTTCTTCCGATTTCTAGATTCCATCCACTCTTTCACTCTTTGGAATCCAATAATAACGACCAGAACCGTCAGCATATTACCAATGAATGCAGTTAGAATCACCCAAACTGGAGATAAACCATTTATTATGCCCAGTGGTATTGCTAGCGCAATTTCCACCATTGGAATTGCTGCACCTATGAACACTAAAAAATACTCAAACATATATTAGTCCTCCGCGACATACTTTCTAATCGTTGTGTAATAAATTAAATATTGGAACAGGGACAGCAATAGTATGCTTATAATCATCCATACTTTTGAGATGGGAAGCATTATGAAAAAAACCGCGACTACCGGGAGAGCGAAAGAGAAAAATGAATACACTTTTTGAGTAGCCCTTCTCGTTACTTCCTGATATAACTCATCGTCATCCATATATTCCTGGGGTTTGAGTGATAATAGGGATATTTTTTGTAATGGAAAGCGTTTGTTATGTTTACCGACTTTTGCAATGAATGCGATGAGTGTTACTAGATACAACATCAAAAAAACATAGACAGTCATCCCTTTCACAAACCCCAAACTAAACGTTAACATGAATCCTCCTTCATCATAGACTTCGAAATTTGCTGAACTACCGACTATGAACACTAAAACCATTAGGATCGCTATGGAGCCCATCTGCCACAACGGATACGTAACACGCATATCATTTTTCATCTTCTTCCTCCCCTTCCAACCAAAATAATTCATTAATACTACAGTCAAGTTCACGGGCAAGTTTCAATGACAATGTGACGGACGGTGAAAATTCTCCTTTTTCGATAAAGCCGATGGTCTGTCGCGTAACCCCAACGCGTTTTGCAAGTTCAATTTGCGTAAAATCATGCCGGGCTCGTAATTCCCTCACCCTATTCCTCAGCATTACGACATCACCTCATATGAATAATGTACACTAAACTTAACGCACTGTAAAGTATTTCTAACATTAAGTTATGTTGACCGAACAAAAAGAGCCTAGGCTAAGCACCTAGACTCCGAGTGGTTTTATTATTTTATTAGAGTAATGTCGCTAATACCGCTTTTTGCGCATGCAATCGATTGCCTGCTTGTTGGAATACATAAGAATTCGGCCCATCAATCACTGATGTAGCGACCTCTTCTTCACGATGCGCTGGCAAGCAATGTAAAAACATATAATCTTCTTTCGCATAGGCTACTAACTCATCGTTAACTTGAAAATCTTTGAATGCTTCAAGACGAAGATTCGCTTCTTCCTCTTGCCCCATGCTGGTCCAAACATCTGTATAAATGACGTCCGCCCCATTAACAGCCTCAATCGGGTCCGTTGTTTCTAGCACACTTCCTCCATTAAACATCGCTAATTTCTTCGCTTTCAGAATCACTTCATGGTTACATGCATATCCTTCGGGTGTGCCAATTGTTATGTGCATACCTGCATGGGCGGCAGCAATGACTAAAGAGTGAGCAACATTGTTACCATCGCCGATATACGCCAATTTATGACCTTTTAAAGATCCTTTTACCTCAGCAATTGTGAGAAGATCCGCTAGCGCCTGGCATGGGTGAAAAATATCTGTTAATCCATTGATGACTGGAACAGATGTATGCTCCGCTAACTCTTTTACCATTTCGTGAGAATTTGCACGGATCATTACGCCGTCCAAATACTCCGAAAGGACTTTCCCTGTATCCGAAATTGACTCGCCGCGCCCGATTTGTAAATCGCGCGCATTCATAAACATTGCATGACCGCCTAAATGGATCATCCCGACTTCAAAAGAAATTCTCGTTCTAGTTGAATGCTTCTCGAAAATCATCCCCAACGTTTTCCCTGCCAAAACAGGTTCAAGTTTGCCTTCAGATGTATCTTTTTTAAGCTTGATTGCCTTATCTATCAAATACAAAACTTCTTCACTTGTAAGATCAAGCAGGCTAAGAAGATCTCGCCCTTTTAATCCTGCCTCTAATTCCTTACTATTCTCAGTTACCTTAATCATAAATCACTCAGCACCTTCCATTTGTTTTTCAATGTATGTTTTAGTATATGTATGCATAATTATTAAGTCAAGTGTATTTTTATAATTAATTAGAAAGTTAGGTGTTTAGTATTAAGAGCAGTTTTGACTTTTAAAGGTGGAGAGCCTGTGCTACGGGAATATACGAGGGAGCAACGGGAATAAAACATGGGGCGCAGCGATACGAGAATGAACAGGAGAGCAACGAGCATAACCGGACCCGCACCGAGAGCAAACAGACTCGAAACGAGAACAAACAAAAAAACCTTGTTACCCATTACGGAATAACAAGGCTATCGATTTTATTATCATTCAAACGTGATTTTATTAACTGTTTCACGGTCTAACTTTTTAATAACTGCAATGATCAGTTTTACTGTGTTTTCGTAATCATCACGGTGCAAGATTCCGGCATGTGAATGGATATAGCGTGTCGGAATACAAATTGCCAGTGATGGGACACCAGTTCCTGTAATGTGAATGGAGCCTGCGTCTGTACCGCCGCCGGGAATAGTTTCGAACTGGTACGGGATATTATTTTCTTCTGCCGTATCGACAACTAGATCACGCAAACCTTTATGCGATACCATCGATGCATCGAAGAGTAAAATTTGCGGACCATCGCCCATCTTTCCGGTTGCTTCTTTCGATGTAATTCCAGGCGTATCTCCTGCAATCCCTACATCTACTGCAATTCCGATGTCTGGTTGGATTTTTGTAGCAGCTGTTCGCGCACCGCGGAGACCGACTTCTTCTTGAGCTGCCCCGACGCCGAATACTACGTTCGAATGTTTTACATCTTTCAATCCTTTTAGAACATCAATTGCAATCGCGACCCCGATACGGTTATCCCATGCTTTCGCAAGCAACAACTTTTCATTGTTCATCACGGTGAATTCAAAATAGGGTACAACCATATCTCCCGGTAAAATTCCCCACTTCTTTGCTTCTTCCTTGGAAGTTGCACCAACGTCAATAAACATGTCTTTAATATCAACTGGTTTCTTTCTCGCTTCTGGAGAAAGAATATGCGGAGGTTTGGATCCGATGACACCTGTTACAGTATCCCCGCTGCGTGTTACGATTGTGACGCGTTGTGCGAGCATGACTTGCGACCACCAACCGCCAACGGTTTGGAATGACAAGAATCCTTTGTCATCAATCTTCGATACCATGAAGCCAACTTCATCAAGGTGGCCTGCGACCATTATTTTCGGGCCGTTTTCATCGCCAGTTTTCGAAGCAATTAGAGAACCTAGTCCATCTTGCTCAATTTTATCGCTGAACGGCTCGATATACTTTTTCATAACTTCCCGCGGTTCACGTTCATTCCCCGGAATTCCTTTCGCGTCCGTCAATTCTTTGAGCATTGTTAATGTATCGTCAAGTTTTGTCAAATTACTTCGACCTCCCAAATAAATCATACATAAGTAGTATATTCTAATTGGCGGTATTATTCAAAACATTTCAGATTCGAATGCGATTTTTCTTAGAGCAATTCTTTTCGTAAATCTGCCGCAGTTTTCTTAGACAACAGTCCAGGTGCAACATCAAAAACAGTTTTCGCACCATAATCTCCGCTTTGATTCAACCGATAAGCCGCTCGTGCATAGGCAACGAGAACACTTGATGTAAACTCAGGATTGCTATCAAGTTTCAAGGAGTACTCCATCACTTGATTGGTATCTGCACCTGTTTTACCGCTGCGAATGACAAATCCTCCGTGCGGCATCGCTGCATGGTCTCGCTTTAGTTCTTCCTCTGTAATAAAAGTCACTGTTGTATCATAATCTGAAAAATAATTCGGCATTGTTACAATTGCTTGTTTCACTTCAGTCGCATCTGCCCCATCTTCTAGGACTACATAACATTCTCGTGTGTGCTTGTCACGAGTTGATAGTTCCGGTAATGACCCGCTGCGAACTCGATTCACAGCATCTTCGTTCGGTATTGTATATTGCACTGCACCTTTAACACCAGGGATTCTTCTTACTGCATCGGAATGGCCTTGGCTAAGACCCTTACCCCAAAATGTATAGGTAGTTCCTTCAGATAAAACCGCTTCACCATATAATCGATTTATCGAAAATAGGCCTGGATCCCAACCAACAGATATGATTGAAGTATTGCCGTTTGGTTTCGCCGACCGATCTACCGCTTCGAAATAATTCGGGATTTCTGCGTGTGTATCAAAGCTATCGATAGTAGAGAAATATTTTGCCAAAGCGGGTCCTTGTTCTGGCAAATCATTTTTGGATCCGCCGCATAAGATCAATACATCAATTTTCTCTTTGAATTCCAGAATTGAGTCATGTGCATACACCGGAACTTTATCGTCAAGCAATGTAAGTTCATCCGGGTTTCTTCTCGTGAAAACGCCGATTAATTCCATATCATCGTTTTGCGCAATTGCCGACTCGACTCCTCTACCCAAATTTCCATATCCGGCTATACCGATTCTAATTTTCTTAGTCATTTCATCTCGCCTTTCTCATTATGTATTTGTCATGAATTGTTCACAGTCAAAGCTGTCCCTCTCCAGTATAAACAATGGTAAAGTAAAAGTATCGTTCGAAACTATGAAAAGAGGCTTTCAATTGCGAAACTTTGTTTATCTCATTGTGTTTATTTCTTTTTTCGATTTATTTTCCCAACTTCCGATAATGAGTCCTTTCGCTGATTCTTTGGGAGCAACCCCTTTTGTTATTGGACTTGCAGTTGGAATTTATTCGTTTTCTAATATGATTGGGAATGTCATTTCTGGGTTTATGACTGACAAACGCGGTCCATTTAAAATTTTAGTTTTCGGCTTATTTGCGTCAGCAGTATCGCTGCTCTTATATTTCGCAGTCAATGATCCACTTAGTCTGCTTGGTGTTCGTTTCATTCACGGTTTTATGGAGGGCCTTATCGTACCAGCGGCATTTACTTTTTTAGCGAATCGTACAGAAGAAACTAAACGCGGAAAAAGTGTTGCAATTTCTGGCGCTTTTGTCGGATTAGCTGCCATTATAGGACCTGCATACGGCGGGATCATCGCAGCAAAATCAAGCCCGGCTTTCGTCATGGCAATGAATGGAATGATGATGTTCCTTATAGCGATTGCCGCGTTTTTCGTTCTCCGTTCATTTAAATATGTTCCTAAAAAACAGACTTCAAAAAACCGAACTCGTGTTAGACAATTGTTTCGTTCGCCCGGGATGGTTCGGTCGTTTGCTGGAGCATTCTTCCTCATGTTCTCGCAAGGGGTTTTAGCACTCGTCTTGCCATTGAAAGTTGTCTCGCTCGGTTTTGATGCCAAAACAAGCGGCATGTTACTAAGTGCATTCGGCGTAACGGCGGTTTTGGTCTTTTTACTCCCGATCAACCGAATTTTCGATCGTGTTCGGCCGATTATAACGCTCGCATTCGGGTTGTCAATGATGGGCATCAGCATGCTGTTCTTAAGTCAACTAGAAGAATTAAGTTTCTTATATATAGCAATGATTATTTACGGTGTCGGATTTGCATTTCTATTCCCGTCCATCAATTCATTGCTGATTGACTCTTCCTCTCCCAAGTTTCGCGGGAAAGCGTATGGATACTTTTATGCATTCTTTTCAATTGGTGCCGTCGCTGGATCGAGTGTCATCGGATTATTAAACTTGGAATTCGCAGGTTCTTTTATGTTGACTGGGGTTATTTTAATTGCCTTCGCTGGTTATTCGCTAATCGGGATTACGAAAAAAAATTCGTTTGACAAAGCACCGCCCATCAGCTAATGTTTTATAAGGAAATGCATAAACAGTTCGAGAGAGGTTCATAGCGACCCTCTATAAAAAACTATGGATGGTGAAAAATGAATTTCAATCGATTTCATTATTTCTACATTTATGGACCTCCCTCGACATATATAACGGGAGGTTTTTTTAATTGGCTGGAAGAGATGAATCTACATTGACAGGGTTGACATTGTTAGGAAATCAACATACGGAGTACAAAGACACTTATAATCCGGGGATTTTAGAAGCGATTGACAATTTACATACAAAACGCGATTATTTCGTGAAATTCAATTGTCCGGAATTTACATCATTGTGCCCGCAAACAGGTCAACCAGATTTTGCAACGATGTACATCAGTTTTATACCTGATCAAAAACTTGTGGAAAGTAAAGCGCTGAAATTATATTTGTTCAGCTTTCGAAATCACGGAGATTTTCACGAAGACTGCGTCAATATCATTATGAATGATCTAATAGAATTGATCGAACCTAGATACATCGAAGTATGGGGCAAGTTTACGCCGCGTGGCGGCCTATCCATAGATCCTTACTGCAACTACGGGAAACCTGGAACGAAATACGAACAGATGGCCGAGCACCGGATGATGAATCATGATATGAATCCGGAAAAAATCGATAACCGCTAATGGAGGACGAGAAGACATGTTATATTATTTAAACGGTCTATTTGTCGGGCTATTGATTTTATCGAATGTATTGGCTGTAAAGTTGTTCAGTATCGGCGATTGGATTGTGTTGCCTGCCGCCGTCATCATCTACGTTTTCACTTATCCAATTCTAGATGTCATAACAGAAGCATATGGAAAAGAAGCCGCTCGTCGAACTGTGCTGACAGGTTTTCTCGCACAGATTTTGGCAATCGTGTTCATATGGATTGCTATCAAATTGCCCGCTGCGTCTTTCTATGAAAATCAACAATCATTTGAAGTTATTTTCACTGCCGGCTTTCGAGTGACAATTGCAAGTCTGGCAGCATATTTGGTCAGTCAGAACTTAGATGTAACGATTTTTGACAAGTTGAAAAAGCGACATGGCAAAAAGAAATTGTGGATTAGAAATAATCTTTCGACGATGGCAAGTCAACTCGTCGACACAGCTATCTTCATCACGATCGCTTTTTATGGCACGATGCCGTTGGGGGTACTCATCGGAATGATTTTCAGTCAGTATATTTTCAAGTTCATCGTTGCCGTATTAGATACGCCGGTTGTCTATGCGCTTGTCGCAATAAGCAGAAGGACTGAGAAAAAAGAAAAATTGGATACAGCGACTGCTCGTATTTAAAGAAAATAATGTTTGCCCCTCCCTCTTTCAAGGAATTAATGAAAGTGGGAGGGTTTTTTATGGATATTTTTACAGTAGGTCACTCAACACATACAGAGGAAGAATTTTTACAATTACTGCATGATGGAGATATTGATTTCCTAGTCGATGTGCGCGCGTTTCCGGGGAGTCGAAAGTTTCCACATTTTCATAAAGACCGCATGAGTATTTGGTTACCTGAATCGGGAATCGACTATTATCATATTAAAGAACTTGGTGGTCGTCGCAATAAATCCAAAACCATTGCTAATGAAGTAAATGACGCATGGGAAAATCGATCATTTCACAATTATGCGGATTATACGCTTGAAGAGAATTTTCAAACGGGGCTTGAAAAATTAAAAGAAATAGCCCAAAACAACACAGTAGCTTATTGTTGTTCCGAACGTCATCCCGCTAGATGTCATCGACTATTGATTAGCAATTGGCTTTCACTTAACGGTTGGACCGTTCGTCATATTCTCGATGGCCCAAAAGGAAGCACGGAAATTGAAGAACACGTCCCCGGCCAATGGGGTGCTCCTCCAGTTTTGAACAAAGATGGCACTGTCGTTTATCCGAAATTAAATATGTAACTAGTGATAATGAAGAACGTTGAAACAGCATGTTTATCGCTAGTTACTTTTCATACCGGATTTCCGTTCCGGGTGCGCTTTCCTGCGGGCGAGCGCCGAGCCAATCGAACAACGAAGAGTTCGATTTGTATAATTTTGCGGTCTTTGCAAAATTATACAGCCTGTAAAATCTGTTCTCCCAAACGCTTCGCTTTTCGGTCGCAAAAGCCGTTCTTCGTCACGGCTTTCGCTACGCTCAGTCCAGGATCTCGGCTAAGGAAAGAGTGAACTTCTCTTTCGCACTTCGCTTTTCCCGCGGGAGTCGCCCCTCCACTCCAATCAACTATATATTCCAATTTATTTATGAAGTTATTTTGGGACTTCTCCTAAAAGGGACTTGCCAAATATTAAAAAAGTATAAGAGGAGGTTTACTAACCCTCTCTTATACTTATGTAATCTTAAGGTGTTTCAACTTGTTCTTCTTGAAACGCACGGATCTCTTCTAAAAATGCTTCCCCGTATCGCTCCAGCTTTGCCAGTCCGACACCGTTTACTTCGAGAAATTCCTCTTCCGTAACTGGCATTTTACTTATCATATCTTGTAAAGTTTTATCCGAGAACACAACAAAAGGCGGGACTCCGGCTTCTTGTGCTAGTTGCATGCGCAGTGATCGCAGTTGTTCAAATAATGGATTGTCTTTTGTAATTTGTTTTGTGACAACTGATACTTTCCGGAACACTTGCACTTTTCCGGTTAACACTTCTTTTCCAAGTTCACTGACATAAATGATTGGAAATTGACCGTTTTCAACACCTAAGTAATTTTCCGAAATGATAAATTCGATGAAATCCGAAACTTCCTTTGCGCTTTTGTCCCTCATGATTCCGTAGGTCGTTAATTTATCAAAACCAAAATCAAACATTTTTTTGCTGCGAGATCCTGTTAACACTTGTGCAATCATCGTTTTTCCAAAACGTTGACCCATTCGAATGACACAAGACAATACCATTTGAACTTCTATAGTGACATCTGAACTTTCACGTGTATCCGTGCAGTTCGCGCAACGTCCGCAATCCTTTGTTTCAGATTCGCCAAAATACGTAATGATAAACTTTTGAAGACAAGTCTCTGTATGGCAATAGTCAATCATCGACTGCAATTTTTCAAGCTCCATCGGGATGCGGGTTTCGTCCTGTGATAGGTCTATTAAAAATCGTTGCGTTTGAACATCTTGGGATGAAAATAATAAAGTACAATCACTATCCAGCCCATCACGACCTGCACGACCCGCTTCTTGGTAATAACTTTCCATCGTCCGCGGCATTTGATAGTGAATGACATAGCGTATATTCGATTTATCGATTCCCATCCCGAATGCATTTGTGGCAACCATTACTGATATTTCATCATTTAAAAATTTCTCTTGGCCCGAGCTGCGTTCATCATCTGATAATCCCGCATGATATTTAGCGACAGGAACCCCTTTTTTCTTAAGCGTTTCGTACAATTGATCAACCGCTTTTCGCGTAGCTGCATAAATGATCCCAGCTTCGCCCTCATTCTTTTCAACATAATCGACTACGAACTTCTCCCGGTTCTGTCCTTTCACAACTGAAAAAGTTAGGTTCTCCCTTTCAAAACCAGTCATCACCGTATTCTCTTCAGTAATCCCGAGTTGTTCGCAAATATCCTCTCGCACTGCCGGAGTTGCCGTAGCAGTTAACGCGAGTACGACTGGCCTATCATGAAATAGCGAAATCATATGCCGGATATTTCGGTAACTCGGTCTGAAATCATGACCCCACTGCGAGATACAATGCGCTTCGTCGATTGCAACCATCGGAACGTTCATCAGTTGTAATCGATTTGTAAATGACGGTGAATCGAGACGCTCCGGGGCAATGTATAATAGATTATATTCGCCGCGAATCGTCGCATCCATTGTCATCTGGTATTCTTCATTTGTCATCGTACTATTAATATATGCAGCTGAAATTCCCGCTTCGTGGAGCGCATCCACTTGGTCCTTCATCAAAGAAATGAGCGGCGAAATTACAATGACAGTTCCTTCCATGACGAGTGCAGGAACTTGATAGCAAACGGACTTTCCCCCGCCTGTCGGCATTACACATAGTGAATCTTTACCTTGTAGAACGTTTTCAATTACATTTTCTTGTCCTTTACGAAATGAATCATAACCAAAATAATCTCGAAGTACAGAAGTTGCTCCAGTCAGCAAAATTATTCCCCCTTATCAAATAAAAAACGCCTATTCTTAGGCGTTTTCATTTTTAGTCTTGTCCATCAGACCATTATTCAGTAAACAACAAACGCTCTTCGTCGCGGCTGTGAATTTCATTAACAACTTTTAAAGCATGAAATTTAT
Source organism: Sporosarcina jiandibaonis (assembly GCF_013184495.1). Taxonomy (GTDB): domain Bacteria; phylum Bacillota; class Bacilli; order Bacillales_A; family Planococcaceae; genus Sporosarcina; species Sporosarcina jiandibaonis. Next base: position 45,425 of record NZ_JAAOIY010000001.1, on the reverse strand, counting down.
GTAAAACGCTTGGGCTTAACCCTTCTTCCACACGGAGCTCTTCGATATCTTTCACAATAATTCGAAGTAAATCATGATCACGAGTCAGCTTAATTATCGCTTCTTGGAGTTGGGGGTTCTCCTGGGCGATTTCCTTATAAAAACCGCTTTCTTCAGCATCTGCATGGCTGATTACGCGCGTCTTCCAGTAATCTATTAAATCATCTGCTGCTAGGTTGGCAGTTTCAAGTTCACCTTGTCGCAAATAATCCATCATATCTCTAGTTTTCGTAACTGCTCCTGATAATCCGCCTTCGTGAATTGCTCTATGTGCATGAAGTTGTCGCAATGCCGGTCCTGACATAATAAATCATCCTTTCCAGTTGTTCCTTCTAGCTATTAGAATACCAGATTCGCTCAACTATTGGAATGAAATACAGTTTACAAGCTCGTTAGTTTATTAGTCATGTACAATTGTCGCTTTATCAGGTGAACTAAATAGGCTTGCAACGAGTAACCCTATAAAGAATGTAAGAATACTCATCACCAGAAAGCTTCCATCTTTCGGGAATCCAGGATACATCACAAACACCGAGCCAATAATCAAACCAATAATCACCGCAAAAGTGACATACGTAAAATGAGTAAGTAAATAATTGATTATTTTACTGCTCACAACAAAACCAACGATAACGCCTGCCCCAATCACTGCAATAATCGGCAAGTTCAGATTGGATAATGCACTGATAGCAGTTGAATAAACGCCTAGCAATAATAATACAAACGATCCGCTAATCCCCGGTAACAGCATCGCCATGCTCCCAGCCCATCCTGCAAGGAAAAGTCCAACTGCGTTAGAGGCAGTCAATGTCTTTATCGGTGTAGTATCTGGCGGATTAATGAATGCTAATGAAGTAAGCGCTGCACCGACAATCAAAATCACTAGAAAATGTCCTAGCTTAAAATTCTTTTTCACATTTGCCTGTCTTGCGATAAACGGCAGCACGCCAATTATGAGCCCTAAAAAGAAAAATTGAGTCTGCGCGTGGTAATTTTTCAATAAATACTCAATAACTCTACTAAATAATAGTAACGTCGCCCCCATGCCAATCGCGAGCGGCAACAAAAAACCTATATGTTTTTTCCAATCACGACTGAAGAATCCGCTGATTGACGCTAGTAACTCATCGTAAATACCAAGGATGAACGCGATGGTTCCCCCGCTCACTCCCGGTATAAGATCGCTAATTCCGATAAAGAAACCGCGATATAAATTTCTCCATTGCATAAGCTTTGTTCCTCCATTTAAATTCAATGTCTTAAGTATACCATCATACACTATTTGTTACGCATAGAAAGTGTCTGATTTTCAAAGGTAGATTATTTACTATTAATTTCAATTATAATAGTAAAGGGGACCAAACAAAATGTATACCCGACTTTACAAAAAGAATGGTTTGCTATACAATAAATTTAAGAAATAAGTTAGGAGGACCTATTTTGCTCACAAATCGAGTACGAGAACTTCGGGCGCGTTTTGATTTAACCCAAGGCGAATTGGCCGACCGAGTCGGAGTAACAAGGCAGACGATAGTGTCCTTGGAAAAAGGGAGCTACACACCTTCCTTGCTTCTGGCGATGAATATTGCGGAGGAATTTGAAATGCCGATCGAAGAGATTTTTTCTAAGGAGGAGAAAAAATGAAAATCTACATCATGATTTTTCTGAGAATAATGCTTTTCATCTCACTTGCTATTATGGTTTTTGATTATTTGAGGGTTGAACAATTGTTTATTCAAATGGAACGAGGATATATTGACGAGTTTTCCGTAGGGATTATTAAGTGGCCAGGTTATGTTTTTATCAGTGTTGTCGGTCTTTTAATTGCTGCTGAAATCATTCGATTCTTTCAAGTGAGGAAAAATAAAAACTCAATCTTGAGTGCTTATTTAACCGCTGAATATGATGTTTCAGATGAACGTGCCGTTGCAAACACACATAAAGCTGTAAGTCTAGCATTTGTTGTGATACTAACCTATTCATTCTTCATGATCGGCTCCTACTTATTCATTCCAAATTATTTCATCGACCATATTTGGTACCCAATGTTCACGACGGCGTCTATTCCAATCGTCGGGCTGCTTACGTATTTAATTACTTATAAAGCTTTGGCGAATAATTGATAAAAAAGTCCGAACAGATTCCCCCTGTTCGGACTTCTAAATTTCTTAACCTACATGTGTTTCATTTCGATGCTTTTCAATTGCAGCCATTCGTTCATCGGATTCTTCTACGGTCATATTATGTTCAATGAAGTAGCGGTTTCGCGGGTGTACGCGGCATTCGTCTGTGCAACTGCGCATATAGAAATGCTCGTTTTCTTCTGAACATAAGATTTGAGCATTGCAAACCGGATTTGCGCAGTTAACGTAGCGCTCGCACGGTTCCCCGTCAAAATGATCGCGTCCTACAATGACATGTTCTACCTGGTTGATAGGAACAGCTATTCGTTCATCAAATACATAACATTGTCCGTCCCACAACTGGCCTTTAGCAACTGGGTCTTTTCCGTAAGAAACAATCCCGCCGTGCAACTGACCGACATCTTCGAATCCTTCACGAACTAGCCAACCGGAAAACTTCTCGCAACGAATCCCGCCTGTGCAGTATGTTAAAATTTTCTTGCCTTCGAACTGTTCCTTATTTTCACGGATCCACTGCGGAAGATCGCGGAAAGTTCTTATGTCTGGACGAATGGCACCGCGGAAATGTCCTAGATCATATTCGTAATCATTTCTTGCATCGATTACTACAGTGTTTTCTTCTTGCATTTGTTGTAAAAATTCTTCAGGGCTTAAGTAGTTCCCCGTCAACTCATTCGGATCTATATCATCATCTAAACTTAAGTTTACGATTTGATCCCGAACACGAACGTGCATCTTCTTGAATACATGGCTCGCTGCATCATCGACTTTATATACTATATCTTTAAATCGCTCGTCTTTTTGCATCATTGCAATATAAGCATCGGTTTGTTCAATTGTTCCTGAACATGTTCCATTAATCCCTTCAGCACCGATAAATATGCGGCCCTTTAATCCGATTTCCTTACAAGCCTTCAAATGCTCGGCAACTAAGGTCTCAGGATCCTCGACATGAACATATTTATAAAACAAAAGAACTCGATATCGTCCCTTTTCCATTAGTACTTCAACCACCTTGTTTAATTTGTTCCATAATTTTTCCACAGCAAAGATGTTGTCAGTATATCATAAAAAACGAGTTGAAAAAAGAGTTATTGCTTACGTTTTTGTGTCAAAAACCAAACCACGCCAAAATTTTCAGGAGGTCTTTTTTACCCACTGGCACAACTAGTGCCATTCATCTATAATGAAACTAGATTAATAAAGTGGAATTTTGTAGATGTATAAATTATTTTGTAACTATTTAGAGATTACTCGTGTCTACTAGATAGAGAAACTTAAAGGGGCACGCGTAATGAGAAAAACACATAATAAACGTCGTTCTGTCTGGATTGACCTGGTATTTTCCACAGTTATCTTGTCTATTATTATTTTAACAGGTATTATTATACTATTTACCTCAACCAAAAATGAAGCGACTTCCCCACTTGAAAATACCAGTAATGCAGTGGGCACTAAATTTCCAATTTTAACTGATATGATTGATTCAAAATATCCGGGCATAAAAATCATAACAATGATTTCTAACGATCCTGATGCACCTTTCGCACTTCAATTCCCAGAAAGCATCCATGATTCTTTTAATACGAAAGTTCAAGACTATATTAAAAATATAAAAGATCGTTATTTAGCGGAAATAGCAGATTACAAAGCGCTTGGTGGCAACCAAACAGGTGAATTGAACGTTTCATTTGAAACATTTCCGCATCATTCGGGATTTTATTCTTTTGTATTAGTGAATTCAACTTATATTGGCGATGCCAATGGTTTTACAGAAATTAATTCTTTTCGTTTGAACCCTGACACCGGCCAAGAAATTACGATAGAAGATGTATTTGAAGGCGATCAAAAGCGGTTAAATATGGTTTCTGAAGTTGTTAGAGAAATTTTATTTAATGATGAATCATATAAAGATAAATTATATATGGAAGAAGCAACTTTACACACCGAGCCAGACTGGGATAATTTCCAAAACTTTGCACTGACAAATGAATCGCTAGTTTTTTATTTCAATAAATATAAAATCGCCTCGGGGACGGCCGGAATTCCCATCGTCTCCGTCCCGCTAGAACGATTAAATAAATTTGTTGCAAAAGAATTTAAATTAAGCATTGAAAATGACGATAATAACATCGCAATTGATGAGAAGTTAGATTTGCAAGAAGAAGATAAAATTATCGATGAATATCCTGACATTACAGATGACTCTGCAGTTTCAGAATCAAATGATAACGAAATTATTGAAGAAGATCTAGCCGAAGATAATGAGGAAGAAGAAATAGTAGAACTCCCTTTAGTTAAGAAGGTAGCGTTAACCTTTGACGATGGACCAGATCCAAATGTGACAACAAAGATTTTGGCGTCATTAGAAAAATACGATGCAAAAGCAACATTCTTCATGCTTGGAAGCCGGGTGGAATATTATCCCGAAATCGCGAAAGATGTTGCAAATGCAGGTCATGAACTTGGAAATCACACATGGACACATCCCGATTTGACTAATTCTAGCATTAAAAAGATAAACTCTGAGATTACTCGAACATCTTCTATTATTGAGAACGTCACAGGTGAAAAAGTAGTTTTGTTCCGCCCGCCCTATGGTGCAATAAATAAAAAGGTTCGGCAACAAACCAAATTACCCGTCATTTTATGGGACATAGATACGCTCGATTGGAAGCATCGAAATGCAAAACAACTGCTTTCTTACGTGAAAAAGAATACTAGAGACGGCAGTATTATTCTAATGCATGATATTCACCAATCAACAGCTGACGGACTCGATGCAGTCCTCGCCTATTTAGAAAGCGAAGGCTATACTTTCGTTACAGTATCTGAATTGGAGGACTGAACGCATTGAAACCCCATCAACAATATTATTTTTATTGTTGATGGGGTTTTGTTATAGACATAGTATAACAACACTGTTATACTAACTATAGAACAATAAGGAGTGATGGTTCGAATGTTCATCAAAATTGAAATTGATTCCGATGTACCTATCTATACACAATTAGCAAATGAGTTAATCGAAGGAATCGCTAACGAATCCCTCCAACCCGGTGATTCTCTTCCATCTGTTCGTTCACTTGCCGGTGATCTTGGCATTAATATGCATACTGTCAATAAAGCATACCGCGAATTAGATAACAAAGGCATCATTCAAATCATTCCGAAGTCGGGCGCCGTCGTTAGTACGCCAACTTCGGGAGAAGCTTCCCTATTGCGGGTTGAAACTGCGATGCGCCCCGTAATTGCAGAAGCAATGGCAATCGGCTTATCAGAAAATGAAATTGTTAGCATGATGAAGGAATTATTTTTCAAAATTAAGGAGGTACGCCCATGACGAGTTTAATAATGATTGGTATCACTGTTTTTATCATTGCTATTCAAGCCGCTATACCCTATTTATTAAAGCCTACGATTGTTTTCGGGGTGACAATTCCCGATACTTATTCGAAGAACTCAACTATATTATCTTATAAGAGATTCTATACCTTCATTATCGCTGGAATTGGTGCACTCGCATTGATAGCATTCTTTATTTGGATAACTACATCAAATGTAATTGAAGAAAACATAGTACATTTTGGTGTCGCAACACAGTTCGTACTTCTATTTTGCAGTATGATTCTTTACTTTTTGTTTCATGCAAAAACATCGCGTTTAAAACGTGAACATCAATGGGGCGCAAATTTAAAACAAGTCCGCATAACGGATCTAGCAATTCGAACAGCTGATGAAATGCTGCCTTGGTACATTTATATAGTTCCAATCGCAATAACAATCGGTTTAATGGCATATACAGCAATCCAGTATGAAAGTTTACCGAACTTAATCCCAACGCATTGGGGAATCGACGGCCAACCCGATGCTTTTACTGAAAAAACGATTTTATCGGTTATAGCACTCCCTTTAATCTTACTGATTATGCAAGGTATGATGCTCGGGATTAACGAAATGACAAAGAAATCCGGCATTAAAATAAATGCGACAACCAGAAAAAAATCACGTGCTCAACAATTATCATTCAGAAAATATTCTAGTTGGTTTTTATTTGCCACAATGATTTTTATCACAATCTTATTGGCGTTTCTACAGTTGGTCACGATCCATAATGATATAGGCAAACCTTCAATACTTGTTGCTCTCCCAATTGGCTTTCTAATTATTATCCTTATCATGACTGGAATTTACGCTTTCAAAGTCGGTCAAAGTGGATCTAGACTTGAAGTAAACGAAGTCGATGAGGAGGATGTGGAAGGCATTACAAATTACGATGATGACCAACACTGGATAGTAGGTATTTTCTACTTCAATAAAAACGATCCATCCATCTTTGTAGAAAAACGATTTGGTGTGGGTTGGACAATAAACTACGGCAATCCGACAGGCTATTTTATCATGTTCGTTCCAATCCTATTATTATTGATCATTTCATTTCTTTTATTAAAATAAAAAAAGGCAACTAACAATTTTTCTGTTAGTTGCCTTTTTAAATTAATTAAAAACACTCGTACTATGAAGTGGTTGTAGTCTTGCTTTAGGGTCTATATATGCTTTTGCATGGTTCACTGCAATTGGTGCTTCACCTAGTCCTACGGCAATGAGTTTGACTTTTCCGTCGTATGTTGTCACGTCGCCAGCGGCATAGATTCCTTCGATATTTGTTTCCATGCGGCTATTGACGATAATCGAGTTGCGATCCATGTCAACGCCCCACTCTTTCAATGGTCCCAATGAGGAAATGTTTCCGTAATTTACAATTAGATGATCCAAGGCGACTCGTTCTTCGCTGCCATCTTTCGATGCAAGAACTATTTCTTTGACGATCCCGTCCTCTCCTTCAATAGCTTTCACATTAAGAGAAGTTTTCACGTCTACTGTCGATTCCATCAATTGGTTTACACTTGTCTCATGAGCAGTGAAACGTTTTCTGCGATGAACCAGCGTTACTGTTGAGGCGATATCTTCAAGCATAAGTGCCCAGTCAACAGCTGAATCTCCCCCGCCGCAAACAACTACGTTTTTCCCTTTGAAAAGCGAAAGATCTTTTATGCCGTAATGAAGTGTTTTCTCTTCAAATTCAACTTCTTCTTTCAAGCCTATTTTTCTCGGGCGAAATGCGCCAATACCAGCAGTTAAAATAATTGTACGCGTCAAATGAACGCCTTTATCCGTTTTCAGGATAAAATGATCTCCATTGCGTTCTACTGAGAGCGCAGTTTCACTAAGCAGTATTTCCGGTTTTGAATAATGTGCTTGTGTCACTAAATTCGCCACGAAGTCTTTTGCGAGGATTTTAGGAAATCCTCCGACGTCATATATATATTTATCAGGATACAGTTCGATTAACTGCCCACCAAGCTGAGGCAGGCTATCGATAATTTTTACCGACATCTCGCGCATCCCAGCGTAAAACGAAGCGAAAAGACCTGTTGGCCCGCCTCCGATAATTGTAATATCAACAATTTCATTATTCATGAATTAAACACTCCAATTAAAATAGTAAGTGACGAAATACGTATAATTTACCCCACAAATACATTATCTACTAACAGGACGAAAAAAACACATAATTTGTTTCCTATTGCTAGCAGAATATAATTATCTTTTACTCATCACTGTTGTAATGTTTTTTGCAAAACTGCTCGACTTCCAAAAGTTCATCCTCATCTAATTCAAAATCAATGAAAGCATCCGTTTCCCGTTCGAAAAAGTGAGCAACAACCACACGTTCACCTTGGTCATCCACGGCAAAAATTGCACGGACGCCAATGCCGGATTCCGTATATAATTCGTCATCTTCGTCAAGCGATATATATAATCGAAATTCATATCGTTCCCCTTGGATTAAACCCGTTGGATCGACAAGTTGTTCTACAATATATTCATTTATTTCCAATTAAAATCATCCTCACATTCAATTAACTATTCTAACACGAATCCCATGCTGAACAAGTAATTTTACCGTTTAACTAATTTTACAATTTCATTTATGCCGATTGGCAAAGTGCTTAATCCTAGAATTATTAGCCAATTAGTCATTGATAATGACTGCACACTAAAAATAGAAGCAATCGGCCCAACCGATACAATCGTTATTTGTAATGTAATTCCGAGTAATATCGAATAGATTAAAAATCTATTCTTTAATATTCCTGCTTTAAATATGGATTCATTCCTCGATCTAAAATTTAACGAATGAGCTAGTTGTGCAAAACTAAGAGCAATGAAAGCCATCGTCTGTCCATGAATCAGTGCTGATTCTGAAATAGTTCCTCTAAACATTGAAAGGAAACTCCCCGTATACTGACCTGATGAATAGATTCCGATCATAAATGCAGCAAGTGTAATTGCGCCAATAAGAATGCCATTGAAAAAAAGAAATGGCAGTGCATCTTTAAAAATGGTTTCTTTTTGGTTCCTAGGCTTTTCCTTCATGACTCCAGATTCTTCCGGATCAACTCCTAATGAAAGTGCTGGAAACATATCCGTAACAAGATTTACCCACAAAATATGGATAGGTCGCAGGATTAGTGGCCAGCCAAGTAAAATAGCCGTAAATAATGCGAGTATCTCACCTAAATTGCAGGATAATAAAAATAAAATCGACTTCTTGATATTACGATATATGGTGCGTCCTTCCTCTATAGCTTTAACAATAGATGAAAAATTGTCGTCTGTTAAAACCATGTCCGAAGCGCCTTTTGCGACGTCAGTGCCAGTGATTCCCATCGCTACGCCTATATCTGCAGACTTTAACGAAGGTGCATCATTTACCCCGTCACCTGTCATTGAAACAGTGTTCCCTTTTGCTTTCAAAGCTTGTACAATTCTTACTTTGTGTTTTGGCGAAACACGTGCGTATACATTAAGATGTTCGCTTTTTTCAAGTAATTCTACTTCAGATAATTTATCGAGCATTTTCCCTTCAATTACTTCCATTCTATCTGTAGCGATTCCCAAATCGCTAGCAATGGCAAATGCCGTATCTTTATGATCTCCTGTTATCATCACAGTTCGAATGCCTGCATTTTTCGTCAATTGTATGGCGTCTTTAACTTCTTCACGAGGTGGATCAATCATTCCCACTAAACCAATAAACGTCATTTCCTCTTCGAATGATTGTAAATCAACGCCGTCCAAGGCATCTACTTTTTTATAAGCCGATCCCAATACTCGAAGAGCAATACTCGCCATTGACTCAGCAGCTTCTTCTATTGTTTTGCGCATCGTATCGTTAAGCAAGACCGCACCATCACTGGTTTCAACATATTTACACCTAGGTAGTATTCCATCTATCGCGCCTTTCGTTTGCGACAAAACTTTAGAGTCGCTGTCATGAACGGTCGTCATCAGTTTTCGTGTTGAATCGAATGGTAACTCAGCAACTCTAGGAATACGTCGATCAAGTTCCTTTTTGTTTAAGCCGAACTTTTCGCTCGCAACGAGTAATGCGATTTCAGTCGGATCGCCTGTCTCATTAGTTGGCGTATAAGTTGAATCATTACATAATAAAATATTTTTGAAAAGCATTTGTTGGATATGATCTTTAGAATCGGTTTCCGATAGACTATATAGTTCATTTCCGACAAAAAACTTTGTGACTGTCATTCGATTTTGTGTCAATGTACCTGTTTTATCGGAACAGATGACATTGACGGATCCTAACGCCTCAACAGCGGGCAGTTTTCGAATGATAACATTTTGCTTGATCATTCGTTGCACCCCAATTGCAAGTACGATAGACACGATGGCTAGCATTCCTTCAGGTATTGCAGCCACAGCTAAGCTGACAGCTAGCATAAACATTTCTAAATACCCGCGGCCTTGGAATACACCGATAATAAAAATAATTACACATATTGATAATGCTGTAATTCCAAGATACTTACCTAACTGAGCAAGATTTTTCTGCAAAGGGGTTTCTTCGTCTTTTGCAGAATGGAGCATAGTTGCAATCTTACCTATCTCTGTGTCCATTCCGGTAGTCATAGCGATGCCCGTTGCCCGACCATTCGTTACTAATGTAGACATAAATGCCAAATCTTTTCTGTCTCCTATTGGCATTAATTCGTCTCCAACAAAATTAGCGTTTTTATCCACCGGAACAGATTCTCCGGTCAGTACTGCCTCTTCAACTTTCAGATTGACGGATTCAACTAACTTAATGTCACAAGGTATGTATCTGCCGGCATCGAGTATAATGACATCGCCCACTACAACCTCTTCTGATGAAATTTCTTGTTGTTTTCCACCCCTTCTGACTAATGCTTTTGGCGTAGACATATTCTTTAATGCTTCAAGTGCTTCTTCAGCTTTGGACTCTTGTATTACACCAATGATTGCATTAATAACCACGACAATTCCAATAATTATAGAATCCGTTATTTCACCCAAAAAACCAGAAATGATTGAGGCGATAATTAAAATGTAAATTAACGCGTTATTAATTTGGGCAAATAGACGTTGTAATAGTGAAACCGGTTTAGAACCTTTTAATTTGTTCGGACCGAACTCCTTTAATTTTCGAGCCGCTTCTTCTTCACTTAAGCCAACCGTTGGATCGGTCTCGGGTTGTCTATTATGCACTTTAAATTACCTCCTTTTTCTATACCATTACCCTATCTAGAGATAAATACTTACATTATAGAGCGAGTAAACAAATTTAAATAAATATTGCTTTTTTTATAAAAATAATGAAGAATAGTAGTAGTGTAGTATTTTATCCAACACTTAGGAGGTCATACATGTGCTGAAATTTGAAGATTTTCAATATGCTAGGCCCGACATGAATGAAATTAAAAACGATTTTAAAGTTCTTCTTGCAGAATTCCGAAATGCAAGCTCTTTTGAACAGCAAAATGATGTAATTGAAAAAATCAATGCCATTGGTAATGAGTTTTCAACACAAGCCAATATCGTCTATATTCGGGCGTCCATCAATACGAATGATGAATTTTATCAAAAAGAACGTGATTATTTCGATGAAATCGAACCTGAGTATCAGGAACTCGCTACTGCATATTACAAGGAACTTGTATCCACGCCATTTAGAATACAACTCGAAGAAAAATGGGGTGCACAATTATTTGCACTTGCGGAAAACTCAATCAAATCTTTTTCGCCCGAAGTTTTGTCTCTTTTACAACAGGAAAACAAATTAACTTCTGATTACTCAAAACTCGTCGCTTCAGCTCAAATCGATTTTGACGGTAAAACATTGACGCTAGCCCAATTAGCACCTTACGCCGAGTCAATAGAACGCTCCGTCCGAAAAGCCGCTATGGAAGCATCTTATAAGTTCTATGAAGACAATGGCGACAAATTTGATGAGATATACGACAAGCTCGTTAAACTGCGTCATGAAATCGCAACGACTCTAGGATTTAAAAACTTTGTGGAACTTGGCTATTTACGCATGAATCGAATTGGTTATGATTCCGAAATGGTAGAAAATTTCCGCAAGCAAGTTCGAGATCACATAGTTCCTCTGGCCAATCGTTTATATGAACGCCAAGCTGAACGTATTGAAGTCGATAAATTAAAGTTTTATGATCAATCGCTTAATTTCTTAACCGGTAATGCGAAACCGCAAGGCAGTCCTGAGTGGATCATCGAGAACGGTAAAAAAATGTATGCTGAGTTATCGCCTGAAACAGACGAGTTTTTCCAATACATGACGGACAAGAATTTGATGGACCTTGAAGCGAAAACTGGAAAAGAAGCAGGCGGTTATTGTACCTTTATCGATAATTATGACTCTCCTTTTATCTTTTCAAATTTCAACGGAACTTCTGGGGATATTGATGTACTAACACATGAAGCCGGGCATGCATTCCAAGTATATTGCAGTCGCAATATCGGAATTCCTGAATACATGTGGCCGACGCATGAAGGTGCTGAAATCCACTCGATGAGCATGGAATTTTTCACTTGGCCTTGGATGGAATTATTTTTCAAAGAACAGACCGATAAATATAAATTCGCTCATTTAAGTAGTGCGCTTCTATTTTTACCGTATGGTGTAGCAGTTGACGAGTTTCAACATGTTGTATATGAAAATCCTGAAATGACACCGGCGGATCGAAAGGCTGCATGGAAAAAAATTGAGGCGACTTATTTGCCTTCACGCGATTATGATGGAAATCATTATTTGGAATCGGGCGGCGTTTGGCAACGTCAAGGACATATTTATCAATCACCGTTTTATTATATCGATTACACGCTTGCACAAATTTGCGCGTTCCAATTTTGGAAACGGTCGCAAGAAGATCGAGATAGCGCATGGAAAGATTACTTGCATCTTTGTAAACTTGGCGGTTCAAAACCATTCACGGAACTTGTCGCAGAAGCCAATCTGATTTCACCTTTCGAAGATGGCTGTGTTGAATCAGTCATTGGGACGATCGAGTCTTGGTTAGACGCTGTTGATGATAAAACATTGTAACAATAATATAGACCATGAAAACGGAAAAATAATATTGATCACAAAGAATAAGTAAAAAGGGTGGCCTTCGCTACCCTTTTTTATGTTTTGGAAGCATATTTACATTTCTTTCTTGAATTGTTCGTGTTATACCCCAAAATAAAAAACGATAAAAAATTGCAAAACCAGCAAATAAATATACGTATTCAAAAACAGTAAATGGTACGTAATCAATTAATATAGCATTAATATAAATTAATACTAAACATAATAATTCTATTAAAGAATCTTTAAACCCATTCTTCATATACAAATTCTTAGAACTTGTTAGATTTAAAAAGTTCCTAAACTCGTTACTGAAAAAACCTTTAAGAAAGCCAAAAAGCATTAAAATAATTCCAAAAGCAGGTCCATATGAAATATTCAGAAGGTGTGTTATAAAGCAATAAACTATTGTGAATAAAATTAATTGCATTTTAAATAAAACACCTCCTTTTTATTTACTAACTATAAAATCAGAGTGGGGTGCGACGACGACCGAGGAAATACCGGAAAAAGGTGGACACAACTCTCAGGGAGCATCCGCTCGAAACGATTCATTAGTCTTAATATCTTCGAATAAAAAAGTATGGTGTGAATTATTTAAATTCTCCCCATACTCTTTACTGTTTTTTAACCTTATTTATTCGTGTTACATCAAACCAACCGCATTTCCATTTTCATCGACATCCATATTCAGTGCTGCAGGTGATTTTGGTAAACCGGGCATTGTCATAATATCGCCTGTTAGGCAGACTAAGAAACCAGCGCCGAGTTTAGGGATGATTTCGCGCACTGTGATTGAAAAGTCTTTTGGTCGTCCTAAAAGTTTTGGCTCGTCTGAAAATGAATATTGCGTTTTTGCCATGCAGATTGGCAGTACATCCCAACCATTTCGTTCGATGTCTATCATATTACGCTGCGCTTGGTCAGAAAAAATGACATCTTTCCCGCCGTAAACTTGTTGAACAATTTTTTGAACTTTATTGTAGATGGATTCTTCGACATCATATAAAGCGGCGAAGTTTTTTGTTTCATTAACAACTTGTAGCACTTCTTTTGCAAGCTCGATTCCGCCTTCCCCACCGTCTTCCCAGACATTCGCGACTGCTACGCGAACACCATTCACCTTACACCAATTAATAATGGCATTTATTTCAGACACGGAGTCCTTGATGAAACGGTTGATTGCGACGACAGGCTCCACCCCGAAAGTGCGAATTGTTTCGATATGCTTTGCTAAATTAGGAATCCCTCGAATTACTGCTTCTTTATTTTCGATGGCTAGGTCACTTTTCGATACGCCGCCGTGCATTTTGAGAGCCCGGACAGTTGCTACAACGACGACTGCATCAGGTGAAAATCCGCCTTGCCTTGCTTTGATATTCATAAACTTTTCAGCGCCTAGATCTGAACCGAATCCAGCTTCTGTGATGACATAGTCAGCAAGCTGTCTGGCGGTATTCGTGGCGATTAAAGAGTTGCAGCCGTGCGCAATATTCGCAAACGGTCCTCCGTGGATCAGAGCCGGTGTGCCTTCGATTGTTTGAACTAAATTCGGTTTAAATGCTTCTTTCAATAATAGTGTTAGCGCACCTTCTACACCAAGATCAGCGACTGTAACCGCTTCCATTTTATACGTGTAACCGATGACAATACGTGAAATTCGTTCCTTTAAATCGATTAGATCCTTCGCTAAACAAAAGACTGCCATGATTTCCGATGCGGCCGTAATATCAAATCCATCTTCTCGCGGAATGCCTTGTGCGGGTCCGCCGAGGCCTATCGTCACATGACGCAACGCACGATCATTTATATCGAGAACGCGTTTCCACGTTATTCTACGCGGGTCTAATTGCAACTCGTTGCCCCTATGTAGATGATTATCAATGAGTGCACTTAATGCATTATTCGCTGTTGTAATTGCATGTATGTCTCCGTTAAAATGTAGATTTATTTCTTCCATTGGAAGCACTTGTGCATATCCGCCGCCGGTGGCCCCGCCTTTCATGCCCATGACTGGACCAAGTGAAGGCTCGCGTAATGCAATCATCACTTTCTCGTTAAGTTTTGTAAAAGCATCTGCAAGTCCTACTGTTACAGTTGATTTCCCTTCACCTGCAGGCGTCGGACTAATAGCGGTGACGAGGATAACTTTTCCTTGTGTTGTTGTTTTCTTTAGTTTTGTTACATCTATTTTTGCTTTATATCTGCCAAATGGTTCAATTGCTTCCTCCGGAATACCAGCCGTGTAAGCAATATCCCATATCGATTTCATTTGTGCGCGTGTTGCAATTTCCAAATCAGTGAGCGGTTCAACTTTTCTCGTCATTTCCATCCCCACTTTACCTTTTCTTCTATTATATCGCTCATTTCGCTGGATAGACAATCATATTGTGAAAATAAAGCAACAAAAATAAGAACGCTCTGATAATTGAAATAACTAAGCATAAAATATATAGTTAAAGAGATTAATAATTTGAAAAAGGGGCTGGTGAACTTGGGAAGAAGAACTGCTGAACCTTACAAAATCAAAAGCGTAGAAACTCTTTCGATGCTATCTTATGAAGAGCGAAAAGAATCCTTGAAACGTGCGGGCTATAATACGTTTCTAATCGATTCCGAAGATGTTTACATCGATCTTTTGACAGATAGCGGGACGACGGCAATGAGTGATGAACAATGGGGAGCACTGATGACCGGGGACGAAGCTTACGCGGGGAGTAAGAGTTGGAAAAAGCTTGAGAATGCAGTTAGGGAAGTTTATGGTTATCAATTCGTTTTGCCAACCCATCAAGGACGCGGGGCTGAAAATATCTTGTCTCAGTTAAAAATTAAAGATGGTGACTACGTTCCAGGGAATATGTATTTTACGACAACTCGCGCACATCAAGAAATGAACGGCGCAAAATTTATAGATATTATTATAGACGAAGCGCATGATCCCACAATCGACCATCCTTTCAAAGGCAATGTTGACTTGACGAAACTCCAAAAATTAATTGACGAAGTCGGGGCTGAAAAAATCCCATATGTTTGTTTAGCCGTTACTGTCAACCTAGCAGGCGGACAGCCTGTGAGCATGCAAAATATGAAAGAAGTATATAATCTTTGCCAGACTTTTCATATCGATGTTTTCTTCGATGCGACGCGCTGCGTTGAAAACGCTTTCTTTATTAAGGAACGTGAAGATGGTTACGCCGAAAAATCGATCGCTCAAATTTTAAAGGAAATGTTATCTTATTCCGACGGTTGCACGATGAGCGGTAAAAAAGATTGTTTAGTCAATATCGGCGGTTTTCTTGCCATGAATGACGAGGAGCTCTATATTCGTTCACGCGAGCTGGTCGTCGTCTATGAAGGTATGCCTTCTTATGGCGGAATGGCGGGTCGTGATATGGAAGCAATGGCTATAGGGATTCGCGAAGCAGTCGACGATCATTATATTGAACACCGCATCGGGCAAGTTCGCCATCTCGGCAATCAATTGATCGAAGCGGGTGTACCGATCGTATTGCCGATTGGAGGACACGCGGTATTTTTAGATGCAAAATCATTTCTTCCGCATTTAAAACAAGATGAATTTCCGGCACAAGCTTTAGCCGCCGCGCTTTATCTCGACTCAGGTGTTCGGAGTATGGAAAGAGGCATTGTTTCTGCAGGACGCAATATTGAAACGGGTGAAAATAATAGACCTGAGCTTGAACTCGTGCGCTTAACGATTCCAAGAAGAGTTTACACGAATAATCATATGGACGTTGTCGTAGATTCAATCGTTGCCTTGTATAAAAAACGAGATGAGATCGGCGGGCTTAAAATGGATTACGAGCCGCCAACATTAAGATTTTTTAATGCACGGTTTTCACCCTTGGCTACGAGTAACGAACTGATTAGCGAGCAAAACAAAAAAGTCTCGATCGAATAAAGAGAATCCTCCCGTGAAATAATTTACGGGAGGGTTTTGTCTTATTCACTAATTTTAAATGCGACTTTCCCAAAGTTTTTACTCTCTTCAAGATACTCGAATGCTTCAACTGCATCGTCGAGTGCAAATGTTTTATCAACAACCGGTCTGGTTTCATACTTTTCAATATGAGCGATCATATCCCGGAGCTCTTCCCTGCTTCCCATAGTCGAACCGAGTAATTGAAATTGACTGTAGAAAAAGTTTCGTAAATCCAACTCTACTTTGTCCTCAGTCGTTGCGCCGAACACAACGATTCTTCCACCCTTCTTCAAGACTTCTAAAGAACGATTAAATGTTGCTCGTCCCACACTTTCAATTACTAAATCGATAACTTCTCCATCCAATTCTTGTTTCCAATCGCCATTCGTATCGAGGGCAATATCTGCACCTAATTCGAGCGCCTGTTGACGCTTTTTTTCACTTCGAGAAGTCACGATCACACGAGCGCCGATATTTTTAGCGAATGAAATTAAATAAGTTGCAACTCCGCTGCCGGCCCCGGGAATAAAAACGGTTTCCCCTTCTTTCAAATTTCCTTTTGTAAATAATGCACGGTAACCCGTTAACGCAGATAAGGCCAGTACGCCAGCTTCTCCCCAAGCAAGGTGCTTCGGTTTTAATTCTATTTGCTCTGAGGAGATGACGATCTTTTCGGCAAATGTTCCGTTATCTGGCATGCCTAAAATATCGAATCCTTCCGGGGGCGCATCGCTATTAATCTCCCATCGCAAAGCCGGGTTTATTATAACTTCATCGCCGATTGAAAAATTTGTTACCCCTTCCCCGATCGAATCGACTACGCCAGCGCCATCAGAACCTAATACTAGGGACTCGGCTTCATCTCCTCGACGATCAGGTATGTATAAATCACGTCGATTTAATCCCGCTGTGCGGAGTTTAACGACGACTTCCCCTTTTTTTGCTACTGGCTCGCTCACCTCTCCAATTTTCAGTTCGCCGAATTCATGTACAAATGCTTTCATTTTAATCATCCTTTTCTAAAATATTCACTGAACAATGCAAGATGCTTTTCACTAATAATATCTTGCGAGAATAAAGGTACAAAAATTAGTTGTTGCTTCGTAAACGTTTCTTTGATCATTTCAATATATTGTTTTTCATGTTTTTTCCGTTCCATAATAAAATCTCCGTCAGCGTCTTCAGGCAGCACTTTATTGATAATTAGCGTTGACACGGCCAAATCATATTTATTTAAAAGTTCAATCGCTTTCTTTGTTTCCAATATCGGTAAACGTTCAGGGTTCAGAACAAAGATAAAACCTGTTTGCTTCTTATCTAGCAGGACTTCTCTGGCTTTCGAAAAACGCGATTGTCTAATACGTAAAACATCGTATATCGGATCCTCTACTGGTTCGCCATCATTGATTAGTCTTGAATAATTTTCATTGGTCGTTCTTCGTTTATCCAGTAATCCCTTAATCCAGACGCCCATTAATTCTGGCAAAGTAAGTAAACGAATTGTGTGTCCCGTGGGTGCGGTATCGAAGACGAGCTTATCGAAATTTGCTCGTTCTTCTAAAATAATACTGATCAACTTATCAAATAAGGCCGCTTCATCTGCGCCCGGTGATGCTTTGGCGGTGTCCAGTTGGCGATGCACTTCTTCCATCATGCCTGAATGGACGACCCCGCGAATATTTTCTTTGACGCTTTTAATATAATTATCCGTTTCAATATCGGGATCTATTTCTAGTGCATATAAATTATCAGCAATTTCTTTTGTTTTTCCGCCTATATTCGTACTGAAAATATCCCCGACATTGTGTGCCGGATCTGTTGAAATTAGTAATGTTTTAAATCCTTGCTCGGCAGATTGCAAAGCGATTGCTGCAGCCGACGTAGACTTCCCTACGCCCCCCTTGCCTCCGACAAAAATTATGTTTTTGGTTAAGACATCCATGTTGACACCCCACTCCCCTCAATCTATCTTAACAACATCGAAATCCCGTTAGTGGCGATTTTTCCATGCCCATTCGTAGATGCCAATCATGAAATTTCTCCATCATGTAAGGATATAACTCGAGTGTGTAATAGTACGCGGGATTCGGAATACCGATCATTTCTGAATAAAGAAGCAGCAGAAATAAATCATCCTCATCTCTTAATTCGCTCGCAACCTCCCGGCGATGCGGCATGCTTAATACTTCCTCGTACCAATTCACAAGCGCTTTCATTTTATCGAGCAAAAGACTCACCTCATCTAGATTGATATAAAGAAGAGATCACTAGGGGCGATCTCTTCCATTTATGAATCACTCTTCCTCTGTTATTATCTTATCATCATACTTGCCTGAAAGTGCGGAAAATGCGGTCAACATGATCCATATCGCGAACACGAAGATGACTGCACCGAAGATAAACAAAAGCGTATTCGAGTTATTCCCGAACCAAGACCATTGGAAAATAACTTGCTGGAACATCGCCCATAATGTCATAAACATGACGAACACCATCGGAATTATGGTGACGAGATAGTTTCTGCCTAGCCTCTTCAGCCATATCGAAATGAGCAGCAAACTTATCCCCGCCAATAACTGGTTTGCCGTTCCGAATAGCGGCCATAACAGATACCCGCCTGAACCAAATCCTTGTGGACCTTTAGGAAGCAACACTAATGCTGCACTTGAAAATACTGCAAGTGAAGTTGCAACATGCTTTTTCTCCAAAACTGGCATTCTATATTCGACACCAAGTTCAGCAATAATATAACGCATTAAACGAAGTGACGAATCGAGCGTAGTAGCCGCAAAACTTACAACGATAATGGAAACGATCGTAGTTGAAATACTTGCAGGGATACCGAGTCCGGCTGCTAGATTACTAGCTCCTTTAATAAAGACACCCAGTCCCCCAGAACTTGCTGCACCGAAACTTGAATATGTCGCAAGGAATTCTTCTTTACTCGGGAAGAAAGTGATAGCCGCGATAATCGCGATCAAAGCTAATATCCCTTCACCTACCGCACCCAAATAACCGACAAAACGAGCATCCGTTTCTTTATTAAGTTGTTTAGATGAGGTTCCTGAAGAAACGAGACCATGAAAACCTGAAATCGCTCCACATGCAATCGTAATAAATAGAAGCGGGAACCATGAAACATCGCTTACTGCTGTATTCGTTATAGGCGCTGTAATCTTTGGATTCACAAATACTAAACCTAAATACAATATCCCCAAGCCGACGACTAACTGATGGGAGTTAATAAAATCTCGCGGTTGCAAAAGCTTCCAAACTGGCAAGACAGAAGCGATATAAACATAGACCATCAATACGACAATCCAGATGAAGAAAGCTGTAGATACCGCACCGAGACCAAATAAGCCTGAAGCGCCATCACCGCCCATATACCTCACCAAGTCGATTTGAAGAAAACTGTATTGGCTTGAAAATATTGCAGCAATATACATGACTGCTAATGCAATTAGCGAAGGCACAAGCATCTTTTGCTTCTTTTTATAAACGATATGGCCGATCCAAACGGCAAGCGGAATCTGAATAAACACCGGGAATACACTTGCTGGGAATTGAATGAATAAGTTGGAAATAACCCATGCAAAAACAGCGTTGACCATCAACACCAATATTAAAATAATAAAAAGGAATAATATTTTTGCACGCTGTCCTATTAATCTATGAGCTAAGGTACCGACAGATTGTCCTTTATTTCGAACAGATAATACAAGTGTCCCAAAATCATGAATCCCTGCTGCAAATACTGTTCCCAAGATAACCCATAAAAATGCTGGCAGCCAACCCCAATAAACAGCGATTGCTGGACCAACGATAGGTGCTGCACCCGCGACAGATGTAAAGTGGTGTCCCCATAACACAAATTTATTCGTTGGAACAAAATCCACATCGTCTTTATAACGATGTGCAGGCGTAATGTAGTTCGGATCGAGACGGAAGATTTTTTCTGCAACAAACTTTGAATAGTAACGATAACCTAACCCTAAAATAATCATTCCAATAAGTGCTAGTACAATTGCATTCATTTCCTTTTTCCCCTCCCCCAATAATTTGTGTTCCTCTACAACTTTTCTTCGCATCACCTCAATCTAATTTTGGTTTTCTTTCTATCATATGAACAACATCTGTCAAGAAGAATGAGATTACAGAGAGTAATTCCACCTCCATGAATCTGATTATACATGGAATTCTGAATTAAATGTACTATAGCGTCTAATTTCATCGAATTCATTATTAATTCGATAAGAAAAAAGCATTAACTTGTCTAAAGAAACAAGTTAATGCTTTTTCAATAATCTTTTCTCAATGTCACGACAACTATTTCTGGCTGATTAAATATTCGAACCGGAAAAAGGCTGTTTCCAATTCCGCGACTGACAACCAATTGACTTTCTTCTAATTCATGAATTCCCGATGTCAACTTTGGAAATATTCCTTGTCCTGGCGAAATCAATCCGCCAAGACCTGGAATTCGAGCTTGCCCGCCGTGCGCATGACCACTAAAGGTTACATCAATTCCATTTCGTGCATAAACCCCAAATTGTTCAGGACGATGCGATAGCAATATTTTAAACAAATCTTGTGGAACACCATCAAACGCTTTCTCCACAGCTCTTTCAACTGTAACTTGTTCATCTCCCAAGCTGCTTAACGGATCTTCAACTCCCCCGATTACCATCCTTTCGCCTTCAGGAGAAGAAAGGATTTCCCTCTCATCTGTTAGAACATGAACACCTAATTCAAGTAAGGAATTCTTGATTCGATCGACATCGTTTATTGATATTTCATGATTACCAGTTACATAATAGATCGGCGCCACATCTTTGATTCTCTCAACAAGAATCAAACTTTGTTCTAAGTCATAACGGTTTCTATCAATAAAGTCGCCTGTTATAAAGATGGCATCAGGCGCAATCCTCACTACCTCATTCACGATATCGTCATGATTTTCACCAAACATCGCATCATGTAAGTCGGACAACTGAACTATTTTATAGCCATCAAAACTTGCTGGCAGTCGCTCTGAACTTAACGTATAATCTGTCGTTCCTACAGTTGTATTTCCTTTATAGATAATGAAGCCGATAATGCCTATGAAAATGATGGCTAAAAACAATTTGCGCATAACTTTTCCTTTCTACAGACTACTATTAATAGCCCGCTTTTTGACGAGTGTAATTTTCTTCATTTTTCAAGATATAGGCTTCGATAATTGCATCTTGCGTAAAGCCGAGTTTATCAGCAATCGAACCGTAATGAATCCACACATTGATATAAGACTCTATCATTAAATCTTTTAAAAAGTATGTAATCGATTCTGTTGTCTTCAAGAATAATTCGGTTAATTCACCTTCAACTTTACCTTGTGGCCAATTAGTAATCGTTTCGAATCCAAGTTCAATGCCGAGGGATAATAAAAAATGAATCGAATCGACATATTCCTCAAGTATCACTTCGATTTCTGAAGGTCCTTTTGAACTCCAAAATTTAAAACTTCTCGTTTCGTTCGCTAATTCTGCGAGTTCTACAAGAAGTGCTAGTCCTTTTGCTTGAAAGACATCCTCATTTGTACCCCTTTGTTTTCGTATAAATGAGTCTAATTCTGCTTGCATTGTAAATAACTTTGTTAGTTCCATGAAAAAACCTCCGATTTATTTTGTTAATATGAAACCTTCTGCAATGTTATTCGTATAAGAATAAGTATATTAATTAAGGGGGATCTATTATGGGACTCTTGATCCGCTTTGTGATCATCGCTTTTATAATTTATTTATTTTACCGGGGGATTCGTTATTTATTCGACCCGAAGCGTAAACTGGATGATGCTTATGAAGAGGAACGTTACTATTTCTATGATGACATAAAAAATGTGCGTAAAAACTTCTTCATTACGTATAAAGGTGCAATGTTTGAAGGTGAAAAATACTTAGGTACGACTGAAAACTCATTTGATGTCGTTTCTATTTTTGTTTGGGTGAAAAACGAAGCGAAACTTCAAGGTTTTACCAAAGACGATTTTCACTTTCTTCAATCTGAAATTCTATCAAATTATCCGACTGCAAAAATCAGTTGGAAAAATCCGATCGAACAACTAATGAAATAATTGTATTAAACACTGTCTGGGAATGGTATCTACATTCTTTGACAGTGTTTTTTCATGCAAATGAATTAGTAGGCAACGTCACGCCAAATAAATAAAGGATCAGCACGCCATTTAGAATCGCTAACATTAGAAAACCAATTCGAAATGATGTATGCCTAGTTTTATGGCGGAATATTTGCATGCCGAAATAAGCGCCGATTCCTCCGCCTAGAAGCGCTAGCAACCATAAGTTTTTTTCTGGGACTCTCTGCCCTTTTTTCTTCGATTGGCGTTTATCATAGCCCATTGCGGCGAACGCCCAAACCGACATGAATGCTATCCATATGAGTGCTGTTGTTTGCATTCGCACTTCCCCCTTTTCTATAGTTTACACTTTTATTATCTTCTTGGGGAAAATAAAAAATATAGTTTAATGAAAAAACCGCCTTCACTTGAATTTCTCAAGCGATAAGGCGGTTTAGTTTTCACTGCTTATTTTGCAACTGCTTTTTTCGCTGCATCTGCAAGTTGTGTGAACGCTTGTGCGTCAGACACTGCAAGGTCAGCAAGCATTTTACGGTTGATGTCGATTCCAGCTACTTTCAAGCCGTGCATCATATTGCTGTATGAAAGACCATTCATGCGAGCTGCCGCATTGATACGCGTAATCCATAGTTTACGGAAATCACGTTTTCTTTGACGACGGTCTCTGTATGCATAGTTAAATGATCTCATTACTTGTTCGTTTGCTGTTCTATAAAGTCTATGTTTTGAACCATAGTAACCTTTTGCTAATTTCAATACGCGTTTATGGCGTTTACGTCTTTCTACTCCACCTTTTACTCGTGGCATAGTAATAACCTCCTGCTTTTCTGTTCGAATTTAGTATTTTTATTATTTTAGGTATGTGATCATTTCACGAATGCGTTTGTAGTCTCCTGAAGAAACAAGTGAAGCTTTACGCAGGTGGCGTTTTGCTTTAGTCGTTTTGTTTGCGAAAAGGTGACTTGTGTAAGCACGGCCACGTTTTACTTTTCCAGTGCCTGTCTTTTTAAAACGTTTCGCTGATCCCTTATGTGTTTTCATCTTAGCCATAAATGGTTCCTCCTAAATCTTTCGTTGTACCTTATTTCTCGACAGTCGGGGCAAGCACCAAGAACATGCTTCGGCCTTCCATCTTCGGTCTTTGTTCAATAGTTGCTAATTCTTTACACTCTTCAGCAAACCGGTCAAGTACTCGTTGTCCGATTTCCTTATGCGTAATTGCACGTCCTCTAAAACGAATCGATGCTTTTACTTTGTCGCCATTTTTCAGGAAACGAATTGCGTTACGAAGTTTTGTTTGAAAATCATGTTCATCGATAGTCGGGCTTAATCGCACTTCTTTTAGAAGAATGACTTTCTGGTTTCTTCGAACTTCTCGTTCTCTTTTTTGTTGTTCAAACTTGAATTTTCCGTAATCCATGATTCGAGCAACTGGCGGTTTTGCTTTCGGTGCTACAAGGACTAAGTCCAAGTTAACACGTGTTGCGATTTCCAGAGCTTCGTTACGAGTTTTGATTCCAAGCTGTTCGCCGTTATGATCAATCAGACGAACCTCGCGGGCACGTATGCCCTGATTTACGTTCATGTCTTTGCTAATAGTAATCCACCTCCGGGTAAACTTATCTCAAGAATAAATAGTTTGGGTATATCGACTAGTTAAGTCGAACCCACGGTGCAAAAAAATAAAAAAGCGAGTAGACAAATTGGATTGTCTACCCGCATATGTGTACGCACATCGACATGTACGATACTTCATAAATGTGCTGACCTGCTAACAACGATTTCGCGTCAATCAGGTGAGAAGCGGGTAGCCTCTTCTTATACCACAAACTATATTCAATAATTAACCTACCTCAGTTATCTTACCATCCGCGGTAACAGTTGTCAACCATTTCCGTTGATTACTTAATTACTTCTTCTGAAACTTTTTTAATGAAGTCTTCA
The DNA here is from genome assembly GCF_013184495.1 of Sporosarcina jiandibaonis. Taxonomy (GTDB): domain Bacteria; phylum Bacillota; class Bacilli; order Bacillales_A; family Planococcaceae; genus Sporosarcina; species Sporosarcina jiandibaonis. The sequence continues at coordinate 20,745 of NZ_JAAOIY010000001.1, read as the reverse complement.
AAGTTCATGCTTTCAGATTGCTTCTCGCCGTATTTACGAACATTCACTTCACCAGATTCAATTTCTTTGTCTCCGAGAACCAGCATATACGGAACCTTTTGCATTTGCGCTTCTCGAATTTTATAACCGATTTTCTCATCGCGCTCATCAAGTGAAACTCGGAATCCAGCTTCCACAAGCTTCTCGCGAACATCATTCGCATAGTCAAAATGTGCATTGGGAGAAACCGGAATGACTTGAACTTGAACTGGTGCAAGCCACGTCGGGAATGCGCCTTTGTATTCTTCTATCAAGTATGCAACGAAACGCTCCATCGTTCCGACAACACCGCGGTGAATGACAACTGGACGATGTTGTTTTCCATCTTCCCCGATATACGTTAAATCGAACCGTTCCGGTAATAAAAAGTCGAGCTGTACTGTAGAAAGTGTTTCTTCCATTCCAATCGCCGTTTTTACTTGAACATCCAACTTCGGACCGTAAAATGCAGCTTCGCCCTCAACTTCGATATACTCGACATTTAGTTCATCCATTGCTTCTTTTAACATCGCTTGTGCGCGTTCCCACATTGCATCGTCGTCAAAATATTTCTCAGTGTCTTCCGGATCACGATAAGAAACACGGAACGAGTAGTCTGTAATATTAAAGTCTTTATAAACATCGATGATTAATTGAACAACCTTTTTGAACTCGTCTTGGATTTGATCAGGACGGACAAAGAGATGCGCATCATTCAATGTCATCCCGCGCACACGTTGTAATCCCGATAGCGCTCCTGACATTTCGTAACGATGCATTGTACCGAGTTCCGCGATTCGAAGCGGCAAGTTTCGGTAGGAATGAATTCCGTTTTTATAAATCATCATATGATGCGGGCAGTTCATCGGACGAAGGACAAGATCTTCATTGTCCATACTCATGACCGGGAACATATCATCTTGGTAATGCTCCCAGTGTCCGCTTGTTTTATACAGTTCGGAACTTCCTAGAACCGGCGTATAGACGTGGTGATAACCAAGTCTTTCTTCTTTGTCGACAATATAACGTTCAATTATACGACGGACTGTCGCTCCTTTGGGCAACCACATTGGTAGTCCTTGACCGACTTTTTGGGAGTTCATAAATAGGTCAAGTTCTCTTCCTATTTTACGGTGATCTCGTTCTCTCGCTTCCTCGAGCATTTTCAAATGGGCTTTAAGATCTTCTTTTTTGAAAAATGCAGTTCCGTAAATGCGTTGCAACATTTTATTATCCGAATCTCCACGCCAATAAGCCCCCGCAATGCTGAGCAACTTGAATTCTTTTAGTTTTGCAGTTGATGGAACATGCACACCGCGACATAGATCAACGAAGTCGCCTTGTTCATAAATCGACACTTGTTCATCTTCAGATATCGCTTCGATCAGCTCTAATTTGTATTCATCGCCAATTTCTTTAAATAGTTCAATTGCTTCTGCACGCGAAACATCTCGGCGAACAATTTCAATATTTTCGTTGACGATTTTCTTCATTTCTTTTTCGATTTCCGGCAAGTCATCTGAAGTGATTGGCACGGACGAGTCGATATCATAATAAAATCCGTTTTCAATTACTGGACCAACACCGAATTTTGCATCTTTAAATAGACGTTTTACTGCTTGAGCAAGAACATGAGCCGAGCTATGGCGTAAAATCTCAAGTGCTTCAGGCGAATCTGGTGTAATTATCGCAATTTCTCCGTCAGTTGAAATTGGTGTTTTAAAATCAATCAATTTACCGTCTAACTTTCCTGCAAGCGCATTTCTGCGAAGCCCCGGACTAATTGATGCCGCAACTTCTTCAGTAGTTGTGCCCTTAGGAAACTCCTTTACTGCTCCATCTGGAAATTGTAATTTAATTTCATTCGACATTTTCAAACACTCCTTTTATATTAAAAAACAAAAAAAGCCCCATCCCTGGAAAGGGACGAAGCTTTAGCTCGTGGTTCCACCCTTCTTCTCTTAACGAACAGAGTAGACTCTGCCATTAATGAAGCTCTGCTTCGGCTAACGGGCCGGATCCGTCATTGGTTACTGAATGTTCACCAATGCTGCTCAAAGGTGGTAAATTGCACGTCTTTCCTACAGGGCTTCCAGCCAAGTGCGGAAAGATACAATTCAATCTTTCCCTCAATGTCCCCGTTCTCTGGCGGTTAACGAAACAATTATTGTCCTTATCAATGCATTTAAATACTTATTAGAGATGAGTATACGATGATTCATAGTGAATTGCAAGTATATTTCTTGAATTTTAATTAACATCAAGTACAAGCACTGTTGTAACGTTGTTCACATGGTAAGCTTTTACCGTATAAATGCCTGGTCTTACAGGAGTAAACATAGTATATGCATTGAAGGTATCCCCTGATTGCAAATTGATTTCACGATTTACATTTCAACATGGGCCCATCACTCTTTTAAAAGATGCGCAAACTTATTTGTTCCGTCTGTTTTCCCCGCTCAACTTTATATCAGTTGAAACCATTTTAATTCTTTCCATGATACGGCTTGCTTTCACAACATCTTTATCGCCACGTTGCGTATACGTTAAGTGATTCTCTAATTCGTCGTAACTTAAATTCGATGTGAAAAAGGTCGGAAGTTGTTCGGCCATGCGATATTGCAATATCGTGCCAAGCACTTCATCACGTGTCCAGGCCGACATTGCTTCAGCCCCGAAATCGTCTAAGATTAGTACTTGCGCTTTTTTTACAAAGTCTATTTTTTCATTTAATGTCTGATCTTGTATCGATTGTTTGATTTCACGTAAAAACTCAGGAACATACACGACAATTGTTTTAACGCCGCGGTTTGCTAGTTCATTTGCTAGTGCACCAAGAATGAATGACTTTCCAATTCCAAAAGGTCCGTAAATATACAATCCACGTTTTGGCAATTCTCCAGTTTGATCATAGCTTTCTAAAAACTCATTTGTAGCATCTACAACGGATATTCTGCTTTCATCTGCAGTGGCAGTCAAATCGATATCATGTAATCGTGCCTGCATCACATCTTTTGGCATATGCATGCTTTCAATCATTCTAGCTGTTTTCCGACGATTTTCATCAGTCAGTTTAGATGGACATTTTACATATTCAATTTCAATAAGGTCGCGTTTAATGACTAGTTTTGGTTCAAATCCATTCATGATATTTTTGCAGTTCGATAGCTCAGTGCACTTATCGCAGCCATGCGAAGCAATCGAATATTCGTAAAGCTTTCCTAAACTCCGATCAACCATCTGTTCATTGACTTCAGTTGAATGTTCAGACAAAAACTTTTGAATACCTGGATTCCCCATAATTTCGATCCGCAAATCGTCATAGCGCGCTGCAAAGTTTGGTGCATTGACCACACGTTTTAATGCATCTCCAAGCGGTTCCATTTTACTTCACCTCAGTTCTTCTAGCGTTCAATTTTTCAAGCAATCTAAGTCGACGTTCTTCCACGTCTGGATCCATCTTTTTAGGATGTTCTTTCTTTTCATCTTTTTTGAAAAACCATTCGGGAACCATTGCTTCACGGCCGGATCCCCGTCTATTATTGGCAGCTGGTTTTTGGCCTTCATTTTTCCACTGCATATATTTATCATGTTCTTTCCTCGAAAACTCCAAAGCTTCTTTCGCTGTACTGACTTTTTTATTCATCCAATGTGAAGCGATTCTTTCAACATAGTTGTTTGTTATTTTACCATCATTACGAATGTGCACATATTGCAAGAGTACATTTACAACGCCTATTGGCAAATCATGCGTATTAATAAGTCTTTCTGCTAACTGAACATCTACAGAAAGCGGCTCTTTATCGTTTAGATCACGCAACATGTCAACAGGGGCTGTGTTTTCCAGATAATATAATAACGCTTCCTCACGAGAAAGGTTTTCCGGATTATTTGTTTCTGGTTGTTCCTTTATATATACCTTTTGCAACACAGGTGCTTCTTTTGAAATACTCATCTTATAATAATCTGCTGCTGCGCGTCGAAGTCTTGCATCTGGTATTTCTAAATCTTCATCTAACGCCATCATAATCACTTTTTGCATATCAAGAGGCGATAATGAATAAAGAAATGCAAGTTTCGAAATTGTTTCTCTCGAGACGGATGCAAGTGCGGCCTGGGGCACCATCTGTTCGGATAGTCCAGACTTCAAGAGATTGAAATCAAAATCATAATTAACAAAAGGAACACCTTCAGATTGATTCCGTTCGACAATTTCGCTACCTTCATCTATATTCATACCGTTTGTAACTGGTTTGTAGACATCCAGAAACGTCCGTGAGACTTCTTTGAAATTTTCATCGTCCGACGATGAGAGCGCAAAACGCGCCCTTAAATTTCTGTACGCCTGTTCACCAATTTTACTAAATAAAAATGTAGATAATAAGGGGTCATTAAAAAACTCTTTTGCGCCAAGCGGAGAGTATAACTTATAGATAAAAGATCGGGTATCACCATCGTTTTTCATATATGTACGCAAAAGGCCGATTGCTTCTAGTGAAATCCGCGCCTCAAAAATCGGGTCTAAGGACATAGATAATAGATTCATTAAATGATAATGAGTATATTCTCTCTCATTTTCTTGTTCCGCGTCAGCCCAAAGAGTCATAAACAAACTCATTGCGCTTGACCCGATTAATGGTTGGTAAAATAATGTAAGAAGTTGCCGGTCATAGTCGGAAATTGGGTGCGACAATTGTACTTTGTATGAATCGACTGGTTGTAATTCTTTATAGAGCGCCACCATTTTAACCTACACCTTCCATTAATTCTCAATTCTCATTTGATTTTGTTTGAAGATTTTTTAGTTCATCAATAAATACGGTAATGTCTTGGTAATCACGGTAAACAGATGCAAATCGTACATAGGCAACTTCGTCAACGTCTGCTAGTCGCTCTAAAACCATTTCTCCCAAATCACCTGAATTTATTTCCGCGACACCTGAACTTCTCAAGTCTTTCTCGATTTCATAAACAATATTTTTTAAATCATCTAAAACGACTGGACGTTTCACACAAGCACGAATAAGTCCGCGAAGAATTTTATCGCCATCGAATTCATCACGCGAACCATCTTTTTTCACGACAACCAAGGGTGCTTCATCAATTTTTTCGAACGTTGTAAAACGAAAAGCGCATGATTCGCATTCCCTTCGTCTCCGAATTGATCTGCTACTATCAGCAGGACGAGAATCAACAACTTTTGATCCATTAAATTGGCATGCCGGGCATTTCATAAGATTATCCTCCACTTTTCCCGTTAATAGTATATTGATTATAACAGAAAAAGTAGGCAAACAGAACAAAAGCATAAGAAAGCGTTGGGTATACACAATTTATGTTTTGAATTTTGATTAATATTGTTGTCTGTAATTTGCTTGCACTCATTGGGGTTTGCTTGCACTTGAATGTAGTTTGCTTGCACTCTAATGGCATTTGCTTGCAAGTTGGGACCTTCTCCCCCCACAAAAAATTTCTCAAATCCACTTAGCTGATAAGATAACTCCAAATAACTCTCTTATATAATGAAATTAGTTGATTGTAGTGGAGGGTGGCGACTCCCGCGGGAAAGCGTCCGCCCGCAACGGAAATCAGCGGTCAGTGTTAATACAAGTATTAGAATAATGGATTGTTCAAGTAAACAAAAAAAGTATGAAGAGGAAATTACTCTATTCCCCTCCATACTTTCAAACTTTTATTAACTCCTAAGCACTTAACTTCAAACTTAAAGCGTAGCCAACTCTCTTCGCCAAATCTACAACTCGTGCAGAATAGGCCCATTCATTATCATACCAAGCAAGCACTTTTACCTTTCTGCTTCCCATTACAATTGTGGAAAGTCCATCAACAATTGCGGATTCCGTAGTTGTATTTAAATCTATAGAAACTACAGGATCAGTTGTGTAAGCAAGAATCCCTGACATGTTTGATTTTGCCGCTTTTTTGAACGCGTCATTCACCATTTCTACTGTTACATCTTGTTCAAGATCTACAACTAGGTCGACTAACGAAACATTTGGTGTCGGAATGCGGAGTGCCATTCCGTGAATTTTGCCTTCTAATTCCGGAAGTACCAATGATAGCGCTTTCGCGGCACCTGTCGAAGTCGGAATAATAGATTGCGCGCATGCCCGTGCCCGACGTAAATCTTTATGTGGATTATCTAAATTATTTTGATCTGTCGTAAATGAATGAACAGTTGTCATCAAGCCGTTCTCAATACCAAAAGCATCATTCAGCACTTTGGCAACTGGCGCAAGACAATTTGTCGTACAACTAGCATTCGAAATAACCTCATGTTTATCAATATCAAGTTTTTCATCATTTACGCCAAGGACAATTGTGATATCTTCATTTTTACCCGGCGCGGTTAAAATCACCTTTTTAGCACCAGCTTGCAAATGAAGGGCCGCCTTGTCACGCGAGTTAAATTTACCTGTCGCTTCTATAACGATATCGACACCTAGCTCTTTCCAAGGAAGTTTTACTGGATCTCTTTCCGATACAAGCTTCACTCGTTTACCGTTTACAACAAGCGCATCTTTTTCGGCAATGATTTCACCATTAAACGTTCCGTGATTTGTGTCATACTTAATTAAATGAGCGAGTGTTTCCGATGGATATGACGCATTTACTGCAACAATCCTTACATCATCTTCCAAAATCATCTGACGGAAAACCATTCGTCCAATTCTTCCGAACCCGTTAATCGCAATAGAAGTAGTCATAGATAAATCCTCCTGTAAGTATGTTATACTTTATCCATTCAATTCGTCTATTAGTATAACACATAATATATGAGGAAAACACATTAAAATGACAAATTTCGCTGTTCTAATTTTCAGAAAAGGGTTACGGTTTCAAATCCCATTTATCCAGTAGCGATTCTACCTGCATTTTTGTTTCTTCTATCGTACCGTTGTTATCGATAACCGCGTCCGCACCGGCTTCTTTTTCAACCATTGGAAGTTGAGAGTTAATACGATCGGCGGCTTCTTGTTCGTTCAGTTTGTTTCTCGCGATAAGTCGTTCTTTTTGAATTTCAGGTGTCACTGAAACGACTATGATTTTCTCAACAAAGGATTGTAGTTTACTTTCAAATAAAAGCGGGATATCCATAATGACTGTGTTAGCTCCATTTGAAATCCATTGTTCTTTTTGCCGAATCATTTCATTTCGTATAGCAGGATGAATTATAGAATTCAATTTTTTACGCTCTTCTTCATTCTTAAATATCCGTTCGCCAAGTTTTTCACGATTCAAGGATCCATCTTCATTCAATACCTCATCGCCAAAGTGTTCGCCTATTTCCTTAATCACCGAAGTGCCCGGTTCGACGACTTGACGCGCAATTTTATCCGCATCAACGATCGGGAACCCTTTTTCTTTGAGCATTTTGGATACAGTACTTTTCCCGCTAGCAATACTGCCTGTAAGACCAATAATCATACGTATCTCCACCTCCTTCCTTTACTCTTAATCATCTTTGACATTTAGGGCAGTATACCGACGTTCTCCCTGCAATTCTTACACTTTTTGTATTCGTGTCGCAGCCGAGACATACTTTTCTGCCGTATATTTTCAAGCGATGTTGCATGCCCCCTGCTTCTCCGTTAATATTTCGGTAGTCGGAGATTGTACTCCCGCCGGCATCAATGCTTTCTTGTAATATGTCGACGATGGCATGAAATAACTCTTTCTTTCGCTTCAAACTTATTCGCCTAGCTTTTCGCGTCGGATGTATGTTCATCCTAAAGAGTGCTTCTGTTGCATAGATATTGCCGCAGCCAGAAATCACTTGTCCATCCATGATGACTTCTTTTATCGGTTTTTCAGCATATCTGGGGAGCTGGGTTAAATCTAGAAAATGGTTGCATGCCGATTCATCAAACGGCTCTGGCGCCATTTTGAGTAATGGAGGATGGTCCGCTTCAACATTAAGTAAACGAAGTTCGCCGAAGCGCCGAATGTCAGAATAGACAAGCAGCCCCCCGTCTTCCATCGTAAAAATTACATGAATATGTCTACGAAATTTTTCTTCCACGACTTCTTCGATTGTGTTGACAACGAACCACGCCCCCGTCATGCCGAGATGGCTGACAAGGAGGTAGTCGTTATTCCCTTTTTGCAAGTCGATATAAATATATTTGCTGCGTCTTGTCACATTGACAATCGACATTTGCTTCATTTGTCGGATAAAATCTTTTGTGGACATTCCTTTAATAATTGCTTCTCTTCCCTGCTCTTTCGATTTAATCACAACATCCGAAACAGCTACATCTTTTATCGTTCGTCCGATCGCCTCAGGTGCAAATGCACGAACTACGCCTTCAACTTCAGGTAATTCAGGCATCTATTTCCCCTCACTTCATATCGTACCAAGACTTACCGTATGCAGACTCGACTTTTAACGGCACGTCGAGCTTAATTGCGGATTCCATGACTTCAGGTACAATTTTCTTTAATAATTCAATTTCATCGACAGGAGCCTCGAAAATTAGCTCATCATGCACTTGAAGTAACATGCGCGCTTCTAAACCTTCCGCTTCTAAACGCTCTGCCATGTCAATCATCGCTTGTTTTATGATATCCGCCGCGCTGCCTTGGATTGGCGTATTCATTGCTGTACGTTCAGCAAAACTGCGCAAATTGAAATTAGAGCTTTTAATTTCGGGTAAATAACGTCTTCTGTTCATTAAAGTTGTTACATAACCATTAACCTTTGCTTCTGCTACTGAATCGTTCATATATTTTTTTACACCAGGGAAACTAGCCAGATACGTTTCAATAAATTTAGCTGCTTCTTTTCGTGTAATATTCAAGTTCTGCGAAAGACCATAGTCGCTAATCCCGTAAATAATTCCGAAGTTGACTGCTTTTGCTGCATCCCGCATTGAAGGTTTCACTTCGTCAATCTGTACGCCAAAAACATCCGCTGCTGTCTTCGTATGAATATCTTCCCCGTGGTGAAAAGCTTCCATTAATTTTTCATCTTGAGACATATGTGCAAGCACTCTCAATTCGATTTGGGAGTAGTCTGCCGCAAATAATAACCAATCAGGTTCCGATGGTACAAATGCTGCACGTATTTTACGTCCTTCTTCAAGACGAACAGGTATGTTTTGCAGATTCGGATTGATCGAGCTTAATCTTCCAGTTGTCGTCAATGCTTGTTGGAAACGCGTGTGAATTTTCCCATCCTCGTGAATTTCTTTTAATAATCCTTCAATATAGGTCGAATTTAGCTTGGCTAGTTGACGATATTGTAGAATCTCGCCGATGATTTCATGTTCACTTTCCAATTTCTCTAGTACATCGGCCGCTGTTGAATAGCCCGTCTTGGTCTTTTTAATTGGTGTTAAGCCGATTTTCTCAAACAATATCACACCAAGTTGTTTCGGGGAGTTAATATTGAATTTTTCTCCTGCCATTTCATAAATGGACGTTTCAAGTTCTTTTATTTTCACGGATAATTGCGTTCCAATTTCCGCCAATGCTTGTTTGTCCGTTTTTACACCTGTCGATTCCATTTTCCCGAGAATCGCAGCGAGTGGCAGTTCTAATTCATGGTACAAATCAAATTGCTCATTTTCTTTTAATTGCTCTTCGATCGTAGTGCGCAGCTTCCAAGTTGCAAGTGCACTACGGCTAGCATGTTCCGCGACAACTTCATCGGATGGAGCCGCCTTTTTCGCACCTTTTCCGTAAATCAAATCATTTTGCTTAACATCTGTATAACCGAACTGTTTTACTATGGATGCAATATCCGTATAGGAAGTAGAAGGACTCACTATGTATGCGCCGAGCAGTAAGTCAAACTCAATCCCTTTCAATTCAATTCCGTATCTAGCCAAAGAGGCAAGCGCTGCTTTCGAATCGGAACAATACTTCTTTTTAGAATCGTCTTCGAGCCATGTTTTAAATAAATCCGAAGTCTCCAGAACTGAAAGAGGAAGATAGATTGTCCGATTTTCATCAGCTAATGCAACCCCGAGAATGTCAGCATTTAAATAGTTAACGTCCATCATTTCAATATGAAGCGCCATAGTATCCGATAAATGTTCTTCTTGTAAACCCGATACGATGGTGACTTCAATATCTTCTTGCTTCACTTCGCTCGCGCCTGGAGATATCTTTTCAAGAAGCGTATTAAAATTTAGTTGTTGAAAAATACTTGTGAGTTCTTCATTATCGGGACCGTTATACGACAAGTCGTCGATTTTCACTGAAATTGGCGCATCGACAGCAATCGTTGCTAAATCACGGCTCATAAAAGCGACTTCTTCATTCGCTGTTAAATTTTCATTGAGTTTTTTCGCGGTTATTTTATCAAGTGATTTATACACATTTTCAATGGAACCGAACTCTTTTAATAATTTAAGCGCCGTCTTTTCTCCGACACCTGGAACGCCAGGGATATTATCTGATGGATCTCCCATAAGCCCCATCATATCGATCATCTGGGAAGCTGTAATTCCGTATTTCTCTATGATATGTTCAGGCGTATATTTCTCTGTATCCGTTATTCCTTTACGTGTAATTAGCACTGTCGTATGCTCAGTCGCGAGTTGGGTTAAATCTTTATCTCCTGAAAACACAATAACTTCGGAACCTTCCTCATTACCTTCTCGACTTAATGTACCGATAATATCATCCGCTTCGTATTGATCGAGTTCATATTGTTTTATGTTATACGCATCAAGCAGTTTTCGGATATAAGGAAATTGCTCAGACAATTCGGAAGGGGTTTTCTGACGCCCTCCTTTATACTCTCCAAATGTTTTATGTCTAAAGGTCGTTTTCCCTGCATCCCATGCCACTAGCATATGGGTCGGTTTTTCTTCGTGTAATATGTTTTGAAGCATCATTGTAAAACCATACACTGCGTTTGTATGAATGCCGTGATCGTTCGTTAATAAAGGCAAAGCAAAAAATGCTCTGTACGCAAGGCTATTTCCATCAATAAGGATTATTTTCTTTTTCGTCAAGTCATCCACTCCTGTTCAAATATCAATTAACTTTAATTTTGATTATGTTTATTTCCAACAAGGAAACCCGCCATCTTCATCTATCTTACCATGCGGGCTAGGATAAATGAAAATGACGGGTATTTGTTTACTGCCTTATTCGATATAACCGGTTAAGATTTTCGCGTATGGAGAATCTGCCGGGATAATAATCATCGTATCTTCACCAACAGTTTTCGTGTACGTTTGCAGTGTTCGGTATAAACTATAAAATTCCGGGTCTTTTGAAAAAGTATCGTTGTAAATTTTAGCAGCTTCTGACTCGCCTTCAGCATGAATGATGGCAGCTTCTTTATTTGCCTCCGCTAACATTTCAGTCACTTCTCGGTCCGTTTCGGCTTCTATTCTGCTTTTGTCCGCATCACCTTCAGATAAATAGGTTTGTGCAGTTGATTGTCGTTCGGAAATCATTCTTGTGTAGATTGATTGTTCGTTTTCCTCTGGTAAGTCTATTCGTTTCATACGAACATCGACAATTTCAATTCCGAAGTTCCCTTGTTCCAAAAATTCATTAACACGTTGGGTAACCCTGTCGTTTAATGAACCGCGCTCAGAGTTTTCATCATTCACGACATCCACATAGTCGAGTTGACCAAGTTCGGTACGGACAACCGAATAGATGAATTCTGACATTCGACCTTCCGCATTCACAATATTACGCGCATTGGAAATCATTTTTCTCGGATTTGTTATTTTCCATACAGCATAATTATCAATCATAATGCGCTTTTTATCTTTTGTGTTAATTTCGGCCTCTGAAACATTGTAAGTCATTTGGCTTTTCGGTAGTGTCATGACGCTTTGTATGAAAGGCACTTTAATATTGATGCCTGGCTCTTGAATAATCCGCTTGATTTCTCCAAACTGCGTGACAACCCGATACTCATTCTCTTTAACTATGAAAATATTAGCTATTAAGATAACGATTACCGCAAATATGGATGTTAAAATAAGCGTTGATTTAATATACTTTTTAAACTCAATTGGCGCCGCAGTATTTCCCGGCTTCTTTGGTCCGCTTTTAGAGTTTTGCTTTTGTTGTTTTTCAAAAAGTCGCTCTTCAAAACTTTTAAATGGATTTTTATCGTTTGACATTACTCTTCATCCCCCTCATCATCTTTAGTTGTGACTTGAGGTGAAGTGTTCTCCAATTGTGTCAGTGGCAAATATTTCACGGATTCACCATTATCGTTCATAATGTAAATTTTAGCTTTCGGCAATACTTGTTCTAGCGTTTCTAGTATTAAACGTTCTCGCGTTATTTCTTTATTATTCTTATATTCTGCATGCAGTTTATTGAAAACCGATACGTCACCATGCGCTTGTTCAATACGCGCTGTTTTTTGACCGGTTGCGCGGGAGATGATCGCATCGCGTTCACCTATAGCTTCCCTGCTTTTTTGGTTTTCGTATTTTCTGGCTTCGTTAATCTTCGTATTTTTTGTTTCACGAGCATCCGTAACCGCTGTAAATGCAGCCCGCACCTCAGAGTTCGGAAGTTCTACATCTTGAAGTTTCACACCTTGGATAACGATGCCGATATCATACTTATCTACTAACGTAGCCAGAAGTTCTCTTGTCTCTGCCTCTATTTCCGCTTTTCCATCAGTTAATGCAGCGTCAATCGTAGAACTCCCAATGATTGACCGGATTGAAGCAGAAGTTGCATCATGTAAAATCTCTTCGGGATTCTCGGAATGGAATAAATACTTGGTTGGCTCTGTAATTTTCCACTGCACAACCAAATCAGTTATAACGATATATTCATCCCCTGTAATCATTTTCGTTTCAGGATCAAAGTCGACAACTTCTCCGTCTTCTTGCTTATAACCAAATTTCAAGCTGAACGTCTCTTTCGATAAAACTTCAACATGTTGAATTGGCCAAGGCAACTTAAAGTGCAAACCCGAGTTTGTTACTTCTGTGTTTGCTTTCCCGAATGTAATCACTACTGCCTGTTCTGATTCATTCACTGTGTACCATGTTGTGAAACCGACTATGAGGAGCATGATTCCTAAAATCCCCATACCAATCATTGTTAATATTCGCTTAACACTCATTGATAATCCCCCTTGAGATATTCATTGTCTCTCTATACGGATTGGACGGGTTATTAGTTTCGTTTTCGTCTAGGAATCCTTAAGCTGAAACTAGTGCCGACATTTGGTTTACTCTCAACATTTATCGTTCCGGCGTGAGCCTCGATGAGATGTTTCACAATCGCCAGGCCGAGCCCTGTACCGCCTGAATCGCGACTTCTAGCTCGATCGACTCGGTAAAATCTTTCGAAAAGCCGTTCTAATTCCGATTCTTTAATTCCAATCCCTTCATCCTTAACGATTATGATTACGTCCTTTTCAACTTCCTTAACTTGAATCGTTATTGTTGTGTCTTCCATTGAGTAAGTGATTGCATTTGACAGAAGATTGACCATCACTTGGATTAAACGGCCTTCATCACCGTCAATCACAATTTCCTTCGGCATATTGAAATCAACCATCATATTTTTCTGTTCGATACGACCACTGACAACTTGGATCGCCTCATTAATCATTTTATTTAAACCGACTTCGCTGTATTGAAGCGTGAAACCTTCCCTTTCAACATCTGACAATACTAATAATTCATCGATCAATAACTTAAGTCGATCGCTTTCCTTTTGAATAATTTCAAGAAAGTCTATCATTACTGTTTGATCATTCATGGCTCCGTCGAGTAAAGTTTCTGCAAACCCTTTAATGGATGTGACTGGAGTTCGCAGCTCGTGGGATACATTCGCCACAAAATCTTTTCGAACTTTTTCCAGCCTTACTAATTCGGTAATGTCATGAATGACAACGACAATTCCCAACCAATTGCCGTAATTGCCAATTACAGGAGCCCCATATACCTTTACGGAAGAAGCTACGCCATTAACAAGTAAATTCAACTGGGTTTCGCAGGATTGTTCAGTCATGTAGACGTCTTCAATAAGAGTTTCAAGTTCTCTAGGCAGTTCAAGCGAATTTACTGTTTTACCTTTTAACTCTGCATCCTCTTCAAAACCGAATGTCTTTCTAAAAACCCCGTTAACAAGATTGAGCGTACCGCCTCTTCCAAACATTAAAAGGCCGCTTCCCATACTTTCTATAAGTGTGTTTAACCGTTCTTTCTCCATTTCTCGTTCCGTTGAAATTTCTTGCATCGTATGCGCAATCGAATGAATTGCCGAGGAAAGATCATTTTTCCTCTCATTTTCAATTATTGATGTATGTACAGAATAATCTCCTTGTGCTAGCTTAATTGCATTTGATGTTACCTTGTCAATCGGTTTAATGTATTGCAGCAATAAACGTGTAATTATAAAGAGCGAAACGAATAATGCCGTTAGTAAAACAATCAAAAGAAATACTAAATAATCACGTTGTATGATTGGGTCTGCGCTATGATTGAACAAGGGAAAAAACTGGCCCAGTACTATACCAAGGCCAGTTAAAAGAAACGATAAAAATAATATATTTGCTAGGACGAGACGACCGTATAGACCTTTCATTACAAATCCAGCTCCTCGAATTTATACCCGATGCCTCTTACGGTTTTTATAAATTGCGGATTTCTTGTATCTTTTTCTACTTTTTCTCTCAAATGACTTACATGGACATCGACAATTCGCGTATCTCCCGCAAAATCATAATTCCAAACAGCACTTAGCAATAAATCGCGGGAAAGCACACGATTCTTATTTTGAATTAAATATGCAAGCAGTTCAAATTCCTTAGGCGTGAAATCCAGCTTTTCACCGTGAAGATACACTTCATAACGTTCCAAATAAACTTTGAACGGACCGGACAACAATGTTTCTTCAACCTCAGGATGTTCTACTTTAGTCTTGCTTCGTCTAAGAACGGCTTTTATGCGCGCAACAACTTCTCTTGGACTAAAAGGCTTTGTCATGTAATCATCCGCGCCGATTTCCAAACCATGAACTTTATCAAATTCATCGCCTTTTGCAGTGAGCATGATGATAGGAATATTACTCCCCCCCGAACGAAGCATTTTACATACTTCGATTCCATCCAATTTAGGCAACATTATATCTAGGACTATTAAATCAGGTTGTTCACTTAAGGCCAATTCAATTGCAGCTTCTCCATCGGCTGCACTAATCGTTTCGTATCCGGATAATTTCAAGTTATATTCGAGTAATTTCCGAATCGGTTGTTCATCTTCAACGATAAGTATTCTTTGCATTAATGCACTCACCCATCTAGTTAGAAATTTTCCATCGCTTGAGCAATAAGGCGATTTTCAACAATAGGAGGAATCACTTTGACTTCTCCGGCAACTACAACATCATTATCCCCATCTATCGCTTCAATTTCAACAATTATTTTGTTATTCAACTTATCAACGACGATAACCTCCAAGAGGAAATCGATTGTCGCATAATGATATACAGGCTTAGGAAATTCAAGATGTTGTTCAACAATATGTGAACCTGGTCCCGGTAAATATTTCGAAATAGCCGATGATATAATGCCCGTCAACATAATTGTAGGCACAATCGGATTTTCGTATGGCGTTTGCGATGCATAGTCATGTTGAATATAAAGTGGATTCCCGTCATTTGTGAGCCCAAGATATAAAAGCAAATCTTTGTCTTCAATTTTTTCGGTAAGCTTTAATTTTTCTCCAACTGTTATCTCTTCGATTTTTCTGCCAAGCCGTCTTTTTTTACCTAAAATCAACTGAATTCCTCCCCGAAATATCATTAAACGTTAGTAAACAAACAAAACAGTTAAAAAAACGAGCAGCTTTCGCTACCCGTGTGTTATTTATGCCAATACTTTCATTACCGCTCTAACTGAATCTGCAGATTTGGAAAGTGCAACTTTTTCATCTTCCGTTAAATCGAGTTCTATAATCTTTTCAATCCCTTTAGCACCCAAAACAGTCGGTACCCCGAGGTAAATTCCATCAAGATCATATTCGCCCTCTAAATAAGCAATTGCAGGCAGAACGCGTTTTTGGTCTTTTAAAATTGCTTCGGCCATCTCGACTAATGAAGCAGCTGGTGCATAATACGCAGAACCATTGCCTAGAAGGTTCACAATTTCCGCTCCACCGTTACGCGTGCGGTCAACGATTTCTTCAAGTCGTTCTGGTGAGATTAATGTTTCTAATGGAATTCCACCCGCATGAGAATAACGTACAAGAGGAACCATGTCATCTCCGTGGCCTCCAAGAACAAATCCTGTTACATCTTTAACAGAAAGGTTAAGCTCTTGCGCTACAAACGTACGGAATCGCGCAGTATCCAATACGCCCGATTGTCCGATGACACGTTCTTTCGGAAAACCAGATGCCTGATAAACAGTATATGTCATTGCATCAACTGGATTCGTTAAAACGATTATTGTTGAATTTGGAGAATACTTCACAATTTCACTTGTTACGGCTTTCATGATCTTTTGGTTAGTCTGTACTAAATCATCACGGCTCATTCCCGGTTTACGTGCAATGCCGGCTGTAATGATTACAATATCAGAATCCTTGGTATCCGAGTAATCTGAAGTTCCAATAATGTTAGCATCAAATCCTTGAACCGGACCTGCTTCAAGCATATCAAGTGCTTTCCCTTTTGTTGGATTCTCCATTTGAGGAATATCAACAAGAACAATGTCAGCTAATTCTTTTTGCGCTAAAAGGAATGCAGTCGTTGCGCCAGTGAAGCCGGAACCGATAACCGATACTTTCTTGCGTGTCATTGTCATGAGGTAACTCTCCTTTTATTCGTATGTATAGGGGGAACGAGTCCCCCTTTATTATATTATAAGTTTTTGATTAATTCATCCGCAAACTCGGAAGTTTTAACTTTAGTTGAACCTTCCATCAGGCGTGCGAAGTCATATGTTACTACTTTAGAAGCAATTGTCTTTTCAATCGATTCTTCGATCATTTTCGCTGCTTCATTCCATCCAAGGTGTTGAAGCATTAGTACACCTGATAATAGGACTGATGAAGGGTTAACAACGTCTAGTCCAGCATATTTCGGTGCAGTACCGTGAGTTGCTTCGAAAATCGCGTGACCAGTTACATAGTTGATGTTCGCTCCTGGCGCGATTCCGATTCCGCCTACTTGTGCAGCAAGAGCATCAGAAATATAGTCGCCGTTCAGGTTCATCGTCGCGACAACATCATACTCTTTTGGACGAGTAAGGATTAGTTGCAAGAAGATATCCGCAATTGCTTCTTTGATGATGATTTTTCCAGATGCTTCAGCATCTTCTTGTGCTTTGTTTGCAGCGTCAGTACCTTCTGCTTCTTTGATCTTGTCGTACTGTCTCCATGTAAATACTTTGTCAGCGAATTCTTCCTCAGCAACTTCATAGCCCCAAGTCGCGAATGCGCCCTCAGTGAATTTCATGATGTTTCCTTTATGAACAAGCGTTACTGATTTACGTCCTTCATCAAGTGCAAAGTTGATCGCAGCGCGAACAAGACGTTTTGTTCCATCTTCTGAAACCGGCTTAATGCCAATACCTGATGTTTCTGGGAAACGGATATTTTTAACGCCCATTTCATCTTGCAGGAAGTTCACTAGCTTTTTAACTTCATCTGTTCCCTTTTCATACTCGATACCCGCGTAAATGTCTTCTGTGTTTTCACGGAAGATCACCATATTGCAGTCTTCAGGGCGTTTAACTGGTGAAGGAACACCTTCGAAGTAACGAACTGGACGAACGCATGTGTATAGATCTAGTTCTTGACGAAGCGCTACGTTCAATGAACGGAAACCTCCGCCGATAGGCGTTGTAAGTGGTCCTTTAATAGCAATCAGGTATTCTTCGATCGTATCAAGCGTTTCTTGCGGGAGCCATTCGCCTGTTTCATTGAATGCTTTTTCTCCTGCAAGTACTTCTTTCCATACGATTTCCTTTTCGCCGTTATATGCTTTTTCAACTGCTGCTTCTAGTACTCGTGAAGCTGCATTCCAAATATCAGGACCTGTACCGTCACCGATAATGAATGGAATTACTGGATTGTTTGGAACGTTTAAAACACCATTTGTAACTGTTACTTTTTCACCGTTTGTCATTAAAAAATTCCTCCTAAATTCAAAATCATAGGGCCCCTCCCAAAGAGCTGCCCTTTTTCCTTAATTAAGTTATTTTAGCGTTCGTTAATCGGTACGTATTTTTGCATGCCTGGTCCAGTATAGTCTGCACGTGGACGAATTAGGCGGTTATTCGCATATTGCTCGCGAATATGCGCGATCCAACCTGATACGCGCGAAACTGCAAAAATCGGCGTGAACAAATCATGATCGATGCCGAGTGAATGATAGACTGATGCAGAATAGAAGTCTACGTTTGGCGGCAGATTCTTTTCAGCCGTAAAGACTTCTTCAATCTTCACAGACATTTCATACCACTTTTCTTCACCGCGTAATGCCGTCAGTTTTTTGGACATTTCACGAAGGTGTTTTGCACGAGGATCACCTTTACGATAAACACGGTGACCGAATCCCATAATCTTTTCTTTGTTTGCAAGTTTATCTTTAATATAAGCTTCTGCATTATCTACTGAACCGACTTCCGCGAGCATTTTCATGACTTGCTCGTTCGCTCCGCCGTGTAAAGGCCCTTTGAGCGCACCGATTGCCGCAGTGACTCCTGAGTACATATCCGAAAGAGTCGCCACGCAAACACGTGCTGTGAATGTGGATGCATTCAATTCGTGATCTGCATGAAGCACGAGTGCTTTGTCAAACGCTTCAACTTCAATTG
The DNA here is from genome assembly GCF_013184495.1 of Sporosarcina jiandibaonis. Taxonomy (GTDB): domain Bacteria; phylum Bacillota; class Bacilli; order Bacillales_A; family Planococcaceae; genus Sporosarcina; species Sporosarcina jiandibaonis. The sequence continues at coordinate 1,934 of NZ_JAAOIY010000001.1, read as the reverse complement.
CATCTGGCTCTGTTCCAGATAACATATATAAGAAGTTGGCTGCATAGCCTAATTCTGCTTTTGGAGCGACTGGTTCTAACCCTTTACGGATTCGGCCAAATGCTGTTACTAATGTAACAATTTTCGCCTGAATTTTAATCGCTTTTTCATAGTTTGCTTCATCGGACATATCTTCTGATTTTTCATCGTATAATCCAAGAAGGGAAACTGCAGTACGCAATGCAGACATAGGGTGCACTTTGTCTATCGGGTACATTTTAAAGTGATCATAGACTTCTTGAGGAACTGGCATATGTGCAATAAGCTGTTGCTTAAGTTCAGCAAGCTCGTCCTCTTTTGGTAATCGCTGATGCCATAGTAGATAGATAACTTCTTCAAAACTGGCATTATTAGCGAGGTCGTCAATGTCATATCCGACATATGTAAGAGTATCATCAATAATTGAACTGATGGCAGACTGTGTCGCGACGACTCCTTCTAATCCCTTGGTTGATGTCATGTAAATCGCTCCTTTTGGTTATAGGGCCATACTTCGCACAATCGTAAAAAGCGGTGTAGCGGCCTTTCAACTTTTTATGTTATTATTCTATTTTTGCTTACATGATTCATTATAATCAACTTTGTCATAATTGTGAATGAAAACGCTTGTTTTTAGAATAAATAGACAAAGGAGTCTAAGATGTCTGTTCATAATAAAAATCAAAAAATCGCTAGATTATTGTTTATAAAGTGGCTGCCTATCATTCTAACAATCGTTGTAATTTTCATGTTTCCTCCCGTGGCGATTGCGGTTATCGCGGCTTACTTTACCGCACCGCTTCTTACAGCCGTCCATTCATTAACAAAGCTGCCATTAACAATCGCAACTATCTTCGTAATATGTATTCTTTTCTTTCTAACCGGCTCATTCGTCTATATTGGCATCCATGGAATAATGGATCTGGTCCCTGCAGTCGAGCGCCACTTAACTCCGCTCACTGCAAATACAGATACTGTTAGTAAAGTGCTTGCGTTTCTTGAAGGCAAAATCATTCAATATGGACAGGCCATTCTCGAATATACACTTATGCTGATTCAAACATTGCTTCAACGACTTATTAGTTTCTTTATTTTTCTATTAGCTTATTTTTTTGCTTTACGCGAGTCAGGGAAGAATCGATTTTGGTTTCTCGTTTACTTTCCCGTAGAAATGCGTAAACAAGCGAAAAAATCACTATCAGAAGCAAGTAAAGTAATCGGCACCTTTGTTTCCGTTGAAGCACGATTAGTTTTTTTAACATTTATCATTTTATCAATTGGATTTTCACTATTACAATTCAAATCACCGTTCGGGATTGCATTCCTGATTTCACTAGTCGATGGTCTCCCGTTTTTAGGAATAGGCATCTTCCTAATCCCGATGATTGTCTTTTTCATACACTCTGGAAATTTATTCGTGGGAATTTCACTTGCATTACTCTACTTATTCACGATTACGACGCGACAATTTACCGAGTCCTACATGTGGGCATCCACCTTCCAACTAAAACCGGTTCATGCATTTTTAATCATGGCTTGTTCTGTTTACTTATTTGGTTTTGCGGGAATTTTATTATCGCCTTTTCTTTTATTTGCTGCCTATAAAGTCAAACAACATCCGCTGTTTAACGAATGACAATGCGCCCGCTTTTCATTTTTTTAGCCAACCAAGTAATAATATAAGGTCTTATTAGATTTCTCGGGCCCTTAAATAGCAAGAAAAAACCTGCAATATCGGTGATAAATCCCGGAATTAGCAACAATATCCCGCCGAAAAATATGCAAACGCCATCTATCTGAACTGAACCCCGAAAAGCGGACACTTTAAAAAAGTACCCCTTTCGGGGTTTTTTCTATGGAAAAAACCCGCTATACTATACCTAACTTGAAGGAGCGGGATAATTTTATGAGTAAAA